>NZ_QXGI01000009.1 GCF_003952025.1 Bifidobacterium castoris | reverse complement strand
CGAACCCGGAAGCTAAGACCTGGCACGGCGATGGTACTGCACCCGACAGGGTGTGGGAGAGTAGCACGCCGCCGCACCCACACTTCACACGAAGAGCCCACCACCACGGCGGGCTCTTCCCATATCCAACCCAAAAACAAAACACCCATATATGCCTTCGCCTTTTCGCGAAGGCATGATGCATCGTATGGCCCTACAATGGAATACGACAGCCATTGTCCTGTCGTGGACGGATCACGGCAGCCATCGAATCGGGGAATGATGCGTAAACGTGTGACGCTCAAGGAGATCGCCAAGGAGGCCGAAGTGTCGCCGGCGGCGGTCTCGCTCGTACTCAACAACAAGCCGTCGCGCATCGCCAAGGAGACGCAGCAACGCATCCGGGACATCGCCGCGCGGCTCAACTATGTCGTCAATGAGAACGCGCGCAGCCTCGTCACGAGCGAGACGCATCTGATCGCGCTCATCGTCCCGGACATCGAGAACATGTTCTTCGCGTCGCTCGCGCGGCATCTCGAGGAGGCGTGCCACGAAGCCGGCTATGCGCTGTTCCTGTCCAATTCGAACGATCTGCGCGCGAACGAAAGCGCGCTGATGTCGAACTACCTCGCTCGCGACATCGACGGGATGCTGCTCATCCCGTCACTGGAGTCGTACCGCCACACACGGCAGCTGCAGCGGCAGATCGCGGACGCGCATTGCCCCGTCACGCTCATCGACCGTCTCGTCACGGCGCGCATCTGCGACGGCGTCGCCTTCGACAACACGCAGGGCGGCAGGCTCGCGGCGCAACGGCTGCTCGAGGCGCGCCATCGTCGCTTCGCGTGCATCAGCGGGCAGGCCGATGACGTCAACGCGGGCAATCGCATGCGCGGATTCGTCGATGTCCTGCACGGCCATCACATCACCGACGATGACATCCTGGTGCTCAACGGCAACTACCGTTTCGGCAGCGGCTATGCACTTGCGGACCGTGTGCTTGATTTCGGCGCGACCGCGCTGTTCTGCTGCAACGACCTGATGGCGATGGGCGTCATGCAGCGACTCGCCGAGCTCGGCCTGCATGTGCCGGAGGCGTTGTCGATCATCGGATACGACAACATCCTGCGGCGCTTCGGCATGGCGTCCAGGCTCACGACGATCGAGCAGGATGTGCACAAGCTCGCTGTGAGCAGCTGGGAGTGCCTGTACCGCCATATCCGGCGGCATGACACCGGGAAGGATTGCGTCACGGCGACGCGGACGTCGCTACTCACCCCGCAGCTCGTCGCCGGCGAGACAGTCGCATAGGCGGCGCGTCATGCCCGGCGGCATCGACGCCGGAAGGGGACACGCCGCTTCCATTCTTCTTTTGGCAGAACCTCGCACGATGGTCTATGATGAACGTAGTCCTTTGATAAAACGTTTTATCAAAGAGCGGCAGCCAACAGTTCAACTTCGTCGACGACGACGTGGTATTTCAAGGAAGAAGGAAGGACGAAGCGATGAAGAAGCTCATTTTGGATCTGGACACCGGTGTCGATGACACGCTTGCCATCTCCTACGCGTTGGGCAGCCCGGAAATCGAACTCATCGGCATCACCGGCACCTACGGCAATGTGCTCATGGAGCAGGGCGTGCGCAATGCACTCGCGATAACCGACCTGCTCGGACATCCCGAGGTCCCGGTATACAAGGGTCTGCCCCATGCGAGCACGAAGGATTCGTTCGAAGTGCTCCCGGTCTCCTCGTTCATCCACGGGGACAACGGCATCGGCGACGTCGCCATCCCGGATTCGGACCGTGAGGCCGAAAGCGAGCCGGCCGTCGATTTCATCATCGACGCGGCGAAGACCTACGGCGACGACCTCGTCTATGTGCCGACGGGTCCGCAGACGAACATCGCCGCCGCGTTCAAGAAGGCGCCGGAGATCGCCGACCAGCTCGGCTCAATCGTGTTCATGGGCGGTGCGCTGACGGTGCCGGGCAACGTGAACGCGTGGACTGAAGCCAACATCTCGCAGGATCCGGATGCCGCGGACTACGTATTCCGCCACACGAAGAATGCGACGATGGTCGGCCTCGACGTGACGCTGCAGACGCTGCTCACCTACAAGGAGACGCGGACCTGGCGCGATCTGGGCAATGCGGCGGGCACGTTCCTCGCCGACATGACCGATTTCTACATCAAGGCCTATGAGACCACGGCGCCGCACCTCGGCGGCTGCGGGCTGCACGATCCGCTCGCCGTCGGCGTCGCCGTCGATCCCACGCTTGTCACCCTCCATCCGATCAACATGAAGGTCGACGTCGAGGGTCCGACCCGCGGCCGCACGATCGGCGACGAGGAGCGTCTCAACGATTCACACAAGACGATGGGCGTCGCGCTCGGCGTCGATGTGCCGAGGTTCCTCGATGAATTCATGACCCGCATCACGAACGTCGCGCGTCAGGCCGTCTGAGCCCCGCGCCTCCAACCGCAATCATTCCCGTATCACACAAGGACCAATCATGAGTGCCACAATTGACAATGCCGTCAAGCAGGACGCGCCGGATCTCGAAGCGCAGAACAAGATGGCCGTGCACGCCCTCATCCTGCTGCTCATCACCTTCATCCTCGGCACGCTGTGCCTGCAGGGCTTCAACCTGGTGTTCACCAACATCGGCAACGACGTCGGAGCGCCGGAACAGGCGGCGCTGATCACGAGCCTGCCGAGCATCGTGCTCGGCATCGTCTGCTTCATCTACGGTTCGCTCGGCGATTTCGTCTCGCTCAAGAAACTGATCGTATTCGGCCTGGTCACGCTGTTCGTGGGATCGTTGTTCGGGTTCATCGCGAACTTCTTCTTCACGAAGAACCTGTGGACGGTGATCATCGCCCGTATGCTGCAGACCGCGGGCGAGCAGGTCTCGGGCTCCGTCTATCTGGTCATCGCCACGAAGTACCTGAAGAAGGAACTCAAGGTGATCTTCTTCGGCCTGTTCACGGCCGGCTACCAGATCTCCGCGGCCATCGGCGTCTTCGCCGCCGGCCTGCTCACCTCGATCGCATGGCAGTACCTGTTCCTCATCCCGGCCGTCACCATCGTGTTCCTGCCGTTCCTGCTGCACCTGCTGCCGAACCACCGCGGCGGCTCGCAGCATGTGGACTGGGTCGGATTCGTCATCTTCGGCCTCGCCTCGGCCTTCCTCTCGCTGTTCTTCTCGTACAACAAGTGGTGGATGCTTGGCGTGTGCGCCGCGCTGTTCGTGATCTTCGCGGTGTACATCAACAAGGCCGACGATCCGTTCATCACACCGGCGTTCTTCAAGAACACGCGCTGGCTCGCGGGCATCATGCTCATCGTGCTGTTCTACTTCACCAACTACTGCGTCTCGCCGATCTTCAACAGCATGGGCGGCGCGCTGTACGACATGGACGTGACGCAGGTCTCCCAGTACATCGTGTGGGCCTTCATCGTGGCCGCCGTCTTCGGCACCACCTCGGGCTGGATTGTCGGCAAGATCGGCCGCACGCCGGCCATCGTGCTCGCATCGCTGTTCATGATGTGCGGATTCGTCGGTTCGGCGCTGTGCGTGAACACGAACTTCACGCTGCTCACGGTCTTCGCCTGCGTGTTCTACGCCGGCTGCGGCCTGATGTACTCGCCTGTCGTCTCCACCGTGCTGGACACGCTGCCGGTCGATGAGTCCGGACGCGGCGTCGGCATGAACGATCTCGTGATGAACGTGACCGCCTCGATCGGCATCGCCGTCTTCGGCGCGCAGCTGGGCGCGACCACGCTCGGCGGCGGATCGCTCATCGGCGCGACCGGCCCGGCCGCCGTCTATTCGAACCTGCTGCTCATCGCCGCCGGCGTCGTCGCCCTCGGCCTCATCTGGTTCATCGTGTTCCACAAGAGGATCTACGCCGGTGAGAGCGCACAGGAACAGAAGACCGTCGACCAGCCGCAGGAGGTCCTGGAGGTGCTCGACCCCGTCAAGTGACGTGGTCTGGGGCGTCCCCGCCGATATGACGAGCGGACGCCCTGTCCTCCGATGCAACGCCCGGCCGAGAGCACGGCACAATGAACGCACAGGAAAAAGGAGAGCTCATGAACACCGCACAGACACTCGATCTGCTTGACCGCATCCATGGTTCGGTATCGGTCGTCGGATCGATGAACGCGGATTACACCGTCACCACCGAACGTCTTCCCGGGCCGGGCGAGACGGTCACCGGAGGGCCGTTGCAGGTGCTGCCCGGCGGCAAATCGGGCAATCAGGCCGCCGCGGCGGCGAAGCTCGGCGCCACGGTCCGCATGTTCGGGGCCGTCGGTTCCGACGCCAACGCCGATTTCCTGCTCGGCAGCCTCGCCGACGCCGGTGTGAACACCAACGGCATACGCAAGGTGCTGGGCCCCAGCGGCACCACCGTGATCACCGTGGACTCGACGGGAGAGAACACGATCGTCTACTCGCCGGGGTCCAACGCCAACGTCAGCGTGGAATACGTGGAATCGCAGCGGGATCTGCTCACCGCGTCCTCGGTGCTCGGCCTGTGTCTGGAAAGCCCGTTGGAGACGGTGACCGCATGCGCCAGGATGTGCCATGAGGCCGGTGTCAAGGTGCTCGTCAACGATTCGCCCTTCCTGCCGCAGCTGCCCGCCGAGCTCATCGCCAACGCCGACATCCTGCTCGTCAATGAGCATGAGCTCGCACAGCTGCTGCACATCGAAGAACCCGAGGACGACGACTGGGACGGCTTCGATTGGACCTACGCACAGGGCAGGCTGCACGACTTCGGATTCCGGCAGGCGATCGTCACGCTGGGCGGCGACGGCTCGGTCGTGCTCGATGAGGACGCGCAGGAACCCATCGTCCGCATCCCGCCGGTGCGTGTGGCCGCCGTGGACACCACCGGTTGCGGCGACTCCTTCATGGGCACCGTGCTTGCGGCGCTCGCCTCCGGCATGACGCTGCGGGAGGCCGCGCGGCTCGCCTCGTACGTATCCGCCTATGCGGCGACCGGCTACGGGGCGCAGGCGTCCTACGGCACGAGCGTGCAGATTCGCGACATGTTCGCGTTGAAGCGCTGAGACAAACGGTCGTATGGATGAGGGCGGCCCGTCCCAATTGGGACGGGCCGCCCTCATCCATACGACCGTTTGTCACGCGTAGATGTTGCGTGTGCGCATGTCCTCGGGCAGTCCGTTGAGCAGATTCGAGACGGAACGCGATTCGAAGACCGAACGGATGCCGGCGGCGAGCAGCGGCGCCGTCGAAAGCACCGTCATGTTCGGCAGTCGCTTCTCCTCGGGGATCGGCACCGTGTCCATCAGCACGATCTCCTTCGCGCCGCTGTCGCGCAGACGCTCGACGGCCGGTCCGGACAGCAGGCCGTGCGTCGCGACGAGCGTGACCGACTTCGCGCCGTGCTCGTGGAGCGTGCGGACGGCCTCGCAGATCGTGCCCGCCGTGTCGATCATGTCGTCGACGACGACGCAGTCGCGGCCCTTGACATCGCCGATGATGCCGTGGGCGACCGCATGGTTCGGACGCGTCGTGTCGCGGGTCTTGTGGATGAAGGCGAGCGGCAGGCCGCCGAGCTTCGCCGCCCACTGCTCCGAGACCTTGATGCGGCCGGCGTCGGGGGAGACGATCGTCGTGTTGTCGAGCGGCAGACGGTTGCGCATGTAGCCGAGCAGCACCGGCATCGCCGTCAGATGGTCGACCGGGCCGCTGAAGAAGCCCTGCTCCTGCGCGGCGTGCAGGTCGACGGTCATGACGCGGTCGGCGCCGGCCGCCTGCAGCAGCGAGAACATCAGCTTCGCCGTGATCGGTTCGCGGCCCAGATGCTTCTTGTCCTGACGCGAATAGCCGAAGAACGGCGCCACGACGGTGATCGAACGCGCCGATGCGCGTTTGGCGGCGTCGATCATGATGAGCTGCTCCATGATCCATTTGTTGATTGGCTGCGTATGCGCCTGCATGATGAACACGTCGGCGCCGCGGACGGGCTCGGTGAACCGCACGTACATCTCGCCGTTCGCGAAGTCGTAGGCCGTCGTTGGCAGGACCTCGGTGCCCAGATAGTGCGCGGTTTCCTCAGCTTGTTCCGGATAGGCGCGTCCGGTGACGAGTGCGAGTCGTTTATCGGGTGTGCCTTCGAGAACTGCAGACATGGTTCGCCTTTCAAATGCGTGGGAGTACCCGTGGTTCAAGCAACACCAATATAACAATGTGGCTGTATGTGCGGCGGCCGCCGTTCGGCCCATGGCGCGGTGCGAAGGGCGCTGCGCGAGGTCTTGCGCGGCGAAACGCGCGGAAGCGGAGGCGCATGCGCCGGCCGGAGGTGTCCTCCTTTGCGGCTATGCTATGAAAGTTGCTCTGAATCGGGCGTGCCGCAACGGCGCCCCGGGACACGGCACAACGCATACACACTCCTGTCACGGAACGTCCGTGGCCGAAAGTCCGAAGGAGGTGGGTGATGTCTGCGCATAAGTACGAAATGATGTTCATTGCCGATCCTGAACTGGATGATAACGGTCTGAAGAAGCTGACTGATCAGCACATGGAGATCGTCACCAAGGAAGGCGGTTCCGTCGAGAACATCGATATCTGGGGACGCCGCAAGCTCGCTTACGAGATCGATGGCAAGAACGAAGGCAACTACGTCGTCGTGACGTACAGCTGCGAACCGCAGGTCAGCGACGAGCTTGACCGCGTCATGAATCTGAACGAAGCGATCGTTCGCACGAAGATCATCCGTAAGTAATTCCGCTGTAGGGTTTTTGCACAAGGATAGGCAGGCAAGACATGGCAGGTGAAACCATCATCACGATCACGGGCAATCTGACCCGCGATCCGGAACTGCGCACCGTGGGCAGCGGCTCGACGGTCGTCAACTTCACCATCGCTTCGTCCACGCGTACGTTCAACCGGAACACCAACCAGTGGGAGGACGGCGACACGCTGTTCATGAACTGCTCGGCGTGGGATTCGGCACGCACCTCGCTTGCGTCGAACATCGCGAACACACTGTCCAAGGGCATGTCCGTCATCGCTCAGGGCCGTCTGACGCAGCGCTCGTATCAGGCGCAGGACGGCTCGCAGCGCACCGTCGTCGAGCTGCGCGTCGAGGACATCGGTCCTTCGCTGCGCCGCGCGACCGCGCAGGTCCAGCGCCAGTCCGCGAGCTCCGGCTTCGTCGGCAACCAGCAGGGTGGCTACAACAACGCCCCCGCCGGCAATGCGAGCCGTGGAGGATATCAGGGCGGAGCCGCCTACAACGGCGGCGCGAGCAGCTATGGCGCTCCGCAGCAGCAGGCTCCGGCCACCGATCCGTGGGGCGAGTCCTCGCAGTCCTCGGGCTCGAGCTTCGGCAGCTTCGGGACGAGCGAATTCGGCGGCAACGGCGACGAGGACGATTTCTAAAGCCCCGGGTCGCACACCGAACCCAACATCCGCAATACCACAGCACCACATCATTTCATTTGTAAGGAGACCATAGATGTCACGCAAGAGGCCGCAGCCGCCGGTGAAGCCGTTCAAGAAGAAGCCGAACCCGCTCAAGGCTGCCAAGGTTACCGAGATCGATTACAAGGACGTCGCGCTGCTGCGCAAGTTCATCTCCGATCGCGGCAAGATCCGTTCCCGTCGCATCACCGGCGTCACCGTGCAGGAGCAGCGCGAGATCTCGAAGGCAATCAAGAACGCCCGCGAGATGGCCCTGCTGCCGTACGCCACCAACGGCCGCTGATTCTAGGAGGAGTTGAAGATGGCAACCACCAAGGTTATTCTCAAGCAGTCCGTCAACAATCTGGGCCATGCCGGCGACATCGTCGAGGTCAAGCTCGGCTACGCCCGCAACTACCTGATCCCGCAGGGCTACGCCCTTGCCTGGTCGAAGGGCGCCGCCGCTCAGGCCGAGGCCATGAAGCGCGCCCGCCTCGCCAAGGCCGTCGCGACCCGTGAGGGCGCCGTCGAGGCCAAGGGCATCATCGAGGGCATCGCCGTCGAGATCCCGGCGAAGGTTTCCGAATCCGGCAAGCTCTTCGGCGGCATTTCGAACGAGCAGATCGCCAAGGCGCTCGCCGACAAGGTCGCGGTCGATTCGAAGGCGATCACCGTCGAGTCGATCAAGACGACCGGCGAATTCCCGGCCACCGTCGCCCTGCACCCGGAGATCACCGCGAACTTCTTCGTGAAGGTCGTCGCCGAGTGATGCGCCGGCCGCATGGACGGCGTCCGATCCGTGCCATGCGGCCATCCACAGACCTGATACCGTCTGAGCTTAAGCAATGAGGAAGCCCCTCGCAGCCGATTCGCTGCGAGGGGCTTCCTTGTATTGCGCGCACGCTCAGTCGTCGCTGTCGTCGAGCTCGATCGTGAGCTTGTCGCCGTCCACGCTGAAGATGCCGGACATCGCCGACAGCGTCGTGCTGCCGTCGTTCGGTTCCCAGCCGTCCGAGCTCCTGTATTCGTAGGTGTACTTGACCTTGATGCCGTAGTCGGTCTGGAACGTGCCGTAGTCGGTGTCCACCTCCACCTGCGGGTAGTCGGTGACCGACCATGTGAAGTTGCGCATGTTCTTATCGTCGCCATAGGAGTACGCGCTGAACGGACAGCCTTTCGGCTCGAGATCGGTGGATTTCTCGCATTCGTCGATCTTCTCGTTCACCTTCTGCTGGATCGCCTCGGTCAACGCGTCGGTGGCCTCGACGGAGAGGACCGTGCGCGAATCCGACGACGATTCATCGCCGCTCGCGACGATCTGCGAGGCCTCCGACGTCAGATACTTCGACTTGCCGGCCGACACGCTGTAGGTGCCCGGGTACACGGTGAACGACCAGATGCCGTTGTCCGTGCCCTTCGCGTTCTTCTCGGTGACCTCGACGCCGTTGACGGCGAGCGCCGAGATCGCCTCGGGCTTCGAGACGAAGATCGTCGTCGTCATCGGCTCGGCGACGCCCCAGTCGGTGAAGAACAGCGCCTTGCTGCCGCGCTTGATCATCTTGAGGTCATGGGTGACCTCCTTGCCGTCGAGCGTGTACGAGACGGTGACGATCTTCGAATTGCCGTTCGCCTTCTCCCTGATGACCTGCGCGTTGGAGATGCGGCCCTCCTTCGGCACGGCGTCATTGGACAGCAGCTTCATCTGGTCGTTCTTGACCTGCGGTTTGGCGATGCCGTTCGCGCCGTTGAAATCGCCCGATTCGATCGCCGCGATGTACTGCTTCGCCGTGGCCGACGCGCTGAAGGTCGACGAATTGAGCGCCGAGAAGACGATCGACAGGATGATGACCAGACCGACGGCGACGCCGCCGATGATGAGCCACATCTTCGTCTTCGGCGACATCGGCTTGCGTGTCGCGGCGACCGTCGCGGCGCCAGGCACGGCGGGCGCGATCAGGGAGTCGCCCGACCTGGGCATCGCAGATATGCCGCCGCGAACAGGCGCCTGCGGGGCGCCGGGAACGGGCGTCGCGAAGGCTTCGGTCGCGCTCGCGACGCCGGCCTGCGCTGCCATCGTCACCGATTCGGCGAAGACGACCTCGTGCGGGTCGTGGCGCGTCGAACGCAGCCCCGGACGCACGGTGCCGCCGACGAGAACCGGCCAGATGCCGGTCAGCGACTGGATGACGGTCGGCCCAAGCAGACGGGCGACGACTTCGATGATGAAGGACCACAGCGCCGCGATCAGGCAGAACCACAGCGCCGGCACGATCTGGTAGGTCATGCCGGAGGAGCTCGAGATGCCACCGCCGCCGCCCTGTACCGCCATGAACAGATACGGTGTGATGAGCCAGAACGCCAGCCAGCACGCCGGCGCCTGCCAGCAGAACCTCCAGTCGGCGTAATACGGGTCGTAGGCGTTGCGTGCGGCGGCGCGCAACGCGACATAGAAGCCGCACAGCAGATAGAGGACGAACATCAGCCACAGGGCCCAGGTGTAATCGAAGGTCGCCATCGCATCGGAGCCGAACAGCGAGATCGATATCGGACTCGCGCCGGTGGAACCGAACTCGATGGCGCCGAAGGAGCCGATGACGACGCTCCAGGCGCCGAGCGCCGGCAGCACGAGCGGAAGGAAGGCCCACAGCGGTCCCGCACCTGATGTGAGGCCGCTCATCTTCGACGATGCGACGATCATGACGATGAGCGCGACGACGGTCGACACGACGACGTAGCAGGCCGCCGTTTCGACGACGGTGCGCCGGAAGCCGCGGACGCGATGTGACCAGGTCCATGCGGCGGTGAAGACGTTCGACTCGTCGGCGGTCGTGTCGGCGAGGAAATAGCCGATGAGCGCGCCGACGGTCGCAAGGACGAACACCATCGCGAAGGTGCGGAACGTCGCTCCGGACACGGTGATGAAGTTCGTATCCTCGGTATAGGAGTAGCGCATGATCGCGGTGAGCAGCAGCATGACGAGACCGGAGACGATGCCGACGGCGAAGGCGCTGACGACACCGACCCAGCGGAAGCGGATCGCCGCCCTGCGCGCCATCAGGAACGCGCCGAACGCGCATCCGATGGCGAGCGCATAGCCGATCCATGACAGCGGCACGGAGGCGGAGGCGGAACCCACCACGCTACCGCCCATCCCCATTTTCGCGGTGATTGAGCCGGAGGCTCCAAGCGCGAGATAGACGCCCAGACGATGGAAGAAGTTGAGATTGGTCAACGGTTCGCTCAGATCGGCCGAGTCGATCAGATTCTGCAGCATGCTCCACGAAATGAGCATGCCGAGCAGCGCCATGACGATCGCGGCGCCGATGCCGATGCCGGCGGAGGTGCCGAAGGCGGCAAGCTGCTGCGGCGTGATCTGCACCGGCGCCTTTGGCGTGACCGGTTGGGGTGCGGGCGCGGCGCCCATCGGAGCGCCCGGGACGGGTGGCACGGCCGGGGTTGCTGGAGCCGCCGGCATAGCCGGAGTGACGGGAGCGGCTTGCGGTGCCGGTGCTGGCTGAGGGCCGGGTGGAGGCGCAGCGGGGTAGGAGGGGGCGGCTGGCGCCGCCGGCTGCGGAGGAACGGCGGTTTGCGTCTGCTGGTTCACCGGCGTTCCGCACGACGGGCAGAACTGCGAACCGGCCGGGACGATTGAGCCGCATTGCGGACAATACATCTGGGTGCTCCTTCTCTCTTTATTCAACGGGGTGTCCCCATAGTGCCGATTGTAATGCAGAGATCCACGCACAACGGCGAATTGGGGCATATGGTCCATATATGAGGTCCATATTATATTTGGAAGGGGAAGGAACCGGAAGGACTCCTTGAACGAACGGACGATGCCGACCGCTCCGACGGCGGCCTTGAGGAAGGGAAGTGACCGAGCATGCAATGTCCACAATGCCAACAGCAGGTCGGGGACGGGGAAGGCTTCTGCTGGAACTGCGGCGCACGGCTGCAACAGGGAACGGCGATGCCGGACGCGACGCGCGTCGCTGGCATAACTCCGCCGTCCGTGGCGCCGCCTGCGCCGCGAGCGGCGGCGAGCGGCGCCATGCCCCCTGCGCCTGCGTATGATCCGTCGCTGTATGAGGAAACGGTCGCGGGGCCGAAGGCCGCTCCGTTGTCCGCGTCGCCGGCCGCTCCTTCGGCCGGAGAGTCCACGATGCCGATGTCGGCCGCCGTCCCGCCGCCGTCCATGCCTCCGACGACGCCGCCGAGCGCCGGCGGCAAGAAGCCGAAATCGAACCGGGGACTGCTCATCACGCTCATCGTGCTCGTCGTCATCATGCTCGCGGCGATCGGATTCTGGATCTGGCAGTCGACACGCGCGAACGACGATGCGGCGCCGCAGGAGGTGTCGTCGTTGCAGACAGCGCCGGCGGACACCGAGGATACGTCATCGGACGACGGGGGCGATGCAGACGACAAGGACGACAAGGATGACAAGGAGAAGGACGCGAAGTGCACGGCGACGCCGGATGTCGACGTCGACGACCTGACCGCAAGCGGCAATTCGCTTATCGCGACGCTCTCGTTGTCCGCGAAATCATGCGAGACGGGCAGCTACGCCGAACCGAACGTCAAGATCACCGTGAAGAACGGCGACGGCGACGTCATCGCGGCGGCCGTCTACGACTTCTCGAAGAAGCCGATCGACTTCGAGGACGGCGAGGCGAGCGCGCAGATCGCGTTCAACTCGCGGCAGCACTGGCAGCCGGCCGACGAGATCACGTCGCCGACGAACGCGAAGGTCGTCTGGCAGGTCAACCAGAAGGGCGAAGGCAACGCGTCGGGCGACGTGGCGGCCGCGCTCGGCGGTGCGTCGATCGCCGCCGTCGACAACGAACGCTACGCGCAGCTTGCGCTCAAGCGGCAGCTCGACGACGACTCGTCGCTGGCATCGCCGTTCTATTCGGACTACACGACGCAGCTGTCGAGCAAGAAATACAATATGAACATCGACGGGAAAGCCTGGAAATACACGGACATTTACGAGCAGTTCCTCAAGATGCACTACAAGCATTCGAACGCGATCCTCATCTGGGCGGCCGACTACTACAACTACACGAAGAATGGGCATGCTGCCGACTACTACGTGATTCTCTCCGGCGAGAGCTTCTCCCGGGCCGATGACGCGACGGCATGGTGCTCGGCGAACGGATACGCGGCCGAGGATTGCATCGCCGTGGATCTGAAGTAGGCAGATGATCCGGACGTAGCGGTCGTGGGGCGCGCGTGGCGAAAGGCGGCGCGCGGTTGCGCTTGGGGTGCACGACTGTGCTTGGATGTGCGGTTGCGCTTGGGTGAAAGGCGGAGCGCCGACGACGAAGCAAAAGGGATATTCGTCGTCTGCGCGCCGCCTTTCGCGTATGTGGCGTGTGCGTGGGCGTGTTTCGATGGAGAGGTGTAGCGCTGCTGCGAGGGATGGATGGCGAGGGGCGTGGGGTCTGCAGCGTTGCGGTGGGCGGTTGCGGAGGACAAATGTGAAGAAATTGTGAAGATGTGCTGATCCGTGGAGGGATGGAGCGCGTATGGGCGGGGCTGAGGCGATGTTCGATGATTGGGGTGAGGGATGGTGGAATCGTTGGAAATCAAGGGTTTTGTAAAAACGACACGCCGAAGGTTGCGTGACGGGGAAATCTGAGTATATTTATCTCTCGGTTCACGAACCAACGCCCCTTTAGCTCAGTTGGTTAGAGCAGCTGACTCTTAATCAGCGTGTCCAGGGTTCGAATCCCTGAGGGGGCACCCGCAAGAAGCCTCGGCCGAGTATCGGCCGGGGTTTCTTTGTATTTACGGTCAAACTGGTTGACAAGGGTGTCATCCATGAGATCTTCGGCATATAGGGCATATAGGTCATTTTGTGTTGATTTAGACTCCTAGTCGGTGCTGTTGGGGTAGCGGGTGTGGTTGTGGAATTCGTTCCAGTCGATGCCGGTGCCGAGGGTGGGTTGGACGGTTGGTTCGTTGTTGTCATCATTGACGGTGGGGATCTTGGCGTCCTGGTCGTGTTGTTTGAGGATGCGGGCCGGGTTGGGTCGGGTCTGGCGCTGTGCATGTAGCAGTGCCATTCGCAGGCGCGGCGCATGTGTGCCTCGGGAAGGCCGCGGTGGTTGACGAGCATGCGTTTGAGCGCGGCGTTGATACTGCCTTCGAGCCGGTTGCTGTCACGCGGCACAGGGCCGAGCGTGTTCAGTGCCGGGTCGAGGAAACAGAAGAGCGTGCCGTCCTTGAAGAGGCGCTCGAGCCGCAGGTAGGCGCGGCGCAATGGCAAATGGGTCCACCACCATCCGCCCCTGCTCGTGGCCGCCCTGGGGTCGTCCGGGGTGTCCTTCGCGTAGGTGCGTTCGGACAGCATGCGCTTGCGGCGTTCGTGCCACGCGTTGAGGGCCCCGCCCCACCTGACGGCGGCGTCGGCGTCATGGACGCGGGTGAGTATGTCGGCGAGTCTCTCGAGCTCCCGTCCGGCCTGCAATCTGGGTTTGGAGGTCAGGTCGGCTCTCGTGTCGCGCTGCACGCGCACCAGGCAGCGTTGGATCCGCGTGTCCGGCCATGCTTCGTGGCAGGCTTTGAGGATGCCTTTCATGCCGTCGCATACGAGCACGTCGGGCGGCGTGAGTTGCGCGAACAGGGCCTGGTAGGCGGCGGTGCTCTCATGTGAGCACCATTGCCAGGCGAGCACCTCGCCGTCCGTGCCGTCGATCGCCGTCAGCAGGCACCAGCCGTTCACCCAGGTGCCGTCGGCCATGACCACGTGGTGCACCACGCCGTCGGGGTGGATACGCGGCGATAGGTCCCAGCACCATGCGCTGCGTCGCCGGAAGGTATGCGCGTCGCATCCCGGCCGCCGCTGGGGCGCGGCTTCAAGCAGCCAGTCCAGGAAGGCGCGCAGCAGGGACACGCGGCTCCGCGACTCGATGGTGGCGGTCGTCGTCGCCTTGCAGGTGTCGCACTGCCAACGCTGCCGGCCGTTTCGGTCGTGCCCGTTCTTGCGCATCGGCAGCCCGCAGACCGGGCATTTGCGGGCCCGCTTCGATCGTGTTCTCATGACACAATCCAACGGCCCCGAACCGGCGCGAAACGCGGTTATTTACGGGAAAACCGAAAAAGACACCCCGACACGCCTACTGCCGCAACGGCAAACCCCCAGCATAATCAACACATTTTGACCTATATGCCGTGTTCTCTATTTGCGACTGAACCGTAAAGATAAGGATTCCGCATGGTTCGTAATGTCAATAGATTATAATCCTGAGGATTATCAGAGGGACATTAAGCAACAAGGGATAATTAAATGTTCGCCATCCAGTGCGCCAGGTGTGGCACCATAACGGATGAGGAGACTCTTTTCTGCCCATCCCGCCAAACACCTGTGTCCCTGTCTTCTTCAATCAGCGACGTAGCGGATACACCTCACCTCGGAGAGGTGGAAGACGGCTCTCGGATTCAGGATGAACGAGCTGGCGATGCGACGCTATCGTCTCCCTGAGAAGCGAGGCCCTCGATTCTGGCGTGGTCGGTTTGGCTACAATTTGCTTGCGTAGTTTCGTACCTTGGTGAGGAATCGTGTGCGCTTGCGTGGGGTTGATCTACGTAAAAAGGACATCTGGTGGTGTTTGATGGTCGTGACGCCGCACATGGTTTTGAGAATCTGGTGATGGAGGACCTTACCATAGTCGGGTTCGAATAGGCGTGCATAGAACCCCGGAGTATCGTTCGTGGTGATGATCCATGCTTTCTTGCCCTTGAGCAGCCCCTTGGGAAGCACCCCCCGATACACGTAGGCGAACCCTTTGGAGAAGACACGATCGATGAAACCTTTAAGGATGGCGGGCATGCCGGACCACCAGATCGGGAAGATGAATACGAGCAGGTCCGCGTCGGTAATGATCCGACGGTACCGCTCGGTATCCGGGTCGATGTTCAGGTTGCGGCGCAGATGGTTTTCATCGAAGCGCAGGACCGGATCGAAGTTCTCCCTGTACAGATCAACCACGGTCACCGAATGTCTGGCGGGGTTGTCTTCCAGTCCCTGCATGACGGAGTTCAGGATGGCGTGGTTGTATCCGTTGTCATTGGGATAGGCGTAGAGCACTACGATATTCATGAGTTCACTGTATGAATCGGTACGGACGCATCTGTCGTCATGGATATGTCCCGATGGCTTGATCCTTGATGGGTAAGGCCGTATCAGCGTGTCCAGGGTTCGAATCCCTGAGGGGGCACCCGCAAGAAGCCTCGGCCGAGTATCGGCCGGGGTTTTTGTATTTACGGTCAATCTGCTCAATGAGGGCGTCATCCATGAGATCTTCCGGCCTCACGCCGAGGAAATTCGCGGTGTTGACCAAATCCGCAACCGACCAAGACGCTCGTCCTGTAAGTTTCTGGGAGACGGTGGCCGCGCGCAAGGCCGAGGCGCCTGAACCCGTCGCATGCCCCACGGACACGAAGGACGCCGCACAGGTCGAGCGGGCCGCCGCCAGTGTGCGCGAGGCGGCGGATTGGTATGCGTCCCACGCCACGGGCGTGTTGGAAGCGGCGGACAAGGTCGCGGCGTCCAGGGACGCAAAAACTCTGGCGGTCATGCTGCGTTGGCCAAGCGGGTTGCGGAAGCGGGCAAGCTCTATGACTCGTCCAAGGGCAAGGTCGCCGACGGCAAGACGCGCTACGCACTGCAGCAGCAGTTGGATGCTGCGGGCAAACTCAGGGATGCCACGGATGTGAAGGAGCTCAAGGATGCCAAGGCCGCGTTGGACAAGGCCATGGATGCGGTCAATCGGAGCGTGCACGCCAAGCAGGAAGAGGATAGGAAGGACGCGCAGGAGCAGGCACAACGTGAGGCCGAGACCCAGACAACCGTGCCGCAGGCTGCCATGCCGTCACCGGCCGTCCCGGTGCAACCGGTTGCCCCATCGTATCCCGCACCGGTCCAACCGGTTGCCCCATCGTATCCCGCACCGGTCCAACCGGTTCCCCAGCCGAGCGTGCAGGAACCGGCCCCGTCCTGAAGCGTGCCCGCTCCAACAGGTGACGGCGCGCTGGCCGACCGCGATCCCGGTTTGTAAAACCGGCCGGTGACTCGGCCGGTGCGGCCGGCCCATGGCACCACCAGCGGATTGCCGCATAGGTGCTGCCATATCCAACATTTTTCGATTCCCTCTGCTCTGATCTGCTGACAATGGCAATTACCACGGTGGCGTACCACGTCTGGTGCCGAATGGCCACTCTTACGAGGCCGAGAGGATGGCATGCGCGGCGAAAAGCGCGGCATCGTGCACAGCGCTGAGAACAGGTCTTATGCGATGCCGTGCAATCAGATGGTTGTTACTTTTCGTCCGTTCCCCGGTGTTTCGCTTCTTCTTCCAGTTTTCGGATCAGTGGATCGGACCAGAGGAATGTGCCGGGACCTGACGCGGCCAACAGCCATGCAATCAGCGGATTGCCTCCTCGCAGCCAGTACACGATGGATAGCACCGGCATGATGACAGACAGGATCGCGATGAACCATCCCCATGCGCGTGAGTGGGTCCATGCTGGACGTTTCATGCGAAGCATTGGCTCCTCACCGCCCCGATACCAGTCAATTCGGCCGCGAGGGCCGCGGCCGCGCCTCCGAGAGCGCGCATCTTCTCGTAGCTGAAGGAGGCGCCGGCCATGATCTTGATGGCTGATTTGACGCCGCCAAGTGCCTTGATGAGCTTCTTGACCTTCAGGATTTTTGCGGCTGGGAATGCGGTGGAGGCGATCACTCCGGCCACAGCGGCCGCGCAGCCCCAGAAATTGGCCCTGAACGGTGATCTGCCATAGGGGCGCATGCCCTGCCATGCCTGCAATGACGGATCACCCTGTTCGAGCACTCCATCAGGGATGTTCTCGTAGTAGTTGAACAGCTCCTCCAATGAACGCGTGCTCATCTCCAGTTCGTACGCCTGCTCTTCGGCCGGTGTCCAGGGGAGTTGGTTGTCTTGGATGTCGGATGCGTATGCCGTATTGCCCATGCCTGCGGCCAACATGACGGTGGCGAGCATGGCGACGACGCTTTTGACCATATTTCTCTTCTTCAGCCCGGTTGACATGATCTCCTTCATTGGCGAGAGTGGGAATGAGTATCCGCAGCATAACCATCCTGAACCGTCAGCAAGATGGGGCAAACATGAAAGGGTGAACATAGCGCCCAATCGGTGTTCGGGGAATGATGGTGGCCTTGGTCGAGCAGGGGCACTTCCGCGGCGCTTGCGGCGCCTCGTGCCTTGATGAGGGTGGAGTGTGGTCGTTTCACGGGCTGGTCGGGGGTGTTTTTGCGGCTTTTGAAGGGGTTGAGGCCGCGGAGCATGTAGATGCATTCGCGGTTGTCGAGGGGGCGGATTCTAGTGGTTGTTGCAACACGTCGTTGTGATTGTTTGCTTTATTGCCATGATGTCCTCCTTGGCTGTTGCTGTGGCCGCGACTTTCGCGGCCACAGACTTACCGATAGCGGGAAAACCAGCGGCAAGCCGAGCGTCGACTGGGGCGATGGTCCATGTACAAAACCCAGAAGTACCGGTAGACTGAAAAGGGTGGACCGGCTTCAAGGGAGACATGGATGGCGGATGAGGATGCAGACGAAAAAGGCCGTGAACGGCTGGTGGATTGGCTGCGTCGTGAGCGTGACGCCCATGTGTCAGGAGGCCTGTACCAGGTGACCCAGATCCGGTTCGCATTCAATTCGAACCATATGGAGGGGTCAACGCTCACGCCCGAGCAAACCGCTCAACTGTACAATACAGGCACGTTGCTGGCCGAGGCGGGAGAACCGGTGCGTGCCGACGATGTTGTGGAGGCGGTCAACCATTTCCGCGCGTTTGACTGGATGCTCGACCATGTGGACGATGCTGTGGATGGGCATTTGGTATGCACGCTGCATGCGATGCTCAAACGCGGCACACGTCAGGAGAACGACCCGCGTTACCATGTGGGGGCGTACAAGACGCTGCCGAACGTGATCGGTGCGGGATTGTCGGATACGGCTACGGTGCTTCCCGCCGATGTGCCGGATGCGATGGGGCATGTGTTCGGCTTGTACGCACAACTGCACGATGACCCGTTCGATATCGCCTGTGCGCATTGGATGTTCGAAACCACGCACCCGTTCTCCGACGGCAATGGACGTGTGGGGCGTCTGGTGATGTTCAAGGAGCTGCTGCGCATCAACGCGATGCCATTGATCGTACGGGATGAGGATCGCGCGCTGTATGTGCGTGGATTGTCCGAGTTCTCCTCGCAGCCGGGTTATCTGATCGATACGTTGCTCTACGAACGCGACCATTACCGCTCCCTTGTGACCCGGTTCACGCAGAATCAGGTTCGATGCACATACAACGACCATTGGAGTCGCGCGCAGGTGGAGTCGGTCGCCTCTGGTGGAGGCATCACGAATCCGTTCGTGCGTAAAGATCATATGGGCGAGCACCGTGGTGGCGAACGGCGCCATGCTGATGCAGATATTCCTTCAGCACGGAAACATCGGCGTCATCGTCTGTAACCGACATTGCTGTACGGGAAGAAAGCTCGATACGGGAAACAGGATAATGGAAAAGGAATGTGGGGTTGGATGGTGATTGATTCATATGAGCTGCAGCCCGACCGTGATGCATCTGTCGAGTTGGCGAAGCGGCTGCTGGTCGATTCCATTTAGAAGACCGCGAACATCGAGGTAGATGGGATCACCTTCCCCGACAGGAGATCGTCGAGGGGCGCGCGCCTGCGGATATGACGGTCGATGAGATCGTCACGGTGAACAACATCAACCATGCCTGGCAGTTCCTGCTGTAAAACGTCGACTATCCGATCGGATGGCAGTACGTGGCCGAGTACAACCGGATCGTGGGCGAGGGCTTAGTGCGCGACGCAGGCATGCTGCGCGCTTTCGGCGTGCGCATCGGAGAGGTGGAGTGGACATCTACGAGCAGTGTACTTATATGCTTGACTGGTTTATCGTGGAGTGCGGGGCAGCAGGTTTCCGTTCGCTGGTCTTGGTGGATGTCGATAATTTGAGTGAGTCTGGTTTGTCGGTATTTCGGCAAACACCGACAAACCGAATCAGCGTCACGATTCCCGCGCATTCTCGCTGAATGCTGCGAAGACCACAAACCACACGATCATATTCGCGTACCAACCTTGAATCAGCGTGTCCAGGGTTCGAATCCCTGAGGGGCGCCGCAGAAGGCCTCGGTCGATATTCGACCGAGGCCTTCATCGTTTGATGCGCGGGCGGCGCGCCGTGGGCGACTGTGTCGACGATCGCGCCGCCGGCTGCGGCTGTGGTTGTGGTTGTAGAAGGCGCAGATGTGGCGCATCGTCGCTGCGAGCGCGGCCGGGAGGACAGCGCGTCACGATGTATCGCGCGGGCCGGCTGCTAGATTTCGTGCATGCCTATCGCGCATGCGCGGCCATGCTCTGGTGGAGCATGGCTTGCGATGCGGTGGGCCGCTCCCTGACTGACATGGCGAGGGTTGGACGATGGGCTGCCGCGTTTCTCTCTCCCGGTATCGGTTTACTGGTTGTGGTCCGTTGCGCCATGTTGGGGTTCGGTTCGCTCGGGTGTCCGCCCTTTTCCCGTCAAGGATGGCGGAAAGGTCAGGTACAGGGCCGTCTCGAGGAACAGGAAGACCATAACGGTCAGAATGAGAGTTGCCGCGAGCATGTACAGGTCGCGCGCGCATATGGTGCTGATGATCGTTGGTGCGCTCAGGACGCTCGTCATGATCAACGCCGTCCAATGGGCGTTTGGACCGTGTTTCCATGGTCTGCGCCGGTTGGTGGTGATGATCTTGTGTATGGTTCCGTTGTGCTTTGCCATGATGGTGGCCTTTCTAACAGCTCACCCATGTCCTCGGCGCTTCCGCACCGGCCGTTGGTGCGCCGCCGATTCGGATCGTGACCGTTGATGGCACGAAGTTGACGCGTATCGGGCCTATTGCTGTTCGCGTGCCAATGCCGCTCATGATGTGCTCCTTTGCATGTCCAAGGCCGTGCGTCCGTTGTCGAATCCAGATTGCCGATGTGCAGGAAACGGTTGCGGCAGCATGCTTCGTCGTTGCAGTCATCGCAAGCATAGGTCTTTCCATCGTTGCCGTCTCCGGGCATCGGATGGTGTGTTGCGTAGCTGTCCGCCGACTGCGTAGTAGTCGATGTTTTTGACTGTTGTTAAGGGGTGCGTCTTGCGGCGGAAATGCTCGCTGAGATGCGGCCGCGTGGGTGAGGATGGGGTGTGCATCGCTCTGGGCGAACATAGTTGGGCACGACGCATAGGATGAATACGAATCACATCAATGACTGCTCCGATGGCCATGCCATGTCGGAAGCGACGGCATGCCGACAGCCCGGCACCGCCGGTGACGGGAGCGCAGGACAGCAAAGAAAGGAGAAAGCGGACGATGCAGCAGCATCAGTGGGAATCGACCTTTGCGGCCTTGGACAGGCTGATGGCGCAGAGCGATGACGAATCGACTGTCGCCGTGATGGAACGCCAGTACGGCGAATAAGGCGAAGGGCAAGCGACCGGTCGCGTCGCAATGAACGACGACCAAGACGAAGCTCGCGGGCAGGAGTCCCGGCGAGTTTTTTTATGCGCCGCGCACAGCGCCGTGTGCGGCCGGGACGGGGACCGGGATGTCCCGTCCGCTGTTTGGGTTTGATGGAGATGCGGGCCGGATCGATGCCCGGAGCCGCCTGTCCCAGATCCAACGAGACGCCGGCCGCCGGCCCATGCAACTGGTCGGAGACGGCAACGCCGATTCTTGTGGGATCCGCGATGCCGTTGTCCGCCGCCATGGCGCCCGTGTCTGCTGAAGCATCGATGCCGGCGACAGGCGGCGCTTGCGGGACGGCGAATGGGCGTGCATGTGTCGCGTGAGGCGCGGTCCGCTCCTCCGCCCTCACCGCCGGAAGGGCGCCGGCGTGGGGGACGGGCTGTCGTCAGAGGATGTCCGAGGCTCGCCCTGCGTGGCGTAATACCCGTGTTGCCCATGGCGGGCGCTACACTCATACCGGTTCCCACGCATTCCCATACGGGGCGAGCCATGCAATCCATCCATCAGAGAAGATTATTCAAACCATCTTGCATACGCATAGAGAAGGCTGAGGAGCAGTGGAATACTCGTTGTTTACGCGGCTGGCGGCGGAGTTCGTCGGTACCGCGGTGCTGATGATCTTCGGCAATGGCGCAGTGGCCAATGTCGAACTGAAGAACACGAAGGGGCATAACGCCGGCTGGCTCAACATCGCGATGGGCTACGGCTTCGGCGTCATGTTCCCGGTGCTGATGTTCGGCGGCGTCTCCGGCGCGCATATCAATCCGGCGATGACGCTCGCGCAGGCCGTCAACGGCATGTTCCCGTGGAACCAGGTCCTGCCGTACATCTGCGCGCAGGTCCTCGGCGCCGCCGTCGGCCAGCTCATCGTCTACATCTGCTATTACCCGCATTACAAGGAGACCGAGAGCGCCGAGTCGATCCTCGGCACCTTCTGCACGACCGACGCCTACGCGACGCGCCGCAACTACTTCATCAACGAGTTCGTCGGCACGATGATCCTCGTCCTCGGCGCGCTGTGCTGCCTTGAACTGCAGTGGGGCAAGACGAACTACGCGGCCGCGTCGATCGTCGTCGGCTTCATCGTCTGGGGCCTCGTCTGCTCGCTCGGCGGCCCGACGGGCCCGGGCCTCAACCCGGCCCGCGACCTGATGCCGCGTTTGCTGCACCAGATCCTGCCGATCCCGCACAAGGGTTCTTCGCGTTGGAACGAAGCGTGGATCCCGGTCGTCGCGCCGATCCTGGGCGGCATGCTCGGCTGCTGGCTGTTCAACGTGCTGTTCGCGATCTGATTCGCGTTCCCGATATCCGTCCTGTGAAGCGGCCCGTGGGGCATCCCGCGGGCCGCTTCGTGATGCCGTGGCGTCCCTGCTTCGCCGTCGTTGCTATAGTGGGGGCAGCGATTCGCGGCCACGTCCGCGAGGCGGGCGGCAACGCGGGCGACGGTCATACGCAAAAGGCAGTGCAGGCAAACGGGAACGGATGAGTCATGGGTAGTGCGAACATGAACAGGGCCTCTCGCCGGTGCCGCCGCAGGCATCTGCGCCGACGCTACATCCTGCGCCGCATCATCGCGGCGGTCGCGCTCGTGCTGCTTGTCGTCGGCGTCGTCGCAAGCGCCCGCGCGTCGGTGGCACATGTCACGGCGGCGCCGGACGAGGGCGGCGACGCGACGGCGAGCATCGATTTCACGAAGGCGCTGCGCATGGCCTTCGCGAACGGGCAGGTCGAGGAAGCGGAACCGCTGCAGCCGAAAAGCGACGAGGACCGCGACAAGGATGCCGCGCAGCAGGAGCTCGAGGCGCTCGCCGCGCCGATGTCCGACGAACAGCGACGGCAGATCTACGACAAAGCGAAGCAGACGGCCGAACAAAGCGGCGCGCAGGTCATGAAGATGACGTACTGCGTCGCGACGAACGGCGATGTCGGGGACAAGTCGGCCTTCGCGAACAGCGTCGACCGGGCGCTCAACGATCCGCGCGGCTGGCCGCGCGCCGGCGTCGTGTTCCAGCAGGTGGACGACGGCTGCGATGTGACGGTGACGCTCGCCGCACCGGAGAAGATGCCGACGTATTCGACGTATTGCTCGAGCGAATACAGCTGCCGCGTCGGCGCCGACGTCATCATCAACAAGAAGCGCTGGGACGGCGCCGTCGACCATTGGCTCCAGGAGGGCGGCACGCTCGCGGGCTACCGTACGATGGTCGTCAACCATGAGGTCGGCCACGCGCTCGGGCACATCGACAACGAACAGACGTGCGGCGGCGACGGCCAGAAGGCGCCGCTGATGCAGGAGCAGTCGATGTTCCTCAACGGCTGCACGGTGAACCAGTGGCCGCTCGACAGCGAACTGTGGACGACCTTCGTCGGATCGCCGGCGTGACGCCATGGCGCGCACGAAGCATATGCACGGCAACGGGAATCGAAAGGCGGGAAGCGGATGAGCGGTAGATTCGCGCCGACGCCGTCGGGGCGCATGCATCTGGGCAACGCGTACGCGATGCTCGCGGCGTGGCTGTCGGCGCACGCCCGCGGCGAGGACATGCGGCTGCGCATCGAGGACATCGACGTGCCGCGCGTCATGCCGGGGGCCGACGAGTGGATCCGCGACGACCTCATGTGGCTCGGACTGGACTGGTCGGGTGACGTCGTCCACCAGTCGCGGCGCACCGCGCTCTACGACGAGGCCTTCGCGACGCTGCGCGACGCCGGGCTGCTCTACCCGTGCTTCTGCTCGCGCGCTGAGATCCGTGCCGCGTCGGCCCCGCAGGAGGGCGACCGGTTCATCGTCTACCCGGGCACCTGCCGACGATTGCACGACGAGCGTCCCGACGAGGCGGCCGCGCGCGTACGCGCAGGAGAGCGCCATGCATGGCGGCTCGCGGCGCCGCATGCCGGCGCGCTCGACGGCCGCATCCTTTTCGACGACCATGTCTACGGCGCGCAGGACTACGACCTCGGCGCCGCGCTCGGCGACGTCGTGCTGCGCCGATCGGACGGCCTGTACGCGTACCAGTTCGTCGTGACGCTCGACGACCTGCTGATGGGCATAGATGACGTCGTGCGCGGCCGCGACCTGCTGCGTTCGACAGCGCTGCAGATCTGGCTGCGCCAACGATTGCTCGACTGCGGCGCCTGCGGCGTGGACGCGCGGTGGACGCCGGCGCGAACGCCCGGCTATGCGCATCTGCCGCTGCTCGACAACGCCGCCGGCGTGCGGCTCGCGAAACGCGTGCGCTCGCTCGACCTCGGCCATCTGCGTGCGCAGGGCGTGCGTCCGCAGGCCGTCGTCGGCTATTGCGCGTGGGCGCTCGGGCTCATCGAGCGGCCGGAGGCGATGGACGCGGGCGAGGCGCTCGCGTGCTTCGATTGGCGGCGCGTGCGCGCGGTGCGCGGCCGCGACCTCAAGGTGCCCGACGACGTCGGCGAGCGGCTGCAGGTGATGTGAGCGGCGCGTGCCGTGAGGATGAGTTGCGCGCATCCGCGAATGCGGGACGCGCCCGCTGGCGAGTTGAGGTAAGGTAAATCGTGCGGGACGGAGAGGAACGCGTTTCGCATGACCTTCGGGACATGAGTGAAGTGATGGGAACGCCATGACAGCGTATATGGATTACAAGGACCTTGCGAACGAGACGGTCGACGCCGCCCGCGCCGGACAGATCGCCGACGGCGTGCACCGCGTGCTCGACCGCATCGCGCGCGCGGAGATGCTGAGCGGGCGCGAGGAGGGTTCGGTCACGCTGCTCGCGGCGACGAAGACGCGCGACGTCGGCGAGATCATGGCCGCGATCGACGCGGGCGTGCATATGATCGGCGAGAACAGGCCGCAGGAGATCGCCGTCAAGATCGACGGACTGCGGTACGCGTGCGCCCAGCGCGGCGTCGTGCTCGGTGCGAGCGACGTGGAGACGGTCGAAAACCTCGACCTCACCGATGACCCGGAGGCGCTCGACCGTCTGCCGCTGCATCTTATCGGGCAGCTGCAGAGCAACAAGATCAACAAGGTGCTGCCGGACGCCGACGTCATCGAGTCGGTCGATTCGCTCGAGCTGGCGCGCAGGATCGGGCGGCGTGCGGCCGCGCGCGGCGCCGACGTCGGCGTGCTGCTCGAGGTCAACGAATCGGGCGAGGCGACGAAGTCGGGCTGCGACCCCGACGAGGCCTTCGAGCTGGCGCTGCGGATCGCCGAGATCGACGGGCTCGAACTGCAGGGGCTGATGACGGTCGGCGCGCATGTGGACGACGAGGCGGTCGTACGCCGCGGCTTCGCGCATCTGCGCGAGCTGCGCGACCGGGTGCGCGATTCGCATGCCGAGGGCACGGCGCGCTGCGTCGAGCTGTCGATGGGCATGAGCGGCGACATGGAGCACGCGATCGCCGAAGGCGCGACGATCGTGCGCATCGGCACGGCGATCTTCGGCGAGCGCGCGTTCAAATAGGCGGCGGCGTGCGCCGTGATGCGGCCGTTGTACACTGTGCCGTATGAGACTTGCACGTTTTTCCAAGGATGACACGCCCCGGTATGCCTTCGTGCAGACCGACGAGGCGGATGACAAGGACTATCTCGTCGTACTCGAAGGATACCCGTTCGGCGGCCAGGTGAGGCCGACCGGCGAGCGCATCCCGCTCGACGCGGACGGCGTGCGGCTGCTGTCCCCGGTCATCCCGTCGAAGGTGTACGGCTTGGCGAAGAACTACGAGGCGCATGCGAACTACATGTTCGAGCAGGGCCAGTCGACGGTGCGGCATGCGCCCGAGGAGATGGTCGTCTTCATGAAGCCGTCGACGTCGGTCATCGGGCCGGACGATCCGATTGTGTTCCCGGCGTGCTCCGACGACATGAACTTCGAGCCCGAGGTGGCCGTCGTCATCGGCCGCATCACGAAGAACGTGAGCGTCGAGGACGCGATGGACCACGTCCTCGGCTTCACCTGCGTCAACGACGTGACGTTGCGCGACCTGCAGGGCTCCGATCCGATGTGGACGCGCGCAAAGGGCTTCGACACGTCGTGCCCGCTCGGGCCGTGGATCGTGACGCGTGACGACTTCCATTGGCGGGACGCGGCGATCTCGTTCACGCTCAACGGCGAGGACGTGGAGAAGGCGAGCGGCACGACGGCGAAGCTGATCCATTCGATTCCCGAGCAGATCGCGTTCATCTCGAGCTTCTCGACGCTGCTGCCTGGCGACGTCATCCTCACCGGCACGCCGGACGCCTCCGGCAGCCTCAAGCCGGGCGACGAGGCGGTTGTGCACGTCGAGGGCATCGGCGACCTGCGCAACGTCGTCGTGCGCGCGTGAACGTCGCGCACGCTCCCGTGCTGGTGCGCGTTCCCCGCGGCGTCGCCTAGCGCGTCACGCTGAGAGGAAACTGAAGGGAACATGAAGAAGGCTGTCCGCTGAAAGCGGGCGGCCTTCTTCATGTTCTGCGTCAGAATTGCAGAGGATGGTCCGTCGAAGCGGTAGCCTTCATCGAATCTCCAAAACTTGAGCGAGATTCACTCAAGTTTTGGGAATAAGTGATCTGCAGCGTCGGTTGACAATATCAGACAATGAAGCCGTGGGCGCGCCCACGCTCCCCGGCCGTGCATGGCGCGCGGCACGAGGGCCCGGCGCGCCCATGTGCAGCAATGGAGGATGATATGGAACAGAAGTTTACGACAATGGCCCAGGAGGCGCTCGGCGACGCGATCCAGAGCGCTTCGGCGGCCGGAAACCCGCAGGTCGAGCCGCTGCACCTGCTCGACGCGCTGCTGCGCCAGGAGCACGGCGTCGTCCGTGGCCTGATCGAGGCCTGCGGCGGCAACGTGCAGACGATCGGCGCCGCCGTGCGCAACGCGCTCGTCGCGCTGCCGAGCGCGTCGGGATCGTCGACGACGCAGGCGCAGGCGAGCCGCCAGCTGACGGCCGCAATCGCGAAGGCCGAGACCGCGATGAAGGAGATGGGCGACGAATACGTCTCCACCGAGCATCTGCTGCTCGGCATCGCCGAGGCGACGCCGAACGACGCCGCGAAGATTCTGGACGACAACGGCGTGACCGCCGCGAAGATCCGCGAGCAGATCCCCGGCATCCGCGGCGGCGCGAAGGTGACGAGCCCGGACGCCGAGGCCTCGTACAAGGCGCTCGAGAAGTATTCGACGGATCTGACGGCGCGCGCGAAGGAAGGCAAGCTCGATCCGGTCATCGGCCGCGATCAGGAGATCCGCCGCGTCATCCAGATCCTCAGCCGCCGCACGAAGAACAACCCGGTGCTCATCGGCGAGCCGGGCGTCGGCAAGACCGCCGTCGTCGAAGGCCTCGCGGAGCGCATCGTGGCGGGCGACGTGCCGAGCACGCTGCAGAACAAGCGCCTGATCAGCCTCGATCTGGGCTCGATGGTCGCCGGCTCGAAGTACCGCGGCGAATTCGAGGAACGCCTCAAGAGCGTGCTCGACGAGATCAAGCAGTCCGACGGGCAGATCATCACGTTCATCGACGAGATCCACACCGTCGTCGGCGCCGGTTCGGCCGAAGGCTCGATGGACGCCGGCAACATGCTCAAGCCGATGCTCGCGCGCGGCGAACTGCGCCTGATCGGCGCGACGACGCTCGACGAGTACCGCGAGAACATCGAGAAGGACCCGGCGCTCGAACGCCGCTTCCAGCAGGTCTTCGTCGGCGAGCCGTCGGTCGAGGACACGATCGCGATCCTGCGTGGCCTCAAGCAGCGCTACGAGGCGCACCACAAGGTGACGATCGGCGACGACGCGCTCGTGGCCGCCGCGACGCTGTCGAACCGCTACATCACCGGCCGTCAGCTGCCGGACAAGGCGATTGACCTCGTCGACGAGGCCGCGGCGCACCTGCGCATGGAACTCGACTCGCAGCCGGAGGAGATCGACGAGCTGCAGCGCAAGGTCACGCGCCTCGAGATGGAGGAGATGCAGCTCAAGAAGGCGGAGGACCCGGCGTCGAAGGAACGGCTGATGAAGCTGCAGTCCGAACTCGCCGACAGCCGCGAGCGGCTGCACGGACTCCAGGCCCGTTGGGACACCGAGAAGGCGGACCGCAACAAGGTCGGCGACCTGCGCGCCAAGCTCGACGAGAAGCGCGTCGAGGCCGACAAGGCGACGCGCGCCGGCGACCTCGCGCAGGCGAGCCGCATTCTCTACGGCGAGATCCCACAGATCCAGAAGGAGCTCGCCGCGGCGGAGACGGCCGACGAGCAGGCCTCGGAGTACGCGCACAAGGACGACCCGATGGTTCCCGACCATGTGGACGCCGACTCGATCGCCGGCATCATCTCGGAGTGGACCGGCATCCCGGTCGGCCGCCTGATGCAGGGCGAGAACGAGAAGCTGTTGCATATGGAGGAGTACCTCAACGAGCGCGTCATCGGCCAGCCGGAAGCCGTCGAGGCGGTCTCCGACGCGGTGCGCCGCTCGCGCGCCGGCATCTCGGACCCGAACCGTCCGACCGGTTCGTTCCTGTTCATGGGACCGACCGGCGTCGGCAAGACCGAGCTCGCGAAGGCGCTCGCCGAGTTCCTGTTCGACGACGAGAAGGCGATGGTCCGCATCGACATGAGCGAGTACATGGACAAGTCGTCGGTGTCCCGCCTCATCGGCGCGGCCCCCGGCTACGTCGGCTACGAGGAGGGCGGCCAGCTCACCGAGGCCGTGCGTCGCCGTCCGTACTCGGTCGTGCTGTTCGACGAGGTCGAGAAGGCGAACCGTGAGGTCTTCGACATCCTGCTGCAGGTGCTCGACGACGGTCGTCTGACCGATGGCCAGGGCCGCACCGTCGATTTCAAGAACACGATCCTGATCATGACGTCCAACCTCGGCTCCCAGTTCCTCGTCAACCCCGACCTGAACGAGCAGGAGAAGAAGGACGCGGTGATGAACGCCGTGCACGCGCAGTTCCGCCCGGAGTTCGTCAACCGTCTCGACGACCTCGTGATCTTCCAGCCGCTGACGCGTCAGGAGCTCGGCAAGATCGTCGACCTGCAGGTCAAGCAGGTCGCGTCGCGCCTGACCGACCGCCGCATCACGCTCGACGTGACCGAGGCGGCCCGCGAATGGCTCGCCGACACCGGCTACGACCCGGCCTACGGCGCCCGTCCGCTGCGCCGCCTCGTGCAGACCGAGGTCGGCGACCAGCTGGCGCGCATGCTGCTCGCGGGCAAGGTCCACGACGGCGAGACGGTGCTCGTCGACCACACCGGCGGCGACCATCTCGAGCTGTCCGTGCATCAGCACGACCCGATGGCGGGCGACGACAACCCGCTCGACACCGAAGTGAAGATCGGCGGCGATGCGCGGTCCGACGACATGTCGAAGTGATCGCGAAGGGCCGCGCATGCGCGCGGCCCCGCGCCTTCCCGCGTAGGATGAACGTGGCGGCGCATGCATGAGCGATGCCCCGGTCGGGCGCCTGAACAGGCGCCCGACCGGGGCATCGTCGCATCGGAAGCGAGATAGGCGCGCGTCAGCGGTCGATATGCGCGCGCCGCAGCCGCAGCGCGTTGAGCAGCACGGCGAGCGACGAGAGGAACATCGCCAACCCGGCGAGGCTCGGATCGAGCATCCAGCCGGTGAAGGGGTAGAGGACGCCGGCGGCGATCGGGATGCCGATGAGGTTGAAGACGAAGGCCCAGCCCAGGTTCTCCTGAATGTTGCGCACCATCGCCTTCGACAGCCGAATCAGCGGCAGGACGCAGGAGCAGCCGGCCATGTCGGTGACGACGTCGGCATGCCGGAACGTCGCTCCGGCGTCCCCCGTGACGACGACGGCGATGTCGGCGGCGTTGCGGATCGCGACATCCTCGGAGCCGTCGCCGACGAACATCAGTGCGGCCGTCCCGCCGTCGATGTCGAGCTTCGAGCGGCGCTCGTCGATGCGGCGCACCGCGGCGTCGGCGTCGTCGGTGTCGACGGTGTCGACGCCCATGCCTCGGTCGAGCAGCGCTTCGATGGTTTCACGTGAAGCGTCGGCGAGCGCCGACGAAACGACGACGGCGCGCACATCCTTCGCCTGCTGCAGCGCGCTTGTCGTCAGGACGCGCATGCCGGCGCGGCGCGCGCGGTCGGTCGCGAAGGTCGCGGCGAGCGGCGCCGCCCACCCGAGCGCGGCCGGGCAGGCGATGATCAGGACGCCGATCGCCATCAACAACGCGCGCGTGAAGGCCGGTTGCCGGCCGAAGATCAGCCAGACGACGAAGGTCCATACGGCGATCAGGAAGACGATCGGCACGAGGACGCGCGACAGGCGGTCGACCTTCGTCTGCAGCGGGAACGCGGCGCGGCGCGGCAGCCAGCGGTCGCTCATCAGGCGCGCGAACAGCACGAGCGTGATCAGGACGCCGGTCACCTGGAAGTAGACGGCATGCATCGAGTCGGGCAGCACGTCCTCGGCGAAGCACACGAGCAGGCTGTAGACGTAGGCGGCGGTCGCGCCGACCGCGGCGAGCGAGTTCATGTTCGGCACGCGCCGGCGGATCGCCGACCAGCCGTCGATGTGGATCGGGTAGCCGCTGTAGAACATGACCGGCGTGATGATGATCGCCTGCAGCCACGGCGCGATCAGCCAATCGGGGATCAGCGACGGGCGCATCATGTGCAGCAGGTCGGGGACGACGACGAGCAGCGTCAGCACGTCGGCGACGATCACCTGCGCGGTGAGCAGACGCACGCTCGCGGCGTTGTCGGAGCGGCGTGTGCGCAACGTGTCGCCGGCATGCACCGGCTCCTGCTCCGGCTGGTCGCGGAAGGCGTCGGATGCGGCGTCGGCGGCGCGCGCGGCGGCGCCGAAGAAGAACCGGATCGTCAGGAACGTGAGCAGCAGCGCCACGACGACGCATACCACCGCGATGAACAGATTCAATCCCATAATCGCCCCCTGGGCTTTGCGTGACCCTGCCGATGACCGGCAACACCAACTCGTTTCGACATCACCACTGTACGCGATGGTATGTGCGACGGCATCATGGCGACGGCCGCCCGCGCGACGGCGCCGGACGCCCGGTTTGACGGGGCGCACGGCTACGCTGGCGTACATGAGTGAAGAAGCTTCGATGTTCCGCAAGACCGCATCCGCCTCCCGACACGGCGAGGGCGCCGCGCCGGCCGCCGCCGACGAGGCCGCCTTCGCGCTGATGGAGCCGCGCGACCAGCTCAGGACGTTGCTGCGCGCCCATATGGCCGACCGTCCGTTCTCCGAGCTGTCGCCGGTCACCTTCGACCATCGCGGCGCGTCGCTGATCGGCCACATCATGCTCGACACGCTCGAGGAACAGGGTTATGCGATCGACGATTTCGACGCGGTCGGCGCGCTGACGGCGGCCGCCGTGCCGATCGTCTGCTCGATGATGCACGCCGCGGCCTCGCGCGGCGAGGCGCTCGACGGCTTCGTCATGGATTTCGTCTATCCGGCCACGAAGGGCCCGTCGATCAGCGGCAGGCGCGTCATCCTCGTCGACTCGTGGCTGTCCGAGAAATCCTATGTGCAGACGTCGTCGCTCGTCACATTGCGCAACGGCAACGAACTGAGCCTCGACTTCGGCGTCGTCGATGCGCAGGGCGCCGAAGTCGTCGCGATCACGTCGCTGATCGGCGGCGTCGACATGGAGCGCCCGACGGTGCGCGTCGTCGACCCGGTCAGCGGCGAGGCGACCGAAGTGCCGTTCGTCGAGGCCTTTCACGAATCCGAGCTGCACTGAGCGGCCGGCGGCATGACGCGAAGGTGAGCGTGGCGTAGATGCACGAACCGAATCCGATCGACGTGGCGGCGAAGGCCTCGGGCGAGCCTTCGTTCCGCGAGGTGGGCGTGGGCCCGTGGGAGCAGGAGCATCCGGGCGAGCCGCGTCCCGACGATGCGCGCTACGACGTGGCGCTGCTCGACGACGGCGACCGGCGCAACGTCCTCGACCGCTACCGCTACTGGAGCGTCGAGGCGATCCGCGCCGACCTCGACCGCCGCGGCCGTCATCCGTTCGAAGTGGCGATCGAGAACTGGACGCACGATTTCAACATCGGTTCGATGGTGCGCACGGCGAACGCGTTCACGGCGAACCGCGTGCACATCGTCGGCCCGCACAAATGGAACCGCAAGGGCGCGTTGATGACCGAGCTGTACCAGCACGTCGTCAACCATCCGTCGATCCAGGCCTGCGTCGACGACTGGCGTCGTCGCATCGCGGAAGAACGCGACGAGGCACATACGCGCGTCGACGCGATCGTGGAGGCGCGCGACGCCGGCGTCCTCGCCGAACCGGACGCGGAGCGCGCACTGCTGTATGCGCGGCGCGACCTGCGTGTCGCCGAAGGCGCGAAGGTCATCGCGATGGACATCATCGACGGCGCCGTGCCGATCGAGACCTACCGTTTCCCCGAACGGTGCCTGCTGCTGTTCGGCGCCGAAGGCCCGGGACTGTCCGACAAGGCGCTCGAACTCGCCGACGACGTCGTCTATATCAGCCAGTTCGGCTCGGTGCGTTCGATCAACGCCGGCGCCGCCGCCGCCGTGACGATGCATGCCTGGATCACACAGCATGCGGCTGTGTGATCGGTGGGCGCAGCGCACGGCATGCGGCTGTGTAATCAGACGGACACGGCACGCGGCTGCGTAATCGGTGAGCATGCGGTGCAACGGCGCGCGCCGCGTCGTCGAGCGCCCGATGCGCGTGCCCGCTGGACCGTATCGTGGTCGCATGCCGCATCGGCGGACGCGCGCTTGCTATGATGCGGCCACATGATGGAACTCGATGGCGTCTGCAAATCATTCGGCGCCAAACCGGTACTCGACCATGTCAGCTTCACGGCGCCGGACGGCGTCGTCACCGGCTTCGTCGGGCCCAACGGCGCCGGCAAATCGACGACGATGCGCATCCTGCTCGGCCTGATCGCGCCCGACGGGGGCGCCGCGCTCGTCGACGGCGTCCCGTACGCGCGCTGCTCCGCGCCCATGGCGAGCGTCGGCGCCGTGCTCGACGCGCGCTGCGCGCCGAAGAACCGCTCGGCCTACGCGTATCTCAAATCGCTCGCATACACGAACAACATCCCGAAATCGCGCGTCGACGAGGTGCTCGACCTGACCGGACTGGCGAGCGCGCGCATGACGAAGGCCGGCCGCTTCTCGCTGGGCATGGGCCAGCGGCTGGCGATCGCCGCCGCGATGCTCGGCGACCCGAAGAACCTCGTGCTCGACGAACCGGTGAACGGCCTCGACGCCGAAGGCGTCAAATGGGTGCGCGACCTGTGCCGCAACAGCGCCGCCGCCGGGCGCGCCGTGCTGCTCAGCTCGCATCTGATGAGCGAGGTGGCGCTCACTGCGGATACGCTCGTCATCATCGGCCACGGCAGGGTCCTGCAATGCACGACGGTCGCCGATTTCGTCGCCGAGCATTCACGGCCGATGATCTCGGTCGTCACGCCGGACGCCGACAAGCTGCATGCGATGTTCGCGCATTCGCCCGGCGTGCATGTCGCCGAGACGGCGCTCGCGGACGGCTATCCGCATGACGCGCGCGCGTTCACGATCGAGGGCGCCGACCTCAAGGCCGTCGCCCGGGGCTTCGCCGCCAACCGGATCGTCGCCTACCGCTTCGCGCGCGAACAGGTCTCGCTCGAGCAGGCGTACATGGAGCTCACGCACGCGCACGCGCAGTATGTCGCGGCGCCGATCGGTGCACAGCCGCCGGCGATGCCAGCGTCCCCGGCCGTGCAGATGACGCCGCCCGCGCCGTCCGCCATGCCGGCGATGCCGAATCCGACCAACCCGACGACGAACGGAGGTGCGCGATGAGCGAGACCGCAACGACCCAGCCGCGCGCGCCGCGTACGGCGCGGCTGACCTTCGGCGGCGCGCTGCGCGCCGAATGGTGCAAGATCTGGAGCGCGACGTCGACCTATGTGCTCGGCGTGCTCACGATCGCCTTCCTGCTGATCAACAGCCTGATGCTCGGCTGGATGGTCTCGCTGCTCGCCGGTGCAAACGACATTCCGGTCGGGCATGAGGACATCTGGTCGACGGCGAGTTCCGGCGCCGGCAACGTGCTCATCATCGTCGGCATCCTCGGCGTCATGGCGCTGACGGGCGAGTTCAGCTCGTCATCGATCGTCTCGTCACTCACCGTGAACCCGCGTCGCGCGATGTTCATGCATGCGAAGGCGCTCGTCGTCGCCGCCGTCACCTTCCTGGCGTCCCTCGTCGGCGTGCTGCTCGCGTGGGGCGTGGCCGCGGCGATGGTCGGCTCCCATGTGACGACCGGCGCGCTCTGGACGCCGGCGGCGATGCCGGTCGTCACATTGCTCGGACTGCCGGTGATGATGGCCTTCGCGGCCGTGCTCGCGATGGGGCTCGGCGCGATCTGCCGCTCGACGGTGGGCGGCGTGCTGTGCGTCATCGTGCTGTGCACGATCGTGCCTTCGGTGCTGCAGATGACGCAGCTGCTCGGACTCCGCTACGTGTGGATCACGTCGGTCAACAACTGCCTGCCGGCGAACGCATTGTCGGCCTTCCTCAGCACAGGCGCGAGCTCCTTCGCGAACGATGCGTCGTCGATCATGCTCGTCGACGGCGCGCATCCGTTCCAGCCGTCGTGGGGCGCGGCCGGTGCGATCTTCGTCGCCTGGAGCGTCGTCCTGTACGCCGTCGGCGTGCTGATGGTGCGCCGTCGAGACGTGAAGTGACGGCGCGGCAGGCGTAGCGGCGAACGGCGATTCCCTGGACGGCGGCGGCCGGGAATCGCCGTTCCCCGTATCGCGGCGTCGCGTCCCCGTCCCGCGCCCTTCGAATGCGCCTCGTCACATTTGGTTCGTATAGTGGGGGCATGCCTACATTCACACGTGAAGAAATCATGCATTTGGGCGATCTCGCCCGAATCGCGCTCACCGACGAGGAAATCACCCGCATGCAGAGCGAGCTCAACGTCATCGCCGAATCGATCAATTCGGTGCAGGAGGTCGCGACCGCCGACGTGCCGCCGACCGCCAACCCGGTGCCGCTCGAGGCCTATCTGCGCCCCGACGTGCCGGTCAAGCCGCTCGACCAGTCCGAAGTGCTCGCCGCGGCGCCGGCGACCGAGGACGGCATGTTCGTCGCGCCGCAGATCCTGGGGGAGGAGTGAGATGACCGACCAGAACGAACTCGTCAAGCTGTCCGCATACGAGATGGCGGCCAAGCTGCGCGCCAAGGAGATCTCGAGCCGCGACCTCGTCGCCGCCGAACTCGACGTCATCGACGCCGCCGAGCCGAGCATCAAGGCCTTCCTCAAGGTCGCCGGCGAGGCCGCGCTCGAGCAGGCCGACGCCTTCGACGACCTGTCCGACGACGATAAGGCCGAACTGCCCGAGCTCGCCGGCGTCCCGATCGCGATCAAGGACATGATCGTGACGAAGGGCATCGAGACGACCGCCGCCTCCCGCATCCTCGAAGGCTGGATCCCGCCGTACGACGCGACCGTCATCGAGAAGCTCAAGGCCGCGCATATGCCGATCCTCGGCAAGACGAACCTCGACGAGTTCGCGCAGGGCTCGTCGACCGAGCATTCGGCCTTCCAGCGCACGTCGAACCCGTGGGACGTCGAGCGCGTGCCCGGCGGCTCCGGCGGCGGCTCCGCCGCGGCCGTCGGCGCCTTCGAGGCGCCTCTCGCGCTCGGCACCGACACCGGCGGCTCGATCCGCCAGCCCGGCGCGCTCACCGGCACCGTCGGCGTCAAGCCGACCTACGGCGGCGTCTCCCGCTTCGGCGCGATCGCGATGGCGTCGTCGCTCGACCAGATCGGCCCGGTCTCGCGCACCGTCCTCGACTCGGCGCTGCTGCAGGAGATCATCGGCGGCCATGACCGCCGCGATTCGACGTCGATCCCCGAAGGCCCGCGCCCGATGGTCGCCGCCGCGCGCGACGGCCTGAACAACCGCGACCTCAAGGGCATGAAGGTCGGCCTCGTCAAGGAGCTCAACGGCGACGGCTTCCAGCCGGGCGTCGAGGCGCGCTTCCATGAGGCCGTCAAGAAGCTCGAGTCGATGGGCGCCGAAGTCGTCGAGGTCTCGTGCCCGCACTTCAAGTACGCGCTCGGCGCCTACTACATCATCATGCCTTCCGAGGTCAGCTCGAACCTCGCCCGCTACGACGGCATGCGCTACGGCCTGCGCGTCATGCCGCCCGAGGACGTGCCGCAGACGGCCGCGAACATGATGGCCTACACCCGTGAGGCCGGCTTCGGCGACGAGGTCAAGCGCCGCATCATCCTCGGCACCTACGCGCTGTCCGCCGGCTACTACGACGCCTGGTACGGCTCGGCGCAGAAGGTGCGCACGCTCATCATCGACGACTTCCGCAAGGCCTTCGAGCAGGCCGACGTCCTCGTCTCCCCGACGAGCCCGTCGACGGCGTTCAAGTTCGGCGAGAAGATGGACGATCCGCTCGCGATGTACATGAACGACATCGCGACGATCCCGGCGAACCTCGCCGGCGTCCCGGCGATGAGCATCCCGGCCGGCCTGTCCGACGACGGCCTGCCGGTCGGCTTCCAGTTCATCGCGCCGCAGCAGCGCGACGAGGTCATGTACAAGCCGGCCGCCGCGCTCGAGGCCGCGCTCGAGGAGTGCTGGAACGGTCCGATCTGGCAGTCGCTCAGGACGCCGTGGCTCGATGGACTCAACAAGTAAGGGTGACAGGAAGAGAATATTATGGCTGAAAAATTGATGAAGTATTCCGAAGCCGTCAAGAAGTTCGATCCGGTCATCGGTCTGGAGACGCACGTCGAGCTGTCCACGAACACGAAGCTGTTCTGCCCGGCCCCGATCTCCTTCGGCGCCGAGCCGAACACCGAGCTGACGCCGGTGAGCCTCGGCCTGCCGGGTTCGCTGCCGGTCGTCAACGCGGCCGCCGTCGACTACGCGATCAAGCTCGGCCTCGCGCTGCACTGCCAGATCAACGAGTGGAGCCAGTTCGCCCGCAAGAACTACTTCTACCCGGACATGCCGCGCGACTACCAGATCTCGCAGTACGACAAGCCGACGAACGGTGAAGGCTACCTCGACGTCGAGCTCGAGGACGGCACCGTGTTCCGCGTGCCGATCGAACGCGCGCACATCGAGGACGACGCCGGGAAGAACACGCATGTCGGCGGCTCCGACGGCCGCATCGAGGGCGCCGACCATTCGCTCGTCGACTACAACCGCGCGGGGGTGCCGCTCATCGAGATCGTGACGAAGCCGATCGAGGGCGCGGGCGACCGCGCCCCGGAGATCGCCGGCGCCTACATGCGCGCGATCCGCGACATCGTGCGCGCGCTCAACATCTCGCACGCCCGCATGGAGCAGGGCAACATGCGCGCCGACGTCAACGTCTCGCTGCGCCGCGACCCGTCCGACCCCTTCGGCACGCGATCCGAGACGAAGAACGTCAATTCGTTCCGCGGCATCGAACGCACGATCCAGTACGAGATCCGCCGTCAGGCCGCGATCCTCGAGGACGGCGGCGAGATCCTGCAGGAGACGCGCCACTGGGACGAGGCCTCGCAGTCGACGGCCGGCGGCCGCGTCAAGTCCGACGCCGACGATTACCGCTACTTCCCGGACCCGGACCTCGTCATGCTCCACATCACGCCGGAGCACGTCGAGGAGATCCGCAAGGTCATGCCGGAGATGCCGCGCGAACGCCGCAACCGCCTCAAGGGCGAATGGAAGTTCTCCGACACCGAGATGCGCGACGTCATCAACGCCGACGCGCTCGACCTGATCGAGGAGACCGTCAAGCTCGGCGCGACGCCGTCGGGCGCGAAGAAGTGGTGGCTCGGTGAGCTCTCGCGCGAGGCGAACGCCAAGGGCGTCAGCCTCGAGGAGCTGCCGATCGACGCGCAGGCGGTCGCCGACGTCGAGCAGCTCATCGCCGACGGCAAGCTCAACGACAAGCTCGCCAAGCAGACGGTGAGCCTCGTGCTCGCCGGCGAAGGCACGCCGGCCGAGATCGTCGAGAAGCACGGCTTCAAGGTCGTCTCCGACGACGGCGCGCTGCAGGCGGCCGTCCAGGAGGCCCTCGACGCCAACCCGGACGTCGTCGAAAAGCTCAAGGGCGGCAACATGAAGCCGATGGGCGCGATCATCGGCGCCGTCATGCGCGCGACGAAGGGCCAGGCCGACGCGAAGGCCGTCACGAAGATCGTCATCGAGAAGATCAAGGGCTGACCGGGACCGCGGCTGCATATCGGGCATCGGGGCGGCGGACGCGCATCAGGCGCATCCGCCGCCCCGATGCGTATGTGGACGCGCCGACGCCAAGGACGTGGGCGTACACTACAATGGCAAGACTGGAGAGAACAGGGAGAACGCTCCAGTCGCCAAACAAAAGGATCAACATGACGCACAGTGACGAACGTCGCGAGGAGGAACGGGAACGCACGCGCGCGCTGCCGACGCGCATCACGATTCCCGGCATCCTGGGGGAGATGGTGTATCTGCGGCCGGCCACATCGCAGGACCTGCCGCGCATGGACGGACTTGACGCCTATGTGAACGCTTCGGGCATCACCGGCAAGGACCGCGTGGCGGAGCGTGCGGCCGTGCACGCCTGGGTGCGCCGTTCGGAGGCATGGACGCAGGGCGCCGGCGTCGGCGGCGGCGTCGACGACCCCGAGCACCGCCGCACGATCGCATGGGCGCTGATGACGACGCCGGACGACAACGACGAGGCCGTCAACGCGGACAACGCGACCGAGTTCCTCGGCATGATCTTCCTGATCGACATCGACGGCTGGGCGCGTTCGGCGCGCATCCAGGTCGTGCTCGGCAAGGACTTCCGCGGCCGCGGCTATTCACGCGACGCGATGCCGCGCGTCATGACCTACGGCTTCGCCGAGCAGCCGGAAGGCCTCGGGCTGCACCGCATCTGGGTGGCCGTGCCCGAGAAGAACACGCGCACGCTCTCCGTCTACCAGTCGCTCGGCTTCGTGCCGTCGGGCACGTCGCGCGACGCGTTGTGGGACAACCGCCTCGGCAAATACCAGAACCTCAACGTGCTCGACACGCTCGCCGACGAATACGACCCGGTGCGCGCGATGGACGCCTTCGGCATGCACGTCATCACCACGAACCCGGGGATGGAGAAGGCGTTGTCGCTCCACCAGCATTCGATGGCGATCAAGAAGCAGGAGCTGCGCGAGGCCGGGCTGCTCAAGGACCTCGACGACGAACGCCAGCGCGTCGCCGACGCCGCGCGGCAGACGGCGCATGACGCCGAGCACGCGCCGACGCTCGGCGAGACGCTGCACCGCGACGCCGAACGCATCGCCGGCGACGACGTCGACGCCGAGAACGCATGGCCGTACAACAACGCGGAACGCAACACGTCGAGGAAGGCGTGGTGGCGCACGCTGGGGCGCGACCGCAACCGCCACGGCGCGGCCGCGCACGACGACGAGTGAACGAAGACCACGGACACGAAGGACAGGAGCACGAGCGAGCAACCATGAGCGCCGAAGACCTCGACAACTATGAGACCGACGCCGAACTGGCGTTGTACAAGGAATACCGCGACGTCATCAAACTGTTCACCTACGTCGTCGAGACGGAGCGCCGGTTCTATCTGGCGAACAAGGTGGACTTCAACGTCCGTTCGGCCGGGCAGGACGTCTACTTCGACGTGCAGCTCTCCGACGCATGGGTGTGGGACGTCTACCGTTCGAACCGCTTCGTCAAGAACGTGCGCATCGTGACCTTCAAGGACGTCAACGTCGAAGAGGTGCAGAAAAGCGACATCGACATCCCCGACGGCATCTGAGCGTCCGAGACCGCGAATCCGTGCCTCCCATGGCCTTCTATGGCCATGGGAGGCATTAGACTGCTGCGAAGCGCGATTACCCATGCGCATGACAATCCCATAATCTGCGAACTTGCGCGGTACCGGCGCGAGGATGCGCGATGCGAATGTTTTCAGCAGCGATCGATCGGAAGAACCAGTGTTGAAGGAGAACGTGAACGTGTCTGACAAGGAAACCGTAGTGATCATCGGCGGCGGCCCCGCCGGCCTCACGGCCGCTTGGGAGCTCGTCAAGGACGGCGGCGCGGACAAGTACGATGTCACCCTCCTCGAGGAATCGCGGGAATTCGGCGGCATCGCCCGCACCGTCAAGCACGACGGCAACCGCATGGACATCGGCGGTCACCGCTTCTTCTCGAAGGACGAGCGCATCATGCGCTGGTGGGAGGAGACGCTGCCGCTGCAGGGCGCCCCGTCCTATGACGACAGGAAGCTCGGCCGCGTGCATGAGCTCGAACCGGGCGGCCCCGATCCGGAGAAGACCGACAAGGTCATGCTCAAGCGCCACCGCGTCTCGCGCATCTTCTGGAATAAGCATTTCTTCGACTACCCGATTTCGCTGTCGATGAACACGTTGAAGGCGATGGGGCCGAAGCTCACCGTCGTGGCCGGCTGCTCGTACCTCAAGTCGGTGTTCCACAAGCTGCCCGAGGACAATCTCGAGAACTTCTACATCAACCGATTCGGCCGCAAGCTGTACTCGATGTTCTTCGAAGGCTACACCGAGAAGCTCTGGGGGCGTCATCCGTCGGTCATCTCGGCCGATTGGGGCTCGCAGCGCGTCAAGGGCCTGAGCATCATGGGCGTGCTCAAGAACGCGTTCCGCAAGCTGCTGCCGAAGAAGCGCGGCTCCGAAGAGGTCGAGACTTCGCTCATCGAGGAATTCTGGTACCCCAAGCTCGGTCCGGGCCAGCTGTGGGAGACCGTCGCGCAGAACGCCGAGGACGCCGGCGTCACGATCGTCAAGGGCGCGAAGGTCGTCGAACTCGACCAGCATGACGGCAGGATCGCGTCGCTCGTCTACGAGGACGAACACGGCGTGCGCACGACGCTGACGGCCGACGAGTTCATCTCGTCGATGCCGATCAAGGACCTCGTCGACGCGATCGACGACGGCGGCGAACATGCGCCTAAGGACATCGTGCGCATCGCCGACGGCCTGCCGTACCGTGACTTCGTCACCGTCGGACTGCTCGTCAAGCATCTCAAGCTCAGGAACACGACCGACATCCCGACGCTCGGCAACCCGCCGATCGTGCCGGACTGCTGGATCTACGTGCAGGACCCTGGCTACAAGGTCGGCCGTCTACAGATCTTCAACAACTGGAGCCCCTACCTCGTCAAGGACGTCGACGACACCGTCTGGATCGGCCTCGAGTACTTCTGCGAGGAGGGCGACGACTTCTGGAACATGAGCGACGAGGAGGCGACGCGCTTCGCGATCAGCGAGCTGACGCGCATGGGCGTCATCAACGGCTCCCACGAGGTGCTCGACGCCCATCGCGAACGCGTCAAGAAGGCATATCCGGCGTACTTCGACACCTATGACGAGATGCCGGACGTCGTCGACTACCTCGACTCCTTCGGCAACCTGTACTGCGTCGGCCGCAACGGCCAGCACCGCTACAACAACATGGACCATTCGATGGCGACAGCGATCGAGGCCGTCGGCAACATCAGGTCCGGCAAGCCGACGAAGGAGAACATCTGGTCGGTCAACACCGACAAGTCCTATCACGAATCCAAGTGACGGCGACGATTTCCGGGCGGTTTCCCGCGCCAACGCGCGCGGGGCCGCCCGGAAGCGCATATGCGCGCCGGCGGGGGCCGGCGGACGTCCCGCGGCCGTGCAGACACGGCGGCATGCGCGTCTTCGTCGTGCGTTCCGGCTAAGGTGTGTCCTGTCCGATATGAATTCGGGCGTTTCCTTTCGCGAACATATGACGTATGACATATGTGCTTTCCGTATATGTTCATATATTCGCAAACCCTGTGTGAAGCCGTCGCGCCGTATCTGGGCGGATGGTCGAAGAAAGGCACAACCAAGTGGTTACAACCTCGAAACTAGAAGACATGAAGCTTCCCGAGCTCAAGGAGCTCGCCAAGCAGATGGGCCTGCGCGGCGTCTCGACGATGCGCAAGGGAGAATTGCTTGCAACGTTGCAGGCCGCGCGCAACGGCGAGGCCGCGCCGGCGGGGGTCACCGTGCGCGCGCCGAGGCCGGTCAGGCAGGAGCGGAAGACGGCGGCGTCGGAGGCGACGGCCGCCGTCGCCGTTCCGGGCGCCGATGAGCGCGCGAAGGCGCCGACGCGCGCCGCGCATGCACAGGCCACGTCGAAGGAGCCGGCCTCGTCGACGAAGATCGTCATCGACGAACCGAAGCCAGAAAGCAACATGGAGATGCATGTCACCGCCCGCCGCGTGCGCAAGCGCCGCGACGAGGCGTCCGCCGGACAGTCCGAGCCGCGGCAGTCCTCCTTCGAGTTCGACGACCAGCCGAAGCGCCGTCCGCGCCGCGGCCACGACGACGCGCGAGGCGCCCACCGACGTATGCCGGCGCAGGCCGCCGGCGAGAACGTCAACCTCGACGAGATCCTCGACGCGCTGCCCGGCGTGCCGGCGCACGGCCACGACGACCAGCGCGAGATGCGCCGAGGCCGCGGCGATCGCAACGAGCGCAACAACAACCGCAACGATCGCGGCAACAACCGCCGCGGCCGCGGCCGCGACAACGAGAACCGCCACGACGACGCCAACGCGCAGCGCGACGACCTCGTGCCGGTCGCCGGCATCGTCGACGTGCTCGACTCCTACGCCTTCATCCGCACTTCCGGCTATCTGCCGGGGCCGAACGACGTCTACGTGAGCATGGGGCAGGTCAAGAAGTACGGCCTGCGCAAGGGCGACGCCGTCAAGGGGTCGATCCGCACGCCGCACGAGGGCGACCGCCGCAACCAGCGCCAGAAGTTCGTGCCGCTGCAGTCGATCGATTCGATCAACGGCATGAGCGTCGAGGAGGCCGCACGCCGCCCCCAGTTCAGCAAGCTCACGCCGCTCTACCCGAACGAACGGCTCAAGATGGAGACGACGGCGAACCGCCTGACCGGCCGCCTCATCGACATCGTCTCGCCGATCGGCAAGGGCCAGCGCGGCCTGATCGTCTCGCCGCCGAAGGCCGGCAAGACGATCACGCTGCAGAACATCGCGAACGCGATCGCGACGAACAACCCCGAGGTCTATCTGATGGTCGTGCTCGTCGACGAGCGTCCGGAAGAGGTCACCGACATGGAGCGCACCGTACAGGGCGAGGTCATCTCGTCGACCTTCGACCGCCCCGCCTCGGACCACACGACCGTCGCCGAACTCGCGATCGAACGCGCGAAGCGCCTCGTCGAACTCGGCCAGGACGTCGTCGTGCTGCTCGACTCGATGACGCGCCTGGCGCGCGCCTACAACATCGCCGCCCCGGCGTCGGGGCGCATCCTGTCCGGCGGCGTCGACGCGCAGGCGCTCTACCCGCCGAAGAAGTTCTTCGGCGCGGCGCGCAACATCGAGAACGGCGGCTCGCTGACGATCATCTCGTCGGCTCTCGTCGAGACCGGATCGAAGATGGACGAGGTCATCTTCGAGGAGTTCAAGGGCACCGGCAACATGGAGCTGCGCCTGAGCCGCGAACTCGCCGACAAGCGCATGTTCCCGGCCGTCGACGTCAACGCGTCCGGCACGCGCCGCGAGGAGCTCATCACCGATCCGCAGACGCTGCCGATCATCTACCGTCTGCGCCGTCTGCTCGGCGGACTCGAGCCGGAGCAGGCCTATCAGACGCTCGTGCCGCGTCTGAAGAAGACGATGACGAACCACGACTTCTTCGCGGCGCTCGTGCAGCAGGGCGGCAACACGCTCGGCGGCAACAACTGATCCGCGATCCTCGCGGATACGGACGGCCGATATACGGACACGGGGACGGACGGCGATGCGCCATCCGTCCCCGTGTCCGTATATCGGCCGTCGATGCGCGCCGCGCTAGCCACACCGCGCGCTAAGGTGGAACCCATGACTACCACGGAGGATGGCTGGCGCGCCGACGCGCGCGAGGAGGCGACCGACATCGACGCCTTCGCACAATCGGACGACCCCCAGATGCAGCGCATCGTCGAGCATATCGACACGTTGCGCGCATCGATCGACAACATCGACACGGCGATCGTCGCGTTGCTCGCCGAACGGTTCAAGGCGACCGCGCAGGTGGGGGCGCTCAAGGCGCGCGCGGGATTCGCCGCCGCCGACTACGCGCGCGAGGAACAGCAGATGCAGCGTCTGCGCCGCGTCGCGCAGGGCGCCGGCCTCGACGTCGAGATCGCCGAACAGTACCGTGAATTCGTCGTGACCGAGACGAAGCGCCGGCATCGCCGCATCGCCGAGGCGGGAGGCGACGCCGGCGTCCTCGACGTCTTCGCCTGACGGCGCGCGCCGCTTCGCCGACGGAGGAGGAGGCCTCGCCGGCTGCGACTAGGGTGGAGACGGCGGCGGCCCGAAAGGCCGCCTTCGATTGACGTTGCGATGGCAGGGACGGCGGAGGGAGCACGGGATGCGACGGGCGTGGATACGGTTGTGCGCGGCGGCGACGGTGGCGGCATGCGCGGCCGCGCCGTGCGCCGTCGCCGTCGCCCGCGCCTGCGGACAGGCCGCGGCGGCCGTCGTCTCGGCCGATGCGGCCGCATCGCGCTTCGCACGGCATGACGTGTTCACGACGGCCGCCGACGGCGGCGACCGTCGCTACTACCTCGAGACGCCGGAAGGCGGCGATGTGACGTCGGTGACGGTGCGCGGACGGCTACCGTGGACGATCGGCGTCGACTACGCGCTCGACGGCCCGAACGTCGACGCCGACGCGCTGTGGGACGCCGGCGGCACCGTGCAGATCCATGTGCATGTCGCGCCGGACATGCGCGCCGACGAGGCCATGCGCCGCTACGCGCAACAGCTGCGGCTGTTCGCGACCTTCACGTTGCCGACGCAGGGCGTCAAGGACGTGAGCGCCGGCGACGGCGTCGCAATCGCAAGGCACGGCGACGCGATCGTCGTCTCGTCGACGGCCGCGCCCGGCGAGGCGCTCGACATGCGCGTCTTCGTCGAGGCGACGAAGTTCTCGATGGGCGACATCGCCGTGGCCGCATTGTCCGCGGACTCGACGGCCGCCTACGGCGATGCGCTGCGCACGCTCGGCGCGCAATCGGCGACGCTCACCCAAGCGGTCAACAAGCAAGGCGGCGGGTCGGGGGACGACGGCGCGAACGCCGAGTTCCTCGCGACGCTGACGCAGCTGCGCGACCAGGAACGCGCGCTCGCCGAGCAGCGGATCGCCGAACTCAAGAAGGCGCATCAGCAGGCCTTCCACGACTACATGGCCGCCTACGTCGGCTCCTACACGACCCATCTGTCCGGCTCCATCGGCACGAAGACGCAGATGACGGCACTGATGGGCACCGCCGGCGAACTCAACGGCGACACGCCGCTCGCGCACGCCGTCACCGCGTTGGCGACGGCCGTCAACGACGTCTCCGACGCCTACCAGCACATCGGAGCCGCCGACGAGGTCGACCGGATCATCACACGCGTCCGCCAGCAGGGCACGGGCGGACTGGCCGACGACCTCAAACAGACGGCCGGCGAGCAGGCGCGCATCGGCACGCAGATGTACTCGGACGGCCAGGGGCAGCTGTCGCGCGCGATGATCCCGTATTCGATGGCGTACACCGACGTCTACACCTCCGAGCTCAACGACCTGACCGGCGGCGACGTCGCACGCGCCGGCGCGGCCTCGGCCGAGGCGATCGAGGCGACGAACGCGCGCAATGGCACCGGGACGCTCGGCGACGACATGGCCGGCGTCGACGCGGCGATGGCGACGCTCGCCTCGGCGCGCGAGCACACCGGCGCGGCGAACGCGGCCGAGCAGATCCTGCAGCGTTTCCCCGACGAGCTCGCCGACGGCGGCGCGGCCGGTGGTGATGGGGACGTGCGCATGCAGCTGCAGCCGGTCCTGCGCGATTCGCCGCTGATGCGCGCAGCGTACGACCAGTGGCTGCGCGACCCGCTCGGCGGTCAGGCGCGTGTGCGGCGTGCGGCGCGCATCGCCGACGCCGAGAAACGGCAGCAGGCGGCGCACGGCGTGAAGGACATGTCGACGCTCGTGACGCCTTCGTCCGACGACGCGGCGGCCGAGATCTCGAAATACGCCGGATCGGTGACCGCCTCGATCGGGGGCGGCGATGACGGCGCCGGCGCGGCCGGGAAGTCGGGCGACGGCGGTCGGCAGCGGCAGGCGTCGAAGACGATCTCCGAGGACCAGTGGATGGCGCTCGTCGACGCGAACCCGTGGGAACGCACGTTCATCGCGCCCGATGCGCAGCCGTCCATCGACGAGACGGTGCGCATCGCGTCGGTCAGGCAGGCGCTTGATGTGACGGCCGGTGAGCTCACGGACGACGGCGCGCTCGCCGACGGGGTCGCGAAGGCGCCGATGCGCGCCGGCACCGGCGATGTGCTCGGCACACGCTTCCTGATCGTCCACGCGGCGCGCTGATTGCGAATGTTTCCGGTGCGTTCGGTGATGGATTTGATCGCCAGTGGATGGTTCCGCGAACATCCGCGGTGCGGTTGGTGCCTGACGTGATCGCTAGGGGACGGTGTCGCGATCATCTGCGGTGCGTTCGGTGGCGGATCTGATCGCTAACCGCACCGTCCGCGATCATCCAGGTCGTACATCGTGGCGCATATGATCGCTGACCACGCAGGGGACCTCATCAGGGACGCGACCAACGGGAAGGCCCCGGACCTGTTCGGTCCGGGGCCTTCCTAGATGCTGCTGATCGGGATCGTCACTGCTTCGGCTTCTTGGCCGGCGGCTCGCCGAGCTCGCTGTCGGCGACGATGATCGTCTCCTCCTCGGTCGTTTCGGCCTGGGCGGCGTCATCGGAGGCGCCGTCCTTCGGACGCGCGTACTTCTCCATCAGGTCGCTCGCCTTGCGCAGCGTGATCCGTCCGGTCACGCGCGCCGCCTCGGCGATGTCGCCGAGCGCCGGCATGAGCGCGTCGTGCAGCTCGTCGTTGACGTTGAGCATGACGGACAGGATCGGCGTCTTCATCGAGACCTTCGCCTTCGACTTGATGCCGCGCAGCGCCGTGAGCGCCTGTCCGGCCTGCGCGAGCAGGTCCGGCGACGCCTTGAACGCGGCCGCCGCGTAGGTCAGCGGCTTCGGCCACGGCGCGCGGTGCACCGAGCCTTCGCCGGCGTGCATCCAGCTCCACACCTCTTCGGTCGTGTACGGCAGGAACGGCGCGAGCAGACGCGCGAAGGCGTCCAGGCCGAGGCCGAGCGTCGTGCGCGCCGACTTGACGGCCTGCGGGCTCGGCGTGCTGCCCGTCGACTCGGCGGTGCCGTAGGCGCGGTTCTTGACGAGTTCGATGTAGTCGTCGCAGAACTGCCAGAAGAAGTCCTCGATCGCCTCGAGCGCCTTCGAATGCTCGTAGTTCTCGAGCGATTCGGTCGCGTCGTAGACGACCTTCGCCATCTTTGCCATCGCGGCGCGGTCGAGCGGTTCGGTGACGTCCTGCGGATTCCACGTGGCCGTCGTCGCCTCGCCGACATGGTGGTTCTCGTCCTCACGGCCGATCGCGAGCGCGAACTTCGTCGCGTTGAGCAGCTTGATCGCGAGCCTGCGGCCGATCTTCATCTGGCCTTCGTCGTAGGTCGCGTCGAGACCGAGTCGCGCCGAGGCCGCCCAGTAGCGCACGGCGTCGGCGCCGAACTTCTCGATCGGCTCGTTCGGGACGACGACGTTGCCCTTCGACTTCGACATCTTCTTGTGGTCGGGGTCGAGGATCCAGCCCGAAAGCGTCGCGTTCGCCCACGGCAGGCAGTGGTTCTCGAGGTCGGCGCGGTCGATCGTGCTGAACAGCCAGGTGCGGATGATGTCCTGTCCCTGGGGGCGCAGGTCCATCGGGAACGTCGACTTGAAGAACGCCTCGTTCTCCTCGCCCGGTTCCGCCCACTTCGTGACGATCTGCGGCGTCAGCGACGACGTCGCCCACGTGTCCATGATGTCCGGCTCGGCCATGAAGCCGTTCGGCTGGTTGCGCTGCTCCTCGCTGTAGCCTTCCGGCACGTCGATCGACGGGTCGATCGGCAGACGGTCCTCGCTCGGCGTCAGCGGGTTCGCGTAGTCCGGCTCGCCGTGCTCGTCGAGCGCGTACCACAGCGGGAACGGGACGCCGAAGAAGCGCTGGCGCGAGATCAGCCAGTCGCCGTTGAGGCCGTGCACCCAGTTCTCGTAGCGCACGCGCATGAAGTCGGGGTAGAAGTTGAGCTCCTTGCCGCGTTCGATGAGTTCGGCGTTGAGACGCTTGTTCGTGCCGCCGTTCTCGAGGTACCACTGGCGGGAGGTGACGATCTCGAGCGGCTTGTCGCCTTTCTCGTAGAAGTTCGTCATACGCATCGTCGGCTTCGGTTCGCCATCCATGTCGCCGGCGGCCTGCAGCTGCTCGACGACCTCCTTGCGCGCCGAGAACGTCGTCTTGCCTTCGATCGCGGCGAAGCGTTCGCGGCCCTGCTCGTCGCGGATCCAATCCGGCGTGTCCATGATGATGCGGCCGTTGCGCTGGATGATCGAACGGGTCGGCAGATGCAGGTCTCGCCACCATTCGACGTCGGTCATGTCGCCGAAGGTGCAGCACATCGCGATGCCGGCGCCCTTGTCCATCTCGGCGGCCGGGTGGGCGAGCACCGGGACCTCGACGTGGTAGAGCGGCGACGTCACCATCTTGCCGAAGTACGGCTTGTAGCGTTCGTCGTCCGGATGCGCGATGAGCGCGACGCATGCGGAGAGCAGCTCGGGGCGCGTCGTCTCGATGTAGATCGGCGTGCCGTCCTCGAAACGGAACGCGATGCGGTGGTAGAAGCCCGGGTATTCGCGCGATTCGAGCTCCGCCTGCGCGACGGCCGTCTGGAACGTGACGTCCCACAGACCCGGCGCGTCCTTCTGATAGGCCTCGCCGCGGGCGAGGTTGCGCAGGAACGCCTTCTGCGCGACGCGGCGCGGATGCTCGCCGATCGTGTGGTAGGTCTGCGACCAGTCGATCGACAGGCCGAGACGGCGCCACAGGTTCTCGAAGAGCTTCTCGTCCTGCGCGGTGAGGCGCTCGCACAGCTCGATGAAGTTGCGACGCGAGCACGGCACCTGGTCCTTCGCCTGGATCTTCTTGCCTTCGGTGCCTTCGAACGGCGGCTTGAAGTCAGGGTCGTAGGGCAGCGAAGTGTCGACGCGCACGCCGTAGTAGTTCTGCACGCGGCGCTCGGTCGGCAGGCCGTTGTCGTCCCAGCCCATCGGGTAGAGGACCTCGAAGCCGTTCATGCGCTTGTAGCGCGCGATGATGTCGGTGTGCGTGTACGAGAACACGTGGCCGACGTGCAGATGGCCGGAGACGGTGGGCGGCGGTGTGTCGATCGAATAGACGGCGCTGCGCTCGCCGGGGTTGTGGAATGTATAGGTGCCGTCTTCGTCCCAGACGCTGCGCCACTTGTCCTCGAGGCCGTCCACGCCTACGCGGTCGGGGAGGGGGGTGAGATTGGCGCTGATGGAGATGTCTTCGCTATCAGTCATAACCGTCAGTGTAAAAAGCGTCTATGACATCGTCGCCGCCGCGCGCACGGGTCGCCGCACACGTTTCCCGACGTGCCGGACCATGCGCGCATCCGCTGTTTTCAGCGGCGCGTCGAGAGGTCGGCGAGCCGCAGCCGCCATGACGAATTCTCGGCGTCGACGCCGTCGACCGAGCTCTTCGCGACGACGAAGTCCTTGTTCTCGTACAGCCATGCGCTCGCCGCGTCCTGGCTGACGATGCGGTCGAAGTCGCGCATGCGCTCGCGGTACCCGTTGTAGTCGGTCTTGGCGAGCGCGTCCTCGTAGACGCGTTGCGCCTCGCCGTTCTGATAATGGAACATCGGTGAGCCGTCGACGAAGCGGCGGTAGTCGTCGACGCCTTCGAGCGTGACGAGCGCGCAGACGTAGTCGCCGTCGGCGACGCGCTTCGCCAGTTCGTCCGCGTCGACGACCTCGAGCGTCGCCGGCATTGACAGCACGTCGTTGAACGTGGCCGTGATCTGCTCGGCGACCGCGCGGTGCGTCTCGTCGGTGAGCACGGTGAACTCATGGAAGTAGGCGGAGGGGAAGTAGGCGCGCATCGACGCGGCCTTCGCCTCGTCGTAGGGGAACAGGTCGTCGAGGTCGACATAGCCCGGCTGCAGGCGCCCGAGCGGCCCGGACAGCTGCGCCGCCGACTCCGGCTGCGTCTTCGCGATGCCGGCCGCGTCGATCGCGTAGCGCGTGAGCTGGCGCACCTGCACGTCCGAGAACGGGCTCTCCTGCGCGTTGTTGAGCGCGAGCATCGTCTGGCGCATCGCGAGGCCGTCGTCGACGCGCAGCCCGTCGTGCTTCGCAAGCCGCTGTGCCGTCGCCGCCTCGCGCGGCAGCGCCGCGTCGAGCGAGCCGGCCTCGGCCGCGTCGGCGAGCGCCGCCTCGTCCTTGTAGTAGGCGAGGCGGATGCGCGAGGCCGACGCCTTGCGTCCCCAATAGTGGTCGTTGCGCGTGAGCGTGATCGACGAGCCGTCGGTCGCCGCGACGTCGAAGGGGCCCGAACCGTAGGCGTGGCGCGCGTAGTCGTCGCCGGCGCGTTCGGCGGCCGCGACGTTGTAGACGATGCCGGCGCGGCCGGTGAGCGCCCACAGCAGCCGCGGATTCGGCTTGTGCAGGTCGATCGTGAACTGCGAGTCGCTTGTGTTGCTCACGGTGGCGACGTCGCCGAGCTCCTCGTAGCCGACGTGGTGGTCGGTGATCGTCCGCTGCAGCGACGCGACGACGGCGCTCGCGTCGAGCGCGCTGCCGTCGGCGAAGGTCAGCCCGTCGTGCAGGATGAACGAATAGTGCAGGCCGTCGGTCGACGGCACCCAGCGCGCGACGAGGTTCGCGGCGACCGAGGCGTCGTCGCCTTCCGTCAGCAGCGTCTCGTAGACGTTGCCGACGAGCGCCTGCTCGACGCCGCGCTCGTCGTTCGTGCGGATGTCGAGCGACGTCGGCTGGTCGGTCAGGCCGACCGTGAGCTCGCTCGAGCCCCCGCCGCCCCACGGCGCGCCGCCGTCGCGTCCGCGCATGAACAGGAACGTCGCGACGATGGCCGCGACGGCGATGATCGCGGCGAACACGATCCATGGTGCGACGCGCGCGTCGCGTGATTCCCGGGTGTGCATGACTGTGCAGTATAGCGGCAGACGGCTACCGTGCTCCGGCGTCGTCCGCGGCGGTCTTGCGCGTACGGGACGCCGCGGCGCGCGTCGGTTTCGCCGTCGTCTTCGTCGTCCTGCGCTTCGCCGGCCGCCTCGTGCCGGTGCGCGCCGAGGGGAGGTCGAGGAAGTCGCCGGCGCTCGGGCACGAGTCGTTGAGCGGGCACCAGGCGCATTGCGGCGCGCGCGCCGTGCACACCGTGCGCCCGAAGATGATGAGGCGGTGCGACAGGTCGGTCCATTCGCGGGGAGGGAAGACGGCGGTCACGTCGCGTTCGATGGCCTCGGGGGCGGTCTCGTCGGCGTCGCGCCAGCCGAGGCGGCCGGTGACGCGGATGACATGCGTGTCCACCGGGAAGCCGGGGCTGTGGAACGCGTTGCCGAGCACGACGTTCGCGGTCTTGCGGCCGACGCCGGGCAGAGACGTCAGCTCCTCCATCGTTTGCGGCACGGTGCCGCCGAAGCGCGTCACGAGCGCCTGCGCGAGCTCGATGATGTGCTTGCTTTTCATCCGGTAGAAGCCCAGGACGCGGATGATCGACTCGACGTCGGCGATGTTCGCCCGCGCGAGCGCGTCCGCGTCCGGATAGCGTGCGAACAGCTCCGGCGTGACGCCGTTGACGCGCCGGTCGGTCGTCTGCGCGCTGAGCACCGTCGCGACGATCAGTTCGAAGGGCGTGCGGTAGTCGAGCTGGCATTTCGTGACCGGGATGAACTCGCACAGCTGATCGTATTCGCGGCGCATGCGCGTGGCACGCGCCCGTTTCGATTCCCGTTTCGCGGCCATCGCCGCACCTCCCGTCCGTCGCGTCGCCGGATGCGGCGCCGCCATCCTTCGAGCCTACCCTTGCCGCGGACGGACGGGAAGGGCGACGTCATGGCCGCTGCGGCGTCCCGTGGCCGGCGGCCTCCTGCGCCTGCGCGCGTTCCTCGTCTTCCTCGGGCGGGTCGAAGCGGTATCCGACGTTGCGCACGGTGCCGATGACGTGTTCGTATTCGCCGCCGAGCTTCGCGCGCAGACGGCGGATGTGCACGTCGACGGTGCGCGTGCCGCCGTAGTAGTCGTAGCCCCACACCTCCTGCAGCAGCTGTGCGCGCGTGAACACGCGTCCGGGATGCTGCACGAGGTATTTGAGCAGCTCGAACTCCTTGTAGGCGAGGTCGATCGGGATGCCGCGCAGGTTCGCCGTGTACCCGTTCGTGTCGACGACGAGGTCGCCGGAACGGATCAGGCCGTCCTCCTGCTCGTCGTTCGCCGGAGCGGCGCCGGCGGCGACGACGGTCGCGGCTCCGCGTTCGGCGACGAGCCGCAGACGCCCCTCGACCTCGGCGGGCGAGGCGGTGGCGACGACTACGTCGGTGACGCCCCATTCGGCGTTGACGACGGTGAAGCCGCCTTCGGTGAGGATCAGGACGATCGGCGTCGACAGCCCCGAGGCGTGGATGAGGCGGCACAGCGTCTTCGCGGTGGCGAGGTCGTCACGGCCGTCGAGGAACAGGATCGTGTTCTCCGGCATCTTGACGAGGCTCGCGGCGTCCATCGGCAGCACGCGCACACGGTGGGAGAGCAGCGCGAGCGAGGGCAATACGGAAGCCGGATCGTGTGAGAAGGTCATCAGTGTCAGATCCGTCACAATGTGCCCCTTATTCGGATGGTCTCATGCGGTTGTGCGCATTCGGCGCGCTGCCTCACATTGTAACGGCAGGCACGGTACCAGCGGGCGGGGCGTTCCAGCATGAGAGAGGCCCCGTGGTCGCGTCCGCGGGCCGCTCTCATGCGCGTGCGCCGGCATGCGCGCCGCGAATGTGCGCGGCGGCGACTAGATTGGTCATCGATCGACGACATATGCGAGCCCGGCGCGCCGACGCGGGCGCGGCCGCGCGCGGACGAGACGACCCGAGGTGAGTGCCATGACCGATTTGAAGAACGCCGACGCCCTGCAGGGCGACGCGCCGCTGACGCGGCCGTCCCGGTCCGTGATCCGGCCGCTGCTCGTGCAGATGGTCGCATACATCGTCCTCGTGTCGGTCGCATGCCTGCCCGGCAGCGCGAACGTCGGCGGTGCCGTCTACTCGCTGCTGCTGTTCGCGGTCGGCGTCCTCATCATGCTGTCCGAGTTCTTCACGCCGTTGCGCGACGGATTGGCCGGCCGCATCACGGCGTGCGTGCTCGGTTTTTGCTCGATGATCTGCGCGGCGACGCCGTTCCTCGGCGAACTCGTCTTCGGCGTGCGCCCCGACGTCGTCGAAGGCTCGGTCTACCTGTCCGTGTCCGCGTGGCTCGCCGGCTGCGCGACGCTGCTCGTTGCGTTGCTCGTCGTGTCCTTCATCCGCCAGATGGCGCGCAACCCGCGCCCGAACATGATCGTGCAGATGTCGCATATGGTCATGGACGGCGTGTGCTGCATCGCCGCGGCCGGATGGTGCTTCCTGCCGATGCTGATGCACGTCGGCGGCGTGCATCCGGCGGCACGTGCCGCCGCGCTCGCCGCCGTGGCCGTCGTCGCGCTCGCGCTCGGAGCGGTGTCGTGCCTGTGGACGCGCGATGCGCATCCGCTCGCGACCGCGCGCTCGCCGTGGGTCGGGATGGGGATGATGCCGGTGATGCTCACCGGCGCCGCCGTTGGTATCGCGGTTTTGGTACTGTTGCTCGTGTGATGGCGGATAGGGCGCCGTCGCTTTCTCTAGAATAGGAACGATGAACCCCCGCCATGATGGCGGGGGTTCACCTTTCGCATGATCGCGTCATATGGCCGCGCGTGGGGCGCGGGGCCGCGCGGGTCAGTCGTCGAGGTCGGCGTCGTGCTCGGCCTTCTGCTTGGCGGCGAGGCGTTCGCGCGCGGCCTTGATCTCCTTGTCCGCGGTGGCGGCGTCCGCCCAGTAGTCGCCAGGCATGACGTCCTTGCCCGGCTCGAGCGCCTTGTACTGCTCGAAGAAGTGCTTGATCTCGGCCTTGTGGAACTCGGAGACGTCGGAGATGTCCTTGATGCCTTCATAGCGCACGTCGTCCGGCACGCACAGCACCTTGTCGTCGCCGCCCTCTTCGTCCACCATGTGGTACAGGCCGACGGCGCGGCACTCGATGATGCAGCCCGGGAACACCGAATCCGGGATCATGACGAGCGCGTCGAGCGGATCGCCGTCCTCGCCGAGCGTGCCGTCGATGTAGCCGTAGTCATCCGGATAGCCCATCGCCGTGAACAGCGTGCGGTCGAGGAAGACGCGGCCCGAGGCCTGGTCGACCTCGTACTTGTTCTTCGATCCGCGCGGGATCTCCACAACGACGTTGAAAGTTTCTGCCATGGTAGTTCTCCTTGGTTGGTGAGTGTTGAAACCCGCTACCACCATACACCGCGCGCGCCCAAGCGGCGGGGCGCGCACGCCGTGCACGAACGGGGCTTCGCCGCGGGCGCCGGACCGGGCCGGGCGTACGGCGGCGGCCGGGACGCCCGTGAACCGCGCCCCGGCCGCCGCCATCGCCGTTTGCGCTTCAGTATTCGACGCTGAGGATGTGCGCGACGTCCGCCCACGGGGCGAGCGCGACGAAGTTGTCCCAGCTCCAGTCGAATTCGCGGCCGGTCAGCTCGTCCCTGACGCGGTAGGTGCCGTCGGTCGGCAGCCCGAACGCCTCGAGGTCGACGTGGATGTTCGACTGCTGCTCGTGGTAGCCGTCGAGGTTGACGACGACGATGAGCGTGTCCGGCTTGCCGGTGCCGGTGCATGCGGCCGGCGTGTGGCGCGCGAAGGCGAGGACGCTCGGGTTCGCGCTCGGCAGCACCGTGAGGTTGTGGTAGCTGCGCGCGGCCGGATGCGCGAGGCGGATCGTGTTGAGCGAGGCGACGAGCTCGGCGATGCCGTAGTCGTCGCTCGTGCCCCAGTCGCGCACGCGGACCTCGTCGGGCTCGCTTACGGCCGGGCGTTCGGCGCCTGCGAGCTGCGCGTTCTCGACGAGTTCGTAGCCGCTGCACACGCCCCACGCCGGCGAACCCATCGCGGCGAGCACGGCGCGCACCGCATAGCCGGCGATGTCGTTGTCGCGCAGGTAGTTGCTCAGCGAATCCGGCGTCGTCGGCCAGAACGCGTTGCGCTGCCAGAACGCGGCGTCCGAGTTCGTGGCCGTCAGGAACCCGTCGACCTCCTCCTTCGTGTTGCGCCATGCGAAGGTGCCGTAGGATTGCGTGAATCCGGCGCATGCGAGCGCGCGCGTCATCGACGGCCGGTCGCCGTCCTCGGCGAGGAACAGCGCCTGCGGATGCGCCTTCGTGACCTCGGCGATGACGTCCTGCCACAGGCGCAGCGGCGTGTCCCCGGGAGCGCCGACGCGGAAGGCGGTGACGCCCAGGTCGATCCAGCCGTCGAGGGCCTCCATGACGGCCTTCCCGATGCCGGCGAAGTCGTTGTCGTAGTCGATCGTGCCGTCGGCGCGGAACCATTGCGGGTGCACGGCCTTCCATGCATGGTCGGCGGCGAAGGCGAGCGTGAAGTCGATCGCGACCTCGAGGCCGAGCTCGTGGGCGCGGCCGATGAAGGCGCGCAGGTCGTCGACGGTGCCGAGCGCCGGGTCGACCGACGTGTGGTCGGTGACGGCGCCGGCGGCGTCGGTCGGCAGGATCTGCGGCAGGCAGACGATGCCGAAGCCTTCCTTCTTCGCGCGTTCGAGGCCCCTCACCGCCGTATGCAGGTCGCCCGGCGTGACGGTGCCGTCCTCGTTGCCGACGGCGCCTTCGGAACGCGGGAAGAACTGGTACCAGGCGCTGAAGCTCGATTTCGGGCGTTCGACGCGCAGCGGACGGTCGGCGCTCGCGGTCAGGCCGTCGCGCAGCGGGTTCGTCCCATGCAGCGCAAGGATCTCGGCGGCGTGCGCGATCGCGATGCGGTCGGCGGCGTCGACGGTCTCGTCGAGCATCTCCTTGGCGGTGTCGCGCAGCATCTTGCGCTGCTGCGCGTCGAGGGCGGCGTCGCGCGTGCCGGCCCAGCGGCTGAGGATCTCGGAGCCCTGCTGCGCGATGCGTTCCGAGGCGGGCTCCTCGTCGGCGAGCTGCAGCCAGTCGGCGAAGGTGTCGGCCCATCCTTCGACGGCGAACTTCCAGTTGCCGAGCTGCTTGGCCGTCTCGGCGAAGGCCTCGTCCCACGGTGCGACGTCGGTGTGCTCGCCGGCCTGCAGCGTGACGGCGTACGATTCGAGGGTGGCGTCGGCGGGCATCATCGGCTTGCGCGCCATGATGCGGCCGCGCTGGCTCTTGAGGACGCCGGTGGCGCCTACATGGCCGCTTCCTTCGATGAAGACGCGGGCCGTCACCGTGAACGGCTCGCCGAGTTCGACGCGTGGCGTGAAGGCGCCGTCGGCGCTCGAGGGGGTGACGTTCGTGATCGCGACGCGGCCGAACTGGCCGGCTTCCTTGGTTGCGATGGGCAGCGCAGGCGCATCCCCCGTGAACTGCGGCTGCTTCTTCGCCGCGCGCGGCTTGCGCGTGCGGTTGGTCGTGCTGGGTGCTGTGTCCTGAGTGTGTTGTGCTTCGCTCATGCCTTTTATTGTATGGGCATGATGTGAACAGGGGGCGGATCTGGACATATTGATGAGACACGGCGTGGCATGGCGTTGCGGGGCATCCCACGCCGTGTTGTCAAACCGGGCGCGAAGCGATGTGGAAATGTGGATGAATCGGCGGTTCGATGCACCGATGTGGACGGACTGTGGACAAGCTCCGATGTGGATACCGGGTCGTGTCGTCCACAAATGGCCGCCGAGCCCGCCTTCCGGTCACATGACCCGTACGCGTTTGCGTCGGCGCAGCCGCCGATGCGAAGGTCGAGCCAGCCGTCGCAGCGGCGACGGCCAGGACGCAACCCAAGCGAAAGGAACTGCAATGACGCGATCCACATCGATCCGGCGCAAGGTGGCCGCGGCCGCGGCGGCCGTCGCGACGATCTTCGGCGCCGCGGCGGGTGCCTCGGCCGCCGAGGGCGAGAAGCTCACGGCCGCGACGCCCTACAACTTCTCGTACCTCAACGAGGGCATCGCCTATGAGATCGGCCCGGTCGGCTATGACGGCGCGGGACTCGACTACTACTGCATCCAGCAGGACAAGAACACGAACTACACGGTCGGCGCGGCGGCGACGATGCAGGATTCGGTCAACGCGCGCAAGGCGGCCGTGCTCATCAGCCGGTACCCGCACAGCGAGGTCAAGGAGGACGTCACGCACGCGGCGATCGCCGTCATCCTGCACGATTTCTTCGACACGAGCACCGGATCGCACGGATGGCCGTCGGCGCGCGCACGGCTCGAGCAGCGGTATCCGCAGATTTTCGTGCGCGTCGACGAACTGCTCGCCGAAGCCGACGCGGCCACGCCGACGAGGCTCGCCACGACGCTGTCCTATGACGAGGGGCGGCGCAACGGCGCCGTGACCGTCTCGATCGACAACGCGCGCGGCGAGCCGGTGCCCGGCATCGCCTACACGTTGACGCTCGACGGACCGGCCGTCTTCCCCGACGGCACACGGACCTGGCGCGCCGTCTCCGGCGCCAAGGCCGCCGTCGTCCCATGGACCTCGACCGGCGACGGCGACGTGCGCGTCTCCGGCGCGGCCGTCGTGCCGTCGGTCGACGTCATCGCGTCGTCGCAACGCCTCGTGCGCGTCGGCGAAGGGCAGGCGAAGGCATTCGACGAGATCCGCTTCCCGGCGAGGAAGACCTTCACGCCGACGATCCGCACCGTCACCACGCCGACGGTCGTCAAAGCGGGGGACCGCGTCACCGACGCCGTCGCCGTCGGCATGGCCGGTCCCGACGACGTGTGGCCGCGCGGCGAGACACTCACCGTCGACGGCTGGTACTTCGACGGCCTCGACGCCGACGCCGTCACGCGTCGCATCGACCGTCAGGACGGCGACGACGCCGACGACTTCGTCAACCGCGTCGCGCAGGCGCTCGGCCGCCAACCCGTCGCGACCGCGCAGCTCGTCTTCGACGCCCCCGGCGGCGAGCAGACGGCCGTCGCGTGCGACGAGGACGGCGACTACCACGCGACGGACGCGAGCGGCTTCGGCACCTGGCTGTGGGCGGCCAGACGCGACCGGCAGCGCGGATCGATGGGCGAATACCTCGCGCAGGACATCGTCACGGCGATCGTCGACGGCGCCGAGACGAACGTCACCCGCCGCGACACCGTCGAAGTGCGCTCCGAGGCGCACGAACACACGGCCCACGTCGGCTCGCAGCTCATGGACACGATCTGGGTCTCCGGATTCCCCGACGACCACGGACGTTGGGAAGGCGACGAGGCCATCGGCGTCGGCGCTGACGAGGCGTACGCGCAGGTGAACGTATGGTGGGCCGGAGGCGACGGCGACGACGATGCATGGCGTCCCGAAGGGGACGGGCAGCCGCAGCCCGACGAGCATCACCGACTCATCGGCGTCTGGGACTACGCGGCCGTCAACGGCGAGCTGCGCGTCGGCGGCGGCGCGCCCGACGCGCACGGCGAAGCGGTCGAGATCGTCGCCGACGCACCCGGCTGGTACGTCTTCGTCTGGAGCTTCGCCGGCGACGACCGCGTCGCGCCGGCGGCCAGCTCGTACGCGGACGGCTGGGAGCGCGTGCGCGTGACCGAGGAGCCGGTCGAGACGCCGACGCTGACGACGCAGGTCGACCACGCGAAGGTCAAGGTCGGCGAGCCGTTCCACGACGTGGCGAGCGTGCGCGGGCCGGTGCCCGAAGGCGCCGTCGTCGTCTTCGAAGCCTACGAGGCCGTCGGCGATGACGCGCAGCCCGGGACGAACCGGCTGCTGCTCTCCGGCGGCCGGCATCCGCTCGACCCGACGCTGACATCGCAGCAGGTGACGAGCGAGGAGACGCGTTCGCCGACGGCCGGCCTCGTGTACTGGAAGGCGACGTTGCTCAGCCGTGACGGCGACGTCCTCGCGACGCATGAGATCGGCGCGCCCGGAGAGGTCGTCGAAGTCGTCGAACAGCCGCCGGCGCCCAGTCGCGAACAGCCGAAGGAGCAGCAGGCGCAGGAGACAAAGCCCGCGCTCGCGGCGACCGGCGTGGCCGCGGCGGCGCCGCTGACGGTGACGTGCATCCTGTGCGCGGCTGCCGGCGTCGTCGCGATCAGGCTGCGCCGCGGCGCGAAGCGGACACCCCGCGGACGCTGAGCGGACACCCCGTGGACACTGCGCGGCGCGTGTGACGCGTGCGGTGCGGGGCGGCCATGGCGCCGGGCCCGCACCGCGCATGTGCACGCTGTCGGATGGAATCGGCGCCGGCACGCGTCGCCGGACTGTACGATACCGATGTACAACGGCGGCCGCGCCGGACGCGGTCAACGGCGTGGAGGAGAACGGACAGTGAGCACAGGGCATCCGCAGCGCAGGACGGACGACGGCGCGCCGCCGGCGCCCGCGTCGAAGTGGGTACTGCGGTTCAACGTCGGGCAGGCGGCCCGGCATCTGCTCTATGCGCTCGTATGCGGCGTGCTGTGCGGATTCGGATCGATCACGCTGTGCCTCGTCGTCGACGGCGCACGGCGTGTCTTCGAAGGCCTGCCGTGGCTCATCTGGCTGCTGCCGGCCATCGGCGTCGCGCAGCTGCTGCTGTACCGCTGGTGGAAGCTGCCGCTCGACCTGACGACCGACGCCGTCATCGAACGGATGCGCGCCGGCCACAGGATCAGCGGGCTGCTCGCACCCGGCATCCTCATCGCGAACGCGATGACGATCCTCGCCGGCGGCACCGTCGGCAAGGAGGCCGGCGCGATGCAGATGGGCGCGAGCCTCGGCACGACGATCGCGCGGCCCTTCGGGCTGCACAACGTCGTGCGCCGCCCGAACCACGACGACACTCAGGACATGCATCTGTACGTCGCGGCGACCGGCATGGCCGCGACGTTCTCCGCGCTGTTCTTCGCGCCGCTCGGCTCGTGCATGCTCGTCCTCGAGCTCATGCGCTTCGCCGGGCTGCGCTACGTGTGCTCGATGCTCGTCGCCTGCTTCGCCGGATTCGCCGTCGCGCGCCACTTCGGCATCGGCGACGTCATCACGAGGGTCGGCGTGCCGCAGCTGAGCTGGCATGGCGTCGGCATGTGCGTCGTCATCGGCGTGGCGGCGGCGCTGTTCGGCAGCCTGTTCGCGATCGCGATCCGCCTCGTGCAGGGCGTCACGAAACGCATCCGGCGCAACTGCTATCTGTGGGTCGTCGTCGGAGGCCTGCTTGTCGCCGTGCTCGTGACGGCGTGCGGATGGATGCGCTTCACCGGTTCGGGCGGCATGATGCTCAACGAGGTGCTCCGGACGCCGAACGTCTCCTTCGACTTCCTCATCAAGATGCTGCTGACGATCCTGTGCCTCGGATTCTGGTTCAAGGGCGGCGAGATCATGCCGTCGCTGTGCATCGGCGGCATGATCGGCTCGGCGTCGTTCGCGATGACCGGCGGCGACGCGCTGTTCGGCGCGGCGGTCGGTTCGATCTGCTTCCTCGCCGCGTTCAACCGCTGCCCGGTCTCCGCGTTCCTGCTCGGCTGCGAGATCTTCGGATGGGCTGCCGCGCCGTTCCTCGCGATCGGCGTGTGCGTCGCGTTCATGTTCGGATATCCGGTCGGCATCTACGGTTCGGGCATCGACCTGCTCGCCCGCTCCGGCTGGAAGCAGTTCTTCCGCGGCATGCGCCAAAGCGCGTTGCGCGATGAGCACGAGAGGAACGCGGGGTTCATCGACTTCGCGGTCGCGGCGGGAACGCAGATCCGGCAGGTCGCGTCGACGGCGCAGCAGGCGGCGCGCAGGGAGGGCGAGCAGTGGCGCCGCAATGTCAGGCAATGGCATGGCGGGGACCGCAAAGGTCGCGGAAATAGCGATTAGCGAACAAATACGCTGAGCGCAAGCCTTCTCAGCATATGAGACATGCGACCTTAGAATCGGTGGTACTCATATTCCGAGAACCATATTCTGATTGGAGGAAGGCATGACGGATTCCACAACTCAGGCCGCGGCCGCATCGACGCAGAGCCTGACGGACTCGCCTCACTATCTTGCCGAGGCGCTCATGAAGAACGGCGTCAAGAACATGTACGGCGTCGTCGGCATCCCGGTCACCGATTTCGCGCGTATCGCCCAGGGCATGGGCATGCGCTACATCGGCATGCGCCACGAGGAGGACGCGGTGAACGCGGCCGCCGCGGAAGGATTCCTGACCGGCCGTCCGGCCGTCGCGCTGACCGTCTCGGCGCCCGGCTTCCTCAACGGCCTCGCCGCGCTGCTCGAGGCCACCGAAAACGGTTACCCGGTCATCATGATCGGAGGCTCCTCGACGCGTCATGTCGTGGACATGCACGAGGGCGAATACGAGGGCCTCGACCAGATGAACTATGCAAAGGCGTTCTGCAAGGAATCGTTCCGCATCGACAAGATCGAGGACATCCCGCTCGCCGTCGCGCGCGCGATGCACATCGCATGCTCGGGCCGTCCGGGCGCCGTCTACATCGACTTCCCGGACGACGCCGTCGCCCAGACGATGGACAAGGACGAGGCCGCGGCCAAGCTGTGGGTCGCGAACAACCCGGCTCCGGCGATGCCGCCGGCGCAGTCTTCGATCGACGACGCGCTCAAGCTGCTGGGCGAGGCGAAGAACCCGCTGATGATCGTCGGCAAGGGCGCGGCGCTCGCGCAGGCCGAGGACGAGATCCGCGCGTTCGTCGAGAAGACCGACATCCCGTTCCAGCCGATGTCGATGGCCAAGGGCCTCATCCCGGACGACGATCCGCACTGCACGGCAAGCTGCCGTGGCCTCGCGCTGCGCACGGCCGACGTCGTGCTCGTCGTCGGCGCGCGCCTCAACTGGATGCTCAACTTCGGCCAGGGCAAGGAATGGAACCCGGACGTCAAGTTCATCCAGATCGACATCGATCCGGCCGAGATCGAGAATGCGCGTCCGATCGCCTGCCCGATCGTCGGCGACATCAAGTCCGCGATGGCGATGCTCAACGCGGGCCTCGGCAAGACGCCGTTCAAGGCCACCTCCGCATGGCTCGGCATGCTGCAGGCCGACGCGCAGAAGAACGACGAGAAGTTCGCCGCCCGCGTCGACTCCGGCAAGGTGCCGATGGGCCACTACGACGCGCTCGGCGCGATCAAGAAGGTCTACGACAAGAACAAGGACCTCATCCTGACGAACGAGGGCGCGAACACGCTTGACGACTGCCGCAACATCATCGACATCTACCAGCCGCGCCATCGTCTCGACTGCGGCACGTGGGGCGTCATGGGCTGCGCGGTCGGCTACTCGATCGGCGCCGCCGTCGCCACCGGCAAGCCGGTCCTGTACATCGGCGGCGACTCCGGATTCGGATTCGACGGCATGGAGGTCGAGGTCGCCTGCCGCTACCACCTGCCGATCACCTTCGTCGTGCTCAACAACGGCGGCATCTACCGCGGCGACTTCGAGAACCTCGGTGACGACGGCGATCCGTCGCCGCTGACGCTCACCTACGACGCGCACTACGAGAAGATGATCGAGGCCTTCGGCGGCACCGGCTACTACGCCACGACGCCGGACGAGGTCGAGCAGATGGTCGGCGAGGCCGTCGCCTCCGGCAAGCCGAGCTTCGTCCACGTGCAGCTCGCCGACTACGCGGGCAAGGAATCGGGCCACATCAGCAACCTGAATCCGAAGCCGGTCGTCGGACCGCTCGCGACCTCCGAAATGACGGCGAACCCGTACATCGAAGGCGCACATATGTGACCGATGACGTCACCGCCGGCCGGGTGCGCCGGCCGCCGTCCCTCCTCACGGGTTCGGCGGCCGGCGCACCCGGCCGGCACCCGGCGTCTCCCCCCACCAGCCGTATCCGGTGCCGCCGTCGGCGTGCACGCCGCGCATCGCATCGGCATACCAAGAGAGGAAAGCATCCATCATGGGAAAAATACTCATCGATGACATCATCCCGATCATCGTCATCATGGCGTTGGGCTATGTCTGCGGCAAATTCAGCTACTTCGACGACGATCAGCGCCAGGGCCTCAACAAGCTCGTGCTGAACATCGCGCTGCCGGCCGCATTGTTCATCTCGATCGTCAAGGCGACGCGCGAAATGCTCGCGCAGGACGCCGTCCTGACCGTGCTCGGCTTCGTGGGCATCATCGTGATGTTCATGCTCAGCTACTATCTGTGCCGCCTGATGTTCCATCGCAGCATCCAGGAGGCGGCGGTGTGCGCGTTGATCGCCGGCTCGCCGACGATCGGCTTCCTCGGATTCGCCGTGCTCGACCCGATCTACGGCGACACCGTCTCGACGAACCTCGTCATCGCGATCATCTCGATCGTCGTCAACGCCGTCACGATCCCGATCGGCATGTACCTGATCAACGTCGGCCAGGCGAAGGACCGCGCGCGACTGTCCGCCGCGACCGTCGCCAACTCGAAGGGCGACGTCAAGGTCGCCTCCGCATCCGCGAAGACGCCGTCCATCGTCGCCACGAAGGACGACGAGGCCGTCGATCCGGCGAAGGACGCGACGAAGGACCGCAACGCCGAGGTCATGGTCTCGAAGTCCTCGAACAAGGGCAAGAAGAAGAACCAGAACCTCGAGGCGCTCATCAACGCGCTCAAGCAGCCGGTCTGCTGGGCCCCGCTGCTCGCCATCGTCATCGTGCTCGTCGGCATCCGCATCCCGGATGCGGCCGCGCCGACCTTCGACCTCATCGCGAAGGCCAACTCCGGCGTCGCGGTGCTCGCCGCCGGCCTCGCGCTGTCCACCGTGAAGTTCTCGCTTGGCTTGGAGACGATCTGGAACACGTTCTACCGCCTCATCCTGACCCCTGCCGCGTTCCTCGGCGTGGGCCTGCTGTGCGGCATGGGCTCCAATGTGAACAAGCTCTCGATGCTCGTGCTCGCCGTCGCGCTGCCGCCGGCCTTCTCCGGCATCATCATCTCGAGCCGTTACAACATCTACGTCAAGGAAGGCGCCTCGACGACCGCGGTCTCCACCGTCGTCTTCGCCGTCACCTGCCTGCTGTGGATCTGGCTCGTGCCGCTGTGCTGCCACTGACGCGCCGCATGTGTGTGGCCGTCCGCTGACGCGCTGTCAGGGAACCTGCTTCGGCGGGTTCCCTTTTTTTGTGCCGTCTTTCGCGCCGTCATGCCGGTCACCGGTGCGGAAGGTCCATCGGGATGCGCGCCGGGCGCAGCTCCGGGCGCATGTCATTCGGCGTGGCGGATGACTGAATTGCGGATGACGAGCTGCGTCTCCGCCGTTTCGTAGGGATCGTCCACGGCGCCCTTCTCGATGAGCGCGATTGTTTTCCGCGCGGCGAGACGGGCCATCGCCGCCGGCTCCTGACGGGTCGTCGTCAGGCCGACGGCGTCGGAGAACTCACTGTCGTCGAAGCCCATTACCGAGATGTCCTGCGGGATGCTCAGGCCCGTCTGCTGCATCGTGAAGAAGAACGGGATGGCCAGTGAGTCCTGATGGAAGAGCAGGGCGGTGGGGCGCGGGTCCATCGCGAGCATTGAGCCGATCACGTCGCCGCGCGAGTCGGTGCCGGGGGTGAGGTGGATGAGCCGACCGTTGATGTGCGGGTTGAGGTCGAAGAACTCGCGGAAGGTGTTGATGCGCTCGTAGGATGAGAACAGGTGGTCGGAGTGGAAATGCTCGTAGACGTAGCAGATGTCCGTGTGCCCGAGGTCGGTGAGGTAGCGGAGCGCCGTGGCTGTGGCCCTCGTGTCGTCGATAGCCACGGATGCGTTCATGCCGGGGGAGGCCGAATTGATGCCCACGATGGGAAGGCCGGCTTTGTTGAGGTGCTCGCATTGCTCGCGTTCGACGAGCAGCGACGACACGATGAGGGCGTCCGCGTTGCCTCGCAACGGGGTGTTGCCGATGAAGTCCTTCGGCGTCTCGCTGCGTCCCAGGGGATAGACCACCAAATCGTAGCCGGCGTCACGCAACGCCGCGTTGAGGCCCTCGATGATCTTGGCGGTGAACCAGTCGATTTCGGCGCCGCCGAACAGGAACGCGATGCGGTGGGTGCGCCCGGATTTGAGGACGGCGGCTGTGCGCGACACATAGAAGCCGAGTTGATCGGCGGCCTTCTGCACGCGTTGGCGTGTCTTGCTCGACACCATTTCGGGCTTGGAGAACGTCCGGGAAACGGTGGCGGTGGATACGCCGGCGAGCGAGGCCACATCGTCGATGCTCGCCTTTGACGGATTCTCCTTCATCGAAGCTCCCCCTTTCGGATGACTGCTTGCATTATAGATGCATAGCATATGCCCGGTCTGCGCATGCATCGCGGCGGTTTCCGGATGCGACGTGCCGTGGAGACCTTGGGGTGTAACCGTTTACATATGAAATCGGTTACAGTTTGCAAACGTGTTGTGTCGATGTTATGCTTATCATGTCTTTAAATCTTACAACGAGGTAAGGAAGTAAAGCAATGAAAAGAACAAGCATTGTGGTGTCCGCGGTTGCAACCGCTTGCATTTTTGCGATGGTGGCGGGATGCGGGTCCACGAAGACCACCGGCGTCACGGACACGAAGGCGGACAAGGGGCTGAGCGTCATCGGTGAGGGCGTCACGTACGACCCGAACCATCTCGTCAACGACGGCAAGCCCATCCAGCTCGAATACTGGAGCTGGAACAGCAAAGGCGCCGACCCGGTCATCGACATGATCGAGCCATACACGAAAATCCATCCGAACGTCACGATCAAGACCGTGAACGTGAGCTGGGAGGATTACTGGACGAAGCTGCCGCTCGTGCTCCAGGGCAAGAACGGGCCGGCCGTGTTCAACATCCACAACTCCTACGACGCGCTCATCCGCCCCTATGCCGCGGACTACGATGTCGACGTCAAGGCGCTTGAGGACGCCTACACGACGGCATCCGTGCATGTGGCGGACGGCAACGTCAAGTACATCGACTCCGTCATCAACACCGGCAACATCTATTACAATAAGACGCTGTGGAAGGAGGCCGGCCTCACGGACGGCGACGTCCCGAAGACATGGGACGAGTTCCGCGAGGTGGCCAAGAAGCTGGCCAAGTGGGACGGCGGCAAGATGGTGCAGGCGGGCTTCAACTTCAACGGCGCCGCGTACAGCGCCATCTACGAGGGCCTCAACTACCAGAAAGGCCAGGTGCTCTTCTCCGACGACGGCAGGAAGCCCGACTATGACAACAAGGAGACCGCCGAGAACCTGCAGTTCCTCAAGGATCTGTATGACAAGGACAAGGTGGGCGCCACCGATTTCGGCAACGACTACGCGCAAAGCTTCGGCAACGGCCAATCCGCGATGATCTACGCCTGGGGCTGGCTCGATGCCACGATGAAGGAGAAGTACCCGGACGTCGATTACGGCGTCTTTGCCACGCCCACCCCCTCCGCCGAGACGCCCTTCGCCTACGACCGCTACAACGGCGAATCCACGCCGGGCGTCAACTCGCATGCCTCCCAGGAACAGCAGGCCGTGGCCCAGGACTTCGTGAAGTACCTGCTCGCCAATGACGACTACATCCGTGCAGCCGTCAAGGAGATGAACTCGTTCCCGGCCAAAAAGAGCCTGCAGAATGACACGGAGATCCTGTCCCGGCCCGTCATGGCCGCCATCAAGCCGCGCATCGAACGCCTGATCTGGCCCGGCTCGATGCCCGCGACGATGGAGACGAGCGCCACCACGGCTTTCGAGAACGTGTTCCACAACGGCAAGTCCATCGACGAGTCGCTGGCCGAGGCGCAAAAGCAGATGGAGACGGATATGAAGAACTCCGACTTCGTCTCCGCGGAAAACAAGTACGCGTTCTACGACGAGCGCAGCTGAGCGCCCGCACCGTTCCTCGTCACCGCGTCAGGATGGGCGGCGGCTTCCTTCTTCCTTTCCTTGCCGCCGCCCGCTCCATTGCGCATGAACCCCACCAACAACGGCCGCCCCGCACCTGAGCGCGGCTGTCCAGCCGAATCGAGTACACCATGTCCGACACGACCCTTCCTTCGCAATGGGAGATCGCACCGGAGCCCGAATCCGTCCCGGACTCCGAAAATTCCCGTCCACGCTGGCGCCGCCGCAGGAACCGCGGGTACGAAAGCGTGGGATCCCGCATCTTCACGTTCCGCAACGTCGCCGTCACGTTGCTCATCATCTACTTCGCCATCTTCCTGGCGTACCCCATCTACAAGGCGTTCGTCGGCAGCCTGCACGACTGGAATCCTCTCGTGGGCACCTACGACTGGGTGGGCTTCGAGAACTTCAGGCAGATCCTCACCGACGGCCTGTTCTGGGACTCGATGTGGCACACCGCCGTCTTCTGCGTGTTCGCCACCGTGTTCCGCGTGGTTCTGGGCCTCGGCCTCGCCCTATTGCTTAACTCGAGGCTCGTTAAATGCCGCGACACGCTGCGTGGCCTGTTCTACATGCCCACGATCACGCCTCTGGTGGCCGTGAGTTTCGTGTGGATGTGGATGTTCGACCCGCAGTTCGGCATGATCGACCGCGTCACCGGCCTCAACATCAACTGGCTGCACGACCCCAAATGGGCGTTGCCGGCCATCATATTGATGACGATATGGAAGGACTTCGGCTACGCCACCGTCCTGTACCTCGCCGGATTGATGAATCTGCCGCGTGACGTGTACGAGGGCGCCGCGATCGACGGCGCGAACGGCGTGCAGACCTTCTTCAGGATCACGCTGCCGCTGCTCAAGCCCACCACGCTGTTCGTCGTCATCACCTCGCTGATCAGCTACCTGCAGGCATATGTGCAGATCCTCGTGATGACGGACGGCGGCCCGGGCACCTCCACCTACACCATCAGCTACCTGATCTTCGATCAGGCCTTCCAGAAGTACAATTTCGGGGTCGCCTCGGCGATGAGCGTCGTGCTCTTCCTGTTCACCGGCATCCTCACGATCATCATGTTCAAGGTCTCCGGAGACACGGAGGGGCTGTCATGAAAACGCGTCGCAAGATCGGTTCGGTCATCCTCACCATCCTGTTGTTCGTCGTGGCCTTCGTCACGGTGGTGCCTTTCATATGGATGCTGCTGTCGTCTTTCGCCCCCAACAGCGAGATCGTCAAGGTCGCCGGCGGTCTGTTCCCGGCCCCGTCCACCGTCGGCAACTATGTGGGCATCCAGCAGAAGTTCGACTTCCTGCGGCTGTTCGCCAACTCGCTGTTCATCGCCACCGTCAAGACGGTCATCGTCATCTACACGAGCGCGGCCCTCGGCTTCGTCTTCGCGAAGATGCGCTTCCGCGGCCGCAACCTGCTGTTCGGCGTCGTCATGAGCACGATGATGGTGCCCTGGGCCGTCACGATCATCCCGCAGTACGAGATGATGACGCAGTTCGGTTGGCTCGACACGTACACGTCGCTCATCGTGCCCAGCCTCATCAGCGCGTTCGGCATCTTCATGTTCCGCCAGTCGATCTCGGTCATCCCCGATGAGCTCATCGAGGCCGCCAAACTCGACGGCGCCTCCGACACGCGCATCTTCCACCGCATCATCCTGCCGATGAGCCACAACACGATAGCCGCGCTCGCCATCTTCACATTCCTGTGGAACTGGGAGGACTACCTGTGGCCGTTCCTCATGATCACCGACGAGAAAAAGCAGCTCCTCGCCGTGGGCCTCAAGCTGTTCAACGGCCAGTACGGCACCGATTACGGCGGCCTGTTCGCGGCCACGAGCCTGGCCATCGTGCCGGTTATCATTATCTACCTCATCTTCCAGAAGCAGTTCATAGCCGGTGTGGCCGCAGGCAGCGGCAAGTGAACATGAAAGCGAGACCACGATGACCTACGACGCATTCCGCGGGTTTGCCGATACCCTTCATCCGATGGCCCCGGCTGATCAGATCGTTCAAGGCGGGCATTGGCGCATTTCGGTGCTCACCGACTCCCTGATCCGCCTCGAATGGTCAGCGGACGGGGAGTTCGAGGACCGTCCGACGCAGACGGTGCTCAATCGCGCATTGGGCCGGGAGATACATGCCCGCATCACCCGGCTTGATGGCGGTGTGCGGATCGACACGCCCGCGCTGCGGCTCGAATACGACGGCAAGCCGTTCAGCAAGGAAGGGCTGAGCGTCATCGTCAAAGGCGTTCCCGGCAGCCAGTTCAACACCTGGCATTACGGGGATGAGCCGAAAGGCAACCTCAAGGGCACGGCGAAGACCCTCGACGAGGCGGACGGCGCGATACCGTTGGGCGACGGAGTGCTCTCCCGCGACGGTTGGGCGGTGCTTGACGACACCGATGACAACGTGATCGCCGAACGTGCGCAGGTCAACGGCGTCGACAACCCGTTCGGCACCTGGCCCACCGCACGCGTTCGCGACGCCGACCGCCGCGATCTGTATTTCTTCGGCTATGGCCTGCGTTTCACCGAAGCCGTCGAGGACTTCCACCGGCTCACCGGGCCCACCCCGCTGATCCCGAGGTTCGCGCTCGGCAATTGGTGGAGCAGGTTCTACCGCTATGGCCAGCGGGAATACCTTGACCTCATGGACCGCTTCGCCGCGGAGGGCATCCCGTTCACCGTGTCCGTCATCGACATGGATTGGCACATCACGGACCCGGACCCGAAGTATGGTTCGGGCTGGACCGGCTATAGCTGGAACACGGACCTCTTCCCGGACCGCCGGGGGTTCCTGCGCGAACTGCATGGGCGTGGGCTGCATGTGACGCTCAACGAGCATCCGCGCGACGGCATCCGCGCCTTCGAGGACGAGTATCCGCAGGTGGCGCGGGACATGCGCATCGACCCGGCTTCCGGCGATCCGGTGGAGTTCGACCCATCCAGTCCACGGTTCATGGACGCCTACCTGACGATGATGGAGCGTCTGAGCCGCGACGGAGTCGACTTCTGGTGGGTCGACTGGCAACAGGGCGGCGTCACCAGACAGCGCGGCCTCGATCCGTTATGGATGCTCAACCACAGCCGCTACCTCGATTCGGGCCGTGACGGCCACTGGCCCCTCACCTTCAGCCGCTATGCCGGCCCCGGCTCGCATCGTTACCCGATAGGGTTCTCGGGCGACACGGTGATGACCTGGGAGTCGCTCGATTTCCAGCCGCGCTTCACCGCAACGGCCTCCAACATCGGCTACGGCTGGTGGAGCCATGATATAGGCGGCCACATGCTCGGCTACCGCGACGACGAGCTGGAGGCCCGCTGGTACCAATACGGCGTGTTCAGCCCCATCAACAGGCTGCATTCGAGCAGCTCCCCGTTCTCGGGCAAGGAGCCGTGGAACTTCCCGGAACCGGTGCGGTCGGCGATGGTCCGATCGCTGCGTCTGCGTCAGGCGCTGATCCCTTACCTCTACACCATGAACCACCGCGCGGCGCGCGACGGACGGCCGCTGGTCGAACCGATGTACTGGCAACACCCCCAACAGGATGCGGCCTACTGGTATCCGAACGAATACCGTTTCGGCACGGAACTGGTCGCGGCGCCCATCACCCGGCGCAATGACCCGGAAAGCCGACGCGGGCGTGCGGATCTTTGGCTGCCGCAGGGGGAGTGGTTCGATTTCTTCGACGGAAGGCGGTACACGGCCGGTTCCGGTGGCCGCCGCCTGAGCGTTTGGAGGACGATCGACGCGACGCCGGTGTTCGCCAAAGCGGGGGCGATCATCCCGATGCAAGAGGTCGGTGATGGACCGGCGCTCAACACCATAGCCAATCCGCGGCATATGCAAGTGCTGGCGTTCCCGGGCGATGGGACGTTCACGCTTATCGAGGACGACGGTGTATGGGCCCATGTCCGCGACGGCCGATGCGCCCGGACCGTCATCTCGCAGCAATGGGATAGGCGCGGCATGCGGCTCATCGTCGAGCCGGCATCCGGCGAGGCCGGCTGCGTGCCGCGGTTGCGCGACTGGACCTTCACCATTCGCGGTGTGGCTCCGCTCAAGGATCCCGGGAAGGATGTGCACGCATCCATCGGGGGCGTCGGCCACGCTTGCGTCACGGGATATGACGACCATGCGCTGTCGCTGAGCATCACGGCGCACGATGTCCCGGTCGACCAGACGATGGAACTCAGCGTGGAAGGGGCATGCGTCGCGGACAGCCCCTTCGTCGAGGACTGCCGCCGCATCCTGCTCGACGCGCAGATGCCGAACGTAGGCAAGGACCTCGCCTTCGACGCCATCCGAAGGGGCGGGGCGGGTGCGCTCGCATCGTTGCATGCGCTGGATGTGCAAACGGGCGGCGCCCCCTCCATAGTCACTTCGCATGTACCGCAGCCGGTGATCTCCGCCTTGGCCGAGGTGCTGTTGAGGGATGCGGGATCGGTGGATTAGGGAAGGCCTCCTCTTCGCTCGGCGTCCCCGATCGGTGCCGGCGAAGGATCTGATGTGCAAGCGCCCCCCCCTCGGACCCTTCCCGGGCGATGGCTCCGGAAGAGTACGTGGAAACGTGACCGAGATGCAGCGAGGGGGCGGCAACCGGTGTCCGGTTGCCGCCCCCTCGTCATTCATGGGCCGTGGTGTGGCTCAGGCTTCAGAAGCGGCGGTCAGGTCGGCCTTGACGCCGTCGTTGGAGCCGATGACGCCCTTCGTCGCGAGGTCCTTGATCTGGTCCTCGGTGTAGCCGAGGGCGGTGAGGATCTCCTCGTTGTTCTCGCCGAGCTTCGGCGCGCGCTGGTAGTCGGGCGTGTAGTTGCTCATCGTGAACGGCAGACCGATCGTCTTGAACGTGCCGCGGGCGTCACCCTGGTCGATCGTGACCAACGTGCCGTCCTCGTTGAGGTCGGGGTCGTTCTCGAGCTCGTTCCAGTCGAGCACCGGGCCGACCGGGACGCCCTTGGCGCCGAGTTCCTCCGTCAGCGTGTGCTTGTCGTACTGCATCGTGTATTCCTCGACGCGCTTGTACACTTCCTGCTTGTGCTCGTCGCGGGCGTTCGCGGTGTTGAAGCGCGGATCGGTGAGCCAGTCCTGGAAGCCCATCGCGTTGCAGAACTCCTCGAAGCCCTTCTCGGACTGCTGGATGACGATGTACACGTAGGCGTTCGGATCGGTCTCCCAGCCCTTCGCGCGGTAGCACCAGCCAAGCACGAGGCCGCCTTCGGCGTTGGCCGCGCGCGGGATCGCCTTGCCGAACTTGTAGCCCGGATAGCAGTCGTAGTAGGACAGCTGATGCAGGTGGTCGAGGATGAGCTGGTCGCGCAGCTTGATGCGGCACAGGTTGAGCACGGCGTTCTGCATCGACTGGTAGACGAAGACGCCTTCGCCGGTGCGCTCGCGCTGCATCAGCGCGGCGAGGATCGCGATCGTCAGATGCATGCCGGTGTTCGAGTCGCCGAGCGCGGCGCCGGACTGGGTCGGGATGTTCTCGTCGCCTTCCCACCAGCCGGTCGTCGAAGCGGCGCCACCGGCGCACTGCGCGACCGGCTCGAAGGCCTTGACGTGTTCGAAGCGGCTGCCCTGGTTGAAGCCCTTCAGGGATGCCATGATGCACTTGGGGTTGATCTTGTGGACCTCATCCCAGCCGAAGCCGAGCTTCTCCACATCGCCCGGGCCGATGTTCTCGACGAAGACATCGGCGTCCTTGAGCAGATCGGTGAGGATCTTCTTGCCTTCCGGATCCTTCATGTCGAGGGTGATCGACTTCTTGTTGGCGTTGAGCTGCAGGAAGTACAGCGAGTAGGAGCCGTCGACGTCGTTCATCTCGTTGCGGGTCGGGTCGCCGCCATGGACCTTCTCCAGCTTGATGACCTCTGCGCCGAGCCATGCAAGGATCTGCGTGCAGGACGGACCCGACTGCACCTGCGTCCAATCGATGACCTTGATGCCTGCGAGCGGCGCGGTGTTGGTTGCCTCAGCCATATGGCCTCCTTGTTGTTGTTATGTAGCCGATGGTGCATTCAATATACGCGGCCGCGTTTGTGCTTTTCCGTTGATTCAGCTACTGGTCGCAAGGGTTCCGCCAGTGGACGATTTTGCTATGGCGTCTGTTGCGGCGGCGTCGCAGAGCGGGCCGCCGGCGCAACGCAGAAGGCCGAAGATCCGTAGATCTCCGGCCTTGTTGGTAGCGGGGCATGGATTTGAACCATGGACCTCTGGGTTATGAGCCCAGCGAGCTACCGAGCTGCTCCACCCCGCGTCGGCTGTTTTGCACAGCTCTCACCAATATACACGCATGAATCCAAATGTCAATCATCGGCGTGTCGTGATGCTTGCGTCGTGAGGATCGGCTTTTGTTATGCCGTGCGCACATAATAGGAAACCATGCCTATCAAAATTCCCGGAGGCCTCCCGGCGCGTGACATCCTCGACTCCGAGCGCATCTTCGCGCTCGAGAAGCCCGAGGCGGAGCGGCAGCGCGTGCGTCCGCTCAAGATGGTCATCCTCAACCTGATGCCGAAGAAGATCGAGACGGAGACGCAGCTGCTGCGGCTGATCTCGAAATCGCCGCTGCAGGTGGACATCGACTTCATGAAGACGGGCACGCACGAGTCGACGCATGTGAGCGCCGACCATCTCGTCAAGTTCTACGAGCCGCCGGAGTCCTTCGCCGACAACTACTACGACGGCCTCATCGTCACCGGCGCGCCGGTCGAGCACCTTCCCTTCGAGCAGGTCGACTACTGGGACGAGTTCAGGCGCATCCTCGACTGGGCCGCGAGCCATGTGTTCTCGACGATGTATCTGTGCTGGGGCGCGATGGGCGCGCTCAACCACCGCTACGGCGTGCGCAAGATCGGCCTTCCCGAGAAGATCTTCGGCGTCTTCCCGCAGTATCTGCAGGACGAATACTGCTTCCTGACGAACGGCTTCGACGAGATCGCGCTGCAGCCGCATTCGCGCGTCGCCGCCGTCAGCGAGCAGGATGTGGCCGCGAACCCGGACCTGCAGGTCCTGACCTGGGGGCCGCGCTCGGGCCCGGGCCTCATCGCGACGCGCGACTTCTCCGAGGTGTTCGCGCTCGGTCACTGGGAGTACGGCAAATACACGCTCGCCGAGGAGTACCGCCGCGACATGGAGCGCGGCCTCGACAACGTGCCGTTCCCGACCAACTACTTCCCGAACGACGACCCGACGATCGAACCGCTGTTCTCGTGGCGCGCGCACGCGAACCTGCTGTGGCGCAACTGGCTCAACTGGGTCTACCAGATGACGCCGTACGACCTGACCGAGGTGCCGCAGCTGCGCGCGCAGCGCCGCCCCGGCACCGACCACGTCGTGCGCCACGCGCCGAGCTCGCCGCGCGAGGACGGCTTCCGCCCGTTCCTCGACGACGGCTACGGCCTCATCGTCCCGCACGACTGATCCGTACGAAACGCCGGCGTTCGGACGCGAACGGGACGCGGCGACGCGCGCGGATCGTCGATGTCCACTATCAGGCCAATAATCGCCGTCAGTGGAAAGATAAGGTCCCAATACGCTTCACGGCGCCGAGGCGGTCACCACCCCGGCACATGAGAAACGGCGCATGAGGAAGACGAGGAGAGAGGACGCCTCAGGGCGGGCGCGATAGCGCATGACGCGCATGTTCGCACGCTGCTGAACCTGACGTCGGCACATCGGTGGAACATCGCCGGTGCGGTAATCTCGCCGTCACATACGCGGTACGTACTGGACATCAGTCGGATTACACTGTCATCAGACAATTCGTAACATCAGGAGGCATGAATGGTTGATGCATTCGCCGCAGGCGCCGTCACGCTCGCAGAGTCGTCGATGCATATGCCGAGCATCGACGACTTCCTTCCTCCGGAGATCCTGTTCCAGGGCACTCCGTTCGCGATCAACCGCATCATCTTCGTGCGCATCCTCGCCGCGATCATCCTGATGCTCGTGCTGGGCATCACGGCGGCGCGCGCGAAACTCGTGCCGGGACGTTGGCAGAGCGCCGTCGAATGGATCGTCAACTTCACGAAGACGGACATCGTCTATCAGGTCATGGGCGAGGCGCGCGGCAAGCGTTACGTGCCGATGATCACGACCGTGTTCCTCACGCTGCTCGTCTTCAACCTGTGCGGCGAGGTCCCGGGCATGAACATCGCGGCGAGCGCGACGATCACGTTGCCGCTCGTGTTCGCGATGTGGTGCTTCTTCCAGTACTGGATCGCCGGCATCCGCGAGAAGGGCCTCGGCCACTTTCTGCGCGACGAGCTGTTCCCGAAGGGCGTCCCGTGGCCGATCTACATCCTGCTTTCGCCGATCCAGCTGCTCGAGCTGCTCGTCATCCGCCCGTTCTCGCTGACGATCCGACTCTTCGCGAACATGGTCTCCGGCCATCTCATCCTCGCGCTGTGCCTGTCGGCGACGCAGTACTTCCTCATCGACGTCGTGAACAAGGTGATGATGCCCTTCGGCGTCGTGACCTTCGCAGCCGGCATGTTCATGTATCTCTTCGAGATCCTCGTCGCGGCGCTGCAGGCGTACATCTTCGCGATCCTGACGACCGCGTACATCAATATGAGCTATCCGGAGATCGACTGACCGCCGGCATGATTTTGTTGCATCAAGCAATGAACCAGAAAGGAAACAACCATGGATATCGTTACCCTCGCTGAGGTTGCGGGCAACCTGAACGTCGTCGGCTACGGTCTTGCCGCCATCGGACCCGGCATCGGTCTGGGCATCCTGATTGGCAAGACGATCGAGAGCACCGCGCGCCAGCCCGAGCTGGGTGGCCGTCTGCAGACGCTGATGTTCCTGGGTCTGGCGTTCGTCGAGGTCCTCGCGCTGCTCGGCTTCGTCGCGGCGTTCATCTTCCAGTGATCCGGGTCGAGTAGCGACACGAATCATCACTTGAGGACATGAAAGGAGGAGAACGAATCATGGACATGGCGGAAAACGACGGCATCCAGCTGTTCCTTCCCGAGATCTATGACATCGTCTGGTCGCTGATCATCCTGGTCATCGTGGCCGCGTTCTTCTACAAGTTCTTCCTGCCGAAGTTCCAGTCCGTGTTCGATGAGCGCGCCGCCAAGATCGAGGGTGGCCTCGCCAAGGCGGAACAGGCTCAGAAAGACGCCGAGGAAGCCAAGAAGAAGTATCAGGCGCAGCTGAGCACCGCCCGCGTCGAGGCGTCGAAGATCCGCGACGACGCGCGCGCCGAGGCGTCGCACATCATCGCCGACGCGCGTTCGCGCGCCGAGACCGAGGCCGCGCAGATCACCGCCAACGCCGAACGCTCGCTCGAATCGCAGCAGCAGAAGGCGATGGTCAGCCTCAAGGGCGAAGTCGGCACGATCGCCACGTCGCTTGCCGGCAAGATCCTGCAGACGCAGCTTCAGGATCCGACGGTCCAGTCGGACATGCTCGACAAGATGATCGCCGATCTGGAACAGTCCGAAGACAACAAGTAGCACGTATCTGCAAGGAGGGAGGTGACAGTTGCAAGGAGAAGCATCACGAGTGGCCGATCGCGAATCGCGTGACTCGTTCGCCAAGCGGCTCAGCGCGTCGGGCGACGACGCGTGGGAGATCGGCAACGAACTGTTCACGATCACGTACGTGCTCGACAAGAACCCGCGCCTGCAGCGCGCTCTGACCGATCCGGGCCGTCCGACCGAGGACAAGGTCCGCCTGCTCAACGAGCTGTTCGGCGGCAAGGTCCTGGACATGACGATGGCGATCCTCGTCGATCTCGTCGGCCGCAGCTGGAGCCGCGCCCGTGACATCGACAACGCCGTGGAGGACTTCGCGGTGGACGCCATGATGTACCAGGCGGACAAGGACGGCAAGACGCTGCAGGTGTCGATCGAACTCGCGCAGCTGCAGTCGGCCCTGCTCAACCTGCCCGTCGTCCGTGCGGACCTTTCCGACGACGACGGACCGCTCGAGGCGCGCTACGACCTGCTGCACGCCCTCATCGACGACGCCCACTTCAACCGCATCACCGTGCGTCTCGCCGAACACAGCACGCGCAATCCGCGCAACCGCCGGTACCTCGAGACGATCCAGTGGCTCATCAACAAGTTCTCCCGCCATATGGGGGAGTCGATGGTCACGGTGACGGCGGCGACCGAGCTGAGCGAGGAGCAGATCCAACGCCTCGCGAAGATCTACACGAAGAAGGTCGGCCGGCCGGTGCACATCCACCTCGTCGTGGACAGGAACGTCATCGGCGGCATGCGCGTGCAGGTCGGCGACGAGGTGACCGACAACACCGTCGTCGCGCAGCTGCAGGCGCTCAGGCGCAAGGTGAAGGCGGGCACCGCCGAGTGACGCGAGGAGGCTCCACGCCCCCACGTCCCACGGGTCCGCGAAGAGGACCCACACGAATGTATACACAACAATAAGGAGTGATCATGGCAGAACTGACCATTGATCCCGCCACGATACGCAAGGCGCTCGATGATTTCGTCGAGGCGTACACGCCGTCGGAGACGCCGACCCAGGAGGTCGGCCACGTCGCGACGGCCGGCGACGGCATTGCGCATGTGACGGGACTGCCTGGTTGCATGGCCAACGAGCTGCTGACCTTCGAGGACGGCACCCTTGGCCTGGCGTTCAACCTTGACGCCCGCGAGATCGGCGTGGTTATCCTCGGCGACTTCGTCGGCATCGAGGAAGGCCAGGAGGTCCGCCGTACCGGCGAGGTGCTTTCCGTGCCGGTCGGCGATGGATTCCTCGGCCGCGTCGTGGACCCGCTGGGCAACCCGATCGACGGTCTGGGCGAGATCAAGAGCGAAGGACGCCGTATTCTCGAGGCGCAGGCCCCCGACGTCATGCACCGCCACCCGGTCGACGAGCCGATGTCCACCGGCCTCAAGGCGATCGACGCGATGACGCCGATCGGCCGCGGCCAGCGCCAGCTCATCATCGGAGACCGCCAGACCGGCAAGACGGCCATCGCGATCGACACGATCATCAACCAGAAGGAGAACTGGGAGTCGGGCGATCCGAAGAAGCAGGTGCGCTGCATCTACGTGGCCATCGGCCAGAAGGGTTCGACTATCGCCTCCGTCAGGCAGAGCCTCGAAGAGGCCGGCGCTATGGAGTACACGACGATCGTCGCGTCCCCGGCGTCGGATTCCGCGGGCTTCAAGTACATCGCGCCGTACACCGGCTCGGCCATCGGCCAGCACTGGATGTACAACGGCAAGGACGTCCTCATCGTCTTCGACGACCTGTCGAAGCAGGCCGAGGCGTACCGTTCGATCTCGCTGCTGCTGCGCCGCCCGCCGGGACGTGAGGCGTATCCTGGCGACGTCTTCTACCTCCACTCCCGCCTGCTCGAACGCTGCGCACGCGTCTCCGACGATCTGGGCGGCGGCTCGATGACCGGTCTGCCGATCGTCGAGACGAAGGCGAACGACGTCTCCGCGTACATTCCGACGAACGTGATCTCGATCACCGACGGACAGATCTTCCTGCAGTCCGACCTCTTCAACGCCGGCCAGCGTCCCGCCGTGGACGTCGGCATCTCCGTCTCCCGCGTCGGCGGCGCGGCGCAGACGAAGGCGCTCAAGAAGGTCTCCGGCACGCTGAAGATCTCGCTGGCGCGCTACCGCTCGCTCGAGTCCTTCGCGATGTTCGCGTCCGATCTGGACGCCGCGTCGAAGGCCCAGCTCAACCGCGGCGCACGCCTGACCGAGCTGCTCAAGCAGCCGCAGTTCTCCCCGTTCTCGATGGAGCAGGAGGTCGTCTCCGTGTGGGCCGGCACCCATGGCAAGCTCGACGACCTCGAGGTCGCCGACGTGCTGCCCTTCGAGAAGGGCCTGCTCGAGTACCTCGACCGCAACACCGACATCCTCAAGACGATCCACGACACCGGCGACTTCACCGATCAGACCGAAGAGGCGCTGGACAAGGCCGTGGACGCCTTCCGTGAGACCTATGTGACGAAGGCCGGCAAACCGCTGATCGACAAGAAGCCGACGCCGAAGGGCGTCACGCCGGTCGATCAGGAGCAGATCAAGGCCCAGGGCCGCAAGGCCAAGGACGCCGAAGCGCAGGAAAAGAAGTAACCTATGGGATCGCAACTCGCATTAAAGGGCAGGATCGCCTCCACGGGTTCGTTGGAGAAGATCTTCAACGCCCAGGAGATGATCGCGGCTTCGCATATCGCGCAGGCCCGTGAGGTGGCGCTCAACGCGAAGCCGTACACCGATGCGATTTTCGATGCCGTCCAGACACTGGTATCCCACTCCCATATCTCACACCCGATCGTCAAGAAGGAGGGCGACAACCCCCGTGTTGCCGTCCTCGCCTTGACGGCGGACCGTGGCATGGCCGGAGCGTACACTTCATCGATCATCCGCGAAACCGAGGATCTGCTGGCGCGTCTCGACGAGGCCGGCAAGGAGCCGGAACTGTTCGTCTATGGTCGCCGCGGTGTTTCGTACTACAAGTACCGCAACCGCCCGCTCGCACAGACCTGGGAAGGCGATACCGAGAGGCCTGGCGTCGAAGTCGCCGACGCGATCTCCCGCGCGCTGCTGGACGCGTATATGCTTCCCGCCGACCAGGGCGGCGTATCCGAGCTGTACATCGTCTACACCGAGTTCATCAACATGGTCGTGCAGAAGGTGCGCGTGCTGCGCATGCTGCCGGTCGAGATCATCGAGGACAAGGACGCGCAGCGTCCCGATCCGACGGCGACGACGGCGATGCCGCTGTACGCCTTCGAGCCGAGCCTCGACGAGGTGCTCGACGCCGTGCTGCCGAAGTACGTGCGCTCGCGCATCCACGAGTGCCTGCTTGAGGCGGCCGCCTCCGAGGTGGCGTGCCGGCAGAACGCGATGCACACGGCCACGGAGAACGCGCGCGAACTGATGAACGACCTGACCCGCAAGCTCAACGCATCGCGCCAGGCATCGATCACCCAGGAACTTACCGAAATCATCGGCAGCGCCGATGCATTGAACAAGAAGGAAGAGTAGGAACGCGAAATGGCTGAGAAACAGACCACTGCGGCCGCCGACACCGCCGCGGAGCCAATCGTCGGTCATGTGACGCGTATTCAGGGATCGGTCATCGACGTTGAGTTCCCTGTCGGTCACATGCCGGACATCTACAACGCGCTGCAGGTCGAGATCAAGCAGATGGGCCAGGAGGAAGAGGGCGAGATCAAGGACGCCGTCATCACCCTCGAGGTCGAACAGCATCTGGGCGATTCGACGGCGCGCTGCGTGGCCCTCAAGTCGACCGACGGCCTTGTGCGCGGCACCGAGGTGCGTGACACCGGCGGCCCGATCGAGGTGCCGGTCGGCGATGTGACGAAGGGCCATGTCTTCGACGTCGCCGGCAACATCCTCAACAAGAAGCCGGGCGAGAAGATCGTCATCAAGGAGCGTTGGCCGATCCACCGCAACCCGCCGGCCTTCGACCAGCTCGAATCGAAGACGCAGATGTTCGAAACGGGCATCAAGGTCATCGATCTGCTCACGCCGTACGTGCAGGGCGGCAAGATCGGCCTGTTCGGCGGCGCGGGCGTCGGCAAGACCGTCCTCATCCAGGAGATGATCCAGCGCGTCGCGCAGAACCACGGCGGCGTATCCGTGTTCGCCGGCGTCGGCGAACGCACCCGTGAGGGCAACGATCTGATCGGCGAGATGGACGAGGCCGGCGTGCTCGAGAAGACCGCGCTCGTCTTCGGCCAGATGGACGAACAGCCGGGCACGCGTCTGCGCGTCCCGCTGACCGCGCTGACGATGGCGGAGTACTTCCGCGACGTCGAGAACCAGGACGTGCTGCTGTTCATCGACAACATCTTCCGCTTCACGCAGGCGGGCTCCGAGGTCTCGACGCTGCTCGGCCGCATGCCGTCCGCGGTCGGCTACCAGCCGAACCTCGCCGACGAGATGGGTGCGCTTCAGGAGCGCATCACGTCGACGCGCGGCCATTCGATCACGTCGCTGCAGGCGATCTACGTCCCCGCCGACGACTACACCGACCCGGCACCGGCGACGACCTTCGCCCACCTCGACGCGACGACCGAGCTCTCGCGCGACATCGCGTCGAAGGGCATCTACCCGGCCGTGGACCCGCTGTCCTCCTCCTCCCGCATCCTCGACCCGCGTTATGTCGGTCAGGCGCACTACGACTGCGCGAACCGCGTCAAGGCGATCCTGCAGCGCAACAAGGAACTGCAGGACATCATCGCCCTCATCGGCATCGACGAGCTCGGCGAAGAGGACAAGATGATCGTCAACCGCGCGCGTAAGATCGAGCAGTTCCTCGGCCAGAACTTCTACGTCGCCGAGAAGTTCACCGGCGTCCCGGGATCCTATGTGCCGGCGGAGGAGACGATCGAGGCGTTCACTCGCATCTGCGACGGCGTCTACGACTCCGTCCCGGAGCAGGCGTTCTCGGGCATCGGCGGCATCGACGACCTCGAGAAGAAGTGGCACAAGATGCAGAAGGAATACGGTGAGTGATCATGGCCGGCGCGACGATGGACGTGAATATCGTCTCCGCTGACCATCCGGTCTGGAGCGGCGTGGCGAAGTCCGTGCTCGTGCCCGCCTATGCGGGCGGCATGGGCATCCTGCCCGGACACGAGCCGGTGCTCTCCGTCATCCAGGAGGGTCCGCTCGTCGTCACCGAACCGGACGGCGCGAAGCATTCCTTCGAGGTGACCGACGGATTCATCTCCTTCGACTCGAACAAGCTGACCGTCGTCGTCGAGCACGGCCGCACGATGGCGAACCAGCCGATCGACGAGACCGGCATCCAGTGACCGCCGGCGACCTTCACGTCGCAAGGGCTCCGGGTCCCACGAATCACGTGGAACCTGGAGCCCTTCGCATATCCGCGGGCGCCGCGTGCCGCAGTCGGCCGCTGTTCCGTCGCGTTGTGCCCGGGCGCGGCACGCGGTATCGTGGTGCCTCATGCGAATCATTGTTGCCGACTGCAGCGCGGAATACACCGGACGACTTCAGGCGACGCTGCCGCTCGCGCGTCGCGTCCTGCTGATCAAGGCGGACGACAGCCTGCTCATCTTCTCCGAGCTCGGCTCGTACAAGCCGCTCAACTGGATGGCGGCGCCGTGCACGATCAAGGACATCACGCCGACGGACGCCGACGATGACGTCGAGACGGCGGCACCGCAGAAGGTCATCCGCGCGTGCGCGACGAAGTCGAACGACGTCCTCGAGGTCACGTTGCAGCACATCTACTCCGACGAGACCTACGACCTCGGCGAGGATCCGGGGCTGAAGAAGGACGGCGTCGAGGACCATCTGCAGCGTTACCTCGCCGAACAGATCGAACGCATCGGCAAAGGGGCCAAGCTCGTGCGGCGCGAATATCCGACGCCGATCGGCCCGGTCGACATCATGGCCGTCGACGCCGAAGGCACCCATGTGGCGATCGAGATCAAACGGCACGGCGGCATCGACGGCGTCGAACAGCTCACGCGCTACTGCGAACTGCTCAACCGCGACCCGCTCATCGCGCCGGTGCGCGGCATCTTCGCGGCGCAGACGATCGCCCCGCAGGCGCGCACGCTCGCCGTCGACCGCGGATTCGAATGCCTGATCCTCGACTACGACGACATGCGCGGCTCCGACGACGACTCGCTGCGGCTGTTCTAGCGTCCCGCCGCGGCATGCGCCGCAGACAGGACGAAAACGGCGGTGGCCGCCATCCCATTCGGGGGATGGCGGCCACCGCCGTATCTGATGTGATGACGCGCGCGTCAGTACTTCGCGAGGATGTCGACGACGAAGACGAGCGTCGAATTCGCCGGGATCGAGCCGCTCTCCTGATCGCCGTAGCCGAGGTCCGGCGGCACGATGAGCAGCACCTGCGAGCCGACCGTCTGGCCGACGAGGCCCTCCTGCCAGCCCTTGATCATGTTGCTGAGCACGGCGTCGAAGGTCTGGTTGCGGTCCCATGACGAATCGAACTGCGTGCCGTCGAGCAGCCAGCCGGTGTAGTTGACGACGGCCGCGTAGGTGTTCTCGTCGATCTTCGGACCGTCGCCCTTGATGAGCGGCTGCACGACGAGCTTGTCCGAACCCTTGTAGCCGTTCATGTCGATCGACGGCTTGCCGGAGGCGTCCAACGTGACCTTCGGCAGATCGGACGGGATGTCCTTGACCTTCTCGCCCTGCGCCTGCGTGTAGTCCGTCGACTGCGAGACCGGCGTCATGATGAGCATGTACGCGTTGTCGTCGCCGGAACCGTCGTTGATGCCGATGCCGATCGTCGTGTTGAGCTTCTTGCCTTTGAGCGTCGTGTTCGCGATCTGCGCGAGCGTCGCGCTCTCCACGTTGGCGACGCCGTCCTCGGGATTGAAGACGAGCGAGCAGTCGGGCACGTTCTGCTCCCACGTCGTGGCGACCTCCTCGCCGGAGCTCGCGCTGTACTGTGTGAGCTGCGCGCAGATGCGGTCGCCGCTCTTCATCGCGTCGCCGTCACCTTCCTGCAGCACTGCGACGCTGTTGTTCTCGATCTTGAGCCCCTTCTTGAACTCGACCTTCGGCTTCTCGCCCGGAGTGCCGGTCACTTTGACGCCTTCGAGCTTCGGCAGCGTCGCGCTCGCGCTCGACGAGGCGCTCGCGGATCCGTCCGACGAACCCGACCCGCAGGCCGCCATGCTTACGCATAAAGCGAGCGCGCTGACTACTGATGCGGCGCGTGTGATAGAAGTTACTAGAGAAGTATGTTGCATAGCCACCACAGTAACGCCTCTGCCCGATTTATTCGTCAGGAAGGTGAGGGAGTTGTGAAGGGCCGCGACTTGTAGAATGGATACGTGATGAACGACGGTCAAGAAGAAGAAACGCATGTGCCGCGCAGGCATCCGGTGCCTTCCCGGCATGCGAAGATCATGCGCGGCATCGTGACGCCGATTTTCGGCCTGCTCGCCGTGACCTGCATCGTCTTCGGCATCCTCAACCAGACGATCTGGAAGCCGAGCCAGGACGTCACCGCGGTCGCGCATCTGGACGGCACGCGGTATGCGGTCATCGACCCCGGCGTGCTCGATCTGGTCGACAAGAGCGTGCAGATCCGCGTGGACGCCGCCTCCGTCGAACCGTCCGCCGACGCGACGGCCACGCCGTCGACGGACACGAAGGATGCGGCCGCGAACGACGCGGCGGCCGAACCGTCGACCTGCATCGCGATCGGCAGCCCGAAGGACGCCTCCGGTTGGCTTTCCGGCGAATCGTACACGCGCGTGACCGGGCTCGATAGTTGGAGCACGCTGTCGACGGTCACCGAGAAGGCGAACGGCAGCGCCTCCACCTCCGACCAGCAGGTCGCCTTCGCCGATTCGGACATGTGGGCGAGCACGGCATGCGGCAAGACGAGCGCGGCGCTGCAGCTGAACGACGCGAAGGCGACGCAGGTCGCGGTCGTCGATTTCGGCGGCAAGGCGTCGGACGCCACGATCCGCATGCACTGGGTGCGCCAGAGCGTGCCGGACTTCTCGCTGCCGTGGTACTTCGCCGGCGGCCTGTGCGTCATCCTGGCGATCCTGTCGGCGTCGGTCTTCGCGATGGACCCGGAGACGCGCCGCCATCGCTTCGCCAAGGTCATCAAGCCGCGCAAGGAAAAGGAACGGGTCGAGGAGACGACGACGATCGCGGCCGCCGTCGCCGGCACCTTCGCGAGCATGAAGCCGCGCAAGCGCCCGAAGACCGCGAACGGCAAGCCGCGCGGACGCCACGGACGCCATGCGGGCGCCGCCGCGGACGAGACGAGCGAGACGCCGCAGATCATCGATCCGACGTCGCGCAACCTCGTCGCCGAGCAGGCGCGCCACGCGGACGCCTCCGATACGCCGCACGGCGCGGCGCCGTCGGCCTCGTCCGACGAGACGACGTCCGTCATCACGCCGGACGAGCTGCAGGCCTACTTCGCGCGCCTCGTGAGCGAGGAGACCGGCTCGATCCCGGCCGTGTCCGCGGACACGGCGCCGGAGACGACCGACGGCGCAACGACGACAACGACGATAGAGACGACAACGACGATGGAGACGGTGGACGACGGCGCGGAGCAGGCCTCGGTGACCGTCGAATCGGCCGACAGCGGCGAGGAAACCGACGATGTCGCGGATGTCGACACGGACGCCGCCGACGACACGGACGATGCGGCGCCGCCGGCGAACGGCGAGCCGGACGACAAGGACACCGACGACGCCGACGCGGACGCGGACGCGAAGGACAAGGAGAACGACTGATGACACGACGTTCACTGACCGCAGTCACGGCGGCCGCGCTCGCACTCGGCATGGCATGTGCGCTCGGTGCATGCGAGGGAACGGTGCCGACGGTGAACGCGCCGACATCGGCCGCGTCCGCGACGCCGGACCTGACCGAAGCGCAGGAGCAGCGCATCCGCGCCGATCTGCTCGCCACGATCAAGGAATGCAACGACGCGAAGGATCCGGCGAACCTCGCGCAGGCGATGAGCGGTCCGGAACTCGAGATCCGCACGAGCGAACTCAAGGTCGCGCAGAAGACCGGCAAGCTCGATCCGAAGACGACGATCCCGGACGATCTGACGCAGACGGTCATCCCGACCGACAACGGCTGGCCGCGCGCCGTGTTCTCGATCACGACGACGACCGAGGACCAGCAGTCGGAGCGCCTGCTAGTGTTCACGCAGGGCGACGCGCGCGAGAACTACCGGCTGTGGGGAGTCACGCGCCTGTTCCAGGGCGCGAAGATGCCGAAGTTCACGGTGCCGTCGATCGGCTCGCAGATGGGGCATGATGACGACGGCAACCTCGTCATGACGCCGAAAGAGGCCGTGACGCGCTACGCCGACGTGCTGCAGAACGGCTCGAAGAGCCAGTACGCGAACGATTTCGAGGACGACTACTTCCGCGACAACCTCGCGCAGCTGTCCGCGACCGTGCAGGAGGGCATGGAACGCAACAAGGGCACGCAGCAGCAGACCTTCACGCCGGTCGACGGGCAGATGCAGATCATGCGTTCGGCGGACGGCGGCGACCTCGTCGTCGCGCAGATCAACTCGGTGTGGACTCGCACCGCCGGCGAAGGCCGCGAATCGCAGCCGGCTTCCGACGCCGAACGCGCGATCTTCGCCGACGGCAAGGCGACGAGCACGATGAAGGCGACATACGTCAACGTCGTCGCCCTCTACGTGCCGCCGGCGAAATCGGGGCAGAAGGTGCAGGCCGTCGGCGCCGAACGACAGGTCGTCAAGGTCGAGGCCGTCTGACGTCCGAGGCGCGCACGCGGCCACGGCAGGACATAGACATACGAAAAGAGGCAAACAATCATGGCACAGGATTTCAAGCCGGGCATCTCGCTCGCGGGGGCGGTCGACCTTGAAGGGCTCAAGCACCAGACGAAGGCCGAACCGGGGCAGGCGGGCGGCGCGCCCGCGGCCGGCGGCTACGTCATCGACGTGACGGAACGCAACTTCCAGGCGATGGTCGAATCGTCGGCGACGTTCCCGGTCGTGCTGCTCATGTGGGTCGAGACGGACGACCGCTGCTTCGCGATGGCGCGTGCGCTCGGCGACGCGGTCAACGGCATGAACGGCCAGCTGCAGCTTGCGCGCGTCGACGTCGCGAAGGATCCGGCGATCGCGCAGGCCTTCGGCGTGCAGGGCGCCCCGGCGCTGTTCGCGCTCATCGCCGGCCGCCCGATGCCGATCCTCGAGGGGCTGCCGACCGACGACGAACTCCAGCAGATCACGACGCATGTGCTGCCGCAGCTCGTGCAGGTGGCCGCGCAGGCCGGCGTGACCGGCACGGCCCCGTACATCGAGCCGGCCGCCGGCGCCGACGACGCCGCGCAGCCGGCGGCCATGCAGGTGCCGCCCGCGCACGCCGAAGCGCACCGCCTCGCGCAGGAGGGCGACTACGCCGGCGCAGCGGCCGCCTACGAGCAGGTGCTCGAAGCCGACGCGTCCGACGACGTCGCGCGCCGCGAACGCGCGAAGGCGCTGCTGCTCGCCCGGTCCGCCGACGCCGATGTGCGCGCCGTGCGTCAGGCGGCGGCCGACGCCCCGGACGACCTTGACGCGCAGCTCGCCGTCGCCGACGTCGACATGATCGGCGGACAGATCGACGACGCCTTCGGCCGGCTGCTCGACTTCGCCGCCGCGCACCGCGACCAGATGGACCCGGCGCGCGAACGCATGCTCGAGTACTTCCTCATCCCCGACGCCGGCGACGAACGCGTCGCGCGCGCACGCCGCCGCCTCGCGACGCTGATGTACTGAGCCGGCGCCGACCGACGTCGGCGTCGACCGTACGGGCCGTCATTCCAACGTGTTCCTGCCGAACGACTGTTGGAACGACGGCCCGTTGCGTTCGAGCTCACGTTCGAAGTCGTCGGACCATTGCCCGAACGGACGCCATGAGAGCTCATCGTTGCTGAATCGCGGCACATCGGTGATCTCGGTGATGCAGAAGCGCGGGATGGTCAGGTTCGTCACCGGCGTGCTGCGCTGCGCGGCGGCGACGACGAGCGGGGCGTTCATACCGCCGAAGACGTCGATGCTCCAGCCGTCGGCGCCGATCCACGCCGTATAGCGGTTCTTGATGATGACGTCGCCGCCGCGCAGCACGAGCGAGGCCGCGATCTGCGCGTCGATGTCGCGCGACGCCTCGTAGCGCGTGCCGCCCACCGACGGTCCCTTGACGCCGAGCGTGGCCGTGCGGAACGCGTCGCAGTGTTCGGCGAGCACGGCGCGCGCGTCGAGGTCGGCGGCCATCGGGACGCGCAGCGCTCGCGTCGTCAGGCGCACGCGCAGCGCGTAACGGTCGGCGTGTACGAAATAGCTTTGGATGATGAGCTCCGGCGCGTCGCCGTCGTCGAGTTCCGCCGGCATGTTCCTGCAGAAGAAGCGGCGCTCGTACTGGTATTCGTCGAGCAGCGGCATGCCATCCATCATCATATCCATAGTCCCAGTGTAGTGCGCGGATCCGGTCCGGGTGCCTGGACGGCGGCTGCGGGGGAGGGCGGGTTTCGCTACGTCCGGCTTTCGTGTACAGTAGAGAGGTGCAAACGGGCTTGTAGCTCAGTGGATAGAGCGTTCGCCTCCGGAGCGAAAGGTCGTGGGTTCGAACCCCATTAAGCCCACCGATGCCCCGTCCTGATTTGTTCAGGGCGGGGTTTCCTGCTGTTTTGCGGCGTTCTGCGATCGTCATGTGCGCGAGGTGCGGCATCCGTGATCGCAGAAATCCTGATCTGCGAACATCGTGGAGGTATTCCGCACCGGTCATGTCCGCGAACCCGTCGCTTTGCGAACATGACCGGTGCGCAACATGGCCGCGATGTTCGCAATCGGATGGGTTGGCGAACCATTCGGGTGTCGACTGCGACGGCGGCGTTCGCAACCGTCTCCGCTCGTGAATACCTCGGGTGCATTCCGCGACGGTCGTGTTCGCGATGCCGGCGGCAAACGCCTCGACGCCGTTGACCACAACGTGACCGTTGAAGGCGCATGTGCCATGGGCGCCGTTATGATGCCGAATAACCTGTTCCCGTACGTCGCAGCAGGCGCACAGGGACGCTTGGATGAAAGGAACCGTTATGTACGAAAATCTCAAGGCGATCGCGACGACGGAGGCGCCGGCCGCGCTCGGCGCCTACAGCCAGGCCGTGCAGGCGAACGGATTCATCTTCGTCTCCGGCCAGCTCGGCATCGACCCGGCCACCGGCGAGCTCGACGGCGTCGAGGCCGCCGACCAGGCCGCCCGCGCGCTCAAGAACATCACGAACATCCTCGCCGCCGCCGGCTGCGGCGTCGAACATGTCTGCCGCGCGACGATCTATCTGCGAAACGTCGAGGACTTCGCCGCCGTCGACGCCGTCTACGCGAAGACCTTCACCGGCACCGTAAAGCCGGCGCGCGTCGCGTTCGGCAACAACATGATCCCGAAGGGCGCGCTCGTCGAGATCGACGTCATCGCCGCCTGCCCGGACGCCTCCTGAACGGACCGGACCGTACGCCCCGCTATACCCTCTGAGCACACTGCATCGCTTGCGCATCGCTCGCGCGATACAGTGTGCTCATGCGTATGTTCACCAGCTACGCCAACTCCGACGACACCGCGCTCGCCGCAGCGCTGCGCGAGATCACGCCGTCCGGCTTCTTGCTGCCCGACGCCGGGGACGATGGCCCCGCGCTGGCGATCGACGCTTCTCGTCCCCGCCAACGCATCGACGGTTTCGGCGCCTCGCTCACGCAGGCCTCGGCCGCGCTGATCCGCCGGCTGCCCATCGCCGCGCGGCATGCCGTGATGACCGATCTGTTCAGCGTCCGCCACGGCATAGGCATCTCGATGCTGCGTCAGCCGATCGGACCGTCCGACCATGTGACGCGCCCGTACCGCTTCACGCGCCGTCGCGCCGATCCGCGGCTCGGCTCCCTCGATTTCTCGCCAGAGACGCGCATGATCATGCCGTGTCTCAAGGTCGCGCAGTCGATCCGCGCATCGGGCGATCCGTCGGCCCCGCCGCTTGCGATCATCGTCTCGCCGTGGAGCGCCCCGGCATGGATGAAGACGAACCGCTCAATCCTCGGCAAACGCCCGCTTACGCGCCTGACCGGCTATCTGCGGCCGCGCATGTACGGCGCCTACGCCGAATATCTTGCGCGTTTCATCGCGCATTACCGCGACGCCGGCCTGCAGGTCTTCGGAGTCACGCCGACGAACGAACCCGACTATCCGCAGTCGCGCTGGCCGTCGATGGCGATGACGCCGGCGCAGCAGGCGCGTTTCATCGCCGACTTCCTCGCGCCCCGCCTGCGCAGGCACGGCTTGGGGGATGTGCGCATCCTGTGCTGGGACCACAATTACTCGACCGATCATTATCCCGACGGCCGATTCGTCCGCGAACTGTACGCATGGCCGCGGGCGCTGCGCGCCGTCGCCGGATCGGCATGGCACTACTACGGCGGCGCATCGCGCACGATGAGCGACATCCACCGCATCTGGCCGGACAAGGGCATCTGGGTGACCGAAGCGTCGGGCGGCGAATGGGGGCCGCGCAATTGGGACGCCGCGCTCGTGCAGACCTCGGCGCGCGTCATCGCGATGCTGAACAACTGGGCGCAGTCGGTCGTGCTGTGGAACATCGCGCTCGACGGGCGAGGAGGGCCCGACTACTACTATCTGCGCAACGACCACCGGCACTCGCAGAACCGCGGCCTGCTGACGATCGACGGGCGGACGCATACGGTCACGCGCAACGCCGACTACTACATCCTCGCGCACTGCTCGCGTTTCGTGCAGCCCGGATCCGTCGTGCTCGAGCACCGGCTGGAGCATGCCGCAGGCCTGCATGCGGCCGCGTTCCGCACGACCGACGGGTCGATCGCCGCCGTCGTCACGAACGAACATGAGTCGCCGGCGCCGCTGCGCATCGGGGCCGTGACCGTGCAGCTGCCGCCGCGCTCATTGACGACGCTCACCGATCTGCAGCTCGCCGTCCGCACGCCGTGAGGCGTCGCAGGCCGCCATTCTGTCTGCTTGGACGGTAGACTTGGTGGAATGAGTCCTGAAGCGTTAAGTGAACTTATCTACGGCATCGCCCAGCAGCTTGTTGCCGACGGCCAGGCGGGCGACCTGACCGCCGATCTGATCCCCGACGAATCCAAATTCGCGGTCATGCGTCCCAAGGACCGCGCGCACGGCGACTGGGCCTCGAACGCGGCGATGCAGCTCGCGAAGAAGGCCGGCATGAAGCCGCGCGACCTGGCCGAGCTCTTCGCCGCGCGCCTCGATGAGGCCGACGGCATCGACACCGTCGAGGTGGCGGGCCCCGGCTTCATCAACATCACGCTCGATTCGGCCTCGGCCGCGCAGATCGTCGACCAGGCGCTCGCAGAAGGCGCCGATTTCGGCCGCAACGACCATCTGAGCGGACGCACGCTCAACCTCGAATTCGTCTCCGCGAACCCGACCGGCCCGATCCACATCGGCGGCACGCGCTGGGCGGCCGTCGGCGATTCGATGGCCCGCGTGCTCGAGGCGAACGGCGCCGACGTCGTGCGCGAATACTACTTCAACGACCACGGCGAGCAGATCAACCGCTTCGCCAAGTCGCTCGTCGCGGCCGCGCATGAGGAGCCTACGCCGATCGACGGCTACAAGGGCGCCTACATCGACGAGATCGCGCGCCGCGTCATCGCCGAGGCGAACGCCGACGGCGTCGACATCCTCAACCTGCCGCGCGTCGACGGCGGCACGGACGACAACGGCGAACCGCTCGGCGAGGGTGACTCCGCACAGCGCGAGGAGTTCCGCAAGCGCGCCGTGCCGATGATGTTCGAGGAGATCCAGCAGTCGATGAGGGAGTTCCGCGTCCGCTTCGACGTCTGGTTCCATGAGAACAGCCTGTACGAGGACGGCGAGGTCGAGAAGGCGATCGACGACCTGCGCGCACGCGGCGACATCTACGAGAAGGACGGCGCCACCTGGTTCGCATCGACGAAGCACGGCGATGACAAGGACCGCGTCATCATCAAATCCGACGGCAACTACGCGTACTTCGCCGCCGACATCGCCTACTACCGCAACAAGCGCCATCGCAAGGACCATCCGGCCGACGTCGCGATCTACATGCTCGGCGCCGACCATCACGGATACATCGGTCGCATGATGGCTATGTGCGCCGCCTTCGGCGACAAGCCGGGGGAGAACATGCAGATCCTCATCGGCCAGCTCGTCAACGTCATGAAGGACGGCAAGGCCGTGCGCATGAGCAAACGCGCCGGCAACGTCGTGACGATCGACGACCTCATCGACGCGATCGGCGTGGACGCCTCGCGCTACTCGCTCGCCCGCACCGACTACAACTCGCCGGTCGACATCGACCTCAACCTGCTCGCGTCGCATTCGAACGACAACCCGGTGTACTACGTGCAGTACGCGCACGCGCGCTCCTGCAACGTCGACCGCAACGCGGCCGCCGCGAACATCACGCGCGACGGCGCCGACATGGGGCTGCTCGACACTGCGGCCGACGGCGAGGTCATCGCGATGCTCGCCCAGTGGCCGTCCGTGCTCGCCCAGGCCGGCGACCTGCGCGCGCCGCATCGCATCGCGCATTACCTCGAGGACCTCGCCGCCGCCTATCACAAGTGGTACAACGTCGAACGCGTCGTGCCGATGGCGCTCACCGAAGCCGAGGAACGCGCCGACGAGACGACCCGCGAGGCGACGCGCATCGCGAAATGCCCGGAACCTGCGCGCGCAGCCGCACGCCTGCGGCTCAACGACGCCGTGCAGACCGTCATCGCCAGCGGTCTCGACCTGCTCGGCGTCTCCGCACCGGACAAGATGTGACCCTCCGCACGCCGGCGACCACCACACGGTGGCGCCGGCGTGCCGTATATCGCACGAGACGCTGCGACGACCGCACGCGCAGCATGAGACGACACGACGAAAGGAACCGACATGGCCATCAGCCCGATCTGGCCGCAGGACACGGCGCGCGACGCCGCAGGCGAACTGACCTTCCACGGCATCACGGCGAGCGCGCTCGCCGACGAATACGGCACGCCGCTCTACGTCTACGACCTTGACGAGGTGCGCGCCCGCGCACGCCACTTCGTCAAGGCCGCCGCGCAGGCCTTCTCCACCAGCACGACGCATGTCAGCTACGCGGCGAAGGCGTTCCTGAGCAAGGAGATGGCGCGCATCGTCACCGAGGAGGGCATGTACGTGGACACCTGCACGCTCGGCGAGATGCGGATCGCGCTCGCGGCCGGCGTGCCCGGCCGCCGTCTCGTGCTGCACGGCAACAACAAGAGCGACGAGGAGATCGAGCTGGCGATCAACGAGGGCTTCTCGAAGATCGTCGTCGATTCGCCCGACGAGCCGGCGCGCATCGCCGAGATCGCCGCACGGCTCGGCAAGCGCGCGCGCGTCATGCTGCGCGTGACTTCGGGCATCCACGCCGGCGGCCATGAATTCATCTCGACGGCGCATGAGGACCAGAAGTTCGGCGTCGCGCTGCTGCCCGTCGGCGCGGACACGGCGATCGTCGACGGCATCGACGCGCTCGAGGGCGTCACGCCGGCGGCCGCGAACGCGCTGATGGAGGAGAACACGCTCGAGGAGTCCGGCGAGGAGACACGGCAGGCCGATCGTCGGCTGCGCTACGACGTGCGGTACCCCTACGATCTCAACGCGGCCGACGTGACCGAAGGCGACCGCCGGCTCGCCGCGGCGATGGAGCTCGTCGCGAACGGCCCGGCGATCGCCGTGCTGCGCGACATCGCGACCTACGACGATCTCGAACTCGTCGGCGTCCATTCGCATATCGGCTCGAACATCCATGACGCCGGCGCCTTCATCCAGGCCGGGCGCCGCATGATGCTGCTGCGCAAGACCTTCTACGCGACGAACGGCTACACGCTGCCCGAAGTCGATCTTGGCGGAGGCTATTCGGTCGCCTACACCGACGACGAGGACCGCATGGACGTGGACAGGGAGCTCGCGCGCCTCGCCGACGCCGTCGCGAAGACGAACCGTCTGCTCGGGATGCCCGCGCCGATCATCTCCTTCGAACCCGGCCGCTGGATCGTCGCCCCGGCGGGCGTCACGCTGTACACGGTCGGCGCGATCAAGACCGTGCATCTGGGGGAGGGCTTCACGGACCACGCCGGCGAGTCGATCGGCGAACGCAGCTATGTGGCTGTCGACGGCGGCATGAGCGACAACATCCGCCCGGCGCTCTACGGCGCGCAGTACACGGCGGTCCTCGCCAACCGCGTCTCCGATGAGCCGGCGCGGCTGTCGCGTGTCGTCGGCATCCATTGCGAGTCCGGCGACATCGTCGTCGACGAGGTGCGGCTCCCCGGCGACGTGCGCCGCGGTGACCTGATTGCCGTGCCGGTGACCGGAGCCTACGGCCGTACGATGGCGAGCAACTACAACATGGCGCTCTTCCCGGCCGTCGTCGGCGTAGACGCGCACGGCGCGCATCTGATGATGCGCCGCGAGAGCGTCGACGACCTGCTCTCCTACGACGTGAGCGAGTGATTCCCCGACGATTTCATATAGGGGAAGCGTGGCCGTCCCGTTCACGACTTGCCCGTACAATATGGCGCGTAGTGACCGCCGCAAAGAAAGGAACGGACAGTGGCAGAACAGAACGCACCGATTCGAGTCGGTCTGCTTGGCGCAGGAACGGTGGGCTCGCAGACCGCGCGCCTGCTCGTCGAACAGAAGGATGAGCTCGCGCAGCGCATCGGCCGTCCGATCGAGCTGTCCGGCATCGCCTGCCTCGACCCGGAAGAGGTCGACTTCCCGTGGATCGACAAGTCGCTGCTGACGAGCGACACGATGAGCGTCGTCAAGAATGCGGACATCGTCGTCGAACTCATCGGCGGCACCGGCGTCGCGCGCACCTTCGTGCTCGAGGCGATGAACAACGGCGCGTCCGTCGTCACCGCCAACAAGGCGCTGCTCGCGAAGTACGGCCCGGAGCTGTACAAGGCGGCCGAGGACAACGACGTCGACATCTACTTCGAGGCGGCCGTCGGCGGCGCGATCCCGATCGTGCGCCCGCTGCGCGAGTCGCTCGTCGGCGACCAGGTCAAGGATATGCTCGGCATCGTCAACGGCACGACGAACTACATTCTCGACGAGATGACGACGAAGGGCCTCGACTTCGACATCGCGCTCAAGGACGCGCAGGCGAAGGGCTACGCCGAAGCCGACCCGACCGGCGACATCGAAGGCCACGACGCGGCGAACAAGGCCGCGATCATGGCGACGCTCGGCTTCCACACGAACGTCGGCATCGACGACGTGACCGTCGAGGGCATCACGCACATCACGGCCGACGACATCGCCGCCGCGACCGCCGAAGGCAAGGTCGTCAAGCTGCTCGCCGTCGTCAGCAAGGACGAGCATGGCGTCTCCGCTCGCGTCTATCCGGCGCTCATCCGCAACGAGCATCCGCTCGCGTCGGTGCGCGGCTCCTTCAACGCCGTCTTCGTGCGCGCCGAATACGCCGACGATCTGATGTTCTACGGCCGCGGCGCCGGCGGCGCTCCGACCGCGTCCGCTGTCGTCGGCGACATCGTGACCGTCGCGCGCCACATCGCGTCCGGCTGCACCGGCCCGGCGATCCGCATGTACAACGACTATCCGATCGCGCCGCTGAGCACGTCGAAGGCCGCCTTCGCCGTGCGCTTCCTTATCCATGACAATCCGGGCGTCCTCGCGCAGATCTCGGCGGTCTTCGCGAAGAACGGCGTTTCGATCAACGGCGTCAACCAGGACCTCAAGCCGACGCTCAAGGATCCGGGATACGACGGCGAGATCCAGCAGCTGCGCCTCGTGACGCACATGACCGACGAGACGACGCTGCGCGCGACCGTCGCCGAGGTGTGCGAACTCGACTGCGTGACCGGCGAACCGTCGATCATCCGCGTGCTCGACTGATTCCCGGCCCGGCTTAAGACAATGGAAGGCTGGCCGCGTCAACGGACGCGACCAGCCTTCTGTGTATCATGAACGATGGTTTGCCGTCCGTGCCGTTGGCCGGGGCGGTGGTCTGCGCGTCGCATGTGGCGGCGGACTTGGAGAGACGAAGTAAGGCAGGACATATCCGATGGATCCGGTAACGCGTAAGGTGCACGTCCGTGTGCCCGCGACAAGCGCGAATCTCGGCTCCGGTTTCGACACCGTGGGGCTCGCGCTGGACTATCACGACGAACTGGAGTTCACACTGAGCTCCGATCCGCTCAACATGGCGGCCCAGGTGCTCATCGACGGCGAAGGCGAGGACACGCTGCCGCGTGACGAATCCCATCTCGTCGTCTCCACGTTCCGCCGCGCATGCTCGCGATTCGGACTGAGCAAGACCGGCTTCATCCTCGAGGCGCACAACAACATCCCGCAGGCGCGCGGCATGGGCTCGTCGGCCGAGGCGATCGTTGCCGGCATCAGCGCGGCCTACGCGTTCAGCCATGAGGGCGAACTCGACCGTGACGCGATCTTCGCGCTCGCCGCGGAGCTTGAAGGCCATCCGGACAACGTGGCGCCCGCCGTCTACGGTGGCATGACCGTGTCCTGGACCGAGGACGGTATGCGGCGCACGCTCGAGAACGGCGCCGTCATCAACGCCGGTTACCGCACCGTCAACTACATCGTCGACCCGACGATCACGACGTCGGTGTTCATCCCCGATTTCGAACTGTCGACGAGCGCGGCACGCGAGGCGCTTCCGGCGCTCGTGCCGTTCAAGGACGCCGTGTTCAACGTGTCCCGCGCGGCGCTGCTCATCGGCGCGATGAACCCGGGCGCGCTCACCGCCGCGCATGACGCCGACACGTTGCTGATGGATGCGACCGAGGACCGGCTGCACCAGCAGTACCGCGGCCCGTTGATGCGGCCTTCCGCCGACCTCATCGCGAAGCTGCGCATGAACGGCTATGCGGCGATGGTCTCCGGCGCCGGCCCCTGCGTGATCGTGCTCCATGCGGGCGACGCCGCCGGCGAGATCGACGCTGTGGCGGCCGACGAACTCGCCTCCGGCCATTGGCGCGTCCTGCATCTAGGCGTCGACACGCTCGGCGTGCAGGTGGCGCGTCTGTAATTGCGTCGAGCGCAAAAGATACGATAAAGAAGCTGATTTTACGAGACAGGCCGACGACCGCGTTCCGTGCCGTGAGGGGCGCCCGGTGTGGTACGGTCTCACCTCTCAGAGGGGAACAAACCTAGATGGCTGAAAACATTATCGAGCAGCAGGCACCCGGTGCCGTCGCCGCGAAACCGGAAAGCGACGGCATGACGCTGTCCGGCCTGTTCGGCATCATACGCAAGCACGTCATCACGATCATCGTCACCTTCGCCGTCGTGCTCGGTGCCGCGATCGGAATGACGATGATGTCCCCGGTGAAGTATTCGACGACGTCCCAGCTGTTCGCGACCTACAACGACGCTTCGGACGGCACTGCGAACTCGTCCGAGCAGAACAATGGCAGCTCGTACATCATGAGCCAGATCAAGTCGTATCCGGCGCTGACGACGACGCAGTCGGTGCTGCAGCCGGTCATCGAGGACCTCGGACTGCAGATGTCGGTCGGCCAGCTGAAGGGCGAGATCAGCGTCACCAATCCGGCCAATACCGCATTCGTCAACATCACGGTGACCGACGGCGACCCCGCACGTGCCGCCGACATCGCGAACGCCGTCGCGAAGTCGCTCAGCTCCGTCGTCGAGAACACGCTGTACGCATCCGGTTCACGTTCGTCGGTCAAGCTTTCGATTGTGCAGCCGGCTACGGCGCCGAGCTCGCCGAGCTCGCCGAAATGGAAGCTCAACATCCTCATCGGCATTGTCGGCGGACTGATTCTCGGCGTCTTCGCCGCATTGCTCAAGGATGTGCTGTCCAAGCGCGTGCAGGACGACGATGAGGTCGGCGAATACCTCGATGCGCCGATCATCGGCCGCATCCCCGAGGAGGAGCTGCTCAAGGGCACGAAGCCGGCCGTCGTCAGCGAACCGGGCAGCCCGGTCGCCGAGGACTTCCGCCGCGTGCGCACGAACCTGACCTTCATGGCGCCGGTGGACGGCACGAACTGCCGTCTCATCGTCGTCACGTCGACCGGTGCGAGCGAAGGCAAGACGACGATGTCGGTCAACGTCGCCGCCGCGCTCGCCGAGAACGGCGCGAAGGTCCTGCTCATCGACGCCGATCTGCGCCATCCGTCGGTCGCGAAGAAACTCGACCTTGACGGTTCGGCTGGCCTGACCCACGTCCTGTCCGGCCAGGCTTCGGTCAAGGACGTCGTACAGCGCTACTGGAAGCCGAACCTGCATGTCATGCCGGCCGGCCCGAAACCGCCGAACGCGTCGACGCTGCTCAACTCGCCGATCATGGAGGAGCTGCTCAACAACGCGATGGAGCAGTACGATTACGTGCTCATCGATACGGCGCCGATGGTCGTCGCGAACGACGCCGTCATCTTCGTGCGCCGTGGCGGCTCGCTGATCATGGTCTGCCGCCGCGACCAGACGCTCAAGCGCGATCTGCGCGACATCTCGGAGGAGCTCACGACGCTCGACCTGTCGACGACCGGCATCGTCTTCAACTGCGCGCGCGACTCGAAGAAGTCGCTCGAACACACCAACTATTACTATTACTATTCGAGCCGCAGCACCGACCACCGCAAGAAGCGCCGCTTCTCGCTCAAGTAACCGATTCCGATTCGTCCCGCGGATTCCTGAACCTCAAGGAATCCGCGCTTTTCATTGGGCCTAAGGAGCGCCATGTCGCACACGCACGCGCAGCCACACCGCCATCACCATCATCACCATCATCGGCGTCGCAGGATTTGGCCATGGGTCGTCGGCGTGCTGACAGTTCTCGTGCTCGCGCTCGTTGCGTGCGGCGTCGTCGGCTTCCAGCTGTTCCGTCAGGCGAAGCAGGTGCAAGCCCACGAATCGAAGGCGGTCTCGATGCTGTCGCAGCTCGCCTCCTCCGACGCCGACAAGCTCGCCGACGCCGGCGATGTGCTGCCGCAGATCGCGCAGGAGACGAAGCAGGCCTCGGCCATCGCCCATGGGGGACTATGGAACTTCGTCGCGAAGATGCCGTTCGTCGGCGACGACATCGCCACCGTCCAGGGCATGACGACGACGATCGACGGCATCGTTCAGGAATCGATGCCGCAGTTCGTCGACGTCATGAAGACGCTCAGCGAGGCGCAGATCGCCAATGGCGGCGACGGCATCAACCTGCAGCCGATCATCGCGGCGTCCGAACCGCTCGACAAGGCGAACGCATCGTTCCAGGAGCAGGTGAGCGCCTATGACGATCTCAAGGAACCAAACATCGGCATGATCCGCAACGCCTATGACGACGGTGCTGCTAAACTCAGCGTCCTTGCCGACCGCATCGACGCGTTGTCGAACGCGTTTCGCGTTCTGCCTGCGTTGCTGGGCGACGGCCAGTCACGCACCTACGCCGTCATGGCGATGACGCCCTCCGAAATGCGTTCGTCGGGCGGTCTGATTGGTTCGGTCGGTGAACTGACGACCTCGGACGGCACCGTCCATGTCGGCGAATTCCGTTCGAACGGCGATTACCTGTCCTACGGCATCGGCGACCACTCGCAGGACATGGACCGCGTGTTCACGCAGGAAGGACCGCTGCATATGTCCTTCGACATCCGCGATCTGGCCGTGTTCCCGAATACCGCCGATTCGGCCGTCGCGATGCGTTCGATCTGGGACCGCACGCCGTGGGGGAAGGAACAGCCGCTCGACGGCGTCATCATGGTCGATCCGCTGTTCCTGCAGCAACTCATCGCGATCAACGGCGACGTGACGCTGCCCGACGGCACCGTGCTCACCGGCGACAACACCGCCGAGTTCCTGATGAACACCGTCTACCAGAAGTATCCGGAGAACGAGACCGATGCGTTGTTCGGCGTCGTCGCGAACCAGGCGATGGAGTCGATGTTCTCCGATATGAGCATCGGCAAGCTGTACCGGACCGGCGAGATGATGGGCACGATGGCGAAAGGACGCCATTTCACGATGTACGCCTTCGACGAGCAGATCGAGCAGGACATCGTCGCCGCAGGATTCACCGGCCAGACCCCGAACAGCGAGACTGACCCGTCCGTCGGCATCTACCTGACCGAGCAGAACCCGTCGAAGATGGGCTGGTACATCAAGCGCGAGGCGAAGATCCAGCGGGTGAACTGCGATGACGGCGACCTTTACCATGTGGAGTTCACGATCCGCAACACGATGACCGAGGACGAGGCGAAGACATTGCCGATGTACATCACCGGCAACAACAAGGCCAACACCGGCAAGGCGATGGAGAAGATCCTGTTCTACGCGCCCGAAGGCGGCTCGATCACCAATCTGATGCAGCTCGGCGGCAAGGTCGACGCCGCACAGGAGACGACGATCGACGGCGTCAAGGCCTATCAGGCCTACGTGCAGATCAATCCGGGGCAGCTCGCAACCTACACCTTCGATGTGCGCGTCTCGAAGAAGGCGACGGCGCCGCTGACAATCGACCAGACGCCGATGGGCTGGGCCGACGACGGCGTCACCTATCTCGCGCCGAAATGCGAGGCGAAGTAAACGATTCCGACGGACGGGACACCGAAGGCGTCGGCGGCAGAGTGATATGCCGCCGACGCCTTCGGCGTGTCGGAGGGACGTGTTTCCGCATTGCCGTAGCGGGGCGGCTGTGCCCGGGAACTTAATCGGTTAAGTCGTTGGGGGATGGGCGAATCAACCGCATATGTCGAATGGTATCGTTCAATATGCAGATGACAGCGTTTGCTATATGAAAGCATCGTGTTGGTTCTGCGGAAGTTTTTGCATATAATAGACGGCATGCGAACGGTTGCACAATGATTGTGCCGACTGAAGTGTCTGTTCGCTCAGAGAACATGCCTTATGTTCGCGGCGGACAGACATGTGCAGTGCCATCCGGCTATGCGAACGGGTGGTCATAAGGAAAGAAAGCACCTTATTCTAGAGAAGAAAAGGAGACAGTGGTATGGTTCCTCTGTCTGAGACCGGGCAGCAGCTCGGGAAGACCAAGCGCTCGGGAGGGCGCGGCCTCATCGCCAAGGCGGTGGCCAGCGTCTCGGCGCTCGCGACGCTCGCCGGCGGCATGGCCCTCGGCATGGTCACCGCTCCGGCGGCGTCCGCGGCGAACGCGCCGACGACGAGCTACGATCGCACGCTCGGCAACGCGCAGTTCGAAGCGGCCCGCGAATCCTACGGCCTGTCCAAGGAGATGGATTACGGCGCGATCCTGCATGCGTGGATGTGGTCGGCGAATACGATCAAGGCTCATATGGAGGAGATCGCGAACGCCGGCTACACCTCGATCCAGACGGTGCCGATGAGTACAATCAAGGGGCCGGAACATGGCGGCGTGTTCACTGAGAACTGGTATTACGTGTACCAGCCGTCCGGCACCGGCATCGGCAACAAGGTCATTGGCACCGAGGCCGAGATCAAGGCGATGACCGAAGAGGCTCACAAGCACGGCATTCGCATCATTGCCGACGCCGTCATCAACCACTTCACCGCCGACTGGAACGCGGTTGAATCCAGCTGGAAGGATTCCAACAACTTCCATCCTGATTGGGGTATTTGCGGCGCTTCCGATGAGTACAGCATTCGTGGCGATGCAATCAATTACGACAACCGTTGGCAGGTCACGCAGTGCCATCTGCTCAGCCTGCTCGATCTGAACACCCAGAGCCAGACCGTCGCCGATCGCATGAAGGACTATCTGACGCGTGCGGTCGCGGATGGTGTGGATGGTTTCCGTTATGATGCGGCGAAGCACATCGAGCTCCCGAATGAATTCGCGCAGTATTCGCCGTATTATGACACGATCCTGCCGAATGGCGCGCAGTACCAGTACGGCGAGGTCCTGCAGGGCGATCAGGGCCTGAACGCCCCGGCGTATCCGGCCCTGTTCGACAAGTATTCGACGAACGGCGGCGGCAACACGGCGTCCAACTATGGCAACACGATCCGTGCCGCACTGCAGGACAAGAACATCAACTCCGGTCGTCTCGGCAGCCTGCAGGGCACCGGTGTGAACGACAACCAGCTCGTCACATGGGTCGAATCGCATGACACCTATGCGAACACGAACGAGTATTCGTCCCAGTTGACGGCATGGCAGATCCGCATGGGCTGGGGCATCGTCGCCTCCCGTGCCGGCGGCGCGCCGCTGTTCTTCAACCGTCCGCAGGGTTCGGGCGGCAACAATCCCCGATTCGCAGAGATCTCGTCGCTTGGCGATGCTGGCGATGACGAGTGGAAGCATCCCGAGGTCGTCGCGGTCAACAAGTTCCGCAATGCGATGGAAGGCAACGCCGAATATCTGCGCAACTGCAACGGCAACAACAACTGCCTGATGATCGAGCGTTACAAGACCGACGGCAACAGCAACAATGACGGCGTGACCGTCGTGAACATGGACGGCGACAAGAACCTCGCCGGTATGGACACGATGCTTGACGACGGCGAATACGTCGATCAGGTGTATGGTAACAAGCTCACCGTCTCCGGCAAGAAGATCACCTCCGGTTCGGTCAACAGCGGCAAGATCCACGTATTCTACAACGCGTCGAACACGCCGCGCGCCTCGCTCGCCGCGACCGGCGCGAAGTCCTTCAAGACCGACACGACGCAGGTGACGCTCACCGCGCGCAACGTCAACAACGCGCGCTACAGCACCACCGAAGGCGACGCCGGCTCGTTCACCGACGGCCAGACGATCACGATCGGTGCGAAGAGCCCTGTGAACACGCAGATCACCGTCACGCTGACCGGTACTGATCAGGACGGCAAGTCGCTGACCGTGACCGAGACCTTCACGAAGAAGGATCCGAACGCGGTCGTCTCCTACACGGCTTACGCGAAGAAGCCGGTGGCATGGGACAAGATCTACGCCTATGTGTATGTGGACAACAACGCCGCTGCGGGCTCCGTCATCGAGAACGCCGCTTGGCCCGGCGTGCTGATGACGGCCGAATCCGGCGCCTGCGACGGCACCGCCGATCAGGTCTACGAGATTCCGGAGGACATCATCGACAAGGCCGGTGACGATCCGATCCGCGTCATCTTCAACAACGGCGGTGCCGGCGAGATCCCGGGCAACAAGTTCCCCGCTGACTCCGCGGTCACCGATCCGGACGACCATGTGGACGCCGCGGGCCTGCTCATCGACGGCTCCTACGTCTGGGACGGCAACGTCACGAGCGGCAAGTGGGAGGAAGCCTCCTGCCTCGCCGTGACCGTTGACTCCGTCACGATCAGCCCGGCGGGCACGGTCAACATCGACCTCGCCGACGGGGGCACCGCTCAGCTGACCGCCACCGTGGCACCGGCCGCGGCCGCCGGCAAGCCGGTCCAGTGGACCTCGTCGGACGAGCGCGTCGCCGTCGTCAAGAACGGCGTCGTGCAGGGCGTCGCCAAGGGCACAGCGACGATCACCGCCTCCGTCGGCGGCAAGTCGGACACCGTGACCGTCAACGTCACCGGTGAGGCGCCGGTCGTCCACGACACGACCGTCTACTATCCGGCCTCCAAGTTCGGCGCGAACTCCACCTATCTGCACTACCGTGTGAACAAGGGCGGCGCGGCCGGCACCTGGACGACCGTTCCGGGCGTCAAGATGGAGGCGGCCTGCGACGGCTACGTCAAGTACACGATCGCCGGCACCGAAGGCGACGAGGTCGAGTTCGTGTTCACCAACGGCTCGGGCACTTGGGACAACAACGGCGAGAAGAACTACAAGGCCAGCGGCGCGAACATCGTCGTTGAGAACGGTACGATCGGCTCGGTCGCTCCGTGCGTGACCGTGGTCCCCGTCACGTCGGTGTCGATTGCGGGCGGCGACTTCGAGCTCAAGGAGGGTGCATCGAAGCAGCTGTCGGCGACGGTGGCTCCGGCGAACGCGACGGATCGTGCGGTCTCGTGGAAGTCGTCGGATGCGTCGGTGGCGACGGTGGATGCCTCGGGTAACGTGACGGCGGTCAAGGCCGGCACGGCGACGATCACGGCGACGGCTGGCGGCAAGTCGACGACGGTCAACGTGACGGTGACCCCGGAGATCGTCGACATCCCGGTGCAGTCGGTTGCGATTTCGGGTACCGGTGTGGCGAACGGCAAGGCGTCGATCAACGTCGGCGCGGGCCTGAACCTCAACGCCGCCATCACCCCGTCGAACGCCACCGATCAGAACGTGACGTGGATCTCCTCCGATGATTCGATCGCGACCGTCTCCTCGACGGGCGCCGTCCGTGGCGTCAAGGTCGGCATGGCCGTCATCATGGCGACCGTCGGCGGTAAGTCCGCCTCCATCATCGTGACGGTCGAGGACGCCGGCCCGGCGCTGCAGTCGATCCAGATCACTGGCTCCGGCGTGTCGAGCAACAAGCTGACGCTGGCACAGAACAACTCGGTGCAGTTGTCGGTGACGGCGACGCCTGCCAACGCCCAGATCGGTGCCGTGACGTGGGATTCGTCGGATACGGCGGTTGCGACGGTTGATGGCAATGGCAAGGTCACGGCGAAGGCCGAAGGCATGGCCGTCATCACGGCTACGGCCGGCGACAAGCATTCCTCGATTGTGCTGACGGTGTCGAAGAACGGTTCGTCGTCTGATCGGTTCTCGGATGTGCCGGCTGGTGTGGCGTTCCATGATGAGATCGAGTGGCTGGCGGCTGTGGGTGTCACGAATGGGTATTCGGATGGTCGTTT
>NZ_QXGI01000008.1 GCF_003952025.1 Bifidobacterium castoris | reverse complement strand
TGCCGCAGCCGGACGGCCCGATGAACGCGGTCACCTTGTTCGCCGCGATATGCAGGTTGACGTCCTCGACGGCCAGAAAACTGCCGTAGTAGATATTGAGATGATTGACGTCGATTTGCTGTCCCATGCGTTCCTTCCTTGACTGACTGTACGTACGTTGCCGGGGCGCCGCGGCGCCCGCCGGCTCATTTCTTCTTCGGCGCGAAGACCTTCGCGACGATCCTGCCGATAAGGTTGAGGACGAGCACGATGACGATGAGCACGAGCGCGGCCGACCACGCACGCTCCATCGGGATGCCGGTGACGCAGCCGCTTCCGGCGTCGGCCGGGCAGTTCGCGTGGTACTTCGAGTACTCCTGGTAGACGAACACCGGCAGCGTCGTCATCTCCCCCGAGAACAGATTCGCGTTCGTCGACACGATGTAGCCGGCCGTCATCAGCAGCGGCGCCGTCTCGCCGATGACGCGCGCGATCGCGAGGATCGAGCCGGAGACGATGCCCGGCAGCGCCGTGCGCAGCACGACCTTCGTGATCGTGCGCTGCTTCGTGACGCCCAGCGCGAGCGACGCCTCACGCAGGTCGTTCGGCACGATCTTGAGCATCTCCTCGGTCGTCTTGACGACGGTCGGGATCATCAGCAGCGACAGCGCGACCGATCCCTCGAAACCGCTGAGCGTGCCGGGGCCGACGAGGATCGCGAACATCGAGTAGGCGAACAGGCCGGCGACGATCGACGGGATGCCGCTCATGACGTCGACGAGCAGATGGATCGTGCGCGCGAGCTTCGAGCCGCCGGCGTATTCGATCAGGTAGACGGCGCACATGACGCCGATCGGGATCGAGATGACCATCGCGCCGAGCGTGATCTCCAACGTGCCGATGATCGCGTGCAGGATGCCGCCGTACCCGCCCGACGGCGTCGGGTTGCCGCCGATGACGTTCGTCATGTTATGCGACAGGAAATCCCAGTTGAGGCGGCGCGCGCCGTGCACGAGCGTCGTCCACAGCACCGAGACGAGCGGGATCAGCGCGACGACGAAGGCGAGGATGATGAGCGCGCGCATCGCGATGTCCTTGCGCTTGCGCGACGCCGTGTACGAACGGGTCGGGTTGAACTTGTCGAAATCGATGGCCGGCGCCTGGTCGGCCTTCGGCGAGGACTGCGGTTGGGCCATCATTTGCTCGCTTTCTCGGTGATGCGACGCGCCAGCAGGTTCACGAGGAACGTGATGACGAACAGCACGAGGCCGGTGCCGATGAGCACCGAGACGCCGATGCTGTCCGCCTCCGGGTATTGGGCGGCGATGTTCGCGGCGATCGTCTGGTTCTGGGAGGCCTGCAGCAGATGGAACGAGTATTTGAGTCCCGGCGAGAGGATCATCAGCACGGCCATCGTCTCGCCGAGAGCACGGCCCAGGCCGAGCATCGACGCCGAGATGATGCCCGAACGCGCGAACGGCAGCACCGAAAGGCGGATCATCTCCCACTTCGTCGCGCCGAGGCCGAGCGCGGCCTCCTCGAGCAGCTTCGGCGTCTGCAGGAAGATGTCGCGTGCGATCGATGTGATGATCGGCAGGATCATGATCGCGAGCACGAGCGCGACCGTCGCCACGGTGCGCGGCGGGTTCGCGGCGGGGCCGGCGAACAGCGGGATCCAGCCGAGATGCCCGGCGACCCAGTTCCAGAACGGGTAGATCGCCGGCACGAGGACGAGGCCGCCCCACAGGCCGTAGATGACCGACGGGATCGCGGCGAGGATGTCGACGATGTAGCTGAGCGCGGCGGCGAGGCGCTTGGGCGCGTAATGCGAGATGAACAGCGCGATGCCGATCGAGACGAAGAACGCGATGACGAGCGCGAGCGCGGCGACGAGCACGGTGCCGAACAGCAGCGGGCCGACGTAGCCCCAGAAGTTCGTCGCACGGCCGCCGGTGAAGTTCGCGATGACCTCGCGGTTCGTCTGCTGGTCGCCGCCGATGAGCGGCCATGCGCGGAACAGCAGGAACAGCGCGACGGCGGCGAGCACGACGAGGATCAGGATGCCGCAGGCGTAGGCGACGGCGCGGAAGACGCGGTCGGCCTTCTCGCCGCTGACCGGTTTCGTCAGCGGCGAGGCGGAGGATGATGAGGGTTTCGATGCCGATGTCATGGGACTCATTTCACTTCCATCGCGTCCACGGAGGCGCGCACGTATGCGGCGATGTTGTCGGGCAGCGGCGCCGAGCCCGTCGCCTTCATCGCCTGGTCCTGCCCTTTCTCGCTCGTGACGTAGCCGAGCCACGACTTGGCGAAGCGCGCCGTATTCTCGTCACGGTAGGCGGGGCAGGCGATGTCGTAGGAGACGAGCACGATCGGGTACGCGCCTTCGACGCTCGTCTTGTGGTTGATGTCGAGGACGACGCGGTGTTCGCCGGCCGCCGATTCGTCGAGCGTCGAATCGGCGATGGCCTTCGAGGCCGCCTCGGCCGAGATCTCGGTGTAGTCGTCGCCGACCTTGATCGCGACGGTGCCCATGCCGCCGGCCTGGGAGAAGTCGGCGTAGCCGATCGTGCCGTTCGCCTGATCGATCGTCGAGATGACGCCCGACGTGCCCTTCGCGCCCTGGCCGACGTCGTTCGGCCAGTTCTCCGAAAGCTCGTACGGCCAGTCCTTCGGCGCGGCGGCCTTGACGTATTCGAGGAAGTTGAGCGTCGTACCGGACTTGTCCGAGCGGTGCACGACGGTGATCGGCAGGTCGGGCAGCTCGAGGTCGGGGTTCTGCTTCCTGAGCGACGCGTCGTTCCAGCGCGTGATCTTCCCGTTGAAGATCCTCGCGACCGTCGCCGCGTCCATGTTGATGTGCTTGCCGGCGTCGGAGATGCCGTGCAGGTTGAAGACGATCGCCAGCGGCGATATGTACACCGGCACGTCGAAGGCCGTCCGCCCCGCGCACACCTGCTTCGACTCCTCGACCTGCTTCTCGTCGAGCGGCTTGTCGGAGCCGGCCCAGACGGTCGCGCCGGTCAGGAAGGTGACGACGCCGGCGCCGGAGCCGGACGGGTTGTAGGAGATCTTCGCATCCGGATTCGTCTTCTGGTAGCCGGCGATCCACGCCTCGACGGCGGTCTGCTGCGAGGATGCGCCGGCGCCGGCGAAGCTGCCCGAGACCGATGCGGCGTTCGATGACGGGCGATGCTCCGGATCGACGTTGTCCCCGCACGCCGCGCCGGCGGCGACGACGATGATGCCGCACAGCGCCGCGAGCGCGCGCCGTGCAAGATTGCTACGCATGTGGTGTCCTTTGGTCACGGTGCCATTCTATCCAACCAATCCAGTCTAGGGGACACCGCCGATGCACCCGCGCCCGGAAAGTGAATTTAGCGTGAACGATCATTCGCCGATCCGGTAGCCGACGCCGCGCACCGTCGTCAGCAGCGCCGGATGCGCCGGATCGTCCTCGATCTTCGCGCGGATGCGTTTGATGTGCACATCGAGCGTCTTCGTGTCGCCGACGTAGTCGCTGCCCCAGACGCGCGCGATGAGCTGATGGCGCGTGAGCACATGCCCTTTGTTGCGCAGCAGGTATTCGAGGACCTCGAACTCCTTGAGCGGGAACGCCGTCAGTTCGCCGTGCACCCGCACCTCGTGCGACGCGACCGACATCTCGACCGGTCCGCAGCCGAGCGTCCTGACGGCGTCGGCGCGCGCGCCCCCGTCCTGGCCTTCGATGCTGCGGCGCAGCACGGCGTGGATGCGCGCGAGCAGCTCGCGGAACGAATACGGCTTCGTCACATAGTCGTCGGCGCCGATCTCGAGGCCGACGATGACGTCGTTCTCGGTCGACTTCGCCGTCACCATGATGATCGGCACGCGGCGCAGCTCGCGCATGCGCCGGCACAGCGTCGTCCCCGAGACGCCGGGCAGCATCAGGTCGAGCAGCACGAGGTCGAATTCCATCTCCTCGTAGAGCGTCCACGCCTCCTCGCCGGTGGACGCGCCGTAGGCCTCGTAGCCTTCGCGCGTGAGCTGGTAGAGCAGCGGATCGAGATACGACTGTTCGTCCTCGACGATCAGTATGCGGGTCATCGGATGTCCTCCTTGCGCTGATGGTCCGAAGCGGCCGCGGCTTCCGGTTCGTCCGGCGTCGCGGTGTTCTGCGCGAGCGGCAGCTCCACCGTGAACGTCGACCCCTCCCCCGGGCGCGACCACAGCGTGATGCGCCCGTGGTTGGCGCGCACATGATTGTTGGCGATCGACAATCCGAGCCCGGTGCCGCCGGTCAGCCGCGAGCGCGCCGGGTCGACGCGGTAGAAGCGTTCGAAGACGCGTCCCTGCAGCCGCTGCGGGATGCCGACGCCGTGGTCGACGACGCGGATGCGCGCCTCGTCGCCTGCGCGCGTGAGCTCGATGGCGACGACGGCTCCCTCGGGCGAATAGTTGATCGCGTTCTCGATGATGTTCTTGAACGCGATGCGCATGCCGGCGGCGTCGACCTCGACCGGCAGCGGCGCGCCGTCGGCGGCGTCGCGCAGTTGCACGGCCGTGCGGCGCGCGCCCGCCGCGACCTCGGTGTCGGCGACCGCCTGCGCGACGAGCCCGCGCACGTCCACGGCGTCCACGGCGTCCACGGTCCGTTTGTCGACGGCGTTCATGCGCCCCAGCTCGATCAGGCGGCGCACGAGCCCGTCGAGCCGTTTCGCCTCGACGCCGATGCGCGCGGCGAAATGGCGGATCATGTCGACGTCGTCGCCGGCGTCGTCGATCGTCTCGGCGAGCAGCATGATCGCGCCGACCGGCGTCTTGAGTTCATGGGAGACGTTCGTCACGAAGTCGCGGCGCACGCGGTCGACGCTGCGCCGGTAGCCGGTGTCCGCGCAGACGAGCGTGATGCGCCCCGGCGCCGTCGGCTGTGTGGTTAATTGTGCGCTCGCGGCGACATGCATGCGGCCCGTGCCGCGCATGAGCGTCAGCTCACGGTCGACGGGCCCCTGCGCCGCCTCGTCCACGAGCGCGCGCACGGCCTCGTCGGCGAGCATGCCGTCGACGACGATGCCGCGTTCGACGGCCGCCTCGTTCGCGACGAGCACGGCGCCGGAGACGTCGGCGACGACGACGGCCTCCTCGAGCATCGCGAGCATGCGGCGTTCGGCGTCGACGGCGTCGGCGTCTGCGAGGCCCGCGAACAATGCGCGTGTGTGCGGCATGCGGTCGCGTGCATGTGCCGCGCCCGCACGGTAGGCGACGACGGCCGTCACGGCCATGACGAGCACGGCCGCGACGGCGAGCGCCGCCGTGAGCGCCGGCGTCATCGGATCACATCCTGCACAGGATCTCGACGGCGAGCTTCGCCGCCGTGTCCGCGTAGGCGCTCACGTCGAAGGAGCGGAAATCCTCGTAGTCGGTGTCGGCGTTGTCGCTCATCGCGCGGATGACGAGCGCCGGCACGTCGTTGCGGGCGGCGACGTGCACGACGGCGGCGCCCTCCATCTCGACGGCGTCGGCGTGCGTCTCGCGGATGACGCGTTCGACCTGCTCGGGCGAGTCGACGAAGTAGTTGCCGGAGGCGATGACGCCGTTGATGTGGCGGATGCCCATGCCGTCGAGCGCGTCCTCGGCGAGCGCGATGAGCTCGGGGTCGGAGTGGAACTCCTCGGACTGCGGCTTCCACTGGCCGATCAGGCGCATGTCGGTGTCGAGGTAGCGCAGCGTCTCGCCGAGGACGATGTCGTTGATGTGCAGCTCAGGGTTGAGGTTGCCGGCGATGCCGGAGAACAGCACGGCGTCGGGCTGCGCGACGTCGATGAGGCACTGCGTCGTCGCGGCCGCGTTGACCAGTCCCATGCCGCCGACGGTCACCGAGACGTTGAGTTCGCGTCCGTCGTGCGTCGGCAATGTGCCGTGCGTGATCGTCAGGCTCGCGCGACGCTCCTCGGTGACGTCGTTGAGCGAGGCGGCGATATGCGCGGCCTCCTCCTCGAGCGCGCTGATGATGACGACGGTGCTGAAGCTGGCCATGGATGTCCTTCCGTTGGTTCGGTTGATGATGCGTCGCGTGCGCGTTCAGCGCCAGCGGCGTGCTCTGACGGCGTCGGCGAGTTCGCGCAGCAGGCGGTCGGTCTCGGGCCAGCTGATGCAGCGGTCGGTGATCGACTTGCCGTAGACGAGCCGGTCGAGCGGGCCCTCCGGCTGGTTGCCGCCTTCGATGAAACTCTCCATCATGATGCCGGTCACGCCCTGTTCGCCGTCGGCGATGCGCGCGGCGATGTCGCGTACGACGGCGGCCTGACGCACCTCGTCCTTGCCGGAGTTGCCGTGCGAGCAGTCGACGATCAGGCCGTGCGCGGCCGCCGTGTCGGCGTCCATCGCCCCGCGGATCATCGCCATCGCCTCGCCGACCGACGCGGCGTCGTAGTTCGGGCCGTGGCTCGAGCCGCGCAGCACGATGTGGCAGTCGGGGTTGCCGAGCGTCTCGACGGCGCAGGCGCGCCCCTGATGGTCGATGCCGAAGAAGGTGTGCTGGCGGCCGGCCGTGATGCAGCTGTTCATCGCCGCCTTGACCGAGCCGTCGGTCGCGTTCTTGAAGCCGATCGGCATGCTCATGCCGCTCGCGAGCTGGCGGTGCACCTGGCTTTCGGTGTTGCGCGCACCGATCGCGCCCCAGCTGATCGCGTCGGCGATGTACTGCGGGCTCGTCGGCTCGAGGAACTCGGTCGCGGCGGCGAGGCCGGCGCCGAGCACGTCGAGCAGCGTCCGCCGGGCGAGCAGCAGGCCTTTTTGGATGTTGTGGCTGCCGTCGATGTCCGGATCGTTGATCAGGCCCTTCCATCCGACGGTGCTGCGCGGCTTCTCGAAGTAGACGCGCATGACGATGAGCAGCTCGCCCTCGAGCTCCTGCTTGACGTCGTAGAGCCGACGCGCGTAGTCGAGCGCGGCCTTCGGATCATGCACCGAGCACGGGCCGACGATGACGAGCAGCCGGTCGTCCTGTCCGTAGAGGCATGCGCGGATCTCGTCGCGCGAATAGGCGACGGTGTCCTGCGCGGCCGCGTCGAGCGGGAGCTCCGACAGCACCTGCGCCGGCGCCGGCAGCGGATCGAGCTCCATGACGCGGCGGTTGATGATGCGGTCGATTCCGACGGCGTCCTCCCAGTGGGGCAGATCCGGGATCGCCGTGAACGGGTTGCCGCCGGCCGCCATGACGGCGTGCACCTCGTCGAGCTTCGCCGATGTGTAGGTCATCGGCTCGCCGAGCTCGATCGCGCGGCGGTGGTCCTCGCGGAACGTGTGCCTGGGCGTGTCGTCGCGGCGCGTGTCCTGATCGCTCATGATGCTCCTTCTTGTTCCGGCCTCAGCTTAGCAAGGACGACGCACGGCGCATGATCCGCGCCGCGCACATGCCGCGGCCGCCGGTGCGGGCTCACTGCGGGCACACGGCGCGCATCAGCATCCGTTCGTAGGCCTGCGTGCCCAGTTCGTTCGGGTGCGTGCCGTCGTCGTACAGGTATTCGGGATGCGCGCCGGAAAGCGCCGACCAGTCGATGACGCCGACGTTCGGATGCGCGTTCGCGGCGTCGATGAACAGCCGGTTCGTCTGGTCGGTCCATGCGACGGGCGCGCGCGTCGTCAGGAAGTACACCGGCCGGCCGTTCGCCAGACGGATGACCTCGTCGACGCTCTGCTGCGTCGGCGGCCCGTTCGTGCCGAGCGCGAAGACGATGAGCTGCGGGTCCTCGCTCGCCAGATACTGGCGCAGCAGATCGACGCCCGTGCCGAACTGGCGGCTGACGGCGCCGTCGACGTGCGCGTTCGGGAAATGCTGCATGAGCGTCGACGCGACGCCTTCGGTCACCGAATCGCCGACGACGAGCAGACGCGCGTCGCAGGTCCCCGCCGCGGCGTCGCAGCGCCAACGCGACGGATCGAGGTTGTCGGGGACCTTGAGCGCCTCGACCTTCGGTTTCGCCGGCTCCGGCGTGGCGGGACGCGCCGCCGTCTCCTTCGGCTTCGGCGCGGGCTTCGCCGGCTCCGCCCCGCGCTGCGCGTCGAGCTCCTTCCTCGCCTGCTCGGCCGTCATCGCGAGTTCGGGGCGAAGCGCGACGGAGCGTTCGCGCACGAGCTGACGCCACGGCAGCGGCAGCAGCATGATGACGATGATGACGACGCCGGTCACCGCGCCGATGAAGGCGCCCGGACGCTGCGTACGCTCCGGGTTGTCGCGACGGCGGCGCGTCCACGGCAGCCACGGCGCGCCGCGCAGCGCCTCGATGCATTGGTAGAAGACCTCGCCGACGACGAGGATGACGGCGAACTGCCCGATCACGGCCCACCACGGCGTATGCGCGCGCGTCGCCGGATTCATGACGAGCAGCAGCGGATAGTGCACAAGGTACAGCGAGAACGACCGCGAGCCCAGATAGACGAACGCCTTGACGCCCATCGCGCGCCCGAAGGCGCCCGGCAGCGTCCCGGCCCACAGCATCGCCGCCGTCAGCAGCGCGTAAAGCAGGAAGCCGCCGCGGTACATCCATGCGCCGGAGGCGTCGACGGCGAACATCGAGACGATGAGGACCGCCAGGCACAGGAAGGCGGCCATGTCGACGACACGGCCGGCGGTGAGCGGCAGCACACGCGAGCCGATACGCACGTCGCGCCGGCGCGCGCGCCATGCCATGGCGGACGGCGCCCCGCCGTCGGCGCGGTGCATGAGGACGGCGAGCAGCGCACCGACGAGCAGCTCGGCGGCGCGCGTATCGAGACCGTAGTATATGCGCGACGTGTCGTGTCCCGGCATGTACAGCATCGCCATCTCGGCCGTCGAGGCCGCGATGAGCGCGGCGACCGTGCAGGCGCGCGCCCATTTGCGGCGCATGAAGCGCACGACGAGCGCGAGCAGCAGCGGCCACAGCAGATAGAACTGCATGATCAGGCTCGTGTACCACAGATGCGTCAGCGGCGACGGCAGACCGGCGGCGTCGAAATACGAGACGCGGCGGAAGACGTACGACCAGTTGCTGTAGAACAGCGCGCTCGGCACGGCGTCGGCGCGCAGCTTGAGCAGCAGCGACGGCGCCCACATGTAGACGATGACGGCCGCGAACGCGATCGTCGTGAGCACCGGCGGCCAGATGCGCCGTGCGCGGCGCGCGACGAAGCCCGGGTAGGAGCAACGTCCCGACTCGAGCAGTCCGAGCAGTCCGCGCGTGATCAGGAAACCGGAAAGCACAAGGAAGACGGTGACGCCGAGGAAGCCGCCGGCGGCGAGCGACGGGCGCGCATGGTACAGCAGCACGCCGCCGATCGCGAGCGCGCGCAGGCCGTCGATGACGCGGATGTGGCTGCCCGCCGTCGATTCGCGACGCGCGACGGGCCGGATGGACGCGGCGGATGCTGATACGCCTCCGGGCAGCTGCGACGCGTTGCCGCTGGCGATGATGCGTTGCATCGTACGATGCGCTCACTCAGTCGCCGCGCCGTGCGGCGACGGCGTCGGCGAGTTCGCGCAGCACCTGCTCGGTGCGGTCCCATGGCACGCAGGAGTCGGTCACCGACTGGCCGTAGACGAGCTGGTCGAGCGGCGCCGGCTTCTGATGGCCGCCCTTGAGGAAGCTCTCCATCATGATGCCGAGGATGCCGCGTTCGCCCGCTGCGATGCGCGATGCGATGTCCTCGACGACGCGTGCCTCGACGACCTCGTCCTTGCCGCAGTTGCCGTGCGCGGCGTCGATGACGAGTCCGTGGTCGCTCGGGCCGCTCGCATTCGACTCCCTGAGCGCGTCGAGCGCGTCGGCCACCGAGACCGGGTCGTAGTTCGGGCCGCTGCTCGAGCCGCGTAGCACGAGATGACAGTCGGGGTTGCCCTTCGTCTCGGCGGAGATGACCTGACCGTCGAGGTTGACGGACAGGAAATGGTGCTCGAAGGCGGCCGTGTAGCACGAGTCGGCGGCGGGCTTGATCGAGCCGTCGGTCGCGTTCTTGAAGCCGATCGGCATGCTCATGCCGCTCGCCAGCTCGCGGTGCACCTGGCTTTCGGTGTTGCGCGCGCCGATCGCGCCCCAGCTGACGAGGTCGCACAGGTACTGCGGCGTGATCGGGTCGAGCCATTCGGTCGCCGCAGGCAGGCCGAGCGACAGCACGTCGGCGAGCACCTTGCGCGCGAGCCACATGCCCTTGCGGATGTCGAAGCGGCCGTTGAGGTCGGGGTCGTTGATCAGGCCCTTCCAGCCGATCGTCGTGCGCGGCTTCTCGAAGTAGACGCGCATGACGATCATCAGCCGGTCCTTGAGCTCCTCGTTGAGCGCGGCCAGCCTCGCCGCGTACTCGTGCGCGGCCTTCGGATCGTGGATCGAGCACGGGCCGACGATCGCGAGCACGCGGTCGTCGCGGCCGTGCAGGATGTCGCGGATCTGCCGGCGCGAGGACAGGACGAGCTCGCCCATCGCGTCGGTCAGCGGCAGCTCCTTGATGAAATAGCGCGGGGCCGGGATCGGGTCGAGCTGACGGATGTTGACGTCGACGGTCTCGGGCACCACGGCGCGCGCGTCGAGCACATTGTCCTGCGAACTGTCCGGACCACGAAGGGCTGCCATCGTTCGTTCCTCTTCCTCTTATCGATCCTCTTGCATCCTCATACACATTCCCAAGCGGGAAATCGGATATCCATACTAGGCCACATCCCCTGACGTACAGGCGCCGCGTATCACAAAGCGGCGCGCGGGTCTCAAAACCCACGCGCCGCTTGGGCGGGATGTTCAGCGCGACGACCGTCTGCGCCGGGGCGGACATGTCACGCGAGCGCGCCCATCGGATCCCATGCCGGCAGCATCGTCGCCGGCTCGTCGAGCGCCTTGAGGTACTCGTCGGGCAGCATCGCCTTCGGCACGGCCACCTCGAAGACGTACTGGTCGAACCAGTCGTCGCCCATCGTGAAGTAGCCCTTGTCGGCGATCTTCGCGCCCCACGAGTTCTCGACGCGCCAACGGCGCGTCGTCGTGCCGTCGTCCTCGACGTCGACGCCGACGAAGGCCATCGCATGGTTCATCGCCGAGTCGCCGAACCGCACGCGCTGCTCCTTCGTCATGTCGAAGTCGACGCGGTACACCTTGCCGTACTCGAACAGGTCGGTCGCCCATGCGCCGTCGGCGCGGTCCATCATCGGATGGCAGTCGGCGCCGAACCACACCGGGATGCCCTGTTCGACGAGGATGTCGCGCACGCAGTCCTTCATGAACCGCACCGGCACGTTGAGGTATTCGGTCGGGTCGCCGCCGACGACGTTGCCCAGATGCTCGATGCCGATCTTCCTGCCCTTCGCGTGCTCGCGCCGCGGATCGTCGACGAGGCAGACGTAGCTTTCGAGATCGGCGGAGCCGACGTATCTGGCCCAGAACTCCTGAGGCGTGATCTCGCCGTCGCGGTGGAAGACGCCGTCGGCGTCGGTCCACTCCCAGTGGAAGCGCTTCGGCGGCTCGCCGAGGTGGATCGTGAGCATGCGGTGGCCGGCCTCGACGGTGTCGCGCACGATGTCGTCGATCCGCGAGGGGTCGTCGACCATGTGCGCGACGGCCGTGTGCAGCAGGCGGCGCAGCTGCGTGTTCATCTCGCCGGTGTTCTTCGACGACTCGGTCTCCGGATACAGGTCCTTCGGCACGGCGCCGTACTTCTTGTAGACGTTGAGCGCCATCGTCCACTGGCCGCCGTCACCCATGACGTCGGCGAGCATGTGCTGGAACAGGCGCGAGTCGATCGGTTCGCCGGCACGGACCAGCTCGGCCATGTCGCCCATGAAGTAGTTGATGCGCTCGAGCTTGTCGTAGTACATCGCGTAGTTCTGCGAGAACTCGAACTCCTTGAGGTTCATGTTCCTCTTCGCGACGAAGCGCGCCACGTTGAGCGAGCTGAACAGCCAGCAGCGGCCCGAGCGGTCCTGATGGGTCGCCTCGCCGTTGTCGACGGTCGTCGAGAAGCGGCGCTGCAGCAGGCGCGCGCGGTCGTAGTTGCGCGCGACCTTGTCGATGCCGGCGCTCGTGACGGCGTTCATCGCCATGCGGTTGACGGGGTCGGAGTCGAAGTCGGCGGTCAGCTGGTTGAGTTCGTCGGCGGACAATGGGGTGGTTGCGGTCAATGGTGCTCCTTGCTTTCTGGTTCCGGGTGGGTTGCTCTTGCCGGCGCGTGGTGCGCCTTCGACGCGCGACCATCCGCGAGGGCCGCGGTCACGGCCCTCGCGGATGGTCGCGCGATGCTTCGGCCGGTCAGTCGGTCAGCTGCGTGGCGTCGGGGTCGTTGTCGCTCGCGTCGAAGGCCGTCGTCGGCGCGTCGTCGTCGGCGACATGGCCGTCCGTGTCGGTGTCGGTCACGTCGATGACCTCGGTCGTTCTCTCCTCGATATACGGCGCGGCGGCGGCCTCGTCGGCGCCGTCGGAGGCGTCCTCGTGCTCGTGCTCGGGCATCGTCGGCGCTGGCGGGACGATGGGCGTGTGCGTCGCATGGTCGTCGATGAGCATCGTCGTGTCGGCGTCGCCGGCATCGGCGTCGTCGGCATCGTTGTCGGATTCGACGAAGGCGTTGACGACGGACATGTTGTCGGTCGAATGCGCGTTGTCGACGCCGAGGCCGAAGCCGGCGAAGGCGTTCGCGAACATCGAGCGCAGCTCGGAGACGCGCTGCGTGATGTCGGCCTCGCGGCTCTGCAGGTCGCCGATGCGCTTCGTCAGGCCGTCGAGTTCGGACTGCGCGGCGCGGCGGCGCTGCTCGATCTGGTTGCTCGCCTCCTCGCTCGCCTTGCGCACCGTCTGCGCGGACTCCTCGTCCGCCTCCTTGCGCTTGCGCGCGGCGTAGGCGTCGGCCTCCTCGCGGATCCGCTTCGCCTCGGCGATCTGCGTCTCGGCCTCCTCCTTGGCCTGCTGTCGGCGTTCCTCGAGGTTCTTGAGCAGCTCGGAGACCTTTTTCGTCGCCTCGTCCTGCTGCGCGGCGATGTCGGCGCGGATCTGCTCGACCTCGGCGTTGACCTGGCTCATCGTCTTCGTGCGGTTGACCTCGGCCGTGTCGGTGATCTCCTGCGCATGCGACTTCGCGGAGTCGGTGATCTCGCCGGCCTTGCGCTGCGCCTCGGTCATCAGCTTCGAGACCTGCTCGCGCACGTCGGCGAGCTTCTTGTTCGCGTCGGCGAGCGCCGTCTCGATCTGGTCGTTCGTCTCGCTCTTGAGGCGCGCGATCTCCTCGTTCGCGCTGCGGCGCTGGTCGCTGATCTGCTGCGTCGCCTGCGCGCGCAGCTCGGCGAGCTCGCGTTCCTGCGCCGCCTTCTCGGCCTCGAGTCGCTTGACGTGCTCCTCGCGCGAGTTCGTCAGCTCGAGGTCGAGCGTCTGGCGCTGCTCGCTGACCATCTTCGCCGTCGACGCCTTGAGCTGGCTCGCTTCCTGCTGCGCGTTCGTGATGATCGTCGTCGCCTCGTTCTGCGCGTTCTTGAGCATCGTGTCCGCCTTCGCCTGGGCGTCGTCGACGAGATGCTGCGCATCGAGCTTCGCGTTGTTGATCAGCGTCTGCGACTGCGACTGGGCCTCGACGCGCGCGCTCGCCGCGTCCTTCTTCGCACGTTCGAGCAGCTCGGTGCTCGTCTGTTCGGCGGAGGCGAGCATCTGCTGCGCGTTCGCGCCGAGCGACGCGAAGGAGTTGTCCGAGCTGGCCTTGCGGTTCTTCTCCTCCTGCAGCTGCGCCTGGAGCTGCAGCACGGTGTCGTCCCCGGCCTTCACCTGTTCGCGCAGACGGTCGATCGTCGTCTGCGCCGCAATCATCGCCTCATCCACACGTTCTTTGTCGTAGCCACGCAGCACGACCGGGAATCGCTCAACCATTAGTCATTCCTTTCGCGAAAGGGTGTTCGCAGGACCTTCATGTGCGCCGACGACGCACATCCACAGCATGAACTCTAGTCTATGCATATCGCCGGGCGGTGTCACAACACGCGGAAACTCACATTGAGCGCAAAACGTGCGTCGTGCGGCGCCGGCAAGGCCGCCGCGGCGCATTCCGGTTCCGCCCTCCCGCGCGCTCCTTCGCCGCAGAAGACGCTCCGGCTGCCCGACGGCGGTCCGCGGCCGGATCCGGCCACCGGTCGGCGCCTACAGCAGGATGTCCTCGCTCGTCGGCTGCAGATAGTAGCGGGCCGAGGCGCGCACGAGGTCCTTGCCGGCCCGGATCTGCTGGCGCAGCGACAGGCCGTGCTGCGGATGCGGCTGCTCGTTGACGAGCGGCAGATTGACGAATCCGCCCATCGTGTCGCCGCGCTGCGCCGCCCATTCCTGCAGATGGTAGAACAGCGCGTTGCAGACGAAGGTGCCGGCGTCCGAGCTCAACGTCGCCGGGATGTCGTCCTTCGCGAAGGCGTTGAGGATCGCACGCAGCGGCAGTCCGGTCCAATACGCCGCCGGACCGTGCTCGTTGATGACGCGGCGGCCGGGGATGACGTTCTCGGCGTCGGGCCGGGTCGTGTCCTTGAGATTGATCGCGCAGCGCTCGAGCAGGATGCCGCGCGCCGCGCGCTTGAGCCCGGTCGCGATGACGATGTTCGGCTGCACCTCCTCGAGTGTGTCGTGCAGCTTCGCCCATCCGTTGCGAAAGCTGACCGGCACATGCACGGCATGCACGTCGATCGCGACGTCGTGCAGCGGGTCCTCGATGTTGTCCCGGTCGACGTCGACGCCTTCGTCCGCGAGCGCGTCGGGCACGACGAGCGACGGGTTCACGCCGACTCCCTCATAAGGGTCGAATCCGGAAATCACGACGGTAAGTTGCTCCATGTCTCCCTAGTGTAGACGCGCGGCGCAGATACTGCAGTGTGAACGTACGTCAGCATAACCACGCACTTGCATAACCACGCGCCCCATAGTCGCGCGCCACCATGAACATCCGCCGCACCGGCAGGCATCCCGCATGCAACTCGGCTGAGCGGTAGCATTTCGCGCGACTACCCCACCTATCACCCCCCCAAAACCGCACGATTCCGCGGGGCATACTCGCCTACCCGCAGGAAAATGCACCTTCCCAGCCGAGATACCAGCGAACCGCCACCCGACACGGACCTACACAGGTTGTATGCCAAAGGTTGGTGGCAGTCTGTCGGTAGGGTCACCTCGATACTGCCATTGCAACCACCACTGACAGCAGTCTGAGGGTAACCACACCTCAAAACTGCCGCCACAGCCACTGCCAGCGGCAGTATGTGGGTGGCTGCACCTTGAGACTGCCACCGACCACGGGAGCTATACGCGCATATCGGCGGGGATGTGCTGCATGAGGTCCGCCCGGGTGAGCATGAAAGACGATTCGGAAGGCTGGATGTCGCCCTGTATCTGCAACGCCTCCTGACAAAGTCGGACAAGCTGCGCGCCGTCGATGAGTTCCATGCCGACCTGCTGCGCATACTCGAGCGCATCCGACGTGAACCGGCTCGTCGTGATGAAGAGCAGACCCTGCGCGTGCTCCGTCATGTTGGCGCCCTGCAGCTTTTGCAGCAGCGGACGCCCGATATGGTGTCTGGGGTTGTAGCATTTGCATTCGGCGATGTAGCTCGTCCCGTTCGGACTGTGGATTTTGAGATCGAAGCCGCCGTCCCGGGTCGGCGGCGTCACCTGCGCCTGCCATCCGAACTGGCGCAGCAAGTCGGCGCAGAAACCTTCGAAATCCGAAGGATTGATGCTGAACCTTTGGACGATGGCGTCGATGCTGGTGGCGGTGCGCCGGGCGCGCAGCTGTGCGAGGACGGCATCTCGCTTCGCCTGTTCCTCCGCGCAATAGCTGATCAGCGTCCCCGCGTCGCGCAGCTGTCGCACGAAAGCATAGGATGCGAAAGGATCGTCACCTAGGATCTTCCATTGGCCGACGAGTATGACGCTCAGCTGATGAATGATGCCTGTGTCGTTGGAACGGCGGTCACGGGTACCATCGCGCTTGGCCGCTTTCCATACCGGATATCCCAGAACGAATGATCCCGGCACTTGAGGTCGCTTCGCTTTGCGTATCCGCATGGATTTCGGCACGGCCACGCCGTATTCCCTGTAGAAGCGGTCGCGTCGGATTTCCTGAATGAGCAGTTGCACAAGCTTGACGAGCAACGCCACCAAAGCGATGGCGACGATGACGGCAATTGCTATGTCGATGAAATGCAGATGCTGCGGGAATATTGAGTTCATCATCGTGTCTGCTCCCGTCATGGAGTTCTGCTGGTAGGGCGTACGCCGTGCAGGCGTTGTGTTCATCCCTTCATTGATGTGTCTGGGCATGCCGCGTATTCGGCGTTCGGAGAGCATTGGACGCCCCTCATGGGAACGCCGCCCGTATCCGCGTCGTCGATGCGTTCATATGACGATTATATTGCCCGGGCACTGTCTCCGATGCCCCTCTATGTTCCGCCGATTCCCGATGCTTGCCTGTGGTCATCATGCTGTGGCGTAGACCTGCGTCAGCGTAGACGCACACCATAACCATAGTTGTGCGTCACCATGGACTTCCGCCGCGCCGAGCGTCGCTTCTCCCGCCATCTCACGCACCGCCGGCAGGCATCCCGCATGCAACTCGGCTGAGCGGTAGCATTTCGCGCGACTACCCCACCTATCAACCCCCAAAACCGCACGATTCCGCGGGGCATACTCGCCTACCCGCAGGAAAATGCACCCTCCCAGCCGAGATACCAGCGAACCGCCACCCGACACGGACCTACACAGCCGTAGACACACGCACAACAACGCAAAACGCGGCGCACAGGAGCCGTACTCCCATGCGCCGCGTTCGTCTTCGCAGCTGATTCAGCGCAGCCGGTTCAGCTCAGCGCCTGCTGGAACATCGTATGCACCTGCTGCTTGGCGGCGGCCTTCGTGATCTCGCCGGCGATGAGCGTCGCGAACGGCATGTCGTCGCGCGTCGTGACCTTCATGTTGAGCGGCGAACCGCCGACGATCGCCACCGGCGTATCCGGCAGGTAGTCGACGACGACGCGCGTGTCGTCGGTCGGACGGAAATCGGAGTCGTCGGACGCGAGCGCGTAGGCCTCGTGGATCGTCGCGAAGCGGAAGGCCTGCGGCGTCTGCGCGCGGTACGAGTGGCGCCGTTCGGGCACCGACTTGACGGCCTGCCGGTCGCCGAGGTCCTCAGTGAGCAGGATCGTGTCCGTCGACGGGCACGCGACGGTGGCCGCGTCGAACTCCTCGAGTGCATCGATGCAGCCGTCGATCTGCGACTGCATGACGAAGGGCCGCACCGAATCGTGGATGAGGATCTTCGCGTCGCCGGGCACGCCGGCGGCGGACAGCGTATCGAGCGCCGCGGCCGTGCTGTCCGCGCGTTCGGTGCCACCGTCGATGACGGCGCGCACCTTCGTGGCGCCGCCGTCGCGGATGAGCTGTTCGATCGCGGCGCGCACCTGCGCGTTGACGACGACGATGATGTCGCTGACACGCGCGTTGCGTTCGAAGGCGTCGATGCTCCACCCGACGATCGGCTTTCCGTCGATTGCGACGAGCTGCTTGGGGTTGTCCGGATCGAAGCGCAGGCCCGAGCCGGCGGCGAGCACGACGGCGACGACCGGCGCATCGCGGCGTCCCTGAGCCTGCGCGTCGTCCGTTGTGGTCACGTTCTGTTGTTCCATGGTTGATCCTTTGCGAGAAATCCAACGGTTGGTCGGGTGCGCGTTCACTGGCGCACGATGAGCGCGAGCATGCGCCCCTCGTGGTCCTTGTGCGCGAGCTGCGCGCGGCGGTGCGAGAACCACAGCGGGTTCTCGAGCGTGCACATGCTGTGGCGGATGCCCTTGATGCGTTCGTCGAGTTCGGGGTCGCCCTCGTTGTCCTCACGGCACAGCTGCCGCAGCTCCTCATCCTGCGACAGGTACTGCGTGGCCGCGTTGACGCGCGGCTGCGACGAGAAGATGTGCTTCGGGGAGACGCCGGCCTCCTCGAGCGCCTGCAGCGCCGCCTTGTTGATGTCGATGCCGGGGCCGCCGAAGCGCGTGAGCGTGAAGGTGCCGGGGAACCTCGCGTCGAAGGCGTCGGCGATCTCGTCGCCGGTCTCGTAACAGTCGCCGCAGATCGCCGGGCCGAGCGTCGCGAGGATGTGCGCGGGGTCGGCGCCCTTGTGCTTCATCATCTCGACCGTCTCGGCGATGACGCCGGCCATCAGGCCCTTGCGTCCGCAGTGCGCGGCGGCGATGACGCCGGCGACCGGGTCGGCGAGCAGCACCGGCAGGCAGTCGGCGGCGAACACGCCGAGCGCGATGCCGGTCTTCGTCGTCACCTGCGCGTCGCCTTCGATGATCTGCACGGCACCGTCGACCGATTCGACGTCGTCGACGCCGTCGCTCGGCCGCTGCACGGCGATCGCGCCGTCCTCCTCGCGTACGGCGGTGCGCTGCGTGCCCGAGGCGTCGAAGCCGAAGGTCGCGTTCTCGGTGAACACGTCGTCGGCGTCGACCGCCTTCGCCGAATGCACCTGATTGATGATCGACAGCTTCGCGTGCAGCTCGTTCGCGAGCGCGTCGCGGTTCGCGCGCACATGCGCCGGGTCGTCGCCGGATTTGCCGCCGAGGTTGAAGTGGGCCCATTCGTCGGTGCTCACGCCGCCGAGTCGCGTCGTGTAGACGACGTTGATGCCGGGGGCGAGCACGATCGGGATCGTCACCGGGATCGGATTGCCTTCGTCATCGGTCGGCTCTATCGCCGAGCTGTCGAGGATCGCGTCGTCGTACTGTTTGCCGTCGGCGTCCTTGGCGTCGTGTTCGCGCGCTGCCTTGTCCTGTTCCTCCATCGTCTTCTTGCCGTGCGCCTGCACCGCCTGCAGCAGGTCGTCGAGATTGATCTGCGTCGGCTGGCGCCCGGCGTCGTTGTGCTGTGCGCTCGCCCCGTCCGGCTGCGCGTCATGTGCTGTTTCACTCATAACGCTCACTTTAACGCCTGACGCGCGCCGACGGACGCCGCCCTAAGCTCAGGCAATAACGGGCGGGCTATTCCGCTTTGAGCGTCGGCTTCCTCGTGCGCGAACGCAAGGCAGCGTTGACGGGCACTTCGACATCGAGCGGCAACGAGAAGACGTGGGCCGGGTTGTTGACCATCGGCACGTCGTTGCCGTCGGCGTCGCGGATGCCGTGGTCGGGCACGACGTAGACGAGCGGCGCGCGACCCGGCAGCAGGAACTCGACGGTCTGCCCCGGCTCGATCTTGTTGCGGCTCATGATCGTCACGCGGCCGCCTTCGTCGGGGCTCCAGCCGAGCGTTTCGCCGACGACGAGCCATTCGCGGAAGTACGCGCTGCGGTCGGTGTTCTGCGTCACCTTGCGCTCCGGATAGTAGAAGCCGGTGCTGTAGTCGCGGTGCGCGACCTTGTACGGTTCCTCCATCAGCCAATCGGGCAGCTCGATGTGCGGCGCCGGGCGCACGGCGGCGTGCAGCCAGCCGTCGGCGGTCTCCTCGGCGTACGCGCGCTGGCGGTCGAGGCCGCTGCGGCGCGCCGCGCGGTTCGAGATCTCACCGGTGGCGGCCGCGGCGGCCGCGTTCGCCGCGCCGTCGGCGGCTGCTTCGTCGACGGCCGGCGCCTCGCCTTCGTCGTTCGCGCTGTCCCAGTTCGGCATGCCGCAGAACGCGGCGTCGGCGTTCACCATGATCGCGTCGACGCCGTCCGTGTCGTCCGCCGTCTCGCCGGCGCGCACGACGCGGTCATGGAACGGCTTGAGCTCGTTGCCGTCCTCGTCCTCGAAGCCGCGCTGCACCATGTATGCGTCGACGGCGGTCTTGTAGGCGTTCGTCATCGCGGCCACGTAGTACGCCGACTTCGAACGTCCTTCGATCTTGAGCGACGTGGCGCCCGAATCGATCAGATCGTCGATGTGGGCCATCATGTTCATGTCCTGCGAGTTGAACAGGTAGGTGCCCTGCTCGGTCTCCTCGACCGGGAACACCTGCCCGGGGCGTTTCTCCTCGACGAGCGAGTACTTCCAGCGGCACGGCTGCGCGCATTCGCCGTGGTTGCCGTCGCGGCCGGTGAGGTAGTTCGAGATGAGGCAGCGGCCGGAGAACGCCATGCACATCGATCCGTGGACGAAGGTCTCGATGTCGAGGTCGTCGGGGATGTTCGCGCGGATGTCGCGCACGGCCTGCAGATCCATCTCCCGCGCGAGCACGACGCGCCGCGCGCCGAGCTCGTACAGGGCGTTCGCCGCGAGGTAGTTCGTGACGCCGGCCTGCGTGGACACGTGCAGTTCGAGTTCCGGCGCGATGCGGTGCGCGAGCATCATGACGCCGATGTCGGTGACGATGAGCGCGTCGACTCCGGTCGTCCTGAGATCGTTGATGTACGCCTCGATCGCCGTGATCTCGTTGTTCTTCGGCAGGATGTTGAGCGTGACGTAGACGCGCGCGCCGCGTTCGTGCGCGTAGCGCGCACCTTCGGCGAAGTCCTCGATGCTCAGGTTGCGCGGCGCCGAGCGCATGCCGAAGGCCTTGCCGCCGCAGTACACGGCGTCCGCGCCGTAGTCGACGGCCGTCTTCAGTCCGCGCAGGTTGCCCGCCGGCGCGAGCACCTCTGGTTTCACACGACGTTTCATGCCCGATTCCTCCTGTTGCCGCCGCGCGCGTCGATTATCCTTGCGTCCGCGCGACCCCGTTTTCGCCGCAGACCAGTCTAACCGCAACGCCGCCCCGCCCGCACCAGTCCCGTTCCATCCGCATCCCCTCCACGCAGCGTCCCGATCCGTCGACGGATCCGACGACCTCACCCGCGATCCGGCCCGATTGCGTCCCATCCCGTCGAAGCCGCCGACGAACCGGCCCGCACCGGAATGGGCCGGTCCCACGCACGTCCGGACGTGCGTGGGGCCGGCCCTGCATACTCCGCATACGCCGCCGAGATGTCAGCCGAGCGTCGCGAGCTCCTCCGGAGTCAGTTCAAGGTCGCCGGCCTTGAGCGAATCGAGGATCGTCGCCGGACGGTGCGCGCCCGGGATGACGAACACATGGTCGCCCTTGGCGAGCTCCCAGGCGAGCACTACCTGCTGGTAGCTGACGCCGCGGCGTTCGGCGATCGCGCGGAACGGATCGAACTTCGACTCGTCCTTCGGCTTGCGGAAGCCGCCGAGCGGGCTCCAGCACACGAAGCTGACGCCGATCCGGGCCGCGTGCTCGAGCGTGTCCGCCGTCTCCGTGTAGATCGGCGAATACTGGTTCTGCACGGCGATCAGTTTCTCGCCGAGGATCTCCTGCGCGATGTCCATCTGTTCGATCGACGCGTTCGACACGCCCGCCTCGCGCGCCACACCCTCGTCGACGAGCTGCTTGATCGCCTCGATCGACTCGCCGTACGGGATGCTCGGATCCGGCCGGTGGAAGTACAGCAGGTCGATCGTGTCCACGCCGAGCGCGAGCGCGCTTTCCTTCGCGCGTCGGATCAGGTTCTCCGGCGATCCGTCGACGGCCCAGGTCGGCTTGCCGTCGGTGAAGTTGCGGTAGTGCCCGACCTTCGTCGCGATGAGCACCTCATCCTTCGGGCCGTCCCAGCTGGCCATCGCCTCGCGCACGAGCTTCTCGCCGGTCTGCTCCTCGCCGCCCGAGCAGTAGTACGCCCACGCCGTGTCGATCTGGCGGCAGCCGGCGTCGAGCGCCGCATGGATCGTCTCGACGCCCATGTTCGGCCCCAGATTGTTCTCAATGGTCAGCGGCATTTCGCCAAGACCGATCGCCGTCGTGTCGAACGGCCCCATGTTCCTGTGCAGTACCATCGCTGCTCCTTCGCGGTTGTTGACGATTCGGCGCGGCGCCCCGTGCGGCGCGCGCCCCGTCACCATCATAGAAATCGCCCGGTAATTCCCGGCACCGCAAGCGCGGGGCACATGGGGCCGGCAGCGCCATGCAACCGCTCCGGGCGTCGCACCGCACGCCGCACGACCCATGCGCGGGGCTCAGCGTCCGCCGCCGCCCCAGCCCGCGCCCGGACGGCTGTTCCAGCCGCCCGATCCGCCGCTGAACGCGCCGGATGCCGCCGAAAGCACCTGCGCGACGTCGCCGAAGCCGACCGCGAACCGTGCGCCGATGTCGACGAAATCCCCGACCATCGGCACGCCGTCGCGCAATCCGCCGCCATGCGCGTGTCCGCGGCGGAACGAACGGTCCATCCAGTAGACGAGCGAGTAGTCGTCGCCGGTGGACGCCCATGCGGGGTCGGTCAGCTGCGGGTAGGCGGCCGTCAGCTGCGCCATCGCCTTGTCGGCGATGCCGAATGCGGTCGCGTACACCATGTAGCGTCCCCACAGTTTCACGTCCAGCACGCCGCGGTCGGCGAAATGGCTGAAGTCCTCGAGATATCTGCCGAGGCCGCGCACCTGCGCCGCGAGCCGCATGCCGCGCTCGTCGACGTCGTACTGCGTCTGCCCCATCAGCTGCACGCCGGCGACGGGGGCGGCCACGACGACGATGACGATCGGCAGCAGCACGCCGCCGGCCCTCCACAGCCATATCAGCGCCGCGAGGAACGCGCAGGCGTAGGAGAGGATGCCGCAGACGCGCGCACCCATCGCCCGCTTCGGGAACACGCCGAGCTCGCCCATCTCCGCGACGCAGCGTCCGTGGAACGACTGCGACAGTTCCTGTGCCGTGCCGTCGTCCTTGAGGCACTGCGCGCACTGCTTCGTGTCGAAGACCACCGAGTTCAGCTGCCGGCCTACCGCATGCAGCATGTCGAGCGCGGCGCGTTCCGACATGCACAGCTGCCGCCGGCACGCCGCCATGTCGAAGGCGCGCGGCAGCAGCACGATCGTGCTCGTCGTGCCGGCGTCGCGTCCCCCGCCGCGCGACGCGACCATCCGCGCGAGCGTCGCCGCGTCCGTCCTGAGCAGATCGATGCCGCCGTACATGTCCACCGTGCCCGGATACATGCGCGCGAAGCCCTTCGTCACGAGCGAAAGCATCGTCGCGCTCAGCTGGCGGCCGATGAGCCTGCGGTCGGTGGACACGCCGTTGACGGTGTCGTAGACGAGCGCCGCCGCGCCCGGGCTTATCGGCGGCAGCCCGCGCCAATACGGCATGATGGCCTCGAGACGCCTGCGGCGCTCGCCCTGCTTGAACACGAAACGCATGCCGATCGCGGCGATCACGGCGGCGGCGAGCAGCAGCATGACGAACACGACGAGCAGTCCGCGCGCCGACGACTGCTGTTCGCTGCGCCATTTCGTCTCGCGCTGCCGCTCCTGTTCGTTGAGCTGGCTGCCGCTCGCCGTGTCCGTCCTGGCCGGCCGCGCCACGCTGCCCTCCGGCAGCATCGCCGTCAGCTGGACGTATGATTTCGTGCGCACGTTGTCGATGCCGAAGGTGAACATGCCGTCGCGATACTCCGTCGTGGACTTGCCGTCGTAGTGCACCCACATCGTCGAGTTCTCCGCGTCGACGGCCTGCGGGAAGCGTACCGTCGCCGAGAACCGCCGGATCGGCGAGTCGTTCGTCTCGTCCACCGGCTGCCAGTTGAAGACGTCGTTGCCCTGGCAGGCGGTGACCATGCCGGCGAGCGTCATCGTCACCTCGATCCTCACGCTCTTCGCCGACTTCGTCACCGGGATGTTCCAGCCGATCTCGACGTTCTTCTGGATCGACTGCGACGATCCGGCGCGCACGCCGTCCGTCCGCGGATCATACGAGCGCAGCATGTCTCCCTGCGTCGCGATGTACCATTGCCGCGCGTGCTGGGCGTCCCATGTGGCGTCGGAGGACAGGCTCGCGTCCACCGGATCGCCTTGCGTATACGTCTCGCCGGTGCTCAGGTTGCGCACGCTGTCGACGGACACGTTCGTCACGGCGCCCGGGGACAGCGGGATCGTGCGGTATAGCTGCTTCCATGTCTTCGACGATTCGCGTTTGCCGAGCCGGTAGTCGAGCGTCATCGTCACGCGCGTGTTGCCGTTGTCGAGCACCTGCACGTCGTAGGAAGTCTCGTTGTAGGAGAGCGCGGGGCTGCCCGTCTGCGCCCTCACGACGTTCGCGAGCACGAGCAGCACGCCGAGCACCGCGAGCAGCAGGCTCGCGAACACGATGTTCTTCGTCCGTTTGGTCATATGCGTCCCCTGCCGTTCGCCGTACCCGCCGTTGAGCATCATACCGGCGCGCATGCGACAGCCCCCGCCTCTAGGGGCGTGGGCCGCCGCCGGGCGCGACCGTCACCGTCCGCCGAAGGAGCCGCCGCCGGAACCGCCCGACGATCCGCCGAATCCGCCGCCGGAGAAGGAGCCGCCCGAGCCGCCCGACGAGGACGAGGGCGCGGCCGCCGAGATCGTCGACTGTACCGACGCCATGCCCGAACTCAGCTGAGAGCCGAAATCGACGAAGCCGCCGGAGAACGCGCCGAAACTGCCGTCGGCGAGCGCCGAGCCGAGCGACGCGCCGATGATCGTGCTCGGCCTCGCCGACCAGAACAGCACGCCGGAGGCGGCGGCGTTGTCGTCGAGCCATGCGGCGTCGTTGACCTGCGGATAGGCGGCCGCGAGCTGCTGCAGCACCTTGCGCGATACGCCGAGCGCGGCCGCGTAGACGAGGTATCCGCCCCACAGCGTCACGTCGAGCACATCGCGGTCGGCGAACGCGCTGAAGTCCTCGAGGTAGCGGTCGAAGCCGACGAGCTCGCCGATCGTGCGCTGCCCGGATTCGGTGATGCGGAAGTCCTTGTGCGCGATGCACGCGAGCAGACCGCAGAAGACGGCCGGCAGGCTCAGGCAGCAGGCGAGCAGCACGTTGCCTTCGGCCGCCATGAAGTAGACGCCGGCGAGCACGCCGACGACGATGTCGAAGACGCCGAGCGTGACCGCGGCCGGCGACGCGCCCTGCAGCGCGCCGAGCGCGTCGCATTCCTCGTCGCAGGCCTCGGTGAACAGCTCGACCGACAGGTGGCCGTCCTCCCACTTGCGGAACGCCTTGTTCATCTGCTTGATGTCGAACACCGGCGTGTGCAGCCGCTTGTACGCCTCGAGCAGGATATGCAGCAGCCGCTGCTCCGACCTGCACAGTTCGGGCGCGCCGCCGTAGCCGTCGGTGATCGTCGAGCCGAACACGCGCGGCAGCAGCACGATCGTGCTCGTCTTGCCGAGCTTCTTCGGATTCGTCCCGTCCGCCGCGAGCAGCCGCGCGATGTCGGCGGCGCCGACGCGGCTCAGGTCGATGCCGGTGTAGCGTTCCGCCTCGCCCGGATAGACGGCGATGTACTTCTTGTCGATCAGCGACATCATCGTCGCCGCCATCTCGCGCGAGGTGCGCGTCGCGGACGGCGCGCGTCCGATCTTCGTCCACATGACGGCTGCCGCGCCCGGCGTCATCGCCGGCACGTCGCGCCAATAGTCGATGTCGTTCGTCAGGTGTGCGGCGCGTCGCGAGCGCAGCGCCGCGCGGATGCCGAAGAAGCTCAGCAGCACGACGGCGATCGCGACGGCGGCCCAGACGCACAGCCGGATGACGGCGCGGCGGTGCTGCTGGTCATGCCATTCGCGTTCCTGATGCGTCTCGTCGTCGATCGTCCACTGCTTTGCGTCGCCGTCGACGTGGCGCGCGACGTCGCCGACATGCGCGTTCGTCATCATCGCGACGAGGTCGAGGTGCTGCTTGGAACGCACGTTGTAGGCGGTGAACTCGAGTCCGCCGGGGATGCGTTTCGTGGTCGAGTTGCCGGAGTAGTGCAGCCACGCCCACGAATCGTCCTCGCCGACGCCGTCGGGGAAGGTCACCTTCGCGCGCACGACGCCGATCGGCGTCATGTTCTGCGGGCCGAAGGGCTCCCATTGGAACTTCGTGACGTCGTTGTATTCGGTCGCGACGCCCTCCCAGGTCATCGCGATCTCGAAGCGCATGCTCTTCGCCGAATCGGTCGCCGGGATGTTCCAGCCGATCTCCACGTCCTTGTCGCGCGGCCGTTCGAGGCCGTCCTCGTCGGCGACGCCCGGCGAGGCCATCGTGGCCTGCTCGTCGAGGCCCATCTGGGCGCGCGTGCGCGATTCGAGCCCGTCGGCGGCCGGATCGTAGGGTTCGGGCGACGACGCGTCCGACGTCACGTCGGCGATGTACCAGTGCTTCGCGTATTCCTCGTTCCATACGCTCGTGGAGAGGTACTCGGGGTTCTTCGGCACGGTCTGCGCGTACTCCTCGCCAGTGTCGAGGTTCCTCACGCTGATGTCGGTGATGTTCGTCAGCTGCGACGCGTTGAGCGTGTAGGTCTGGTACAGCTGCTTCCACGGGAGCACGTCGTCGTTCGAGTCCTTGCGTTCATGCAGCCGCACGTCGACGGTCTCCGTGATGCGCAGGTCGCCATCGTCGAGCACCTGCACGTCGTAGTCGAGCGCGTTGTATTCCAGGTCGGACGAGTTCGCCTCCTCCGCGATCAGGAATCCGACGCCGAATACGAGCGCACAGATGACGACGGTCCAGATCAACGAACTCAGCAGCGACAGCCATACACGTTTCTTCATGAGATGCTCCCTGCACGTGCGTTTTCCTCGATATGCGCCCATCCTGCGGCCATGCACGACGGGGCGGCCGCGTTCCGATGACGTCGGAAATCCCGGAGGGCGACGGTCTTGCCTTCGATTATCCCGACCGCGCGGGCCGTCCGCTCGCTTGTCTCAAAAACCTCCCCCCATCGCCGCCCGCCGCACCCATCCGCCATCGCACGACACGGGCACACGGGCGCCTTTGCCCGCGATCGCCCCGAATCGACGGAGGCGGTGGCGGCGCGCATCGTGCGCGTCGCCACCGCCTCGGGCCGTCACCGATTGAGGGGCGCGGAAAGAAAAGGGCGTCGGCGTCAGTACTGCGGGTAGCCGCCGCCCTGCACGCCGCCGTCCGCGCCTGGATACTGCGGATAGCCGCCGTTGTTCGCCGGCGGTTGCGGCTGCGTCGGCATCGGGGCGGCCGGCATCGGCTGCGTCGGCGCGGAGGGCTGCGTCGGCATCGGCGTACCCGGCATCGGGGCGCCCGGCGCGCCCGGCTGCGCGAAGCTCACCTGCGGCGCCTGGCGCGCGGCCTCGTCGACGTTGAAATACGCGGCTTCGACGAAGTGGCACATGCCGGCGACGATGTTCGACGGGATCGTCTGGATCTTGTTGTTGTACTTGAGCACGACGTCGTTGTAGAACTGGCGTCCGTAGGCGATCTGCTCCTCGATCTGCGCGAGCTGCCGCTGCAGTTCCATGAAGTTGACGTTCGCCTTGAGGTCGGGGTAGGCTTCGACGACGGCGCGGAGGTTGAACATCGCGCGCGACAGCTGGTTCTCGGCGTTCATGCGGCTTGCGAGCGGCACGTTCGGCTGGCTCGCGGCGCTCACGGCGTTGGCGCGCGCCTGCGTGACCTGCGTGAGCACGGCGTTCTCGTGCCCGGCGTATCCCTTGACCGTTTCAACGATGTTCGGGATGAGGTCGGCGCGTTTCTTGAGCAGCACGTCGACCTGCGCCCAGCCGTTCGTCACGCGGTTGCGCAGCTGCACGAGCGAGTTGTAGGTCGTGATGAACCAGATCACGAGCATGAGGATGACCGCCAGGATGACGATCAACGCGATGATGGGGCCGTTCATAAGCGGTTCTCCTTGATTGGCTAAGGGTGTGACGGCTTCATGCGTCGCCGTCCGCCGTCCCGGTATCGTCCCGATTATCGCACGCTCAGCCAACAACGTCGGCCCTCATCCCCGATCCGCGGGCACGCCCGCACGCCCAGGGCGTCCCGCCGGACGCGCCCGTCGGGCGTATCCCGTCCGCCGACGGCGCAGCGGCGCGCCCGTCGGCGGCATGTCCTGTGAACAACGTCACAGCCCCTGCCGTCGCCGTCGCCAGCGCGTTGCCGACGCGACCCATACGGATGTCTGCCGACATGCGGAGGCTGTGGCCTTCCTCACAACCATAACCACTACATCTAGTGCTCAACGGCCACCAGAAATACCATGTATCGTTGTTCAGGCAGCGACGCCACGCCCACCGGCGACGGCCCCGCATATGCCGCCCGACCGGGATGCACGGCGCAGCGCGCCGAACGCGCATCGCCGACCGCATACGACCGTCCGGAACCACACCGGCCACGGCCGCCGAACGAAAGGAGCACCGATGTCCACCACGATCTACACGAAGCCGGGATGCCCGCAATGCACGGCGACCCGCCGCGCCTTCGACCGCGCGGGCCTCGACTACCGCACCGTCGACATCACGCGCGACCCGGCCGCGGCGCAGACGCTGCGCGACGCCGGGTTCCTGCAGGCGCCGGTCGTCGTCACCGACGCCGGATCCTGGTCCGGCTACCGTCCCGACCGCATCCGCCTCCTCGTCCGGCGGGGCGACGCGGCATGACCGGCACCGTCGTCTACTTCTCGTCGGCGTCGCGCAACACCGAACGCTTCGTCGAACGCTGCGGCTTCCCATCGCGCGGCATCGACGTGCGACGCATCCCGCTCGCGCCGGCGGACGGCGCGCTGCATGTCGACGCCCCGTACATCCTGATCGTGCCGACCTACGGCGGCGGCGACGCGCGCAAGGCCGTGCCGCCCCAGGTGAAGCGCTTCCTCAACGACCCCGCGAACCGTTCGTGGATCCGCGGCGTCATCGCCTCGGGCAACACGAACTTCGGCGAGGCGTATGCGGCCGCCGGCCCGATCATCGCCGGCAAATGCCATGTCCCGCTGATGTACCGCTTCGAACTGATGGGCACGGCGCGCGACGTCGCGACAGTGACCGACGGCGTGACGCGCTTCTTCGACGCCCTCCCGCAGTGACCCCGCCCGCGCTCCATAACCCCGACCATTGCCGACCAACCGTTTCCAGGACCATCGATGACCCAGACCACACAGCCCGCACAGACCACCCACTCCCCCATCGTCGATCCGGGCGCCGACCCCCATGCGCTCAACGCGATGCTCAACCTCTACGACGAGGACGGCCGTATCCAGTTCGACAAGGACCATGAGGCCGTCGACGCCTTCCTCGCCGGCCATGTGCGCCCACGCACGCGCCGTTTCGAGAGCACCGCCGAACGCCTCGACTACCTGATCTCCCACGACTACTACGACCCGGACGTCTTCGCCGCCTATACGCCGGCCTTCCTCGACGAGCTGCACATGCGCGCCGCGAACGCCGGCCACCGTTTCGAGACCTTCCTCGGCGCGTTCAAGTTCTACCGTTCATATGCGCTGAAGAGCTTCGACGGCGAGGAATACCTCGAGGACTTCCCGCAGCGCGCCGTCGCCGTCGCGCTCGCGCTCGCCGACGGTGACGAGGACGCGGCGCGCGACGTCCTCGACGAGATCGTCTCCGGCCGCTTCCAGCCGGCGACGCCGACCTTCCTCAACCTCGGCAAGGCGCAGCGCGGCGAGCCGGTCAGCTGCTTCCTCGTGCGCATCGAGGACAACATGGAATCGATCTCGCGCGGCATCAACGCGGCGCTGCAGCTGAGCAAACGCGGCGGAGGCGTCGCGCTGCTGCTGAGCAACCTGCGCGAGGCGGGCGCGCCGATCAAGCACATCGAGCATCAGTCGAGCGGCGTCGTGCCCGTCATGAAGCTGCTCGAGGACTCGTTCAGCTACGCGAACCAGCTCGGCGCCAGGCAGGGCGCCGGCGCCGTCTATCTGCACGCCCACCATCCGGACATCATGCGTTTCCTCGACACGAAACGCGAGAACGCCGACGAGAAGATCCGCATCAAGTCGCTCGCGCTCGGCGTCGTCATCCCGGACATCACCTTCGAACTGGCGAAACGGCGCGAGCCGATGGCGCTGTTCAGCCCCTACGACGTGGAACGCGAATACGGCGTGCCGTTCGCCGACCTCGGCATCAGCGCGCACTACGACGAACTGCTCGCGAATCCGAGGATCCGGCGCACCGAGATCGACGCGCGCGGGTTCTTCACGACGCTCGCGCAGATCCAGTTCGAATCCGGCTACCCGTACATCCTGTTCGAGGATACGGCGAACCGCACGAACCCGATCGCCGGCCATATCACGATGAGCAACCTGTGCTCGGAGATCCTGCAGGTGCAGGAGCCGAGCACCTACCGCGAGGACCTCTCCTACGACCACGTCGGGCGCGACGTCAGCTGCAACCTCGGCTCGCTCAACATCGCGCGCGCGATGGACGCCGGACTCGCGCGTCCGGTGCGCACGGCGATCCGCGCGCTCACCGCCGTCGCCGAGCACACGCGCATCGACGCGGTGCCGTCGATCCGCCGCGCGAACGACGAAGGCCACGCGATCGGACTGGGGCAGATGAACCTGCACGGCTTCCTCGCGCGCGAAGGCATCCGCTACGGCTCGTCGGAGGCGCTCGACTTCACGAACCTGTACTTCATGACGGTCGCCTACCACGCCTACGCGGCCTCGCACGAGCTCGCCGTCGAACACGGCCGCGCATTCGCCGGCTTCGAGGATTCCGCCTACGCGAAGCCGGCCGGCGCCGGCAACCATTTCGACAAGTATCTCGACGGATCGATCGACATCAGGCCGCGCACCGAACATGTGGCCGAGCTGTTCGCCGGCTGCGGCGTGGAGGTTCCGACCGCCGACGACTGGCGTGCGCTGCAGCGCGCGATCATGCGCGACGGCATCTACAACCAGTATCTGCAGGCGGTGCCGCCGACCGGCTCGATCTCGTACATCAACCACGCCACGAGCTCGATCCACCCGATCGCCGCGAAAATCGAGATACGCAAGGAGGGCAAGACGGGACGCATGTACTACCCGGCCCCGTACATGACGAACGACAACCTCGAACTGTACGCCGACGCCTACGAGATCGGCTGGAAGGCGATCGTCGACACCTACGCCGAGGCGACGCGGCACATCGACCAGGGCCTGTCGCTGACGCTGTTCTTCCCGGACACGGCGACGACACGCGAGCTCAACCAGGCGCAGATCTACGCGTGGCGCAAAGGCATCAAGACGCTCTACTACATCCGCATCCGCCAGCGCGCGCTCGAAGGCACCGCCGTCGACGGCTGCGTCAGCTGCACGTTGTGAGCGCACGCCGCAACCGGCCCAGCCGACCGAGGCAACCAGCCCAACCGATTTTTTTTCCCCCCAAAAAAACCATCCGATCCCGCCGAAGGAGCATCCATGGCACCGCATATCGCACTCATCGACCGCGTCACCGCGATCAACTGGAACCGCCTCGAGGACGACAAGGACCTCGAGGTCTGGGACCGCCTCACCGGCAACTTCTGGCTGCCGGAGAAGGTGCCGGTCTCGAACGACATCCCCGATTGGCGCACGATGAGCGATGCCGAGCGCACGCTGACGATGCGCGTGTTCACCGGGCTCACGTTGCTCGACACGATCCAGGGCACCGTCGGCGCCGTCAGCCTGATCCCGGACGCGCTCACGCCGCACGAGGAGGCCGTGTACACGAACATCGCGTTCATGGAGAGCGTGCACGCGAAAAGCTATTCGTCGATCTTCTCGACGCTGTGCTCGACGGCGCAGATCGACGAGGCCTTCTCATGGAGCGAACGCAACCCGCATCTGCAACGCAAGGCGCAGATCGTGCTCGACTATTACGAGGGCGACGACCCGCTCAAGCGCAAGGTCGCCTCGACGCTGCTCGAATCGTTCCTGTTCTATTCGGGCTTCTACCTGCCGATGTACTTCTCGGCGCACGCGAAGCTGACGAACACGGCCGACGTGATCCGCCTGATCATCCGCGACGAGGCCGTGCACGGCTACTACATCGGCTACAAGTACCAACGTGGCCTCGAACTGGCCGACGGCGCGAAGCGCGCCGAGATGGAACGCTACACCTACGACCTGCTCGATGAACTCTACGAGAACGAGGTCGCGTACACGCATTCGCTGTACGACGAGGTCGGGCTGGCGGACGATGTCGAGAAGTTCCTGCACTACAACGCGAACAAGGCGCTGATGAACCTCGGCTACCCGGCGCTGTTCCCCGCCGAGATCTGCGACGTGAACCCGGCGATCCTCGCCGCGCTCGCGCCCGACGCCGACGAGAACCACGATTTCTTCTCCGGCTCCGGCAGCTCCTATGTGATGGGCAAGGCCGAGCAGACCGACGACGACGATTGGGATTTCTGATTCCGGGCCGCCGCGGGCAACGGCAACGATGAGGGCCCCGCCGTCCATCAGGACGGCGGGGCCCTCATCGTTCAGCGGCCGGACTCAGCCGGCGCCCATCGATCAGTCCTCGAAGGGATCGAAGTCGCGACGCACACGGCGGCGCGGACGCTCGTGACGCTCCTCGCGTCCCGCACGGTACTCGTCGTAGTTCTCGTCGGCGGCGTAGCGCGGGTTGCGGTCGTCGGAACGGCGGCGGCGCGGACGATCATCGCGGTCGCGATCGTCGTCATGGCGGCGCGAACGGCGCGGACGGTCATCATAGTCGCGGTCACGGTCACGGTCGTCGGAACGGCGGCGGCGCGGACGGTCATCATAGTCATCGTCGTCGTAGTCGCGGCGGCGCGGACGGTCGTCGTAGTCACGGTCGGCACGGCGGTCGTCGCGGTCATCGCGGCGACGGCGCGGACGGTCGTCACGGTCATCGCGGCGACGGTCGTCGCGGCGGCCGTCACGGTCGTCACGGCGACGGTCGTCGCGGCGGCCGGCGCCGGCGTTGCTCTCCTGGTTCTCATACCCCGGGATCGCGAGCGAGATCTTGCCGCGGTCGTCGACGCCCTGGACGACGACCTCGACGGTGTCGCCCTCCTTGAGCACGTCCTCGACCGAGTCGATGCGCTCGCCGTCGGCGAGGTTGCGGATCTGCGAGATGTGCAGCAGACCGTCGGTGCCCGGCGTCAGGTTGACGAAGGCGCCGAAGCTCGTCGTCTTGACGACCTTGCCGTTGTAGGTCTCGCCGGCCTGCGGCACATGCGGGTTGGCGATCTGGTCGATGATCTCCTTCGCCTTCTGCGCGGCCTCACCGCCTTCGGAGGCGATGTAGACGGTGCCGTCGTCCTCAATCGTGATCTCGGCGCCGGTGTCCTCCTGGATCTGGTTGATCATCTTGCCCTTCGGGCCGATGACCTCGCCGATCTTGTCGACCGGGACCGTCGTCGTGATGATGCGCGGCGCGAACGGGCTCATCTCGGCCGGACCGTCGATGCATTCGTTGATGACCTCGAGGATCGTCGTGCGCGCCTCGTGCGCCTGCTTGAGCGCACCGGCGAGCACGTCGGCCGGGATGCCGTCGAGCTTCGTGTCGAGCTGCAGCGCGGTGATGAAGTCGGCGGTGCCGGCGACCTTGAAGTCCATGTCGCCGAAGGCGTCCTCGGCGCCGAGGATGTCAGTGAGCGTCTTGTAGACGTGCTGGCCGTCCACGTCGCCGGAGACGAGACCCATCGCGATGCCCGCGACCGGCGCCTTAAGCGGGACGCCGGCGTCGAGCAGCGACAGCGTGCTCGCGCACACCGAGCCCATCGACGTCGAACCGTTCGAGCCGATGGCCTCGGAGACCTGACGGATCGCGTACGGGAACTCCTCACGGCTCGGCAGCACCGGCACGATCGCCTTCTCGGCGAGCGCGCCGTGGCCGATCTCACGGCGCTTCGGCGAGCCGACGCGGCCGGTCTCGCCGGTCGAATACGGCGGCATCTCATAGTTGTGCATGTAGCGCTTCGTCTGCGGGCCGCTCAACGCGTCGATCTGCTGCTCCATCTTGAGCATGTTGAGCGTCGTGACGCCGAGGATCTGCGTCTCGCCACGCTGGAACAGCGCGGAGCCGTGCACGCGCGGCACGATGCCCACTTCGGCGGACAGCGTACGGATGTCGCGCAGGCCTCGGCCGTCGATGCGGTAGTCCTGCGTGAGGATGCGGCGGCGCACGATCTGGCGCTGCAGCTCCTTGAACGCGTTGCCGAGCTCCTTCTCCTTCTCCGCGTCGTCCATGTCGGTGAACTCGACGGCGAGCGTATCGCGGACCTTCTGCTTGATCTCGGAGATGCGCTCCTGGCGCGGCAGCTTCTCAGCGATCGACAGGGCCTCGTCGAGGTCCGCGTGCGCGATCTCGTCGACGCGGTTGTAGATCTCCTCCGTGAACTCCGGGAAGAGCGGGAAGTCGCGCGTCTCCTTCGCGGCGATCTTCTTGAGCTCGTTCTGCGCGTCGCACAGCACCTTGATGAACGGCTTGGCGGCTTCGAGGCCGCCGGCCACGACCTCCTCGTCCGGCTTCATCTGGCCCTCGTCGTAGATGAGGTTCCACGCGTTCTTGCCGGCGCCCGCCTCGATCATCGCGATCGCGACGTCGCCGTTCTCGACGACGCGTCCGGCGACGACGATCTCGAAGACGGCGCGTTCGCGTTCGCTCCAGCGCGGGAACGCGACCCACTGGCCGTCGATGAGCGCGAGGCGCACGCCGCCGACCGGGCCGGCGAAGGGCAGACCGGAGATCAGCGTCGACGCCGATGCGGCGTTGAGCGCGATCATGTCATACGAATCCTCCGGGTTCACCGCGAGGATCGTCTCGACGACCTGCACCTCGTTGCGCAGCGTGTGCGGGAAGAGCGGGCGCAGCGGCCGGTCGATGATGCGGCATGCGAGGATCGCCTCGGAGCTCGGTCGGCCTTCGCGGCGGAAGAACGAGCCCGGGATCTTGCCCGCGGCGTACATCTTCTCCTCGACGTCAACGGTGAGCGGGAAGAAGTCGTAGTTCTCTTTCGGGGTGCTGCCCGCGGTGGTGGTGGACAGGACCATCGAATCGTCGTCCAGATACGCGGCCACGGCGCCGTCCGCCTGCTGGGCGAGACGACCGGTTTCGAAGCGCATCGTGCGCTTGCCATACGAACCGTTGTCGATGACGGCTTCCACCGCCTTGATTTCGGGACCCTCCATAGGGTTCCTCCTTTGTGTTCTGTTGTTACTTCTGTTCTGCAAACATCCTCGTCGGGCCACGGATAACTGCCCGTGACCGTGATTGATTATGTTGTCCGCGGGTGTTTCGTCCCACGCGCCCCGCGATTCATCGGCCTGACGAATCCCCGGGCTTCTTTTGGGGTCCGGACCTCTCCCGGTCCGGCCTCCGCCAGTGTCTCATTGTAATACCGCCGGCCCGTGTTCATCCCTCTATGCTGCCGGCCATACCGCCGCGCGCCCGTATCGTCGTATCGTCTCCCGTCGCGCGCTCCATACAAAAAACCCGAGCCGGCCTTGGCCGGACTCGGGCGGACGCTTGGATTATCGGCGCAGACCCAGACGCTCGATGAGCGAACGGTAACGGTTGATGTCCACGTTCTTGAGATAGTCGAGCAGACGACGACGGTCACCGACCATGAGCAGCAGACCACGACGGGAGTGGTGATCGTGCTTGTGCTCCTTGAGGTGCTCGGTCAGGTCGGCGATGCGCTTGGTGAGCAGCGCGACCTGGACCTCCGGGGAGCCGGTGTCACCTTCATGGGTAGCGTACTTAGCGATGATGTCCTGCTTTTCTTCAGCCGTCAGTGCCACGGCATCCTCCTTGTAGACTGCGCGGTGCTGCCGGCCCGATGCCGGTGCGCTCTCTATCCGCGGGCGAAACACGCCAATCGGCCACTATACAGAAGCCCCGCGACGGCGACGCGGCGCCACGGCGCGATGCCGTGCGGCGACACGGTGCGGCGACGCGGCGGTCGGCCCGAGTCGCGCACGCATACGCCCAACCAGACGTCAGACCACACCTTCGCGTCACACCCCGCGCACGCATACGCGCCGACGGACGCTAATCCACACCTTGGCGTCACGCACCGCGCACGCATACGCACCCCGCGCCGCCAACCCCTACCTCAGCGTCACGCTCCGCGCACCCGTACGCACCATCGGACGCCGCCCCATACTCTGGCGGCACACATCGCGCACCCGTACGCGCCGCCGGACGCCGACCCGCACCCCGGCGTCATGCACCGCGCACACATACGCGCCCCGCGACGCTGAATCCACACCCACGGTCCACAATGTGACCTTTTTGTTCGCCCAAGGTGGAAGCAAGCCGTCCCATCAACGGCGGGGCAACAGTCGCGCCCCACAATGTTCGGCAAGCATCATCGCACGCGACGCCGCCGGCGGCGCATACGGAAGGCATCCGCGCACGCAACGGACGCAAACGTGCAAGCACCAGAGAGGAAGCAGATATGGGTACGGTCACGAAGGTCGGCATCGTCGGCATGGGACATGTGGGCGCGCACGTCGCGAACAGTCTCGTGCTGCAGGGCATCGCCGACGAACTGTACATGACGGAGCAGTGCTCCGGCGACGAGGACCATAGCGCCAAGCTCGCGGCGGAGGTGCAGGACCTCGGCGATTCGCTCGCGTTCTGCCCACACAACGTCGCGCTCGTGAACTGCGGCGACGACTACGGGCGTCTCGCCGAATGCGACGTCATCGTCAACGCCGCCGGCAAGGTCAACCTCGCGAGCGAGGACCGCGACGGCGAACTGTTCTACACGACCGACACGGCGAAGAAATTCATCAAGCCGATCGCCGACGCCGGATTCGACGGCGTCTGGGTGAGCATCGCGAACCCCTGCGACGTCGTCGCCACTGAAATCTGGAAGCTCTCCGGCATCGATCCGCGCCGCGTCATCGGCACCGGCACGGCGCTCGACTCGAGCCGGCTCAAGTACGCGCTCTCGCGCGCGACCGGCTACGACCAGCATTCGATCTGCGCCTATATGCTCGGCGAGCACGGTAGCAGCATGTTCGCCGCATGGAGCGCCGTGAACTTCGGCGGCAAACCGCTCGCCCAGCTCAAACGGGAACAGCCGGAACGCTTCGGCTTCGACGAGGCCAAGGTCGAGGAGGAGGCCCGGCGCGGCGGCTACGTGACCTACGCCGGCAAGCACTGCACCGAGTTCGCCGTCGCCGGCGCCGCATGCCGCATCGTGCGCGCCGTCGTCTCGAACGAGCATTACATCACGCCATGCTCGACGCTGATGACGGGAGACTACGGGGAGGAGGGGTTCTTCACGTCGCTGCCGTGCGTCATCGGCGCCGACGGCGTCGAGGAGGTCATGCACTTCGACCTGTCGGACGCCGAGCTCGCCGAGTTCCATGCAAGCTGCGCGCACGTCAAGGAGAACCTGGAGCGTGTCGGCCTGCGCTGACACGCAGTCCCATCCGCATATGTGAACGGCGTCCCCCGACGAAGGGGACGCCGTTCACATATGCGCGGGACAAGCGCGGGACAAGCGCGGGACAAGCGCGCGATCAGACAATCGTCAACATGCCGCCGAACATCACGATGAGCAGCGCGACCACCTCGAAGACGAACCACAGCAGCATCGACGTCCACACATGGGTGAGCACGTTGAGCGGTGAATCCTTCTTGATGGCGACGAGCAGCCCCACCCAGACGACGGCGAAGACGGCGAGCGCGATCGACGCGGCGATGATGCCGAGGTTCGCCGCGTTCGCGATGCGCGCGGAGTCGCCGTACATGACGTAGGTCGAATGCCAGAAGTCGAATTTGAGCAGCGACACGCCCGAGATGAACTGTTCGCCGCACAGGAACACGACGAAAGACGCAAACCACGGAATCTTGCGTCGCTCCACGATCATCATCGCGAGCGACACGAACGCGAACAACGTGACCGCCCACGCCACGAGCGCGATGCCGCGCGGGTCGACGTTCGCGAACAGCTGCACGATCTGCGCCGTGCGCCGCACCGCGAGCGTGCGGCCGGCCCAGTACGGGAACACGAGCGCGACGAGCGCGAGGATGCAGCCGAGCGCCCAACGCACTGGATGCGACTTGCTGCGTTCGATGTCGGCGAGCGACACATCCGATTCAGGAATCGTTGCCTGCGGATGCTTCGAGACGAGGTTCTCCTGCATCTCCTGCCCGCTGCGCGGTGTCGTGGGCGTGGGGCGTGGCTCGGCGTCGAGCCTCGCGACCTCCCGTTCGTCGGCGTCCGCCATCGGTGACCTCCCGTTTCCCGCCCGCGCCCACGACGCGCGCCGTCTGTACATGCCAGTTTCAGCATACGTACGCCGCCCTACCGCCGTATGCGTGACCTGCGACGAGCGCGCTCCCCGGGTTCCGTCCCGATCCGTCGCACCGGGCGACGACCCCACCCGCCAACCGACCCGTTGCCGTCCCACTCCGCCGGTCCCATCGACGGACCTACCCGCAGCGTCCCATCCCATCGACCACCCCGACGACTCGACCCGCAAGCCAACCCGCAAACCGACCCGTCCGCGGGCCAACCCGTCGACCCCGTCGACAGTTCGGCCCGCCACAACCGGCTGCGTCGCCCGGCGCGGTGTAGCATCCGCGGTATGCACACGTTGTACGACACGCTCGCCACCCTGCACATCGATGTCGACGAGGTCGAGCATGAGGCGGTCACGACGGTCGAGGCCGCGCAGTTCGTCAAGATGCTCATCGACGGCGTCGGCGTCAAGAACCTGCTGCTGTGCAACACGCGCGGCGACTATTACCTCGTCATGCTCGACGAGGACAAACGCGCCGACCTCAAGGAACTCGCGCGCATCGTGCACAGCGGACGCCTGAGTTTCGCGAATGCTGACCAGCTGCATGCCGTGCTCGGTCTCGAACCGGGCAGCGTCACGCCGCTCGCCGTCATCAACGACGCCAATCACGCGGTGACCGTCCTCATCGACCGCGCGCTCGTCGGCAACCGGCTGCTCGTGCATCCGCTGACGAACACGAGGACGATGGCGATCGACTACGACGACCTGATCCGTTTCCTCGATGCGACCGGTCACACGCCGATTCCGTTCTGACGGACGCTACCGTCCCATTCCGTCGACTGATTCGACAAACCTACCCGCGACTTCGGTCTCTTCCGTCCCAAACCATCGACCCTCTCGACGGCTCCGGACACAACGTCCCGCTTCATCGACCACCTCGACGAATCTACCCGCAGCGTCCCGAACCGTCGGTCGCTTCGATGATTCGGCCCGCAAAACGCTACGTTTCCGTCCCACTTCATCCGCCCTGTCGACGGTTCCGGACGCAACGTCCCGAACTGTCGATTCCCCCGATGAAGCCGGATGCAGACCTGAATGATTCCGTCCCACTTCATCAAGCGTGTCACGACCTCGGACGCAACTACCGACACCGACTCGGCTAGTACAATCGTAGACATTGAAAGGTGTTTTGACATGGGACTAGCAGAGTTGAGAAAAAGCAAGGGCCTAACCCAACGGGAGTTAGCAGAGCGTGCAGGGCTGCCCTACAGTCGCATTGCTGCAATTGAGACGCGCAAGCGTCCGATTGAGGACGCGAGTTTCAAGACCGTCCTCAAGCTCGCTGACGCGCTGAAGGTTAGGGACTTGCGGAAATTGTTGGACGACTGACAGTCGTCCGGGCGCCGGTGGGTTTAGTCCTACAGTCTCATAGGCTGACTGGCGCGGGAAGCACCGGCGGCCCCACATGGAGAGGCACACGGGCGCAAGCTCGCCGCGCAAGCGGCGCCATGAGGCAAAAAGGCGTGCCGACACACATGACCCACGAGACTAGACTAGAAACATCCGGGGAAAGGACGTGGAGAGTATGAATCTCGTGGAATTACGCGAGTCCAGAGGATTGACGCAACAGCAAGTTGCAGACGCGGCGGGTATGTCTCAGCAACGCTTGAGCGAGTACGAGCGGGGCGTGCGCCCCGTCTCGAACATGACGCTAGCGCAAGCGGTGAGGCTCGCTGACGCGTTAAAAATCAGGAATCCACGTAAACTGTTGGAGCCGTGAGGCTCTGGCGCCAGTGGGTTTGGCCCTACCGGATCATAACCGGACTGGCGCGCTAGCCACGCTTTCCGCGTGGTGTAGCCACATTGGGCACGGTGTGGCGATGGTGAGCGGCCCGAAGGGTATGAAAATGCCCCGAAGGTTGCAGCCTTCGGGGCATTTCTTTCGGGCCGTTAGTGCCTGAAAGGTTAACATGGCCAAGTATAGCACCATTTCGGGGCATCTGCAAGTGAACGGTCACGCGCTCGATATCGAGTATGTCGAGCGTGGTGCGGTCGTGGTTTGTGACGTGTTCGCGGGGATCGTGAAACGCCACTCGCTTGCCTAGGCGGTGTGGCGGCGAGAGGCGGCCACGGGTTTACCGATCACGTTTACCTGTCATGCTGACAACCAATCGTAATCGTTGGTATTGCAACGTTTTGACGTCCGACTGGTTGCGACACCCCCGGATTATGCGCGGGGTCGTCTATGTATTACTGGTGACAAGCGAACAGTAAAGCCCTGAAACCCTTGTGGCAGTAAGGCTGCGATTACTTGTCACTTGTGCTTGAGTGACTAGTGAACATGCGTGTGCGAAAAGCGAACATTCGTGGTGGGTGATGCCGGGAACTTATTCCGGATTTATTCCAATTCGCCACGATTCACCTTGATTCCACTCACTCCAGCAATCTTAAGAATCCAATGTTTCCAAGGGTTTCGGGCGAAATCGTTGGAACGTATGAGAGCGGATGACGGGAATCGAACCCGCGTAATCAGTTTGGAAGACTGATTGTCATACAGTCCGCAGCCGTTCTCTCAGGCCGTGTCCTCGCACCTGCACCTATTACTGGTGAGCCTATGGTGTACCTATTTTCCGTTTTTGTTCCGACTGGTGCCGGCGCATCTATTTTACACACGGACGGCGCGCCTCTGCGGACGCAAAAACGCCCCGCTCCCCCACCGTGTTGGCGGGAGGGCGGGGCGTGTGGTTTTTCTCAGGATTCTGGGATTATTCCTAGTTGACGTGGCGGTTGGGGTTGTAGGCGACCCCGAATGCAGCCGCGATGGTGGGGATCGCGCCGGCCATCGCGGACAGCAGGATAGTGACCCACTCGGCGGCATGCGCGGCGATGGCGACCGGAGCCGCCACGGCGAGCGTCACGCCGAGGATGGTGCACGCCACGTAGATCGCGGTACGCACCGATGGGTCGAACACCGGCACATACTGGTCCACGGTGCCGGGCATGCTGTCGGGCAGCGCCTGGTCGGCATCGTCGTAGGTGTGACGGGTGTCATCGAGGGTGTCGGTCATCGGTGTTTTCCTTTCAGTCGATTTTGAGGACCTGACCCGGATAGATCAGATTCGGATTGGCGATGCCGTTTTTCGTGGCAAGCTGCTGGTAGGTGGTGCCGTACTTGGCAGCGATGGCCGAGAGGGTGTCGCCGGCCTGCACCGTGTAGGTGCGGGCGGCGGGCTTGTTCGCGCCCAGTCGCGCGTTGACCTTCGCTTGGATAGCGGCCGGATCGTAGCCGGCCTGCTTGAGGCGGTTCACGCGGTCCTGCCCGTTGCCCCATGCGCCGGCGATGACCTCGCTTGCGATGGTGTCCTCGCTCTTCTTCGCCGGCGTCGGGGCGGACTCGGACGGAGCCGCAGCTGGTTCGCCATTCTTCGCCGCGTATGTGCGCCATGCATTCGCATCCATGTACGCGATGTTCAGGTCGAGGTCGCCGCTGTAACCGGACAGACGGCCCGCGCTCGTGTACTGGCGGATTGCGCACGCATACGCGCCCTCGTTCCACGGGTGCGCCTGATAGCCCGTCGGATTGTCGTCCGCGTACTGCGCGATCCACAAACCACAGTCGAGTTCCTTCGCCGCTGCGGCGACGTCATCGTATACGCTCGCCATCGTGTAGATGATCGGTTTGATTCCGGTGCGTTCGATGACGCGCCGCGCGACATTCTTGAGGTAGCCGACGCCGGGCCATGCGCCGTTCTGTTCCTGCTCCCAGTCGAGCACGAGCACGGCCTCGCCGATGTATCCCTTGATATTGTCGATGAAGAAGTCAGCTTCGGCCTGTGCGTTGCCGCCGCTCACGTAGTGGTAGACGCCGAGCAGGCGGCCAGCTTTCTTGGCCTGCTGGTACTGGCGGTCACAATCCGGGCTGATATAGGTCGTGCCTTGCGTGGCTTTCATGATGACGAAATCAGCAGGCACGGCTGCGAGATTGATACCTGCCTGCCAGTTGCTGACATCGATGCCATTCATGGTCATGGTTTTCTCCTTGGTTTTGTTGGATATGAGAAAGGCCACGGCGGGATTGCCACGGCCCCATGGGTTGGGTCTGATTGATTAATGAGTGGGTGGGTAGTTGTCCATCTGCTGTAGGTCGTGGATGATGCGCGACCCTGCGCCGTTGCCGCCTAGGGTGTGGTAGGAGTCGTAGATCTCCTGCGCCTCCTCGAGATCGTCGAGTGGCACCCATCCGCGCGCCACGGAGTCACGGTGCACGGTTTTGAGCATCGACAGCGCGGAATGCCTCGAGATGCAGTTCCTGGCTTTGACCTCGGGGGTCTCCTCACGGCGGCGCGTGGCCTGCACCCAGTCGAGCACATGCTGGACGATGACGGTGATCGTGCCCGAGCCAAGCACGCAGCTGGCGATCGTAATCCAGTCGCCGGGGGTGAGCGTCATCGTCCGTGCCTCCCTGATGGTCTAGGTGTCCGACGCGGCCCGCATCGGGCTTGAATCATCCACTTCAGCATGTGAATTTAGGAAGTGATATATGCGGGGTTGAACACGACCTTGGCGTTGCTCGTCGTGCGCGAGCCGTCGAAATAATCAAAAGAGGTCTCCCGCAATGCCAGCCAGTCGTCGAGCGTGCACAACAGCATGTCACGCCACCGCACCGCGCACCCCTCGGCCGAATGCGCATACAGACGCAAATTGACGTTGCCCGCCTGCTCCAGATGGAACATGCACGCATACCTGGTCATCAACGTCGCATACTCCACCCAGCCGTTGAGTCTCCAGCCAGTCTCCTGTGTCGTCACAGCCAGAGCACGCTGATCATACGAAACGAGACCTCCAGTGCTGGACCCTTCCAGGAATGCGGCGAAAACATATTCGCCCGCCGGCAACGTGTCCTGCCGCCAGGCGAACGCGTTGTCCGACCCGCCGTCAGACTCGAGACGGAGCGTATCCGCCTCGACGCGCATCGACACGCCCGAGGCGAGCCACATCGCCGGCCCCGACTCGCTCGGACGCGGATTCACCAACAGATTACGTAGTTCAAGCATTGCAACTATCCCTTTCTACGGCCGCGAGCACATGTCCCACTACCACCGCCAGAGCATGACGACCATCCACATGTGCAGGCCGTTAGGAAGCCCCCGGTTCGATGCTGTCACCATCGAACCATGCGACGCCGGAGTCGAGCATGGACTGATAGTCGTCGTCGCTCATGACGAGCAGGCGGCGGGCGCGCACCGCGTCGCCTGCCTTCGGCCCGACCATCAGACGCAGCTCGACTGTCGACGCGTCAGTCAGCACATTCGCTGGCGTGACGAGCCGGCCGGGCGTGCCGTCCCACGTGGCGCGCTGCATCTCCTGCGTCGGATTGAGCCGGATGAAACGCAGCTCATTGACCGCATAGGTGCCGACCGGCTCGTCGAGGTCTGCACCGAACCGCCACGCACCCGCCGCCAGCTGGATACGCATGTACACGTAACGATCATTGCCGGTCGCGTTATTCGTCAGCCGCATCCAGCCGTCGTCGCTCATGACGCTGATATCCTTGCCGGCGCCGGGCCTCCACGCATGCGCCTCGACCGGTTTCGGATCCGGCAGCAGGTTAGTCACCTCAACCGGATCACTCATGGCCCGCCTCCTCCATATGGTTCGCTCGCGCGAGTAGGGCCGCGTTAGCGGCCATGAGCACGGCGTTCTGGCGCGTCAGGTCGGCGATCTGCCGACACAACGCGTCCACGACCGCGTTCGCGTCCACCTCACCAATCGCATTCGCATTATTGGCGGTCATCTCATTCCTCCTTGTTTGACCTGATTGACGAAATCCTGTTCGAGGCCGGCGAGCACATCCTCCAACCCGGACAGCGCCGACCGCCCCTGCGAGGCCGCGGCGGGCATCGCGAACAGGCTGATACGGGGCGCCACGGGTTGCGGGTCGTCCTGTCCGGCGAGCACCTCGTACTTGTCCGCCCAGTCGATGGGGTCGGCGCCGGGTTTGGTGTGGTCGATGATCGCGTCGAGCGCCTCGTCGTAGGAGCCGAGGTTAAGCAGCGCCTTCCAGCTCGCCACCGCCTGGTACGGGATGGCGAGCTCGCGTGCGTCGTCGGTCGTGACGAAACAGATCCGCTGCGCGTCGTCGCATGTGATCGTGGTCATAGGTTCGCGTTGCCTCCTGTCGCGATGAGCATGCCGACGACGCAACGCGCGGCCTGCGAGTTGGGATTCCACCAGTGCAGATCGATCTGCGTGCTCGTGGCCGTCGAGTGCGCGCACGCGGCTGCCAAATTGGATTCGCAGCCGACCACGACACGGACGGTGCCTTCGGGGAACGGCGTCGGCCACACGTACGTGAAATTCTTCTGCGTCTGTTTTTCGACGTTGCCATAGTCGACACGGCAATGCACGACACGTGGCAGGTCGTCGATACGCCGGTTGTTGACGTAGACGCCCGCCGGGTCGTCGCCGCTGCTGGGGTTGCCGGCCATCGAAATCTCGAACCGTGTCGCGTTCACGCTCGTCTTGGTGTAGTAGATGTTGGTGGCGCCGCTCGAGCTGGTGTTGTCGCCGAGCCCGATTCTGCGACGGAACACGTTAAGCGCTGTGTTGTCGCCGACGGTCAGTGTCCAGCTTTGTGTGTTCTCGTGGCGGGTGCCGGCGCCGGGCACGACCTGGTCGGGAAGCCTGACGAACGCTCCGCTCATATCCCACGCCTGACCGTAGTCGGTTTGGAAGATGATGTCGGCCAGTCCCACGTCGTCGCCGGCGTTCATGGCGCCGATGACGATACGACTGCCCGCTCGGGCGGTGCGCAAACCACCCGTCAGGATGGCGCGGCCCGAGCGGCCGTCAAGGTTAATCATCTCCCTTCCGGTGTCATCGTAGGCGACGAGTTCACTGCCCCGGATCTTCACGCCCTTGTCGGCGTCCGGGTAGGTTTGCAGAGTGGCGCCGGTGATCTCGCCATTAGACATGACGGCGCCGTTGAGCCGGATCGACCCGTCAGCGCCGAGCACGAATGACGTCTGCTGGTTGGTGTCGAACGCGACGAGTCCACCGGAGGTGAATTTGATGCCGGTGTGCTCGGCGCGGCTGGTTTGGATCGTGGGCGCGGTGATGACCGCACCCGAGATCTCCCCGCCCGACTGGATGGCTCCCTTGAGGGTCAGCGCCCATTCGCCGGCATCGTTTTTCGCATACGACAAATGGTTGCCGAATATGATGCCGTCCGGGTTGATCCGCGCGATGGTCTTTTTGTTCGCGCCGGTGCCGCTCACGAGCGTGTAGTCGGCGCCCTCGATACTGCCACCGCTGATCGCCGGTGCGCTGAGCCCCGCGCCGATGATGTTCACCGACTGGAGGATCGCCTCACCGGTTTTCGCATCCAAGGTGACGACAGGATTACCCTGCGCATCCACCATGGCGAGCCCGTTGTCGTTGAGCTGGATGCGCTCATTGCTCGTAAGGAAAGCGCCGCCCCTGACGATTGCGCCGTCGAAAAAATCCGCCGACACGAGGCCCGCGCTCACCGTGCCACGCACAAAAATCGAGTCCGCGGCAAGCATGAGGTCAGCCCAGCGGGTGCCGTTCCATGTCCAGATGTGCTCGACCTCACCAGAGTAATCCGCGAGCACGCTCACGGAATTGTTCGGCTCACCTTCCCAATACGTCTCGGGAGGTTTGCTCGACGTCTGCCACCATTCGTCGCCAGGTTTGAGCAGATCATACTCCGGTTGCGCGGACAGCACGAACCTCTTGTTCTTGCTGTCCGCGGTGATCTGCGCGCCAAGTGCGGCCGCTTCCGTGGCTTCCAGGCGTGCGTTCGAGTTCGCCAGATCGGTCTCGAGTTTGCGGGCGAGCTGGGTCGCCTCGTCCGCCTGCCGCTGCGCCTCATGGATGAGCGTGACGTCCGTGAGCGAACAGTCATCGATATACGCGTCCACGGGCGTCGTGAACGCGATCCGGGCGCGTATCCATTTCACGCCGTCCGGGATGACGACCTCCTGCACGGCCTCGGTCCACTGGTCACCGGTGAACACCATGTTGACGGCTGGTTGGAAATCCGTCCACGTGGTGGTGTCGGTGACCGTTGCGTCCCCCGAGTATTGCAGGCGCAGACCACCATTGTCATTGCCCGACAGGGCGGTCAACAGCTTGTACCAGACACGGAAACGGTACCGGTCGCCCACCGTCACCGCGACCGGGTGCGTGCTGACCAGTTCGCGTGTGCCCGCACTGCCGTTGAGATACGCGCGCCACGAACCACTCCGGCACCACGGGGACTGCTGGACGAACCCAGCGGACGCTGCTATGTTCGTCGTCCACCCGTCCCCACCATGCTCGAACCCACCGTTATAGAGCAGTTCCTCCACCTGCGAGGACAACACATTGAGCCACGCCTGCGCGCTGGCTGCGTTCTGCGCCGCCGTGGCGGCGGTGGCTGCGGTGATTGTGTGCGCTTTGTCGAGGCGGTCGACCTCCCCGGCCGTGGTCTGGCTGAGCGTGTCCGCGTCCTGTGCGAGTTTCGCCGCGTCCTCGGCGCTGTTCTGCGCCGCCTGCGCCATCTTGTACGCGCCGGACTGGGTGACGTCCGTCCACGCCCACTGCCCATTGCTGTAATCCACGCGCGTCGACGTCCACAGATTGCTCGCCCGATCCAACTCAGGCTCCGTAGTCGACCACGCGCCCTCCGGGTTCTTCCCGGCCGGCTTGGCGGGTTTGCTTGCGGCGAGCACATAGTACGTGGTGAGCGCGGTCACGCTCACACCAGTCGCACCTGTGGCGCCCTGCGGACCGGTAGCACCCGTCGCGCCCTGTGGGCCTTGCGGCCCCTGCGCACCGGTGTTGCCCTTGGTCAGGCTCCACGTGTATTCGCTCGGGTCGGTCGGCTGCGAGTCGGACAGCGTGATGCACACGCCCATGTATGTACTGCTCGCGGTCGGCGCCGTGCTGAAATTCGCGCCGGCCTCAGACGTGCCATAGGCGAAATACGTGTAGTAGGTTTTGCCGTCCTCGCCCACGTCGCCCTTCGCGCCGGCCACACCCTGAGGGCCCTGCGGTCCCTGCGCACCGGTGTTGCCCTTGGTCAGGCTCCACGTGTATTCGCTCGGATCGGTCGGCTGTGTCGCGCTCGTGGACACGCACACACCGATATACGTGGACTGCGCGGTCGGCTCCTTGCTGAAATTAGCGCCCGACGCAGACGTGCCATAGGCGAAATACGCGTACCGGGTCACACCATCCTCACCCTTGTCGCCCTGCGGGCCCGTCTCACCCTGCGGGCCCTGCGGGCCGGTGGCGCCCGGCACACCTTGGATACCCTGCTGGCCCATGGGACCCGTATCGCCGGTCACCGGCGTCGCACCCGTCACCGTCGTTCGCCCGTCACCATACGTGATACGTGTGCGCATCCACACCGTCGCACCCGCCGGCCGCGTCACACTGTCCGTCGTCCACCCGCTCGTCGGCGCCGCAGTAGCGCCGCCAATCGCATACTCAATCGTGCTTCCGGTGATGGTCTTCGCGGCATTGTCCGTTGCGAGCTGTTTCGCCGCGTCCGCGGTACGCTCCGCGCTCTCCGCCGAGGTCTTCGCACTGGCCGCGGTCGAGGCCGCTGTACTGATGTCCTTGGCCTGCTGCTCCTGCACGCCCTCCACAGCTTCCACCCGCGACACCGTGTCGAGCACGTCCTGCCTCACGCTGGCGACGTCCGTCGCCATGCCGGCGTAATCACCCTTGAGCTTCTCGGTCTCGCCCCTGACCGCGGCCACAGTCTCCTGCGCGGCCTTGTCACCCTCCGCACGCAGATACGCCTCCGCCTCAAGCCCCTCACGATTCGCCTCAATCGCCTGCTGCGCCTCATTGATCGTCTGATTGACAATCGTGATCTGCGCGGCCGTATCCGCCGACGCGGCACCGAGGATCTCGGAGGCCTTCGCGTCCAACTCCTCCTGGCTGATACCCTCCCATAAGGGCGACTGCGTCTCAGATTCGGGATCGTAGCGGCTGATACCACCGTTTTCCGCGGTATCACCGATGAGCACACCCGTCCCATCCCCGCTCGGCACATACACGTTCGCCGCCTTGCGTGTCTGGTTTTCCTGAGCGGTGCGCAATGCGGTCTGCGCGACCTGCATGGCGAGGGTGTCCGGGTCGATTTTGATTTGCAGATGCTGCGCCATACGGTCTCCTCCCCTACTAGACGCTGATGTCCTCCATCACGTCGAACACGAGTTCAATTTTGTTGGTGTTGTCACCGCTCATGCGCATCAGCCGTGTGCTGTATACGCCATCCGGCAATGGCGGGTAGTCGCGGATGTCGAGTTTGACGAGTTCACCCGGCCAGATGTCCCCGACCGGGAATGATTGCGCACCGTCTGTGTTGGTGTCGGCCGCGTACACGCTGGCGGTGATCTGCATGAGAGGCCTGTCGTTCGCCGCGAGCATGCCGGCCGCATGCGCTTTGAGCACCGCCAAGTTGTCGGTGTCGGAATCCGAATACGTGGATTCACGCAACGGCCAATTGACGCCCGGCTTGCGCAATAGCGTGAGGTCCTCGGCGACCGCGGTGATCTGCGCCGCGTCCGTGCCAGCACCGCTCGCATACACGCGGTGCACCGCACCCAGATGGTCGACGGTCAGCTCGTCCAACGCGCCCGCATACGGCGCATACCCGAGCGAATGCACTTCCTTTTGGCCCAGCCAGATGTCACTGTCGGAACCGGCCAGGAACGCAAACCGCAGATGCCCCTGATCGGGCAGATAGGGGCGCAGTTGCATGTCGGGACCGTTTTGAATGTTCGACAAATCGGTGAGCAGTTTGCGGCACCCGTTGTTCTGAATGTCCCATGCGGAATATTCGCGGGTGCGCGTCCCACGTTCGCCACGATAGGTCCAGTCGATAGGCAATGCACCGGATGGTTTCGCATCCGTGCATTGCCATCCAATCTCACTCGCTATACCCCGATACGACAGATTCGTGAACTTGATCGAGTCGGGGCTCGTACCGTTTTTCCCGGTGCCATATTTTCCTTCGCGCACCAGGTAGCGGTGATCGAGCAGTCCGAACGGCGAGGTGAGGTTGAAACTGGTGTCGATGGCGGTGTCGGTGCGTACGCCAATGCTCGCGGCGACGACCGGTTTGCCAATCAACCCCATGTCGAGGTCATGCTGGGACGCCCATGCGAGCATGATGCCATACCGGTCCGGGGCGAGGATGCGGCGTTTGGCCTGCATGGTGTCGCCCGGCACCGACCCCCACGGCACCGTCACCCCCGACAGGTCGAGGTCGCCGACGCCCTTGTCTTTGAGGGTGGCGAGCGACGAGTCGGACACGTCCACGCTCCACGCGAATTTTGGCAAGTCGATGGGCGCGTGGATCACCCCGGTCATGGTCTCGAACACCCAACTGCACCACACCATACCCACCGCCCTTATGTTATTGTTTGACGCCCTGGTCGATGACGTCGAGTTTGATGCCCGACCAGCTGCCGTTGTAATGCACATTGGCGTTCATCCCGTAGCCGACCCGGCATTTGACGCTGACCGTGTGCACGCCACGGCCGCACCAGACATTCGTACGGAACTGGTATGGTTCCCACGCGCCACGGAAACAATAGTTGAAAAAATCACCGAGGGGGTTGCCGTCGATGTACACCTGCCCGCCCACCTCGCTGTATTTGCTCAAATCGCCCGCACCATTAGCGCCAGCCGCACTCGCGCAGATCGTGATCACGCATTCAAGGTAACGGTCCGTGGGCAGGTTGACCTGCACGCGGCACCATTCCTGCTGCGTGCTGTTCAGGGTCGTGTCCTGTTTGAGCTGCGCGGACGCGATCAGCCCCTGCGCCACCCCGTAGGGGACCGCGTAATCGATTTCCCCCACACGGGTCGCGTTGCGCAAACTGGTGCTGTTGGCGGGCACCTGCATGTAAGAGAGCACAGTCACACCCGCCGGAGGTGTGGGTTTGGTCGGACTGGCTGCAGGCGTGCCCTGCGTGACCCCGATAACCACGAGATTGTCGACGTCTTGGAGGTTCTTCTGATTGTGGGCCTGCAGCCAGATGCAGTCGATACGCGGATTCGCAGCCTGGTTCGCCTCGACCGCAGGGGCGACTCCCCCGGCGTAATACGCTTCCATGGCTCCGTCGGTGCCGGAACGGCTCGTGACGGCCACACCGGCGGCAACCGGGTATTGGAGCGCGTCCGACGCGCTGACGCCCAATCCGCAGACGATGCCCGTGGACGCCCAATGCGATTCGATGATCTTACGGTGTGTGAGCGAGTCGACGCCCTGCCAGCCGCCAGCATCCTTGCGGACGGCGCTGACACCCAATGCCGTGGTATCCACCATGATCTGCTCCTTCTACATGTATGTGTCGTGGGATTCGATGTCTATCCAGCCATTGCCGACCGTGCGCAGCAATACGCTCAGCCCGCCCTGCGGGGGCACTATGGGGAAACCGCGGTCGAGGAGTGTTTCGGACACGTCGACGCCGTTGACGCTTGCGGTGCGGGTGCGCGAGTCCAATATGAGCGGACTGCCAGCGTACACCGGCAGCGAGGTGCACAGCCGCAATCCGGTGCCGGGGAATTCTAGGTCCACACCGTCCGGCATGGGACCGTGCACACGGAACACCGGATAGGCGCGGCTCGACCCATTGTTGGTGACCACGCCAGTGTTCGATGCGGACGTCTCGTCATCATCGAGATAATACGTCAATGGATAGTGCAAGCCGTCGTCCCCCTCCAACGTGTCGAACAACACGCTCACACTGTTGTTGGGGTCGCCCTCCCACCCGGTCGCGAGAAAATCCTCCTGCGGATAGTACGACAGGCCGCCCGACCCGTCCTCGAGGCTCGCGCACTGCAACTGGCAACCACGCGACAACGTCGACAGGAGTTCAGGCCTCGTGCACACGATGCTCATCTGACCGGCCAAAAACTGCCAATTCACATTCTGCACGCTCTGCTCACTGTCAATCGAGTCGACGTACCCCTCGCAATACAGGTCGTGGCCGCCGTCCTGCACACGGATACGAGTGCTGCGGTGCAGGAACATGCGTAAATGTGTCTGCATGTCGAGCACCTGCTGCCGATCGTCCGCCGTGTCGGCGAGCAGCCGGTATTCAATAGTGACAGTGCGCGCCGAGTACAGGATCTGCGCGGCCTGCACATCATGCGCGCCATCACCCGACAACCGTTCGGACACATCGACCTTCGCCACCGGGGTCGTCAACCACCCGGACAAGCCGCGAAGGATCATGCCGTGCGCATCCGCCGACCCGTCGATGAGCGCGTCCGGAATACCGGGCGCGCTCAATGTCACCACACTCATGCGATGCCTCCTATCGACTGGCGCCCAGCAGGGTGCGCGTGTTCATGCGCAGTTTCGCAGCCGTCAACTCCGCCTGCACATACGGCGAACTGTTGGCCGTGAAATTGTTCGTCACCGTCTGGTTGAACACCGTCCGCGCAGCCAACTCGGCCTTCCGCTCCTCAACATACGGTGCGGCAGGAGTCGCCTGCACATAGCCGCCGGCCGCATACCCGGACGCAGCACGCAACTGCTCGTAGTAGCCGCCGTTGATGGCCTCCAATTCACGACGGTATTTCGCCGTACTACGCGCATTCGTGACGAATTCACCATTGGATAGCCAGTTCAGGATGCTGTCCGACGTGCCCGTACCTGGACCGGACACATACCCGCCGGTGGCTTTGCCAGCGAAAACATGCGGCGCCTGACCCTTGTCGATGCTTTCACGCATCTGCACGAGCCGTTCGGTGATCGTGTACGTTTTGTCCGCGATCTGCATCGCGTCCAACGACGCCACGCGGTTGATGTTCAACTGCGCGCTCCCGTTGTCCGAAATCGTGAAATACTTGTCGATGACCTTTTTGTTGTTGACCTCGTCCACGCTCTTCAACGCATGACCATTGTCACCCTTGATGACACCGGTCTTCTCATCGATCGTCCACCCATTAGCCTTGCAGACGCTCTGCCAGTATTTGCTGTTGTCGCCCAGCAGCTCACCGGTCTTCGGGTTAAGTTTCGCACCGTTCGCGAGCGCCAATATCGCGTCGTATTGCGCTTTGTCCGCAGTGATCTGGCCAGTTTTCGGGTCGATCTTCGCGCCGACTACCTCGGCGATCTGCAGCATGGCCGGCTGGTTGTTCGCGTAAATCAACACATTGCCGTTGGGCAGGCTCGTGGTTTTCGACGCGAGTTCACCGAGCGCGGACTGGGCCGGTTGAATATCAACGTTGACCTTGGGATTTGGGTTGGTTTTTTCGAGTTCCTCGAGTTGTTTCTTGAGGTTTTCGGTTTCGTCTCGGGTCAATCCGTAGGTGTCGGCGAGTTCGTTGGCTTTCTCACTGCTGATACCTGCGGCCGTGGCCGCTTTGATGAACGCTTCGCGCGCATTGTTGAGCGCATCACCGGCACGCTGGGTTGCGCCTTCCATGTCGCCGGTCGCTTGTCCTTCTTCGAGGAATTTTATCGCGGTGTCCTGTGCTTGGCCAGCGAGCCCGTACAATGCGGTTTTCGTTTCCTCACCTTCTTTTTGAAGGCCCTCGAGGTAGTTGCCGTTCTCGTCGAGCACGCGACCTTGTTTGGTGAGGTTTTCCACGGTTTCGCGGATGCTCTCATCAAGTTGCACCTGTGCCTGTGCGGCGCTCAACGCGGGAGCGGCCATAGCGAACAGACTGTCGATGAGATCGTCGACGGCGTCCGCGTACTCCTCAGCCGCTTTTTGAGATTCCTCCATCGCCGCCGTGAGCTCACTGGTGCCGTCGGCCGCATCCTGGGCGGCGTCCCCGGTCTTGCCGGTGGCTGTAGCGAGTTCCTCATTGGCCTGCTTAGCCTCGTCGGCTTTCTGGTTCGCCTCGTCATACGCGGCGGTCAGGTTTGCCAGATCGGATTTCATGACGCGAGCAATGTTGAATTCAGCCGTGTCGGAATCGTATCCAGACCATTCATCAATGATTTTGTTGATTTTGTCCAGTGCGCCGGTGTCACCCTGTGCGGCGAGCACGAATTCGCTCATACTCACGCCTGCCTTGTCGAGCGCACCCGACAGGTTATCGACACCAGTCTTCCATCGGTCGTACCAACCGTAGTCCACGGACTGCGCCTGTTTGACCATCTGCTCGGATACGTTCGCACCGGATTCGATGGCTGACTGCAATTCCTGCGTGCGGGCTTTGGCCTCCTGTGCCTTTTTCGCATAGTTGGCCAGTCCGATACCGGCGATGGTCAATGCGATGCCAAACGGGCCGCCGAACAGGTTCATTACGCCAGAGCCGATGCTTTTCACACCGCTCATGGCTGTCTGCGCGCGGGTCATGCCGTTCGACATGAGCTCCGCACCGCGAGCACTCGACCGCATGGCGGAGAACACCTGCGTCATGCCATCCGACACCAATGGTGCAGCGGTCTGCAGCCGCTGAATCGGGTCCAATGCCAGACCCAGATTTTTACCAACCGCACTGCTGGAGTTCTGCAAATCTCCGAACACTTTGTGCATGCCTGCGACGGCACCGACCATGATGCCGGCTTTGACGATGAACTGCTGTGTGCCCTCGTCGAGGCTCGCGAACGCGTCCACGACACCGGTGATGCCCTGCACAATATCCCGCAATGCATCGTTCGCGCCGGAACCGGTTTTGATCAGCGCCGTCTCGAACGCGCCGCTCAACTGTTCGAGGTCGCCTTTGAGGTTGTCGGTTTTCGCGGCGGCCATCTTCGCGGCCACACCCGACTCGGATACGGTCTTCGTCCACTGAGCGACACCACTGGCGCCGGCCTCGTAGAGCGCGTTGGCGGCTCGTACCGCGTCCGCGCCGAAGATGATGTTCATCGCCGCGTTGCGCTGTTCCATCGACAGGCCGCCCATACGCTCCTGCAATTGGCCGGCCAGTGCTTCGAGTCCGATGAATTGGCCGGACGCGTCGTACGCGTTGATGCCGAGCTCCTCCATCGTGCGCGCAGCCTCTTTGGATGGGCCGGCCAGACGCTGGAGCATCGATTTGAGGCTGGTGCCCGCGTCGCTGCCGATCATGCCGGTGTTCGCGAACAATGAGAGCGCGCCGACGGTCTCCTGCATCGAGATGCCGAACGAGTTGGCGACCAGACCAGCCTGCGAGAGCGCGTACCCCAGATCGGATGCGGAACCTTGTGCGGCGGCGGCGCCGGCGGCAAGCGCGTCGGCGACCGCCCCGGCGTCCTTGCCTTCGAGTTTGAACTGCGCCAAGGCCGAGCTCATGAGTTCCGCGGCCGCGGCGACTTCCATGCCATCCGAGGCAGCGAGATTCAACGCGCCGGACAGGCCACCGTTCAACACGTCGGCGGTGCTCATACCCGCCTTGGCGAGCTCATTGATCGCGTTCGCGGATTCGGTCGCATTGTAGACGGTGCTTTTGCCCGCGTCCAGGGCGGCGTTCTTCAACGATTCGAGTTCATCGCCGGTGGCGCCGGTGTTGGCCTGGACCTCGCTCATCGCCTCGTCGAAATCCGCAAACATCCTGACAGCGGAGACGCCGAACGCCAGGCTCATGGCACCGACGGCCATGCCGGCCTTGGTGGCTGCGGTCTCGAATTGTTTGGCACGGTTGGTGGGTTTGACGATGGTGGTGGCCAACTGGTTGGTCTGGGCTGCGGCGGTCTGCATTTTCGCGGAATAATCCGAGATGTTGGCCGTCAGACGGACCATGATGTTCTCGTTCACCGCCATCGCGTGTCTCCTTCTAGTGTCGGGGTTTCAGCCGTGTGGTCTGCGAGTGGGGCGCTTCAACGACACCGCTTTTCGCGTATTTCTGCATAGCGAATTCTCTGGCCTGTGAAGCGAAACACATGTACACGTCCGCCCCGTCGAACAGCTGGTTGAATTTTTCCTCATCGTGGCAGATGCCGGGATCCATGCCGCACAGAGGGCATACATGGGTTTGTTCGTAGAGATCGAGGGCGAGCATCCATGCCTGCTCGCATCCGTCCCATTCCACGGTGTCGCCCTCACTGGGCGTCCAGCCGCGGAAACGTTTGTAGCTGATGCCGAGTGTGCGCGCCGTGCGCAGGGACGCCCGAAGCATGGGATCGTCGGCGATGCGTTGGGCGAGCCGGTCGAGGTTCAGGCTTTTGGGAGTGAGACCGCGGGAGTGTTGAGTTGCTGCACGATCGGCATCATGGAGACCAGTTGGCTGTCGGGCATCTGGTCAAGCAGGCCGGACAGTTCCGCCTCGTTGAATTCCAATGGTTCGTCAGGGGTGGGTTGCATGTGCGCGCCGGTGGCCATATGGGTCACCGCGTCACGAATCAACGCGAGCATGTCCTGTTTCGGTTGCCCGTCTTCCATGCTGGTGTTCGCGGCGACGAGCTGTTCCCACATGCTCGCGTTCAATCCCCGCACCTCAAGGATGAGCGTATGCTCACGGATGGTGCGCACGACCTGTTCGAGGTCCTTGCGTAGTTTCTTCGCGTTGCCGGCGCGCGTGGACAGTTCTTTTTCGGTCAGCCCGCTGGTGGGTTCGGTTTCGAGTTGTTCCAATTTCTTTGACAACTCGCGTGACTGGTTGAGGGTGTCGAGGTCGGTGACGATCTCGATCGTGCCAGTGGGGCGTGTAATCGTAGGTAGCATGTGATCCCCTTACCTATGTGGAGGCCGCCCCACCGTGCGGTGCGGGCGGCCCCGTTGTGTGTGGTTGGCGGTCAGGCGCCGGCATTGGCGGCGACGGTCGCGGTCTCGTCCTGCGCGCCCGGCGACACACTGAATGTGATCTGGCTCAGCTGACGCTGGTTGACGGCATGCGCGACCGGCGTCTTGATACCGATCTGATAGGCAGCACGCTGACCTTCTGACCGGCGGCGAACGCCTCATCACTGGGCAGGCCACGGCGGCGCACGAAATAACCAGTCTTGCCGCGCGTGAGGGTCTCGACGAGCGTGTTGTCCACGGTCTTGCCGGCCGCGTCGACACGGTTGATGTTGTCCACGACGCGCAGCAGCGTGTCGGTCCATGTCTCCTGTCCGGGAATCTGACCGACCTCGGCGGAGCCTTCGCGGTCGTCGTCGATCATGTTCTGTCCGTGCGTGGCCTGGAAACCGTCACCGGTCAGCCACATCGACATGTCCAGCACACCGTTGCCGGTCAATTCCGCCACGGTGGGCGCTTTGATGTCCTTGATGGTGGGCACGAACACGGTCTTGACCATGCCGTCCTCGAGCGAGGCGGACACTTCGTTGCTCATAGCATTCTCCTTGATGGGTTGTTGATTGGTTACTACAGGGTTCAGTTGGCCCAGCCGACCGTCCAGGTGAGCACCCGCATCGCGAACGGGCTGCCGGTCAATGGGGAGACGAGTTCTGCCGAATAGACGCCCGAATCACGTTCGGGCACCAGACGGCTGAACCCGCGGCCGGGGTATGCGCCGTCGAGCGCGGCCTGCAGTTTGCCGCACACGATGCCGATGGATTCGTCGGTCTCGCCCACGACACGGATGTCGAGGCGCCCCACATGCGAGGTCGTGGCCAACGATTCGGTGGACTGCCGTTCGAATTCGGAAAATGAGACGACCACCCATGGAGGGCTTTCGCCCTGCGCGGGCACTCCCCTCCACACGCGCCACCCTTTGAGCGGGGGAACGAGGGCGAGGACCTGTGTGCGCGCCTGCAGATACGTGACCATCAGTCCAATCCCTCCATCGCCTCGCTCAGATAGTGTTTCCACGTGTCGAGTTCGGCTTCGGCGTGCTCATAGAATTGGTGGCGGCCGCCACCCTTGTAGGTGCCGAAGAACGCTATGTTCGCCAACCCGCCCGCTTTCGCGGCCGGGCCGATGGCGACGGTCACCTGCATGGGCGCGCTCAGGAACGGGGTCTCGTATTCGATGGGAATCCGCGCGATACCCGGATTCGACGAGGTGCGCAAGTCGGCGATGACCGCCTGTTTGATCTTGAGCGCGGCCTTGTTCGTGGTCGCCTCGATCTTCACCCGTTTCCTCGACGGGGCGAGCCGCAGTTTCGAGGCGAACGCGGCCAGTTGTGATGCGTCATTCATCGGTCGCCTCCGCTTCCCGTGGCATCTGCGACACGTTCCACCGGGCCGCAGTCGCCAACGTCTTCTCGGATTGCAGGTTCACCAACCGCAGGCGCGCACCGACCAGAGCGGCGTCCATACTGGAGTCGATGTGTGCGATGTCTCCCGGCCGGCATCCGGTCGCGGTGTAAGGCAGATGCAGGTACAGGCTCCACACGGGCACGTTGCCACCCACGTTCGTGCTGTCGCCGCTGGCGGAGACGACCTGACTGGCCACGCCGCCGGCGGTCTGCACACGGCACGCCCCGTGGTAAATGACATCCACGACCGGCGTGGTGACCCCCGTGTCGGGGTCGACCTCGAACCGGCCGGTCGGACGGGACACCGTGCATATGTCGCCCATAAGGCGCAACGCGTCCGACCGGCCGCGCGCGAGGGTGCTCATAATCCGTTGACGACGAACCATGGGACACCCCCGTCCCGCGTATACCCGTCGGCGTCACCGCGTGTGGTCGCGATGGACGCGACGCTTTTGGCGACCACGCCCGACACCTGTTCACGCACGGTGTCGAGCATGCGCTGCTCGCTTTCGGTCAGATAGATGCCGGACGATTCGACCTTGCGGCCGCCACCGTCCATCGCGTCATCGATCTGGCTGGTCCATTGCGTCTCCGCGTTCGGGTTCACGTAGTAGCGGGCCGCACAGGATAGGGTCACGTCCGCGAGCGCCTCGGGCAGTCCCTCGCATAGTTTGCCGTGCTCGTCCGCCCATTGTTGGCGTGTGTAGGAGCGTACGAGGTTGGAGGCGGCGCGTAGCACGCGTGTTGCGCGCCGCTGGTCTGGTTCCTCGTCGATGGGTTCGCCGAGCCATTCGGCCAATTCATCGACGGTCGCGAATGGCTGCAGCGTCATGGTCAGGCCTTGGCGGAGGCGCCGGCCGCGGCGGGTGTGATGAAACCGGCCGGATACTGCTTGCCCTTGGCGACCAGACGTGTCATGGGATTGGCGACCGCGAAACCGACACGCATGACCACGCGCATGATCTTGGAGTCCTGCTGCATGGCGTTGTACACGACCTTGCCGTCGGCGTCGGAGATGATGCCCTGGTCGAAGATCTTGAACGTCATGTCCTGGCGCACGCCGTACACGAACTTGCTCCAGTCCGCGGCGAGCAGCTCAGCCTTGGTGGGGTCCCATGCGCCGTTGGTGACCTCGTTAAGGTCGTACCCGTACAGGCGGCTGGGCTGTCCTTCGGCGATGCTGGGCGAGTACACCGGCTGTCCGTTGGCGTCACGCAGGCCGATGAGCTGCCAGTTGAGTCCGGCCTTGGAGGCGAACCCGTTGATGGCGAAGCCCTGTTCGGCAATCTTCTGGCCGAGCGCGGCGACGTCGGCGGCGAAATCCGTGCCGGTTCCGGCGGCGATGGTGTTCTTCGCGGCCGTGGCGCCGGCGAGGATGTCGGTGCCCCATGTGGTGGGTTTGTCGACGCCGAAGATCGCGGCTTCGTCGATCTTCTTACCGAACGCTTCGGCGATGAGCGGGCGGATCGCGGCCCACAGGTCGATGTCGGCGTCCTCGACCACGGAGTCGGGGATCGGGACGAGCACCGCGAGTTCCTCGGCGCTGATGGTCACGTCCTCCCACCCGGTCTTCGTGGTCTGCTTGAGACCGCCTTCGGCGACCCAGTATGCTTCGGGCAGGCTGGCGAGCACCGGCTGTTCCTTCTTGGCCTTGCTCATTGTGACGCGCTTGGCGCGGTTCGCGATGACGGACTGCTGGGGCAGTGTCTGGATGATCTCGGTGGAGCGTTCGTTCGGAATGAGGGCGTCACCCAGATCGGAACGCTTGATCGCATTGGCGAAATTCTCTGCCATGGGGGTTCCTTCCTAAAAGGTTATGGATGTTCAGTGTTGTGCTGCGCGCAATGCTTCGCGGATGAAATCGCGTGGCCTGCCATTGCCGGTCGGGTCGATGCCGCCGGTGGGTTGGCGGCGCAGCGGGTTGAGATGCTCCGGCCCATCCGGCGCTGCCGGTTTGAGTCGTGCCGCGAGCTTCGCGGCCTTGGCTTCGAGTTCCTCCGGACTGCCTGAGCCCAGGAACTCCATGTCTTCCTCGGACAGGGATGGATGCTTGGCGCGGATCTCCGCGAGCGTCTTCGCGAGACGCAACCGGTCGAGTTCGGCTTTCGTCTCGGCGAGATCACGGTCGGCTTTCTCCCGCTCGGAGAGCTTCTCGTCCTCATAGGCGCGGTTTTTGTCCTTGAGATCCTTGTTCTCCTCACGCAAATGCTGCACGAGCTTCCATGCCTTGTCCGCGTCGAAATCATCGCCCCACGGGTTCTGTGGCTCCTGCGGTTCAGACGCCGCCGGGTCGGGTTGCGCCCCCGTTCCCGTCCCGTCCTGCTCGGGGTCGTCGTTCTGGTTGTCAGCCATGATGGCATCCTTCCTGTTGTGGGTTCCGTGCCCGGCCTGCGGGCAACAAAAATCCCCACCCGCCACTGGCCGATGGGGAAAAGTTTTGTACTGCTGTTCAGTTGTTGAATTCGACCTTGTTCAGGGTGTCTCGGAATCGATGGAATTCCGGCCATTCTGGATCATTGGCCAAGTCGCGCACCTGCTGGGGGAAATGCGATAGTCGTTGCATATCATCACCGGCAATATCCAACGCATCGATAATGGCTAAATCCGGTTCTCCGCAATCAATCGCATCCTGCATGATGTCCCTACGGATTTCGTCAGTGCAGGCGGAGGCAGCCATGCTAGATTCGGCCATAGGGAACAGATCCTCATATTGAATGCTCATGAGATCCCCTTCCATTGGCGTTTCTTTGACTTTGCTACCTTTATTCTACCATTTTCAGTGTTTCTGGTCACACCGTCCCCTCCAATTGGGTATGCTCGGTCAATCTCAAACCGTCCATCCCTGAAATATGCTTTGACCTCAATCTGGACACCGTCGATTTCCTTACCGAAAACGGTGAGTCCATGCTCATCGCGAGGTGGCATGACCCATGTGGGCGACCGGACGGTTTCATAGACGCAGTCCATAATCCGAGCTTCATCCCATTGCGCTGGAAATTCCGTTTTTCTCAGAATTCCTGAACCATGTAGATGCCCGCCTTTCCTACCATCTCCATGCAGGATGTGTCCCTGAACTTCATCACTGATGGCCACTGGGATCGGCGACGTTCCATGTTTTGGCGGGAACTGTGCGACCACACGCACTATCTGTCGTTTACCAGATGGCTCCGCATGTGATCCAGATCCGACAATTCGGGCCAATGTCACCCTCTTGCCGCCAGATGGCTTCGGTGTACGAACGTTAGGCGAATCCCTGAACCTGCCTTTGTCTCTCATGATGGGCAGGATGTTCTGCCATGTCTTCTCACCCTTGGGGAACCGTTCGGCGGCACGGTAGTAGTCGTCGATCCACTGCTGCTCCTGTTCGGTGGGTCGCCAGTCGCCGTACACGACCTCGACGGTGCACCCACACCGATTGTGATATTTGCCGCTTGGTGTGTCCGCCTTGAGCGCGGTTTTCTCGCTCAGATAGACAGGGCCTCGGGAGACGAGCATCGCGCAGAACGCGCACGGGTCACCGTCGGACACGCGCCTCCAGCCGGTGGCGCGTGGATCCTTTTTCGCCCATTCCTGGATGGTGCGGCGGCCGCCGGTGAGCACCGCCTCATGGAATTGGCCGAGGAACAGGCTGCGTGCCGCGGCCCACGCCGCCTCCTCGGTCTGCCCCTTGGCCAAGTGCCACAGCACATTCGTGGCGCCCATCCAGTCGAAATCCTTGGCCGCCTGCCGACGGTCGAACCGTGGCATCGCGATGGTAACACCGTCGCCGGGCTCGCCGATGCTCGCCTCGCGGTGTTGCGGCAGGTAGCGGGCGGCCATACGTGCGCTGAGCTGGTACCAGCGGGCGAGCAGGTCGATCATGGTTTTCTTCCAGATCGGCTGCGTGCCCTTGAGGTCATGCAGGTCGAGTGTTGAGTCCCATAGGCGGCGGGCCTGCGAGTCGGCGGTGATGGCGAGCCGCACTTGGTCACGACGGTGCTTGTCGGTCAGTTGCGCCGCTGTGACCATGCGCACTCACCCCCGCCTATTCGGTCGTCGGTTGCAGTTGCTCCCCGTAGATGCGGGCGGCCAACTCGTCGGCGTCCGGGTGCGCTTCGGCGTATTCGCGCCACGTGTCCGCCTCGGTCTTGGTGACGCCAGGGATCTTGTCCCACAGGCATCGCGCCGGCACGCCCAGCATCTGCGCGGCCTTGCCGAACGCGTCGACGGCCTGGCTGATGGTGCGCGTGTCCGTGTCGGCCCACACCGGCGTCAACCCCATGTTCGCCGCATCATCCATGCGTCCTTCGGCCGCCGCGCACAACCGCAACGTGTCCAAATGGCTTATACCGAACGTCTTGCGCCGTTCGTTGCGTTTGGCATAGAATCCGGCGCGGCTTTCCTCGATGCCGGCGTCACCGACGTTGACCATCTTGCCGAACGCGGTTGCCGGTGTCTGCGAGACCGCGGCGAGCTCGTCCACGTCGGATTGTTTCGCATTGACGATGTTGTCGAGGTCCGTTTCCGGCAGGGTGCTGAACTGGACGCCCTCGCCCCCGAACAGCATGCTGTCCTGGCGCAGTTCGAGCTTGCGTTGCTCCTTGGCCTCATCGTCCAGTTCGCTCAGGTCGAGGCCGGTCGCGGTCTTGACCTTCCAACTGTTGTAATGCTGGGCGAGCAGACGGTCGTAATTGTCCTTGTTCAACCGTTTGGCGAGTGGGATGTAGGGTTCGACCTCGCCGGGCGTGCGCCCCTGCAGGTCGATCTGGTTGCCGTAGCGCACGACCGGGCACACGGGCTCGCCCTGCGCGTCGCACACGCCATGCGCCGTCGGTTCCATCAACGCAAGCACGCCGTTCTTGTCCTGCTGGAACCGCCACACGTTCCAAGCATCCCACACCTCGTACGCGGTCGTGTCATCACTGAGAGCGATGACCGCGAGGAACAATTGCGGGAACACGTCACTGGCCGGGTCATTGTAGAGGGCGAGCGCGCGCATTGGCGTGTGGCAGGTGATCCGTGCGAACCCGTCGTCACCGACATGGACGGACGTGTAGGCGGACCCGTAGGCGATGGCCGCCTGATGCAGGGGGATCTGTTTGGCGCCCATGCGGTTGCGGTCCCATGGTTGCCACATGCGCTTCGCTTTGGTGTTGTCGATGTCGTCTGGGAATTCCACACCGTCGAGGTAGAGGGTTTGGGCGAGTGTGGTGACGACCATGCGCAGCCATGGGGTTTCGCCGATGTCGCGCATGGTGCGGTGTTCGCGGGAGGGGCCCTTGAGCAGGAGTTTCTGCGGGTCCCACCGCCACCAGCCGTCGATGGTTTCGAGGTCGGGCAGTTCGCGCTCGTATTTTTCGCGCAGGTCACTGAGCGCCTTGGTGGCTTGGGCGGCGTCCTGTAGTTCCGTGTTCACCAGATGACTCCCTTCGAGCGTGACTTGCCGCTGTTCAAATAGTCGCGGCGGATCATGCGTGCGCCGATGGCGCAGATGGCGAGGTCGATTTTGCGTCGGCTTTCCCTGTGCTCCTTGGCGATGCTCATGCCGGCGCGGGTGGGTTGGCGTCGCGCGTTGAGCATGTGGACGCGCAGGCGGGCGTCGCCGTCGTGGGGCATGTTCGCGTCCGCGATGTCGCTGTATGCTTGGTCGACGGCGGCCACGAACCGTTTCTGCATCTGGTAGTCGACCATGTCGAACATGACCGCGTGCCGGTCGCGCCCACTGGGAGTCGCCCAGACCTTGAGGCGTTTGCCGTAGTCGCGGTGCCAACGGTCGAACAAGCTATCCCAGTACCGTTGCCCGGTTTCCGAGTCGAGCACGTGGCTGGGGTCGCCGTAGAAGCCGATGACATGGAAGCGGCGGAATGCTTCGCGTACGGTGTCGTCAACAGTTTCGCGGGGCACACGCCAATTGCGGGCGGTGTCGCCGTGCAGGTTCGCGGGCCGTTGCCACATGCCCAATGGTTTGACGAACCCGTCGTCCAGGCGGCAGGCGACGAGCGCGGTGGCGTCGTCGTTGAGCGAACAGTCGAGGAACATGGTGATGGCGTCGCCGTCCTCGAGGCACAGGGTCTCGTCGCGGTTGGCGTCCCATTCCTGCGCGGTCACGTACGCGTCCTCGGGCGCCATGCACTGGTTGTACCATTTGCGCCGCGATTCGCTCACCGGGTTCTTGGGGTTGATGACCTCCTTGACGATGCGCCGTGTGGACAGCCAGATGCTGTCGCCTCGGATGTCCTCGATGACCTCGGGGATCGTGGCCATGTCCATCTTCGTATCGGGCGCCGCTTCGATCGAATCGTAGAGCAGGCCGAAATCGTGGTAGCGGGGGCGTGCGCCCTCGTCCTTGCTGCGCTCGTCGCCTTGGGTGCCTTCCCATGCCTCGCGCACCCGTTGGGCGACACTGTCTTCGCCGTCACGGTACGCGTTGCAGATGTCGAGCATCTTGACATTGACGGTTTCCTCACGTTTGGCCGCGTTGCCCGACAGTGCGCCGTCCATGTCGTGCCCGCCATTCGAGGCGTTCCAGTTCTGCGTCTCGTTGCGGATCACGAACGTGGGGCGGCCGCCCTCCAATGCGAGCGGCGAACTGGTGACGGCCTCGATCTGTCGGCTGTCGCCCAACGCCCACATGTTGAGCTTGCCGATCTGGATCTGGTAGTGGCGGCGCGTGTCCGCGGGAATCAGACCGGGCAACAGTTTCATCGTGTTCTTCGTCTGCTCCTGGGATACGGCGCACACCTGCACCCACGCGTTCGGCTCCTCACGCCCCACCGGACGGCCACTACCGTCGAAATGGTCGAACGTCAATGGCGCGAAACAACTGGCGACCGCGAGCGCCGCGGCGAGCGGGTCCTTGCCCCACCCCTTGAGCCGCTGCAGCACCGCATTGTCGTGCAACGGGCGGCCCGATTCGTCGAGCGCGTAGAACCACAGGATGAACCGGGCCTGTTCGTTGGTCCATTTCCACGGTTTGCCGGTTTTCGCGTCGCGCAGCCAGTAGCCGCTCCATGCGAGCAGGTCCCAGCCGAGCGTCAACTCGGGTAGGATCCACCCGTGTTCGTCGCGGCGCCATGTGGGTCCGATGAGCTGTGGGGGGTGGTGCCATTGCGGCGCCGCCTGTTCGCTGAGCGTGGTGTGGTACCAGTCGCGGATCTCGTCGAGTTCGTCGGCGCGTGTGGTCAGCAGGGTCGGGCCCGTGCCCCGTAGCCGAGCCATGAGCCACCTCCCCCGCGTTGCTAGTAGGCGTTGCCCCAGCGTGAGCCGACGACGGCGCGCATCTGCGCGCTGCGCTCCCCCTGTGTTCGTGGTTGTTCCTGCGCGAATTGGTCGGGTATGTCGATGCGGGCCATGAGGTCGGCGAAATGCCGTTCGTCCGCGCGAAGCTCGCGCAGCAGCGGGTGGGCGACCTTCTGGCCTTGGCTGCCTTTGACGAGCAGTTCGTTGCCGATGGCCTTGCGCATCTTGGCGATGCGGTCCAGGGTGAAACAGGCGTTGGCCAGATAGCGTAGCTCGATGTCGGTGAACTCGACGCGCTCGGTCAAATCGTGCCATAGGCGTTGACCGTGCCCGCCGCTGGCCAGTCCGACCGGCATGCGCGGTTTCTTTGATTGGTCACATGTCATTGAACAGCCTCCCGAATGCGTCGTGCTCGGCGAGGTTCATGAGCACGGTGATGTCCGCGAGCTTGCGCTTGCTTGTCTTGTATGGTTTGCCGGTCACGGTGATGTACCGGCCTTGTGAATACGCTTCGATGTTCATGCCGTCGCGCAGCTTGATGCCTTTGCGTGGTTCGCACAGGCCCCAGATATGCAGGCCGTCTCCGCTCGGGCTGATCTCGATGAACGTGTCGCCGGCGAGCATGATGAGTTTCTTGGCCCAGTCGGCCAGATGGTTGCGCGCGTCGTAGCAGTGGTCGAGGTCGAGGCAGGCGAACCCGCCTCCGAGCACGAAACCCATGCCCACACCGGCGTGCAGCTGTTCCGCGGTCTCGTAATCGGTCCATGTGGCCGGGTCTGTGCTCGACGCCGGGGTGCCGTCTGGTTGCACGGGCATCTTGGTCACGGTGTCGCCGCGGCGCATCGGCCTCCAGTTGACCCACCGTGTCTGCATGAGCATGTCCTGTGGCGGGCGCGCCTCCTCCAATCGGTGCGCGCGCATCTTGCAGCGTGGCGAGCAATACCGGCGGCGCCTGCCTTTGCCGGTGCGCTCCGGTAGTTCCGTCATGCAGTATTCACAGGTGTTCATACACACCATTATAAAACGTAACAGAGCTGGAAACGCCGGAATTTCAACGAAAACTAAAAAGTAACAGAGCTAAACCGTTTTGTGTGCACCAACCAAGAACCCGCACCGCGAACACTCACCATGGCCCACAGACCACAAAAACAGCCCACAGAGCACCCAACGGCGGCAAACACAACAAAAACTCGAGGCGCCGCAAAACGACACCCCAAGCGTACGTATGATTCTTTCTGCTATCCGGCGGTTCTGGGGAGGCTCCCTCCGGAGTCCTCCCCCACCCCATGGGGGCGGCGGAGGCTCGCGAGAAAAACCGCGAACCGAACGAACCGAAACGCTTCATCTTCCCGTCTTTCCTTCCGCCGCCGCGCGCCGCAACAACGCAACGAATCAACATCAACAAATTCTTCCGGGATTCGCTTCACGAGGATGCTTGCGCTCGCGAGCGCGAATCATATTGCGCTGCGCGCTTTCACGCGCGGTCTTGAGCCTATGACAATTGTGGTTGAGCCATTGCAGATTGTCAAGCGAGTGGTCGTCACCGGGGACGATGTGGTCGCAGTCCGTGCCGATGCCGTTGCACAGCACGGAATGTGTCGCCGCCTGACAATGATTGTGCGCGCGATCGCGCACCATGGCACGCACCCGGTCCCAGTCCTCCGGGAGCCTGGACTGCCGATCGCTCGTGTACCAGGACATCGTCACCTCGTCTCCTCGCTGCATGCGTGTGGTGCGCGGCGCATATGCGAAGCATTGTCCGCGAGCGCCGAGGATTCTTCGACCGCGCTCGCGTGTGTGAAGATCGTGGCTTCCTGACGGCGCCCCGGTTAGCGACTCCGGCATGGCGGGCACCCTGCAACTTGGGTCGGCTCGGTGGCCGGCGCTTGGGCGGGTGTCGTCCGACTCGGTGACCTGCACGCCGGTCGGTTGCATGGCGTCGGCGATGCGGGTGAGCTGGTGTGCGATTACGTCGAACGAGTTCTGCTGCAGCGTATTATTCTCTTGGGTGATTGTGATGCACATGCCAGCCCCTGCCTTCAGTGTTTTCACGTTTTGCTTTGTTGCTCTATTCGGTCGAGGAACTCGTCAAAATGCTTTTTCTCCTCTTCATTCCTTCTCCGATTGGCGAAATAGCTGAATATCGCGTCAATCATGCAGGCGATACCGATAGCAAATAGAATGACTAAGACTAATGCTTGCATGTCTAGGTCGAACGTTTTCCCTTGAAAGATTGGCAGGATACCGCCAATCGAACCGGAGGCAAGGCCCAATCCTCCCCAGAACAGATCATTCTTGATCCCCTTCCTTTCAAGGTTGGCGTTGAGGTTTCCACGTATCAGGTCCCAATCCTTTTTCTCCACGATTAAAACCCCTTCCGGATGGTATTCAGCACTTGCGCCGGGAAGCTCTATGACCGATGCCGACAGGTCATCCTGAGACGACGTACCGCGAGGCTGCTCATTCATCATCGCCCTCCTTCGGGGGGAACGCGTTTCCGACGATGAGCGAATTGAGAAGAAACATGTATCCACAGTTCTTGCAGAAGACCGGCGTTACCGGAAGGACCTGCGTACCAAGCCCTACGACTAGATTGCCTCCCTCATATTCACGCAGTTCGAACGTCTGCCCAATCGACCAGGACATCCGTGTACATATGGGGCATTCCCTCGAATTGATCCAGTGCGCGTTCAACCATTCTAATGCGGCATTGGTTTGTTTCAGATTACGAGCCTGACGCTGTTCCTTGCTTTCGACTGACATGCCAGCATTATAGGAAAGCGCCCAGCCGCCGATGCGATGTCAGCCGAATACCGGCGACCCGATACGCTGACGGCCCCGGACAGTCCACACCGTCCAAGGCCATACACTCGCGCTCAGCTACACGCGTCGCGCAATATTACACATGGTAGGCGTTACACCTTCGGCTGTCAAGCGGAGGCGCGGTGCAGCCTCAGCACGTCAGCGAGCGCGTACACGGGCGCACCCGTGTCGTCGTGGCCGGCGGGTTTGAGTTTGCCGCGGTGGGCCCATTGTCTGATGGTGCCGGCTTTGATGTGGATGCCGCAGGATGCGAGGAGGCGGCGTAGGCCTTTGGTGGTGTCGACGGCTCCTGAGGTGAGGAGGCGTAGCTGGTGTGCTTCGATGATGTCGGCGAGGCGGCTGAGGTGTCCGCATTCGGGGCAGCGGTAGTCGCTGTCGGCTGGCTGTGTTTCGGGCGCCCATGCGGGGGATCCGCAGCGTACGCAGATGCCGACGTAGCGGCGTGTCGGTTCGGGGTCGGTCATCTGGCGGACTTGCCAGAGTGTTTCGCCGATGAGGCGTAGGCATGCCCATGCGTCGGCGCGTGCGGCGAGCGTGGCGCATGGGGCAGGTCGGTCGAGGCCTTTGAGCAGGTCGTGCAGGTCGGTGTCGCGGCCGAAGCGCAGGCCGGCTCCGATTGCGATGTGGCGGACCGTGTCGTCGAGGCGTCGCAGCAGGTCGTGTGCGGGCAGGCTGATCGGTGTGGGCGCGACGCTTGTGCTTGCGGGTCCGGTGGGTCGGGTGACGTGGATGCGGCGGTCCGCGAGCGCCGCGAGGGTGATGGTTTCTTCGCGTAGCTCGTGGAGGTCTTTGTGGAAGCGGTCGGCGTCTGGCTGCATGCTTGGTTCCTTCCGGGTATGATGGCGTGTGGTCTCGCGCCCTTGATCCCCGGAAAGGGGTGATGGGGCTTTTCTTTTATGGTTGGTCGTCGAAGAGCGGCACGTCGCTGAACGCGGGTGGCTCCGGTTTGGTCGTGGCGGGTTTCCCGCCGGTGCGGATGACGTCTTTCACTTCGGCTTCGGATACGCCGAGCAGGCTGGCGGTGCGGGTGACGGTGACGCCGTCGGCGTGCCATTTGAGGATCATTTCGGTTTTGTGTGCGCTGACCATGGGTCAGTCTCCTTCGGGGATGTCGAGTGTGTCGGGGTTGTAGTCGAGTTGGTCGTGCATGCGTTCGGCTCCGATCCTCTGGTAGAGCAGGGTTAGGCCGCGTCGGGTGATTTTGCAGGTGGGTTCGAACGCGAATCTGGTGCCGTCACGGTGGCGGCCGGAGCGTTTGGGCGGCACGAGGCGCAGGTGGCCGGCGTCTTTATGTGCCGCGTACGGCCGGTAGCCTCGTTCCTTGCGGTAGATCCACTGGTGGTCGAGCATCCATGCGCGCAGTTCGCTTTCGCGGATGGGAAGCCCGGCGGTGGTGAGCGTCGACGCCGCGTCTCGGACGGTCAGCAGGTCGGGCGCCTCGCAGAAGTCCTCGTACGCGCGTGCCTTCGGCGTCAGACGGCGCACCTGCTCCTGCGCTTCCTGACGCTGGGCGGCTTCTTCCTTGAGGCGGGTGGCGAGCATGATGATCGTGTCCGGGTCCGCGAGCGCCGCCCTGATTGTGTCCGGGGTCATGTAGGCGCCGTGTTTGCGGATGGACGGGAGCACGTCGGAGGTGACCCATTTGCGGAAACGGCGGGCTGCGGGTTTGCGGCTGTCGAGGATGACGTCGTAGAGTCCGTCCTCGTTGACGACGGTGATTTTCTGCGGGCCGCCAAGGGTGTCGATAGTAACGACACCCTTTTGCCGGTCGTCCAATCGTGCGGCGACGTCACGGGAGTTGCCGATGCCGCAGGCCGCGCACACGTCGGAGAGCGCCCAGCGTGGGGTGCCGTCGTCGGCTGTGATGACACGCACCGGTGTTCCCTCGAAGTCGAGGTTGACGAGTTCGTCCATGATGGTCCTTTCGTTGTCGAACTTTTGTTCGGATCGTTAGAAGTGGTGGTCGGCCGTCCACCAGCTGATGGCGATCATGACGGCGCAGATGACGGCGAGGCCGATCAGGTCGCTCATGCGTCGGATCCTTCGAGCAGGGCGTCCAAGACCTCGTCGTCGCCGGCCGGTTCGATCTCGTACACGTACATGGCGTATGCGTCGTAGGCATGCCCGCCCAACTCGACCGCGTCGGGGAACAACTCCTTGAGCTCGTCGACGGGGACCTCGACGAGTTTCGAGAGCAGGCCCCAATTCCAGGACGAGCCTTCGTATCCGCCGAATGCGGTGCGCGACAGGATGCGCGCTTGGCCGAGGTGCTCGCCCGTGGCGGCGTCCACGAACACGAACAGACGCGACCGCCAGTCCACTTCCTCGTCTCGTAGTTCGAACCGTTTGCGCCCTTCGGCGATCATCTGCCAGTATTCGCGGCGTATCTTCGCCACGGTGACACTGCGGGTAATCATCCCCTACTCCTCCTCGCTCTCGCTCTTAGTGATGTGGTCGTCGGCGGCCGCGTCACCGGTGTTGGGCGTCCACAGCGCGTCGAGCAGGCCGGTGACGGCCGTGATCGCGTCCGCGAGCGCCGCGTGCTTGCCGGCGATGTAGACGCAGTCGGTGACGTTGTGGCGAGGGTCGAGGCTCGGGTCGGCGGCGATCGTCTTGGATTGGGCGGCGAGCGCGTCGATCACGTCCGCGAGCGCGAGCATCCTTTCGGAAACGTTCGTGGCCATCAGCGTGCCTCCTGGTCGTGTTCGCGCCGCTCGTGCTTGCGTGTCTGACGGTCACGTCGAGCGCCCCGTGCGATGCGCTGGTCGAGGCTGATGGCGTCTTTGACGCAGGTGATGAGGCCGGCGAGGCCGACGAGGGCGGCGATGCATGCCATGTTCAGGATGACGACGGTCATACGGTGGTCCTTTCGGTGGTTAGAAGTCGTGCCAGCCGCACCAGATCGCGAGCGCGACGAGGGCGGTGAGGATGATGGTGAGGATGACGAGGATGTTCATCGGCGGCCCTTACTGGTTCGGTGATCGCCGTGGCTGCGGTCGCGCCGACCCCGCCGGTCGTGGATGTCGTGGGCGATGCTGATGGCGATGCGCATGAGCATGCACGCGGTCAGGGCGCCGAAGCCGAACGCGGCGAGCGGGCTCATGCGGACCTCCCGCAGCGATAGCGGTCGATGGTCTCCTGTTCGGCGTCGAGCACGGCGTCCCAGTCGATGCGCTCTCCGCCGTCGCAGTGCGGGCAGTGGGCGCGCTCCGGGTGCAGCCGTTCGCGCAGCGAGTCCGCGGTGCGCACCGTCCAGCCTCCGCACTCGCACCGGCACTCCCAGCACACGCGACGCCGTCCGCCGGCCCGGCGCACCACGGGGCGCACCGCGGTCAGATGTCCGAAGCGGCAGCCGGTCAGGTCGTCGTAGCGCTCGGGCAGCGCATCGCACGGGACGCTCGACGCGAGGATACGCACGTCGCTCATGCCATGCTCCCGTCCGCGAGCGCCGCCGAGCCGGTATCCGCGGCCGGGCCGGCGAGCGTCGATTCGACGTCCGGGATGCCGTCTTCGCGGTTGAGCCGGTCGGCTTCGGCGGCGCAGGCGGTCATCCAGTCGGATGCGCCCCATCCGTGTCGTTCGTGGTTGTAGTCGGCTTCGTGCGGGCTCATGCGGGTCTGCACGTGGCCGCAGTCCCATGTGTGCCGGTGCGTGGGCGGCTTGGCTGTGTGGCGGGTCGGTGGCGCGACGGCGGCCTTGGGTTGTTGGGCGAGGATCGTGACCTCGGTGTCGATCCACGTGCAGAACTCGGCTGACAGGGCCTCGGGTGCGGCTCGCAGCTTGTAGGCGGCGAGGCCTCGGGCGTGCAGTTTGCGGCGGAAGCGGGTGGCGAGCGCGCCCAGGTCGACTCTGGGATGTCCGGCGCGGGCGAGTTCGTCGGCGTAGGCGATGCAGGATGCGTCGGGCTCCCACACGTCGATCAGCTCGCTTTCGCTTCTCGTCTCCTCGGCGGCGGTGGCGGTGGCGGGCGCGCTCGCGCGCGCCTCCCCCACTTCCTCGTGAGAGGAAGTGTTTTGGTTTTGGTTTTGGTTTTGGTTAAAAGAAGGCTCTGGATTCACGTCGGATTCCGTCCGGATTCCGTCCGGATTCCGAGCGGAATCCTTCTTGGTCGACGATGCGGCGGGTTTGCGGGTCTTGCGTTCGCGGTCCCTGGCGCGTGCGGCCTCGATGTCGGCTCGGCTGTTCTGCCATTTGTCGTAGTTGTGGATCCGCCAGCCGCCGTCCGCGTCAGGTTCCCATTTGCCTTCGTCGACGAGGTAGTCGATGACGTCGTCGGGCACGCGCAGCACGTAGCGCACGACGGTCTCGTCGAGGCGCCCGTCGGTCATGTTGTCGGACGCGTAGCTGATCGCGGCCACATAGTACGCGAGCGCGGCGGGGTTGACCGCGAGCATCTTCATGCCGTCGGGTGAGCGCCACAGGTCGTTGCTGAGCTTGGCGTAGCCTTTCTGGCTCATGGCTTCTCCTTTGTGATTGGTGTGATGTGGATGTCGATGCGCCATACGCCTGGGTGGCGGGTGGGTTCCCCCATCGTGTAGGTGCGTCGGCGCAGGTGCGTGTAGTCGTCGTCCGCCCACAACCCGGCGTCGGTCAGGCCGTCGACGAGATGCTTGACGGTGGGCGCGAGGTTGTCCGGGTCGGCTCGTGACGGGCGGCGTGGATAGTGCACCTCGTACGCCACGTCCACGCGCAGGTCGCGCCTCCATGCGCGGTGGCGTGCGAGCCAGTCGCGGCCGGCGACGTAGCCGGCGTGGCGCAGATGCCTGGCGCGCTGCGCGTTCGCATACACGTTACCTTGGCCGCCGTTGGTTTTCAGCAGCCACGGCTTGGGCACGTCGATGCTGATCGTCACGCGCTGTCCGCTCATGATCCGCGTCTCCTTAGAAATCGTCCGAGTCATCGCGAGCGCCGAATGTCGTCCCGAACCCGCCGTCACCGTCGGCCCACGGATCCGACACGGCCGACGACGCCGACCGGGTGGCGCCGCCCTGATACGGGGCACCCGAACCGGCAGCCGACTGGCCGCCCTGCTGGCTGCCGACGAAGCCGGCGCTCGCGCTCTGGCGGTTCACCTGCGCGGTGGCGCGGCGCAGGGAGGGGCCGATGGTGTCGACGCGCAGTTCGACGACGGTGCGCTTCTCGTGGTTTTCGGTCTCGTACGTGCGCTGCACGAGGCGTCCCTGCGCGATGACGTTCATGCCCTTGGACAGGCTGTGCGCGATGTTGCTCGCGAGCGCCGTATGCTGCGAATCCCATGCCGAGCAGTTGAGGAACAGCGTGTCGCCGTCCTCCCACTGGTTGGTGTTGCGGTTGAACGTGCGCGTCGACGAGGCGATCGTGAAGTTGACGACCGTCGACCCGTTGCCTACGGTGCGCAGTTCCGGGTCGCGCGTCAGGTTGCCGACGACGGTGATGATGGTCTCCCCCGCCATTGCCTACTGCTCCTTCGTGTCGGTTTCGGCGCGGGTGAGCGCCTGCTTGTACAGGCCCAGCGCGGCACCGGCGAGCATGTACAGCTCGCCGCGCGTCAGGTGGCCGAGTTCGCTCGACATGCTGACCATGCCGCCGCTGTCGGCGTCGCAGCTGACCAGGAGCCGGTCGACGACGCTAGCGTCGGCTTCGTCCCTGATGACCGTGTCGACGGCCATGGGACGCATGCGGCCCTCCTTGATCATCAGCTCCACCGCGACCGCGGTGAGCTTCGCCTCGTCCGGCACCTCGCGCTCTGCGGCGTTCCGCGCCGGCTTCGGCGCCTGCTGGTCGTCCATTGATCCTCCTTCGGGGTTTGGTCGGTCGTTGGTGAGGTTGTCGGACGCGCTGGGTGTGTGGAGTATCCCCGCGTGAGGGGGCGGGGCGGTTGGCACCGCGCGCACCCATCGCTCCCGCGAGCCGGGCTATCGTCGGCTGTGGGTGACGTTGACGCGTCCTGAGTGGGCCGGGGAGGATTCGCACCTCCCTCCACCACGCATTCCGCCGAAGGAAAGAAAGAGAAGCATAGGCGGTATGCGGGTGGGGCTAGCTTGCGCGGCCCCGGTGCGTGGCCGCCGATGCACTCAGGGGGCGGCCACGCGTTTTCGGTTATCGCCATGGGCGGCGGATGCTCCCCCGTCCATGGCATCCGTGCGCGCGGGGAATGGGCGCGCGCACGGACGGATCATCCGAGCGCCCGCTTCGCATGGCGTGCGATCCGCTTGGTGCGGCGCCATGCGAGCGTGAGCGTCTCGCAGGTGACGTCGAGCATCGGCACCGCGTATGCGGCGGCCGCGAGGAAGGTGAGCCACGCAAGCGTGTATGCCCATGGCGCGCGGTAGAAGCCGGGGCCGGCGGCCACGTAGCCGAATGCGGCGATCGCGGCGATCGTGCAGGCGGCCGCGAGCGCCCGCTGCCAGATTTTCGGTGTCTTGTCCTGACGTGTCATGTCATGCGCTCCTCTCGTCGGTGCACGCCTCGTCGCCGTCGATCTCGGCGATGAGTGCGTCGATGTGCTCGCTGATCTCCTGCAGTGTGCTGCGTCTGGCGGCGGCGACGGCGTCTGCGAGGAGCTCCGCCATTGAGGCGATCCTCACGAACACGGCGCCGTGCCCGTCGCGCACCGCGCCGAACCGCGCCTCGAAACAGCGCGTCTCACCGCCATCCGGCTCGTCGGTCTCGTCTGCGGGTTCGGTGATGTCGTCCGGGTCCAGTTCGGGCGCGACCGGTGCGGCATCGTACGGGACGCGCTCGCCGTTGGCGTCGATGTAGCCGTATTCGGAGCTCTTGCGCATCAGCCTCCACTGCTCGCGTGTGATGCGCGAGTCGATGCCGGTCAGGCGGATGCGTGCCTCGATGTAGGCATTGTGGATCCCGTGCCGTTCATACGGCTCGTATTCGGTGTGCTTCGCGTCGTACGCGTCGAGCATGTCGTAGAGGCGGTCCACCTCCTGCTGCGCGGCTTCGCGGTCGGCGCGCAGGTCACGCAGCAGGGGGCTTTCCACGTATTCGCGCCTGCCGCACGGCCGCTCCTCGTAGACGTAGCCTTCGGAGTCCTTGTATCGGGTCATGATCGGTTCCTTTTCAGATTTCGTAGGTTTCCATGTAGTGGTCCATCTCGCGGCGGGTCACGTGCCGCCAACTGCGAGCGCCCCTGCGACTCCTGGGACGCGTGGTGATCAACCGTCCGTCCCTCGCGGCCTCGAGCAGTCCCTCGTAGGAGACGCCGTACGCTTCGGCGGCTTTCGGGAGTGTCCATGCGAGGCGCTCGCACAGTGGTGTGGTGTTGCGTTTCATGTGGGTCATTCCTCTTCCGCGGTGAGTTGCGCGATGATGATGCCGGCGATGGCGTCGAGGTCGATTTCCACCGGCCGGCCGGGGTCGGGGTAGGCCATGTAGTCGCGGTTGACCGTGATGTGCAGGTTTCCACCGTCGGCTTCTGTGGCCCACTGGTCGATGGTCGCGGCGAGTTTGGCGGTGACCTTCTCGCGCAGTTTGCGTTCCTGGGCTGGGTTGTGGCCGGTGTCCGGTGTGGTAGTGTGGGTGTTGGTATTCATGGGATTCAGTCCTTTCTCATGACCCGGAGGCGCCTGTTGCAGCGGGCGCCTCATTTTTTTCTTCCTTGGACGCGAGCGCCTCCGCGCGCTGGTTGTACGTTGCGACTGCATCGTCGCAAAGTTTGATAGCGTCAGAGGGTTTGACTCCAGCAGCAGCAGCGAGTTTCAGAAACTGCGAGAGCCTGAGGTCGCCATCCTCGAATCTCCGGTCGAGAGTCGGCGTCGAGACGCCGGCACTGCGAGCCATCTGCGTCTTGGTCAGGTCGTTCGCCCTAGCCGCTCGACGCAGGTAATCAACAGCATTGCAAGCTGCTTCTTGCATTATGTAAGTCTGTTCTTTCGCCATGCTTTGAGTGTAACAACAGACTTACACTAGTGCAACATCAGTGTGTCGTTTTGTAAAAATGCTGAAGCATATTATGATGTCAGCATGGCTCGGAAATACGCAGACTCATGGGAACCAGCAGACATAGCTGTCATGCAGATCATTGATGATGCCCGCCAGCGAGCACCGATACCCATATCGGATAGAGCACTAGCTAAGGCAATCAACGTCAGCCCACCGCGCGTAGCGAATCTGTTCTCGCATTCACACGGCTCGCCGACATTGCGCGAGTTTTTGGCACTCTGCTCGGTATTGCAGATATCACCGTCACAAACACTCGATGCAGCGCTCTCCAACGTGGCTGCAGAGAATAACTCTGAACCCTCTGCCGCCGTCGACGATGCGAATGCGGCGCTTGTGAGCGCGGACGACGATACCACGGTGCCGGATATGTCAAGTTTGTCTGCTGATGAGCAGGCTGCGTACGTGGCCTCGCACTTGGAGCAGTTCGACATTGCCGCGAAGAAGGGTGATCTTGAGCGTGAGCAGGAGGCGTTCGAGGAGCTGCCGTAGTCATCAGCGAGTGTATTGAACCTGTAAGAAATCCACTACCAAGGAACGAGAAGGAGAAGGTCATGGATTTTGAGGAAAGCCTGAATCAGGTGGCGGCGAAGGTCCGCGACCTCAAGGACGGCATTGAAACAGAGGAGGCCACGAAAACGGCGTTCATTATGCCGTTCATCGGTCAGGTGCTGGGATATGATGTGTTCAATCCCAACGAGGTGGTCCCCGAGTTCACGGCGGATGTGGGTGTGAAGAAGGGCGAGAAGGTTGATTACGCCTTGGTGCGGGACGATCAGGTGCAGATCCTTATCGAGTGCAAGAAGGTCGGCGCACCGCTCAGTCTGGAGAACGCGAGTCAGTTGTATCGCTACTTTGCGGTCACGAATGCGCGCATCGGTGTCCTGACCAACGGCCAGGTATGGAACTTCTATATGGACATTGACGAGCCGAACCGCATGGATTCCAAGCCGTTCCTCGTGCTCGACCTTCTCGATATCGACCCGACGGTCGTTCCGGCCGTGGAAAAGCTCACCAAGCCCGCGTTCGATTTGGATTCCATTGCCAGCAGCGCGGAAGAACTCAAGTACGTGGGAGCGCTCAAGAGGGCCGTCGGAGACGAGTTCCGTGAACCATCTGACGATTTCGTGAAGCTGCTCGCCTCACATGTCTACGAAGGTGCGTTCTATGCGTCTGTGATGGACAAGTTCAGGCCGCTGGTAAGCAAGGCCCTGAAGCAGTATCTGTCTGATCAGGTCAACGACCGGCTCAAGACGGCTCTGGGGGCCGACGATATCAAGATCGGGACTGGTGACGACATGGAAGACAACCAGGCGCAGGAAGACGAGACTCCTGCCGACGATGACGGCGTCGTCACCACTGAGGAAGAGATCGCTGCATACCACATCGTCAAGGCCATAGCCTGCAGCGACGTCGACCCTGAGCGCATCACGATGCGCGATGCAAAATCGTACTGCTCCATCTTCTTGGATGACAACAACCGCAAGCCCGTGGCGAGACTGTTCTTCAACACGAAGCAGAAATACATCGGTTTGTTCGATGAGGACAAGAACGTCACCCGCCATCCCCTCGAATCCCTCAACGGGATCTACGCTTTTGCGGACCAGATTCGCGAAGAGGTCCAGCGACTGCTGCAATAATCCCATAGCGTTCGGGACACCAAGGAGAGTCTACGGAAAAGCTACTAAAGGAGGCGTCGCGTTGGGCGCGTGTGGCCGAACAGCCGCTGCCGGGCGGCTATGAGGGGTTATACGCGCCCGGTCTGGATCTGATTGTGTTGGATTCGCGTCTGACGGACGTGCAGCGCCGATGCGTGCTTGCGCATGAGATCAGTCACGCGCGGCATCATGACGCCGGCTGCCGGTGCGACCGGTGGACGGAGCGGCGCGCGGACATCGAGGCCGCCGCCATGCTCATCAGCCCGCTCGAGTTCGCGTATGCCGAGGCTGTGTACGAAGGCAATACGCTCGGCATGGCACGCGAGCTCAACGTGCTGCCCTGGGCCATCGAAGCGTTCCGCGAGCGCCTGCATGACAATCCGAGTCTGATTGTGCAGTGATGGATGCACGGGATATGATGATGCCGCCGGGTGTGGCGTACCACCTTGACGATGCCAAGTATTTCGTGTTGAGCCCGTAATCTCGATGCCTTAGGAACCGCTACGCATTCGGCAAGATCCCGACGGTACGGGCTGCGCCGAATAGGATGACTGCTATGATACCGAGGACACCGACGACAACGACCGCGAAGTCACACCAGAACAGGCACTTGAATATGATTGGGTGTTCTCCAATAAAGATATGCACTCGTCGTTTGCGGTCAGGTATATACGCATACACCATATCGGCCACGCGATAGAGGAACCTGAGGAATGGATGCCAACCAGTGATGCTGCCGAGCGAGTTGTCTGCGGTCGTCGACTGCGGGCCATCTCTGCGGCTCATGTCCTCCGGTTCAGGCTCGTTGACCGCCTGAGTCGGAACACTTGTGTCCTCGACTGGTTCGAACGGGATGTCCGAATCCGCGTCGTCGGGGACACCTCCCTTGTCGTCCTCTGTCATCGCTTGGGCTCCCTGAGCATGCAGTCGAATGTGTGATCGTCAGCCATGACGGCGTTGTCGATGAAGTCCCTATGGTCCGCGATAGCCTTGCTCCAGGATGAGCCGGGAACGTGCGTGAGTCGGGACAGTTCCACGGCTCCGCAATGTTTCATTGATCGCCAGACGGTGTCTAGCGCGCCTGCAAAAGCGGGTGCCTGTGCCTCGTTAACTGCGGTGGCGAGCCCGCGTGCGTCGGTTGCGTACCGGTCGATTGGCTGTGCGCCGAACGTCTTGAATTCGTCATAGACGGCAGCACATACTGGTCCGTACTTCCAAGGTTGGAATGATTCGGTAAGAAGATGCCTTCTCGTGGCACGTTGGTAGAGGCAGGTAACGAAGAAGAGGAGTTTCTGCAGTTTCATCGGCGTGATAGGAATGCTTTCGGTGAAGGCGCGCCTGAGGATACTGTTCGCAACGTAGGTGGGATTGATTCCTACGCCCTCCAGGCTATCCACTTCTTCCTTAGTCACATCGTCCATGGTTTCTTTCTATGCGGGCGTTGTTACGGACGTCCGCTTTCCGTGTGTCGCGCTTCGTGCGGCGGTGTTGTGATGTTTGCTCCATGCTATCTCCGTCATGGGATTTCCATTCAGCGTCCGGTTCCAGTTTCAGCGTGCCGACTTGACATATCTATAGTAACTATGTTACTATAGATATGTCAGCGAAAGAAAGGAGGTGACATGACACCGGCGGAGATCATCACCAGTCTGGGGATCTGCTTCGCGGGGCTCGCGGCCCTTGTCAAATCGCTCGCCGCGCTCCTGACGGCCATCGGCAAGGTCAGGAAGAAACCCAAGAGGAAGTAAAAGCGAGGGTTTCCGAATAACCCAAGTATCCGGAAACCCTCCGCCCCAGACTATCTCCGCACATGGTCATGTCGAAGGCATCATGAGGTACGAATCGGTAGTGGGCGCGGTGTTCGCGCTTGGAACGGCCGCGAGCGCGTGGTTCGCGTGGCCTGCGTTGGTCACGTTCGGCTGCGCGCTCATCGCCGCGGTGTTCTCCCTGATGGGAGGCGCAAACCGTGGTTGAGCGGTATCTGGGTGTGAAGCAGGTCGCCGAGCGCCTCGGCATCACGGCGGGCGGACTGCTCAACTTGAAGCTGCCGGATCCTGACGCATACATCGGCCGTACGCGCGGCTGGAAGGAGGAGACGATCGACGCGTGGAACGCGGCACGCCCCGGCCGTGGTGCCGGCGGTGGCAGGCCGCGGAAACACTCGGACTAGAGTCCCGAGCCTACAGCCGCGCGCGCCCGTTCGGCGAGCGCGGCGAGGGTCTCGGGCTCCCAGTGGGTGTATCCGGCGGTGGTGGTGATTTTGGCGTGGCCCATCATGGCGGTTCGTGCGTCGTCGGCGGCTCCGGATTGTGCGAGCGCTGTGGAGAAGAAGTGCCGTGCGCTGCGCATGGTCACGTATGGCAGTCCTGCGTCGTCGAGCGCCTGCTTCCATCTGCGTCGTTCCATTGCTCCGGAGAGTGGTTTGCCGTCGGAGGTGGTGAATATGAGTTCGTTGTGTTTGATGTGGTGGGTGCGGGCGCGGTGTTGGAGGGCGAGCCATGTTTCGGTGCTGAGGGGTACGAAGCGTTTACCCTGATGGCTTTTGGGCGGCAGGAGCCAGTGGTGTGCGTCGATCTGGCGTGCGGTGAGCCATGAGGGTATGTGTGGTGTGCCGTTGAGTCGTTGGAGTTCCCATTCGACCTGTATGCCGTGGATGCCGTTTTTGGTGACAAGTTCGGCTGGGGTGAGTGCGAAGCGTTCGGCCTGGCGCATGCCGGTTTCGAATGCGAGCGCGAATATCAGTGCCCACATGTCGCGTTCGTCGTCGGTGGCGAGCAGGCGTGTGGGTCCGGCGTCCCTCACGGCGCCGATGGCTTGTGCGGGCTGTCCGGCGGCGAGGATGGCTGTGGGGGCCGGTTCGACGCGTGGCGGGTCGGTCATGAGGACGGGGTTCGAGTCGATGAGGCCGTCGCGTGTGGCGGTGTGGAGGATCTGCTTGAGCCGGGTCCAGTAGTTGAGGATCGTTTTGCTGGATCTGCCGACGCTGAGGTCGAGCATCGTGTTTTCGACGGTGGCTGGTGTGATCGCGTCGAGGCGCATGCCGCCTATGGTGGATGCGAGCGCGTTGCATTCGGCCCGGTATGTTTCGAGGACACGTGGTTTGACGCGGGTGGCGATGGTGTCGAGCCAGTGGTCCATGTAGGCGCGCAGGTGTGGTGCTTTCGCCGATGGGATGGAGCCCTGCGCGGCGAGTTTTTCGAGTTTGGCTTCGAGCTTGGAGCGGGCTTCGGTACGGGTGCGGCCGATCGCGCTGATACGGCGGCGTTTGCCAGTGACTGGGTTCGGGGGCAGTTCGCGGATCGCGTGCCAGCGTCCATTTGCGTCCTTGGTTTCGCTTCCGGTTCCCTTGGGGCGGCGTGTTGTTTTCGATGGTGCCATGGTGGATGTCCTTCCCGTTGCAGCGGTGTAGGTCAGCCTATAGGTCGTCCTATCGTGGGCACAAGTTGCGAATCTATGCGAAAATCTTGCACGCGGCTTGAGATACAGGAAAGGCCGCGAACCCTTGATTTCTCAGGGTTTGCGGCCTATTCGCACTGGAGCGGATGACGGGAATCGAACCCGCGTAATCAGTTTGGAAGACTGAGGCTCTACCATTGAGCTACATCCGCGTGCCACCCGAAACATCGTTCCGGACAACGTGTGCCATTATACACAACGCCGTGCCAACCGCAAATCGCAGGCGTTGCGGTTGCGCGCATTCACCGGATTCTTTGGCGATGCCGCGTCGCCGTGCGCCCAGGCGCGCCGTCCGGCACAGCCTGCACAGGCGTTGCGCTCCGCGCATCCGCATTCATGACCGCACAAATCGCAGGTACATGCGACGACCTATACGCATACGACTGTCACGGCATCTCGAAGATGCAATACATCCGGCGCGGCATACGCAGTCGATGCTATATGCCGCACATGCCTTGCGCGCAATCGTTCTCGCTATTGCGCGCACAGCATGACGACGGCCGACGCGATGCCGCCGTCGTGCGAGATCGACACGAGCCAGCGCAAATCCGGCTCCGGTTTCGCGTCGCCGAACACATGCGCCCCGACCGATTTGCGCAGTCGGCTTTCGACGTCGATGCCAAGCACGATGCGCGGGCAGCCGTTCGCCTCGTTGAGCACCTCGATGCTCGCCCACGGCGTATCGTCGAGCGTATAAGGGCTCACCGCCGCGCCGAGCGCCTCGCACCATGCCTTGACGACCGATTCCTTGGCGGCCCATCGGCCGGCGAGATGCACGGCCTCACCGTCATGCTTCTGCTCGGCGCGCATCCGCACCTGGCGCAGTTCGCGCGCCGAGAACAGCGCACGCATACGCGATCCGGGCATGCCGAGCTGTTCCTCGAACGCCCGCACATCCACCACATCATGTCCGACGCCCAGCATCGTCATCACCGCGGCCTCCTTAATCATCGCCATCCGCCGCTACCACGATAGCCGCCGCATCCGCGTTCTCCCCCAGGCGCAACGGCAAACGCGCGAACCTCGGTCCAACTTCCGCCAGCGTCCTGTCCCGCGCACGCATACGCTGTCCAAGACGCCGACCAGATTCTTACCGTCCCACACCGCGCACGACTACGCGACCCGCGACGCCACAACGCCCGCCAGCGTCCCATCCCGCGCACGCATACGCTCCCCGTGCCACCAACCAGCCCCTTGTCGTCCTACGCTGCGCACAACTACGCTCCCCGGCACGCCCACGCATCCCTCGGCGTCCCACACCGCGCACAGCTACGCGCCCCGCGACGCCGCAACGCCCACCAGCGTCCCATACCGCGCACGGCTACGCGTATCAGGACGCCGTAACGCACAGGGGCGTGCCGCACGGCGTACGCATACGCCATCCGACACGCCCAAGGCCCGGTCAGCGTCCCGCTCCGCGCACATATACGCGGAGCGGGACGCAATCAAGCAGCGCAACGCCACATCCCGGGCAACCAGCGGCGCGGGCACCGTATCCCACGCCGCTCGCGCAGCCTGCGCTACGCCGCGAAGAACCCGTCGGCGCCGAGTCGCGCATCCGGGTCGAGCAGCATCGCCTTCTCGACCTCATGCGCGTCATAGCCGCGTCCGTCCTCGTGGAACCGGCGGTTGTCGATCGGCTCGTAGAGCGCCGCGCGCCCCATCATGCCCTCCTCGAACCTGCGCCGTCCGGCCGCAAGCCTCGCATTCGCCCGCGAGCGCCACGCCGCGAGCGCCTCGGCGCCGTGCGCGTGCTCGACGGCCGCCTCGAAGGCGCCCGGATGCACGATCGCCGCGAATCCGGAGACGTGTCCGAAGCCGAGCGACGTCGCGAGCGCCGCCTTCACGGTCTTGCGCGAGCCGATGGCGAGCGGCGTGCGCAGCCACACCATGTAGTCGTCGCGCGCGAGCTTGGGGTCGACGCATTCGAGCGCCGCGTTCGCCGGCACGACGCCGGAGCGGAACAGCTGCGTGATGCCGTTGATCTGGAACACGCACGCACCGCCCTTCGCATGTCCGGTCAGCGACTTCTGCGAGATCACGAACAGCGGGTTGCCGTCCTCGCGTCCGATCGCGTGGGCGAGCGTGTTGTGCAGTTCCGATTCGTTCGGATCGTTCGCGTTCGTCGACGTGTCATGCTTGGAGACCACGGCGATGTCGTCCGGCGTGACGCCGAGCGCCGCCAGGTCGCGCACGAGCTTCGACGAGCGGCCGCCCATGCCAGCGGCGAGCGCGCCGAGGCCGGGCGCCGGGATCGACGTGTGCGCGCCGTCTGCGTAGGAGTGCACGAAGCCGATGACGCCGGCGACCGGCAGTCCCAGTCGCAGCGCGATGTCGCCGCGCGTGAGCAGCACGGTGCCGCCGCCCTGCGATTCGACGAAGCCGCCGCGACGTCGGTCGTTCGCCCGCGAGAAGAACCGCGGGTCGATGCCCTTGTCGAGCATTTCGCGCGAGTTCGCCGTCGCGTTCATGTTGCCGAATCCGATGACCGATTCGACGCCGATGTCGTCGATCGCGCCGGTGACGACGAAGTCGGCCTTGCCGAGCGCGATCTTGTCGGCGCCTTCTTCGAGCGAGACGGCGGCCGTCGCGCATGCGGACACCGGCTGCACCATGTTGCCGTAGCCGCCGATGTAGCTTTGCATGACGTGCGCGGCGACGACGTTCGGCAGCGCCTCCTGCAGGATGTCGGTCGGGATCTCGTGACCGAGGAAGCGGTCGAGGTACAGCTTGCGCATCGAGGCCATGCCGCCGAAGCCGGTGCCCTGCGTGCTCGCGACCATCGACGGGTGCACGGCCTGCAGGATCTCGGTCGGCGTGAAGCCGGCGGACAGGTACGCGTCGACGGTCGTCACGATGTTCCACAGCGCGATCGGGTCCACGTCGCCGACCATCGAGGCGGGGATGCCCCACTTCGTCGGGTCGAAGCCGTCCGGGAACTGGCCGCCGACGGTGCGCGTCATCGTCGCGCGCCGCGGCACGCGGATCATCGATCCGGCGTGGCGCGTCACCGTCCATTCGCCGCTTTCGTCGTCGGGCATGATCGACGTGTGCTCGGCGTCCATCGCGATGTATTCGCCGGCGATCGCGCGCGTCGGCACGCTGAAGCTGACGTCGTGATCGAGGTAGACCTCGGCCTCCTCCTCGTCGGTGCCGTCGCGGTAGTCGGAGCCCATGCCGAGCGCGAAGGGGCGCACGCCGGATTTGGCGACGACCTCGTCGTGGTAGCGTTCGGCGATGTCGGATTCCGGCACGAGGTTGCCGTCCGTGTCGTACCAGCCCGGCTTGGGCGAGTCCGCCCAGCTGAGCAGTCCCATGTTCCAGGCGAGTTCGAGCACGGCGCCGGCGGACAGGTCGACGTCGCCGTCCGCGTGGATGCCGAGTTCGGCCTCGGCGCGCGTGCGTCCCGACCCCCACGGGCCGAGTTCGCCGATCGAGACGATGACGATCTCGTCCTCAGGCCGCGCGTTCACCCGCTCCCAGTCGGCGAGGTCGACGGCCGCCTGCTTCGGCACGTGCGGGCTCGGCAGCGCCTTGACCCGCACGTCGTCGGCGGCGGCGTTGGCCTCCGCTTCGGCCATGTCGAGCGCGGCGTCGGCGATCGCTTCGGCGCGCAGCGCCTTGATGTCGATCGGCTCTGCGCCGAGGCCTCCGGTCAGGTCGACGTCGAGCGGCGCGCGCGCCGCCTGCGCGCGCGCCTCGGCCGTCGTCAACTTGAGCAGTTCGGCGGCGATCTGCTCGGTGGAGTACGTCGTCAGTCCGTGGCGTTCGACGACGGCGACGAGCGGGTCGTTGCCTCCCATGAGCCCGGTGCCGCGCACCCAGCCGATCTTCGGATGCGCGAAGGTGACGCGGTCCGACCATGCACGTTCGCTGCGGGCGCGGTTGACGATCGCGTCGAAGGCCGACTTGACCTCGCCGTACGCGCCGTCACCGCCGAAGACGCCGCGGTTGGGCGAGCCGGGCAGCACGACGTGCAGCCGGTGGCGCACGTCGGTGTCGGCGCCGAGGGCCGCGAAGCCGGCGATCGCGCGTTCGACGCCCCACAGCATCAGACGCGCCTGCGATTCGAACAACGCGCCGGAGTCGGCGAGCGAGCCGTGCACCGGCGGCGCCGCGAACGGGAAGAACAGGTCCGGCTCGTAGGCCGGCTTGAGCTCCGTCGTCGTCGCGCCGGTCGTCTTGCGCTGCACATGGCCGACCCAGTCGACGAGCGCGTCCACATCCCGGTACGACGACAGGTTCGCCGGCACGAGCCACAGTTTCGCGTCGCCGCGCGCATGCTCGCGGTAGCTGCACTGCGCCCACGCCTTGACCGAGGGCTTGAAGCTGTGCGACGTCGCGATGACGGTCGCGCCGCCTTCGAGCAGCCCGTTGACGACCTGCGCGGCGATCGAGTTCGGAGCGACGCCGGTGACGACGGCCACCTGGCCGTCGTAGCCGAGCGTGACGTCGGCCTTGTCGGCCGCCGCCTGCCGCGCGATCTCTCCGTAGCGTGCGGCGAGCGCGGCGTCCTGCGTCCGCGCGGCGTACCATGCCGCCTGCTTGGCGACGGCGTCGCCGGCCGCCGTGAAGTCGCCGGCGATCGCGTCGACGTCGCCGTTGTAGTAGGCGCGGGCGAGGTCCTCGCGTGCCGACGCCCAGCGGTCGTCGAAGAGGATCGCCTGGCGCGCGTCGAAGCGCGGCGCGACCTGCTTGGGCCAGTCGGACCCGAGTTCGGCCTCGACGGCGGCGACGACGGCCGCCTGCTCGGCGTCGTCGTCGCCCAGCGGCGCCGGGGCGTCCACGCCGAGCTGGCCGAGGACGAACCTGGCGGTCGCGGCGAGGACGCCGTCGGAACCGGTGACCGACGCCGCGTAGGCGTCGAGGGCCGCCGAATCGACGACGCCGCCCAAGGCCGCGCCGGCGCTCGGCATCGCCACCTGCACGCCGTGCGCGGCGGCGACGGCCTGCACGGCCGCGTCGATCATCGCGTTCGCGGCGTTCGTGTTCGCCGCCGACGTCGCGGCGAGCGTCGCGAGGTCGCCGCCGCGCGCGGACGCGCCGTCGCGCGCGCCGAGCGTGAGTTCGGCGACGACGTGCTTCGCCCATCCGTCTCCAAGTCCCCACGTCTCATGCACGCGGCGCTCGATCTGCGCGGGCTTGACGCCGGCCGCCCCGAAGAGCGCGCGCACGCGGTCGCGCACGATGTCGGCGAGCACCGGGCCGAAGGCCTTGTAGTTCGGCGCGACCTTGTCGACGAGCGCGCTCAGGTCGCTGATCGACGCCTCGGCGGCGCCGTCGACGCTCGCGACGCCGAGTTCGGCGCTGATGTCCATCAGCAGCTGGTTGCGGCGCGACGAGACGCCGTTCGTCAACGTGTCGGTCGTGTCGTCGTCGCCGATCTGCTCGGGTCGGATCTTCGCGGCGTAGGCGAGCAGCGTCCGGATGCCGTCATGCGCGCGGAACGCGAGGTCCGGCACGTCGGCGCCGGACACGCCCGCGGCCGGCGCGGCCGGCGCTTCGGGCGCCGCGGCGGCCGGCGCGACGGGCTGCGGCTCCGCCGGGGCGGCCGCGGCCGGTGCGTTTTCGGTCGTCGTCTCCTCGACGTCGACGTCTTCGACGAGCGGGTCGGAGTCGGTCATGTAGACGCGGCCCTCGTCGCGGCCGACGTTGTAGACGGCGACCTGCCGGCGGGCGAACTGCGGCAACCTGAGCGTCTTGGAGGCGAGGTTCGCGAGCGTCGGCGCATTGCCGAGGCCGACCTCGACGACCTGCTCGACGCCGAGGCCGCCCTGTGTGCGGTCGGAGAAGAGCAGCGCCTGCGTCTCGATCCAGCGCACCGGCGACGCGAACTGCCACGACAGCAGCTCGGTGAGCAGCAGACGGCCGAGCTTCTGGTCGTCGGCGGCGTAGGCGTCCCAGACGGCGTCGTCGGCGAGCGCGGCGGCGATGCGTTCGCTCGGCACGACGTCGAGGATCAGCCGCGCGAACTCCTTGTTCATCGCGAACGGCGCGGCCACGAGGTTCGGGATGTAGTGACCTTCGAGCGCGCCGCGGTAGTCGATCTCGGCCGGCAGCAGCGCGTCGAGCTTGTCGCGGAACTCGGGAACGCCCTTGCGCAGCAGCGACGAATGGAACGGCACGTCGATGCCCGGCACGAGCATGAACGCCGGCTTGCCGCCGAATTCCGCCACGCGGCGAGCGGCGTCGTCGGCGAGCGCCTTGAGTCCGGCGATCGTGCCGGCGACGGCGTACTGCTGGCCGGCGAGGTTGTAGTTGACGATCTCGAGGAACTCGCCGCTCGCCTCGGCGACCGACTCCACATACGCCTTCACATGCGCGTCGTCGACGCCGAACTGGTTCGGCCTCAACGCGCCCATGCGGTAGTTCGAGCGGCCCTGCGCGTCGCGGTCGATCAGATGGTGCATCGTCGAGCCGCGGTGGAACACGAGTTCGAGCACCGTCTCCAACGGGATGACGTGGGCGAACGAGCTCAGCGCGTTGTATTCGCCGAGCGAATGGCCGGCGAAGTACGACGGGCGGATGTCGGCGCCCGCCTCCTGCATGCGCGCCGTCTGCGCGAAGGCGACGGTCGCGAGCGCGACCTGCGTGAACTGCGTGAGGTTGAGCAGTCCTTCCGGATGACGGTAGGTGACGCCGTTCGCCGTCAGCTCCTTCGGGTTGTCGCGCACGACGGCGAGGATCGAGAACCCGAGGCGGTCGCGCGTGAGCTTGTCGGCGCGCTCCCACACGTCGCGCGCCGCCGGCGACTTCATGCGCTCGTCGAGCACCATCCCCTGGCTTTGGATGCCCTGGCCCGGATAGACGAAGGCGCTGGACGGCGCGCGCGTGACGGCGGTCGCGCGGCTGACGAGCTGTCCGCCGATGCGGCACGTCACTTCGAGCGCGAGGCCGCCGTGCCTGACATGGCCGACGCGTTCGACGCTGATCTCCACGTCGTCGTCGAGCTGCACCATGCCGTACATGTTGTACGTCCAGCCGGCGATCTCGTAGTGCGCGCCGCGCTCGTCGAGCGCCTGCACGGCGTGCTGCGCGGTCGCCGACAGCCACATGCCGTGCACGAGCGGCCGGGACAGTCCGCTGATCGCGGCGCCGCGGTGCGACGTGTGGATCGGGTTGAAGTCGCCGGAGGTGCGCGCGAAGGCCGTCATCTCGTGCGGCGCCTTGACGTTGACGCGGCGCAGCAGACGGCGCGGCGTCGCGGCGACGTCCACGTCGAGGCCGCCGTCGTCGGCCGCCGGCGCCGGCAGCTCGTCGCTGTAGGCGCGGCCGCGGATCGCGAAGCGTTCCGTCTCGTCGGCGAGCACGGTGCCGTCGGCCGCCGTATGCCGCACATGGATCGTCACGACGCGGCCCGACGCCGATTCGAAGTACGGCTCCGCCCAGCTGGTGAGCGCGACCTGCTCGCCGACGTGCGCCAGCAGCGTCTCCTCGTCGACCCGCAGCGCGATCAGATGGTCGAGGTGGACGGCGTTGAGCAGGCCTTCGATGACCGGGTAGCCGTCGACGCTGACCGAGCCCAGCGCCGCGTAGATCGCCGGCCATGCGGGGCCGACGAGCGCGTCCGGCGCGATGCGCGACGGGGTCAGTTCGATCGGCAGCGCGCCGCCGGTGGCCGCCTCATGGTCGGCGCCGAGATTCGCCGACAGCGTGTATGCGGCGTGCGCGACGCCGAAGGGCGCGGCGTCCGCGTCCACGCCGTCCGCCGCGGCGTCGGCGGCGGCGATCTGCGGCATCGCCGTCAGCTCGTCGCCGGTGATCGCCGTGTTGCCGATGCCGGCCGTCGCGGCGAGCATGCGGTAGACGTGTTCGGGCAGGCGCTCGCGGTCGACGACCGGGATCATGCCGGTCGCGTCCGCCGCCACGTTGAGCGGGATGACGATGTCGCGCACCGCATGCTTCGTCGCGCCGCCGTCCGGGTCGTCGTCCCAGAAGGTGTCGAGATGGATGTCAAGGTCGAAGCGCTCGACGCCGCTCCGTTCGTCGCGGCCGAGGTGGGTCAGCTCGTAGGTCCTGTCGCCGCGCACGGTGCCGTAGGCCGGATTGGCGGTCTGGTGGCCGATCCACGAGATGTTCGGGCTGCGGCGGATGAAGTCCTCGGCGTCGGGGGCGCCGTCGAGCAATGCGAAGCGCGGGTCGGCGCTCTTGTCGGCGGCGACGTCATCGCCGGCGGCGGCCACACGCGCCGTCATCGCGTCGCGGAAGCGGTCGAGGATGTCGGCGACCGGCTCGTCGACCGTTGTGATGCCGGCCACCGAGATCGGGCCGGGGATGATGCGCACCGAATCGGCCGGGTAGCGCGGGTCCTCGGACTGCCACAGCTGGTCCTGGCCCCACCAGCGCAGCAGGTCGTGGTCGATCGCCGGCACGAACGGCATCGGCTTGGGGTATTCGCGCACGAGTTCGGTGAACCAGGCCTCGTCGGCCGGCGTCACCGTCAGCTCGCGCATCGCCGGGTAGGCTTCGACGAGCGCGGCGAGCGCGGCGAAGGGGTCGGCTTCGACGTCGGCGCGGCGCTGGAACATCGGCGTGAACGCGCCCTGTTCGAGGTCGATGACGCGCGCCTCGATGCGCTGCAGCAGATGCAGGTAGCGGTCCGCGTAGGTGCCGTCGGCCCACGGGAATGCAAGCTCGGCGAAGCGGCGAGCCCAGTCCTCGTAGCGCATCGTCTTCAGGTCGCCGAAATACGGCTTGGCGGTCTGGTCGAGCGCCTCGATGATCTCCTCGCGGCGCGATTCGAGCTCCTCGGGGTGCTTCATGACGTGCACGAGCAGGCGGCCGCAGCGCGCGGAGGCGTTCTCGAGCTCGTAGATGTCCGCATGCAGATGGCTCAGGCCGCTCGCCACACCGCCGACGGACTTGCCGCTCGGCACCCACTGTTCGCCGAGCGGCGCGAACACGTCGTCCGCGCCGGCGTCGGCGGCGGTGATGCCCGGCGTCTCGACGAGCAGTCGCTTGACCTCGGGCGACGTGTGCGCCTCCTTCGCCGTCATGACGGCGGTGCCGACGAGCACGCCGTCGACCGGCATCAGCGGACGGCCGTAGCGCGTCGCCCATGCGCCGGTGATGTAGTCGGCGCCGCGTTCCGGCGTGCCGATGCCGCCGCCGACGACGAGCACGAGGTTGCGCTGTCCGCGCACCTGCGCGTAGGTCGCCAGCAGCAGGTCGTCGAGCGACTCCCAGCTGTGGTGGCCGCCGGCCGAGCCGCCTTCGACCTGCACGAGCACCTTCGCCGGCGCGACGGCCTGCGCGATGCGCACGACCTGGCGGATCTGCTCGACGGTGCCCGGCTTGAAGCACACGTAGGGGAAGCCGTCGGCGTTGAGCGACCTGACGAGCGCGACCGCCTCGTCGAGTTCGGGGATGCCCGCGGAGACGACGACGCCGTCGATCGGCGCGCCCGACGCGCGCTTCTTCGGCACGATGCGCGACGAGCCGAACTGCAGGTTCCACAGGTAGCGGTCCATGAACATCGCGTTGAACTCGACGGTGCGGCCTTCGTCGAGCAGTTCGCCGAGCTCGGCCATATGGCGTTCGAAGACCTCGGCCGTCACCTGGCCGCCGCCGGCGAGCTCCGCCCAGTAGCCGGCGTTCGCGGCCGCCGCGACGATCTCGGGGTCGACGGTCGTCGGCGTCATGCCGGCGAGCAGCACCGGCGGCTTGCCGGTCAGACGAGTGAACGCCGTCTCGACGCGCGCGCCCTGCGGCGTGTCCACGAGCCGCGGCGCGTACGCCGACCAGTCCTGCAGGCGCGCCGGGTCGTCGGTGGCGGTCGCGAGTGCGGCGCGCTGCGCGGCGTTGGCGGCTTCGACGACGCCGACGCCGGTGCCTTCGGCGACGGCCGCGCACAGCTTGCCGATCGTCATGCCCGGGCCGAGGTCGATCGCCCACAACGTGCGCGGATCGTGCTGCCTGAGCAGTTCGGTGACCTGCGTGTTCCAGTCGACCTGACGGACGAGCACCTCCTCGGCGAGCGTGCGCGCGCGCTCCTCGTCGATGCCGCAGGCGGCCGCCCATGCGACGGTGCGTTCGACGGCCGCCTCCATCAGCGGGCTGTGGAACGGCAACGTCACCTCGAGGTATTCGAGCACCGGGTCGAAGACGGCGCCGCCGCGCACCTTGTCGGCGCGCAGTCGCGCCTGGCGACGGTGCTCGCGCCGCGCCTCGTCGGCGAAGGCCTCGAGGTCCTGCGGATGTCCGGACAGCACGACGTGGTTCGCCGAGTTGACGACGGCGACGCTGATCGGGCCGTCGGCGTCGGCGACGCGCGCGATCAGCGCGTCCGCCTGCGCCGGAAGGATCCCCTTGACCGACAGCATCGGCGTCGCGTCGCCGGCCTTGCGCACGATCCGCTGCGCGCGCGCCTCACGGGTTCCGGCGGCGCCGATCAGCGCGGCGATCGCGAGGATCTCGTCGATGCGCGCGGCGGCCGCGTCGAGCGAGCCGGCGTCGGCGATCGCCTGCGCCATGTGCACGCCGAGGATGCCCTGCGAGTGGCCGAGCAGTGCGACCGGGCGCGCCGTGGCGGGCGAATAGCCGAGCTGGTCGAGGTCGATCAGCGCGCCGAGCTGGGTGAGCGCGATGCCTTCGATGCTCGCCGTCGCTTCGGCGGCCGCGCCGAGCGTCGCCGGGTTCGCGTCGAAGCCGAACAGGTCGACGTCGCGTCCGCTCGTCGCGAGCAGCTGCGCGGCGACCGGCGCGAGCAGGTCGTGGGCGCGGCCCGCGGCTGCGCGCAGCGCGGCGGCGGTCGTCGGCTCGTCCATCAGCTCGGCGAGCGCCGTCGTCCACGGCGTGGACTGCCCGGCGAACATCAGGGCGTGGGTTTCGTGCTGGAGTCGTTCCATGAATGATGCGGTGGATGCGGTACTCATCGGTATCGTGGATGCTTTCTCTTCGATGGTCTTCGGTTGTCGGTTGGTTGGTCTTCGGTTGGTCGGGGTCTTCGCGCGGCCCGCGTCCGGATGCCGGCCGCGCACGGGCGTCGCTACAGCGGCTGGTTGCCGTGGTGCTTGTCCCCGCGGCGCGCGCGGGGCTTGTCGCGCAGCAGCCGCAGTCCTTCGATGAGCGTGTCGCGCGTCTGCTCGGGGTCGATCATCGCGTCGATCTGCCCGGTCTCCATCGACAGGTTCGCGTTGACGGTCGTGCGTTCGTATTCGGCCGCGTACCTCGCGCGCGCCGCCTCCACGTCCTGTCCGGAGTCCCTCGCCTTCTGCAGGTCCTTGCGATGGATGATGTTGACGGCGCCGGTCGCGCCGAGCACGGCGATCTGCGCCGCCGGCCACGCGTAGTTGAGGTCGGCGCCGATCGACTTCGATCCCATGACGATGTACGCGCCGCCGTAGGCCTTGCGCAGCACGATCGTGACGAGCGGCACTTGCGCGTTCGCGTACGCGTAGATGACCTTCGCGCCGCGGCGGATGATGCCGGCGTGCTCCTGTTCGGCGCCCGGCTTGTATCCCGGCGTGTCCACGAGCGTGACGACCGGCAGGTTGAACGCGTCGCACAGCCGCACGAAGCGCGCGACCTTCTCCGACGAGTCGACGTCGAGGCCGCCGGCGTTGACGTTCGGCTGGTTCGCGACGATGCCGACCGGGTGGCCGTCGATGCACGCGAAACCGACGACGGCCGACGGCGCGAACAGCTCATGCACCTGCACGAACTCGCCGTAGTCGACGACGCAGCGGATGACGTCGAGCACGTCGTAGGGCTGGCGGTCGTTGTCGGGCACGATCGCGCCCAGACGCCGCGCGACCTCATGGTCGGCGCGCGTCGCCATGTACGAGTAGGTCGGCGGCTGCTCGCCCGCGTTCGCCGGCAGATACGCGAGCACGGTGCGCGCATAGTCGATCGCGTCCGCCTCGTCGACGCCCAGATAGTGCGCGACGCCGGAGGTCGTGCTGTGCACGGAGCCGCCGCCGAGGTCGTCCATGCTGATCGATTCGCCGGTCGCCGCCTTGATGACGTCCGGACCGGTGACGAACATGTTCGAGTTCTCGCGCGTCATGATGATCAGGTCGGTCAGCGCCGGGCAGTAGACGGCGCCGCCCGCGCACGGCCCGAGGATCAGCGAGATCTGCGGCACGCAGCCGCTCGCGTCGCAGGTCCTGCGGAAGATGCGCCCGTACTGCGTGAGCGCGGCGACGCCTTCCTGGATGCGCGCGCCTCCCGAATCGATCAACGCGATGATCGGGATGCGCAATGTGAGCGCCTGGTCCATCAGCCGGCAGATCTTGCGTCCCTCGGCGGTGCCGAGCGTGCCGCCGCGCACCGAGAAGTCCTGTGCGTAGACGGCGACGCGGCGCCCGTAGATCTCGCCGAATCCGGTGATGACGGCCGCGCCGGCGGAACCTGCGTTGATGTCGCCGCCGCTGAAACGGCCGATCTCCTCGAATGTGTCGGTGTCGAGCAGCAGGTCGAGCCGTTCGCGCGCCGTCAGCTTGCCTTTGATGTGCTGGCGGTCGCGGGCGTGCTCCTCGGCGTCGCGCGCGAGCTGCGCCGCCTTGAGCACGGCCGGCCGGATGGGCTGCCGTTCGCCGTCGGCCGCGGACGCTGCGTCGGCAGGCCCCTTCGAGGCCGCGGCGACGGCGTCGTCGAGCGTGCCGTTTTCGACGAGCGCCTGCAGCGCCGGCGATTCGGTGATGTCGTTCATGCCCGCTCCCCCTTGTCCTGTGCGTCCTTCGTGTCCTTCGCGTCGCGATGCGCGCCTTCGACGTCGAGCGTCAGCAGCGTCTCGCCGCCGTCGACGGAGGACGCGGCGGTCGCGAAGATCTCGTTGACGACGCCGTCGACCGGCGCATAGACGTAGTTCTCCATCTTCATCGACTCGAGCACGACGAGCAGGTCGCCTTTGCTCACGTGCTGCCCCGGCGTCACGGTGATGCGGGTGACGATCGCCTGCATCGGCGACGCGATGACGCCGGAGCGCTCGTCCTGCCGCTGGCGGCCGCGTTCGACGTGATGCATGCCCTGGCCGCGCAGCGGCTGCGTCGGACGTTCGGCCGCCCGCGAGCGCGCGCCGCCGGTGAGCGTCGCGACGACGTCACTCGGCACGGTGAGCACGACGCGCCGATGGTTCATCTCGATGACGATCTCCTCGCTCGGCGTGCGCTCGTCGGCCGGCTCCGGGGCCGCGCTCAGCGACGCCGGCTGCCCGGCGCGCGTCGATGCCGGCTCGCGGTTGAGGTATTTGCGTTCGAGCCATTTCGTGCTCACGGTGAAGCCGGCGCCGTGCTCGGCCGTGAATTCGTCGTCGGCGAAGACGGTGCGGTACAGCTCGACCGGCGTCGGCACACCGGCGATCTCGATCTCGTCGAGCGCGCGGCGCACACGTGCGACGGCCGTCGCGCGGTCCTGCGCGGTGACGATGAGCTTGCCCATCATCGAATCGAATTTCGGGGAGATCGTGTCGCCCTCGAGGACGCCCGAGTCGACGCGTACGCCCGGGCCGCTCGGCCAACGCACCTTCTCGAGCGTGCCGGCGGACGGCGTCAGGTTCGACTTCGGATCCTCGCTCGTGATGCGCAGCTCGAAACTGTGGCCGCGCGGCTCGGGCGCCGGCGTGAGCGCGCCGCCGGAGGCGATCGTCAGCTGTTCGCGCACGAGATCGACGCCGCTGACCTCCTCGCTGACCGTGTGCTCGACCTGGAGTCGCGGATTGACTTCGAGGAAGTACGCCTTGCCGGACGGCGTCACCATGAACTCGCAGGTGCCGAGCCCCACATAGCCGACCGTCTCGAACAGCCGGCGCGAGTAGTCCTCGAGCTGCGCGAGGACGTCGTCGGGCAGGAACGGCGCGGGCGCCTCCTCGATGAGTTTCTGGTTGCGCCGCTGCACCGAGCAGTCGCGCGTCGAATAGACGGTGAAACCGCCGTGCGTGTCGCGGCCGCACTGGGTTTCGACGTGCCGGCCGTTGTCGATGAATCGTTCGACGAAGTAGTCGGCGAGGTCGCCGCCCTGCGCGGCGTTGTGGTTGAGGTAGAAGCCGCGCAGCTCGTCGTCGCTGCGCACGAGCGTGATGCCGCGTCCGCCGCCGCCGTCGGTGCGCTTGAGCATCAGCGGATAGCCGTGCGTGTGCGCGAAGTCGAGCAGCGGACGCATGCCGACGATGGCGTGCGAGATGCCCGGCACCGGCGGCACCTGCGCCTTCTCGGCCACCTGGCGCGCGCTGATCTTGTCGCCGAGCGCGTCGAGCGCATCCGGCGACGGACCGATCCAGACGGCGCCTTCGGCGAGCACCTTGCGAGCGAAGGAACTCACTTCGGACAGGAAGCCGTAGCCCGGATGGACGGCGTTCGCGCCCGAACGGCGCATGATTGCGATGAGCAGGTCCTCGTTGAGGTAGGTGTCCGCATAGGTGTCGCCGGACAGCAGGAACGCCTCGTCGGCCATGCGCACGTACTGGCAGTGCCGGTCCTGTTCGGCGTAGACGACGACGGTCGGCACGCCCATCTCCCGCGCCGTGCGCACGACGCGCAGCGCGATCTCGCCGCGGTTCGCGACGAGCAGCTTCATCGGCGCGCCGGACGGCGTGGACGGTGCGGTCGGCGACGCGGGCACGGTCGGCATCGCGGTCTCGGTCGATGCGACGGCTGCGGCTGGAGATTCGGCAGGCGTGGAGGATGCGGCGGCCGCCGAAGATGCGATGGACAGGTCGGCGGACGAAGTCGTGGATGGCATCGCGGTCGGCGCGGAGGCCGCCTCGGGAGGCGCGCCTGCTCCGTCCGGCGACGCATGCGCGGCGGACGCACGCGAAGTTGAGTCTTGGTCAAGCATGCGTTTCAGCATCCTCTTTTTCGCCGGACACCGACACTTGCGTTCCCACAAGAATCGCCATCGACTTTTGTGGACGTGAACAAAACCCCGCCGCCGCCCATCCCGTATCGTTGCCGGCGAACCCCGTTGCGGCGCCTGCCGGCTCGGGCGCAACGGGCGGCGCACCGCGTTGCGAGCGGCGCATCCGGCCGCGGGCGGCCCCGCGACAGGCGGCCGTCCGCGCCACCGACGGACGTCTCCGCGACCGACGGCACACCGTTACCGGCGGCTACCGGCGGCACACAGCCCGTTACGGGCAGCCGATTCCGTCACCGGCATCCGCCCGCGCCGGCGGCCACCCGTTACGGGCGGCACATTCCGCCAGCAGTGGCGTCCGTTGCCGGCGGCGACGGGCACCGAATCGCGATCAGGCATCGATCACCGTCGGCGTCCCGGAGGAAGCGGCGACCCTCGGGAAACGAACCGGGACGCTGAAAACGGCGCAACATGCCGAGCGGCGACTATGACGCGGCCCACAACCGGCACATCACACAGCAGCACACAAAGGACAACGAAATGACGATGAACCAGCACTCAAACCACAGCGGAAGTCTCACTATACGGACACCAGAACTCACCATTCGGCGTGTCGTTGGCGGCGTGCTGCCGGTGGCGGTCACGGCCGGCGCGCTGTGGGCGGCCGCGGCGATCGGCCGCATCGCGATTCCGGGCACACCGGTGCCGATCACGCTGCAGACGCTCGTGCTGATGATCGCCGCCGTGACGCTCGACTGGCGGCGGGTCGCGGGCGCGGTCGCGCTCTATCTGACGATGGGACTGTGCGGGCTGCCGGTCTTCTCAGGCGGCATGTCGACGGCCGCGCTCATCGGCCCGACATGCGGATTCCTGTACGCCTTCCTGCCGGCCGGCGTCGTCACGTCGCTGCTCGGCGCGCATGGAAGCCGATTCGCCATGCGCCTCGCTGACGCTTCCGGCTCGCGCGCAGCGGGTTCCACCGGCGGCACCGGCGCAAACGCTTGGTTCGCTCCGGCTCTGGTATTCGCCGCATACCTGTGCGCATGCGTGCTCGGATGCGTCCTGTTGCAGGATGGCATCGGCGTGCTCGTGCAGGCCGCGACGACGCATGTGCCGCTGAAGCCGCTCGCGATGGCATCCGCCGCGTTCATCCCCGGAGACCTGGTGAAAGCCGCGCTCGCCGCCTCGCTCGCGACGCCGATCGCGCTCGCCAAACTGCGGTAGGACGCCGGTCGTGATCGTTCTGGGTGCAGCGTACACCCAGAACGATCACGACCGCCCCTCTTGGCGAACGCCGCGGCCTCGATCCACACCCGGAGTGATCGCAAACCGGACCGTTGGCGAACACCACCGTCACCTCCTGCACCCGAAACGATCACAACCGCCCCTCCGAGCGAACACCAACGACACAACCCGCACCCGGAGTGATCGCAACAGCGCCCCCGCACTCACCTTACCCACCGTCTGCACCCCAAGCCGCCGCTCCGCGCGGACGACCCGGGCCGCGACCGCCCTGCGTTGCGCCCAACCCACCGACCACGCCCGACGCTCCCGAATCCGACGGCCGAATCGACCTCTCGAGCATCTACAGCCTACCTTCCCGGCCGAGATGTCGATCCGCCGTCATGCCGGCAGTGGTATCTCTGCTGGGAAGGAGCATTTCCCCAACCGCCGGCGGGTATCGGATCCATCGGCCCCAACCATGCCGGCGTGGATACTCGCAGACTCCGCCGAAAACGCTCCTTCCCAGCAGAGATACCGCTGTTGAAGCCGCACGCAGCGCCATCCCAGCCCATCCGTCCGGACAACGACGGCCGCTCAGCGCGGCATGTTCGGCAGCACGCCCACGTCGGCCGTGCGCACGATCCGTTCCTCGCCGTCATAGGTCGTCATCGCGAGCGACGCGTCGGCGTTGATGCCGTGCGCGATGCCGCGTTCCGTCGTCCCATCCATATAGTGCACTTCGACGGGGTGCCCGAGCGTCCAGCTTTCCTGGACGAGCCGGCGCCGCAGATGCTGCGCGTTCGCCTCCGGATTGATCCCAAGATTCCACAGCCGTTCCTCGATGTGCTTCACGGTGCGTGACGCGATGAGGTCCATCACCGCCTCCGTGCCCGGCCGCTCCCCCACATGCCCGGATTGTGTGATGAGCTGCCACGACGTCGCCTCGTCGGTCGGCAGTTCGTCGAGCGGCACGTCGATGTTGAGTCCGATTCCGTAGACCACGGCGACGATGTCCGGCGCGGGCACCGTCACGATCTGCGCGAGGATGCCGCCGAGCTTATGCCCGTGGTAGACGATGTCGTTCGGCCATTTGAGCATGATGTCGTCGCGCGCGTCGTCGATGTTCGCCGGATCGCGCACGAGCATCATGTCTGTTTCACTCAGTGTTTCACGCAGCGCGTCGAGCACGGACAGCCCCGCGACCATCTGCAGCCAGCCGTTGATCCGCGGATCACACGCCACGGTTTTCCCCACCGCCGAAACGAACGACATGATGAACGATTTCCCCGGCGCGCTGAACCACGTATGGTCGAGCCTGCCGCGCCCCGCCGTCTGCTCCTGGGCCCTGATGACGGTCATGCCGTCGCGGTCCCATCGCCCGCTCGTGATGTATTGTTCGGCGACCGTGTTCGTCGACCCGACCGATTTGAGCGACACGACCTTCGCCGCCGCGCGCGTCAGCGGCAGATCGCCGTTGATGACGTTGCCGGCGCGGAACGGATCGTCCCGCTCCGTGCGCCGCGCAGCCGCAGCCGCCTCGCCGTTTTCGCCGTTGCCCATGGTTGCGCTGATTCGGTCCGCCATTCGATATTCCTCCGCGTTGATGCCGATGCTTCCTCCATCATGCACCCGCACGTCGATGCGCCGCACGCGGCCGCCCGTTCCTCGCGCCGCCGCATCGCCAGCGCACGCCCCCTCGCGATGGAATCGCACCATCATGCGCATCCACATTCATGACCGCCCCGCGCACTCCGCTTACCGCCGATCCTGCCTTCACACGCCCCGCTCCGCATACTCGCCGCACCGCGGCTCCGCGCGCTCCGCCCACCTGCCGTCGTCACGCACTTCCGCCCATCGCATACCCGCACGCCCCGTCCACGACGCAGTCGCGCGCGGCCGCCCATTCTGCCGCCGCTTGTACAATCGCGTCTATGGCACGTGAGCATTCCACCGATTCCCATACCTTGACGACCGCGTCGTCCGTCAACGCCGAATCCTCCGCGACCGCCACCCCCGCCTTCCGCGCGACGCCCCCGACCTTCGCCGACCGCTGCGGCGCATGCTTCCGTTGGCTGATCGCCGCCCTCGCCTGCGTCTGGATCTCCTGGTGCACGTCAATCGGCCCGCTGATGCGCTCCGATATCGGCCTCGCCGGCTTCGACTGGACGAACGCGCTGCTGTTCCTCGTCATGTTCAGCTGCACTTTCGGCTTCGTGCTGCTGCTCGTCCTCACCGCCCGCCGCCGTGAAGGCATGTGCAGACCCTTCAACCTGATCCGCGTCCGCACGCGGCCCCTTGACACCGACCCCGCCGCCGACTTATCTACATCCGTTTCCACAGCCTCCGCCGACTCCATCCACACCCCTGTGGATACCCATGTGGATGCCCACGACGATTCCTCCACAACCACGGTTCATTCCACCGCCTCCTCATCCACATCCCCCGCCATCCACACGCGCCGCAACGCATCCGCCGACGAATCCCGCGGCGGTTTCCCCGACACCGCCCGCAGCCGTTTGCGCCGCTTAGCAAGCCGCCTGCGTCCACGCTGCTCCCGCATCGGCGCAGCCGCCTCGCGCGCGATCGTCGCCGCGACCTCCGATTGGAAACGCATCTGGCTCGTCCTCGCCATCTGCTGGCTGTGGGTGCCGGCGACGCTGCTTGCAGCCTTCGGCGCCGACGTCTATTCACAGGCCCGCGAATTCGCCTGGGCGTGGAACCAATGGACCGGCGTCGACCAGCCGTACATCGGCTTCTTCTCCTTCGTCCCGATGGACATCTACCCGACCGCCCATTACATGTGGCCCGACCAGCCCACCTATCTGACCGACCAGCACAACATCGTGCTCACCGTCTTCTACGGCGGCGCGCTCGCGATCTCCCGCTATCTAACCGGTTCGAACGACGCCGGCCTCGTCGTCCTCGCCGTCCTCCAATGGCTGTTCGCCGGTTTCTGCTGCGCGTCCGCGGCGAACCGTTTCTTCAATCTGCCATGGCTCACGCGCCGTTCGCATGGCAGGAACAAAACCGGTGATTCCTCGCTGATCGCCTCGACCGCGACCACGGTCTCCACGCGCGTCACCCCTTATTCGGGCACTCCCGCCGGCGCGTGCGCCCGCGCGCTCATCATGCTCGTCTTCATCTGCTGCCCGCTCGTGCTGTTCGCGACGATCTCGCTGACGAAATCCCCGCTGTTCGCATTCGCGTTCACCTGGTGGTTCGGCCTGATGTACGAACTCTATATGACCTACGTCCCGCGCATGAAGGCCTCCCGCAACCGTCCCGCCACGATTCCCGCCTCCGCCGCAGGCAAACCGGCTTCCGCTGCGCGCGCATCAACCTCCGCCCTCGGCGGATCGGCTTCCGTCGCCGACAAACCCGCTTCCACCGTCGGCGCATCGATCGCCGCCGCCGGCCAACCAGTCGTCGCCAACAATCCCGCTTCCGCCCTCGGCGCGGCCCTCCTCCCCACACGTCGCATCACGATCGCCGCACTCGTCGTTTCGGTGAGCGTCATGCTGATCAGCGCGAAATACGCGTGGTACATCCTCCTTGCGCAGGTCGTTTTTTCGCTGCTCGCCGACCGGCGCCGCTGGAAGCTTTATCTGGGCGCGTTGCTGCTGCCGACGATCCTGATTCACGGATCGATCTCCGCGCTGATCGCCTCCGGCGCGATCATCAGCGGCGACCCGATCGAGTCCCGCGGCATCCAGATCCAGATGATCGCGCGCGTCGCCCATGAGAATCCGGACGCGATTCCGCAGACCGCGCGCGACAAGCTCGCCCCAATCTTCAATCTCGACCAGACCGCGCAGGCCTACCGTCCGCAGGACGCCGACCCTGTCAAATCCTCCGGCATCCAATCGAAGAAGGTCAGCTACCGTTGGCGGTCCGTCACACCCGAGGACATGGACAACTTCAACAAGGCGTGGCTGGAAATCGTCCGCGCCGACCCGCGCACCGCCTTCGACGGCCTGTTCGCCAAAAGCTACGGCTACTTCGACATCTTCGATCCGCCCTACGTTGCGATGAGCTACTACATCGACAACGACTACGTCCAGCAGACGAACACGTGGATCAAGTACTACAACCATGACTGGCGCACGAAGGTCGCCGATTTCGCCCGCGGCTGGAGCAGCATCCCGGTGCTCGGATGGTTCACCCACGGCAATTTCTACGTCACACTCACACTGCTCATCGGCGCCGCCGAGCTCGCGCTCAAACGTTGGCGCGCGCTGTCATGGCACATGCCGTTGCTGCTGCTGATGGGCGTCATGATCACGGCCCCGGCGAACAACTTCGAGCGTCACATGCTGCCGATCGCCTTCGTCTTCGGCTTCCTGTGCCTGATGTTCCACCGCGACACCCGCCGCCGCCTCGATGTCCCCGACCCCGCCTGATTCCCACGTCCCATGGCTGTGCCCGCTATGCTGAACCGCATCCACGCCACAGCACCACACGTAATCAGTCACATAACTCAGTGCGGAAGACCGAGGCAGCGCCACATACGCAACCCGGCGCACCAGTCCCGCAGCTTCGCGCCCCGCACCACGCACGCATACGCACTCCAGCACACCCATCCACACCGCTTCGCGTCCCGCACCGCGCACCCATACGTATCAGGACACGCCCGTCCGCAGCTTCGCGCCCCGCACCGCACACATCTACGCACCAAGGCACACCAAACTCGCGTTCCGAGATCCGCACCGCGCACGCATACGCACTCCGATCCCGGCGCCCCATCCCGCCCCATCCCGCCCCGTCCCACACCGCGCACCCATACGCGCCACAAGTCGCCACACAGCTTCCCACCGTCCCATACCGCGCACATGTACGCGCCAAGACACGCCCGTCCAGCGTCTTGTGACTCGCATCGCGCACCTGTACGCACCGCGAGTCGTCACACAGCTCCCCACCGTCCCACACCGCGCACCCATACGCGCCAAGACACCCCAACCCCGCATCCCGCAACCTACGCAGCGCACCTATGCGCACCCTGACACGCTAATCCGACGCACGACGTCCCATACCGCGCACGCATACGCATCCAGTTCCCTTGCCGCCACACCCCGCGTCACGAACAGCGTACCCATGCGCATTCGGGTACGCGCCAATCCCGCGCTCCATCGCGGTCAGCGATCGCGTATTCTGCCGATGGCGATTGCCGTATTGAGTACGAAGGCGTCACGCGGATCGGTGGCGTCCCAGCCCGTCGTCTCCGCTGCACGTTTGAGCCGGTAACGGACCGTGTTCGGATGGATGTTGAGTTCCTTCGCCGTCGTCTCCAGCGATCCGCCGTGCCGCAGGAACGTGGACACCGTCACGAAGGTCGGATCATCCTCGTTGCTGCCGTGCAGCACCTGGTAGACGTTACGGTACAGTTCCTCGCGCGCCATATCGTCGCCGATGAGCGCGCGTTCCGGCAGCAGATCGTCCGCACGCAACGGCCGCGCCGGTTCGATGATCGAGGGTGCGGCCTGCAGCGAAAACAGCGTTTCACGTATGGCATGGCTTGCGCCTTCAACGCCTTCCCGCATCGGGCTGATGTACACTGCGGAGTCATCGCTGAACGCCGACAGCATATTCGTGCATGCGATGCCCGGCGACACGGCCGCCTGCACACGTGCGCATACGATGACGAAGGTGCCGTAGACGCCGATGAGCGGCGACACGCCTCCGAGATCAGTGATGACCTGTCCGGTCTTCGTCACCGTCGACGCCATGCTTTCCGCTGGCTCCCCTCCCACGGCGAAACATTCGAATTGGCCGCGCCATCCGATGACGTTAAGCAACGATGTGACACGTTCGTCACGCAGTCCGCTGATCAGGCATTCGAACGCAAGCGCCCGGATCGTACCGTCATCCGTGCGTCCCGCCAATAGTTCCAGGATATCCGCGTGTTCGTCGCCCAACATGACCCCGATTCTACCTTCCGCCCCTTCCACACCGCCATTTCGTCTCTCCATCATCACGATTCGCACATGTATACGCATCCCGCTCCATCACACTACTCCGCAGCGTCCTGCAGCGTGCATCCATACGCACTACATCCTGCCACCGCGGCCCCCAGCGTCTCATCCGACGCACCCATACGCACCACGTGGCACAACACCACCCCGCAGCGTCCCACCCAGCGCCCCATACGCATTCCGTCCCCACCGCTGCCGCCCCAACGTCCCGCAACGCGCACGCATACGCGCCCCATCCCGCCACGGCGTCCATCAGCGTCTCATCCGACGCACCCATACGCACCAGGTGACGCCGCACAGCCAGCCAGCGTCCTACAGCGCGCACCCATACGCACCACGCACCGGCCCATGGCCTCTCCTCGTCACGTTTTGCGCCTGCGTACGCCTTATGGTCCGCCACACCGCCCTTTGGTGTCCCACAACGCGTACCCATACGCTCTATGCACCGCAACGCTGATCCTCAGCGTCCCACTTTGCGCATGCATCCGTTGCTGCACGCGTCACCCAACTACCCTTCAGCGTCCCACGCAGCGTACGCGCACGCCCCGGCGCCCCGCACCCCCGCTTACGGAAAATCCCCGCCGGGCGCAAAAGCCCAGCGGGGATGACATATCAATCAGTCGTAATCAGCCGACCGACGTGAAACCGAATCAGCGAGAGCCGAATCAGATCGAAGCCGGATCGACCGGAACGCCCGGATCCATCGTCGCGGTGATGGTCGCCTTGGTGATGTAGCGGCCCTTGACGGTGGACGGCTTGAGACGCTTGACTTCGTCGGCGATCGCGCGGAAGTTCTCGTCGAGCGCTTCAGCGGTGAACGAAAGCTTGCCGAAGAGGAAGCTCAGGTTGCCGTTCTTGTCGACGCGGAAGTCGACCTTGCCGCCCTTGATGTCCTTGACGGCCTTCGTGACGTCCATGGTCACGGTGCCGGTCTTCGGGTTCGGCATGAGGCCACGCGGACCGAGCACGCGGCCGAGGCGGCCGACCTTGCCCATCATGTCCGGCGTCGCGACGACGGAGTCGAAGTCGAGGAAGCCGTTGGCAACCTGCTCGACGAGATCGTCGTCACCGACGATGTCCGCGCCGGCCTCGAGCGCCTCGGTGGCCTTCGGGCCGCGGGCGAACACGAGGACCTTGGCGGTCTTACCGGTGCCGTTCGGCAGGTTGACGGAGCCGCGGACGAGCTGATCGGCCTTGCGCGGGTCAACGTTGAGGCGCAGCACGGCTTCGACGGTCTGGTCGAAGTTGTACGACGGCATGCTCTTGAGCAGAGCAATGGCCTCTTCCGGCGTGTACAGGTTGTTGCGATCGATGCGCTCGGCCGCTTCGCGATACTTCTTGGAGTGCTTAGCCATCTGTCCCTCTCCTCTCAGTCCGTCACCGTGATGCCCATCGAGCGCGCGGTGCCCTCGATGATCTTCATTGCGGCTTCGATGTCACGAGCGGAAAGATCGGCCATCTTCGTCTCCGCGATTTCACGGACCTGATCCTTGGTGACCGAGCCGACCTTCGTCGTCAGCGGATTGTCGGTGCCCTTCTGCACGCCGGCAGCCTTCTTGAGCAGCGCGGCCGCCGGCGGGGTCTTGAGGATGAAGTCGAAGGAGCGATCCTCGTAGACGGTGATCTCAACAGGGATGATCTGGCCCATCTTGTCCTGCGTCTGCGCGTTGTACGCCTTGCAGAAGTCCATGATGTTCACGCCATGGGAACCCAGAGCCGGGCCCAGCGGCGGTGCCGGATTGGCCTTGCCTGCCTCAATCTGGAGCTTGATCAGCGCCGAGACTTTCTTCTTAGGAGCCATAAGTTGGTTCTTCTTTCTGTGAAGCGGTAAAACGGCGTGTTTCCGCGCCTTCCGCAACGTTTTCTTGCTGTACTGTGCCAGCGGGCGCACTAACATGCACCCTCCAGTCACAACTTTTCCATTATGCCGTGATGCAACGACATCACGATGCAACGATGCATCCGCATCACGGCGTGCCAACCCGTCCTGCCACATCGTGACGGCGACCGGCGTCGCGCCCCGTTACGTGTCCGACAGCTTCCATAGCCAGACGAATCCGAACCGACGTCAAGAAAGTGCCCCCTCCCCGCCCGAGATATCCCGTCCGATCCCATGTCGCACCCATCTGCACCCGCCGACGCACCCGCCTGCATGGCAGGCAGCACGCGTCATAACGAACAACGCGCAGCCGTCCGAGGACGAGCTGCGCGTTGTTTGCCGATTATGATGCTCAGACGAGCTTCTCCACCTGGTCGAAGCCGAGCTCGACCGGCGTGTCGCGTCCGAAGATCGACACGAGCACGGTGAGCTTCTGCGTCGACGGTTCGACTTCGGAGACGACGGCGGACATCGTCGCGAACGGGCCGTCGGTGACGGTGACCTGATCGCCCACGGCGTACGAGACCTCCATGACGCGCTTCTTCGCGGCGGCCGGCTTGTCGCCCGCCTCCTTGAGCGCCTGCGCCGCGATCATCGGCGCCATCATCTGCACGACTTCCTTGCGGCTCAGCGGCGCCGGCTCACGGGTCGGGCCGACGAATCCGGTCACGCCTTCCGTCTCGCGCACGATGCGGCGCGCATCCTCGTCCGGCCACATGCGGATGAGCACGTATCCCGGCACACGCACACGCGTGACGACCTTCTTGCCCTTTTCGGTGTGCTTTTCGACTTCCTCCATCGGCACTTCCACCTGGAAGATCGTGTCTTCGAGTCCGAAGCTGGCCACACGCGATTCGAGGTTGCTCTTGACGCGCTTCTCGTATCCCGAATACGTGTGCAGCACGTACCACTTGCCGTCGAGCGTACGCAGGTTCTTCGAGAACTCCTTGACCGCCTTCGCACCGGCGTCCTCTTCCTCGGCTTCCTCTTCCGCCTCCGCCGCCGGACCATCGTCGTTCGCGTCGGCGTCCGCAGTGCCGCTCGATTTCGCGTCCGAGTTGGCGTCCGCCTGCTCGTCGATGCTTTCTTCGATGCTCACGGTCGCAGCCATGTCGGCGTTCTCGGCCGACGTCTGTTCCGCGGCCTCCACGGAGTCGTACGCGATGCCTTCCGCGACATCCTCGCTCGGCGACGCGGCGGCGACGGCGTCAATCTCCTCCGTCTGTGACTGATCCTGATCAGCCTGATTGAGGTCATCGAGATTCACTTCGTCACTCATGCATGTCCTTTGTGCTGGGGGTTGATTTCAACGATTGAATGTACCAGAAAACGATTATAGCTGGGGTTCCCCCCAGCTATAATCTCAACGTTTGCGCCCGTTTTCGCCTTGGCCGAATCAGCCGAAGATCAGGAAGGCGAGCTTGCCAAGTCCGGTGTCCATCAGCGTGACGAGGATCATCAGCAGCACGACGAAGATGAACGACGCGAGCGACCAGTAGAACAGCTGCTTCCTCGTCGGCGTCACGACCTTGCGCAGCTCATCGATGATCTGCTTGATGAACAGGCCGATGCGCATGAACACATTCGGTTTCACGACTAGTTCGCCATGATCGGTCTTCTTGGCCATGTTCCCTCCTGAAAGGCATTCGATGAACTTACTCGTTGTCTTTGCAGGGAAGGCGGGACTCGAACCCACAACCTACGGTTTTGGAGACCGTTGCGCTACCAATTGCGCCACTTCCCTAGGTTGATTCTGCGTCCGCCGTTTCCGGCCTTCGCAAAACCGCCAAGTTGAAATAGTAACGTATCCGTCCGACGATGTCCAATCCCGTGTGTTTCCTTCACATTCCGCCCACGTTTCCCCGACGCCCCGTCCGGTCTCGCCCGGCTTCGCCAGTCCTCGCCAAGCTTCCCACCGGTCGTCCAGCCTTGTCTCCATCGGCCGCGGCAGTTCCGTCCCACCCCATCGACACCGTCGACGACCCCGCCCGCAAACTACCCCATTTCCGTCCCGTCCCGTCAATCCCACCGACGAAACCACCCGCACCCCAGCCGTTTTCCGTCCCGTCCCATCGACCCCACCGACGAGCCGACCCGCAAGCCCGTCCCGTGGCGCCCCATCCACGCTTCCACCTACCGCGCGCCGCCCCATATAACAGCAAAAGCGGCGGCCACGCATCTGCGCAACCGCCGCCATGCCGCTCACCGCGAACCACCGGCACCACCGGATCCGCCGCGAGCGCTGCTATCGCACCCTCAGACGCGTTTCGCCTCGGCCCATTCCTTGAACCGGCGCATGCCTTCCACGATCTGATCGTCCGCCACCGCGTACGAGAACCGCATGTATCCCGGCGCGCCGAAAGCCTCGCCGGGCACGGCCGCCACATGGGCTTCGTCGAGCAGCGCCGCAGCCAGGTCCGACGAGGTCTCGAACTCGAGCCCGTTCGGTCCGACCGGCCTGTTCAGCAGTCCGCGAACGTCGGCGAATGCGTAGAACGCGCCTTCCGGCGTCGGGCAGTACACGCCCTCGATGTCGTTGAGCGCGGACACGATGATGCCGCGGCGCTTGTCGAAGGCCTCACGCATCCGCGCGACCGCGTCGAGCGGCCCGGCGACGGCCGCGAGCGCCGCGCGCTGCGCGATGTTGTTGACGTTCGACGTCATGTGTCCCTGCAATTTCGCCGCGGCCTTCGCCACCGGCTCCGGCGCGACCATCCAGCCGACGCGCCATCCGGGCATCGCGTACGTCTTCGCCACGCCGTCGAGCACGATCAGCTGGTCGCGCACTTCCGGCACGACCGCGCCGACGTACGTCGTCCTCACGCCGTCGTAGGTGAGGTGTTCGTAGATTTCGTCGCTCACAACCCAGATGCCGTGCTCGACCGCCCACTGGCCGATGCCGCGGATCGTCTCCTCGCTCCACACGGCGCCGGTCGGGTTGTTCGGCGACGTGATGATGACCGCTTTCGTGCGTTCGGTGCGCGCCGCCTCGAGGTCCGCGACGTTCGGCTCGAAGTTCACGTCCGCGCCCGCGAACACTTCGACCGGCTTGCCGCCTGCGAGTTTGACGGCCTCGGGGTAGCTCGTCCAGTACGGCGTCGGGATGATGACTTCGTCGCCGTCGTCGAGCAGCAGCTGGAAGGTTTCATACACGGCCTGCTTGCCGCCGTTCGTCACGACGACCTGTTCCGGCTTCACCTCGTAGCCGCTGTCGCGCAACGTCTTGTCGGCGATGGCCGCGCGCAGCTCCGGCAGACCGGCCGTCGGCGTGTACTTGTAGTTCTTCGGATCGACGACGGCTTCTGCGGCGACCGCCACGATGTCCTGCGGCGTCGCGAAGTTGGGTTCGCCCGCACCGAAGCCGATGACGTCGACGCCCTGCGCCTTCATCGCCTTGGCTTTGGAGTCCACTGCGAGCGTGGCGCTTGGCGCGACACGGTTGATTCGTTCGGAGAGAGAAAGGGAGTTGCTCATGACCTCCATGCTATCCCTTCACATTGTCATCACAGCCGTATGTCGGCCTTCCCGATTCACCATCCGGACTCCCCTCCCGATTCCCGCCGATTTCCGTCCCGATCCATCGTCCTCGTCGACTATTCCATCCCCAAATCCCCCGATTCCGTCTCGTCGAGCACCCCGACGATCTCACCCGGCAACAGCCCGATTCCCGTCCCGACTCATCGATCCCGCCGACGAACCGCCCCGCAACACAGGCTGATTCCGTTCCAATCCATCGACCCCAACGACGAACACGCCCACTACGGCCCAGATCGTCGAACCAGCCGATGGAACCGTCCACCGCGACCCAATCCATCGACCACGCCGATGAGCTGACCTGCAACACAGGCTGATTCCATCCCACTTCATCGACTGCGCCGACGGACCGTCCCGCAAACAGCCAGGTTTACGACCCAATCCGTCGACCACCTCGACGAACCGACCCGCGAACAACCCTGTTTCCGACCCGACCCATCGCAGTCTCCGACGGAGCAGGACGCAAAAAGGCCGTTTCGGGAGAAACCCGCAACGGCCGTCGCTGCTGCGTCCTAGCACACAATCCGTCCCAGCTACTGTCCTCGTTACCATCCGCCCTATCCCGGGCCCGCACTCGACTCGTCCGCGTAACCCGGCAGCCCCGACCCCGTTCCGCGCTACACGAGCACGAGGTTGTCGCGATGCACGAGCGGATGCGCGTATTCGTCTCCAAGCAGACGGCGCAGCTGCGCCGTGTTGCGGCCGAGCATGTCCGGCACCTCCTCGGAATCGTAGGCGACGAGTCCGCGCGCCAGATGATTGCCCGCTTCGTCGTCGATCCACACCGCATCGCCGGCCGCGAAATCCCCGCGCGTCTCAAGCACGCCCGCGGCGAGCAGACTCGCCCGTCCCGCGCGCACCGCCGCGGCCGCACCCGCATCCGCGACAAGCGTGCCCTGCGGATGCGACGCGAACTTGATCCACAGCCGCTTCGCCGAACCGCGCTGTTTGACCGGCGCGAACGCAGTGCCGACGCTGTCGCCCATCAGCGCGGGCCCGGCGTTCGACGCGCAGGTCATGACGGCCGGGATGCCGGAGACCGCCGCCATCCGCGCCGCCTCGAGTTTCGTGACCATGCCGCCGGTGCCGACACCCGACCCGGTGCCCCCGACGCGGATCTCTTCGATCATCGCCGTCACGTTCGGCACGAACGAGATCCTGCGCGAGCCCGGCTCCTTCGGCGGCGCCGTGTAGAGCGCGTCGACGTCGGTGAGCAGGACGAGCGCGTCGGCGCACACCATGTTCGCGATGAGCGCGCTCAGGCGATCGTTGTCGCCGAAGCGGATCTCGTTGCTCGCGAGCGCGTCGTTCTCGTTGACGATCGGCACGACGCCGAGTTCGAGCATCGTCGCCATCGTGCGCCGCGCGCTGCGGTACTGCTGCGGCTGCATCGTGTCGCCGGCGGTGATGAGCAGCTGCCCGACGCGCACGCCGTAGCGTCCGAACGCGGTCTCGTACTGCGCCATCAGCAATCCCTGACCGACTGACGCGCACGCCTGCTGCGTCGCCACGTCGGTCGGACGCGACGCGAATCCGAGCGGTCCGAAGCCCGCCGCGATCGCGCCCGACGAGACGAGGACGACGTTGGCTCCGGCGAGCCGCGCGTTCGCCAACGCGCCGGCCAACGCCTCGAGTTTGCCGACGTCGAGATGCCCGGACGGCTGCGTCAGCGAGCTCGATCCGACCTTGACGACGATCGTCTGTGCCGCCGCGATCGCGCGCCGCGTCTCCTGCGCCGTCCACGTACCGATCCCGGATCGCACGCCGACGACCGCCGACGACTCATCCACGACCGATTCGCCCGCAGCCGGCTCAGTCTCCGACCCGTCCGTCACATCCGCAGCCGACTCCGCGCCGACAGCCGACTTCACACCGACCGCCGAATCGCCCGCAGCCGATTCCGCCGACTCGTCCGCAGCCGATTCCTTCCGCAGCCGACCTTCATCTCCAAGCTGACCGGCCTGACCGACCAGACCGTCGCCGCCCGTCACGCTTCGTCTCCCTGCGCTCCAGCGTCATCCGCATCGTCCTCGTACTCCTCCGGTTCACCGCGGCCGAACAGCGACGTCTCGTCGTGCCGGTCGTCGTCGATCGACGGATCCGCCCAATGCCCCGCCTCGCGTTCGGCCTGCATCGCCGCGCGTACGGCGGCGCGCGCGTCCATCATCTCGTGGTACTGCCGGCGGCGTTCCGAATTCGTCCGGCGCCGCGCACGCGTGTCCTCCTCCTCGAGGCGAAGGTCGTGGCCGCGCGTGCCGAGCTGCGCGCCGTCGAGCATCTCCGCACCGGCCGCGATCGTCGGATCCCAATCGAAGGCGACGGCGCGCGCGCCGCGTCCGATGCGCACTTCATCTCCCGGCTTGGCGCCGTTCTTCCTGAGCGCATCCTCGACGCCGAGTTTCGCGAGCCGGTCCGCGAGGTAGCCGACGGCCTCGTCGTTGTCGAAGTTCGTCTGCACGACCCAGCGTTCCGGCTTCGTGCCGGTGACCGTGTACCAGTAGTTGCCGTTGCCGTCCTGCTCGCGTTCGATCGTGAACTCCTGCACGTCGCCGTTGCGTCCGTTGCGGCGGCGCGTCCCCGCCTCCTCGAGCGGCTTGATGACGACGCGCTCCTCCTCGGCGCTGGCTTCGCGCGCGGCGACGTCCTTGCGCATCTCGGTGACGAGGTTCGCGAGCGCGAAGTTGAGTTCCTTGAGTCCTTCGTGCGACGCCGTCGACACGATGTACACCGGCAGGTCCATCTTTTCGAATTCCGGCTTGACGAACTCGGCGAGTTCCTTCGCCTCCGGCATATCGACCTTGTTGAGGATGATGACGCGCGGACGTTCGGGGATCGGGATCGCCCCGAGCGGCAGTTCGAGTTCGTCGGCGTATTCGGCGAGTTCCTTTTCGAGCGCGCGGTAGTCGGCGACCGGATCGCGGTTCGGCTCGAGCGTCGCGCAATCAATCACATGCGCGATGATCTCGGTGCGTTCGATGTGCCTCAGGAACTGCAGTCCGAGTCCCTTGCCCTGCGACGCGCCCGGGATGAGGCCCGGGACGTCGGCGATCGTGTACCGCATGTCGCCGGCTTGCACGACGCCGAGGTTCGGCACGAGCGTCGTGAACGGATAGTCGGCGATCTTCGGTTTCGCCGCCGACATCGCCGCGATGAGCGACGATTTGCCCGCAGACGGGAAGCCGACGAGCGCCACGTCGGCGATCGATTTGAGCTCGAGGATGACGTCGCGTTCCTCGCCGGGTTCGCCGAGAAGCGCGAATCCCGGCGCGCGCCGCGTCTTGTTGGCGAGCGCCGCGTTGCCGAGGCCGCCCGCGCCGCCGGCCGCCGCGACGAATTCGTCGCCGGCGTGCCGCAGATCCGCGAGCACTTCGCCCGGCCGCTTCGGCTGCCCTTCCGCTCCGCGCGCGGTGAATACGACGGTGCCGACGGGCACCGGCAGCCGCAGATCCGCTCCCTGCGAGCCGTCCTTCGTGTCGCCGAGTCCCATCGTCCCGCTTTCGGCGTTGCGATGCGGCATGAACCGATAGTCCAGCAGCGAATTCGCGTTCGGGTCGGCCACGAAGATGACCGACCCGCCGCGTCCGCCGTTGCCGCCGTTCGGCCCGGCCAGCGGCTTGTACTTCTCCCTGCGGATGCCCGCCGACCCGTTGCCGCCGTCTCCGCCCTTCACATGCACTGTCACTCGATCTACAAAGTCACTCATAGCCGACCATTCTATCCAACCGCCTCTATCCACCCCGTCCCCATCCATCTGCCGCTCTCGTCGTCCACCATCACTCCCGCTTCCCTGAACTCCCCTTCCCCATTGCCCCGTCACCTCCCGCCATGGCACTCCGCTCGTAACCACACCCAAATACTGCCATCACAGCCGGCGCAACGGCACTTTTGCATTACTCCACGTCGAACCAGCTTCGCACTTCTTCACACTTCGCTTCCAGGCCGGCTTGTATCGCCCGAATCACCTGTATTCGTTCGATGGCAACGGGATCATCGGAACCGTAGAAAAGAAGCGCTTTAAGCACTTCTTCACTGGCCACTTCGGCAAACGCCTGCGGCAGTCGCTGCGCATAGTCACGCAGACCGTCGACAATCCGGCCTTCATCACCACTATCTCCACAAAGTCGGGCAAACTTCCGCCATGCCCTCAACTCAGCAAAGCACCAATGATACTCATCCCCGATCTTCATCGCCATCTTCAGTTTTCTAGCGCCATGAATATAGCCATCATACGGATACATCGACGCTATGTCATAGAGCGGAGCCAACATTGGTCGTCGATCTCCCCGTTCAAGCACTGCGTAGTTCTTGGCGTGTGCATCAGTCCCGCACAACAGATAATTCACCATCAGCGCCGAGTAGAACAAATCCACACTCGACTCCGCGAATCCGTTGTCGCGCATGAACTTCACTATGCTCACCGCGCCGGGACCACCATCGCTTTGGTACTTATCAGCGCTCATGACCCCCATCGCCTGACATAGATCCTCTTGATGAATTCTATGCACCTTCAGTGGTCGATTACTTCCCGCGGGTTCTTCCACGACATCGCGGTCCCAGCGACGACTGACAATGGCACTCACACCACCGAAATCCATGTATGACGAGATCGATGCCGGCAAACCCAAACAATCGACCGCACGCATGCAGAGATACTCATTGAACGCCTGACCCTGCAACCGCGAGATACCCGGCTTGATTATGTGCGTAGTCGCGGCCGCTTCTCACGCCTCGTACCATTGTTTTCGACCATCGGCATATGCGAGCGCAATCTTCTCCTGCGAGCCATTCAACGACCACCGTTCGCCGTTCGTCTGCCACGCATAAGCGACTGCTCCTCCTGTCCCACTCAATCGTTCGCCGATTTCCTGTGCATCGAGGCCCCACACCTCCGGCAGCGGCAGCCCCGCGAGCTGTTCCTCCGTGATGAACTGCACCGCCCCGCCGCAATCCATGCCGACCACGGACAACAGCGCGAATGGATTACGCGGGCTCACTCCATACAAGTTTCCGATTCGAGTACGCACGTCCATGGAATCCGGCAACAACCCATCGATATACGCCTCCACAGGCCGACCTGACCACGCTTCGCCACGCACCGGCATTGAGAGCGAAAGCGGCGTGCCATGCCCCATGTCCGCATCATATTGGAACATGTGCCGGCCATGGTCATCCTCCGCGAGCACTCCGATATGCTGCCCATCGAGCAGAACATGTAGTTCCTTCATATTCCCTTCCTCATTGTTGACTGCCGCTTTGGCTGTCATCGGATTCGTGCTGGGCTTCAGAAGTCTTCGCCGTCGCCGGAATCGTCACTTGTGTGATTTGCCTTACCGCTTCGGACAGGCTTTCATCATGACGGGCGATGTCAAGCTTCAGGCTCTCCGCAAGGCGTTCCATCGAAGCACCTAACGCGTTATCAGCGAGCTGCGTCTGCATCCATTGATCTACACGCTTACGCATTTTCTCCAACTGAGCATCGTCAATCCCCGGAATCTTCTTCAACGACACCGCTTCCCTCAACGACTCCACCCCCGCAGAAGAAGGGCCTCCAGAACCCGCAAAGCGACTTAATCGGCTCTTCCCTTTTTAGTGTGTAAGGATGTCTTTGATTCTTCCGGAGTGGATGAGGCTTCGTTGGCGGTAGTGTTCGAAGTTGTCGAATCCCATGGCGATGCCGCGCAGGGTCTCGAGGCGGCCGTT
>NZ_QXGI01000007.1 GCF_003952025.1 Bifidobacterium castoris | reverse complement strand
ATCCGTGGTATGGCGGCATGCGCGAATTCGAGACGGCGATCGACCAGATCGAGGAGGTCGCCCCGCATATCGCCGACTACGTCGAGCAGCAGGTCGACAACGAGCAGCGCTGAGCGGGAGGCCGTCGTCGTAATCCGTCCGTCCCGGCGACGGACGGCGTCGGGACGGACATGGGATGCGGTATCAGGCGTCCTGCTGCTTCCAGGTCTCGACGTCGATGTGGTGCCCCGGGTTCGCCTGCCACGCGTTCCACGCCGACTTGACGATGTCGTCGACGTCGTAGCGCGCATGCCACCCCATCTCCTCGTTGATGCGCTTCGGGGAGCCGATGAGCTGCGGTGGGTCGCCGGCGCGACGCGCCATGACGGTCTCCTCGAACGGCAGGCCGGTGACCTTCTTCACCTCGTCGACGATCTGGCGCACCGAGGTGCCTTCGCCGGTGCCGACGTTGAAGACGTCGTACCTGCGCTCGTCGCGGTCGAGGTACTTGAGCGCCGCGAGATGCGCGTCGGCGAGGTCGGAGACGTGGATGTAGTCGCGGATGCAGGTGCCGTCCGGCGTCGGGTAGTCGTCGCCGAAGATCGCGGGCGCCTTGCCCTGCTTGAGGCGGTCGAACAGCATCGGGATGAGGTTGAGGATCGCCGGGTCCTCGAGTTCGACGGGGCCGCAGCCGGCCACGTTGAAGTAGCGCAGGCCGCAGAAGCGGATGCCGTAGGGCTGCTCGCAGGCGCGCGCCATCCACTCGCCGAAGAGCTTCGTCTGGCCGTAGGGGTTGATCGGGACCATCGGCTCGACGTCCTCGGGGACGACGTCGACCGGCGGCTCGCCGTAGGTGGCGGCGGAGGAGGAGAAGACGAGCTTCTTGACGCCTGCCTCCTTCATGCCTTCGAGCACGTTGAGCATGCCGTTGATGTTCTGCTGGTAGTACCACAGCGGCTTCTCGACGGATTCGCCGACCTGCTTGCGCGCGGCGAAGTGGATGACGGCGTCGACTTCCTCCGCCTCCATGATCTCGGCGAGACGTGCGCCGGCCCCCGGGGCGGCGATGTCCATGCCGTAGAGACGCGCCCCGCCGATGCGGTCCGGCTTGCCGTAGCTGAGGTCGTCGACGACGACGACATCCTCTCCGGCCTCGTGCAGCGCATGGACGACGTGCGCGCCGATGTAGCCGCAGCCGCCAGTGACAAGAACAGTCATGTTGAGCCTTCTTTCGACAGGTTGAACATCACGATTTTGGTATCTTTTTTGTTGCAATGTTCGTTTATGTTCGATTACAGTGTATCACCTGAACACTATCGCACAAAACTGGCGACGTCGGTGTGTTGCGGCCTGCGCCGGCGCGTGCGCCGCGCGACCGTTTCCAGTCTAGGACGCGGCCGGACGTCCCCGCCCGCGGCCGCCGGACCCGCGCCGTCGCCGATACAGGTCGCCGCATACACTGTGGGTATGGCTCAGCAGAACATCGAAGGAATCGACAGCGCGGACGCCGTGAATCCGCTCCGCGACAGGAAGGTGCTCTCCTTCGTGCGCAGGTCGGCGCGCCTCGACGCGCGGCTTCAGCGCGCGATGGACAACCATGCGGCTCGTTACGTCCTCGACGACATCGCCGAGGAAGGCAGGCTCGACCCGGCGCAGGGCTTCGGGTTCACCGGCGCCTACGTGCGCGACCACTGGGGCGCCGCGGCGCCGCTCACCGTTGAGATCGGCAGCGGACAGGGGGAGAACGTCGTCGCCGCGGCCGCCGCGCATCCCGAACGCAACTTCCTCGCGCTCGAGGTCTACGACCCGGGCGTCGCGCATACGGTGCTGCTCGCAGCCAAGCACGGTCTGGGCAATCTGAGGGTCGCGCGGATCAACGCGCCTGAGCTGTTCGCCGTCATGGAGCCCGGCGTCGTCGACGAGGCGTGGACCTTCTTCCCCGACCCGTGGCCCAAGATGCGTCACCACAAGCGCCGGATCGTGCAGCCCGAACTCGCTGCGCGCATGCACGACGCCCTCGGCGAGGACGGCGTGTGGCGCATCGCGACCGACATCGAGGACTATGCGCTGCATGTGCACGAGGTCATGGATGCGCGCGACGACTTCGAGAACGTCGGCGGTCTGACGGTGAGCCTGCCGACCGCGCATGTCGGCAAGGGCAATGCGGGGCAGGCGTCGTCGCTGCCGCACGCCGACTTCGTCGAGTCGCCGCGTTTCGAAGGGCGTGTGCTGACGAACTTCGAGCGCAAGGGGCTCGACGCCGGCCGCGTCATCCACGACTTCACATACCGCAGGGTCTGAGCGGGCGTGCGGCGGCCGTTTTCCCGGCCGCCGCACGACGGTGTTTCGGGACTTCCCCCGAATGCGACACGCCGATGCTTGCGTGATATGCCGATTCGTGTAATATCAATTGAGTTGTCGAAAGCCCCCTTCGTCTAACGGTTAGGACACCAGACTTTCAATCTGACAACGAGAGTTCGACTCTCTCAGGGGGTACCATTAAGAAGCCTTGGAATCGCAACGATTCCAAGGCTTCTTCGCGTTCCGGCAACAACCGGGTGAGGACCGGCCGGCAAGGAGCCGTGCGGCCGTCGTGCCGGATACGCTCCGGGCGTGCCGGAGCGGGGAGTCCCCGTGTGCCTAAGATGGGCAAAGGCCAGGGGATCTGCATACAGGTCCCGAGTCGTCGGGAACGAAAGGTGGATGCGATGCGGCGTTGTGCACGGTGCGGCAGCGAACTCAATGAACGGGCGACGGTGTGCCCGGTGTGCGGCACGCCCGTCGACGAGGAGCGTGCACATCTTCGACGCATGGTCGTCATCATGCTCGTCGCGGCCGTCGTCGTCGTGGCGTTGCTGGTGTTCAGATCGAGGCAGCTGAGCGCCGGTGCCTCCGACATCGCCGCGGCCATGCGCGCCGTCGGGGGCGTCGTCGCGATGTGGGCGCCGCTGCGCTAGACGAGGGCGTCGCCGGAGTTCGCCGGGAGCGATGGCCTCCGCGACCTTTTCGATGGAAAACCGGTGAAAAACGGCATGAAACCGGCTCCCAGCGCGGTCGCATGATACGCTTTTCCCATGGGAAAGTGCAAAATGCTGACCGTCAACGGGACCCCGTATGACGTGCTCCGGTTGCTTGGCAAAGGCAATGGCGGCTATTCGTTCCTCGTTCGTTCGCAGACGCATCCGCCGGTGCAGTATGTGCTCAAGCAGATCCATTACGGTCCGTACGACTACTACCAGTACGCCGACAAGATGCAGGCCGAGATCCGCGACTACCGCAAGCTGCGCGAACTGGGCGTCAAGCTGCCGGCGATGCTCGACGTCGACCTCGACCACGACCGCATCCTCAAGGAGTACGTCGACGGGCCCACGATCTACGAGCTCGTCCTCACCGACAAGATGCAGGATGATTACCTCGACCAGATCCGGGGGCTCGCCAAGCGCCTGGCCGCACGGCACATCAACATCAACTACTTCCCGACGAACTTCGTCGTCGAGGACGGCGTCGTGCATTACGTCGACTTCGAATGCAGACCCTACAAGGACACGCGGGACTTCGAGAACTGGGGCGTCAAGTACTGGTCGAAGACGCCGGAGTTCCTCACTTACGTCGCCGAGCATATGCCGCAGGCCGTCAATTCGGTGCAGGACCGGCAGTAGAGGAGCCGCACGGACGCGATGCGAGCCGCCGCATAGGAGTTGCGGATCGCATCGGTGTGTCGTGCCGAATGATTGACGAAATATGCACGATGACTTACGCAAAATTCTAGTCGTTGTGCCGGTTTGCGACGCCCGCGATGCCGTCGCTCGTCAGTGCGTGCGGGCTTTCGCGGTTTGCAGCGGGGCCCCGCGCCCACTAGACTGGACGCCAGTCGTTCCAGTGAAGCGACGACTCGTTTGCAAAGGAGCAAGACCATGGTCTACCGCATGATTTTCAACCAGACCGCCTACTTCGGACGTGGCGCCATCGACGAGATTCCGAAGGAGGCGAAGTCGCGTGGCTTCCATAAGGCGTTCATCGTCACCGATCCCGTCCTCGTCTCCAACGGCACCGCCAAGAAGGTGACCGATGTGCTCGACAAGGCCGATATTCCGTACGAAATTTTCGATGACGTCCAGCCTAATCCGCCGGTCGAGAACATCCAGCACGGCGTCGAGGAGTTCAGGAAGTCGGGGGCCGACTTCCTCATCGGCCTCGGCGGAGGAAGCCCGCAGGACACCTGCAAGGGCATCGGCATCGTCGCCGCCAACCCCGAGTTCTCCGACGTGCTGTCGCTCGAGGGCGTCGCCGACACGAAGCACCCGAGCGTGCCGATCTTCGGCGTGCCCACGACGGCCGGCACCGCGTCCGAGACGACGATCAACTACGTCGTCACCGACACGGCGAACAAACGCAAGTTCGTCGCCGTCGATCCGCACGACATCCCGGTCGCGGCCTTCGTCGACCCCGACCTGACCGACGGCATGCCGCGCGGCCTGAAGGTCGCCACCGGTCTGGATGCGCTCACCCATGCCATCGAGAGCGTCATCACGCCGGGTGCATGGAGCCTTTCGGACGCGCTGTCGATGCAGACAATCCGCATGATCGCGAACAATCTGGCGAAAAGCGTTGAAGGCGACCGGGACGCCGGCGAGCAGATGGCCTACGCCTCGTACATCACCGGCATGTCCTATTCGAACGTCGGCCTCGGCCTCGTGCACGGCATGGCGCACCCTCTCGGCGGCCGCCTCGGCGTCGCGCACGGCGTCGCCAACGGCATCCTGCTCGCCCCGGTCATGGCGTACAACAAGGACTATTCAGGCGAGAAGTACCGCGACATCGCCGACGCCTTCGGCGTCGAGGACGCCTACACGGGCGACCTCGACCATGTGCGCGACGAAGCCGTCGAAGCAGTCGCCGCGTTGACGCGGGAGCTGGGCAACCCGACGACGATCAGCGAGGTCGGCGCCACCGAGGAGGACGTCCCGGAGCTCGCCGCCGACGCTTTCGCCGACGTGTGCACGCCCGGCAACCCGCGCAAGGCCACCGAGGAGGACATCCTCGAGCTCTACCGCAGCCTGATGTGATCATCCGCATGTGATCGCGGCCTGTACAAGCACGGTGCCGCCGCGCCGGACCTCACGGTTCGCGCGGCGGCACCGTGCTTTCGCGCGCCACGACATGCGTCGGGAAGATGACGTGCTGCTCGCACGGCACGCTATCGCGCGCGTCGACAATCATGCGCACGGCGCACTGCGCAATCCGGTCGAAAGGTTGGTGCACGCTCGTGAGCGACGGCTTGAGATACTCGGCGGGGAAGATGTCGTCGAAGCCCATAATCGACAGCTCATCGGGCAGCTGCAGCCCGCTTTGGCGCGCCGCGCGGTATGTGTTCACGGCCGACAGATCGTTGCAGCAGAAGATCGCGGTCGGCCGGTCATCGAGGTCGATGAGTTCGCGTGCAGCCTCGTAGCTGCGTTCTGCGGGGAAGTAGTCGCCGTCGCGTACATAGCGCGCTGGCAGGTCGACGCCGGCCTGCAGCAGCGCCGATGTGAAGCCGTTGAAGCGGGCGAGCGCCGTCTGCAGGACCATCGGGCCGCGGATGACGCCGATGCGCGTATGCCCTAGCCCCAGCAGATGGCGCGCCGCCTGATAGCCGGCCGTCCAGTTGTCGATGGCGACGCTCATCACGTCGTCGTCGACGGCATCGATTGGGTCGATGACGACGACGGGGATGTCTCGTGCGCGCAGCAGCTGCTTGGCATGCGTTGTCAGGCCACCCATCTGCTGGAGAATGACGCCTTGAGGGTTGCGTTCAATGATGCCGCGAAAGCAGCTTTCGGAGGCTTCGCCGTGCTCCGTCTGCGTGACGGTGATCGCGAGTCCGGCCTGTTGCGCCCAATACGAGGCGTAGCGGATGAGCTCCATCGTGCCGTTGTGCTCGATGTATTCGACGACGAGCTCGATGGTGGGGGAGAGCTTCGTGCTGACAAGCGGCTTGGCGTAGCCGCGTTCAGTGAGCAATCGTTCGACGGTCTCGCGCGTCGCCTGCGAGACGCCTGCGCGACCGTTGATGACTTTCGAGACGGTGGATGCGGAGACGCCGGCGAGTCGTGCGATCTCGCCGACCTTGACTTTCGGCTGTGCGTTGCTCATCATGTGCTCCTTGTTGCCGTGGTGCGGTGCGGCATCGTTTCACGGTGCGCTGCGTCGTTTCCATTATCGCGTGGTGGGGCGCTCGTGCGCGTCGCGGTGACGTAACCACTATCGATTGTAGAAAATTTCCGAAGATGATTTGCAAATTTCCAATTCCGTACTACGATGGTACACGTCAGTTCATCAAGGCAAAGGAGCCCCGAGGGACATGAGTACCATTACACAAGTCAAGACCTACGATTTCCGATTCCCCACATCGCAGACGCTGTCCGGATCGGATGCAATGAACCCGGACCCCGACTACTCGTCGGCTTACGTCGAGATTCACACCGACGCCGAGGACGGTGTCAAGGGTGTCGGCTTCGTCTTCACAATTGGCCGCGGCAACGACGTCGTGTGCACGGCAATCGATTCGATGGCGCAGACGCTCATCGGCCGCGACGTCGAGGAGATGCTCGACGACATGCGCATCGCCTGGGATCTGTTCGTCCACGATTCGCAGCTGCGCTGGCTCGGCCCAGAAAAAGGCGTCGAACATATGGCAATCGGCGCGGTGCTCTCGGCGCTGTGGGACATCAAAGCCAAGAGAGCCGGCAAGCCGCTGTGGCTCATGCTCTCCGAAATGGAACCCGAAGAGCTCGTCTCGACGCTCGACTTCCGCTACCTGAGCGACGCGCTGCGCCCCGAGGAAGCCGTCGAAATCCTGCGCGAAGGGAACAAGGGCAAGCAGGAGCGCATCCAGCACCTGCTCGACACGGGATACCCGGGCTATTCGACGGCCCCCGGCTGGCTCGGCTACTCGGACGAAAAGATGGTCTCGCTCGCCAAGGAGGAGACCGAGGTCAAGGGCTTCAAGCAGATCAAGCTCAAGGTCGGCCAGAACATCGACGACGATCTGCGCCGTCTCGCGCTCGCACGCGAGGCGATCGGCCCGGACGTGCGCCTCGCCGTCGACGCCAATCAGGTGTGGGATGTGCCGCAGGCAATCGAGTGGATCAACCGTTTCCATGAATTCGATCTCGCCTGGGTCGAGGAGCCGACGAACCCCGACGACGTCATCGGACATGCGACGATTGCGCGCGCAATCAACCCAATCAAGGTCGCCACTGGCGAGCAGATGCAGAGCCGCATCCTGTACAAGCAGTATCTGCAGACGAACGCCTTCGGCATCATGCAGATCGACGCGACGCGCGTCGCAGGTCCTCAGGAAATCATTCTCGAATACCTGCTCGCGAAGAAGTTCAACAAGCCGGTATGCCCGCACGCCGGCGGTGTCGGATTGTGCGAAGCGGTCTGCCAGTTCGCGATGTTCGACTACGTCTCGGTCTCCGGCACGATGGACGGCCGCATGATCGAATACGTCGACAATCAGCATGAGCACTTCGTCAACCCGGTGCGCATCCGCGACGGCAACTATGTGGCTCCGACGGCCCCTGGCAACGGTGCCGAGATGACGTTGGAGACCGCCGAGAAATACCTGTACCGCGGCTGAGCGACGAAGCTCGCCGAGGCGCCAACCAATCAACCAACAACCAACGGACAGCCGACGTGCGAGGCCGAGCGCGGCCCCGCACCGCGGCATCGAATCAACCGATCGAATCGCATACAGCACACGGATCGAACAATCATCACGAACAAAGGAGTTCTCATGGATCTGCATCTCGAAGGCAAGGTCATCATCGTCACCGGTGGCTTCAAAGGCATCGGCAAGGGCATCGTTCTGCAGCTCGCGCAGGAAGGCGCAATCCCCGTCGTCATCAATCGCTCGGACGCGGCAATTGATGAGTTCAAGCATGACATCGAGCAGTACACGAACGACTACGACATCTATCTGCTCGACCTCAACGACGCCGACGGCATCGCGCCGATCGTCGAAGCGACGTACGCCAAGTACGGACACGTCGACGGCATCGTCAACAACGCCGGCAAGAACGACAACAAGGACCTCGAGACGACCAGCTGGCGTGAATTCGAGGAGTCAATCCACGGTAACCTGACGCACTACTACGAGCTCGTGCACGCCGCTGTGCCCTATCTCAAGGAAAGCAAGGGCGCCGTCGTCAACATTTCGTCAAAGACGGCGCTGACCGGTCAGGGCAAGACGAGCGCCTACGCGGCGGCGAAGGGCGCCATCCTCGGCCTGACACGCGAATGGGCGGCCGCACTCGTCAACGACGACGTGCGTGTCAACGCGATCGTCGTCTCCGAATGCTGGACGCCGCTGTACTCCGAATGGATCAAGACCTTCGGCGACGAGGCCGCCCAGCAGGCGCGCCTGTCGCTCATCACCGACAAGATTCCGCTCGGCCATCGCATGACCTCGGTCGAAGAGATCGGCGCCGAGGCGGCGTTCCTGCTCTCCGACCGCTCGTCGCACACGACCGGCCAGTGGGTCTTCGTCGACGGCGGCTACGTGCATCTCGACCGCGCGCTGAGCTGAGTCGGGAGGGGACGATCATGTCAACGACATCACCAAAGACGGCGCGCAAGGGGGAAACGACCGGGTCAAAGGCCATGCTCGCAATTGTGCTCGTCACGTCGCTGTTCTTCATCTGGGGCCTGACGATGAACCTGGTGAATGCGCTCAACTCGCCGTTCGCGAACTACATGCAGCTCGACAGCGCTCAGGCGGCGCTGCTGCAGGTCGCCTACTACGGCGCCTACTTCGTCATGGCGATCCCCGCCGGTCTCATCGCCAAGCGCTTCGGCTACAAGGGCGGCGTGCTTTCGGGCCTGTTCCTCTTCGCGTTCGGCGCGTTCATCGTCATCCCGGCGACGAATATGGCGAGCTACGGGCTGTTCCTGCTCGCGATGTTCGTCATCGCGCTCGGTGCCGCGTCGCTCGAAACCAACTGCAACCCGTACATCACAAAACTTGGCGACGAACGCGGCGAATCGTTCCGCCTCAACATGGCGCAGAGCTTCAACGGCGTGGGCAACATCGTCGGCCCGCTCATCCTCGGCCAGATTCTCGGCACGACGGTCGCCGCCGGCCAGCCCGGATTCGAGCAAGCCAAGACGCAGTTCCTGACGGATACGCGCACGGTTTACATCGTCATCGGTGTCGTCCTCGTCGTCGTGTTCGTCGTGTTCGCGTTCTTCCGTCTGCCTTCGCCTCCGGGCGACGCCGAGGAGGAGGCGGGCGGCAAGGGCTCGGGTGAGACCTTCCGCACACTGCTCAAGCGTCCGTACTTCACGCTCGGCGTCATCGCTGAATTCATCTTCATCGGTCTGCAGGTCGCTGGCATGGCAATCTTCTCCGCCTACGCGCTCAAGCATTGGGGTGCCGGCATCACGGCAGGCCTCGCCGCGACGATGCTGTCGGTGCTCTCGCTGCTGTTCACGATTGGCCGTTTCGTGACGACGCCGCTCATGGCGCGCTTCGACCCGGCGAAGATTCTCGGCATCTATATGAGTGCATCGGCTGTGCTGATGTTCATCGTCTTCCTCGGCTTGGGCAAGGTCTCGGTCATCGCGTTCATGGTCGCCTATCTGTTCATCTCGATCGGCTACCCGACCGTGTTCTCGCTCACGCTCAAAGGGCTCAAGGGCTCGGCGGCGAAGACCGGTTCGTCGGCGCTCGTCATGAGCATCGTCGGTGCGGCGCTCATCCCGCTGCTGCTCGGCGTCATTCAGGATGCCGCCGGCATTGAGATCGCGGCTCTCGTCATGGTGCCTGGCTTCCTGTACGTGGCGTGGTACGCGTTCTGGGGATCGCGCATCGGCGTGCCGAAGGTGGGTGAGACGCGATGACGCTCCAAGTGATCGATGCCCATCTGCACATCTGGGATCCTGCCGTACAGGACCTGCCGTGGCTCGCGGGACTGCCCGCGCTGCGCAGCCGCTACACGATCGACGACCTCGCTGCGCATTACGCGGCACGGCACGACGTCGAATTCCTCGGAGGCGTCTACGTCGAGGTCGACGCGGCCGACCCACTGCTCGAGGATCGACTGCTCTACGAGAACAAGAGTCCGCTCATCCTTAAGCGCGTGATGCGCACGCGCGTGAGCCCCTACATGCGTCTTCCCGTCATCGCCGACGGTATCCGCGAGCCGCTGCACGTGGCGAGCGAGCCGCGCGGCCGGGTCGGTGAGGAGGGATTCCTCGAAGGCCTGCGCATCCTCGCGGATCTCGGGCTGCCCTTCGACTTGTGCAACCGCGGCGACGAGCTGCCCGACATGGCGCGGGCGCTCGCCAAAGTGCCTGAGGAGACGGTCGTCATCGACCATCTGGGCAACATGCCGGGCCTCGACGAGGCGTCGAAACAGTCGATGCGCGCGCTCGGCGAACTGCCGAACGTCTACGTCAAGGTTTCGGGAGACGACCCGGTCGACCCGCACATCGTCGAGTTCATACGCGAAGCCTTCGGCCCCGGCAGGCTCATGTACGCGTCGAATTGGCCGGTCGTCGAACTCAACTCGTCGTTCGACGCGCATTTCACATTGATGCGCGCGCTATTCGGCGACGACGAGGACTTCTTCATGCGCAACGCATGCCGCGCCTACGGCATCGACATGCCGCAACGCTGAACACGGCCGGTGGCGGCAGGCCCACGGCCTGCCGCCACCGGCGCCGCATGGCTCGGCACGCCCGCTCAACGAACGAAAAGAACGAAAGAAGGAAGGAATCATCATGGCGAAGCATCCGGCATTCTCCGGCGTCGTCTGCCCATCGATTACGATCACCGATGACGATGGGGTGATCGACTACGAGGCGTGGGATCGCCACCTCGACCATCTCATCGAAGCCGGCATCGACGGCGTTCTCATCTTCGGCAGCATCGGCGAATTCTACGCTTTCGACGCGCAGACGAGGAAAGAGGCCGTCGCGCACGTCGTACGCCACGTCGCCGGGCGCATTCAAGTATTCGCCGGCGTCGGCGGCACCGACGTCGCCTGCGTCCTTGAACTCGCACGCTGTGCGCAACGCGATGGCGTCGACGCAATCGTCGTCGTTTCGCCGTATTACTTCGGTCCCTCCGATGGCGCGGCGCGCGACTTCTTCTCCGCCGTCGCCGATGCCGTCGACATTCCCGTCATCCTCTACAACTTCCCGGCGCGCACTGACAGCGACCTCGATCCCGAGCTCGTCGCCGCGCTCGCGCGCGAGCATGCAAATATCGTCGGCATGAAGGACACGGTCGATACGATCAGTCACACGCGCAAGGTGATCCGCGCTGTACAGGAGGTCAATCCTGACTTCGCGGTCTTCTCCGGATTCGACGAGTATTACCTCGTCAACCGTGTCTCGGGCGGTGTCGGCGTCATCAGCGGACTGACGAACGTGGAACCCGAAACTTTCGTGCAGCTGCGCGACGCTTACAACGCTGGCGACTTCGACGGTGCGGTCGCAGCCGCCGAGAGAATCAGCCATCTGATGGCGATCTACGACCAAGCCGACCTGTTCATCTCGGCGATCAAGGGTGCGGTGCGCGCCAAAGGCCTCAACATCTCAACGCGCATTCGCCGGCCGGCCGTGCAGCTGAACCGCGCACAGTATGCGCATATCGTGGAGCTGCTGCGTAAGTAGCGCTTACCGCCAGACGAGAGGCGCATGCGCCCCGGCGCCGACCTCGAAGAAGTACTGCGCGATGCCCAGATCGGTCCGCGTGTACGGGCCGATGCCCGGATCGGCGGCGACGGTGCGTCCGTCGGACTCGAGCCGGAACGTGAACCGCTGCTGGTTGAGCGCGCTCGGCGCAAGCAGCGCCGCCTCGACGCCATGTTCGAACCACGCCGGCACCGCGATGCCTCCCTTGGCCGACGCGACCTGCCCATAGGTCTTCGAACGCGAAGGCTTGCCATGCGTCACGCCATGGCCGACGACGATCGCGAATCGCACCTTGTCCTTGGCACCGAATCCTGCGTGCCGCGCCGCCTGATGCTTGCTGAACGACAGGGCGACCCAGCAGGTGTCGAGCCCCAGCTGCGCGGCGCGCAGCAGCACCTGCGCGCCGTAGTAGCCGCAGCGCCACTCCCAGTCCTTCGTCTGGTCGGCGGCGATCGCCACATAGTTGCGCACGTTCCTGAACATGCCGTAATGCAGCAGCACGTTGCCGAAGGCGTCCGGCTCGTCGGTGACGAGCCGCATCTCAGGTGCGCCTGCGGCGTCGAGCCGGCCGATCAGCGCGCGCAGTTCATTGCATATGTGCGCGTCGATCGCCTCGTCGGTGTATGCGCGCACCGCATGCCGCCTGTCCATCGCCTCGAGAAGATCCACCGGTCGTCCTTTCCGTCGAGCGTCGCCCGTGCGTCGCCGCCGAAGCATGCACGGTTCCCCTCCACATGTCCCGCCGTGCGGCCGGCACGGTCTATCCTCCGTACTCATTATCTGCTGCGCCCGTCTCGCGCCCGTTGACGTTCCACCTACGGTGAACGCGCGGCCGTCCCTCCGCCTCCGGATTCGACGGCATCGTTGCCGCGCAACGCAGGCGTTCCAACGATTGCATGCATCTTTGAATGAAGGGTCGACCAGAAGGAAACGTGCCGGTAATACGACGTTTCACGGCGCGAAACGCAGCGGCTGCGATGCTGGAGGAACCCAGGGACGCGGCGCACGCCGACGTCCACGACGATCCGCGGCGCGCCACGGCGCGCGGCGCATGACCCGGCAGGGCGGAAAAGGAGGCGGACAGACAGACGAAGGCTTTCCCTCTTTTGTGAAGAACATACTCGAGGCGCCGCGGCCCGATGATGATCGGGCCGCGGCGCCTCGCTTTTCATCCGCTTGCCGGCCGCCACCGGTTGCCCTCGCCGGCTACAGTGGAGACGTCCGCGCCGCCGACGAAGGAGTGCAGATGATGCGCCTGTCCGCACTGAAGATCCTCAACCACAGCCGCGTGGCCGACCTCGACGTCGAGGTGCGCGACCACCTCGTCCTCGTCGGCACGAACGAATCCGGCAAATCCTCGATCCTGCGCTGCCTCGACCTGTTGCTAGGCGCGCCGCGCGCACGGCTCTACGCGACGCTGGGCGCGGCCGACGTGCGCGACCCGGCGCATCCCTTCGTCGTCGAAGCGTCGCTCACCGGCGCCGACCGGGCCCTTTTCGCCGCCGCGGACGCGCCGGGAGCCGTGCGGCTGCGTCTCGACGTGCATGTCGCGGACGACGGCGAGACGGTCGACATCAATCGGCGCGTCGTGACGGGCGACGGCGGCGCCGAACTCACGGCCGCGCAGCTCGCCGCAATCAGCTGGACGATGCTGCCCGACGACGCCGACGCGCATATCGGGGACACGCCGATGCTGCGTCGCCTGTTCGCGACGCTCGCCCTCGACGACGAACGCCGCGCGCTCGTCCGGGCCGAACATCAGGCCGATGGCGCGCTGCGGCGCTCGCCGGCGCTGCGGGCGCTGCGCGAACGCATCGCCGGGCAGCTCACGGCCGCCCTGCCGGGACGCTACCGCGGTGACGACCTCGTGTTCGTCGCCGACGCGCGCGGCGACGACCCCTTCGACCGTGTGCGCCTGCGGCTGCGCGGCCCCCACGGCCAGCGAGACCTCGGCGCGCAGTCGGGAGGCATGCGCGCCGTCTTCGTCGTCGCCCTCTTCGATCTGCTCGACTCCGGCGGCGGCATCATCGCCTTCGACGAACCCGAGACGCATCTGCATCCGACGAGCCAACGTAACCTCGCGCGGCTGCTCGCGCGCGGACCGAGCCAGAAGATCATCGCGACGCATGCGCCCGACGTCATCGGCGAGTTCGAACCCGACGAGATCGTCGTCGTGCGCGCCGGCGACGTCGTGCAGCCGCGGCGCGACTTCCTCGACGACGACGACAAGCTGCTGCTGCACATGTGGGTGCGCGACCGCCTCGAACCGCTCACGGCCGAACACGTCGTCGTCGTCGAAGGCATCACCGACCGCGTGCTGCTCGAGCGCTGCGCCGACGTGACCGGGCGCAACCTCGACACCTACGGCGTCGTCGTGCTCGAGGCCGGCGGCTGCCGCGAGATGCCTGCATGGCGGCGCGTCTTCGCGAGCACGGGTTCCAGGTGCCGCTCACGCAGCTCATCGACGCCGACGCGGCCGCCGCGATCGCGCGTGAATACGGCGTGCGCGTCGCCGACCTGCCGATGCGGCACGTCTGGGTGTCCCATCCCGACCTCGAAGGCGAGTACGTGCGCGCGCTCGGCGTGGACGCCGCCTTCGACGCGCTCGCGAAGGGAGGATTCAGCCGCGGCGAGCTTGAGCCGATGCGTCGCAAGCGCCTCAACGGTGCGCTCGACGAGGACGAGGTGGCGCGATTCTGCAGGGTCCGGGCGAACAAGACGCGCGCCGTGCTCGCCGTCATGCCCGTGATCGACGCGGCCGCCGCGCGCGAAGGACCGCGGGGACGCCCCGCGCGGGTAGGCTGGGACGATGTGATGCGCCACGCCATGCGACGATCATGACGTGCGGGGACGCGGCGCATGCGGCGGCATGCGCGCGCCGCCGACCATCACGGACGACGCGCCATCGCGAACGACACGGACAGGGAAGGGGCATGACGATGAACGACGAACGGAAGCTGCGGCTGCTGCAGGGCGCCGTCTACGGCGAGGCGATCGGCGACGCGCTCGGCTCGCCCTGCCAAGGCGAGCTGCGCGACACCTTCCGATGCGCCGACCCCGTCTGCGCGGCCGACGGCGGATTCCGCGACGATACGTCGATGACGCTCGCGACGCTTGACTCGCTGCTGCAGCGAGACGGCCGCGTCGATCCGGACGACATGCGCATGCGGTTGCGCAGTTGGCTGTTCGACGGCAAATACACGCCGGACGGCCACGCCGTCGACGTCGACCCGACGACGTACCGCGCGCTGGGCGGCGAGGCGGGGCCCGGCGGCGGCCTCGACAACGGCGACGGCTCGCTGATGCGCTGCGCGCCGCTCGCGTTCTTCGACGCGGACGACGACGAGGTCGCCGCGGTGAGCGCGATCAACCACCGCCATCCGACGGTCATCGGCGCATGCGTGCGCCTCGTGCGCGGGCTGCGTGCGCTCGTCGACGGGCGTACGCCGCGCGAGGCGGCGGCCGCCGCCGGCCTCGAGGATATCTGGGAGCGTCCGCGCGACGAGATCCATGCGGACGGATACGTGTCCCATACGCTGTCGGCGGCGTTCTGGTGCCTGACGACGACCGATTCCTACACCGACTGCGTGTTCACGGCCGTCGGCCTCGGCGCCGGCTGCGACACGGCGGCCGCGCTCGCCGGCATGCTCGCCGGCGTCGTCTACGGCTTCGAGGACGAGCGCGACGGCGACGGGCGCGGCATCCCGGGCCCGTGGGACGACGCGTTGCGCGGGTGGCACGTCATCGCCGAAGTGCTGTGCGGGGGACCGCTCGGCCTGTCCGACGGTCGCCGGACGGAGGGGGAGCCGGTCGTCGGAAGCGCCGATGCATGCGCGGCGGGACTGCCGGAGGTGACCGAGGCGTTGGCCGACGCCGTGCGGGCGGCGCATCTGCGCGGTGACGAGTTCAGCAGGCGCGCACTGCTCGCCGGCGACCCCGACGAGCGCGAGCGGCTGTTCGCCGAGGCGGCGCGCTGGTTCGCGAGCGCCGCCCGGCTCGGCGACGCGGGCGCCGCGACCGATCTGGGCATGTTGTACCTGTATCGGCATGTGCAGGCGTCGGATGCGGACGGTGCGGCCTATGGCTGCTTCGCGCATGCGGCCTCGCTCGGCGACGCGGAGGGCGCATGCCATCTGGGGGACATGCGCCGCGACGGCTGCGGCTGCGCGCAGGACCTCGACGAGGCGTTCAGCTGCTACGAGCGGGCGTCGCATCTGGCGTCGCGTACGCTCGACGCCGACGACCCGCACGAGGGCGCGACCGTCGCGCTGATCGAGCTGCGGATGGCGGAGGCCTACGAGTGGCGTCTCGCCGACGGCGGTGCGCACACGCCCGACGTGCGCGCACGGATCGCAGCGCAGGCGCTCGCCTGCTACCGGCGTGCCTATGCGGCGGCGATGACGGCCGTCGACGGCGGCCTGCGCATGTATCTCAAGGAGGCGAGGCTCGCGCAGGCCGGCATCGAGGGGATGGAATCGCAGGGCGGCGCGACGCGGGCCGACGCTGCCGAGGAGTCATGTGAAACAGGCGGTGAAACATATGGCGGTTGTGAGTGAGCCGCGGCCGCGCGCCGTCGTCTACACCGACTTCGACGGCGTGCTCAACGCCTTCGCCGGCGCCGACGGCGTGCGCGCGAGCGGCGGCGGGGGCACGTTCCGCCTCGACGGCGAGGCCGTCGTGCCGGCGGGGAGCGCGGCCTACACGGTGCGTTGGTCGCATGCGCTCGCCGCGGACATGGCCGCGCTCGCGCGACGGCGTCATCGAGCTCGTCTGGCTGTCCACATGGCAGCCGTATACGGCCGCGCTCAACGCGACGCTCGGATGGGACGGTCGTGACGTGCGCACCGCGCAGTGGTACGATCCGGTCACCTACACCGGTCTGCGCGGCGGCAAGCTGCGCACCGTCGTGCGCAGGATCGCGATCGAGGGCGCGTCGACGACGCCGCTGCCGATCGTATGGATCGACGACGAGGAGTGCACGGAGCGCGCCGGACGGGTCATCGAATCGGCGGATCCGCCGGCGCCGGTGTGCATCGTGCGCCCCGACTCGCGTATCGGCGTCTCCAGGCGCCAATGGCGGCTCGTCCGCGCGTTCATCGACGATCCGACGGCGTTCGCGCCGGTCACGCTCGACGTCGAACCCGGCGTTGCCGAACGCGAGGGGCATCTGGGGCTGTGAGCCGTCGGTGAACGTCGTGCGCGCGCCGGCGGGACATGGTTGACCGCCCGCGTCGCGTTCCTATAATTGATGGCTACATACCGGCGCGCCGTGCCGGCTGCATGATGAAGGTGGTGATTGCCATGGCGCGACTGTACCGTTCAAGTTACAGCAGGCGATGCGGCAAGCGGCGGTATCCCACCCGCGACGACGCGCTGCCCGCGCTCGACGGCAGCGGGCTGCCGGTGCGCGCGTGGGGAAAGGCGTGGCTGTGGCGGGCGCTGCGCAACCGCGTCGAACGGATGGAACGCTTCGTCTACGAAGGCGTCTTCGGGCATGTGCGGCCGCTGACGCAGACGATGGCGCGAGCACGGCGGCTCGACGCCGACGATTGGGCGACGCTGCGGCAGACGCTGCCGCTCGCGCGCGGCTTCGGCGAGGAATGCAACGCGTGGGATTCGCCGGCGCGGCTGTGGATCGTCGCCGCCGCAAGCGTGTGAACGACGGAGATTCGCGATCATCTCCGGGGCGATTCATGTCCGGGCCGTTCGCGGACGGGGTGGTTTGCGAGCATCGCCGCGCATATGCCGGGACGGGATGATCGTGGACGCGCTCGTCCGCGATCACGGCATGCGCGAGGCGCGATGACGGCGATCGCGGAGGGGGGGCGACGGGGCCGCGCCACGACCGCGGCGACGACACGACGAACAGAGGAGCACATATGCGGCATGGACACCGGATGCGCGGGCGACGCGCGGCGCGGATCGGACGCACGGCGACCGCGGCGGCGCTCAGCTGCATGCTGACGCTTGCGGGCGCCGGCTGCGGCTCGTCGGACGATGCGTCGCGGGCGGCCTCCGCGGCGCCGGCGCCGACGACGTCCGCATCGGCGCCGACGACGGACCCCGCCGGCAGCGACGCCGGACATGTCGGGTCGGACATGCTGTTCAACGGCCCCGACCACTGGGACGGCGCCGTGGACGCCTCCTGCCCGGCCGGCAAGGACGTGCGGATCGTCATCGTGCGCGGCACGCTCGAGAAAGCCGGGGACGGCTCGCTCAACGAACTCGCGCGGATGATCGACGAAGGCGTCGGCGGACGCGCGGCCATCGACGATCTCGACTATCCGGCGTCATGGAAGGCGGGCAGCGAGGCGCGCGGCGTCAACATGCTCGTCAAGACGCTCAACGCGCAGGCGGACGCCTGCCCCGGCGTCAAGACCGCGCTGCTCGGCTACTCGCAGGGTGCGATGGTCGTCGGCGACGCGCTGAGCGCACCCGGGGCGCGCTTCAACGAGGACGACGGGCAGCGGCTGAGCGAGCGCGCGCTCGCGGACATCGTCGCCGTCGAGCTGTTCGGCGACCCGCGGTTCGACGGCTCCGCGGACTACGGCGCCGGCAGCTACGACGTCGCGGTCGACGGCATCCTCGGCGCGCGCGGCGACGACGATCTGCGCGCGCTGCAGGGAAGGCTCGTCAGCTACTGCAACGCCGACGACTTCGCCTGCCAGCTCGGCGGCCGTGGCGACGCGCACGGCCTGTACCGGTCGAACGGCACCTTCGACGAGGCCTCGCGATACGCCGTGACGAGGATCCGGACGGCCCTGGGCGGATGACGGCGCCCTGCCGCTACGATGGACCGTGCATCCGGATCGGGGAACACGAGGAGGGGGACGATGAAGCGACGCCGCACGCGATGCGGCCGGCCGCATCGTTCCGCGGCCGCGCGACGAAGCAGGATGTGCGCCAGGCCGCTCTGAGCGCGGCCGGCCGCACGACGAACATATCAGGGAGGAAGCAATGGACCATACGATCATCTGCCCGCACTGCCACACGCAGTTCGCGATCGACGAGGACGACTACGCCGACATCCTGCAGCAGGTGCGCGGCGCCGCGATCGAGGAGGAGGTCGACAAACGCAGCACGCTCATCAAGCAGCAGGCCGACGCCGAACTCAGGCAGGCGCACAGCGAGGCGCAGGCTGAACTTGACCAGACGCGCACGAGGCATCAGGCCGAGGTGGACGCGCTCAAGGCGCAGCTCGAGGCCCGGATCGAGCACACGGAACTCGAGAAGGACGGGCAGATCAAGGAACTCAAGGCGCAGCTCGAATCGGCGCGCCGCGAATCGGCGGCCGAACGCGACGCCGCGCTCGAACAGCTGCGCGGCGAGCACACACGTCAGGAGGCGGACGACAAGGCGACGATCGCCGCGCTCAAGGAACGCATCGAACGCGACGCGCAGCAGGCCGCGGACGACAAGGAAGCGGCGCTCGAACGGTCGCGCATCAGGCATCAGGCCGAAACGGACGCGCTCAAGGCGCAGCTCGAATCGGCGCGCAGCCAGGAGGAGGCGCGCCGCGACGCCGAGATGCTCAAGACGACGTCGGACTACGAGAAGCGCATCGCCGAGCTCAACGCGAGGATCGAGCAGGCCGACGTGCACAAGCGGCTCGAAGTGCGCGAAGCCGTCGCCGCGGCCGAGAAGGAGCGCGACGAGCTCAGGCATTCGCTCGACAAAAGCGAATACGAGCGCGAACACGACAGGCGGTCGATCACCGACAACTACGAATCGCAACTGCGGATGAAGGACGAGCAGCACCGCAAGGAGCTCGAGCTGCGCGACGAGGAGATCGAACGGCTCAAGGAGTTCAAGACGAGGCTGTCGACGAAGATGGTCGGGGAATCACTCGAACAGCACTGCCTGAACGAATTCAACAGGGCGCGCATGGGCGCGTTCCCGACCGCCTACTTCGACAAGGACAACGACGCGCGCACCGGCAGCAAGGGGGACTTCATCTTCCGCGACTACGACGAGGACGGCGACGAATACATCTCGATCATGTTCGAGATGAAGAACGAAATGGAATCGACCGAGAAGAAGCACAGGAACGCCGACTTCTTCAAGGAGCTCGACAAGGACAGGAAGGAGAAGGGCTGCGAATACGCGGTGCTCGTCAGCATGCTCGAGACGGACAGCGAACTCTACAACGCCGGCATCGTCGACGTCTCGTACGAGTACGAGAAGATGTACGTCATCCGTCCGCAGTTCTTCATCCCGCTGATCACGCTGCTGCGCAACGCGGCGCGCAAATCGGTGGACCTGCGCCGCGAGGTAGAGCAGATGCGCCGGCAGAACGCCGACGTGACCGGCTTCGAGGACAAGCTCAACGACTTCCGCGAGCGCTTCGGCAAGAACTTCGACCTGGCGGCGAGGCACTACCGGGAGGCGATCAAACGCATCGACAACGCGATCAGGGAACTGCAGAAGACGCGCGACGAGCTCGCCGGCTCCGAACGCCAGCTCGAACTGGCCAACAACAAGGCGCAGGATCTGACGATCCGCAAGCTCACCTGGGGCAACCCGACGATGCGCGACAAGTTCGCGCAGGCACGCGACGCGAAGACGGCGGTCGATGGATGCGGACGGCATGCGCGCGGCGCGGATGCGGACGAGGTCGAGGCGCGGGTCGTCGACGACGACGGAGCCGATGCCGACGGCGCCGCCGAGTGACGTCCCGCGGCATCGTCGGCGTGCGGTGTGCGGAGCCGCGCGCCGCACGTCCATGCATGCGGGCGATGTAACCGAATCGTTACCGCGCGCGTCATCGTTTCCGACGGGCGTCTCGAACGCGGTCTGAACACCTTGGAATCGCTTGCGCATATGGTCGGCGGCAGGGGCCGTCCGCCGGTGTTCGCTGCGTTCAGCGGCGCAGAGCGTCGTGGGCGCGGTCGAAGGCGTCCTGCGCGTCGTCGCGCATGTCGCGCATATGCGTCGAGATCGTCTTGACGGCCTTGCGCACGTCGTCGTTCTCGGAGACGAGTTCCGGTACCCGCCTCACATTGCGCTTGAGCGCCTCGAAATCGCGGCGCATCTCATGGTCCTCGCAATGCTCGCGGCCGCGGGCGACGAGCCAGCAGATCGCGCCGATGAGCAGCACGCCGCATACGACGCCGCAGATGACGGCGGCGATGTTCACGTTGTGCGCCGAGGCGTCGACGTCCGCCTTGTCGGGATTGTCGTCGGGGTCGCGCAGTTCCTCGAGCTCGGCGTCGGTCAGCTCGTCCGGATCCTTCTCCGGGTCGATGGTCGTGGTCTTGTTCGCCATGATTGCCTCTTTCTGTTGTTCGATGGTATGTGCTTCATGTCCGCTTCCTCTACGGTACGGTGTCCGCGGCGCGCGCGGGGGCGAGTATTCTCACGGCTGCACCGAAAGCCGGATCCGTGACGGCGCCCATACAGCGAGGCGGCCGTCGCGTTCGGCGCTCGGGTCCGCTAGAGTGAGTCGCATGAACGAAGACTATCCTCAGAACAACGACGCTCAGCAGCCGATGAACTACACGCAGGGCGGTTACGACAACGGCGCGGAGGCGTACAACGGCGCCGCCGGACAGGATGCGTACGGCGCGCCTTCCCAGCCGGCCTACGGTGAGCAGTCGTATCAGGCGTCGCAGCCGGCCTACGGCGAGCAGCCGTATCCGGCGCCGCAGCCGTTGCCGCAGGGCGTCTACGGCGCGGGCCCGACCACGCCGTATCCGGGCGCGCCGCAGTACTACGGGGCAGGTGCGGATGCGGGCGCACGCTGGAGCGCGCTGTGCATCATCGGATTCATCCTCTCGTTCGTGATCCCGATCGCGGGCCTCATCATCTCGATCATCGCGCTCGTGCGCATCAGGCGCACCGGCGAGAAGAGCCGCGGCATGGCGATCGCCGGCACGATCATCGGCGCCATCCTCAGCGTGCTGACGGTCGTGGTCATCGCCATGGTGGTGTGGTTCGTCAATTCGATGGACGTCAAGGTCATCGAGAACGGCGAGCAGGTGCAGGTGTGCATCAACGACGAATGCACGACGACGAACGGCTACTACGACGGCCACAAGGATTTCTCGAGAGGCGATGAGATCGCGTTCCTCGACGACATGGCCTCGCGCCTGCCGGATGCCGCGGCCTCGACGGTCGTCTACGAGCTCGCGATGTGAGTGCCGCGAATCGACGGTGTGAAGCCCGCATCAGAAGGCGACACGCCGTGATTTGCGCTTTGGGATCATTTCGGTAGTATATACATCTGTTGTCGCGATGAGCTTCTCACCGCGAAGAACACGGCCCCGTAGCTCAGTTGGTTAGAGCGCCGCCCTGTCACGGCGGAGGTCACCGGTTCAAGTCCGGCCGGGGTCGCTTGGTCAGGGAGAGGATTCCTCTTCATGGTCCAAGGCCGCGTAGCTCAGTTGGTTAGAGCGCCGCCCTGTCACGGCGGAGGTCGCCGGTTCAAGTCCGGTCGTGGTCGCGAAAACCGCGGGACTTTGGTTCTGTGGGATTCATGGCTCTGTAGCTCAGTTGGTAGAGCGAACGACTGAAAATCGTTAGGTCAGCGGATCGACGCCGCTCGGAGCCACCATAGGAGAACCCCTCCGCATCATCGATGCGGAGGGGTTCTCCGTTTGCGTGACCAGACCGATGCGAACCCCGGTGATCATACCGGGGGAGGTTGGCGTTGGAGATGTTCTCGTCATGGCTGTGCGTGATCCCGCGGATGTGCGGCCGTGCATGCCGGACGGTCCGCGGCCCGGGATGCACGGCCGCGCATCCGGCATGCGGTGCGTGGGGGCGGGGCGTCAGATCGTCAGCACGACGTGGACCTCCTTCGTGCCCGCGTCGGCGATCGGCACGACGTTGCCGCCGATGGCGTCGCCGTCGACGGTGAGCGACGGCTTGCCGGTGCGCGTCACGTCGATGATGTAGCGGGTGCCGCGCCACGTGCGTTCGATGTGCAGATCGGTGAAGTCGGCCGGCATGTGCGGGTCGAGCAGCAGGCCGTCGAAGGTGGGCCGCACGCCGAGCAGGTACTGGGAGACGTCGACGAAGGTCCATGCGGCGGTTCCGGTCAGCCACGAGTTCTTGCCCTCGCCGGGGGCGTGCGACTCGGGACCGGCGACCATCTGGCAGTAGACGTATGGCTCGGTGCGGTGGATCTGCGAATACTCCTCGGTGTAGGCCGGGCAGGTGCGCGTGTAGACGGCGAAGGCCTCGTCGTCGTTGCCGACGATCGCGTTCGCGATTGAGATCCACGGGTTGTTGTGGCAGAAGATGCCGCCGTTCTCCTTGTATCCGCGCGGATACGAGGAGATCTCGCCGAGCTCGATGCGGTAGGTCGAGTACGCGGGCGCGAGGATCGACGTGCCCCAGCGGCAGGTGAGCAGCTCCTTCGTCGAGGCGAGCGCCTGCGCGGCGCGTCCGTCGTCGACGCCGATGCCGGCCATGACGCACATGCCCTGCGGCTCGATGTAGATGCGCCCCTCGCTGTCCCCGGCGGTGCCCACCGCGTCGCCGGTCGCGTCGAAGGCGCGGCGGAACCATGCGCCGTCCCAACCGGCGTCGAGCGTCGCGGCTCGCATCTGCGCGATCGCTTCGCGCACGTCGGAGACCTCGGCTCGCACCGCGTCGCCGTCCATGCCGCAGGCGGCGCCGAAGCGTTCGAGGATCTGCGCGTACTGCTCGCCGTAGAGGACGAACATGCCGGCGATGAACACCGACTCGGCGATGCCGGTGTCGTTGTTCTCGACGGTCTGGAAGCTCTCGCCGGGCGTCGACGAGAAGCAGTTGAGGTTGAGGCAGTCGTTCCAGTCGGCGCGTCCGATGAGCGGCAGCCCGTGCGGGCCGCGGTGCGTCATCGTGAAGCGCACGGAGCGGCGCAGGTGCTCGAGCAGCGGCTGCTCGGAGCCGGCCGTGTTGTCGAACTGCGTCGGTGTGCGCAGGATCGCGTCGTCGCCGGTCTCGTTGAGGTAGGCGAAGGCGGAGGCGACGAGCCACAACGGGTCGTCGTTGAAGCCTCCGCCGATGTCGGCGTTGCCCTGCTTGGTCAGCGGCTGGTACTGGTGCCATGCCGAGCCGTCGGGCAGCTGCGTCGAGGCGATGTCGATGATGCGGTCGCGTGCGCGTTCGGGGATCATGTGCACGAAGCCGAGCAGGTCCTGGTTCGAGTCGCGGAAGCCCATGCCGCGTCCCATGCCGGACTCGTAGTACGAGGCGGAGCGCGACAGATTGAAGGTGACCATGCACTGGTACTGGTTCCAGATGTTGACCATGCGGTCGAGCTTGTCGTCGCCGGTCCTCACCTGGAAGCCGTCGAGCAGCGACGTCCAGTAGCGCTTGAGCTCGTCGAAGGCGGCGTCCACCTTGTCCACGGTGTCGAAGCGCGCGAAGAGCTCGTGTGCCGGGCGCTTGTTGATGACGCCGACCTTCGCCGGGTCGTCCGGGTCCTCCCATTTCGCGTCGTCGGCGACCTCGACGTAGCCGAGCATGAACACGAGCGACGCGCTCTGGCCGGGCATGAGCCGCACGCGCACGCGCGGCGCCGCGATCGGCGACCATCCGTAGGCGACCGAGTCGCGGGCGCGTCCTTCGGCGATGACCTGCGGCGAGTCCCATCCGTTGAACTTGCCGAGGAACTCGTCGCGCACCGTGTCGTAGCCGACCGTCGGCTCGTTCACCGAGTAGAACGCGTAGTGGTTGCGGCGTTCCTTGAACTCGGTCTTGTGGTAGATCAGCGTGGCCTCGTCGCCCTGCTCGACCTCGACCTCGCCTGTCGACAGGTTGCGCTGGAAGTTGCTCGCGTCGTCGACGGCGTTCCACAGGCACCATTCGACGCATGCGGTCGCGTCGACGATTCGTTCGGCGTCCGTCGTGTTCGTCAGCGTGAGCTTGTTGATCTCGGCGGGCGTGTGCAGCGGGACGAAGGCGGTCAGTTCCGAGTCGATGCCGGCGTAGGAGGCGCGGAAGACGCTGTAGCCCATGCCGTGGCGGCATTCGTAGGAGTCGAGCGGCGTCTTGAGCGGCAGGAAGGTCGGCGACCAGCTGGCGACCGGCCTGAGCGCGGCGTCGTCCATCGGGTCGGCGCCATCGGCCGGCTCCATCAGCGTCAGATAGAAGCTGCGCGCCCCCTCGTCGGCGGGGACGCCGTTGTAGCGGTAGCGCGTGATGCGGCGCAGTTTCGCGTCCTTGTAGAACGAGTATCCGCCCGCCGTGTTCGAGATGAGCGAGAAGAAGTCCTCGTTGCCGAGGTAGTTGATCCATGGGAGCGGCGTCGCCGGGGTCTCGATCACATATTCCCTGCGCGCGTCGTCGAAGTGGCCGTATCGCACCGTGTCCGGTCCTTTCTGGCATGCGCCGCGTCATGGTGTCGACGGCGACGCTGCCGGCGTTGTCAACTCGGTCATCGAGTTAGTTTATTGATAAAACTATATATAGTACGATGACAGAACAAAACCGGCGGCGTGTGGATCCGGTGTGTCGTGCGGCGCCGGACGCCCGCAGCCCCGCCGGCGGATGCGGCGGGGCTGCGCGAATGGGAGTGGAGTGGAGCGCCTATTCCTTCGCGGCGGATGCGGATTCGGCGGAGGCGTCGACGCCCTGGTCGCTCGTCGCCGGGGGGATCGCCGGTCCGTTGGACGCCACGGCCTCCTCGGCCGCGACGATCGCGTCGTGCTCGGCGTCGGCGGCGCCGTCTCGCGCGTCCTCGGCGGCCGCCGCCGGCGTCTCCGCCGTCAACCCGTCGGCCACATGCGCGTCGTCGTCATCGTCGAACATGCCGCTGCTGCTGATCTCGTCGATGCCGTCGACGCCGGTCGGCGTCTCCGTGACGAGCACGTCGATGCCGGGGAGGTCGTCGAGCGGGTCGCCCTGCGCGCGCGCGAGCTTGGCCTGCTCGCGGAACCAGATGCGCAGCGCCGGGTTGATCTCCCTCGATTCGAGGTACTGCTGGTAGACCGGGAAGAGCGCGTGCAGCCACGGATACATCAGATACAGCGTGCGTTCGGACTTGCGCGTGCGCCAATGCTGCGGATGCGCCTCGAAGGTGTTCTTGAAGCGCTTCATGTAGTTGCGGAACGATTTGAACGACGTGTCCATGCGCCGCGCCGAGATGCCGCAGATCATGCGCTCCGAATAGACGGTCTTGAAGCCGCGGCCGAGCAGATGCAGCGAGACGTCGATGTCCTCGTGCATGACGTCCTCGCGGTCCCGGCACACCTCGCCGGCGACCTCGTGCCACGCGCTCGCGCGCAGCGCCATGTTCGAGCCGAACAGCAGCACTTTGCCGCCGTCGGCGCGGAAGGTGTGGCGCCGCACGCTGTCGTCGCCGCGCAGCGCGATCCTGCGCGCCGGCATGTCGTAGTAGGTGACCGGGCCGGTCGCGCCCATCGCGTCCCTGTCCTCGGTGAAGATGCCGGCGACGACCTCGACCCAGTCCGGCTTGAGCATGCAGTCGGCGTCGACGCGGCCGAGCACGTCGCCGGTCGCCGCGTTGAGCCCGAAGTTGCGCGTCGGGATGAGCCCCTGCTCCTCGTCCTGATGCAGCAGCTTGACCGGCGCCTGGGGATGCTCGCGCATGTAGCGCTCGACGACGGCCACCGTGTCGTCGGTGGATCGGTTGTCGACGACGATGACCTCGTGCGGCGTCACCGTCTGGCGAAGCGCGTTGTCCAGACAGTCGGTGATGCGGTCCTGTTCGTTCCACGCCGGGATGATGATCGATACTTTCAGCATGGTCTCAAGAATATGTGCGCGCCCGTACAGTGCCTACGTGCATGGCGGCCTGGTGCCCCCATCACGCGCGTGCGCCTCGGGTGTGCTTTAATGAGGGGCATGAGCGAGCCACAGACCGAAGACATGGCCGGCGAGGCCGGCGTGAAGCGTACGAACGGGGCCGACGGGGCCGACGCCAAGAGGAAACTCGACGTCGCATCGCTGTTCCCCGCCAAGGGCGACCCACGCCGGCCGCCCGAATGGTACGGGCGAGCGCTGCTGTACACGGCGATCGCCGTCTTCCTCGCCTGGTTCGCGTATTCGTCGTGGTTCAAGATCACCTACATCGTCTTCGACGTCGTCATCGCGCTGTTCCTTGCGCTCGCAGTCGAACCTCTCATCATCCGGCTCATCAAACACGGTTGGAAGCGCGGCGTGGCCGCCGTCACATGCCTCATCGGACTCATCGTCATCGTCATCACGCTGCTCGCGCTGTTCGGCAACATGTTCGTCCAGCAGATGATCTCGATGGTCAAGGGGTTCCCGGACCTGTACAACCAGCTCGCCTCCTTCGTCAGCGAGAAGACCGACTTCAAGATCCCCGAGATGAACGACCTCGGCGGCGAGATCATCAAGAACATCCGCGGCAACTGGGTGACCGACTTCGCCGGACAGGCCTTCAGCACGACGCTCGGCGTCTTCTCGAACCTGCTCAACTTCATCACCGCGCTCATGGTCGCCTTCTACATCGCGATCGCGGGCCCCCGACTGCGCCGCAGCCTGTGCAAATGGATCGCGCCGAGTTCGCAGCGCCGCTTCCTGATGACATGGACCGTCGTGCAGGAGCAGATCTCCGGCTTCCTGTTCTCGCGCTCGATCCTCGCCGCGATCAACGCCGCGTGCATGTCGGTGTTCCTCGTGATCATCAAGGTGCCGTACTGGCTGCCGCTCGCGCTGTTCTGCGGCATCGTCTCCCAGTTCATCCCGACGATCGGCACCTATCTGGGCGGCGCGCTGCCGGTCATGTTCGCCTGGGGCGAGCGCGGCATCGGATATGCGATCGGCGTCATCGTGTTCATCACGATCTACCAGCAGATCGAGAACCTGCTGCTGTCGCCGAAGATCTCGGAGCGCACGATGGACCTCAACCCCTGCATCGCGTTCCTGTCGGTGCTGTTCTTCGGCTCGATCTTCGGCGCGCTCGGCGCGTTCCTCGCGCTGCCGATCACGGCGAGCATCCAGGTGCTGCTCAAGGTCTCGATGAAGCAGTACCCGCTCGTCGACGTGCCGCTGATGAACGATCCGACGACGAAGAAGAAGTCGAAGATGGTCGAGGCGGCCGACGCGATCAACGAGCACGTGCTCAAGCCGGTCGGGGAGCACATCCCCGGCGCGCGCCAGGCGAAGGGATCGTCCGCGCACGTCTCCTTCGACGACGACGCGATCGCGCAGCTGCGCGAGGCCGCCTACGGCGGCGCGAGCGCGCCCGTCACCGCTGACTCGCCGACCGTCGCGATCCCCAAGCGCATCCTCGACTCCGACCATCGCCAAGGGCTCAAGGGGGGCGGCGACGCGCACGCCGGAGCAGCCGACGCCGGCGCTTCGCCCGCAGCCGACGCCCCCGCGTCCGCACCCCGGCAGGTAGAATCGGAAGACGGCAAGCAAGACAAGAGACGTTCCGGGTCCAAGGGGCCGGACAACCCAAGGAGTCATTGGCGCTGATGGTGCTGCTCAACGTTCTGGACATCCTGCTCGTCGCCGTGGGCGGCGTCGGCATGGTCTATCAGGGTGTGTGCATCCTGATCTCGCTGTTCGCCAAGCCGATCACCTTCCCGGACGCGCCGATGGACAAGCGCTACGCCGTCCTCGTCTCCGCGCGCAACGAACGCGCCGTCATCGGTAACCTCATCCGCGACATCCAGACGCAGACGTACCCATCCCCGCTCATCGACATCTGGCTCGTCGCCGACAACTGCACCGACGACACGGCGAGGATCGCGCGCGACCTCGGCTGCAACGTCGTCGAACGCTTCGACCGGACGAAGATCGGCAAGGGCTACGCGCTGACCTACCTGCTTGACACGATGATCGGCGACGGCACCGCCGACCGCTACGACGCGTTCTTCGTCTTCGACGCCGACAACCGCCTCGACGAGCACTACTTCGAGGAGATGAACAAGGGGTTCCAGTCCGGCTTCCGCATCCTGACGAGCTACCGTAACTCGGTCAACCTCTCCGACAACTGGGTCTCGTCGGGCTCGGCGCTGTGGTTCATCCGCGAGTCCAGATTCGTCAGCGCCTCGCGCATGTGGCTCGGCAACAGCTGCCACGTCGGCGGCACCGGCTTCATGTTCTCGCAGGGCGTCATGCGCCGCAACAAGGGCTGGAAGTTCCATCTGCTCACCGAGGACCTCGAGTTCACGATGGACTCGGTGCTGCACGGCGACCGCATCGGCTATGTGGGCTCGGCGATCCTCTACGACGAGCAGCCGGTCACCTTCGCGCAGAGCTGGAGGCAGCGCCTGCGCTGGAGCAAGGGCTTCCTGCAGGTCTTCCGCTACTACGGGCCCTCGCTCATCCGCCGCGCCGTGCGCGAACGCGACTTCTCGTGCATCGACTTCACGCTGCTGCTGTGCCCGTTCATGCTGCTCGCGATGATCCGCATCGCGCTCGGCGCGATCTACGCCGCCTTCGGCTTCGTCTCGTGGGCGAGCCAGCTCGGCTCGCTGTTCAACTGGATGAACGGCATCGTCTGGTCGGTGCTGTTCATGATGGCGCTCGCCGCACTGACGATCGTCGTCGAACGCCGCCGGATCGGCGCGACGAACAAGGAGCTGTTCGCCTATGTGCTCAGCTTCCCGATCTACATGCTCAGCTATGTGCCGATCTCGTTCCAGGCCGTCTTCTCGAAGGCGCAGTGGAAGCCGATCGAGCACAAGGGCGGCGCGCCGGACGACGAACGGCTCGAGGACGAACGCGCCGGGCGCGACGAGGCGGCCGCCGCCAGACAGGCGTCGTGACGGACCCGTCTTGCGGCGCGGTCCACGAGCTGAGACGTTTTTTCCATTCCCCCGGACGCTGCAATAGCGTGGCAGGCATGAGTGCAGTTCCCCCGATGCCGGCGCCGGGCGCCCCCGATCCGCATATGGCTGTTTCGATGCGTGGCCTGTTCAAACGCTTCGACGACAAGGTGGCCGTGGACGGCCTGTCTCTCGACATCCCCGTCGGCTCGTTCTATGGCCTCGTCGGTCCCAACGGCGCCGGCAAGACGACGACGATCAACATGTTCACCGGTATGCTCGTACCGGACGCCGGCGCGGCGGCGATCCTCGGCCATGACGTGTGGGCCGACACGGCGCGGGCCAAGCGCCTCATCGGCCTGATGCCGCAGCCCGACCAGATCTTCACGACGCTCACCGGCATGCAGCTGCTCGTCTACGCCGGCATGCTGCGCGGCATGGGCCGCGCCGAGGCGTCGCGCCGCGGCGCCGATCTGCTCGCCGCCTTCGACCTGACCGATTCGGCGCACGTCATGGTGCGCGACTATTCGGCCGGCATGACGAAGAAGATCTGCCTGGCGACGGCGATGATCCACAGCCCGCGCATCCTCGTGCTCGACGAGCCCTTCGAAGCGGTCGACCCGATCTCGAGCGCGAACATCAAGGACATCCTCGCCGAATACGTCGCGACCGGCGGCACCGTCATCATCTCGTCGCACGTCATGGCGCTCGTCGAACGCATGTGCACGCACGTCGCCGTCATCGACCACGGCCGCGTCGTCGCGGCCGGCACCGTCGATGCCGTCGCGGGCGGCGAGGACCTCGAGGAGCGCTTCCTGCAGCTCGTCGGCGGCCGCCACGGCGCCGCGCGCATCTCATGGCTCGACGGCGGCGAGGACGGCGACGCGACCGGTGGCGCCCGGACGGCGGCGCACGAAGGCGGCGCACGATGAGCGCGGCGACGGCCATGGCGGGCGACGTCCCCGGAGCCGCGCCGCAGACCGGCCCGTTGGCGCAGCCGTCCATCGGCACCTTCGTGCGGCTGCGCTGGGCGATCACCATCGCGACGCTCAGACGCTCCGTCTGGCAGCTCGTCGGCTTCATCATCACGGCGATCGTCGGCACCGGCTGCATCGTCGGCGCGCTGATCGGCGGCATCGCGCTCGGCGTGCAGTCAGACCCGCTCGTCGGCGTCGTGCTGCGCATCGCGATGCCGATCGCCGGCGCCTTCGCGATCCTGCTCGCCGTCCTCATCCAGCTGATGATCGTCGGCGAGAACTCGACGATGACGCCCGACAATTTCGCGATCTACGGCATCGGGGACCGCAGGCTGACGACCGGCCTCGTCGCCGCCGGCCTCGCCGGTCCCGCCGCCCTGACCTTCCTGCTGTGCTTGCTCGCGTTCACGCCCGCCTACGCCCGCTTCGGCGCGGCGGCGGTCATCGCCTCCGTGGCGTCCACCTTCGCCGTCATCGTCACGGCGATGTTGTGCTCGAAGGCGATGTTGTCGCTTTTCGGCGTCATCGTGCGTTCGCAGGCCGGCAAGAACCTGTTCTACGTCGTCATGATGGTCGTCATCATCCTGCTCGCCGAGGCGCCGGGCATGACGATGGCGACCCTCGACACGGCCGGCGCGGCGATCGACGTGCGCCACATGGTGCGCGCCGCGGACGTCGTCGGCTGGACGCCGCTCGGCGCGCCGTTCATGCTGCCCTTCGACGTCGCCGACGGCGCATGGGGAGCCTTCACCGCCCATCTGCTCATCGTCGTCGCCGCCTGCGCCGTGTGCTGGTGGCTGACGATGTGGAGCCTGCGCTATGCGCGCACCCACAACGCCGCCGTCTCCGGCGGCAAGGCGGAGAAGGGCCTCGGCATGTTCGCGCGCACCTCCGACTCGCCGTCCGGCGCCGTGGCCGCGCGCCTGCTGTGCATGCTGCGCCGCGACCCGCGCCAGTCGGTCATGTTCGTCATGCCGCTGCTCGTCGTTCTCATCTTCGCGTTCATGGGACGCCGGGTCGGCGACTGGTACGTCTGGGTCGGCATGATCGTCAGTTGCACGATGTTCGCGCTTAACGCGGCGAATGGCCTGGGCTACGACGGCCGCGGCTTCGCGATGGATGTCATCTGCGGCACGCCGGCGATCGACGACCGCCGCGGCCGCGCACGCGCCTACATGCTCGTCGCGACGGTGAGCATCGTCGTGCTGTTCGCGATCTCGATGGCCTGCTCGGGTTTCTGGCGTACGCCCTCCGGCTGGCTGCTCGGACTGACGCTCGGCGTATGCGGATGGTCGTGGACGCTCGCGACGATCGGCGTGGCCGAGGCGATGAACCCGGTCTTCCTGTATCCGACGCCGTCGCTCGAGAAGCCGTTCAGCACGCCGCAGGGCCGAGGCGCGGCGCAGATGTTCATTCCGCTGCTGCAGATGCTGCTCTTCGTGGCCGTCATGATTCCGACGATCGGCATTGTCATCGGCCTCGCCTTCGGCGGTGCACTCGACCGGTGGTATCCGGTCCTCATCCCGGTCGCCCTCGCCAACGGCGCCGGGGTCCTGTGGCTTGGTACATGGCTGGGGGCTAAGCTGTTGGAACGCCGCAAGCTCAAGGTCCTCGCCACGTTGGACGGCTTCGCGGCGCTGCAGCAGTAAGCTCCGCGGCCCCGCACCGGCCGCGGCCGGCGACGGGAGGAACGCGCGTGCAGGACGGGACGACGAATCCGCAGGCCGACGGCACCGGGACGCAGGACGGACGGGACGGTGCGCTGACGGCGGCGCAGCTGCACCGTTGGCGCCGTCGCCGCGCACGCCGCGTCGTCCTCGTCGTCGTCTCCGCGCTCGCATCGCTCGCGCTCGCCGGCGGCTACGTGTTCGCCGATGGCCTCGGCCTCGTCGACGGCGCGCTCACGTTCTCCTCGGTCGTCGACGGGGCGCCGACGGCCGCGACGACGCCCCGTGCCGGCGCGACGCTCGTCGCCGACGCCGACCTCGGGCGCGCGATCGACGCCGGCAAGGCCTCCGCTGCGGTCTCTGCACTCGTCCGTGCGAAAGGCGTCGGCGACGAGGTCTCGGTCCTCGTGCTGCAGCCGGACGGCACGACGGCCGCCGCGAGCGGCCAGGGCACGGCGCGCGAGCCGGCGTCGACGATGAAGACGCTGACGGCGCTCGCGGCGGCGTCGACGCTCGACATGGGCTCGACGTTCACGACGTCCACCCACCTCGTGCACGAACAGGACGGCGCGGACACGTTGATCCTCCAGGGCGACGGCGACATGCTGCTCGGCGCGGGGCAGAGCGACCCCCATCACGTCAACGGCCGCGCTGGCCTCGGCACGCTCGCCGAACGCACGGCGGCAGCATTGGCTAAACGCGGCGTCACGAAGGTGCGCCTCGCCTACGACGACACGATGTTCGGCGACGACCGCTATCCGGATCGCATCGCGGAGAACAACGGCAACCATCTGTACTACACGCCCGTCTCGTCGATGGCCGTCGACGGCGGCCGCCAGCGCGGCGGCGCGGCGGCCGACCCGGACCGCTTCTCCGACTATCCGCCGCTGTCGCAGACGACGGCGGCCGACGCGGCCGACATCTTCGCCGCGCGCCTGGCCGAAGCCGGCGTCGAAGTCACGAACGCGGACCGGCCGCTGCAGATGCGCACCCCCGAAGGACGCACACCGCTCGCCTCGGTCGAATCGGCGACGCTGAGCGCCGTCATGCGCTTCATGCTCCAGCATTCCGACAACACGCTCGCCGAGCAGTTCGGACGCCTGCTCGCGCTGCACATGAAGACCGGCAACTCGCCCGAGGCGGCCGTCAGCGCCGTGCGCACGCGGCTTGAGGCGCTCGGCGTGCCGCTCGACGGCCTCGTCATGGCCGACTGTTCGGGGCTGTCGCCGGGATCGCGCGCGACGGTGATGACGCTCGCCGACGTGCAGCTGCGCAACACCGAGGTCGGCGTCGCGCCGGCCGCCGCCGAAGGGCTTTCGGTGCCCGGCCTCGTCGGCACCGCCGCGACGCGTCTCGCCGACGACGGCGCGGCCGGCCTGATGCGCGTCAAGACAGGCAGCCTTGGCGCCGTCACGTCGATGACCGGCAACGTCTCGCGCAAGGAGGGCGGCGTCGCCGTGTTCGCGGTCATCGTCAACGATCCGCCCGACATGGGCGCTGCGCGTGACGCGATCGACGACTTCGTCGCCACGCTCACGGAGCTGTGAGATGGCGTATTCGGCCACGATGAAGCAGGCGATCGGCGCCGTGCGCGCCTCGCTCGCCGCCCAGGGTATCACGATCCAGGACACGCGCTTCGCCCGGCACGGCGAGCACGAGCCGGACGCCGACGCGCCGCTCGTCCTCGTCGCCTGCTCGGGCGGGCGCGATTCGCTCGCGCTCGCCGCGCTCGCCTCGATTGTGTGCGCCGCGTGGGGCGTACGATGCGGCGCCGTCGTCGTCGACCACCGGATGCAGCCGGGGTCCGCCGGCGTCGCCGCACATGCCGCCGGGCAATGCGCCGCGCTCGGGCTCGACCCGGTCGTCGTGCGCGACGTGCGCGTCGTCGACGCCCACGGCGAGGGCGCCGAGGCCGCGGCGCGCGCCGCGCGCTACGCGGCGCTCGTCGGCGAGGCGCGCCGTCTCGGCGCCGCCGTCGTGCTGCTCGCGCACACGAAGGACGACCAGGCCGAGACCGTGCTCATCGACCTGATCCGTTCGGGGGGCCTCGACGCCGTCGCCGGCATGCCGCCCGAGCAGCGGATCGACGGCGTGCGCTTCGCGCGCCCGCTGCTTGGCGTCGCGCGCGCCGACACGACGCGCATCTGCGAGGACCTCGACCTGACATGGTGGGACGACCCGACGAACGGCGACGACGTCGCCGACGACGAGCCGCTGCCGGCGCGCTACCCGCTGCGATCGCGCGTGCGGCACACGCTGCTGCCGCAGCTGAGCGCCTTCGCCGGCCGGGACATGGCGACGATGCTCGCCGACGGCGCCGCGCTCGCGCGCCGCGACATGGATCTGCTCGAACGGCTGGCCGACGGCGTCTTCGCGCGCAGCGTGCGTATCGAGGACGACGGAGCCGGGGGCATGCGCGCGTTCATCGACACGCGTTCGCTCGCCGCCGAGGACGCGGCGCTGCGCTTCCGTGTCGTCGCGCGCACGCTCGCGATGTGCGCGCCGGGCAGCGGCCGGCGCCACGTCGAGGCCGTCGAGGCCCTCGTCTCCGATTGGCACGGGCAACGGGGTGTGCGACTTCCCAGAAAACGCACAGCGAATCGTCAGAAACACGTCATTGAGGTGTGCCAAGATGTAACCCATGCAAATCGTCGACATAGAGCATGAAATCGATCATGAGCTGCTGAGCCATGAACAGATCGTGGGGAAGATCACCGAAGTCGCCGCACAGGCAAGCGAGGATTATCGCGGACGCACGCCGCTGCTCGTCTGCGTGCTCAAGGGAGCGGCCACGACGATGGTCGCGTTCTCCCAGGCGATGTCGATCCCGCTCGAGACGGACTACATGAGCCTGTCGAGCTACGGGTCGGGCACGGTGAGCAGCGGCGTCGTCACGGTGCGTCAGGACCTGTCGACCGACGTGCGCGGGCGCGACGTGCTCATCGTCGAGGACATCATCGATTCGGGGGTCACGCTCAAATGGCTCGTCGACGAACTCAAGCGCAGGGGAGCCGCATCGGTCGAGATCTTCGCGCTGTTGGAGAAACCAGCGCGGCATCAGGTGCAGTTGGACGTGAAATACAAGGGATTCGTGATCCCGGACGAGTTCGTCGTCGGCTTCGGACTCGATTATGACGAACGCTACAGGAACCTCGATTCGATCGCGGTGTTGAAGCCGGAAGTATACGAAGGAGAGCAGGCATGAGCATCCCGCAGGGGCCGCAGCAGCCACGCGGCAACCGCAACGGGTCGCCGGGCAACCGCCCGAACCCGTTCAACCCGTCCGACCCGAACAGCCCGGGCGGCGATCCGAACGGCAAGAGGAGCACTTGGCGCTCGCCGTGGTTCTGGGGCACGATCGTCGCGCTCGTCGCGCTCGTCATCCTCTTCCTGTCGATGAACGGCGGCGCGAAGACGATCACGACTGAGCAGGGCCTGTCGATCCTCAAGAACAACGCGTCGAACATCACGAGCGCGACGATCGTCGACAACCAGAACCTCGTCGAGCTCAAGCTCAAGGACGCCTATTCGGGCAAGGACCCGGAGTCGGGCAACGACCGCAACTACGGCACCGACGTGCAGTTCTACTTCGCGAGCGCGCAGGACGCCGACATCGTCAAGGCCGTCGAGGACGCCAAGCCGGCGAACGGCTGGACGGCGACGATCAAGACGCAGGGCGCGCTGACCTACATGCTCACGTCGCTGCTGCCGATCCTGATCATCCTCGGCTTCGGCTGGTTCCTGATGAGCCGCATGAGCAGCACGGGCGGCATGCTCGGCATGGGAGGCAAGAAGAACGCCGGCAAGCTCGCCGACGGCCAGATCCCGAAGACGAAGTTCTCGGACGTGGCCGGCGAGGAGGCCGCCGTGCAGGAGGTCGAGGAGATCAAGGACTTCCTCAAGGACCCGGCGAAATACAAGGCGCTCGGCGCGCGCATCCCGCGCGGCGTGCTGCTCTACGGCCCTCCGGGCACCGGCAAGACGCTGCTCGCGCGTGCGATCGCAGGCGAGGCGGGCGTCCCGTTCTATTCGATGGCCGGCTCCGACTTCGTCGAGATGTTCGTCGGCCTCGGCGCCTCGCGTGTGCGCGACCTGTTCGACGAGGCGAAGAAGAACGCCCCGGCGATCATCTTCATCGACGAGATCGACGCCGTCGGCCGCAAGCGCGGCTCCGGCATGGGCGGCGGCCATGACGAGCGCGAGCAGACGCTCAACCAGCTGCTCGTCGAGATGGACGGTTTCGACAACGACACGAACCTGATCATCATCGCCGCGACGAACCGTCCGGACGTGCTCGACCCGGCGCTGCTGCGCCCCGGCCGCTTCGACCGTCAGGTGGCCGTCGAGGCGCCGGACCTCGAAGGCCGTGAGGAGATCCTCAAGGTGCATGCGAAGGGCAAGCCCTTCGTGCCGGACATCGACCTGCACGCGATCGCCGTGCGCACGCCGGGCTTCACCGGCGCCGATCTGGCGAACGTGCTCAACGAGGCCGCGCTGCTGTGCGCGCGCGTCGGCGCCCAGCTCATCGACAACCGCGCGATTGACGAGGCGATCGACCGCGTGATGAGCGGCCCGCGCCGCCGCACGCGCGGCATGGCGCTCGACGAGCTGCGCAACACCGCCTACCATGAGGGCGGCCATGCGCTCGTCGCCGCCGCGCTGCACAACACCGACCCGGTCACCAAGGTCACGATCCTGCCGCGAGGCCGCGCGCTCGGCTACACGGCCGTCATGCCGACCGAGGACCGCTATTCGCAGTCGCGCAACGAGCTGCTCGACCAGATGGCCTATGCGATGGGCGGCCGCACCGCGGAGGAGATCGTCTTCCACGATCCGACGACCGGCGCGTCGAACGACATCGAGAAGGCGACGAGCATCGCCCGCCACATGGTCGGCGAATACGGCCTGTCCTCGCAGCTCGGCGCCGTCAAGTGGATCGACTCCGACGACGACCAGGGGCTCGACGGCCTGCGCCCGCGCAGCTATTCGAACGCGACGGCGGAGATGATCGACGAGCAGGTGCTCGACCTCATCGAGACCGCGCATCAGGAGGCGTGGCAGATCCTCACCGACAACCGCGAGATCCTCGACGAGCTCGTGCGCCGTCTGCTCGTCAAGCAGACGCTCAACGAGAAGGAGCTCAAGGAGGTCTTCGCGGGCATCAAGATGGCCCCGAAGCGTCCGGTGTGGCTGAGCAACCCGAACCGTCCCGATTCGGACGTGCCGCCGGTGCCGATCCCCGAATCGCTCAAGGAGTCGGCGGGAATCCCGCAGCAGCAGTTCTGACCGGACCGCGCGAGTCGGTCATCCAACAGGCCCGGCGCCGCAAAGCCCGGGCCTGTCGCATTGGTCGGCACGACGCGTCGGCGAATCGGCAAGCAGGAAGGACACGAACATGGGAACGCATACGCTCATCTGCCGGGAAGTGGCGGCCGGCAAGATCGACGTCGTCGACGACCCCTTCGACGGCGGGGCGCATCTGCACGCCGACGTCGAACTCGACGGCGGACTCGTCGCGCGCGCCTCGGCGACGACGCTCATCGAGACCGTGCGGCGCACCGTGGCGGCGCACGACGGCGAGACCGGCGCGATGGTCGCCGACGCCGTCGCCGAGGCGGTGCGCCGCGAGACGGCGGCCGCGACGGCACGGGTGACGCTCACGCTGACGCCGTCGACGCCCGCCCCGGTCTGCTGGCAGGTGCGCTGGACCGCGACCTCCGGCGAGACGCCGGAGGACTGCGCGCCGCAGGTCGCGGACGCGGCGCAGGACGCACATGCGCCGGGCGGGGAACACGAAGCCGACACGGCATCGCGCCGCGCCGTCGTGTCGATGGAAAGCGCGTCGCCGCAGGCGCCGTCGCTGTTCCGCGACGTCATCGTCGCGATCGACGCCGAGCCGGGCACGCAGATCGAAGGCATCTCTCCGCTTTACCATGCGATGACGGCCGACGGCGGCGAGACGCGCACCGCTGTCGCCGCGCTCGACACGGCGATGGACGCGGCCGCGTTGACGGCCTTCCTCAATGCGGCCTCGCGCGCCCATGACGGCGACGTCACGCTGCATATCGTCGACATCGACGACGCCGACGGCCGCGCGCGCATCGACGACGGGGGAGCGGGCAACCGCGCCGCGATCCTCGCGCCGTGGATGGACATGGACCCGATGGCGACCCTCCACGGCGATCCGCTCTCGTATCTGCTCGTCAGCGCGCCGGACGCGCCGTTCGCCGGACTCGAATCGGACCATTGGATCATCGGAGGCGTGCAATGAGGGCGGCGCATCGCACACGCTGGTGGATGTATCCGCTGGCCGCCGCGCTCGGCGTCGGCGGCGGCGCCGCGACGGGCGCGCTCGAGGAACGCCACCATGTCTTGCTGCTCGGGCTGCCGTGGTTCGTCTCGGCGATGCTCGCCGTCTTCGGCGTCGGCGTGCTCGTCGCCGCATGGCAGGTGCGCCGCTACACGACGACCGAGCCGCGTAAACGCGTGCAGCTCAAGACGATCACGCCCGAACGCGCCGTCGACACGCTGATTCTGTCGAAGGCGCTCGCGCTCGCCGGCGCCGTGCTGCTCGGCTGGTACGCGGGCGAACTGCTCATGATCGTCGGGCATCTGCAGGCGCCGTACTACCGCCGGATCGCCGTCGAATGCGTCATCGCGTGCGCGGCGAGCCTGATCGACATGGTCTGCGGCATCATCGGCGAAGGATTCTGCCAGCTGCCGCCGTCCGAGGGCCCCGAACATCCGAAGATCGAGCAGCGGCGCAACGGGATGCGCGGCGAACGGCGCGACCGCGGCGTCGCATGGAAGGACGACGGCGACGACGAGACCGCCGCACACGGCAGGTGACGGCGGCCTGAAGGGGAAAAGTGACGGGCAGCGCGTCAGCGCGCGTCCGCCGGCTGCGGGACGCGCACCATCGCCTCCTGCACGATCGCGGCGACGAGCGTGCCATCGCGGCGGTAGACCTTCGCCGTCGACAGGCCGCGGCCGTGGGCGGCGGTGGGCGTGTCCTGCACGTACAGATGCCAGTCGGTGACGTCGACGTCGCGGTACCACCACATCGAATGGTCGATCGAGGCGAAGGAGATGCCCGGTGTCATCACCGTCAGTCCAGTGCGGCGCAGGATCGGCTCGAGCATAATCTGGTCGCAGCCGAGCGCGAGGATCGCGCGGTGCATCGTCTGGGACACGTCGCAGTCGCCGTCGGCGCGCATCCACACGAGCTGACGGCCGCAATCGGCGGCCGCGCTCTTTTTGTCCGGACCGAGCAGGATCGGCTGGGACACGTAGCGGATGTCGAAGGGGGACTTGCACGCATAGTACTTCGCGAAGTTCGACTGGTCGGCGTACGGCGCCATCAGCTCCTTCGAGCTTTTGAGCGTCTCCGGTTCGGGGACGTCGGCGGGCATCGGGTCGGCGTATTCGACGCCCGGCTGTCCGGGCTTCTGGAAGCTCGCGATCGCCGTGAGGATCGATCCCTGCGACTGCGTGACGTTGACGCGGCGCGCCGAGAACGAATGGCCGTCGCGCAGGTTCTCGACGTCGAAGAGCAGATCCTCGTGGATGTCGCCGGGGGCGATGAAATAGCCGTGGATCGAATGCGGCTCGCGTCCTTCCGGCACCGTCTTCGAGGCGGCGACGAGCGATTGGGCGATGACCTGGCCGCCGTAGACGCGGCCGGTCGGGAAGTACATGCTCTCGCCGCTGATGTAGGTGTGGTCGCGGTAGACGGAAGGTTCGCCGAGGTTCAGCACATCGATCAGATGCTTCAGGGGAGTGGTGTCCGACGTCATGCGGCGTCCTTTCTTGTTCGGGGGCGGGATCTCGCTGCGCCCGGATGGCGCCCGTTGCGCGGGCGGTTGCGCTGACTGTCTGCAATCTATCAGCGGCGTGTTAAGAAACGGGCAAATCCCGTCCGATTGCCGCCGACAGCGTAGCCGGCGGGGACGATGTTCATGGGGGTCGGTGTTCATGCGAACATCCCGGGTGCGCCCTGCCGCGTTCATGATCGCGAAAGGGCCCGGTTGCGAACACCGCCGTCAGGTTATACGACGGTCGTGTTCGCAACCGGGCCCTTCGGGGCCGCCGGCGCGGAAGGTCAGCGGGTGAGCTTGCGGTGCAGACGGTGCGGCCGCGCCGCCTCTTCGCCCAGACGCGCGATCTTGTTCTCCTGGTACGACTGGAAGTTGCCTTCGAACCAGTACCAGCGCGCCGGGTTCTCGTCGTCGCCCTCCCACGCGAGGATGTGCGTGGCGATGCGGTCAAGGAACCAGCGGTCGTGCGAGATCACGACGGCGCAGCCCGGGAACTCGATGAGCGCGTTCTCGAGGCTTTCGAGCGTCTCGACGTCCAGATCGTTCGTCGGCTCGTCGAGCAGCAGCAGGTTGCCGCCCTGCTTGAGCGTGAGCGCCAGGTTGAGTCGGTTGCGTTCGCCGCCGGAGAGCACGCCGGTGAGCTTCTGCTGGTCGGATCCCTTGAAGCCGAAGCTCGCGACGTAGGCGCGCGTCGGCACCTCGACGCCGCCGACCTCGATGAAGTCGTTGCCGTCCGAGACGGCCTCCCACAGGTTCTTGTTCGGGTCGAGACCGGCGCGGTTCTGGTCGACGTAGCTGATCTTGACGGTGTCGCCGATCTTGAGGTCGCCGCCCGACAGCGGCTCGAGGCCGACGATCGTCTTGAACAGCGTCGACTTGCCGACGCCGTTGGGGCCGATGACGCCGACGATGCCGTTGCGCGGCAGCGTGAAGCTCAGGTCGTCGATGAGCACGCGGTCGCCGAAGGCCTTGTGGATGTGCTCGGCCTCGAGCACCGTCGAGCCCAGGCGCGGTCCCGGCGGGATCTGGATCTCGGAGAAGTCGAGCTTCTTCGAGTTGCGCGCCTCCTGCTCCATCTGGTCGTAGCGCTCGAGACGCGCCTTGTTCTTCGCCTGGCGGGCCTTCGGCGAGGAACGCACCCATTCGAGCTCGTTCTTCAGGCGCTTGGCGAGCTTGGCGTCCTTGGCGCCCTGGATCTCCATGCGCTTCGCCTTCGTCTCCAGATAGGTGGAGTAGTTGCCCTTGTACGGGTAGAGCTGGCCGCGGTCGACCTCGCAGATCCATTCGGCGACGTTGTCCATGAAGTAGCGGTCGTGGGTGACGGCGATGACGGCGCCCTGATACTGGTGCAGGAACTTCTCGAGCCACAGGATCGACTCGGCGTCCAGATGGTTCGTCGGCTCGTCGAGCAGCAGCAGGTCCGGCGCCTCGAGCAGCAGCTTGCACAGCGCGACACGGCGGCGCTCACCGCCCGAGCACACCGACACCGGCGTGTCCGGGTCCGGGCACTGCAGCGCGTCCATCGCCTGCTCGAGCTGCGAGTCGAGATCCCAGCCGTTCGCCGCGTCGATCTCGGTCTGCAGCTTGCCCATCTCCTCCATCAGCGCATCGAAGTCGGCGTCCGGGTTCGCCATCTCCTCGCCGATCTCGTTGAAGCGCGCGACCTTGTCGGCGATGCCGCCGAAGGCCATCTTGATGTTCTCGCCGACGGTCTTGTCCTCGTCGAGCGGCGGCTCCTGCTGCAGGATGCCGACCGTGTAGCCCGGCGTGAGCGACGCCTCGCCGTTGCTGACGGTGTCGAGTCCCGCCATGATTTTGAGCAGCGTGGACTTGCCCATGCCATTGGGGCCGACCACGCCGATCTTCGCGCCCGGCAGGAAGCTCAGCGTGACGTTGTCGAGGATCACGCGGTCGCCGTACGCCTTGCGGGCGTTGATCATCTGATAGATAAACTCAGCCAAAGTTGGTTCCGTTCCGTTGTCCGTCTTGCTTCGTGGAATCGAAGCGGTCGCAAATGCACAACCATTATTCCAAAAGCGGTCTACACTTCGTCCTACCGCGGCGGCGGCGCGTATATTCCATCGTCGCCGCGGGCACACGCTCAGATGACCACGCCGCCGCAGTGGTCGATCTCGTGCTGGATGATCTGCGCGGTGAAGCCGTCGAAGGAGGCGCGCCGTTCGCGCCCGCGCCGCGTCAGATATTCGACGTCGATATGCTCCCACCGGCGCGCCGGCCGCTCGCCCTCGAGCGACAGGCAGCCCTCCCGCGTCTCGTACGGATCGTCGGCGTGCGTGACGACCGGGTTGAACATGACGGTGACCAGGCCGTCGAGATCCTCGTCGACGAAGGCGATGATGCGTTTGCGTTCGCCGATCATGTTCGCGGCCATGCCGACGCAGCGCCCGCGGTTCGCCTTGAGCGTGTCGACGAGGTCGGCCGCGGTCGCGGCGTCGGCCGAGTCGTTCGGATCGGCGTCTTCGGACGGCTTGGACAGGAACGGGATGGAGGTGACGATCGTTCGTTGCATGGGCAGCAAGTATAGCGGTGCCCCGCGCATGGGAGCATGCGCGGGGCCGCAGTCGGCGGCCGCGGCGGCTCACAGCGTCGCGTCGGGTGCCGGTGATGATTCTTGGATCATGCGGCCATTATGCGTGAGCGATGTCAGCTGAGCGGCTTCCACGTTTCGAGTTCATCGATGAGCAGACTGGAGTCATTGGTGTCCACACAGGTACGGGCCTGCAGGGTGTTGAAGTCAAAGCTGAACGCTTCGCGTCGTTTAGTATAGGCCTCGCGTTCAGTCTTTGTATCAGAGACATCAGTGTCGAAGAAGCGCTCACTTTCGGCACGGTACTGGTTCACTGAATAGTCTTTGGGAACCAGCGCGTGGCGGCGAAGGCAATCTACCAATGCGACATCGGGATTGCTGTATAGACCGGGATTTGCCACATTCAGACGGTAGATATCATCCACTGAAAGCACGTATCGGGCTTGACAACCATCGACGTCGCGGTTGAGCTTATCCTGCTGTGCCTCGCTCATGCCGCTGGTGTCAATCTTGGTCTGGTGGATGTACACCCCGTTAATCAGGCGCATCGTCGGCGGATTGTACCCCTTGGCGATCAGACATTGACGGTAGTTGCCCCATGCCGTCAGATAGTCGGCATGGGAGATCTCACCTTCGTTGGCGAGTGCACGTTCAAGCATCTGACGCTGCGACTGGTCCATATCTGCGTGATACTCCAGCAGATTCTTGATACGTTCACTAACGCTACCGGCCATTTGGAATGTGTCGCCGCTCTCGCTCCATCCACCGGAAGAGGAGACGGACGATCCGCAGGATGTCAATCCCAAAGTCAGCGCGGTGCACAATAGCACACTACAGCCTCTGCGAATGAAAGACATTATGACCCACCTTAGAGGTATTTGCGGATTGCCGGCCTCAATTGGCGATGCGGCCGGCAAACCGATGTGTCACGGGTCACCGGGTAGCGTAGTAGGCGTAGTCGCCAGCCGATTTGATGGACTGAGAGGCCAGAACCGTTGCGCCGCATGTCTTGCCCATATCGGAGATATCCCGTATTTTTGGTTGGTGTCTTGCGATGCTTCGCAGTATGAGCCGCGGGACCTGGATGAAGCCACCATCTTGGACGCATCGTCTCGAGCAAGCACATCCATGTGCACATCGCCGACCCACACGTCGCTGTTTCTGAAGTATGGCGTGAATCTGTTCTGCTGCGCATGGGCCGGCGTGGCAAAACCGAATACCAAGCCCAATGTCATCAAGCATGCGGCCGACCCTCCAACGGCCTTCTTCGTCTGTTTTGTATGTGGAATCCGAACCATATCAGCTCCTTCCCTGGTCTTTCGCCTTTGGGCCATCTTGTACATCGGCGTGCGAGAATCGATGATGAAATATGCTCATCATGATCACCAGTATTATGACGGACACGGAATTTCTCAACCGAATGTTCCCGTTTTGAGGTGGTGCCGATTTCTTGGACTCTTTGGTGGGAAAGGAGTCCGCTGGTGGTGAAGTACTCGAGGGAGCAGAGGCTTCGTGCGGTGCGGTTGTACGAGCGGTACGATCGCAGCGCGGCGTCGGTGATCAACGAGCTGGGGTATCCGTCCCGGCAGATGCTGGCGCGCTGGCATCGGGCATGGGTCGAGGCCGGCCGCGATGACGGTGGCTCGCTTGGCGACGGGCGCGGGGAACGTTACACGTTCGAGCAGAAACGCGCCGCGGTCGATCACTATCTGCGGCATGGGCGGTGTCTGCGGCGCACGCTGCGCGCGCTGGGGTATCCGAGCCACGAGGTGTTGGCGCGTTGGGTCGACGAGTTGGAGCCGGGCCGGCGCCGGTTGCGGCGTGCGCCGGTGGACGAGCCGACGAGGCGGCGGGCGGCGGCGAGGTTGTATTTTGTCAAGTCGGTGTTTTGGTTTTGGTCATGTAGTTTTTTCGGGTTTGGTCATTGGGGCATGCTGGTTGTGGTTGATTGGTTGTTGGTGTGGTCGAACATGAGGGCTTCGCTCATGCGTCGGCTTGGTCCGTGGAATTCGATGAGGCGTCCGTGGTGGACGATCCAGCGCCGGCGTCCTGCGCGGGACGGCCGATCGGGGACATGCGTCGGGAACGCGACGAGCTCGTCGCGCAGCTGGCGGCCCTGCGGGCCGAACGCCTCGAACTCGAGATCGAGGTGGAGGCCGTCCGATACACCAGGCAGCTGTTGGGAAAAGAGCGGGGCGCAGACCCTGACAACCCGGCCAACGCCGGGAAGACCCGTCTGGTGCTGCATCTGGCCGGCATGTTCGCCATGCGGCTGAGGGACCTGTGGGGCCGGTTCGGGCTTTCGCGCAGCACGTTCTACCACAACCGCCGACGATTCGACCGGCCCGGAAGGGACGAATGGCTGGTCGAGCCGGTCATGGACGCGTTCAGGCAAAGCCGGGAACGCTACGGCTACCGGCGCATATGGCAGATGCTGCGCGAGCGGGGCATCCGCGTGTGCGCCAGACGTGTCATGCGGGTCATGAGCGCGCATGGCATCACGCCCAGGCTCAAGAGCCGCAGGCGCTACAACTCCTATTCGGGCGAGCACGGCCCGGCGCCCGCCAACATCGTCAAACGCCGCTTCCACGCCAAAGCGCCCAACCGGCTGTGGGTCATCACCGAATTCCGCATCGGCGAATGCAAGATATACCTCAGCCCGGTCATCGACTGCTACGACGGGATGCCCGTGGCATGGAGCATCGGCACCAGCCCGACGGCCGAACTGGCCGACACCATGCTCGAACAGGCATGCGCCACCCTCAAGGACGGCGAGCGGCCGGTCATCCACTCGGAGCGGGGATGCCACTGCCGCTGGCCCGGATGGATCCGCATCTGCGAACGCCACGGGCTGACGCGTTCCATGAGCGCCAGGGGCTGCTCGCCGGACAACGCCGCCGCCGAGGGCTTCTTCGGCCGATTGAAGCAGGAGTTCTACCACAACCAGAACCATCGGGACCAGGGCATCGACGAGTTCATCGACGCCCTTGACGACTACATGGTCTGGTACAGGGACGAACGCATCAAGACCCAATACGGCACCAGCATCACCAAACGACGACGCAGACTGGGCCTCATGGCATAATCAAGAACAGCGACAACGCAGTCGAAGATTTATGCACCACCCCACCTGCCTAAGAAACATTGAACATAAACACGCGTACCTCGCCACCGCCCGGCGCCTCGTCGCCTCGTCCACCGGCGCGCGACGCAGCAGGCGCCATCCCGGCTCCGACTCGTCGCCCCAGCGCGCCAGCATCATTCTGGACGGATACCCCAGCTCGTTGATCAACGACGCCGCGCTGCGATCATACTGCTCATACAACCGCACCGCACGAAGCCTCTGCTCCCTTGTGTACTTCACCACCAACGGACTCCCATCCCACTCAAGAGTCCAACTTTCCTGCAACACCTCACGCCGTCCACAACTAAGTGAATACAAACAATTGGTCTTGTGCTGAATGATGCAGATTCGCCCGACCGAGCTTCTCTTAGCAGATTGATTGGGCCCGCATACACAATATGGGTAGAATGCTTGACTATCGTTTTCCCTGATTTTTATAGTGTTCGTAGATGTCTCAGAGTGGAGACGTCTACAAGTATCATGGGGGTGGCTCATGAAGATTAGAAAACAACGCGCGCAATCGTGCCAATGTTATGTGCACTGGCTCTTGCTTTCTCGACGGCCGCACCTGCTTTGGCGGCGCAGGTGGATACCGGGAAGTGGTACAGCGGTTCCGGGACCTTCCATGGAAAGGTTTCTGGCGGGAACTACAGTGTCGGCTGGGATGCCTCGTCCATCGAATTAGTAACCAGTGGTTATGCTTTTGGTTACTGCGAAGCTGCTCAGGAAGGGCGAATAGACTCCCGCAGTGTCGGTGTGCTGTCAGTCTGCAAGGCATCCATGAAAGGCAATAACGAGCGTGGACGAGATTGGGCCTACTATCGAGCAGGTTGATTGCGTCTCTTCTGATTCGGCTCGATGATGAACGATGTGTGGTGTGGTGTGAGACTGCATCGAATGCGGTCTCACACCACACCATATTTTGAGTTGGAATGTGAGGACTCGAAAGATGATGCGTGAGGTTTTCGCCCGATTCGGCGGAATTGTCATGGTGATGTGTTTTGCCTGCGGTCTGCTGGCGGGGTGTGGCTCCAACGAAGCGGATCCGGATACTGGTGTGGAGGGTCAGCGCATTGCCTCGTCCATGCAGGACTATGTGCAGATGGTGCTCGATCTCGATCAGAAAGCTCGTAATGGACAGATGCACGGGGCGCCCATGGGGGATCGTCAAGTGACTATTCTGGAGAGGGCGTTGGAGAATGGAGGGCGGGTTAGCCGGGCCGACTACGAGCAGGCATGGGCGAGCTATCGTCAATGTATTGTCAACAAAGGGTATGCCGCGCCGCCGATTATGAAGGTCGGTGAGTTTTATCAAGCACGGTGGTCGATGGCATCTGTTGAAGGGCAGGAGGCGCGGGAGGAAAAACTGCGTGAAGATGATATGGCATGCGGCATGGCGGAGATGCTGAACGTGAATGAGGTGTACCAACGTCAGCATTCGAACCCGAACCTATATCGGAATCCATCGGAGGGGGTGGTGGATTGCCTGCATCGCAACAATCTGGTGAAGACGTCGTATACGGCGAAGGACTACGATGCGGAGGATCGCAGATTCGACGAATACTGGAATGATCGTCGCATGGGACGTGCTCCCACCATCGCCGAGACGCACGGGCATTTCAGTTTCGATTACGGCGATGTCGATGCGGCCATGTGTCTGGCGAACAATCATGAGGCCATGGATGTTCAGGAATACAAGCCGCCTGAATGGAAGCCGTTCGGATAGGGGGATGCCACAGTGGGCAAGCGCAGGGGGTCGGCCTCGGGATGGCAGTCAAAACGGCTGTTCGCCTGCCATCCCGAGGCCGACCCCTACGCTGCGTTTCGCTCAGTCGCCGAGCGCCGCGTCGAGCGCCTGACGGATGTCGGCGATGATGTCGTCGGCGTTCTCGATGCCGCAGCTCAGGCGCACGAGGTCGATGCCGACGCCGGCCTCGTCGAGCTGTTCCTCGGTGAGCTGGCGGTGCGTCGTTCCGGCCGGGTAGAGCACGCAGCTGCGCGCGTCGGCGACGTGGGTTGCGATTGCGATCATCTGGAGATGGTCGAGGAAGGCGGACACCTTCTCGCGGCCGCCGGGCACGCCGAAGGAGATGACGCCGCAGGTGCCGTCCGGCATGTACTTCTCGGCGAGCGCATGGTATTTGTCGCCGGGCAGCTCCGGGCAGCTCACCCACGAGATGCGCGGGTCGTCCTTGAGGAACGTGGCGACCTTGAGCGCGTTCGCGCAGTGGCGTTCCATGCGCACGCCGAGCGATTCGAGATGCATGCCCATGATCCACGAGTTGATCGGCGCCGGCGTCGAGCCGAAGTCGCGCATGAGCTGCGCCGTCGCCTTCGTGATGAACGCCGCCTTGCCGAAGTCCTTCGCGTAGACGACGCCGTGGTAGGAGTCGTCGGGCGTGCACAGCCCCGGGAACTTCTCGGCGTGCGCGAGCCAATCGAAGTTGCCCGAGTCGACGATCGCGCCGCCGACGCACGAGCCGTGGCCGTCCATGTACTTCGTCGTCGCATGCGTGACGATGTCGACGCCGTAGCGGATCGGCTGGCAGTTGATCGGCGTCGGGAACGTGTTGTCGACGATGAACGGGACGCCGTGCGCGTGCGCGGCGCTCGCGAACTTCTCGAAGTCGAGGACGATGAGCGCCGGGTTCGCGATCGACTCGCCGAAGACGGCCTTCGTGTTCGGGCGGAACGCGGCCTCGAGCTCCTCGGCGGAGCAGTCGGGGCTCACGAACGTGCATTCGATGCCCATCTTGCGCATCGTCACGTTGATCAGGTTGAAGGTGCCGCCGTAGATCGCGCTCGACGCGACGATGTGGTCGCCCTGGTTGCAGATGTTGAACAGCGCGAAGAAGTTCGCGGCCTGGCCGGAGGAGGTGAGCATCGCCGCGGCGCCGCCCTCCATCGCGCAGATCTTCGCGGCGACCGTGTCGTTCGTCGGGTTCTGCAGACGCGTGTAGAAGTATCCGGATTCGGACAGGTCGAACAGGCGGCTCATCTGCTCGCTCGACGTGTACTTGAAGGTCGTCGCCTGGATGATCGGCGGCGTGCGCGACTCGCCGTTGCCCGGCTGGTAGCCGCCCTGCACGCAGATCGTGTCCTCGTGCTCGGTGCTGATCGGTGTGGCTGTGTCTGCCATGTACGCTCCTCGTCTGCGGTTGGCTTCCCGTCACGCGTGCGCCGTGCGGCGGGTAGACGTGGCGGAGTAGGTTGGATACCGGTATTAAACCATGACGGCGGCGTGCGCCGCCGGCGCGTCCCACACTGTGTGCGCCGGCGCATGGCGCCCGTCGCGCATATGAAGGAGGAGGCGACGATGACGACGGCGCTGATGGTGTTCCACGACCGGTTGCGGCTTTCGAGGGTGAACCGCGCGCTCGCGCGGCGGGCTGCATGCGAGGACCCCGGCGACGTGATCGTGCGCGACATGTACGCGCTGTATCCCGACTTCCGCATCGACGTCGACGAGGAGCATCGCGTGTGCGGCCGCGCCGACCGCCTCGCGTTCCTCTTCCCGTTCTACTGGTACAGCGCGCCGGCGTTGATGAAGCTGTGGGAGGACGCCGTGTTCACGCCCGGATGGGCGTACGGCGACGGCGCGTCGATCGCCGGCAAGCGCATGCTGCTCGCCGTGACGACCGGCGGCGCCGAGGGGATGTACACGGCCGGCGGCAAGCACGGCGCGACGATGGAGGAGCTGCTGCTGCCGTACCGCACGACCGCGCGATACCTCGGCCTCGACTACGAGGAGCCCTTCGTCGTGCACGGCTCGTCGAAGACGATCGATGACGACGAGCTCGCGCGGACCGCCGAACGATTCGTGCGGCGGCTGCGCGGCTGATTCACCGGGCGATCGGCCGGCGGTGCGACTGCGTGCCGCATGACGGCGCAAAGGGAGCGGCGCCGCCCGTGCATGCGCCGGATGCGTACGCGGTGCCGCAGACGCATGGCGGCGCGGAGGGGCGGATGACATGAAAACGGCGGCATCGCGCGGGACTCGCCGATAAAAGTTAGATGATTTGACAAATAGTGGCCGTCGTTGTAGTTTACTTAATAAGACGAATGAACATAGTCGTTCAGAAGCGACCGCCGCCATGGCGGGGGCGGTCGGTGCGGCGACGTTCGCCCGTCGCGCGACGCGCCGAAGACGGCACCGCGACACAGCGCAACACAGAACAAAGGAGTCATGATGGGACTGTGGGACATCGACAAGATCGAGTACGTCGGCCGTGGCAACGGCCCGGTGGAGGGACTCGGCTTCCAGTACTACGACGCAGACAAGGTCGTCGCCGGCAAGAAGATGAAGGACTGGCTGCGCTTCGGCGTCGCCTGGTGGCACACCTTCGACGCGCCGCTGACCGACCCGTTCGGCGACGGCACCGCGCAGCGCCCGTGGGACGGCAAGTACTCCGATCCGATGGACAACGCGCTCGCGAAGGTCGACTACGCCTTCGAATTCTTCACGAAGCTCGGCGCCGAGTATTTCTGCTTCCACGACCGTGACATCGCGCCGGAGGGCGATACGCTGCGCGAGACGAACGCCAACCTCGACCGCGTCGTCGACAAGATCGAGGAGAACATGAAGTCCACCGGCGTCAAGCTGCTGTGGAACACCTCGTCGCTGTTCACGAACCCGCGCTTCGTCGCCGGCGCCTCGACGTCGCCGTTCGCCGACGTCTACGCCTACGCCGCGGCGCAGCTCAAGCACTCGCTCGAGATCGGCAAGCGTCTGGGCGCCGAGAACTATGTGTTCTGGGGCGGCCGCGAAGGCTACGAGAACCTGTGGGTCACCGACATGAAGCGCGAGCAGGAGCATATGGCGAAGTTCTTCCACATGTGCGCCGACTACGCGAAGCAGATCGGCATGGACGCGCAGTTCCTCATCGAGCCGAAGGCGAAGGAGCCGATGACGCACCAGTACGACTTCGACGCGGCGACGGCCTGCAACTTCCTGCGCGCCTACGACCTCATCGACGTCTTCAAGCTCAACCTCGAAGGCAACCACGCGAACCTCGCCGGCCACACCTACCAGCACGAGATCCGCGTCGCGCGCGACAACGGCGTGCTCGGCTCGCTTGACGCGAACCAGGGAGACATGCTGCTCGGCTGGGACCTCGACGAGTTCCCGACGAACCTGTACGAGACGGCGTCGGTGATGTGGGAGGTGCTCGACGAGGGGCAGATCGGCCCTCACGGCGGCCTCAACTTCGACGCGAAGCCGCGCCGCACGTCGTTCAGCGCCGAGGACCTGTTCCGCGCGCACATCGCAGGCATGGACTCCTTCGCCGCCGGCCTGCTCGTCGCGGACAGGATGCATCAGGACGGCTACATCGAGAACCTCGTGGCCAACCGCTACGGCTCCTATGATTCGGGCATCGGCAAGTCGATCGACGACGGCACCGCGACGCTCGAATCGCTCAACGACTACGCCATCGACATGCCGCAGGAGCAGATCATCGCATCCACGCACCCCGATCATCTCGAGGACGTGAAGGCGACCATCAACAACTACATCATCGACGCCCTGGCCAACGCCTGACGTCACGCGGTCCGACCGCCTGCCGCATGGGCGGCCGGACCGTCCATCCAACCTCTGCGGCGTGCGGCATATGCAGTGCGCGACGTATGGCATATGCCGCCAATGCTACTCTTCCTTTCCTCCCTTCCAATGAATCGCCGCCTGTCCTTTCCTTTCCTCTGCAGGCGCGATGCAGGCCCATGGCCGCCGGGCCACACCGTGCACCCATACGCTCCGCGCGCATCCTGCCCCCACAGGCACGCCGCGCGGGGGAGTGCGGTGGTTCCCGCAGGCCCATGGGCTTTTTCCATACGAGCGGCACGACGGTGCGTCCGCCCTTTTGATTGCGCAAGACGCGGGACGCATGGCGCACCGCCGAACCGAATGCACTGATATGACCGACCACTACCGATATGGAGGACCGCGATGACCGCAACGACTGCGACCATGGATATCACCAATCCCGTACTGCGGGGCATGTACCCCGATCCAAGCTGGATGTGGGACGAGCGCGGCGGGCGCGTGGCCCTGGTGAATTCCTCGTTCGAACTGGTGCCGGGGCTGCCGATCCACGTCTCGGACGATATCGCGAACTGGGAGCCTGCGGGGCACGCCGTCGACGAGGCGATGGCGCAACGGCTGCTGATCCCCTTCGTGCTTGATTCCGGAGGATTGTATGCGCCGACATTGCGCATGATCCACGGGAAGTACGTGATCGCATGCACTGTCGCCCGCATCGATCTGGACGCGGCAGCCGCAGCCGGGGCCGCACCGGAGTCGATCGAGGGGACCCGCGCAAGCCAAGGCAACTTCATCATCGAGGCCGATGCGCTTGAGGGGCCATGGCGCGGCCCGTACTGGATCGAGGGCGCCGAGGGCATCGATCCGGACATCTTCGAGGACCTTGACGGCTCCGTGTATTGGACGCAGACGAGGCAGGCCGTGCGTCCGCGTTGGGAAGGGCAGACCGAGGTGTGGACCCAGCGGATCGACCCGGAGACGTGGCGGCTGTGCGCGTCATGCGACACGGACGGCGACTACGGCAAAACGGTCCTTTGGACGGGATACGGCGTGGAGGCGGTGTGGGCCGAAGGGCCGCACCTGTACCGCATCGGCGATTGGGCGTATCTGATGACCGCGGAAGGCGGCACGAGCTTCGACCACAGCGAGATGACCATGCGCGCATGGGCCCCCGACGGGCTCGGGCCGGCGATCGAAGCCCTGCAGTCCCAAGCGCGCGAGGACGGGGGCGAGCCGCGCGCGCCGCGTGCCGACGAGCGGTCGGTTGTGGGGCGGTATGCGCGCCTGTTCCATCCGTGCAAGAAGAATCCGTTTCTGACGCACCGGCATCTGGGTTTGGAGGAGCGTGTGCAGTGTGTGGGCCACGCCGATCTGCTGCATCATCCACGGCTCGGCTGGTGGGTCGCATGCCTGGGGTCGCGCGAGACTCCCACCGCGGGCCATGGGGCGCTCAGTTTCCTGGGCAGGGAGACCTTTGTGGCGCCTGTCGTATGGCAGCGCGATCCGGCACAATGGTCGCTGGAATCCAATGGGCCCGCGCAAAAGGAGGCCGATGACCCGGGCTGGCCTGTGCTTGCCGGGGGAGCGGGGCGTCTGGCGCAGGCATTGCGCATCGATGCGGCGGACGGGACTTTGCTCGACATGTGCATCGGACCGTGTGAATCGCAGGCGGTCGTCGATGCGCGCGTGCCCTTTATCATCGGCGATGGCGAAGTCGCGGCCGTGCGCGCGGATGGCGTGGCGTACCGGCGTATGCCTGAAGACAGATGCGTCGTGTTGTGTCCGCCGTGCGGCACCGTGAGCATTCGGCAGGACGGGCGCCATGCGCTGCGTGTGGCGACGGGTGGGGCGTCGGTGCAGTGGGCGCTTGGTGATGGGCCGGAGCGCAGGGAGGGCGTGGTGCCGATCCCCGAGGGGGAGCCGGGATCGGTCATGCTCGTCTTCGACAAAGGCATGGTGCGTGTGGTCGTGGCGCGGTCCGCGGAACGGGCATGGGCGGCACCGGCCATCGAGGTGATCGACGTGGCGCCGTTGAGCACCGAATGGTCCGGCGGCTTTGTGGGTTGCCTCATCGGTTGTGAGGTATAGGTGGAGTGCTCAGCGCAGGCTGCGTGTACTGCCCCGCACCACAAGCGTGGTGGGCAGGATCACGTGGTGCTGCGTTGGGCGCCCTTCCGCTGTGTCCAGAAGCATGCGCGTCGAGACCGCCGCCATGTCGTGCAACGGCTGGCGCACCGTGGTGAGCGCCGGACCCAGGAAGGCGGATGTCTGCACGTCGTCGAATCCGACGACCGAAAGGTCTTCGGGGATGCGCAGCCGGTTCTGCCGGGCGGCCTCATAGACGCCCATCGCCTGCAGGTCGCTGCCGGCGAAGATCGCGGTGGGGCGGTTCGGTTGCGCCAACAGCTCCATCGCCTGCGCATAGCCGCCTTCGGTTGTGAAATCGCCTTCGGTCACGAGCGCCGGATCGACGGCGATGCCTTGCTCGGCGAGCGCCGACGTATATCCGTCGAGCCGCGCGCGCGAGCACATCATCTCTTCGGGGCCTGTGATGATGCCGATGCGTATGTGCCCGAGCGCGAGCAGGTGGCGCGTGGCGAGCACGCCGCCGGCCCAATTGTCCGCCTGCACCGAGAAGTCGTCGTTCGACGGCTCGCCTGAGGGGTCGAAGATGACGTAGGGGATGTTGTTGACGCGCAGTTTTGCTTTTTCGTCATCCGTCAGATTCGCGAAAATGAAGATGACGCCAAAGGGTTTGCGGCGCAGCATGCCGTCGATCCAATCATCGTCGGGGTGCTGGCGTGTGCCGCTTTCCGTGGTGATCACGCTGATGTCGGGATATTGCCGGGTCTCGCGCAGCACGCCGCGCAGCACTTCGAGCGCCCATATGGTGTCAAGGTCCTGGAACACCACTTCCACATACCGTTGGCTTGGGTTTTTCTGGCCGCGGCGTTGGTAGCCCGAGGCTTTGAGTGCCTCGTCGATGGCGGCGCGGGCTTCGTCCGAGATGTCCGAGCGCCCATTGAGCGCCTTCGAAACGGTGGCCAGCGAGTAGCCGGTGGTCTTGGCGATGTCGGCCAATCTGATTTTCCGCCCTGTCATGGTGGCTCCTTTGCCTGTGCGCATGGGTGTTGCCGGTTGTCCGCGTGCGTTGTTCGTCCTATGCTGCCGCATTGGACTACAGAGTAACGAAAGTTTCGGAAAAGTGCAAATCGAGCGACATGTCGATGTGGTGTTCATGTGAACATGAGCGTACAATAACGAACGAAACGCCGATAATCTATTTAATTTGACTGTTTAACTAAGTAGGCTTACGATAGTTTCTAACGAAAACAACGTAAGTTTTCGAAAACCTATCATCGGCCGCATGGCACCCGCTCTAACGATGGAACGGGCGATCTAGGAGGAAAATCATGAAGGTCAAGTCAGTATTCGCCGCAATGGTCGCGGCTGCAACCATCGTTGGGGTGTCCGCATGTGGAGGCGGCTCCGGCGCCAATGCAGACGGCAAGACCAAGGTTGTGGTGTGGATGAATTCCACGACGGGTGACGGCAAGAAGTTCTGGGACGATGCCGCTGCGGCGTTCGAAGCGAAGAACCCGAACGTCGACATCAAGATCGAGGCCATCCAGAACGAAGACATGGACGGCAAGCTCCAGACCGCGCTGCAGGACCCGTCGTCGGCGCCTGACATGTTCCTGGCGCGTGGCGGCCAGAAACTGCGCGACGTGGTCGAGGCCGGGCAGGTCATGGATCTGACCGACAAGATCTCCGATCAGGTCAAGACGCAGATGAAGACGGCGCTCGACACCACCACGATCGACGGCAAGGTGTACGGCGTGCCGCAGTCGGTGCTGCCCGGCGGCATCTGGTACTCGAAGGACCTGTTCAAGAAGGCCGGCATCACCGAGACGCCGAAGACTTGGGACGAATTCTCCACAGCGGTCAAGAAGCTCAAGGACGCCGGCATCACGCCGATCGCCCTCGGTGGCAAGGATGCATGGCCCGCGGCGCACTGGTACTACTGGTTCGCGCTGCGCGAATGCTCGCAGTCGGCGTTCGACGAGGCCTCGAGCGACCTCAAGTTCACCAATGAATGCTGGGTCAAGGCCGGCGACGACGTCAAGGACCTGCTTGACCTGGACGGCTTCAACGAAGGCTTCCTGACAACCTCCGCACAGCAGGGCGCAAGCTCGTCCGCTGGCCTGCTCGCCAACCACATGGCCGCGATGGAGCTCATGGGCGGCTGGGAGCCCGGTGTGGTGCGTGACCTGACGCCTGACCAGAAGGACATGGCCGACCTCGGCTACTTCACGTTCCCCGAGATGGAAGGCGGCGAAGGCGACCCGACCGCCATGCTCGCCGGCGCGGACGGCATGTCGATCGGCGCATGGGCCCCACAGGAGGCCGTGGACTTCCTCAACTTCATCTCCGAAAAGGAATGGCAGGAGAAATACGCTGAGGCGTTCGTCACGATCCCGGCCGCGAAGAACGCGCAGTCCGCGGTCAAGAACGAAGCGCTCCAGCAGGTGCTCAAGGTCTATGACCAGGCGTCCTCCGTCTCGCTGTGGCTCGACACGGTCTTCGGGCAGAACGTCGGCAACGCGCTCAACGAAGGCGTGGTCAACATGATGGCCGGCAAGGGCAACGCCGAAGACATCGTCAAGGGCATCGAGGCGGCCGCCAGCAAGGGCTGACACCGCTCCCGGGGCCGGGCCGCCGCCGCGGGGCCCGGCCCCTGTTTCACCAACGCAGTCATCATCCAGAGGAGTAAGCCATGTCAGTCGCAACCAGCATGCGGGCCAAGCGCGCCGGCCGCTCGCACAGCGACAAATTCCGCCAGCGCTTTGAAATGGGCGTCCTGTCCGTGCCCGCGCTCATCATGTTCGTCGGGTTCGTGATCCTGCCCGTGTTCATGGCGGCCTATTACGGGTTCTACAAGTGGAAGGGCTTCGGCAAGCCCAACGTCAACGGCCAGTTCGTGGGGCTCGACAACTACCGCATCATTCTCTCCGACCCCAATTTCCAGCAGGCGCTTGGCCATACGCTGTTCATCGCGGTCATGTCGCTCATCATCCAAGGACCGCTCGCCATCCTGTTCGCCCTGTTGCTCAACCAGAAGTTCAAGGGGCGCGGCCTCATCCGCACGCTCATCTTCGTGCCGTACGTGGTCTCCGAAGTCATCATCGGCACCGGCTGGAGCCTCATGCTGCAGCCGAACGGCGCGCTCAACGCGGTCATGAAGAACCTCGGGTTGCAGGGCGTGGACTGGATCGCCAACCCCAAGATCGCCATCTGGACCCTCATGTTCATCATCTCGTGGAAGTACATCGGCTTCGCCGTCATCCTCATGATCGCCGGCATGCAGGCGATCCCCGAAGAGCTCTATGAGGCAGCGCGCGTGGACGGCGCCGGCTTCTGGCGCCAGCAGTGGAGCATCACGATCCCGTTGCTCGCCCCGACCATCCGCATGTGGGCGTTCATGTCGATCATCGGCTCGCTCCAGTTGTTCGACCTTGTCTACATCATCTGGGGCCAGTACGTCTCGTCCACGGCCGGCACGTCCACCATGGCCACCTACATGGTCAGGGAGGGCCGCCTGGCCAACAACTACGGCTATGGCTCGGCGGTCGCCGTCGTCATCTTCATCATCTCGCTTGTCATAGCCCTCACGTACCAGCGCTTCGTGCTCAACCGCGATCTCGCCGGCGCCGTGGAGAAGCGCGAACGCAAGCAGCTTGAACGGCGTTTGAAGAAGCGCGAACGCGAACATATGGAACGTGACGAGATCGAAAACGCAATCGCCCCGAAGAACGCTTCCATGGAGGTGGCATGATCATGACATATGCAGGCGAACAGGTCGAACGCACACTGGTGTTCGGCAAGAAGCAACGCGATCCGTACGCATACCACAAGTCGGCCAAGACGCCGTGGGGCCACCCGATCGTCTACATCCTCTCACTGATCCTCGTGCTGATCTGTGTGGTGCCGGTCCTGTACATCATCCTCGGCGGCTTCCGCACGAACTCGCAGATCACGCGCGACCCCGCGGGCCTGCCCAATCCATGGAACTTCGCGAACTACGCGACCGTCGTCGGCTCGAGCACCTTCTGGGTCGAACTCGTCAACTCGCTGATCGTCTCCGTGGGCACCATGGTGGGCGTCGTCGTGCTGGCACTGATGGTCAGCTTCGTCATCGCGCGCTACCGCTTCCGCTTCAGCCGCATGCTGTACACGCTGTTCTCGGCGGGCATGATGTTCCCGATCACCGTGGCGATCACACCGTTGTACCTGCTGTTGCGCAACCTGCACCTGATCAACAGCCAGTTGGGCATCATCCTGCCGCAGATCGCATTCGGCCTGCCGCAGGCGATCATCATCCTCGTGCCGTTCCTGCAGTCGATCCCGATGGAGCTTGAGGAGGCGGCGCAGCTCGACGGCTGCTCGAGGCTCGGCTTCTTCGCCCGCATGGTGCTGCCGCTGAGCGGCCCCGGCGTGGCCACCATCGCGATCCTGTCGTTCGTGGCCAGCTGGAACGCCTACATGCTCCCGCTGTTCCTGCTCAACGATTCAACGAAGTACACACTGCCGCTGGGCGTGCAGATGTTCAGCTCGCAGCATTCGGTCGACACCGCGCAGGTGCTCGCCTTCACATCGCTTTCGATGATCCCGGCGCTCATCTGCTTCACGATCTTCCAGAAGAAGATCGTGGGCGGCCTCGCCGGCGCAGTCAAGGGCTGAGTCCGGGCGCCGCGCGTACAACACGAAGCACGGCGGCCCAGGTGAAATCCGGTCCGCCGTTCCCCCAAGGAGACCGAAATGAAGATCGAAAACCCGGTGCTCACCGGATTCCACGCCGATCCGTCGATGATCCGCGTGGGTGGCACCTACTACATCGCCAATTCTACATTCGAATGGTTCCCCGGCGTGCGCCTGCACGAATCGCAGGACATGGTGCATTGGAGCCCTCTGCCAAGCCCGTTGGGGTGCAGTTCGCAGCTCGACATGCGCGGCAACCCGTCGTCCGGCGGCGTGTGGGCCCCCGACCTTTCCTATGCCGACGGCAGGTTCTGGCTTGTCTATGCGGATGTCAAGGTGGTCAACGGCGCGTTCAAGGACTGTGTGAACTACCTCGTGACCGCTGAAGACATCCATGGTCCGTGGAGCGAACCGGTGCGGCTCAACGGCGTGGGGTTCGACGCGAGCCTGTTCCATGACGACGACGGCCGCAAATACCTGGTGCAGCAGACATGGGACTTCCGTGAATACCACAACCCGTTCAATGGCATCACGCTCACCGAATTCGATGTGGACACGATGCGCCTCAAGCCCGAAACCGTCCGCACCATCTGGGGTGGCACCGACGTCAAGCTCGTGGAGGGGCCGCATCTGTACAAGATCGATGGCCTGTACTACCTGTTCTGTGCGGAGGGCGGAACCGTCTGGACGCATCAGGAGGTCGTGGCGCGTTCGGCCACCCTTGATGCCCTCTCATTCGAAGGCAGCCCGCTCAACCCGTTCCTCACGAATTTCGACACCCCGCGCAACTACCTGCAGAAGCAGGGGCATGGTGCACTCGTGAGCACGCCCGGCGGCGAATGGTACTACGCGTCGCTGTGCGCGCGGCCCTGGCACCACGCGACCGAATCGTTCACCGACCCGCGCGGCTGGTGCACACTGGGGCGTGAGACCTCGATCCAGAAGGTCGGGTGGACCGAAGACGGCTGGCCTTACATCGTGGGCGGCCATGGCGGAGAACGCTTCGTGGACGCCCCCACCGATGCCGTGGAGGCCGGTGGCGCGCCAGTTTCGCGCGACCAGCACGACGATTTCAGCGCATCCACCCTTGGTGTGGACTGGAACACATTGCGTGTGCCGTTCGACGAGCGCATGGGGTCGGTTGGCGGCGGTGCGCTCACACTGCGTGGGCAGGGCTCGTTGTGCAACCTGTTCGACCTCTCGCTTGTGGCGCGGCGCTGGCAGGCCTTTGACTTCGATGCATCGGTGGGTGTGCGGTTCGACCCATGCACCTACAACCAGATGGCCGGTCTGACGAACTACTACAACGACCTGTGCTGGTCGTGGGCCTTCGTGACGTGGGACGAGCGGCGCGCATGTCGGGTGATCGAAGTGGCGCAGAACGACTTCAACGCCTACACCTCGTTCCTGCGCGACAATGCCGTGCCGGTGCCGGATGACGCGGAAACTGTGTGGCTGCGCACGCGCGTGCGCACGCAGACCTACACCTATGACTATTCGTTCGACGGCGAACACTGGCAGAACCTTGGCGTGGAGCTCGACGCCAGGATCCTTTCGGACGATTACGTGAACCAGCGCTATGGAGGCTTCTTCACCGGCGCGTTCGTGGGGCTGGCCGCGGTGGATCTTTCCGGATACGACGCCCAGGCCGATTTCGTGGACTTCGAGTACCGCGAGCTGCCGGCTGCATAGGGCCGGCAGACCCATACGCCGCAAGGGGTCGCCACCTGCAAACAAGCAGGTGGCGACCCCTTGTTCGGTATTTCGGCTGGGAAGGGGCATTTTCTTGGTGACTGGCAGGTATCGGTGGCTTAGTGATGCAAGTGGTATCCGCACGTCATAAAGAAAAGGCTCCTCCCCAGCCGAAATACCTGCTGGAAAGGAGCCTTGTGGTGTTTGCGGATCAGCCGCGTGCCTGCACGTAAGCCTCGTAGACCTGCGGGGTGGGGGTGCCGGTCTGCACCGCGTCGATCGAAATCGGCCAGTCGGGCGCGTCATCCGCGCCGCTGAGCACCCAGGCGGCCTGCCTTGCCGCGCCGATCGCCACGTATTCGTCGGTCGCCGGGCATGAGACATCCATACCCAGGATGCATGGTGCGAGCGTGCGGACCGCCATTGACTTGGCTCCGCCGCCGATGAGCAGGATCCGGTCGATTTGCGCGCCGAGCGAACGGATGAGCTCCATGCAGTCGCGCTGCGAGCACAACAGGCCCTCCACGAAGGCGCGCGCCACGTTGCGGCGCTCGGTGTTGCGCAGCGTCATGCCGCTCAATGTGGCGGTGGCGTCCGGGCGGTTCGGTGTGCGCTCGCCGTCGAAATACGGCACGAGCGTCATGCCGCCGGCGCCCGGGTGCGAATCGAGCGCGAGCGTGGTGAGCTCGTCGTAGTCCACGTCGAGCATTGCGCGTGCTGCGTCCAGAATACGCGAGGCGTTGATCGTGCATGCAAGGGGCAGGAAATGCCCGGTGCAGTCGGCGAATCCGGATACCGAGCCGCTCAGGTCGTAGACGGGCTGCTCGCTGATCGCGGCCGCCACGCCCGAAGTGCCCAACGAGACGGACACGTCACCCACGGCCATGCCCAGGCCGAGCGAAGCCATCGCGTTGTCGCCGCCGCCGGGCGCGATGATGCATCCGCCGGGCACTTGCGCGCCGGCGATGGATGGGTCCGCGTTGACCGGTGCAACTTGGTTCGGTCCAAGCACGTGGGGCAGCACGATGCGTTCGGCGTGCTCGGTGGCGGCGGCGCCCGGCGTGCAGGCGTCGTCGGGCTGCAGTCCCAGCGCGAGCAGGTCGCGCCGGTAGGTGTTGGAGGCGGCGTCGAAGTACAGTGTTCCCGAGGCGTCGGAACGGTCGGTGAACAGGGCGTCGAGATGCGCGTTTTCGCCCGGCTGCACGGGGCCGAAGCCGGCGATGCGCCAGCTCAGCCAGTCATGCGGCAGGCAGACGGCGGCGATGCGTGCCGCGTTCGCTGGTTCGTGCTGCGCCACCCATTTGATTTTGGTGAGTGTGTACGAGGCGACGGGGGAGGAGCCCACGGCTTTCACCCAACGTTCGATGCCGCGCTGGTGCGGGTCCTCTGGCTCTCCGTCGGCCGCCGGCGCGGCGCCGAGCTCATCGATGAGCGCTTCGGCCTGCGGTGCCGAGCTCGTGTCGTTCCACAGCATCGCGTCGCGGATCACCCGGCCATGTTCGTCGAGCGCCACCATGCCGTGCTGCTGGCCGCCCACGGCGATCGCGGACACATCATCCAATCCGCCGGCCTGCGAGGCGGCTTCCTGGAACGCGCGCCACCAGTGCTCCGGGCTGACGGCGGATCCGTCGGGGTGCTTCGCCTGTCCGAAGCGCACCAGTTCGCCCGTTGCGGCGTCGGTGACACGGACCTTGCAGGATTGGGTCGAAGTGTCGACCCCGGCCACGAGAACTCTGCTCATGAGATGACTCCTTTGTTCGTCCATCCGCCGTGTGCGGGGCACTGCGGCGTGCATGCGAAGCGTGCGGACGGCCTATATAGTTAGATGAATAAACTATAATGGGTAGTGTAGCATACGATATGTCGGCGAGGAAACGCCCACGCGGGTCGCAGAGTGGCTGCACACTCGGGCCGGAGCAAGCAAGGAGTGTCTTATGGCGGTTCTCAAGCGCATCAACCAGGATGACCTACGCAACCACAACCTATCCGTGGTGCTTGATACGATGCTCCGTTCCACAAGCGCTTTCAGCCGTGCAGACCTTGCCAAGGAGACCGGCCTCACGAAAGCCACGATGTCGCTGCTCATCTCCATGCTCCTTTCGCACCGCATCGTCAAGGAGGGCGCACCGCTCGTCCAGTCGGTGTACGGGCGCCCAAGCACGCCGCTGAGCATCGCGGGCGGCAGTGTGTGCGGCGTCGGCATCCAGATCAACACCGATGGCTACGGCTATGTGGTGCTCGACCTCGACGGCAGTGTCGTGGCCGAGCGCTGGATCGCGCGAGACCTGCACGACGCCGACGCTGACGCGCTGTTCGACGAGCTTGACGCCATGCTCGTCGAACAGGAGAAGACACTGCGCGCGCAGAGCTATATGATCGCCGGCGTCGGTCTTGCGTTGCCCGGACTGGTGACCGAGGACGGCCATCTGCTCATGGCGCGCAACCTGGGGTGGGAAGACCTCGACCTGAGCCGTTTCGACCTGATCCGCCGGTTCGACGTGGTGGTGGCGAACGAATCGAACATGGCCGCTGTGGCGCAGCTGCCGGGGTATGCCACGCAGCGCACCGACGAGGGGATTGTGGGGCCGAACGGATCGTTCCTGTATGTGTCGACCGACATCGGCATCGGCGGCGCCATTGTGCGCGGGGGGCGCGTGGTCACCGGCGACCATGGGTATGCCGGAGAGATCGGCCATCTTTCGGTGCAGATGGATGGGCCCGTCTGCCGTTGCGGCCGCCGCGGCTGCGTCGAGGCCTACGCCGGCCGCCGGTCCATGGTGGAGGCCGCCGGCGTGGCCGAAGGCAATGCCGCTGCCTCGCAGGCGGCGCTCGACGAATTCGGCAGGCGCGTGCAGGAAGGGGACCCGGTCGCCATGGCGGTGTTCGCCGACGCCATGCATGCCATGACGTCGATGCTCACGTCGGTGATCAATCTGGCCGACCTCGATACCGTGATCATTGGCGGCAGCTGGGCCCGCGTGCCTGCGGATGTGCTGGAGCGCATGGCGGCGCGCGTTCAGGAGCGTATCCTCGCGCGCGGCACGCTCAATGTGCGCCTGCTGCGCGCTTCGGGAATCTCTCGCCCGGCGCTGTTCGGCGCCGCACAGACCGGCTTGCGCAATTTCATCGACGACCCGCTGCGCTACCTCGGCTGAGCGCGCCCGTACTCCATCTCAATATGCAGTTCGCATAGTGGTCGTCTTGCGGTGCGGTGCTACGCTGTCTTGCGGCGTTCCCGCCCGAGCTGCGCAGGTCAAGGAACGCCGGCGATCCGCCAATACCATGCTGTGCGCAGTACCGTAAGGAAGAGGGACTTCCATGGTCGACCATACCCAACAACCAACCCCTGTCCGTTCGCGCGTCCGACTGCGCTGGACGACCGCGGACATCGCCGTGGCCGCCGCGCTCGGCATCGCCGCCGGCGTCGTCTTCTGGGGATTCAATTTCGCCTACTCATCGATCTCGCCGATCCTCGGCGGTCTGCTGCCGGGATGCGCGAGCATCCTGCACGCAGTGTGGTACTTCTCAGGCACGCTCGCCGTGCTCATCCTGCGCAAGCCGGGCTCGGCCGTGTTCGTCAACCTCGTCGGATGCGCCGCGGAGATGCTGATCGGCAGCTCGTTCGCCTTCGGATTCGTCTTCCTGTCGGCCGCGCTGCAGGGGCTGTTCGCCGAACTGCCGTTCGCGCTGACGCGGTACCGCGTCTTCAACCTGCCGATCTCGATCCTTTCCGGCGTATGCACGGCGATCGAATACGGCATCTACCTGATGCTGTTCCGCTATCAGGGCGTCGCGTTCCTCAGCCCGCGCGGCATCGTGCACATGGTGAGCGAGATCATCGGCGGCGCGCTCATCGCCGGCGTCTGCTCGTGGTACCTCTATCTGGCGATCGCGAAGACCGGCGTCCTCGACCGTTTCGCCTCCGGCCGCGCCGTCCGCGCCGCGGTCGCCGCTGACAATCGCTGACGATCCGCGCCTACGGCGGTGTTCGGGTGGGCGCACCCGCACACCGCCGCCGTTGCGATCAGTGGCAGCATATGGGTGAGGTCACCCATATGCTGCCGTTGCATGCGCCGATGGCGGTCGTTCATGGGTGAGTGTACCCGAACATCGCCGTTATGGACGCCGTCAACGGCGGTGTTCGGGTGAGCGCGCCCACGTACGCCACTGTCGCTGCAATCAGCGGCGGGGCGGGTGGAAGGCACCTGAATACCGCCGTTGCGGCTGCCATCGGCGTCCCATTACGTAAGATGGGCGCCGCCCGGACGGGAAGGCGTCCACGTACACTGATATCGACGATGTATCGGCAGGAGAGAGCGTGCATCGTGACGAGACCATGCGACATCATCGAGATGAGCGCCATCACATGAAAAGAAGGTTTGTTCATGGTGGACGACAGCACGATTGTGTACGCGGGAGCCGAAGCCGGCACGCAGACCGAACTCATCAACCCCAACGAAATCGCCGCGCTTGCGAAGAAGCCCAACCGTAAGCCGCAGAAGGACGACGAGCGCAAGTACCTGTGGGTGATCTTCGCGTCGATCGCCGTGCTCGCGCTGTTCGCCGTCGTCATCTTCGCCGGCGTGCAGATCCACAACCGCCGCCAGCAGCAGCTCGCGCAGGAGCATGCGCGTTGCGAAGGCGCGATGGCGGCGCTCGACAAGAAGGCGAAGCAGTACGAGGAGCTGCGTGCGGGGGATGGCGCATCCGCCGGAACGATCTCCGACATCCAGGTCGCGGACAGTGGCACCGTCGAGCTGCTCGACGAGCAGCTCAAGGCGCAGACGCCGGCGGCGACGAGCTGCGATGTGCCGTCGGTCGACCAGTACGACGCGCGCATCCAGCAGATCCGCGATCATGAAGAGTGGTACGACGCGCATATGCGTTCGCTGCAGGAGGCCGTCGACAGCGTCAACGATTCGAAGCGGCTCAAGGAAGTCGAAGAGGCGACGGCTGCGCTTGACGACACGTTGCGTGAGGCGCAGACGACGCTCGACCTGACGCGCGGACAGGTGGCGGACGAGGCGACGTGGAGCCGTCTGTCCGAACTCTACGACAAGGCGAAGCAGGCCGAGGCCGCCGGCGACCTCGACGAGATCACGTCGATCGAGCAGCAGATCAAGTCGGCGATCAGCGACGTCAACGCGTCGCGCGACAAGAAGATCGCCGACGACGAACGCAAAGCGCGCGAAGAGGCGCAGAAGAAGGCGCAGGCCGAAGCCGACCGCAAGAAGGCGGAAAGCCAGTCCAGCAAGGACAACGACGGTAACGCGAATCAGGACAATAAAGACAACGACCGCCGCTGACGCGCGTGGCGCGGAGTTCCGGTGACCCGTCGCGCGTATGGGTGCGCGGTGCGGGACGCTAGGGTGGGCGTCAGTGTTGCGTGGTGCGTATGGGTGCGTTGCGTGGGACGCTAGCGTGTGTGCCGGCGTTCCATGGAACGTATCCGTGCGCGGTGTGGGACGCCAGCATGTGTGTTGGTGTCGCGTGGCGCGTATGGGTGCGCGGGACGGGATGCTAAGGGACGATTCCGGCACGGATTGCGTATGGATGCGCTGCGCGGGATGCGGGGAGCGGTGGAATGGGAAGCGCACCCGGATGCGATGGCATGCATCGGGAGACGATACAGGACGGCCCGCTGTTGTCAGCGGGCCGTGACCGGTGGGGCCTCAGGGGCTTGAACCCTGGACCGGCGGATTATGAGTCCGATGCTCTAACCGACTGAGCTAAGGCCCCACGTCGTATCGCGGAAAACCGCGGATGCGACTCGCTAAAGTGTAGCAAACGACATGACCATATGGGCGGAACCGGCAAACACGGAAGGAATCGTCACGAACTTGCGGCCGCCGGCTGCGCGGCTGCGGCGCGCGGGACGCGGATGGCCGCATAACGAAAAACGCCGACCCGAAGGCCGGCGTTTTCCGTATCAGCGTGAGAGTCAGCTGCTCTTCTTGCCGTAACGCTTCTCGAAGCGAGCCACGCGGCCGCCGGTATCCAGAATCTTCTGCTTACCGGTATAGAACGGGTGGCACTTCGAGCAGACGTCCACCGTCATGTGGTCGCCGTTGGCGGTCGACTTCGTGACGAAGGTGTTGCCGCAGGAGCAGGTAACCTGCACCGCATGATAATCAGGATGGATTCCTGGCTGCATAATTTGTCTCCTAAAGATACGGGGGACCCGGGTCGCCATGCCCCGATGGCAGGCGTGAACCGGATACATGCATTGTACGGCTGTGCATTGACGCAACCGTACGGCTCGTCCCGTGGCGAACCACGAGCGTCGCCATCAGGGACAACTTCCCGGGCGCCGTGTTTATTCCGCACCCGCACCCGTGCGCGTCCGCGTTTCCTTGTGTCCCGATCGGCGCGACAACGGCTCTTGTTAGGATGGAACGGTTTGTACGGAGGGCCGTGCGTGACGCCCGGGTGGCGTGTGCCCGCGGCCGCAGCATCGAAAAGGCGAAGATGGCAGAGGAACAGTTCCCGGCGGCGCGTACCGCACTTGAGGAATACCGCAGGATCGAGCAGCAGATGGCGCAGCCGGATGTGGCGTCGTCCCCGGACGAGATGCGCAAGCTGGGACGGCGCCACGCCGAACTCGGCGCCATCGTGAGCGCGTACACCGACTACCTGCATGCCCGCGACGATGCCGAGGCCGCGCGGGAGATGGCCGGGGAGGATCCCGATTTCGAAGCCGAGGCGAAACGGCTCGAGGAGGCGCTGCCGGCCGCCGAGGAAAGGCTGCGCACGGCGCTCATCCCGCGCGACCCGGACGACGCGCGCGACGTGATCATGGAGATCAAGGCCGGTACCGGCGGCGAGGAGGCCGCGTTGTTCGCCGGCGACCTGCTGCGCATGTACACGCGCTACGCCGAGAAGCGCGGCTGGGGCACGACGGTCCAGAGTGAGAACACGACCGAGCTCGGCGGCGTCAAGGACGTGCAGCTCGCGATCCGCGCGAAAGGCACTCCGGCGCCCGAGGAGGGCGTCTGGGCGTCGCTCAAGTATGAGGGCGGCGTGCACCGTGTGCAGCGCATCCCGGTGACCGAGTCGCAGGGCCGCATCCAGACGTCGGCCGCCGGCGTCATCGTGTTCCCCGAGGCCGACGAAGACGACGACGAGATCGACATCGACCCGAAGGACCTCAAGGTAGACACCTTCATGAGCTCGGGTCCGGGCGGCCAGTCCGTCAACACGACGTATTCGGCGGTGCGCATGACGCACATCCCGACCGGCATCGTCGTGAACATGCAGGACGAGAAGTCGCAGATCCAGAACCGCGCGTCGGCGCTGCGCGTCCTCAAGAGCCGCCTGCTCGCGATGAAGCACGAGCAGGAGGCCGCCGAGGCCGCTGACATGCGCCATTCGCAGGTGCGTTCGCTCGACCGCTCCGAGCGCATCCGCACCTACAACTTCCCGGAGAACCGCATCGTCGACCACCGCACGAACTACAAGGCGTACAATCTCGACGCCGTGCTCGACGGCGACCTGCAGGCCGTCATCGACAGCGACATCCAGGCCGACGAGGCGCAGCGGCTGGCCAAGACCAACGAGTGAGCGTCGCGCACGCGCACGGAGCGCATAGGGCGCCCGACGCGGCGGACGCCACACGACATACGAAGCATGCAGGAGGCGACGATGGCATCGGCAACCGATGAAGCGATCGATGGAATGGACGACGCGACGACGGCGCGCGCGAACGGCACGACGCGCCCGGAGGCGCCCGGAGTCGACGCGCAGGGCGTCGCCGACCTCATCGCCGTCGGCGGTGACCGCCTCGCGCAGGGCGGCGTCGACACGCCGCGGCACGACGCGAAGCTGCTGCTCGCCGAGGCGACGCGCACGTCGCTGAGCGACGTCGACAAGGCGGCGCTGCTCGGCGACGGCGTCGCGAAGCTCGTCGCCGGCAGACCGATCGACGTGCCGGCCGCGCTCGCCGACTATTCGGCGATGCTCGCGCGCCGCGAGCGCCGCGAACCGCTGCAGTACATCGTCGGCCACGCGCCGTTCAGGTATCTGGACATCAAGGTCGGCCCCGGCGTGTTCATTCCGCGGCAGGAGACGGAGCTGCTCGTCGACGAGGCCATCGGCTGGATCACCCGGGGCGGCCTGTACTGCCCGCGCGTCGTCGACCTGTGCGCGGGCAGCGGCGCGATCGGCCTGTCCATCGCCACCGAAGTGCCCGGCGCGCAGGTGTGGGGCGTCGAGAAGGACGTGCTCGCCGCGCAGTGGACGCGTCGCAACGTGAGCGAGGTGGGCGCCGCGTTCCCCGACATCACCGCGAACTACCATCTCGAGATCGCCGACGCGACCTGCCCGACGACGCTCGCGCAGCTCGACGGCACCGTCGACGTCGTCGTCAGCAACCCCCCGTACATCCCGCTCACCGACGTGCCCGAACAGTTCGAGGTGCGCGAATACGACCCGCAGACCGCGCTCTACGGCGGCTCCGCCGACGGCATGATGGTGCCGGAGCGCATCATCGTGCGCGCGGCGGCGCTGCTGCGCGCAGGCGGCGTCCTTATCATGGAGCATGACGTCACGCAGGCGGACCGCACCGTCGCGTTCGCGCGTGCGAGCGGCTTCGCCGACGCGCGCACCGAGTACGACCTCACCGGCCGCCCGCGCTATCTTGTGGCGACGCGGTAGGCGGGGCGACTACAGTCGTCATCGAAGGGCGCCGCAGGCGTATGCCGCGGCGGCGCCGAAGGAACATCGGCAACGCGGAAAGGCGGGGAACAGGCATGAGCGACGTACGGGCCATCGATGAGCGGTCGCTGCGCGAGGCGAGGAAGGTCGTCGAGGGCGGCGGCCTCGTCGTGCTGCCGACCGACACCGTCTACGGCATCGCGTGCGACCCGCGCAACGCCGACGCGATCGCGCGGATCTACGCGGCCAAGCGACGCCCGCGTACGAAGGCGCTGCAGGTCATCATGGCCTCGGTCGATGATCTGGGCACCCTCGGCCTGACGCTGCCGACGCCGCTCAACCGTCTCGCCGCGCAGCTGCTGCCCGGCGCGTTCTCGCCGATCGCGCTCGCCGACGACGACTGCGCATTGTGCACGACGAGCCGCGACGCGCGCGGCGTGCGCACGCAGGCGATCCGCGTGCCGAACTCGCACGCTTGCCTCGAGGTGCTGCGCGCGACGGGGCCGCTCGCCGCGTCGAGCGCGAACCGTTCGGGCGACGAGAGCGCGCAGAGCGTCGACGAGGCGGTGCGCGCCTTCGGCGACGCCGTCGACCTGTATCTTGACGGCGGCCCGACAATCGGGCACGTCGCGAGCACCGTCGTGGCGGCCGACCCCCTCGCGCTCGACGGCGTCGAGATCCTGCGCGAGGGCGTCATCCCGGCTTCGGCCATCCGCCGCGCGATCCATATGAACGGCGGCGGTCTGGGTCTATGAAGGTCTATCTGTTCATCTGCCTGCTTGCGGCCTGCGCGACCTTCCTGTACACGCCGATCGTACGCCATGTGGCGATCCGCGTCGGCGCCGTCGGCGAGGTGCGCGCGCGCGACGTGCACACGGTGCCGACCCCGCGCATGGGCGGCGTCGGCATGCTGTGCGGCTTCCTGACGGCGATGTTCTTCGCGTCCCGCCTCAACTTCCTGCAGGGCGTCTTCCGCGACAATCATCAGGCGTACATCGTCATGGCGGGTGCGGCGCTCATCTGCCTGCTGGGGGTGTGCGACGACATCTGGGACCTCGATTGGATGCTCAAGCTCGCCGGGCAGCTGCTCATCTCAGTGTTCGTCGCGTGGGGCGGCCTGCAGATCATCACGTTGCCGATTGGCTCGCTCGTGACGGCGTCGCCGACGATCTCGATCGCGATCACGGCGCTGCTCATCGTCGTGTCGATCAACGCCGTGAACTTCGTCGACGGCCTCGACGGTCTCGCCGCGGGCATCGTCGCGATCGGCGGCGTCGCCTTCGGCATCTACTCGTACATCCTCGCGCGTTCGGCGCCGTCGTACGCGTCGATGGCGACGCTCGTCGACGTCGCGATGGTCGGCATCTGCCTGGGCTTCCTGCTGCACAACTGGCATCCGGCGAAGCTGTTCATGGGCGATTCCGGCTCGATGCTGCTCGGCTACCTGATCACCTGCGCGTCGATCATCATGACCGGCCGCATCGACCCGGCCACGGTGAACGCGTCTATCTACCTGCCCGCGTTCATGCCGATCCTGCTGCCGATCCTCGTGCTGTTCCTGCCGGTGCTCGACATGATGATGGCGATTTGCAGACGTCTGAGCAAAGGGCAGTCGCCGATGCATCCCGACCGCATGCATCTGCACCACCGCATGCTGCGCATCGGCCATTCGGTGCGCGGAGCCGTGCTCATCCTGTGGGGATGGGCGGCGCTCATCGCCTTCGGCTCGCTGATGCTGCTGTTCTTCCGGCCGATCCATGTGCTCGTCGTCTTCCTTGCGGCCGCCATCGCGCTCGCCGTCGCGACGATGTATCCGACGATTCGCCGGCGCATGAACGGCGAGGCCGAGGAACCGCCCGAGGAGCGCGATGCCGACCGTTCGGAGCATGCGCGCGGCGGCGGATGGTATCGCGCCCGGCACATGCGCGACATTGCATCGCCGTCCGATCCCGAATCGTCGTCGACGGCCGGGGAACGGCGGGGGAGCCGCCGGAACGACTGAGACGCGCCCTGGGCGGCGGTCGCGCGGCGGTCGCGTACGGCGGCCGTGCGAGGCCGAGCGATGGGTCGGCGACCGGGTGCGGGATGGCCGTGCGGGGTCCGCGCGACGAATGCCGCAAAGGTCGGCGGCGGGGCCATGTTGCATCGTGGAACGGCGAATGGCGTTCGTCGTCGTGCGTCCATATAGTAGGCCTATGGCTACAAATCCTGATATGCATGCAGAATCCCCGTACGCTCCCCTTCCCCCCATCTTCGCCCAGCTCGGCCTCGCCTATGACGACGTGCTGCTGCTGCCGAACGAGACCGACGTCATCCCCTCCGAGGTGGATACGACGACCCATCTGACCCGCAACATCACGATGAAGGTCCCTGCGATCTCCGCCGCGATGGACACCGTGACCGAGTCCGAGATGGCGATCGCGATGGCCCGCAACGGCGGCATCGGCGTGCTGCACCGCAACCTGTCGATCGACGACCAGGCGGCGCAGGTCGACTACGTCAAGCGTTCCGAATCGGGCATGATCACCGACCCGCTCACCGTGAACCCCGACGTCACGCTCGCCGATCTGGACAAGCTGTGCGGCAAGTTCCACATCTCCGGCCTGCCGGTCGTCGATCATGAGAACAAGCTCGTCGGCATCATCACGAACCGCGACATGCGATTCATTGCTTCGGACGACTACGACCATCTGCGCGTCAAGGACGTCATGACGAAGGACCATCTGATCACCGGCCCGTCGAACATCTCGAAGCGCGATGCGCACGACCTGCTCGCGGCGAACAAGATCGAGAAGCTCCCGCTCGTCGACGCCGAAGGCCATCTCACCGGCCTGATCACGGTCAAGGACTTCGTGAAGACCGAGCAGTACCCGGATGCGACGAAGGACGAGCAGGGCCGTCTGCGCGTCGCCGCCGGCATCGGCTTCCTCGGCGACGCATGGCAGCGCGCGAGCGCCCTGCTCGAGGCGGGCGTCGACGTGCTCGTCGTCGACACGGCGAACGGCGAGGCCAAGCTCGCGCTCGACATGATCCGCCGCATCAAGAACGATCCGGCCTTCAACGGCGTCGACATCATCGGCGGCAACATCGCGACGCGTCAGGGTGCGCAGGCGATGATCGACGCGGGCGTCGACGCCGTCAAGATCGGCGTGGGCCCCGGCTCCATCTGCACGACGCGCGTCGTCGCGGGCGTCGGCGTGCCTCAGCTGACGGCCGTGTACGAGGCCTCGCGCGCATGCCGCGCCGCGGGCATCCCATGCATCGCCGACGGCGGCATCCACTATTCGGGCGACATCGCGAAGGCGCTCGTCGCCGGCGCGAGCTCGGTCATGCTCGGCGGCGTGCTTGCCGGCTGCGAGGAGGCCCCCGGTGAGAAGGTGCTGCTCCACGGCAAACAGTACAAGCTGTACCGCGGCATGGGCTCGCTCGGCGCGATGGCCCCGCGCGGCAAGAAGTCGTACTCGAAGGACCGCTACTTCCAGGCGGACGTCACAAGCTCGGACAAGGTCGTGCCGGAGGGCGTCGAAGGCGAAGTGCCGTACCGCGGACCGCTCAACGCCGTGCTGTACCAGATGATCGGCGGCCTGCACCAGTCGATGTTCTACATCGGCGCGCACAACATCCCGGAGATGAGCGAGAAGGGCCGATTCATCCGCATCACCGACGCCGGCCTGCGCGAATCGCATCCGCATGACATCGTCATGACGGCAGAGGCGCCGAACTACTCCGGCCGCTGACGTTGCCGCGTGCGCATGGCGGCCGCCATGCGCGCCGGGGATCGCCGCGCGGTGCAGCGCCGCGCGGCGATTGACGCACTGCCGAACGCCGAGGGCCGTCCCCGTGACCATGCGGGGACGGCCCTCGGCGTTCGGTTTGCTTTGGCGTCCCGCCGCGCCGGCAAGCATGCCACAACGCCCGCGCCGGCGGCGGTATGTGGGCGACGTCGCCCACATACCGCCGTTGATGGGGCATATGGAGGTATTCCCTGGGTGGGTTCACCTGCAGAGTGCCGTTGACGGGGGATGTGGTGGTCGTTTACGGGTGAGGTCACCTGCGGACCGCCATGAGATGGGTTCGAGAATGGCGGCCGGCGGGGGAAGCGGCTCGACAGGGGGCAACGACGCTGTCCATACGCTGGGACGGATATGGGAATATTGTGCAAACCTTCAGATATTGTTGATGATGACATCGTATTCGTTCACCGGAGGAGAAAACCCAAGCTGTGGACGGTACGCCCAGAGAGTCAGAGAATCACGCGGTTGCAGCGATTCTCAGCACCAAGAGGCAGTAAGGAACCTTGTATGGACATCCAAGCTACGCAGAAGTCGAGGTCGCGTAATGCCATCGTTCGCATCGCCGCGCTCGTCGTGACGCTCGCGATGCTCGTCGCGACCGCCGTGTTCGGCGCCGGCCGCGCACAGGCCGCCGAACTGACGGCGACCGCGGATCCGACGACCTTCACGCAGTGGACCGAAGGCGTCGGCAACCCGCTCGACCCACGTTCGAACGGCCGCGTCTGGACCGACAAGTCGGTCACGACCGGCGACGTGACGCTTGACGCCGGCAACGGCGAACAGGTCGTCATCGGCAAGGACAAGGCCGCCGACTTCCTCGTCGGTCTCTCCGCGATGTCGAGCGCCCAGCAGATCACCGGCATGAGCAGCGGCAACAAGCCGCTCGACGTCACGCTCGTGCTCGACGTCTCCGGCTCGATGAGCAGCTGGATGGGAACGGGATACCGTCCGGCCTACGGCAACGACCTCGGCTACACGGCCTACGTCAAGGCCGAGGACGGCAGCTACAAGGCCGTCACCCTCGACTCCGCGCAGAGCGTCGACGGCGACGTCGTCTATCGCGCCGGCGACCAGCTCATCTACGCGAAGACGAGCGCCGAGGACACGAATCCGGACCATGTGCAGCTGTACAACTCCTACAACATCACCTATCTGGACGCGCTCAAGACGGCGGTGAACGGCTTCCTCGGACAGCTGGCCGCGCGCAACGCGCAGATCTCCGATCCGGCCGCGAAGAACCGTGCCGGCATCGTCACCTTCGAGAGCAACGCGAAGATCGAATCCCGCTTCACCGATGACACGGCGGCGCTCGAAGGCATCGTCAACGGCCTTCGCGACCTCGGCGGCACCAACTCCGCGAAGGGATTCAACCTCGCCCACCAGCTGATCGACGAGGACAAGCGCGCGAACGCCGATTCCGTCATCATCTTCTTCACCGACGGCGACCCGTGGGACGGCCAGGAGGCCGTCCAGGAGGCGAAGTCGCTTAAGGACTCCGGCACGCTGATCTATGCTGTCGGCACATTCAAGACCAATGACGTCAACGATCTGAACAAGTACTCCAACCGCTACATGCAGGCCGTCTCGAGCAACTACCCGAACGCGACAGGCGTCCTGGTGAGCGAACTGGGCGAGCGCGCGCCGAATTCCGACTACTACATGAACGCCGACGACGCCGACCAGCTCCAGAACATCTTCAACGACATCTGGACGGCGATCTCGAGCAAGCCGTCGTCGCCGATCGCGACGACGGCCGAGTCGGGCATGGAACGCGGCACGATCACGTTCACCGACGAACTCGGCGCCTACATGACGGTGCGCGACATGAACAGCGTCGTCTTCGCCGGCAAGCAGTTCACCGCCAAGACCGCCGAGACCTCCGAGGACGGCGCGACGACGACCTACGTCTTCGAAGGCGAGGTCGACGGCAACCCGATCTACGGCACCGCGAACCTCGCAGACCTCGTCATCACGGTGGCGCACGGCGAGACCGAGACCGTGCAGGTGCAGGTGCCCGAGCAGCTGCTGCCGCTGCGCCTGTACTCGGCGACCGTCGACCAGGACGGCAACGTGTCGACGACGATCAACGACACGTTCCCGATTCGCGTCTTCTACTCGGTCGGCCTCAAGGACGGCGTGCGCGACGCGCTCGCGGAACCGGACGAGGCGCTCGCCGCCTACATCAAGGACAACGGCGAGACCTTCACGTCGAACAAGTACGAGGAAGGCGCCGAGCGCGGCTTGACGACGGCGACGTTCACGCCGGCGAAGTCGAACGACTTCTACTACTTCGTCAACGACACGCCGCTGTACAACTCCGAGAACGCGGACGATCCGGCCAAGTCGGTCGAGGCGGGCAAGACCTACCACTATCTGCGCACCTACTACGCCGACAACGCGAAGCATGAGCAGTGGGTCGCCGTCGACGGCGCCGATGCCGCGGACAAGACGCAGACGGACGCGAACGGCGACGTCTTCGTGCCGGCCGGCACCGTGCGCATGGGTCTGGCGAACTACACGGTCGCGAAGAAGGACAATGTGACGAGGACGGCGACCGCCGCGATCGCGCCGCGTTGGGACGGCACGACCGTCGACGTCGCACTCGGCAACAACGGACGTCTCGCCGTCGCGCAGGCGCCGGCGACTCCGGAGACGACGCCGGCTGAGACGACGCCGGCTGAGACTCCGGAGCCGACGCAGCCGGAGGGCACCGTCGAGTCGGCGCCGACGACGAACGCGTCGACGGCGAACACCGGTTCAAGCGTCGCGCTCATCGTCGCCGTCGCCGCCGCGCTGCTGTGCATGGGCCTCGGCACGCTGCAGCTCAGGCGCCGTCGCTCGACCGGCCGCCACGCCGGCTGAGCGGAAGACGGCCGCTGAAAAGCCGCCGGAGCTATGACGGACGGGGCCGTGCATGCGATTCATACGCGTGCGCGGCCCCGTCCGTCATGCCGTGCCTGCATGCCGCCGTCGCCGCTCTCCCGCGCGCGGCGTCTTGTTTTGCGGTCAGGATAGAACTGGGAAAGACGCTGCCGGGTGAGGTAGGCTCGAATGTTCAATGTTGCCGCGTCCGGCGACCGCGCGGGTGTGGCAGCACGACATCGGGAACCATGATCAAAGGAAAGAGGCACGATATGGTGGACGCACATGACGACGAGGTGTATTCGGCGGCGAATTCACGGCTCATCTGGATCGACTGCGAGATGACGGGGCTCGACGTCTTCCACGACGAACTGTGCGAGGTCTCCGTCGTACCCACCGACTTCGACCTCAACGTGCTCGACGACGGCATCGACCTCGTCATCCGCCCCTCCGACGACGCCGTCGCGCATATGAACGACTTCGTGCGCGCGATGCACACCCGGTCCGGCCTCATCACCGAATGGGAGCAGGGACTGAGCGTCGAGGAGGCCGAACGGCAGGTCGTCGACTACGTCACGCGGTTCATCCCCGACGGCGTCAAGCCGCTGCTCGCCGGCAACTCCGTCGGCTCCGACAAGAAGTTCCTCGACCGCTACATGCCCGGCCTGATGAGCCATCTGCACTACCGCGTCGTCGACGTGAGCACGATCAAGGAGCTCGCGCGCCGCTGGTACCCGGCCGTCTACGCGAACCGCCCGGCGAAGAACGGCGGCCACCGTGCGCTCGCCGACATCATCGAATCGCTCGACGAACTGCGCTACTACCGCGAGGCGGTCATGGCGCCGGCTCCCGGTCCGGACGCGGCCGCGGCGAAGCGGATCGCCGAGGACGTCGAACGCACGAGCATCGCGCGTCGCTGACCGCGGCGGCGCGTGCAATGCGACCGTGACGCGGCGCAATCGCGCATACAACGCAATCGTACATTGAATCCAGCAACAACCAAGGCGAGGAGGACCATGCATATCATGACCGATGAGGAACCCAAGGATTGGAAGACGCTTGAGCCGCTCGACGACATCAGGCTCGTCGTCGCGGACATGGACGGTACGCTGCTCGACGCAGACGGCCGGATCCCGCTCGGCTTCAAGCCGATGCTCGACCGGCTCACACAACGCGGCGTGCTTTTCGTGCCGGCGAGCGGGCGCCAGTACCAGACGCTCGAGAAGATGTTCGCCGACGCGCCGCAGACGCTGCCGATCATCGCCGAGAACGGCAACGTCGTCGCGCTCGACGGCAAGGTCATCGAGACGCATGGCGTCAGCGGCGCCATCGTCGACGAGACAATCGCGATGACCGAACGCACGAGCGACGACCTCGGCCTCGTCATCTGCGCGCTCGGCGGCGCCTACGTCAGCCGTGACGACGCGCCGTTCATCGCCGAGGCGAGCAAATACTACACGAAGCTGACCGTCGTGCCCGACCTGCGCGAAGTGCTGCGCTACAAGGACAAGCAGATCCTCAAGCTCGCGATCTTCGACTTCGGCGACGCGCAGGCGATGGCCGAACGCGAACTCGGCTTCGTCACCTCCCCGTACACGGCTACCGCGTCGAGCCCGCACTGGGTCGACATCATGGACGGCCACGTCGACAAGGGCGAGGGCGTCAAGGCGCTGCAGCGCGCGCTCGGCGTCACACACGCGCAGACGATGGTCTTCGGCGACTATCCGAACGACATCGGCATGCTGCGCGAGGGCGCGTACTCGTTCGCGATGGCGAACGCGCACCCGCAGGTCAAGAAGGTCGCGCATTATCTGGCGCCGGCGAACACGGAAGAAGGCGTGATCCGCGTCGTCGATCGGCTGGTGCGCTGATGCGGCAGGCCGAGGCGCTCGAAATCATGGACGCCGGCGCGAGCGTCTTCCTCACCGGCGCGCCCGGCGCAGGCAAGACGTACACGCTCAACGAGTTCATCGCCGGCGCGCGCAGACGCGGCGCGAGCGTCGCCGTCACGGCGTCCACGGGCATCGCGGCCACGCATATCAACGGACAGACGATCCATTCGTGGAGCGGCCTCGGCGTCGCGAACGCGCTCACCGAGCAGGTGCTCAAGAACGTGCGCACTCGTCGACGCAAGGCGCTGCAGGCCACCGACGTCCTCGTCATCGACGAGGTCTCGATGATGCATGCGTGGCTGTTCGACATGGTCGACCGCGCGATGCGCATCGTGCGCCGCGACGACCGTCCCTTCGGCGGCGTGCAGGTTGTGCTCTCCGGCGACCTCTTCCAGCTGCCGCCGGTGAGCGTCGGCGCGCGCAACCGCGACGTCGTCGCGCCGAGCCCGGAGTTCGTCGCCGAACGTGAGCGCTATGCGCGCGCCGGGCTCGATCCTGAGGGCTTCGTCACGGAATCCTTCGCGTGGGCCGAGCTCGACCCGGTCGTCTGCTATCTCGACGAGCAGCACCGTCAGGACGACGGCGCGCTGCTCGGCGTCCTGACCGACATCCGCGAGGGCCATGTCACGCAGCGCGACCGCGACCTGCTCGTCACCAGGCTCGGGGCGCAGCCCCCGCAGGGACGCACGGCCGTCAACCTGTTCCCGGTCAACCGTCAGGCGGACGCGCTCAACGACCGCATGCTCGCCGCGATCGACGCGCCGGCGCATGTCTTCCATGCGACCTGCGCGGGACCGGTGAACCTCGTCGAACGGCTCAAACGCAACATGCTCGCCCCGGACGTGCTCACGCTCAAGGAGGGCGCCGAGGTCATGGCCGTGCGCAACGACACCGACCGCCAGTTCGTCAACGGCTCCCTGGGTGTCGTGCGCGGCTTCGCGCCCGAGAGCAAGGGCGGCTGGCCTATCGTCGCGTTCGAGAACGGCAACGTCGTGACGATGAAGCCGAGCGATTGGGAGCTCACCGACAACGAGAGGACGCTCGCGGCCGTCTCACAGGTGCCGCTGCGCTGCGCATGGGCGATCACGATCCACAAATCGCAGGGCATGACGCTCGACGCGGCCGTCATGGACCTCAAGCGTACCTTCGCGCCCGGCATGGGCTACGTCGCATTGTCCCGCGTCGAGAACCTCGAGGGTCTGTTCCTCGGCGGCGTCAGCGACCGCATGTTCGACGTGAGCGACGACGCCGTGCGCCTCGACGGCACGTTGCGCGAGCGTTCGGCGCAGGCGGCGCGCGCGTTGCACGAGGATGGAGCCGCATCGATCGTCGCCGTGCAGGGGCGCTCGCGGACGGCGACGGAGGACGACGAATTCGCGCAGGACGAGCTGTTCTGAGCATCCGGCGGTCCCATGTGCGCATGCGGACACGCCCGTCGTGAACACGGGCGCGGCCGTGCATCGCTACAATGTGAATCGACAATCGACGTCACCGTTGCGCGGCGCAACGCCGCCGGCATGGGCACGGCAGGCAGGAGGAAGGCATCATGAAGCGCAGGAACGCCTATTTCGTCTCAGGGATCGGCGCGATCGTGTTGTTCGCCGCCTTCCTGACGTACAACGCGAAGCCGGTGCCGCTGTGGAACTGGATCAAGCTCTCCGACATCCTGACGATCGTTGGGGGACTGATGTTCATCATCCCGTTCTATGCGCTGTCGGTGCGCATCAAGACGCAGGGGCACGCGCCGAACCCGTGGGTGTGGCAGCTGCTGCCGGTCGTCGGTATGTTCCTGATGGTCGTCGGCCTGCTCATCCCCAACGATGTCGTCAGCCTCGGCTCGCTCGCGCTGTGCGACGTGCTGTATTTCCTCGGCTGCGTCGGCATGCTGATGATCTTCGTCTATCCCTTCGGCTCGGTCAACGACGAGATCCTCACCGAGGACGTCGACGAGCGCACCGAGGACGCGGAGGATGACGAGGGGCGCCTGAAGACGAAGTGAGTCCGCACCGCCGGACGGCGTCCGTGATCGGTCGGTTTTGCGAAGCGTCCGCCGCGCATTCATGCGGTGTGCGGTGTACGCTTCGGATATGGCGCTTCGTCCCGCAAGCCGCGTAGGTTAACAGGTATGACCAAAGCTCTTCGAATGTCCACCATGTTCCTTCGTACGCTGCGCGAAGACCCCGCCGACGCAGACGTCGATTCCGCAAAGCTGCTCCAGCGCGCCGGCTACATCCGCAAAGCCGCTCCGGGCATCTGGACCTGGCTGCCGCTGGGCCTCGCCGTCCTCGACAAGATCGAGGGCATCATCCGCGAGGAAATCAACGGTATCGGCGCCCAGGAGGTGCACTTCCCGGCGCTGCTGCCGCGCGAGCCGTACGAGGCGACGCACCGCTGGGAGGAGTACGGCGACAACATCTTCCGTCTCAAGGACCGCCATGAGGCCGACTATCTGCTCGCGCCGACGCATGAGGAGATGTTCACGCTGCTCGTCAAGGACATGTACTCGTCCTACAAGGACCTGCCGGTGACGCTCTACCAGATCCAGACGAAGTACCGCGACGAGTTCCGTCCGCGCGCGGGGCTCATTCGCGGCCGCGAGTTCATCATGAAGGACGCCTACTCGTTCACCGTTGACGAGGAGGGCATGCGCAAGGCCTACATGGACGAGCGCGGCGCCTACGAGCGCATCTTCCGGCGCCTCGATCTGAAGTACGTGCCGGTGTTCGCGATGTCCGGCCCGATGGGCGGCTCGGCGTCCGAGGAGTTCCTCGCGCCGATGCCGATCGGCGAGGACACCTTCGCGCTCGCGCCGAGCGGCAAGGCGTGGAACGTCGAGGCGCTGCACACGCCCGAGGTCGAGGCGATCGACTGCTCGTCGACGCCGGCGGCCGAGAAGCGCGCGACGCCGGATGCGAAGACGATCGACGAGATGGTCACGTTCGCGAACGCGACCTATCCGCGCACCGACGGCCGTGCATGGCGGCCTGCCGACATCCTCAAGAACGTCGTCGTCGCCGTCAGGCACGCCGAGGACGACGAGCACGACGAACCGTGGCGCGAGCTGATCGTCGTCGGCATCCCCGGCGACCGCACGATCGACATGAAGCGCCTCGAGGCGCAGTTCGCCCCGGCCGAGCTCGAGGAGGCCACCGAAGAGGACCTCAAGGCGCATCCGGAACTCGTGCAGGGCTTCATCGGACCGATGGGCTTCGGTCCTCAGAGCGACGCCGACGGCGCGCTGCGCTACTTCATCGACGCGCATGTGGCCGAAGGCTCGGCATGGTTCACCGGCGCCGACGAGCAGGACGTCGACTACTACGACCTCGTCTACGGCCGCGACTTCAAGGCCGACGGCGTCGTCGAGGCCGTCGAGGTGCGTGACGGGGACATGAGCCCGGACGGCTCGGGCCCGCTGAGCTTCGAACGCGGCGTCGAGATCGGCCAGGTCTTCCAGCTCGGTCTGAAGTACTCGGAGGCGCTCGGCCTCAAGGTGCTCGACCAGAACGGCAAGACGGTGCCGGTGTGGATGGGCTGCTACGGCATCGGCGTGAGCCGCGTGCTCGCCTGCATCGCCGAGACGCATCACGACGAGCGCGGTCTGGCATGGCCGGCGAACATCGCGCCGGCCCAGGTGCACGTCGTGGCGACCGGCAAGGACGAAGCGGCCTTCGAGGCCGCCGAGCGCCTCGTCGGACAGCTCGAGGCCGACGGTGTCGAGGTCATCTACGACGACCGCAGGAAGGTCTCGCCGGGCGTCAAGTTCAAGGACGCCGAACTCATCGGCGTGCCGCTCATCGCCGTCGCCGGACGCGACACCGTCAACGACGGCACGATCGAGGTGCGCGACCGCGATGGCGGCAACAAGGAGGCCGTGCCGGCCGAATCGGCCGCGCAGGTCATCGCCGACCGCCTGCGCCGGATGCTCTGATCCTTCGCGCGCGACGCATCGGCAGGGCCCGTCACCGGAAGGTGGCGGGCCCTGCGCATACCCGCATGGCAGGGGACATGCGGTGCGAGGCGGGGAAGGGGCGACCTTGGCATGCGCGCCGTGCATATCCGCACCGATCCATCCACATCGCGCATGTGGATTGCTGTGGATGCGAGTCGCGGCCATCCACATTCCGGGCCCGACACACCCTTCCGGTCACATGGTCCCGTCCGGCTTGCCCCGCCACGGCCCCGGCGCCGATAGTGGTGGGACCGCCGCGGGCGCTCCGGCACGGCGCCGCCAGACGAAAGGACAAGACCATGGCGATACAACAGGGACAGATCACGATCACCGGATTCCTCGGCAGCGAGCCGATGCCGCTCGGCCTGCACGACGGGGCGCGCGCCGCATGCCGGTTCCGTCTCGCGTGCACGCGAGGCTACCGGGACGGCGACGGACGATGGCAGTCGCTGCCTACGACGTGGATCACCGTCAAGGCGTTCCGCGAGCTCGCGCTCAACATTGTCAACTCGCTGCACAAGGGGCAGGCCGTCATCGTCGTCGGCGTGCTGTCCACCGAGGAATGGGCGGGCGAGGACGGCAAGCCGCGCTCGCACACGTTCATCGAGGCGAGCAACGTCGGGCACGACCTCAACTACGGCGTGACGGTGGTGCGCAAGATCGCGAAGGAGCAGAGCGATGCGCAGGGGACGAGGGCGCCGCGGCAGGACGAAGGGCGCAACGACGCGCCGGTCGACCTTGGGGTGGATGCGTCTCGGATCGACCCCTGCACCGGCGAGGTCACGGCCGACGAGGCCACGCAGGCCGAGGTGGTCGCCGAGGCGAACGCCGTGGCCGCGCAGGCCGCCGAGCCGGTAGGAGCCGGCGCGGGGCACGACGATTTCTGATCGTCGGCCGCGGCCGACGATCGGCGAAAAAGGGAGGGCGCGGTTCAATGAACCGCGCCCTCCCGCCATCGCATCCGGCGCTCGGGGCGTCGGATCACCAGATGTGGACTCGTTCCTCCGGCTTGAGCCACATGCGGTCGTCGGGCGTGACTCCGAAGGCCTTGTAGAACAGCTCGACGTTGCGCGCGATGCCGTTCGTACGGCATTCGGCCGGCGAATGCGGATCGATCTGCAGATACTGCTCGGCGAGCTCATCGCGGTTCTTCGTGCGCCAGATTAGCGCGTATCCGAGGAAGAAGCGCTGCAGGCCGGTGAAGCCGTCGAGCGTCGGCGCTGTGTCGAGCGCGGCCTCGATCGCCGCCGGGTCGCCGTCGATCGGCCTGCCCTGCGCCTCGTCGAGCGAGAACGCGTAGGCCTTGAGCGCGATGTTGACGCCGGACAGGTCGCCGATGTTCTCGCCGATCGTCAGCGCGCCGTTGACATGCGGCGCCTTGTCCGGATCGTCGCCGTACTTCCCTTGCAGCTGCGCGGGCACGAAGCGGTCGTACTGCTCGATGAGCGCCTTCGTCAGCTGCTGGAAGCGCTCCTTGTCCTCGGCGGTCCACCAGTCCTCGAGCTTGCCCTCGCCATTGAACTGCGCGCCCTGGTCGTCGAAGCCGTGGCCGATCTCATGGCCGATGACCGAGCCGATGCCGCCGTAGTTGACGGCGTCCTCGGCGTCCGGGTCGAAGAACGGAGGCTGCAGGATCGCGGCGGGGAACACGATGATGTTGAGCGTCGGCTCATAGTAGGCGTTGACCGTCTGCGGGTTCATCAGCCACTCGTCCTTGTCCACCGGCTTGCCGCATTTGGCCATCTGGTAGCCGAACTCGTAGACCGAGGCGGCGCGCATGTTGTCCATCAGGCCGGCCGACATGTCGACGTCGAGCGCCGTGTAGTCGCGCCAATGGTTCGTGTAGCCGATCTTCGCCTCGAAATGGTCGAGCTTGTCTAGCGCCTTGCGCTTCGTCTCGTCGCCGAGCCAGTCGCTGTTCAGGATCGAGACGTGGTAGGCCTCGATCAGGTTATGCACGAGCTGCTCCATGCGCGTCTTCGACGACTCGGGGAAATGCTCGCGCACGTAGATACGGCCGACATCCTCGCCGCAGATGCCGTTGACGAGGGAGACGCCGCGCTTCCAGCGCACGCGCTGCTCCTTCGCGCCGGAGAGCGTCCTGCCGTAGAAGTCGAAGTTCGTAGTGTCGAAGGCGCTCGACAGCATGCTCGCACGGTCGACGATGATGTGGACGCGCGCCCACAGCCTGAGGTCCTCGAGGTCTGCGTCGGCCCAGAACCCGTCGAGCCCGGTGAGGAACGACGGCTCCATGACGTTGACGTGCGCGAGCGCGCCGAGCACGTCGACCGGATGGCTGCGCGCGGTCTTCGAACGGTCGTACGACGTCTGCATCGCCTTCGCCCACGCCTCGACGTCGAAGGAGGAGAGCATCGCCGACAATGCGGCGAAGTCGGTCGGGTTGTTCGTCTTCTGCGAGTCGCGCGTCTCGACGTTCGTCCAATGGTGGGAGGCGATCGTCGTCTCGATCTCGAGCAGACGCTGCGCCTGCGCCTGCGCGTCGTGGTCATAGCCGGCGTTTCGCAGCTGTCGGGCGACCATCGTCACATAGGCGTCGCGGATCGGCGCGTAGTGGTCCTCGCGGTAGTAGGCCTCGTCGGGCAGCCCCAGACCGCCCTGGCTCACGTGCATGATGTTGTGGTCGGGGTCGTTGAAGTCGCCGAAGATGTCGAAGCCGAACAGGTCGGGGCCGCCGTAGGGGCTCAGTTCGCCGAGCAGCGCGGTCAGCTCGGCCTTCGACCTGACGGCGTCGAGCGCGTCGAGGTCGGCGCGGATCGGCGCGACGCCGGCCTGTTCGACGGCGTCGACGTCGAGGAAGGAACGGTAGATCGCCTTCGAGACGGCGGCTTCGTCGCCATCGGACTCGAGGATGTCGCGGATCTGGGATTCGGCGTTCTCAGCGAGACGGTCGAAGGAGCCGTAGCGTGAACGGTCGTCGGGAAGCGCGTAGGTGTCGATCCACGGGCCGTTGACGTAGCGGAACAGGTCGTCCGCGGGGCGGATCACGGAGGAGAATGCGGCCGGATCGATGCCGGACTGGTAGGTGTTGCTCATGGTTCCACACTATAGAGCTTTTCTGACAACGCCGTCCGTCCCCAAGCGGCCGGACATCCCCGTGCGGGGCCGTCCGGCGGCGGCCCACACATCGGAGGATTTCGCCGCCGACTACGCGAGAAGGGAAACAATCGCGAAAACGACGCGGCGGACGGGTGGGGGAGGGCACACTGGATACATGACCGCAGGCGGGGCCTGCGGGGCAACCATGCGGTCGCGGATCCATATGACGCGCGTCGCCCGAGGGCGCCGGCCGTTCGGCCGCGACGGAATGAAAAATGAAAGGAGCCATCATGTCCAACGTCAATGATTCGCCGAACGGCAACTGGAGCCCGTTCAGACTCGTCGAGCAGTCGCTGCCGACCGGCGCGAAGAACGCCGTGCGCATCGCCTACGGTCTCATCGGCCTCGCCGCGCTCGCGCTCGGCGTCTGCCTGCTCGTATGGCCGGGCAAGACGCTCGTCGTCGCCTGCGTCATGCTCGGCATCTACTTCCTGATCTCCGGCATCGTGCGCATCGTCAGCTCGATCGTCGAGGTCGGACTGCCGGCCGGATGGCGCGTGCTCGGCATCCTCATCGGCATCCTGCTGATCATCGGCGGACTCGTCGTGCTGCGCTACACGGCGTTCTCCACGGCGACGCTCGCGATCATGTTCACGCTCATCGTCGGCATCGGCTGGATCATGGAAGGCGTCATGGCGCTCGCCGAATCGTGGTCGATGCCGAGCTCCGGCTGGGCGATCGCCTATGCGATCATCTCGATCATCGCCGGCTTCGCGATCGTGTGCATGCCGATGGCGTCGACCGTCGCCCTCATCATCTTCGGCGGCTGCGCGATGGTCGTCATGGGCATCATCGCGATCGTGCGCGCGTTCTCGTTCGGCCGCGCCGCGAAGAACTGACCCGCGGTCCCCGTCGCAAATGCACAAGGCCGGCCCCGCATCCCGCGGGGCCGGCCTTGTGCGTGAGCGCGGGCGGATCGGCGTCCCCGCGGCGCGGGACGCGGACGAATGTAAGCTGCGGGGGATAGGGTGGTACAGCAGTCGCTGCAACGATTGGCAAGCGTGACAATAAGGTGGTAGAAACTCCATGATCGAACTCAAGACCCATTCGGAAATCGAAGCGATGAAGCCGGCAGGCCGTTTCGTCGGCGGCATCCTGCACGATCTCCAGGAACGCACGACGGTCGGCACGAACCTGCTCGAAATCGATGAATTCGTGCATCAGCGCATCGTCGACCGCAAGGGCGCGCAATCGTGCTACGTCGACTACGCGCCGGACTTCGGCACCGGCCCGTTCGCGCACTACATCTGCGTGTCCGTCAACGATGCCGTGTTGCACGGCGTGCCCTACGACTACGACCTCAAGGACGGCGACCTCGTCAGCCTCGACCTCGCGATCAGCGTCGACGGCTGGGTCGCCGACTCCGCCGTGAGCTTCGTCGTCGGCAAGGACAAGGAGCCGGAGGATCTGCGCCTGATCAAGTGCACGCAGGAGGCGCTCGCCGCCGGCATCGCCGCCGCGCAACCGGGCAACCGCCTCGGCGACATCTCGCACGCCGTCGGCGACGTCGCGCGCGCCTACGGCTATCCGATCAACCTCGACTTCGGCGGCCACGGCGTCGGCCACATCATGCACGGCGACCCGCATGTGCCCAACGACGGCAAGGCGCACCACGGCTACAAGCTGCGCCCCGGCCTCGTCATCGCGATTGAACCGTGGTTCCTCAAGACGACCGACGAGATCTACCAGGACCCGAAGGACGGCTGGACGCTGCGCAGCGAGGACGGCTCGCGCGGCGCGCACAGCGAGCACACGATCGCGATCACCGAAGGCGGCCCGATCGTGCTCACGCAGCGCGAAGGCGATCCGATCTCGGCCGAGTTCAAGGGCTGAGCGCCCTCGGCGTCTTTTCCGCGGCCCCCGCGCATCCTCCGGTGCGCGGGGGCCGTCGGGCGCGACACGCGTTTTGAGACGGCGGCCCGCCGTGAAATACGGATACCCTATAGTGGTCGGCAGTGCCCGGAGCCGCGCGCGTCATGGAGCCCCTGCGGCGCATGCGCGCGCCGCGGGCTGAAGGAAGCAGCACCACACAGCAGGTCACACACCGATCACACAGGAGGCGGCATGGGCGTAGCGCAGTTGCATGTGGAGTCCAACCAGTTCGAATTGCCGGTCGTGAAGGCGAGCGCGGGACCCGACGGCATCGTCATGTCCTCGCTGCGCAACGACAAATGGGTTTCGCTCGATCCCGGATTCCTGACGACCGCGCAATGCGAGTCGAAGATCACCTACATCGACGGCGAGCATTCGATCCTGCGCTACCGCGGATACCCGATCGAGCAGCTGTGCGAGCGCTCCGACTTCCTCGAGGTCTCGTGGCTGCTGCGCCACGGTGAGCTGCCGACCCGCGCGCAGTACGAGCGCTTCGTCGACGACATCAACCACCACACGATGGTCGGCGAGGACTTCCGCACCTTCATGGGCTCGTTCCCGCGCGAGGCGCAGCCGATGAGCGTCCTTGCGTCCGCCATCAACGCGCTCGCCGCCTTCAACCCGGAGACGACCGACATCAACGATTCCGATCAGCTCGACGCTGCGGCGACGATCATCATGGCGAAGGCGCGCACGATCGTCAGCTACATCCTGCGCCGCCGGCGCGACGAGCCGATGCTCTACCCGGACTACGCGCGCGGCTACGTCGACGACTTCATCCGCATGTGCTTCGCCGTGCCGTACGAGCAGTTCGAATCCGACCCGCTCTACGTGCACGCCCTCGGCCGCCTGCTCATCATCCACGCCGACCATGAGCAGAACTGCTCGACGTCGGTCGTGCGCATCGCCGGGTCGGCGCATGCGAACCTGTACTCCGCCGTGGCGGCCGGCATCAACGCGCTGTCCGGCCCGTTGCACGGCGGAGCGAACGAGGCGGTGCTGCGCCAGCTGATGGCGATCCGCGACTCGGGCATAGGCGTGCGCGAATTCGTCGACCGTGCCAAGAGCAACGGCGAGCGCATCTCGGGGCTGGGGCACCGCGTCTACAAGTCCTATGACCCGCGCGCGGCGATCGCAAAGCACTATCTGGAGCGGATCATGGAGCAGACGGCGACGCTCAAGCTGATGCCGGGCGACGAGGAGCTCTTCGACGTGGCGCTCCGACTCGAGGAGATCGCGCTCACCGACGACTACTTCGTCTCACGCCACCTCTATCCGAACGTCGACTTCTACACCGGACTGATCTACCGCGCGATCGGCTTCGGCCCGTCGATGTTCACACCGCTGTTCGCGCTGGGGCGCATCCCCGGATGGATCGCCCAGTACCGCGAGATGATCGCCGACCCGATGACGAAGATCGGCCGGCCGCGCCAGGTCTACACCGGCGAGGTGCTGCGTGACTACGTGCCGATGGACGAACGCGGCTGAGCCGCGCCCCGCACGTTCATTTGTGGTACGGTTCGTGCGCGTTGATCTTGAACGCGCGGTAGACCTGCTCGAGCAGGATGACGCGCATGAGCTGGTGTGGGAACGTCATCTTCGAGAAGCTCAGCAGCATGTCCGCGCGCCCCAGCACGCGCGGGTCGAGACCGAGCGAACCGCCGATGACGAACTGCAGATGGCTGACGCCGTGCAGCCCCCATTGCGCGATCCTCGCCGCGAGCTGCTCGCTCGTCAGCTGGCCGCCCTCGATCGCGAGCGCGACGACGAAGGCGTTGTCGCGCAGATGCCTGAGGATGCGCTCGCCCTCCTTCGCCTTGATCTGCGCGTTGAGCGTGTCGGAGGCGTGTTCCGGCGTCTTCTCGTCGGGCACTTCGACGACGTCGACCTTCGCGAAGCGCGACAGGCGTTTGCGGTATTCGTCGATCGCGTCGCGCAGATAGCGTTCCTTGACCTTGCCGACGCAGATGATGTCGATGTTCATGGCATCCCTTCGCATGCGAACGCCCCTCCCCGGCCGCGATCCCTCCGCGGCGCCGGCGTGGCCGGCGTTTCGCGGAACCAATCCCGGCCGGGGAGGGGCATGTCCTCCGTCAGTTCTTGTGCAACGCGTCGTTGAGCGCGATGCCGACCTTGCGCGCACGCGCCTGGACGGCGCCGGTCAGCGAGTTGCGGATGAACATGATGTTGTCCTTGCCACTCAGCTCGGCGCCCTTGACGACGTCGAGCGGGACGCCGGCGGCGGCCTTCTCCTTGTCCCACACCTCGATTTTCGTGCCGGCCGTCACGTACAGGCCCGCCTCGACGACGCAGTTGTCGCCGAGCGAGATGCCGATGCCCGCGTTCGCGCCGAGCAGCGAATGCTCGCCGATCGAGTTGCGCAGCTTGCCGCCGCCCGACAGCGTGCCCATGATCGACGCGCCGCCGCCGACGTCGGAGCCGTCGCCGACGACGACGCCCTGCGAGACGCGGCCCTCGATCATGCAGGTGCCGAGAGTGCCGGCGTTGAAGTTGACGAAACCGGCGTGCATGACCGTCGTGCCTTCGCTCAGATAGGCGCCGAGGCGCACGCGGTCGCCGTCGCCGATGCGCACGCCGCTCGGCACGACGTAGTCGAGCATGCGCGGGAACTTGTCGATCGCCAGGACGTTGACGTCGGCGTGCATGCCCGGCATCGCGGCGCCGGCGTTCGCGTTCATGACGTCGAGGCGGCGCCGCGCGAAGTCCTCGACGGCGAAGGGGCCGTAGTTCGTCCACACGACGTTGTTGAGCGCGCCGAAGATGCCGTCGAGGTTCATCGAGTTCGGCTTGGCCAGGCGCATGCTCAGCAGGTGCAGGCGCAGGTAGGCGTCCGCCGCGTCGGAAATCGGGGCGTCGACGTCCACGGCGGCGAACACCGGCACGCGGCGCACGCCGCGCGCGTCGGGCCCCTCGTGCACGAGCGCGCCGAAGCCGTGCATGCCGGTCGGCGCGGACGGCTTCGCGTCGCCCATCTCAAGTTTCGGATACCAGACGTCGAGGGTGTTGCCGGCGGCGTCGACGTTGGCGAGACCCCAGCCCCATGCCCAGCGTTCATCGGTCATGTGCGCTCCTTCGGTGAAGACGGTGCCGGCCGGCGTCGCGCCGGCCGCGCTGCCACGGCGCATCCTCGCGCGCCGCGCGTTTCCACGATACAACGGGGGATGCGCGGCGAGGAGGAGGCCATCCGCGCGTGTTGCCGGCGGCGGCCGTGCGGCTCGGCGCGAACACGGGTTGGGTGTGCGGTACACTGTGGTTTCTGTGAGCGCCAAGAACCAGCATGAACCGGAACGTCGAGACGAGGGCGGCCACGACCTGCGCCGCGTCCTCACCGTCGCCGTCATCGCGGCCATCGTCGTCGGGATGTGCGTCCCGATGGTCCTGTCCGGCCTTTGAACCTCCATGTTCCCGTGACATGGACGTCCGGGAATGCGGGACCGTCCCGACCAGTTGGACGTGGTGACGGACCCGACGGCTCGATGAAACGAAACCGGCGCGGGGAACGAAAGCCCCGCCGCGCGCCCGCCGGACGCAGTCCCGGCGCGCGCACCGCAACACACGATTTTTGAGGAGCATCATGGCAGAATTTGACTTTTCCCAGGCGATCGCCGACGCACGCGCGAAATACGAGGAGATCGCGCTCGCGCTCGACGTCGACCGCCTCAAGCGGCAGGAGCAGGAGCTCGAGGTCGAGGCGGCGGAACCCGGACTGTGGGACGACCCGGAGCATGCGCAGCAGGTGACGTCGAAGCTCTCCGCCGTGCAGTCGCAGATCAAGCGTCTCTCGTCGGCGCGCACGCGTATCGACGACGTCGAGACGCTCGTCGAGCTCGGCCGCGAGGAGGACGACTCGGACACGCTCGCCGAGGCGCAGACGGAGATCGGCGCGATCGCGAAGGATCTTGAGGACATGGAGATCCAGACGCTGATGGACGGCGAATACGACGAGCGCTCCGCCGTCGTGACGATCCGCTCCGGCGCGGGCGGCGTCGACGCGGCCGACTTCGCGCAGATGCTGCTGCGCATGTACCTGCGCTGGGCGGAACGCAACGGCTACAAGGCGAAGGTCATGGACACGTCCTACGCCGAGGAGGCCGGCATCAAGTCGGCGACCTTCCAGGTGGACGCGCCCTACGCCTACGGACGCCTGTCCGTCGAGGGCGGCACGCACCGCCTCGTGCGCATCTCGCCCTTCGACAACCAGGGGCGCCGCCAGACGAGCTTCGCGGCCGTCGAGGTCGTGCCGCTCGTCGAGGCGACCGACCACATCGACGTGCCGGACAGCGAGATCCGCGTCGACACCTACTGCGCCTCCGGCCCCGGCGGCCAGGGCGTCAACACGACGTACTCCGCCGTGCGCATCACCCACCTGCCGACCGGCATCGTCGTGACGATGCAGGACGAACGCTCGCAGATCCAGAACCGCGCCGCCGCGATGGCCGTGCTGCAGTCGAGGCTGCTCGTGCTGCGCCATGAAGAGGAAGCCAAGAAGAAGAAGGAGCTCGCCGGCGACATCAAGGCCAGCTGGGGCGACCAGATGCGTTCCTACGTGCTGCATCCGTACCAGATGGTCAAGGACCTGCGCACCGGACACGAGACCTCGCAGACGCAGGCAGTCTTCGACGGCGACATCGATGAGTTCATCCAGGCCGGTATCCGCTGGCGTCACGAGCAGCGCCGCGAGGCCGCTGAGCAGGCCGCCGAGTAGACTTGCCGCATGGCGACCGACGCGTCTCGCGCAGCCGTGCGCATGATGGATTGGAGATGACATGGCGCTGATCTCGATGGACCATGTGAGCAAGATCTACCCGAACTCCACACGTCCCGCGCTCGAGGACGTCAACCTGCAGATCGACCGCGGCGACTTCGTCTTCCTCGTCGGCGCCTCCGGCTCCGGCAAGACCTCGCTGCTGCGTCTGCTGCTGCACGAGGAGGAGGCGACCGACGGCGAGATCCGCGTCGGCGGCTACGACCTGCGCCGCCTGCCGAACCGGCAGGTGCCGCACTACCGTCGTTCGGTCGGCATGATCTTCCAGGATTACAAGCTGCTGACGAACAAGACCGTCTGGGAGAACGTCGCCTTCGCGCTCGAGGTGATCGGCACGCCGCGATCGGCGATCCGCTCGCTCGTGCCGAAGGTGCTCAAGACGGTCGGCCTGACCGGCAAGGAGCGCAACAAGCCGCTCGAACTGTCCGGCGGCGAGCAGCAGCGCGTCACGATTGCGCGCGCCTACGTCAACCATCCGCAGCTGCTGCTCGCCGATGAGCCCACCGGCAACCTCGACCCGACGACGTCGCTGGGCATCATGGAGGTGCTCGACGCGATCAACCGCACCGGCACGACGATCGTCATGGCGACGCATAACGAGGAGATCGTCAACTCGATGCGCAAGCGCGTCGTCGAGCTGCACAACGGCAGGATCGTGCGCGATCAGGCGGCCGGCGTCTATGATTCGGCGCTGTATTTCCCGGACGAGCAGGTCGCGGCGCGGGCTCACGACGCGATCAGCGGCGATGCGGCGATGGTGGCGTCGCCGGCCGCCGACCTCGCGCACGCCGCGCGGCCGAAGAACCGCCGGGAGCGCATCGAGCGCGCCGAGGCGGCCGCGGACGCCGTGAGCGACGCGATCGAGCACGAGTCGAGCGAAGGCATCGCGCGGCTCGCGAAGAGCGTGCACGCAGGCAAGACCGGCCGCTACGGCGAGGCCTTCGCGCCGGTCGAGGAGACCCTCACCTGGGGCGGTGGACTCACGCTTGACGAACTCGCTCAGCGCGAGGACGGCGAGGAGCCGGACGACGCTTCCGCCGCCGCGGACGAGACGGGCGAGACGACGGAGACGACCGGGCCGGACGGGGCTGCCGAGACGGTCGAGACGGTCGAGACGGCGACGGACGAGGAAGGCGGGGCGCAGCCTCCGCAACCGCCGCTCGCGCCGCCGCAGCCGCCGCGGCCGCCGCGGCCGCCGCGTCAGGAACCGAGGCTCGGACGCGGCCATGACGGCGCGCATGGACAGGAGGACAACCGATGAGATTGCGATTCATCCTCAGCGAGACGTGGACGAGCCTGCGGCGCAACGTGCCGATGCTGCTGTCGGTCATGCTCGTGACGTTCATCTCGTTCCTGTTCATCGGCGCGTCCCTACTCACGCAGGCGCAGATCACGAAGGCGAAGGGCGACTGGTACGACAAGGTCGAGGTCGTCGTGTGGCTGTGCCCGGACGGCACGAGCCAGTCGCCGAACTGCGCGGCGGGCACGGCCGCGACGGCGCAGCAGATCAACGCGCTGCAGGACGTCATCCAGCAGGAGCTCGGCGACGACGTCTCGTCGGTGACCTACGAGAGCCCCGAGGACTTCTACAACGACTCGTTCCTCAAGCAGTACCCCAACGGCGAGTTCCAAGGGCGCACGCTCACCGCGGCGGACATGCAGGGGTCGCTATGGCTCAAGCTCAAGAACCCGGAGAAGTACAAGGTCGTCTCCGAGGTGCTCTCGGGCCGTGACGGCGTCGAGGAGGTCGTCGACCAGCGGCAGATCTTCGAACCGGTCTTCGCCGTGCTCAACCGCGCGACGGCGGCGACGGCGATGCTCGCGGCCGTCATGGTCGTCGTCGCCGTCATGCTCACCGGCACGACGATCCGCATGTCGGCGGCCTCGCGCAGCGAGGAGACCGAGATCATGCGCTTCGTCGGCGCGTCGAATTGGACGATCCGCCTGCCGTTCATCCTCGAGGGCGCCGTGGCCGCGCTGCTCGGCTCGTTGCTGTCCTGCCTGGCGCTGAGCGCGCTCGTCAAGGTCTTCATCACCGATTGGCTCGCCAAATCGGTCACATGGATCCCGTACGTCACGCAGGGCACCGTGCTGCTGATCTCGCCGGTCCTGATCGTCGGCGCCGTGCTGCTGTCCGTCATCGCCTCGTCGGTGGCGCTCAACCGCTACCTCAAGGCCTGAGCGGCGGTCATGCGCGCGAAATGTGAAGAAGCTGTGCGCAAAACCACGCGCCGTGCACGGCGCGTGGTTTTGCGCACTCAGGTGGCAATGCTAGGCTTGGGTGCCGTGAGTGAAGTCGAAAGGTGTGCAATGACTCGAGGAACTGCAAGCCGTCCCTGGATCGCGACCCTGCTCGCGGCCTCGCTGTGCACGGTCGGATTCGCGGCGCCGGTGATCGCGCCGGTCCCGCAGGCGCATGCGGACACCTACAGCGATCTCGTCAACGCGCAGAACTCGCATCAGCAGAGCGTGCAGCGCGAAGCCGAGCTGCGTGAGCAGCTCGACGGCGTCAGCAGCGATCTGGCGAACAAGATCGTCGAACTCGACGATCTGACGAACAACCAGATCCCGGCGGCCGCCAAGGAGGTCCAGGAAGCGAACGCCGCCGCCGCGTCCGCCAAGTCCGAGGCCGAATCCGCCGCGCAGCGCCTCGAGGCCGCGCAGAAGGACAAGGAGAACCTCGAAGCCGAGATCAAGAAGACCGGCGAGGACTACGACGACGCGCACGCCGCCGTGGCGCAGGTCGCCCGCGAGTCGATGCACGGCTCGGACACCTCGGACATCATGAGCGTCATGACCGGCGCGACCGACACGAAGGAGTTCATCCGCCAGATGCAGTCGCGCGACGCGCTGTCGCGCAACGAGGCGAACGCCGCCTCCGAGGCCGCCGACGGCCTGAGCATCTCGATGAACCGCGGCGAGCGCCTCAAGGCGATCGAGGCGCGCATCACGAAATACAAGTCGGACGCCGACGAGAAGTCGGCGGCCGCGCAGTCCGCGGCGGCCGACGCGCAGGCCAAGCGCGACTCGCTCGACGCGCAGCGCGTCAAAGGCGAGCAGATCCGCGCCGACCTCGAAAGCCGCAAGAGCGAGCTGAACACGGCCGCGGCGCAGCAGGCGGCAGAAACGGTCATGCTGCAGTCGCAGATCGACGCGAACAACCGCAAATACCAGGCGGAGCAGGCCGCCGAGGCCGAACGCGTGCGCCAGCAGCAGGCGCAGGGCACAACGAGTCCGCCGGCGAACACGAGCACCGGTACGACGACCGGAGGGTCGAACGCCGCCGCACCGAGCCAGCCGGCGCAGCCGGCCCAGCCGGTGACGCCGACGCAGCCGACGCAACCCACGCAGCCGTCGGGCGGTTCGAGCGGCTCGAGCGGCTCGAGCGGCTCGAGCGGCGGTCAGGGCACGTCGAACGGCGACTACGGCAACGCCTACGCCCCCGGACAGTGCACATGGTGGGCCTACGAACGCCGCAAGCAGATGGGCATCGGCACGCCGTCCTATCTCGGCAACGGCGGCGACTGGGCGACGACCGCGCCGAGCTACGGCCTGCGCGTCGACAACGTGCCGCAGGTCGGCGCCGCGCTGTCGTTCCTGCCCGGCCAGGAAGGCGCGTCCTCGCCGTGGGGGCATGTCGCCGTCGTCGAAAGCGTCGGCCCGAACTCGGTCACGATCTCCGAATCGAACGTCGCCGGCCTGTACACGATCACCTACCGCACGTTGTCCGACCCCGGACGCTTCCGCTACGTGCACTGAGCGCCGGCCCCGCGCCGAATCCGCCGTCCCGCCATGCGCGGGCGGCGGATTCGTGCATACCGCGCTAATGTGGAAGGCCGGCGCATCGCGGTCGCGCACATGCGGCGGCGGGAATACGGCAGGACCAAGACACAGGACGACGAGACACGACGAGGAAAGGAACGGAGCATGGCGAAGCAGAAGAAGGTCGAGGGCGACCTGGTCGTCGCACGCAACAAGCGCGCGCGGCATGACTACGAGATCGAGGACCGCTACGAGGCGGGCGTCGCGCTCACCGGCACCGAGGTGAAGTCGCTGCGCGAGGGGAGGGCGTCGCTCGCCGAGGCCTTCATCAGCATCGACAAGCGCGGGGAGATCTGGCTCGAAGGCGCCAACATCCCCGAATACCTCAACGGCACCTGGAACAACCACGCGCCCAAGCGCAAGCGCAAGCTGCTGCTGCACGCCGCGCAGATCGAGAAGCTCGGGCGCCAGATCCAGGCGAAGGGCTACACGATCGTGCCGCTGAGCATCTACTTCAACAAGGACGGCCGCGCCAAGATCGAGATCGCGCTCGCGCGCGGCAAGAAGGAATACGACAAGCGCCAGGCGCTGCGCGAGGAGCAGGACAAGCGCGAGGCGCAGCGCATGCTGCGCTACCGCAACATGCACGCCCGCGGCTGAACGCGTTCACATGTTGCATGGGTGAAACGCGTTCGTAGCACAAGGCGGCGTACGCTGTGTGCGGATCCGGGCGCGGGCCAGGACGGCACACAGCAGGGAAGACAGGGTATGCCTATGCAGCAGAAGAACATGTTCAGGAACCTCGCGGCGCTCGTGCTCGGCGCGTCGCTGTGCCTCGCGGCCGGCGCATGCGGCACGAGCGACGACGGGGACGGCGGCGCGAAGAACGCCGAGGGCAAGACGACGCAGGGCTACGATGTGACGAAGGTCGAGACCGTCGACGAGATCGCGGCGCTCGTGCCGGACGATGTCAAGAGCGACGGCAGGCTCACCGTCGGCATGGACACCTCCTACGCGCCTGCCGAGTTCCTCGCCGAGGACGGCAGGACGCCGGTCGGCTACGACGTCGACCTGTCGAAGGCGCTCGCGAAGGTCATGGGGCTCGAGGCGGAGGACAAGGTCGCCAGCTTCGACCTGATCATCCCGGCGGTCGGCTCGAAGTACGACATCGGCATCTCCTCGTTCACGATCACGCCCGAACGCATGGGCGCCGTCGACTTCGTCAGCATGTACAAGGCGGGATCCACCTGGGTGACGAAGAAGGGCAACCCTGACGGCATCGATCCGAAGGATGTGTGCGGCCAGACGATCGCCGTGCAGACGGCCACGACGCAGGAAGAGGAGGTCGCGGCGCTCAACGAGCAGTGCAAGGCCGACGGCAAGGAGGAGATCGAGGTCCTGACGAACAAGCTGCAGACCGACGTGACGACGAACGTGACGACGGGCAAGGCCTCCGCTTTCTACGCGGACACGCCGGTCTCCGGCTACGCGATCGCGCAGACCGACGGCCAGCTCGAGACGCTCGGCGAGGACGTCGGCGTCACCAAGCAGGGCATCGTCGTCAAGAAGGGCGACAAGCAGATGGCCGAGGCCGTGCGCAAGGCGATGCAGCATCTGATGGACGACGGCACCTATGAGGCGATCCTCGAGGAGTGGGGCGTCCAGGGCGGCGCGATCGACAAGGCCGAGATCAACCCGACAGACACGAAGTGAGCCGGCCGCCGCGCGCCGCATGGGGCCGTACGGCGCGCGGGGCGCATGGAGGCATGGCGTGGTTCGCGCACAGCGCAGAACCGCGTCATGCATGTTTATGCGAGCGACTACATATTTATTCAGTACGATGTGCGTCGTCGCGCGACGGACGGCTTAACCGTTTCGTAGCACACGATGCACTACACTGGCTGACGTATTTCGAAGGTGCGACCCCAAGCGTCAACGTCGACGGCAGACGCCGGCATGATGATGGCGCCGTCGCGCAGGAGTGGAGAAGCATGTCGATGCATGGATTGAAGAAGTTCGCCGCCGCGCTCGCCGGCGCGGCGCTGCTGTTCGGCGCCGCCGCCTGCGGCACGAGCGACGACACCGGCGACGCGAACGCGGCGAAGCAGGGCGCCTTCGATGTCGCGAGCGTCAAGAAGGACGACGCGATTGCGGCGATGGTGCCCAAATCGATCGCCGACAGCGGCAAGCTCACCGTCGGCATGGAGCTGTCCTACGCCCCGGCCGAGTTCCTCGCCGACGACGGCAAGACGCCTCAGGGCTACGACGTCGACCTCGCGAAGGCGCTCGGACGCGTCTTCGGCCTCGACACGGAGATCGTCTCGTCGACCTTCGATTCGATCGTGCCGTCCGTGGGCGCCAAGTACGACCTCGGCATCACGGCGATGACGATCACGCAGGAGCGCATGGACGCCGTCGATTTCGTCAGCTACTACCAGGCCGGGTCGAGCTGGGCCGTCAAGAAGGGCAACCCCGAGAACGTCAACACCGACGATCTGTGCGGCATGAAGATCGCCGTCCAGGTGGGCACGACGCAGGAGGAAGAGGCCAACGAGATCAAGGAGCAGTGCAAGGCCGACGGCAAGAAGGCCGTCGAGGTGCTGCCGAGCAAGCTGCAGACCGACGCGGCGACCGCCGTCGTCACCGGCAAGGCCGACGTGTTCTACGCCGACTCGCCGGTCGCCGGATACGCGATCTCGCAGACCGGCGACCAGCTCGAGGAGCTGGGCAGCGCCGAAGGCGTCGTCAAGCAGGGCATCGCGATCAAGAAGGGCGACACCGAACTCGCGAAGGCCGTGCAGGCCGGCATGCAGCATCTGATGGATGACGGCGACTACATGAAGATCCTCAAGGCCTGGGGCGTCGAGAACGGCGCGATCGACAAGGCCGAGATCGACCCGACCGACCTCGACTGAGACCCGGGGACGCAACGCAACAGCTAAGGAGAGACCATGCCGCATCATGTGGAACCGGACGGGGAGGGGCTGCCGATCCCGAACCGCATCTCAGCGAAGCCGGTCAGGCGCACAGGCTCGATCGTGGCCGCGGTCATCGTGGCGATCCTCGCCGCGATGCTCGTCAAGGGCCTCATCACGAACCCGCGCTTCGAATGGAACATCGTCTGGAAGTACCTGTTCAACGAACGCGTGCTCGAAGGCGTCGGCTACACGCTGCTGCTCACCGTGATCTCGATGGTCGTCGCGATCATCCTCGCCGTGGTCCTGGCGATCATGCGCAAGTCGGTCAACCCGGTGCTGCGCGGCGTCAGCTGGTTCTACATCTGGTTCTTCCGCGGCACGCCGGTCTACACGCAGCTCGTGTTCTGGGGCCTGTTCGCCGTGCTCATCCCGAAGCTGTCGATCGGCATCCCGCTGACCTCGGTCGAGTTCTGGAGCGTCGACTCGCAGACCGTCATCACGGCGTTCAACGCCGCCTGGATAGGCCTGGCACTCAACGAGGCCGCCTACCTCGCCGAGATCGTGCGAGCCGGCCTCGAAGCCGTCGACCCGGGGCAGGCCGAGGCCGCGCAGGCGCTCGGCATGAAACGCTCGATGATCATGCGCCGCGTCATCCTGCCGCAGGCGATGCGCATCATCATCCCGCCGACCGGCAACGAGACGATCGGCATGCTCAAGACGACGTCGCTCGTGCTCGCCGTCCCGTTCACGCTCGAACTGCAGTACGCGACGAACGCGATCGCGAACCGCATCTACAAGCCGATCCCGCTGCTGCTCGTGGCGAGCATCTGGTACCTGTTCATCACGTCGATCCTCATGGTCATCCAGTCGATGCTCGAGAAGCACTTCGGCAAGGGCTTCGAGGCGCGCCCGGTCGGCACGAAGGGCAAGCAGCCGCCGCTGCCGGGCAAGACCGAAGGAGAGCCGAAGGACGACGTCGACAAGACGAACGAGGCGGCGTTCCTCGGGTACAACGCCTAGCGCATGACGCATGGCCGCCATCGGCGGCCGTCCACGTGGAAGGATGTGACGGACAGATGAGTGACGAGAACAAGGACCTCGCGAATCAGGACACGGCGGCCGAGCGGCAGGCCGAGAGGCCGGGGCAGCCGGCCGTCGAGGCCAAGCAGGTGCACAAGGCCTTCGGCGACCTGCACGTGCTCAAAGGCGTCGACATGAAGGTCATGCCCGGCACGGTGACGGTGATCCTCGGCCCCTCGGGGTCGGGCAAGTCGACGTTCCTGCGCCTGATCAACCAGCTTGAGACGCTCACCGGCGGCCAGATCGACGTCAACGGCGAGATGATCGGCTACAAGCGGCTGCCGGACGGCGCGCTGCAGACGCTCAACGACAAGGAGGTCTCCGCCCAGCGCGCCAAGCTCGGCATGGTGTTCCAGAAGTTCAACCTCTTCCCGCACATGACGGCGCTCGAGAACGTCATGGAGGCGCCGGTGCACGTCAAGAGGACGCCGAAGGCGCAGGCGCGCGAACTCGCCGTCAAGGAGCTCACGCGCGTGGGGCTGGGCGACCGCCTCGACTACTATCCCTCGCAGCTGTCCGGCGGCCAGCAGCAGCGCGTCGCGATCGCGCGCGCTCTCGCGATGAAGCCCGAGATCATGCTCTTCGACGAGCCGACCTCGGCGCTCGACCCGGAGCTCGTCGGCGAGGTGCTCGGCGTCATGCGCCAGCTCGCCGACGAGGGCATGACGATGATCGTCGTCACCCATGAGATCGGCTTCGCGAAGGAGGTCGCCGACCAGGTCGTGTTCATGGACGGCGGCGTCGTCGTCGAATCCGGCGGCCCCGGGATCATCGACGATCCGAAGGAGCCGCGGTTCAGGGACTTCCTGCAGCACGTGCTGTGAACGGCCGGCGGCCGTCGCCCTCGGCGGCGGCCGCCCCGCGTATCGCGCGCCCGCACCGGACGTTGCGATACGCCGATGTGGACGGATTGTGACGGGGGCGGCGTTTTCGCTGCGGACGCATGCATTTGCGGCGTGCGTCCGTTATGCTGTTGCCTATGTGTGGAATCGTAGGTTATGCAGGTAATGTGAACTTCCCGTCGATGCGGCCGCTCGAGGTGTGCCTTCAGGGGCTCGAGCGCCTTGAGTACCGGGGCTATGATTCGGCCGGCGTGGCGTTGACTGCACCGGGCATGGAGCGCGTGGCCGTGCGCAAGAAGGCGGGGCGGCTGTCCAATCTCGTCGACGACATCGAGGCCGATCCGCTGCCGGAGGCGACGGTCGCGATCGGGCACACGCGTTGGGCGACGAACGGCGTGCCGAACGACGTCAACGCGCATCCGCACGCGAGCCGCGACGGCAAGGTCGCGATCATCCACAACGGCATCATCGAGAACGCCTCGCAGCTGCGGCTCGACCTGCAGGCCGAGGGCTACCGTTTCGCGTCGAGCACCGACACCGAGGTGGCCGCCAAGCTCCTGGGTAAGATCGTCGACAACGTCATCGCCGAGACCGGAGGGCCGGACCTGTTCGAGGCGATGCGGCGTCTGGGGCGCATGCTCGAGGGCGCGTTCACGATCCTGGCGGTCGATTGCCGCCAGCCGGGAGTCGTCGTCGGCGCGCGCCATGATTCGCCGCTCGTCGTCGGGCTCGGCGAGGGGGAGAACTTCCTGGGGTCGGATGTGGCCGCGTTCGTCGCGTACACGAGGACGGCGATGGAGATCGACCAGGACCAGGCCGTCATGATCTCGGCCGACGGCGTGGCCGTGACCGATTTCGACGGCAACGCGGTGTCGGACCCGGCCGTCTACCGGATCGACTGGGACGCGTCGGCGGCCGAGAAGGGCGGCTGGGACTCGTTCATGGACAAGGAGATCCACGAGGAGCCGGCGGCCGTGCAGCGCACGTTGTTCGGCCGCCTCGACGACGAGGGCAGCATCAACCTCGATGAGGTGCGCATCGACGAGCACGACTTCAAGGCGATCGACAAGATCATCGTCATCGGTTGCGGCACGGCGAGCTATGCGGGCATGGTCGCCAAGTACGCGATCGAGCATTGGGTGCGCATCCCGGTCGAGGTCGAGCTGGCGCACGAGTTCCGCTACCGCGACCCGATCCTGACTCCGCGCACGCTCGTCGTCGCGATCTCGCAGTCGGGCGAGACGATGGACACGCTCATGGCGCTGCGCCACGCGCGCGAGCAGGGCTCGAAGGTGCTCGCGATCTGCAACACGCAGGGCGCGAGCATCCCCAGGGAGGCCGACGCCGTGCTGTACACGCACGCCGGCCCCGAGGTGGCCGTCGCCTCGACGAAGGCGTTCGTCGCCCAGATCACGGCCGCCTACATCCTGGGCCTGTACCTCGCCCAGCTCAAGGGCACCGTCTTCCGCGACGAGATCCACCAGACGCTCGACTCGCTCAAGGCGATGCCGCAGAAGATCCAATGGGTGCTCGACACGCAGCCGCCGCGCGTCGCCCGGGCCGCCGAGCATCTCGCCGACGCCAACTCGTTCCTGTTCCTCGGACGCCATGTCGGCTATCCGGTGGCGCTCGAGGGCGCGTTGAAGCTCAAGGAGATCGCCTACACCTTCACCGAGGGCTTCGCCGCCGGCGAGCTCAAGCACGGCCCGATCGCGCTCGTCGACGAGGGCGAGCCGGTCGTCTTCATCGTGCCGCCGGCGCGCGGGCGCAACATCCTGCACTCGAAGGTCATCTCCGGTATCGAGGAGGTCAAGGCACGCGGCGCGTTCATCATCGCCGTCGCCGAGGAGGGTGACAAGGACGTCGAACGCTACGCCGACATCATCTTCTGGCGTCCGCAGTGCCCGACGCTGATGAGCCCGCTCGTCGACGTCGTCCCGCTGCAGCTGCTCGCGATGGACATGGCCAAGCAGAAAGGCTACGACGTCGACAAGCCGCGCAACCTCGCCAAGTCGGTCACCGTCGAGTGAGCGCGCCGCATGCGCACCGCTGGGTCGTCGACGAGCCGGACATCCCCTTCGCGATGCCGGTGCTGTACGAGGACGCGGCGATCATCGTCGTCGACAAGCCGCATTTCCTCGCGACGATGCCGCGCGGCATGTGGTACCGGCAGACGGCGCTGATGAGGCTGCGCGAACGATACGACGACCCGCGGATCACGCCCGCCCATCGGCTCGACCGGGCCACGGCGGGCGTGCTCGTGTTCGTGCGCGACCCGGCGGCGCGCGGCGCCTACCAGACGATGTTCCAGGAGCGGCGCGTCGTGAAGACCTACGAATGCGCGGCGCCGCTGGCGATCCCCGCGCGTCCCGCCACCGGCACCGTGTCCAGGCTCGCGCCGCCGCGGCCGTTTCCGCTCGAACGGCGTTCGCGCATCGTCAAGACGCGGGGCGTGCTGCAGGCGCGCGAGACGCGTGGCGCCGTCAACGCCGAGACGCGCATCGAACGCGCGCAGCGCCTCGGACATGCGGCTGACGGCACGCCGATCGCCCGCTACGTGCTCACGCCGCGCACCGGCAAGACGCACCAGCTGCGCGTGCACATGAACGCGCTCGGCCTGCCGATCGTCGGCGACGACCTCTATCCGCGGGTCGAGGAGCGTGCCTGGGACGACTTCGGTCGTCCGCTCGAACTCGTCGCGCGCCGTCTGGAGTTCACCGACCCGCTGAACGGCCAGACGCGCGTCTTCACGTCGCGGGTGCCGCTGCCGCAAGGCTGACGGGGCGCCGCCCCCGCTTGTGCACGTAGCGCAAAACGCTCCGGCGGCTGCGCGGATTTGTTACAACGGTAGTGACGTAAGGAGCAGACATGGGATATCTAATCACGATGTGCGTCGTCGTGCTCGCCGCTTTCGCGGCGATCGCCTACGTGCTGGGACGCGACGACGGCGAACGGGAGGAACGGTACTTCGCCGTCGTTGACGCGGACAAGCAGGACGAGCTCTACCGCACGCCGATCATCTACGACGACGATTCGCGCAGCACCTGGCATCAGAAGGGCATCGTCAACCACATCGAGCCGAAGTCCGACGGCACCGCCGACGTGCGGATCCTGTGGTACAACGCCCATCCGAGCAAGACGAACCGCAAGACCGAGACCGGCGTGGACAAGCTCACCGTCCCCCAGCAGCGCATCAGGAAGCAGGGCGTCAAGGAAGGGGACATCGTGCGCATCGCCGTGCGCCCCGGCGAAGGCGTGAGCATCGACATGTGAGCGCGCGCCCGGCCCCGTCGGCCAGATGCACGGCTATATTGAAACGGTGGAGTTTTTTCGCATCCCCAAGGCCCGTGGCGCGCGCCGGCGGCTGACGCGCGCGCTCGCGGCGCTGCTCGCGCTCGCCGGCGCCGTGTCCGCGGCCGGCTGCGGACACGGCGACACGCGCACGCAGATCAGCGTGTGGTCGTGGGAGCCGAGCATGGCCGCGCTCATCCGGGATTTCGAGGCGGACAACCCGGACATCCATGTGACGCAGATCGGCACCGCCGACTACGCCAAGCTCAACGCCGCGATCCAGGACGGCTACGGCACGCCCGACGTCGTGCAGCTCGAGTACTTCGCGCTGCCGCAGTACGCGGTCAGCGGCCAGCTGCGCGACCTGACCGACCGCACGAAGGGGTACGCCGACTTCTACACGCCCGGCACGTGGGCGTCGGTGCAGCTGGCGGGACGCGTCTACGGCGTGCCGATGGATTCGGGTCCGATGGCCTTCTTCTACAACGAGGACGTGTTCCGTCAGGCCGGCGTCGACGCGACGGCGATCCGCAGCTGGGACGACTACCGCGAAGCCGCAGTGAAACTCAAGAAGATCGGCGTGTCGATCGCCGCCGACGCCGGCGACGCGAGCTTCTACAACGCGATGATCTGGCTCGCCGGCGGCACGCCCTACCATACGAGCGCGGACGGCAAGGACGTCTCGATCACGCTCGACACCGATGCCGGCACGCAGGCCTTCACCGAGTTCTGGCAGCAGATGATCGACGACGACCTCGTCGACACGACGCTCGTCACCTGGTCGGACCGTTGGAAGAGCGCGCTCGGATCGGGACAGGTCGCGTCGATCTTCGCGGGCGCGTGGATGCCGTCGCTGCTGCTCGCCGACGTGCCCGGCACGGCCGGCCTGTGGCGCGTCACGCAGATGCCGACGCGCGACGGCTCACCGACGAACGCCGAGAACGGCGGCTCCGCGCTCGGCGTGCTCAATTCGAGCCGCAAGCCCGACGCCGCGTTCCGCTTCATCGACTACGTATGCCACAGCCGCGCCGGCATTCGCACGCGCGTCGACGGCGGCTCGTTCCCCGCGGACAACGCGACACTCGACAGCGACGCGTTCCTCGACAAGACGACCGTCACCGACGCGCGCGGCATCGACGTGCCGTATTTCGGCGGCCAGAAGTTCAACCGCGTGCTCGCGGACGCCGCAAGCCGTGTGAGCACGCGCTTCAGCTACCTGCCCTTCGAGGTGTACGCGCGCGCCGACTTCCGTGCGACCGTCGGCACCGCGTACACGTGGGCGAACGAGGCGGAGCGCTACAACGACGCGATACGCCGGCTGCAGGAGGGCCTCATCGACGTCGAGGACCTGCCCGAGAAGCCGGGCGCGAAGGTCACGCTGCGCGACGGCATCGCGCTGTGGCAGTCCGACCTCAAGGAGTACGGCACCAACCAGGGCTTCACGATGCGCTGAGCGGCGCGGCTCACACGTTGCGGCGGTATATCGCGAGCATCCCCTTGAAGATGAGGTCGGGGTCGACGACGTCGATCATCGGCGTCTCGATGACGCGCGAGAGGCCGCCGGTGGCGATGACGCGGAACCCCTCGTCGATCTCGCGGCGGAACTGCGTGATGATCCGTTCGATGCCGCCGAGGAAATCGTAGTAGAGCCCCGCCTGGATCGCCGTCGTCGTGTTCTTCGCGAGGATCGTCGTCGGACGCGCGATCTGCACTTCCGGCAGCTGCGCCGTCGCCGAGGCGAGCGCCTCGCTGGCCGTGCGGATGCCGGTCGTCACGAGGCCGCAGGTGATCGTGCCGTGCGCGTCGACGTAGTTGTACGTCGTCGCCGTGCCCATGTCGATGACGAGGACGCGCCCGCCGTAGCATGCGTAGGCGCCCGCGCAGTCGGCGAGGCAGTCGGCGCCGAGCGAACGCGGGTCGTCGATGCGGATGTTCATGCCGGTCCTTATGCCCGGTCCGACGACGATCGGGTCGATACCGAGGAACTTGATGATGCTCGACGTGAACGAATGCATGACCTTCGGCACGACCGAGGCGATGATGACGTCCTCGACGTCCGCCGGCTTGAGCTTGTTGAGGGAGAGGAACTGCAGCAGCATCAGGCCGTATTCGTCCGACGTGCGGTTCGCCTTCGTCGTGATGCGGTAGGTGCCGATGATCCGTTCGTCGTCGTCGACGAATCCCATGACGATGTTCGTGTTGCCGATGTCGACAGCGATCAGCATGTGCGCTCCTTCGCTCGGTGGTGACGGCCGCGTCGGGCGCGGCAGATATGGACCCTCCTCTACAATAACGCGTGGTGGCCGACCCATGGCGGCGGCCAACCGCCCGACGCGGGCCGTACGCGGCCGTGTACGGGGAACCCTACCGATGATTGAGAAAGACCAGAAGATGACATCACCAGATGGTGCGCACGGCGAGACCGGCGCAACCGAGAACCAGCACAGCGACCAGCATCCGCGGCGGACGGACGCGGACACGGCGATGACGACCGACACGTCGCTCGCCGCGAAGTCGAAGAAGCCGGGCGGCCCTAGGAAGGCGGCGCCGTGGATCGGCGTCGTCCTCGTCGTCGCCGTCCTCATCGCCGTCATCCTCGGCGTGCGCGCAGCCGGCACGCAAGGCGCGGACACGGCCGACGGCGGCCCCGCGGACAGCGTCACGATCGGCCTCAAGCTCGCGCCGACGAACCTCGACATCCGCAACACGGCCGGCTCGAGCCTCGACCAGATCCTCATCGGCAACGTCTACGAGGGCCTTGTGGCGCGCGACAGCGAGAACAACGTCGTCCCGGCGCTCGCCGAAAGCTGGGAGGTGTCCGACGACGGCCTCAAGTACACGTTCCACCTGCGCGACGGCGTCACGTTCTCGAACGGCGACGCGCTGACGGCCGAGGACGTCGTCTGGTCGCTCGACGAACTCGTCGCGAAACAGTACCACGACGCCGACTCGCTCAAGAACCTCGAGACGGTCGGCGCGAGCGGCGACGACACCGTCGTCATCACATTGTCGCAGCCGTATTCGCAGCTGCTGTGGGCGCTCACCGGCCGCGCAGGGCTCGTCTTCGACAAGGACGCGAAGTACGTCGCGAAGACGCAGGCCGTCGGCTCCGGGCCGTACCTCGTCAAGGAGTTCAAGCCGAACACGATGATCACGCTCGAGGCGAACACGAAGTACTGGGGCGCCCAGCCGAAGACGCCGAACGTCGTCGTACGCTACTACGCCGACGACAACGCGGCCGTGAACGCGCTCAAGTCCGGCGAGGTGCAGGTGCTCTCGCCGATCGGCGCACAGCTGGCCGAGCCGTTCAGGAAGGACTCCGCCAAGTACGTCGTCGAGACCGGCGAAGGCACCGACAAGTACGTGCTCGGCATGAACAACGCCGCCGGCCGGCCGACGGCCGACAAGAAGGTGCGCCAGGCGATCCGCTACGCGATCGACCACGACCAGCTCATCGCGGCGCGCGGCGGCGTCGACAAGGCGCTCGGCGGCCCGATCCCGTCGCTCGACCCCGGCTACGAGGACCTGACGACGCTCTACCCGCACGACGCGGAAAAAGCGCAGGAGCTGCTCAAGGAGGCCGGCTACACGAAGGAGCATCCGCTCAGCCTCACGCTCACCTACTCGAACACCTACGGCAGCGAGATCGGCGACCAGCTGCGCTCGCAGCTCAAGGAGGTCGGCATCGACCTCAAGGTCAACGTCGTCGAGTTCTCGACATGGCTGCAGGACGTCTACACCGACAAGGACTACGACCTCTCGCTCGTCGACCACAACGAAAGCCACGACTTCACGCAGTGGTCGAACCCCGACTACTACTACGGCTACGACAACGAGGACGTCCGCAAGCTCACCGACGAGGCACTGCGCGCGACCGACGACGCGACGCGCGACGCGAAGCTCGCGCAGGCCGCCCGCATCGTCAGCGAGGACGCGGCCGCCGACTGGCTGCTCAACTACCGCATCACGACGGCGATGGACAAGGGCGTGACCGGCTTCCCGCTCAACATGAACCAGACGTATCTGCCGCTGTGGAACGTCGCCTACACGCCGGCGAAGTGACGCGGCCGTCCGATCCGATGACCGAAGGCTGAGGAGCCGCCGATGCTCAAGTACCTCGCACGCCGATGCGCGCTGTTTGCGCTCGCGCTGTTCGTCGTCTCCGTCGTCGTGTTCCTCGCGCTGCGTGTGCTGCCGGGCGATCTCGCGACGATCATGGCGGGACTCAACTCGCCGCCCGAACGCGTCGAGGCGCTGCGCGCCGAACTCGGCCTCGACCGTCCGCTCGCCGCCCAATACGGCGACTGGATCACCGGACTCATGCACGGCGACTTCGGCACGACGATGCTCACCGGGCAGCCGGTCGCATCCGTTGTCGGCTCGCGCGTGCAGATCACGTTCCCGCTCATCGTGCTGGGACTGCTGGTCGCGATCGCGCTCGGCGTGCCGCTCGGCTGCGCGTCGGTGATGGCGAAGTCGGCGCGCGCCCGCGGCCTGTACCAGGCGGTCGCGATCGTCGGCGGCGCCGTGCCTGCGCTGTGGGCGGGCCTCGTGCTCATCCTGCTGTTCGGACGCGGCGCCGGCCTGCTGCCGATCCTGCCGGCCTCGGGCTTCCCGCAGGCCGGCTGGGGCGATCCGTCTCAGGCCGTGCTCGCGCTTGTGCTGCCGGCGGTCACCGTCGGCGTCATCGTCGGCGCCTCGATCATGCGCTACACGCGCTCGGCGCTGCAGTCGGTCGCCTCGACCGGCGCGATCGAGATGGCGATGGCCTGCGGCATGACGCGGCGCCATGCGCTCACACACGTCGGGCTGCGGCTCGCGATGCCGCAGCTCGTCTCCGTCGTCGGACTCACCTTCGCCGAGATGATCACCGGCGTCATGGTCATCGAGAACCTGTTCGCGCTGCCAGGCATCGGCTCCGGGCTCGTCGACGACCTGACGCACCGCGACCTCATCGCCGTGCAGAGCGAACTGTTCATGCTCGCGGCCTTCTTCCTCGTCATCGGCCTGCTCGTCGACCTGACGCACCGCGCGCTCGACCCGAGATTGGGGGAGGACGATGAATAGACCCGATCAGCGACGCGTCCCCGAGGCGACCGCGCGCCTCGCCGCCGAACATGGCCCGCGCGGCAGGCTGCGGCGCGCCGGCGTCGTCGTCGCGTCGATGTGGGCGCATGGCGCCGGCCGCTTCGCGCTCGTCGCGCTCGGCTTGTGGATCCTCGTCTCGCTCGTCTCGCTCGTCTGGACGCCGCGTTCGCTGTGGGAGACGAACGGATACGACGTCTGGGCGGAGCCGTCCTCCGACCACTGGCTCGGCACCGACGGCGTAGGCGCCGACGTCTTCAGCTGGCTGATGGCCGGTTCGCGCACCGACCTCGTCATCGTCGTGCTCACCGTCCTCGTCGCGCTCGCGCTCGGGCTGCTGCTCGTCGCCGCGATGACGTCACGCGCCGCGGCGCTCGCGCACGGTTCGGTCGTGCTCATCGACGCGTTGATCTCGATCCCGACCGTGCTCATCGCGCTGATGCTCGCCGTGCCGCTCGGCGCGTCGGTCGCCGTCATCGTGCTCGCCTGCGGTTTCGGCTACGGGCTCAACCTCGCGCGCGTCGCACGCCCCTCGGCGATGCTCGCCGCGGGCAGCATGTACGTCGAGTCGGCGCGTGCGAACGGCGCAAGCGCGATGCGCGTCTTCGCCACGCACATCGTGCCTAACATCATGCCGACGCTCGTCGTGCAGTGCTCGCTGTCGGCGGGCACCGCCGTCCTCGCCGAGGCCGGGCTGACGTACCTCGGCGTCGGCGTGCCGTCGGGGGTGCCCAGCTGGGGGCATTCGCTGAGCACGTCGGTGCGCTTCATCAACATCTATCCGCTGACGGTGCTGTGGCCGGGTCTGCTCGTGACCGTCGTCGTCGTGGCGCTCAACCTCTTCGGCGACGCGCTGCGCGAGGCCGCCGACCCACTCACCAACCCGAGATTGCGAGGTGACGATGGGCATCGTCGTCGATGATCTGCAGGTGGCGATCGGTGCGCGGCCGATCCTGCACGGCGTGCATCTCGAGGTGCGCGACGGGCAGCGCGTGGGGCTCGTCGGGCCTTCGGGCTCGGGCAAGTCGATGATCTCGCGCGCGATCATGGGACTGCTGCCGCCGACGGCCGGTTGCGCCGGATCGATCGAACTGAACGGCCGTCAGCTCGTCGGGCTGCCGGACGCCGGGATGGCGGCGCTGCGTGGCGCCGCCGTCGGCATGGTCTTCCAGAACCCGGGCACCGCGCTCAACCCGCTGCTCACCGTCGGCCGGCAGATCGCGCTGCCGCTCGAGCTGCATTACGAGCTGACGGCCGACGAACGCGAAGGGCGCGTGCGTGCGATGATGCGCAAGGTCGGACTGCCCGACGAGCTGTACGGCAGGCGCCCGCACGAGCTGTCCGGCGGCCAGCAGCAGCGCGTCGGCATCGCGACGGCGCTCATCACGTCGCCGCGCCTGATCATCGCCGATGAGCCGACGACGGCGCTCGATTCGATGACGCAGCGGCAGATCGTCGACCTGCTCGTCTCGCTCGTCGACGAGGCCGGCGCGGCGCTGCTGTTCATCACGCACGATTTCTCGGTGCTCGCGCGCGCCACGCGCTACTGCTACGTGCTCGACGCCGGACGGATCGTCGAACAGGGGCGCACGGCGGCGCTGCTCGAGGCGCCGCATACGCCGCAGGCGCGCACGCTCGTCGAGGCGGCGCGCCGCTTGACGCTGCACGTCGGCGCCCCGGATGTGGCCGCCGGGGAACGCATCGAGGTCGAGGGGACGACGGCCGACAGGACGACGGAAGCGAGGGAGCGGCGATGAGCGGGACGGACGCAACGGCCGTGGCGGACGTGGGCGGCGCGACGACGCTGCTCGACGGCGTCGACATCCATAAGGGCTTCGGCAGGGGCAGGCGGCGGCATGAGGTGCTCCACGGCTGCTCGATCCGGGTGCACGAGGGCGAATGCGTCGCCGTCATCGGCGGTTCGGGCTCGGGCAAGTCGACGCTGACGCGGATCCTGCTCGGCCTCGAGACGCCCGACTCGGGCGTCGTGCGCTTCGGCGGCGAGCCGATCGCGTCGCCGGAAGGGCTGCGCCGGCTGCGGCACGCCTCGGGCGTCGTCTACCAGGACCCCTTCGCGTCGCTCGATCCCAGATGGACGGCCTACGAATCGGTGAGCGAACCGTTGCGGCTGCGCCGGACGCGGCATCAGCGGACGGACGGGGAGGAGCTCGTCGCGCGGGTGTGCGATGCGCTGCGTCTGATGGCGCTCGACCCGCATGAGTTCCTTGACCGTTATCCGATTGACATGTCCGGCGGTCAGGCGCAGCGCGTCGCGATCGCGCGCGCGATCGTCACCGGGCCGCGGCTGTTGCTCGCCGACGAGGCGATGAGCGCGATCGACGTCGCCGCGCGCCTGCAGATCCTCGACGCCTTCGCCTCCGTGCGCGCGCACGACCCGCGCGTGGGGATGCTGCTCGTCTCGCACGACCTCGGCGTCGTGCAGTCGATCGCCGACACGATCGTCGTGCTCCACGACGGCGTCGTCGTCGAGCGGGGGAGCGCCGCCGCCGTCCTCGACGACCCGCAGGCCCCGTACACGCGCGAGCTCGTCGCCGCGGCGACGCTGTGAGCGGCCGCCCCATGGGCGGTGGTGTTCAGTATACGGACAGCGTATTTTTTGATTGTCGGCGCGACGCTATATTCTTGCAACCATGATCAATCGCTCATGTTGTTGTTGTCGCTGACCGACGCCTCTGGCGCGCGGATATCGACGCATAACTTGAGACAGCAGGATCATTCATCGGCGCGATTCGGTGCCAATATCTGATGATTCATCTGCGAACCCCAATGATTCCAAAACTTCTCGGCCTTCGTCGACATGGTTTCGGCGTCGGGGGATTCGCTGGGTCTGTGGGATCTCTTAACGAAAAACTGTGCGTAATACGATTCCAATGCGAGCTTGTGGCGTCATGAACACCGCCGGACGAATAGGGAAATTCATTCCGACGGAGAGCGCAAACAGACCACAAACCAGAAATCGAACGCCGAAGGAACCATCATGCTGCAGGAAACCATCGCCGAGAACATCGGAGACACCCCGATCGTCAAGCTTCACCACGTCACCGACGGCGTGCGCGCCACGATCGCCGTCAAGGTCGAATACTTCAACCCGGGCGGCTCGTCGAAGGACCGCATCGCCGAACGCATCATCGACGCCGCCGAGCGCGACGGCGGACTCAAACCCGGCGGCGTCATCGTCGAGCCCACCTCCGGCAACACCGGCGTCGGGCTCGCGCTCGTCGCCCAGCAGCGTGGCTACCGCGCGATCTTCGTGCTGCCGGACAAGGTCAGCGAGACGAAGCGCGCCGTGCTGCGCGCCTACGGCGCCGAGGTCGTTGTGACGCCGACCGACGTCGCCCCCGACGACCCGCGCTCCTACTACCGCGTCTCCGACCGCCTCGCGCAGCAGATCCCGGGCGCGTTCAAGCCGAACCAGTACTTCAACCCGGCGGGCCCGCGCAGCCATTACGAGACGACCGGCCCGGAGATCTGGGAGCAGACCGACCATCAGGTCACGCATTTCGTGGCCGGCATCGGCACCGGCGGCACGATCTCCGGCACCGGCAACTACCTCAAGGACGCCTCCGACGGCGCCGTCACCGTCATCGGCGCCGATCCGGAAGGCTCGATCTACTCGAATCCGGACGACATCCACGGCTACGACATCGAAGGCGTCGGGGAGGACTTCATGCCCGGCGCCTACGACCAGCGCATCGCCGACGAGATCGTGCGCATCACCGACGCCGAGGCGTTCCTGATGACGCGGCGCCTCGCCTCCGAGGAGGGGCTGCTCGTCGGCGGGTCGAGCGGCATGGCCGTCGCGGCCGCCGTCAAATACGCGAAGGCGCACGACCTCGACGAGACGCAGACCGTCGTCGTGCTGCTTCCCGACTCCGGCCGCGGCTACCTCGAGAAGATCTTCGACGACGCATGGATGATCGACCACGGCTACGCGGACGTCGTCGCCGCGACGGCGCGCCCGTCGATCGTCGACGAGGCGCTGCTGCAAGCCTGAACGCAGGACGGAACGACAAGGGGAGGACGACGTATGAAGCACGACACGACACGCACGACGACCCGGACGGCCGGCGGCACGACCTTCATCATCCACCACGCGCCGCTGCGCGCCCACGGCCACGGCAGCGTCACAAGCTACATCGCGCGGCCTCGCCGTACATGAGGGCGCGCATGGACGACCACGCGGACATGCATCACCACGAACCCACCAATCGCAGAACACCAAAGGAGCGACAGCAACCATGAGCGACTTCGACGTCAACGAAACCACGACCTACGGCATCGCGACGCGCGGCATCCACGCCGGGCAGGAACCGGATCCGACCACCGGCGCCGTCTCCACACCGATCTACATGACATCCACGTTCAAGCAGGACGGCGTCGGCGGCCTGCGCCACGGCTACGACTACAGCCGCTCGGTCAACCCGACGCGCGACTCCTTCACCGAGCAGCTCGCCGCCGTCGAAGGCGCGAAGCACGCGATCGCGTTCTCCTCCGGACTCGCCGCGATCGACGTGCTGCTGCGTTCGACGCTCAGACCGGGCGACGCGATCCTCATCGGCAACGACGTCTACGGCGGCACCTACCGCCTGCTCGCGAAAGTCTTCGTGCCGTGGGGCGTCGAACTCGACGTCGTCGACATCACCGACCCGGCCGCCGTCAACACGGCGCTCGCGCGCAAGCCGTACCGCTACATCTGGGTGGAGACGCCGTCGAACCCGCTGCTGGGCATCACCGACATCGCATTGACGGCGGCGCTCGCGCACGAGCACGGCACGCGCGTCGTCGTCGACAACACCTTCGCGTCGCCGGTCCTGCAGCATCCGCTCGCCGACGGCGCCGACGCCGTCGTCTATTCGACGACGAAGTACATCGGCGGCCATTCGGACGTCGTCGGCGGCGCCGTCGCCACGAACGACGACGAGCTCGCGCAGCGGGTCGCGTTCCTGCAGAACGCGGCCGGCGCCGTGCCGTCGCCCTTCGATTCGTGGCTCGACATCCGCGGGCTCAAGACGCTCGACCTGCGCGTGCGCAAGCACAGCGAGAACGCGATGACGATCGCGCACTGGCTCGAAGGGCACACCGGTGTGGAACGTGTCTGGTATCCGGGGCTCGAATCGCATCCGGGCCATGAGATCGCCGAGCGGCAGATGCACGGCGGCTTCGGCGGCATGATCTCGGTCGAGGTCGCGGGCGGCAAGGAGGCGGCGGAGCGCTTCGCCGCATCGACGCGGCTGTTCACGCTCGCCGAATCGCTTGGCGGCGTCGAATCGCTCATCGAGGTGCCGGCCGCGATGACGCACATGTCCGTCGCGGGCACCGCGCTCGAAGTGCCCGCGAACCTTGTGCGCCTGTCCGTCGGCATCGAGGACGTCGACGACCTCATCGGCGACCTCGAAGGCGCCTTCGCCGCGCTCGGTGACTAGGCTCCACGGGAGGTTTCACGGACGGGGCGGCGTTGATGGGGCCTTATGAGGCCCGGCACTCGCCGGCGTGCACCTGACGCGCCGCCCCGGCCCGGAAACCCATACGGGCCGCCCGGTCCGGCGCTCAGTCCTCGAAGTCGGCGATCGCCTGCATGAAGCGCTCGCCGTATTTGCCAAGCTTCGACGCGCCGACGCCGCTGACCTCGAGGAACTCGTCGTCGGTGTGCGGGCGGCGCGCCGCCATGTCGCGCAGGGAGCGGTCCGAGAACACGATGTACGGAGGCTTGCCGATCTCGCGCGCGATGTCGCGGCGCAGTCCACGCAGACGCTCGAACAGCGCCTCGTCGGTGCCGCCGTGGCCGCCGCCGAAGGTCGTCGGTTCCACGGCCGGGATCGACGGGCATGGGGAGGAGGCCGGCTTCGGACGCGTGATGCTCTTCATCTCGTAGTGGAACGCCGGGTCGATCGTCTCGGCCGCGCGTGCGCCGAACATGACGATCGGCAGCCGTCCCTCGGTGATCGTCAGGAATCCGTCCGAGACCATCTGGTTGAGCACGTCGCGCACCGTCGACTGCGGCACGTCGGCGAGCGCGCCGAAGGTCGGCGCATGGTCGAGTCCGCGCTCGAGCACGTCCTTCGCCTGCGAGCCTCGCAGCACGGCGACGATCTTGCCGCTGCCGTACGTCTGCCCCAGATCGTGCACGCATCGGCTGATCGTGCGCGCGATGCGCGAGACGTCGGTCGTCGAGAACGTGCTGTCGCAGTTCACGCAGCCGCCGACGCAATGCGCGCCGGAGGACGCGTCGCCGTCCTCGCCGAAGTAGCGCGTCATATAGCGGTGCAGGCATGCGGTCGTGCGGCAGTAGCCGACCATCGCGTCGAGCAGGTGCCGTTTCCACCGGCGCACCTGCTCCTGCTCGTCCTCGGTGAGGCGTTCGTTGGCGCCGCCGTTGTCGAGCAGCCTGCGGCGCGTGACGATGTCCGACTCGTTCCACAGCAACGTGCAGCGGCTCGGTTCGCCGTCGCGTCCGGCGCGCCCCGCCTCCTGGTAGTAGGCCTCGATGCTCTCCGGCATGTTGTGGTGGATGACGTAGCGCACGTTCGACTTGTCGATGCCCATGCCGAACGCATTCGTCGCGACGACGAGCGGCACCGCGTCGGTCACGAAGTCGCGTTGCGCGCGCTCGCGCTGCGCCGGCGGAAGACCTGCGTGGTAGGCGACGGCGATCGGGGAGGAGGGCGGCGTCGTGCCGGCGCCGGATGCGGCGCGCAGCTGCGGGACGAGCGCGTTGATCGTATCGGCGAGCTCCTCGGTCTGCTTCCTCGTCGCGCAGTAGATGATGCCGGATTCGTCGGCGTGCCCGGCCACGTAGCGCGCGATCCAGTTCGCCTTGTCCCGCGTGCCGAGCTTGAGGACGTCGAAGTACAGGTTCGTGCGGTCGAAGCCGGTGACGACGACCTCAGGGTCGCGCAGGCGGAGCATCTGGATGATGTCGCGGCGCACGCGTTCGGTGGCCGTCGCCGTGAATGCGGCGAGCGTCGGGCGGTCGGGCAGCGCGTCGATGAAGTCGCCGATGCCGAGATACGACGAACGGAAGTCCTGACCCCATTGGGACACGCAGTGCGCCTCGTCGACGGCGACGAGCGCGATGTCCGCATGGGTCGCGAAGTTCACGAAGCGCTGCGTCTCCAGTCGTTCCGGCGCCACGTACAGCAGGCGGACGCGGCCGGAGTTCGCGGCGGCGAACACGTCCTCCTGCTCGTCGATCGACTGCGAGCCGTTGATGAAGGCCGCCGGGATGCCGATCTCGTTCGCGCCGTCCACCTGGTCCTTCATCAATGAGATCAGCGGGGAGATGACGATCGTCAGACCGTGCAGCAACAGCGACGGGATCTGGTAGCACAGCGACTTGCCGGAGCCGGTCGGCATGACGCCGAGCACGTCGCGGCCCTCGAGGATGGCGTGGATGAGCGCGCCCTGGCCGGGGCGGAAATCCTCATAACCGAAGTATTGGCGCAATGTCTCGAGCGCCTGTGCGTCGAGCTTCTCCTGCGAAATCGTCATAACGCACCAGTGTAACCGCCGGGCGGTGTTTGGCCCAGATGCGCGCGTGTGGTTCGGCGCGCGGTGGGTTGGTGCGCGCCGCGTGCTGGCATGCATCTTAGTGCGCGTATGCGTGCGCGGCGTGGAGCGCTGCGGGGCTGGTTTGCGTCTCAGTGCGCGTATGCGTGCGTGGGATGGGATGCTGCGGGTTCGGTGAGTGACTCGGGTAGCGTGTGTGTGCGCCGTACAGGACGTTGCGGGATTGGTATGCGATCCGGGCAGCGTAGCTGTGCGCGGTCTGGGACGCTGGCGGGGTAATGACGTCCCAGACCGCGTATCTGTGCGCTATGCATGACGCTGCAGGGTGGCTGCGCGTCGCGGGGTGCGTATGTGTGCGCGGTCTGGGACGCTGTAGGGGCAGCATGCGTCGCGGATCGCGTATGCGTGCACTAGGCATGACGCTGCAGGGTGGCTGCGCGTCGCAGGGGACGTATGTGTGCGCGGTCTGGGACGCGGTGGGGTGTCTGAGTGCGTCCTGGATTGCGCATGTGTGCGCAAGTCGCGACGCGGCAACGCCTGTACGCGTCCTGGATGGCGTATGTGTGCGCGGTCTGGGACGCCGGACGATGCTCATATGCGGTCCGGAAGGTAGCGGTTATGCGATTTGGAGGGTAGGCCTTATGCAATTTGCATGGCAGCATCGGCAAAACCTTGCCGATGCTTGGTCTCGCCGCATCTCGTCAACGGGTCTGGAGCTCCTGCCAGCGGGAGCGCGTCATCCGATTGGCATGGCTGGTGCGCGTTTCATGCAGCAACGGCACCGGCACGTCCGGTATGACGCTTACGGGTTCGAAACCGATCTTCTGCTGGGCGCGTGCCGATTTCACGTTGCCGTCGTAGTACGCACACCAGATCGCCGTCAGGTCCAGATCCTCGAAGCCGTGTCGCAGCAGCTCACGGGCCGCTTCGGGAATGTAGCCGTTGCCCCAGAACGGTTCGCCGATCCAGAATCCCATTTCCGCCTGCGTCGTGTCGTCCGCCGGGAAGAGATCGGAGCCACCGGCGAGCTTGAGCGCGATTGCGCCGATCGCCGTGTCCGGATCTTCGACGAGCGTGATGGCATAGTCCTCCGGCCCGTTGAGCACGTTGCGGATCACGTCGAGGCTTTCCTCGACGTTTCGGTGGGGCGGCCATCCGGCGATCGGCCCGATGTTCGGGTTCTTCGCGTATTCATACAGCGCCGCCGCGTCCGATTCCTGCCACGGCCTGAGTGCGAGCCGTTCCGTCGTCAAGGTGTTCGTCGTATTCATCGGGTCCATCATGTCCGTCATGGCCCCAAACATAGCGCTTCGCCATGGCGAACGCCCTGCGAGGCGCCCCGGATGAGCCGACGAGCCCGCGAACGGGTTTCCCCGAACGCATCTCGGCTGAAGCGGAGCATTTTCTTCGCTCCCGGCGAGTACAAGGCCCCACATCGGCGATCCCGCGGCGCCGCTATCCGAGCCTACCGCAGAAAATGCTCCGCTTCAGCCGAAATGCAAGCAGGCATGCGGCAATCGCCGTCCCTACGAGCCCCTCATCTCCGCGCATCATCCTTGGCCCTCATCCTCGAGGCTGAGGGGGGCGCCTCAACGTCCCGAGGATTCATCCCGCAGCCCGATGGGAAGCCCCGCGCGCAGACCGTATTTTTGTAATCATCAAGCAACAAGGACGGCGCCGCAGGCGCCACGAATGAAAGGACAGGATGATGAGCTTCCTCAACATGATCTTCGGTTTCGACCACACGACAGCCGGCGTCCCGACGACGTCGATGAACTCGGCGGCCACTGTCTCCGTGATGAGCGAGATCGCGGAGCGCCAGGCGAAGTGACGGCCCGAACACATCGCATGACGCATACACCACGCAAGCGCATACACGGAGCACCCATGGAATCCCCAATCCCCGAAGGGCGCCGACGATGAAGCCGGCGCCCTTCTTTCGTATCTTCCCCGATGGCCGATCGCGGGAAGGAGGTCTTCTCCGAACCGCCCATGCGATTCCCCTCGCCGTGCAGCGTCGCCGTGCGCTTGCGGCCGACCTTGTAGGCGGCTTCTCCCCTCGCGCCGCTGATGCTCATGCCCGGCGGCCGCAAGCTCATGCGGAGCATTGCGAGGCTGCCGTCGAACATCGGCGGCAGCACGGTCGGGGCGATTAACGTGGCTAACAGTGGTCTGACGTTCTTCCGGCAGAACGTCGTCGCCGACATCAGGGCGCGCGTCCGATTGCCGCCTTCGGAGCCCTGCGTGGGACGGCCTGCAAGCTGGCTGCTCCATTCCGTGGTTCCGTTGCCGGTGGAACAGACGCGATAATGATGACTATGCCGTAGGGGGGATGTCATGTGAATCATCGTCATGCATCTTCGCAGGGGGGGGATGCTTATATGGCTCTTCCCTTTTTAGTGTGTAAGGATGTCTTTGATTCTTCCGGAGTGGATGAGGCTTCGTTGGCGGTAGTGTTCGAAGTTGTCGAATCCCATGGCGATGCCGCGCAGGGTCTCGAGGCGGCCGTT
>NZ_QXGI01000006.1 GCF_003952025.1 Bifidobacterium castoris | reverse complement strand
AGCCACAGGACGAAGCGGCGGCGCATATCGTCCACGTCGACCCGGCCGTCGCCCCGCCGCAACGAATCGACGGTCGCCAGCGTCATGCTTGTGTCATCCGACCATGTGCCCGCCGGCTGCCGATGCGAGCCGTGGCCGACCATATCCGTGCAGCGGAAACCGCCGCGCGTCATGAACTCATACGGCACGCCCAACGCGTCGCCGACGGCGACGCCGTAGATCGCCGGACGCAGCAATGCCTGATGCCGGAACATCATTGCCCTCCCCCCGTTGTCGCCTCGCTGATTCGTTGCGCCGATTCTACAGCCTCGACGATCGCCTCCGCACACGTCCGCTGTGAACAATCGATGGAGGACGTGAACATCCTCGCCTCACATATTGATACATCTTCTACACTAGCATCGGTAGCATATTCGCGGATTCCACCGCCGCGCGCGCCTGGATCCGCACCAGCATACGTTGAATCAGAAGGGAACACCCATGTCCGCCGACGCATTCCGTAAAACCATCGCGCTGCTCGCAAGCGCAGGCCTGCTGCTGTCGCTCGGCGCATGCTCGGCGTCGACGCCGTCCTCCGCCGACGCGTCGAGCTCGGCGTCGTCGAGCGAGACGAACCGCAACCAGTCCGTGGCCGACGATGGTTCGTCAGATGAGAAGCCGTCCGCGCAGGCAAGCGAGGAGCCGGAGCTCAAGGTGCCCGAGGGCAGCGCCCTCGACGTGCTCGAGCAGCTGCCGGTCAAGGGCCGCGCGCCGAAAACCGGCTATTCGCGCGACCAGTTCGGCGCGGCGTGGAGCGACGTCGACCACAACGGCTGCGACACGCGCAACGACATCCTCAACCGCGACATGTCCGACAAGACCTATAAGGAGGGCACGCATGACTGCGTCGTCGCCTCCGGCGTGCTCAACGACCCGTACACCGGCAAGCGCATCGATTTCACGCGCGGCCAGGACACGAGCACGGCCGTGCAGATCGACCATGTCGTCGCGCTGAGCAACGCATGGCAGACCGGCGCGCAGCAGCTGAGCGAGACGACGCGCACTCAGTTCGCGAACGACCCGTACAATCTGCTCGCCGTGGACGGCCCGGCCAACCAGCAGAAGAGCGACGGCGATGCGGCGACGTGGCTACCGTCGAACAAGTCGTTCCGCTGCGAATACGTCGCACGTCAGATCGGTGTCAAGAAGAAGTACGATCTGTGGGTGACACAGAGCGAGCACGATGCGATGAAGAACGTGCTGTCGAGCTGCCCGACGCAGCAGGTGCCGACCGACGGCGGCGTCGTCACGCCGCTCGAGGTGCAGGAGTCGCCGGAACCGGCGCAGGAGTCTGCGCAGACCACCGAACCTACGCAGACCGCGGAACCGGCGCCCGTCCAGACGCAGGAACCGGAGCCCGCGACGGCGCAGACGCAGGAGCCGGCCGCCACGACCGACGAGAACGTCACCTACAAGAACTGCGCGGCCGTGCGCGCCGCCGGCAAGGCGCCGCTGTACCGCGGCGACCCCGGCTACTCATCGAAGCTCGACCGCGACGGCGACGGCATCGCCTGCGAGTGATACGCAGGCGATCGTAGGCGCGGACGACAACGCGCACACCATCACGATGAACGGGTGGACGTCAGGCGACGACGTCCACCCGTTCGCGTTCGCCGGCTCGATGCACGGTCGTGATCTCGCCGAGCGACGTCCCTATCGCCTCACGCGCCGTCGCGTCGTCGTCCGTTGCCGCCACATCCTCCGGTTGAACAACATCGTCCGACCCCACGGTCCCATCCGGTCGCCCAGCGCCGTCCGGCATCACGGCCCCATCCATCGCCGCGACATCGTCCTGCGACTGCGGCTGGAACAGCGGGATCGTCATCTCGCAGTAGGCCTGCACGTCGAGCTGCATCAGCGCGGACGCGGCATCGGCGCGGTAGCGGTCGTCGCCGCGGTCGATCCGGCCGAGCACGATGAGCGCGAGGTCGGCGCCGACGTCGCAGTACAGCCGCCACGCCTGCGTGCGCGAACGGTAACCGCCGCGGTTCATCTGCGCCCATTTCGGCTCATGCGAGTCGGACAATGCGATCGGCATCAGCAGCAGCGTCATCGTCTCGACCATCTTCGCCACGGTACGCAATCGCGCGACGCCCGCTTCGAAACGCTGCACGTCGCGCGCCTCGAAGCCTTCGACGAGGTCGGCGGACAATGACGCCCCGACGAGCGAACGCGCCACGTCGCGCAGATAGACCGGGTTCTCCCACAGCTTCATGCGCGGATACTCCTGAGTCCGCATGACCTCGGCGAGCACGGCGTCGGCCTTCGGCACCTCGCGGTCCCACAGCGCGCGGTAGGAGACGACGAGGCGGTGCGCGTCGTACAGGTACCGCCGGTCCATCGACGCCGTCGCCTCGGTGTGGTTGGCCGGGTCGAGCTGCGGCAGGTCCCAGTGCCGCTGCACGGCGCGCGCATAGTAGAGGTCGGCCTGCACGCGCAGATGCCGCAGATAGGCGAGCGCACGGTTCACGCGGCGGTCGGGCGCGACGCCCTGCAGCAGCAGGTTCGGGTCCTGCCGCAGCATGCTGACGCCGAACTTCGGGTCGGACAGCATCAGCGACGCGATACGGTTGCATTCGTCGACCGGGGAGCCCCAGCGCAGCAGGCTGTACGCGGCGAGCCGGTACGCCTGCTTGCGGTATTCGTCGACGTCCTCGAGACGCTGCTTGTGGGAGCCGTAACGGTGCGCGGCGTCCGAACTGACCCAGCGGTGCATCTGGATGCGGCTCATCGGACGGATCGTCATCGGCATCATCGGGCTCGGTTTGCCGAGCAGCTTGGCCGACGACGCGTCGGCGATGATGCCGTGCAGCCACACGGCCAGGCCGTTGCGCCGCACGCAGCGCGCCGTCTGCAGCATGAACGCGCGCGCGGTTTCGGCTACGGCGTCGTCGAAACCGAGCGACGCGACGCCGATCAATGACGCCCAGCAGGTGCCCCCGAACAGCTGCGCCGCGAGCTCGAGAATGCGCGCGTCCACCTTCCCCTCGCTGTTGCGCATCCGTTCGCGCACGCCGCCGCGCCCGTCGAACGACTGGTCGGCGTCGCCGTCCGAATCAGCCGTCGCGTCGACGGCGTCGACGGCGTCGCCGGGCGCGGCGCAGGCCGGCGCGATGCCGTCCCCATGACGCTCCGGATGCTGGATCGGGTTGGCGGCGTCGTCGTCGATGCCGTCGAACGACAGCGCCGACGACGCGACGACCTGCTCGAAACGCGAGGACAGCGCGGCGAGCGTCGCCAGAAATGCCTCGGAATCGAAGGTGTAGTTATCGCGCATGGGTGCTCCTTACCGCCGCGGGACGCGGCTGCCACACCGTCGGCGCCCGTCGCCGACGTCCCGCATCCACCCTCGCACGGCGCCGGCGCGCGCCGCCATCGCCGTACGGACCTTTGTGGATAAGTGGAGAACGGGCGTGTCATCCACAATGCGACGGCGCATGTGGACAAAGATGCGGCGCATACGCAAGACGGCGGGTGGCCCGTGCGCTCACCGAGCGCGAAGACGCGGGCGTTCAGCGATCGTTCAGACCGCCTTGCTAGATACAATCACGGTAGTGAACGTGCACGATCCCAAGAACGCGCACATCGAGAACAATCAACGGGAGACAACGGATGTTCGTTGCGAAGAACGCATGGTCCGCGCTGCGCCGTCACCCCTGGAGGACAGTACTGACGATCGTCGTCAGCCTGCTGGTCACCCTCTGGTCGGCCTTCGGCGTGGCCGTGCTGCACGAGTACGACGAAGCGCATGGCGCGCGCTACGACCAGTTGACGCCGCTCGGCGTCTTCACGCCGGCCGACCTGGACAAGGCGCTGGCGCAGGGAGACAACGCCGATTCGACGAAGAACTACATGACGTGGGACGACTATAACGGCATCGGCGCCGCCGCCAACGAGAAGAACGCGACCTTCGGCTACACTCTCATCGACTCGGTGCCGGTGCGCGGCGGCGACAAGCTCAAGCCGGTCGCTGGCGCGCAGCAGCCGGATGCAGGCGCCGACGAGACCGGCGGCGACTTCACGCTCCAGTCCTTCCTCAGCGAGCAGGCCGTCCCGGCGAACAGCTACGGCACCTACCGGATCGTGGACGGCAAGGACCTCGGCTACGAGGACGTCACACGGCACGACCTCATCATGTCGAAGGCGCTCGCCGACAAGAACGGCATCAAGGTCGGCGACGAGGTCACGCTCGGCAACGCGAAGGACGCGAAGACGACCTACACGTACACGGTGTGCGGCCTGTACGAGTACACGGAACCGGCCGAGGGCGCCGCGCCCTTCGCGAAGGACGTGCCGGACAACGTGCTCTACACGACCTACTATTCCTTCGCCGCAGACGACCTCGACCCGCTCGACGCCTCCGGCTGGCAGCGCCCCGACGTCAACGTCGTCTTCATGTTCCAGGGCGTCGAGCAGTACGAGGCCTTCAAGCAGGCGATCAAGGACGTCAAGCTGCCGAGCGGCTACCGGCTCTCCTCGCCGACGATCGACCAGTACGAACGTTCGCTCGAGCCGCTCGACTCGCTCGCCTCGACCATGCGGCTGACGCTGATCCTGCTGTGGTCGATCGGCGGCGCGCTGCTGCTCGCGCTCACGCTGCTGCAGGCGCTGCCGCGGCGCGAGGAGATCGGTTTCGCGCTGCAGGTGGGCGTCACGAAGGGGCGCCTCGCTTGGCAGTTCATGAACGAGATCCTGTGGCCGACGCTGCTCGGCGCCGCGATCGGCCTGATCATCGGCTGCTGCACGGCGAATCCGCTCGCCGGCAACTTCGTCGACGGCCACAGCTTCACGCTTCCGGCCCCGCTCGTGTGGAACCTCATCTGGATCAGCGTCGCCGGCTGCCTCGTGCTCGCGGTGATCGCCGGCGTGCGCGTCGCCGCGTTCCCGGCCGCGCAACTGTTCGCGTCGCCGTATCTTGCGCATGACGGCGCGAAGGACTCCGAAAACGACACGGACGAAGGCGCGATCGGCCACAGCGGCACGGGCGACGAAGCGAAGTCGACGAAGGACGCGGAGTCGACAGCGGACACGACATCGACGACGAACGCAACGTCGACGAAGAAGGAGCAGGCATGACCGACGAACATACGACGACGCCGGAGCAGGACGCCGACGAGGCTGTGACGGATACCGCCGCGACGACGACCGCCGACAACACAACGGACGCATCTTCCGACGCAACGGCGGTCGCCGATACGACCGCATCCGCCGCCGAGGCATCCGCGACCGACGCGACTGCGGTCTTAGACGACCCGACCGCGGTCTCCGACGACGCGCTCAGCGTCACCTACACAATCGACTACGACGACGCACCGGGCATCTCGATCGACGGCACAAGCGGCGTCGAGGACCTCGCCGCCTCCGCCGACGGCGATACAGACGACAACGACGCCACCGCCCACAATGCAGATGCTGGCACCGCCGACAATGCAGACGCCGACACCGATGCCGACACGGCCGACGGCGGCGCGGCGACGCTGTCCGCATCGGTGTCGGCGACGCTCGATCAGGAGATCCGTCACGGCTCGCGCGACGCCGACGACGCCGTGTTCCGCGCCTACCCGATGCTCGCCTTCGACGGCGTCGGCGTCAACGACCGCAAGACCGGCGAACACATCTGGGACGATCTGACGCTGCGCTGCGAGGCCGGCCGCAGCTACGCCGTCCTTGTGGACCGTGACGACGACCGCCGCCACAACACGCTCGTCGCGATGCTCACCGGCTTCCTGACGCCGACGCGCGGCCGCGTGCTCACGAAGACGACGTCCTTCGCCGAACTCAGCCCACTCGAGCTGCGCGGGCACCGTATCGGAGCGATCCTCGCGATGTGGCCGCTGCGCCTCGAGCTGAGCGCCGCCGACAACCTCATCTACACGATGGACGCGTCCGGCCGCAACTTCCTCAAACCGATCCCGGTCGTCGCGCAGGACCTGCTGCGCGCGGTCGGCTTCGGCGCCGCGGACACCGACGACGGCACCGACGACGCCGACGCGATCGAAACGGCCGACCGTTCGCGCACCCGTGTACGCGATCTCGACGCCGTCGACGCGGCGCGTGTGGCCGTCGCCCGCGCGATCGCGAACGATCCGGACATCGTCATCGCCGACGAGCCGACGGCCAGGCTCGACGACGCGGACGCGGCGACGATCCTCGATCTGCTTCGTGCGCAGCTGCACACGGACGCGAAGGCGCGCACCGTCATCGTCGTCACCGCCGACCCGCAGGTCGCCGCCCACCTCGACGAGACGATCGATCTGCGCTGACCTGAGCGCGCCGCCCAGACAGCCGCCGCGCTCAGGTCAGCTTCTGATGGTAGTGCCCGGCGAGTTCGGCGACCGGCGGCTCGCCGTATTTGCGCACGAGCCCGAGCCATTCGTCGCGGTTGGCTTCGCCGAAGCGCGCCGCCTTGCGCGCGTAGGTCGCGGCCGTCAGGAAACGCGGCGGCATCGATTTGCTGTTGTATTTGTCGGCGACCATGACGATCTCCTGTTCGAGGTTGACCGGCACGTAGTCGTCCGGCGGCAGCGGCAGATGCTGCCGGACGACCGCTTCCCTGGTGAGCCCGACGCCGGTGTGGTTGCGCGCGAACTGCGCGATCGACTCGTCGACGCCTTCGTCGAGCAGCAGCCGGTAGCCGAGCAGCCCATGTTCGATGTAGTCGTTGCCGAACTTGAGCGGACCGCCGTCCGCGCCGTTCTCCCGGAGCACCAGATAGGTGCCGATGTCGTGCACCATCGCGCCGCGCACCGCCGTATCGACGTCGATGTACCGTGGCGGCACGAGGCCGCCGGCGATGCCGTCGGTCGGCGGCACGTCGACCTGTTCGGCGCTCGCGTCAGGCAACGTGCAGCGGCGCATGAACAACGCGTTCTGCCGATGCGCGAGGCGGCGCGTGATGTCGGCGACGATGACGCAATGGGTGTGGATGAGATCGTATGCGGCCTGCGACGGCGCGACCTTGCGGTGCAGCGCGTCGATCTGCTCAAGTGTGGGAATCGTTCCGGTCATACCGCCATCGTAGCGCCGCAGGCGCACTATCCCGGCGGCAACGCCCAGAACGACGTTCAGATCGAACGGATGCGGTAGGCGCCGGTGCGGTTGGACGCGACGATCATCCGGTTGTTGCCGAGCTCGCGCCACCCCTCCGACTCCGGCTGCGCATAGCCGGAGCTTGTCACGACGACGCCGCGCAGCGCCGCGCCGTCCACGGCGCCGTCGAGGTCGCGGTAGCGCAGCACCACGTAGTCCCTGGCTTCATCGGCGCGCCCATGGCGCGCGTAGACGTCCACGACGCCCTGGCGTGTCGGCTTGCCGCTCTCGGCGCGCAGCGCGATGAACGTGTCCTTGCTTTGGATCATGCAATTATAGCTGCTGTCCGGATACGCGGCGCGCAGCTCCTTGACGGCCTGTGCGAGCGCCTCCTCGAGTTCGTAGCCGACGCCCAGATATTGCAGCACCGTCGCGAAGTAGATCGCCGAGTCGGAACGGCCGCCGGTCTCCTGCACGAGGCTGTGGTCGATCGGATACGAACGGTTCGTCGTGATGTTGCGGCCCTGCGCGTCGGAGATGTCGCCGTTGTGGATGAAGCTCAGCCCGTTCGCGAAAAACGGATGCTGGTTTTCGAGGATGAGCGGCAGGTTGGAGCTGGCGAGCCGCAGATGGAACAGCGCGCTGCGTGCGCCGACCGACGCCAGTTCGTCGAAGATCGGGTCGTAGTGGGCGGCGATCGTGTTGCGGTACAGCGCCGATCCGGTCTCCGGGGATGGCGCGCCGCCGTCGGTCACATACGCCGCGGCCGCCGGTTCGGTGATGAGCGCGGCGCCCCAGCCGTCATTGTGGATGACGCTCAGATCGCGGAACGCGGCGCACTCGCGCATGCCAAGCACCTGATGAAGGCTCGCGTTGACATCGTTCGTGGCGTATCCAAGCAATCTGCACATAAGACGTTACTGTAACCGCTATGCGCCGCCGATGCGCGCTTTTCTCGCGTTTTCGCTATTGATTGTACTTCTAGCGGCCTCAAAACCGCCCGGAGGACGCCGTTGCGGCCGGTGCCGGCGGCCGCGACGACCGGCCGCCGACGCGCCGTCGCGAACGTCACCTGATGCGCTTGAGGCGGGGCGGGCGCACCGTGGACAGGAAGAGCGGCTGTACCTCGGTGACCGGATCGTACGGCGCCAGGCCGAACCATTTGATCGGCGAGCCGGCCACATGACGGATCGCGTACTTGACGCGCAGCGCCATCGCGCCGCCGGACGACACCTTCGATTCGGGCATGAGCTCCTTATGGATCAGCACGTAGCGGATCGGCCCGATCTCGGGATCGGCGTCCACCTTCGGATAGCGCGTCGTCTGCTTCGGCAGTTCGCCCGAGCGCAGCAGGTCGTGCATGATCTGATGCAGGTACGCCGGAATCGACTGCGAGACCTTGAATCCGAGGCGCATGCGCACACGGAACACGTAATCGGTGCCGAAGGTCTCCACCGAGTATTCGCGCGTGAACGGCTCGTCGGCGGTCTCGACGGAGACGGCCCACCATGCGCGCGCACGCTTCGGGTGGTTCGCGAAGATCGAGAAGAAGATGTCAGTGTCGAAGCGGCACATCTCCTGATCGCTCGTCAGGTAGACGATGTTGTCCGAATAGTACGGCACCGTCGCGTCCTCATGCAGCCGTTGGAGGACCGGAAGGCATTCCTTGGGGCTCATATGGCGCCGCTGCGCGCGCTCGAGCATCGTGCCCTGGTCCCACGTGTACATGACGCCGAGGATCGCGAGCATGAGCAGCATCGTGAACCAGCCGCCGTGCAGGAACTTCGCCATCGACGCGACGAAGAACATGACCATGATCGAGGGGAACACGATCGCGAACAGCACGGCCGCGAACTTGGAGCGCAGATGCCACAGATAGACGGTCACGAGCACCGAGGTCATGATCATCGTGACGGTGAGCGCCAGACCGTAGGCGGCGGCGATGTGCTCGGAATCGTGGAAGATCAGCAGCACGGACACCGTCGAGACGCACACCACTGCGTTGATCATCGGGATGTACAGCTGTCCGCGCGTACGCGACGGATAGCGCACCTGCATATGCGGCATCCAGTTGAGGCCGGTGGCCTCCGAGACGATCGTGAACGCGCCGGAGATGAGCGCCTGCGAGGCGATGATGCCGGCGGCCACCGAAAGCAGGACGGCCACGCCGCGCACGCCCGGCGTCATCATCGCGAAGAACGGGTTCGGCACCGTTTTCATGTATGCGGCGTCGCCGGCATGCTTCATGATCCACGCGCCCTGGCCGAAATAGCACAGCACGAGGGAGAGGTTGACGAAGGGCCAGGTCAGGTAGATGTTGCCGCGTCCCACATGGCCCATGTCCGAGTACAGCGCCTCTGCGCCGGTGATGGACAGGAAGACGGTGCCCATCAGCGCGATGCCGGCGACGTTCTGCCCGCTGAACAGGAACGCGACGCCGTGCACCGGGTTGAGCGCACGCAGCACGCTCCAGTCGTTGGACATGTTCGCCAGTCCCACGACGCCGATGAACAGGAACCAGACGAGCACGATCGAGCCGAAGACACGGCCGATGCTCTCGGTGCCGCGCGACTGGACCGCGAACACGCACACCAGGATGACGAGGGCGATCATCTCGGTGAGCCCGGTGTTCTCCTCGAAAAGCCGTTCCAGCCCCGGCAGCGTCGTCAGGCCTTCGACGGCTGAGCTGATCGACATCGCCGGCGTGAGCACCGAATCCGCCAGGAACGCTGCGCCACCGATCATCGCCGGCACGGCGAGCCATTTGCCGTAGCGGCGCAGACGCGAATAGAGCGCGAGGATGCCTCCTTCGCCGTGGTTGTCCGCGCGCATGCAGATGAGCACGTATTCGACTGTCGTGACGAGCGTCATCGACCAGAACACGAGCGACAGCATGCCGATGACCGATTCGTCGGTCGTGTTCGCCATGCCTCCGCGCCCGTAGAGGAACGTCTGCATCGTGTAGAGCGGCGACGTGCCGATGTCGCCGTACACGACGCCGAGCGCGACGAGCGCCATCGCGAGCGAGACCTTGTCGGGGCTCGATTGGAGTTTGCGCCATGCACGCCCGACGGGACCCGACGTACTCGTCGATTCCAGACGTTCGGCCTGCGCCTGCTTGAGCTTGTGCTCCTTGAGGATCTCCTCACGCTCCTGCTTGGTCAGCACCTTATGCGAGACCTTCGGAGCCTTCGTATACTGCGCGGCGCGCTTGAGCAGCGTGTCCTCGCCGTTGTCATCCGGCCTTTCAGCCATCACGGTTCCTTTCACGAGCAGAATCCGGCCGCCCGCATCACCGGGTTCGCCCCGTCCTTGCTCGCATTCCTTCAGCCGCGCGGATCCGCACTTGCAAAATATGCAATAGGGAACGATATCGCGCCGCGCCGGCGTCCAACGCCACCTTTGCCTACAGCACACCGGCACCCCATACGGTCCACGGCGGCGCCTATGACCCGCCGCCGGCGTCGGCGCCCACGCCGTGCGGGATACGGTGCGCGACGGCGCGACGCCAGCGTTCAGACGCCGTACACCTCGCGCGTCGTGGCACGTGTCGCCCTCGCGACGTCCTCGACCGACATCTGCAGATACTGGGCAAGTGAATGCAATGTGTATGGAATCATATACGGCGCATTCGTCCTTCCGCGATACGGCATCGGCGTCAGATACGGCGCGTCCGTTTCGACCATGACATGGTCGAGACCCACGATCCTCGCCGATTCGCGGATGCCGTCGTTGCCTTTGTAGCTCGACGTGCCGGAAAGCGACAGATACCAGCCGTGTTCGCGCGCGACCCGCGCCATCTCGGCGTCGCCAGAGTAGCTATGGAAGACGGTCCTGCGCGGCGCGCCGTCGGCGAGCAGCGTTTCGATGACGTCGCGGTGCGCATCGCGGTCATGGATCTGCATCGGCAGGTCGAGTTCCTTCGCGAGCGCGATGTGCGCGCGGAACGCGTCGCGCTGCAGCTCCTTCGCGCTTTCGCCGGTGCGGAACAGATCCATGCCGGTTTCGCCGATCGCGACGACCTGCTTCGGATAGGTGACGGCGATGCGGTGCACTTCGGCGATCGCGTCGTCGATGCTTACGTCGTGCCACGGCTTGTAACGCACCGGCAGCCCGTCGGGACCGGGCGCGCCGCGGTGGCCGTGGAGCACCGATTCGTTCGGATGGATCGCAATGGCCGCGTGCACGGTGCCGGGGTGCTCCCTCGCCATATCGACGGCCGTCATCAGGTCCGGCAGTTCGCAGCCGCAGTCGATGACGCCTTCGACGCCGACCTCGGCCGCCTGACGCAGCAGTTCGGCGACGCCGTAGACGGGCACCGGATCCTGCCCGCGCTCCTGTGCCTCATGGCTCATCGCCTCGGAGAACGGCACGACCGATGCGACATGCGTGTGGTTGTCGACGACCCGCGCGTCCGCGGGCAATGCGGCGGGCGCAGGCGCCCAGTTGCGGTCACGGTGCTTCCTGCTCATGCCTTCTCCATATCCTCCGCCGCGTCGGCGGCGTCGCCGTAGGTCACCGCGAAGATGCGCGCCGACGGCACGTCCGGGTTCGCGGCCGTCAGGCATACCGTCTGCGGATCGACCTGTTCGACCGTCCACGGCCGCGCGTTCGGCGCATGCTCCGGATGCGCCGGGTCGGGGAAGACCTGCGTGATGCGCGCGCCTTCGCCGAGCGTGAGATACATCGAAGCGATGCCGCCGCGCCGCCACACGGCGAGGTATTCGCGATGGCCATGTTCGCCGATGACGTCGGCGACGTCCGGGAACAGGTCCTTCGAGATCCGCTCGTCATGCCGCAGTCCGTAGACGAGCCACGAATCCTTGAAATCAGGCAGCTCATAGGGCCACCACGGCATCACATGGCCCTGCTCGTCGAGCACTTCGCGGTGCAATGCGACGGCGTCGCGCACGAGGGCGAGGCGCATCGGGTCCATGCGGTTGATGAATCCGGACAGATACAGGCGTCCGAGGATGCCGGCGGTCAGCGTGAAGACGGCCTTCTCGTCGTCCATCTCCTCCTGCGCATAGCCCCAGTTGCCCTGCTGTTCGGGCAGCACCGTGATGCCGGCGCCGGCGGCGATCGCCGCGTAGACGAGCGGATCGGCCTGATCGGAAGTCGACTGCAGATCGAGCCTGCCGAGCATCGCGTAGTCGGCGCGCATCGCGCCCGAACCGCAGTTCTCGATGATGACGCCGGGATGGCGACGGCGCACATCGTCGATCCAGTCCTGCACGGCGCGGCAATGTTCGAGCAGCCCTTCACCGACCGAATCGACGCCCACGTCGGTGCCGGCGCCCGGTGTCGTGTTGTAGTCGAATTTGAAATAGCCGATGCCGAACTCGTCGATGAGATGGTCGACGGTCGCGCTCGCGTGGTCGCGCGCGGCCTGCGAGCGGAAGTCGAGATGGTAGCGGCCCTGGTCGGCGACGCGACGGCCGTGGCGGCAGAAGAACGCGTCGTCGGGCAGGCTCCTGGCAAGCGGCGAGCGCATGCCGACGACCTCGGGCTCGAGCCACAGGCCGGCGATCATGCCATGGGCCTGGATGTCATGGATGAGGCCGGCGAAGCGCACCGTGCCGAAACGGTCACAGGAGGGCCGCCATTCGCCGACCATGTCCCACCAGCCGCCGTCCGCGTCGTCGTACCAGCCGGCGTCGATGCAGAAGACGTCGGCGCCGACCTTCGATGCCCCCTCGACGAGCGGCAGCTCCTTCTCGATCGTCGGATCGCCCCACAGCGTGTTCATGTAATCGTTGTAGACGACGCACAGCAGCGAGTCGTCGAAGACGTCGGAACGGCCCTGAATGGCCGCATGGTGGCGGCGCAGCACGCGGCGGTGCACCGTCATCTCGGCGACGGCGCGCTGCCAATCGCCGGCGCAGATCGTGAAGGAGACGGGCACGGAGACGAAATCGTTGCCTTCGCCGAGCATCGTGAACCACTGGTGGTCGCGGTACTCGGGACCGTAGGCGCTCACGCGGATGCCGGGATCGTCCTCGCCGATCTCCCATTCCCATGCGCCGTTGTGCTCGATCTGCCACATGAAGGAGAACGGGCGCGAAGCGGCGTCCGCACTGCATCCTTCGACGATGCCCGCCGGCTGGTATTCGCCGGTCGACCATGTGGACGACGAGCTGCGGGCGAAACGCGCCGACGACATGCCGGGGTTGACGTGCTGGTCGCGGTCGCGCAGCGGCGTCGCGCGCAACGGCTGGCAGCTCCACGCGTTTTCGAGGTCCCATGAGCTTTCACCCGAATAGATGAGGGTCTGCGCGTCGTCGAGTCGGGCGGCCGCGAGCGGCAATGTCATGTTCATCGACGAGACGGCCTCAACCGGATATTCGTCGTCGTGGTGCAGCATCGTGTAGGTACGCACGGCGCTCAGGCCCGTGCGCGTCTTGAACACGGAGACGACGAGCGGGCCTTCGCCGCTCGGGTCGCGCTGCACGATCGCGAGCGCGTCCATCGGCTCGGCGCTCGGGCCGCTTCCCGTGCTTTCGTCGGTCGGCGGCGACACAAGCAACGCCTTGACGAAACGCAGTCTGAGCCCCGCGGCCGACGCGGCGAGCTGCAGGCGGTTGTCGCCACCGCCGTCGATCGACGAACGCAGCTCGACGATCGGCTGTGCGTCGGGCTCCCCAGAGATGTTCGCGTCCACCGGGCGCATGCCGCGCCCCGACAGGCCGACAAGACGCACCGGCGCGTCGTCCGAGACCTCGAAGACCATCGTGACGACGCCGTTGCCCCAGACGAACCGTCCGGAGGCATCGGGAATCAGACGGCCCGCGATGCGGCCCTCACCGCCCAGCATCCGCTCCACTACCCCAGTCATCGCCGCCGCCTTCCTCGTCTTCGTCTTCCTCGTCGTCGCCATATGGCCTTGGCCGGCCATGCAGGGACGGCCGGCCGACGATATGGTCGTCCATTCCATTATGCACATTCGCCGCACATGTCCATCTGCGCTGCGCCATGCGGGGAACCACGGCCCGGACACGCGAGGCCGCCGACACGCCGTCGCCCGCGCCGGCTTGCATGCGCGTCGGCGTGTGGACGATAATACGAGGCGCCATAATTCATCGAATGAATTTTATCCGCCTCGAGGAACCGCAGCGCACAGGAGCTCTGACACACCGATGTACGTCGATCCGAAACGCAACGAGCACGCCGGCAATCTCCGCTGGCTCATGGCCTACTGCAAACCCGACCTGCCGCGCGCCGTCGGCGGCCTGACGCTCTACGCCGTCAGCGCGGCGATGGCGCTCGTCACGCCGCTGATCTCGGCGCGCATCGTCGACCAGGTCATCGAACAGCATCAGCTCCAGCTGCTCGCCAAGCTGTGCATCCTGATGATCGTCGTCACGATCGTGCGCGACGTCGCCTACTACGGCAACGCGATGTGGATGGAACGCTTCGGGCAGAACACCGTCTTCCGTCTCGTCAGCGACGAATACGAGAAGCTGCACACGCTCGACTTCGACTACTTCAACCACACGCGCACCGGCGACATCATGAGCCGCATGACCTCGGACACCGACGCGATCCGCCATCTGCTCAGCTGGGTGAGCTACCAGGCGATCAACTGCGTCGTCATGTTCGTCGGCGCGCTCGCAATGATGACGTCGATCGACTGGCGGCTCGCGCTCGCGCTCGCCTGCGTCACGCCGTTCCTGTTCGTGCTCACGCGCAAGCTGTCGCAGCATGCGAAGCCGCTGTTCCTCGCGATCCGAGACTCGCTCGCGTCAATGAATTCGATGGTCGAGGAGAACATCGAAGGCAACCGCGTCGTCAAGGCCTTCGTCCGCGAGGACCACGAGACGGAGAAGTTCGACGAACGCAACGACGACTACATGGAGCGCAACATGGACATGGCGCTCAACACGCGCCGCTACATGCCGTGGCTCGACGGCCTCGGCTTCTCGCTGCAGCTCATCACGATCGCGCTCGGCGGTTTCCTCGTGCTCAAGGGCAACATGACGCTCGGCGGCCTCGTCGCCTTCAGCTCGTATCTGTGGATGATCGACTCCCCCGTCCGCCAGTCCGGCTGGCTCGTCAACGACTGGCAGCGTTTCAACGCCTCATGCGTCAAGATCCGCCGCCTGCTCACGGCGACGCCGCGCATCCGGGAGCTGCATCCGCGGACCGACGGCGGCGACGGCCATGGCGCCGCGACGACGACGGACGCGGCGGCGCCCGACCACATCAACGGCGCGATCCGTTTCGAACACGTCGATTTCGCGTTCCCCGACGACCCGGACACGCCGATCCTGACCGACATCGACTTCGCGGTCCCCGCCGGCGCGCGCCTCGGCATCCTCGGCGAGACCGGCGCCGGCAAATCGACGCTCGTCAACATGATCGCGCGCTTCTACGATCCGACGCACGGGCGCGTCCTCATCGACGGCGTCGACGCGCGCGACTGGCCGCTGCGCACGCTGCGCTCGCAGGTGAGCGTCGTCGCGCAGGACACCTTCCTGTTCTCGGACACGATCGGCGGCAACATCAGCTTCGGCGTGGACGGCGGGCGCACGCCGTCGCCGGAATACATCAGGCACATCGCGTTCATCGCCGGCGCAGACGACTTCATCGAACGGATGCCCGAAGGCTACGACACCGTCGTCGGCGAGCGCGGCGTCGGCCTGTCGGGCGGTCAGAAGCAGCGGCTGAGCCTCGCGCGCGCGATCGCCGACGACCCGTCGATCCTGATCATGGACGACACGACGAGCGCCGTCGACATGGAGACGGAGGCGAAGATCAGACGTCATCTCAACGAACTCGACGGTGACAAGACGATCGTGACGATCGCGCACCGCATCTCGTCGATCAAGGACAGCGATCTCATCCTCGTGCTCGAGCACGGCCGCATCGTCGAACGCGGCACCCATGAGGAACTCGTCGCGAAGCACGGCAGATACCGGGCGATCTACCACAGGCAGCTCGGCGCGCAGTCCGGGCAGGCGCAGGGGTACACGACCGACGACGAGACGGGCGCACGCTGAGCGCGGCGGACGCAGAAAGGAGGAGATACGATGGCGAAACGCAACACCTTCCGCGAGGACGAGGAGCTCGAGGAGCAGATCAATCTCGGCGACCTCAGACGCATCACCGTCTACATGAGGCCGTACCGCGCGCGCATCGCGAGGATCGTGGCCGTCGTCATGTCGATGAGCTGCATCGCCGTGAGCGTGCCGTATCTGACGAAGGTCGTCATCGACGACGTGCTGCCGCACGGCGACTACGCGTTACTCGGCTGGATCGCGCTGACCATGCTCGCGCTGATCGTGCTGTACGAGATCGGGCTGCGCTACCGCACGTTGGAGATCACGCGCGTCGGCCAGCTCATGCTCAAAGACATGCGCCGCGACCTGTTCACGCACATCCAGACGCTGCCGTTCAGCTACTTCGACTCGCGGCCGCACGGCAAGATCCTGATCCGCGTCGTCAACTACGTCAACACGTTGTCGGACACGCTCAGCTCGGGGCTGATCAACGTCATCTCCGACGTGTTCACCTTCGTCATCACGCTGGTCATCATGTTCGTCATCGACTGGCGGCTCACGCTGTGGAGCCTCGTGCTGTTCCCGCTGCTCATCGTCGCCGTGCGCGTGCTGCAGCATTTCCAGCGCAAGGCGTACCAGAACCTGTCCAACAAGCAGAGCAACCTCAACGCCTTCATCCACGAATCGATCGCCGGCGTCAAGACGACGCAGACCTTCGCGCGCGAACAGGAGCAGTACCGCACGTTCCAGGAGCAGCAGGGCGCGGTGCGCACGGCGTGGATGCGGTCGGTGCATCTGCAGTTCCTGATGTGGCCGAGCATCGAGATCGTCTCGATGAGCACGATGGCGCTGCTGTACTACGTCGGCATCATGAACATCGGCGGCGTCGCGGCGACGACCGGCACGCTGATCGCGTTCATCGGCTATGCGAACAACTTCTGGAACCCGGTCATCAACATCGGCAACTTCTACAACCAGCTGATCACCTGCTCGGCGTATCTCGAACGCATCTTCGAGACGATGGACGTGCAGCCGGAGATCACCGACGCGCCCGGCGCGGTCGAGCTGCCGCCCGTGCGCGGCGACGTCGATTTCAACGACGTCATGTTCCGCTACGAGCCGGATGGCAGGAACATTCTCAATCTTGTGGACCTGCATGTGCGGCCCGGGCAGACGGTCGCGCTCGTCGGACCGACCGGCGCGGGCAAGACGACGATCATCAACCTGCTGTCGCGCTTCTACGACGTGGCCGAAGGATCGGTGACGATCGACGGGCACGACGTGCGCGACGTGACGCTCGCGTCGCTGCGCCGGCAGATGGGCGTCATGCTGCAGGACACCTTCATCTTCTCCGGCACGATCCGCGACAACATCCGCTACGGCAGGCTCGACGCGACCGACGAGCAGATCGAACGCGCCGCGAAGGCCGTGCACGCGCACGAATTCATCGAGCATCTGCCCGACGGCTACGACACGGTCGTCGAGGAGCACGGCTCGACGCTGTCGATGGGCCAGCGCCAGCTCATCGCCTTCGCGCGCGTGCTGCTCGCCGACCCGCGGATCCTGATCCTCGACGAGGCGACGAGCAACATCGACACGAAGACCGAGGAGGCGCTGCAGGCGGGGCTCGACCATCTGCTCGTCGGCCGCACGAGCTTCATCATCGCGCACCGGCTGAGCACGATCGAGAACGCCGACGTCATCTGCTTCATCGACCATGGGCGAATCGTCGAGCAGGGCACGCACGACGAGCTGATGGCGAAACGCGGCCACTACTGGCGGCTCGTCGAATCGCAGTACGCGATGATCACCGACACGGTCGAATGACGCCCGCGGCGGCGGCGCGCATAGGCAAAGAAAAAGCCGGCGGAGAGAAGGCCGCCGGCATTTCTATAGAGAGAAGAGAGAAGAAGGGTTCAGTTATGGGGTTCTTGGAAGGAACCTCGCCGGCGAGCTTGTGATCGCTGACATGTTTCATATAACCTTCCGTTGCTGAGTACGACGCTACGATTTTCTGAAAATTACCTGAAAACACGTGCGGCACGGGGAAATCAGACGGCGACGGCCGCGCGCGCGACGCTCGATTCTAGCGGAAAATCGGCGTCATTCCAACGTTTTGCACGTACAGCCCGCAGGCAGCCGTCACCCCTGCCCGCCGCACCGCCCCATCGCCGCAGGTCTTCGCCCCCAGCGGAACCGCCTCCCGCCATACCGCCGCGCGGGCGCCGCATCGGTCCGCAATCGGCCGTCCCCCGCGAACGCAGTCGACGCGAACCGCACCCGGAGCGATCGCAAGCACCCCCCTACGCGAACACAACCGGCGCACACCGCACCGCACATGATCGCAACCGGCCACCCATGCGCAATCGTCGGCCACACATCATCGGCGTATATGGAAGGCCGGCGCGGGACGGACGCCATCCGTTCCGCGCCGGCCTTCGGCATCTGCGGCCGCACGTTCCCCGACGCGGCCGCCGATCCACGATTACTCGGCGAGCTTCGCCTGCTCGGCGGCGAGTCGCTGCGCCTCGGCCTCGCGGCGCGCGTTGAGCGCGGTCTCGAAGCGGGCGAGCTCCTCGTCGACGGCCTCGGTCGGGATCTTCGCGAAGATCGGCGTCGGCTTGGCGACCTTCGCGCCGACCTCGATCGCTTCGCTCTTCCACGGCCGCAGCGTCTCGCCGAGCACGTAGTCGCCGGTGATGACCGGGTAGCGGAAGGCCGGATCGTCGAGATCGGTGACCTCCTCGATGCGCGGCAGCGGCGAGAACGTGCCGGTGCCGCCGAGCGCCTCCCACACCTTCTGCGCCGAATGCGGCAGGAACGGCGCGAGCAGATGGTTCGCATCGAGCACCGCCTGCGCCGCCACATGGAGCACCGTACCCAGACGATCGGAATCGTCCTTGATCTTCCACGGCTCGGTCGCCGAGATGTACTTGTTGATGTCGCCGACGAGGCGCATCGCCTCGTTGAGCGCGTTCTTCTGATGATGCGTCTCGATGAGCGAGCCGACCGTCTCGAAGGCGGCCGCGGACTCGGCGAGCAGCGCGCGGTCCTCGTCGGTCAGCTTGTCCTCGGCGATCGGCGGCACTTCGCCGAAGTTCTTCGCGATGAGGTTCGCGACGCGGTTGACGAGGTTGCCCCACGACGCGGCGAGCTCCTCGTTGTTGTGGCGGACGAACTCGGACCAGGTGAAGTCGGAGTCGGAGTTCTCCGGGCCGGCGACCGAGATGTAGTAGCGGACGGCGTCCACCGGGTAGCGTTCGAGGATGTCCTTGACGTAGATGACGATGCCGCGCGACGACGAGAACTTCTTGCCTTCCATCGTCATGAACTCGGAGGCCACGACCTGCTCGGGCAGGTTGAGCGGGCCGAGCTGGCCGGCCTCGCCGCCCTTCGAGCCGCCGCCGTTGTAGGCGATCATCTCGGAGGGCCAGATCTGCGAATGGAACGTGATGTTGTCCTTGCCCATGAAGTAGTAGCCGGGCGTCGACGGGTCGTTCCACCACTTGCGCCACGCCTCGGGGTCGCCGGAGCGGCGCGCCCATTCGACCGACGCGGACAGATAGCCGATGACGGCGTCGAACCACACGTACAGGCGCTTGTTCGGGTTGTCGATCCAGCCGGGGACCGGGATCGGGATGCCCCAGTCGATGTCGCGCGTGATCGCGCGCGGCTTGACCTCGCGGAACAGGCCGATCGAGAAGTTGAGGACGTTCGTGCGCCAGCCCTGACGCGTCTTGAGCCACGCGAGGTTCGCGTCGGCGAGCGCCGGCAGGTCAAGGAAGTAGTGCTCGCTCTCCTGGAAGATCGGCGTCTCGCCGTTGATCTTCGAGACCGGGTCGATCAGCTCGTCCGGGTCGAGCTCGTTGCCGCAGTTGTCGCACTGGTCGCCGCGCGCGCCCGGCGCATGGCAGATCGGGCATTCGCCTTCGATGTAGCGGTCCGGCAGCGTGCGTCCGGTCGACGGCGAGATCGCGACCTTCTGCGTGCCCTTGTAGATGTAGCCGTTCTTGAGGCACTGGCGGAACAGCTCCTGGACGACGAGCTCGTGGTTCTTCGTCGTCGTGCGCGTGAACAGGTCGTAGCTCAGGCCGAGCTTGCACAGGTCGGAGGCGATGACGCGGTTGTAGCGGTCCGCGAGCTCCTGCGGGGTGACGCCTTCCTTGTCCGCTTCGACGAGGATCGGCGTTCCGTGCTCGTCGGTGCCGGAGACCATGAGCACGTCGTTGCCCTTCATGCGCTGGTAGCGCGCGTAGACGTCCGAAGGCACGCCGAAGCCCGCGACGTGGCCGATATGACGGGGGCCGTTCGCATACGGCCAAGCGACATTCACCATAATATGAGTCATGCGCCGATTATCCGGCAGCACGCGGACACCATCGCATCACGCGAGGGCCCGCCTGCAGCGGCGTGCGGGCGCACCGCTGCAGGCGTGCAGATCCGTCCTATGCGATCACGCCGTCATCCGCGCACCGTCCCGTCCGGGCGTACCGCAAGGCACAATGCCAACAACCGCCGTGCGACCGGCATGTGGCTCATGTGGATAGCGTGTGGATGCATCCACGACGATGTCCACAACGCTCCGCGCCGTCCACATCGCCATCCACATGCGGTGGGCATCCCACGCCGGTTATCCACATTTGCACATTATTCGCCGCTCGTCTTGCACGTCCCCACGCCCCGACCCTACGCTCATCCCACGCGCCATGACGCACATCCCGTGCCGACGGCGCATGCATGGCGTGTCCGGCCATCGATCGACGGCAACCGACGCCACGGGCTTCGTCACCCGGCCGGACATGCCGCGCACCACGACCGGATGCGCGAAGGCGCGCCGGCGAGCGGCCGGCGTGAGCCGGAGACGACGAGAGGAGGCATGACTGATGGGCGTTCATGACCGACATACCGAGGCCTACCAGCCGATGCTGCCGCTGTGGCAGCCGCCGGCGGACGACGGGCGACCCGACGCGGCGCATGACGGCAAACGCCGCCAGCCGCGCATCGACCTGCGCAAGGCGGCCTGCTTCACCTACGACGACGCAGGCGTCGACGGCCTCTTCCCCCGCCGCGACGCGACGCGGCCGCCGCATGGCGACGCCGCCCCGGACGGCGCGAGGAGCCGCCATATGGACGCCGGCGGCGACGCGGCCGCGCAGACGGTCCTGTACACCTACGACAACCTCCCCGGACCCTTCGCGATGCGCAACCTCGTGCGCGCCGGCGCGCTCGTCGCGCTCGACGAACGCCACGCCTACCGCAGCACCGACGGCGAGACGCTGTACGGCCGCGCCGCGATCGTCGCGGCGATGCTGCCGAACCCGCAGCTCGTCGCCTGCGGCCGCGCGGCGGCATGGGTCTGGCTCGGCGGCGAGTTCCCGAGCGCCGTCGACGTCCTGTCGACGACGCACTACCGCGCGCCGCTGATGGGACGCCCGATCAACGTGCGCGAGCGGCGCGTCCCGCCGAAGCAGACGCAGCTGGTCGGGCCGCTGACCGTCACGACGCCCGAGCGCACGGTCTGCGATCTGGCGATGTGCCCGCCGGAGGACATCTACGAGCAGTCGCTCGACGAGCTGATCCTGCGGCTGCTGCGCCATTTCACCATCGACATCGAGGACTGCCTGCTCATTCTCGAGGGCTGCGCCTACCTGCATGCGGCGCAGCGGGCGCGCGAGGTGATCGCCGATTTCGCCTGCATCGCCTGACCACGTCGACGGCGGCCGCCGCGCCGCCGCCCATACCGCCGCCGTTGTTCGACACCGGCGGCTACAGTATCCAATTATCGACGATCATCGGGGGATTTTCCATGTCTGTGTTTCATCGTCGCGGCTGTGCGAAACGCGCACGCGCGGCCCATCACCGCCTCGAATCGACGCGAACCGAGGATTGCTCCATAGGCGAACCATGCATCGAGCCGCTGACGCCGCCGGAGCCGCCGATCCGTCTGACGCCGACGGTCGCGAGCGATCCGGACACGCCGATCGAAGTCCTGTGGCACATCGCGCGCCACGCGCCGCGCCTGCGCAAATGGGTCATCGTCAACCGCACCGCCGACGCGAACCTGCTCGAATACATCTCCCAGCAGGGCGGCCCCGGCGTGCGCGAGACGCTGCAGATGCTGTTCGATTCCGTCGAACGCTCGCGCGCCTAGCGTCCGGCGTGCGCCGGTTCAGCGGGCGTCGCGCGCGGCGAGCACGGCCGCATACACCTGTTTCTTGTTCGCGAGCGCGCCGTCCGCGCCCGGATGCTCGGCGACGACCTTCGCGATCGCGTCCTTGATGCGCACGCCATGCTCCTGCGCATAGCGCATCGCGAGCGCGGCGAGCGCCTCGGCGCCCGGGGTCTCGCCGCCGTCCTCCTCGCCGTCCTGCGCGCCGCCGACGACGAGCACCATCTCGCCGCGCGGCGGGTCGTCCTCGACGCCCTGCCTGATCTCGCCGATCGTGCCGCGCCGGATCTGCTCGTAGCCCTTCGTCAGCTCGCGGCACAGCGCCATCGGCCTGTCGGGGCCGAGGACCTCTTCGAGGTCAGCCATCGCATCGGCGATGCGGTGCAGCGTCTCGTAGAACACGATCGTGCGCCGTTCGCCTTTGAGCGCGCGCAGATGCTGCACGCGCTCGGCGTGTCTGCGCGGCAGGAAGCCCTCGTAGCAGAAGCGGTCGGTCGGCAGTCCGGACAACGCGAGCGCGTCGAGCACGGCGGACGGACCGGGAGCGCAGGTCACCGGCAGTCCGCGTTCAATCGCGCGCCGCACGATCGCCAGTCCCGGATCGTTGATCGTCGGCATGCCGGCGTCGGAGACGACGAGCACCGTCGCGCCGGCGGCCGCCTCGTCGAGCAGCCCGTCGGCCTTGCCTCGTTCGTTGTGGTCGTGGTTGGCGACGACGCGCCCTGCCACATGCACGCCGAGGCGGTTCGCGAGCGCGTACAGGCGGCGCGTGTCCTCGGCGGCGACGATGTCGGCGCGTTCGAGCAGCGCGACGAGGCGCGCCGACGCATCCGCCGTGTTACCGATCGGCGTCGCCGCGAGCACGACCGTTCCACGTGGAACATGCACGTCGAGCACGGCGTCGCCGATCTCGACGTCGACGCCCTCGCCGTCCCGCGTCCCGCGGCCCATCGCCGCATCCGTCCCCGCGAGGCCGTCGCCGCGCGTTTCGTCATCATCGATAATGTCTGCCGTCATGCCTTCAGTATGCCGCGCGCGTCCCCCAAACGCCCCGTCCCGGCATCCGCTCCACGCACGCCATACACGACCTCCGGTAGCGTGGGATACGTGCGCCGGACGACGGCATCGCCGGCGCCGCGATGTCCGGGGAGGCTTGATGATGTCCGTTGCCAGATCCTTCGCCAACGTCATGTTCGCGCTCACGCGGCCGCGGCACGGCCGCCTCGCGGCCGGAAACGCCAGCGCGCACGCCCGCGGCCTGCGCACACCCCCGCCGTCGGCGCCCGTCTCGTGGGGACTGACGTTCATCGTCGCGCTCTTCGGAGCGCTGCTGCGCATCGTGCGTCTCGGCGAGCCGCGCGCCGTCGTCTTCGACGAGACCTACTACGTCAAGGACGCGTGGACGATGCTCGCCACCGGCGAACCGCGCGACTGGCCCGATAGCGTCGTCTATGACGGCGCGAGCGTGAGCCCGAACATCCCCTTCGCCGCCGGCGACGTCGGCGGATGGCTCGATTCAGCCGAATACGTCGTGCATCCGCCGATGGGCAAATGGCTCATCGCATTGGGTCTCAGGCTGTGCGGCGGTGCGCAGCACGTCTACGCGTGGCGCATCGCGACGGCGCTCGCCGGCGTCGCGGCGATCGTCATCCTGATCCGTCTGGCGCTGCGCCTGTGGCATAACATGCCGATAGCGCTCGTCGCCGGCTATCTGATGGCGATCGACGGCGTCGGCATCGTGCTGAGCCGCACCGGCCTGCTCGACAATTTCATCATGGTGTTCACGCTCGGCGCGTTCATGCTGCTCGTCATGCACCGCGACTGGTCGCGCCGGCGCCTGGTCGCCGCGTATGAGGCCGACCCGGACGCCAAGCCGCCGCAGATCGCATGCTCCTGGTACCGCGTCGGCGCCGCCGTGCTGCTCGGCCTGGCGACCGGCGTCAAATGGTCCGGCACCTATTTCTTCGCCGTCTTCTGCGTCATCAGTGTGCTGTGGGACGCATGGCTGTACCATCAGGCCGGCTACCGGCGCTGGTTGCTCAACGCCGGCCTCGGCTCCGGGCTGCTCGCCGCGTTGTATATGGTCCCGCTGTACGCGCTGAGCTATCTGGCGACGTGGATCGGCTGGTTCATCCACCCCGACTCCTATATGCACGACTGGGCGCTCTCCCATCCCGGCCAGGGCGTCGCATGGCTGCCGCCGACGTTGCGCTCCTTCGTCGAATACCACCGGCAGATGTGGCAGTTCCATACGACGCTCGACGCGCCGCACGACTACAAGGCGAACCCGCTGACCTGGCCGTTGCAGATCCGTCCGACGAGCTTCTACTGGGAGAAGCCTTCCGGCCATCCCGGCCTGTGTTCGCTCGCACCGAAAAGCGAATGCGTCGCCGCGGTGACGTCGCTCGGCAACCCGATCATCTGGTGGCTCGGCTCGCTGTGCGCGCTCGTCGCGATCGGCATCGCGATCCGGAAGCGCGGCGACTGGCGCATCTGGGCCGTGCTCGCCGGCTTCCTCGCCGGCTGGCTGCCGTGGGCGCAGTATCTGCACCGCACGACCTTCACGTTCTATTCGATCGTGCTGCTGCCGTGGATCATCCTCGCGATCTGCTATGTGCTCGATTGGATCCGCGAGACCTGCACGCCCGCGCCGTGGCATGCGGCATTGGGCTGCGTGCTCGCCGTGACGACGCTCATCTCGGTCTTCTTCTACCCGATCTGGACGGCGATGCCGGTGCCCTACGAGTTCTGGCTGAGCCATATGTGGCTCGACTCATGGATCTGACGGACGCGCATATGCGCCGACCCATATATTTCGACGAATGAACTAATATGGGTCGAGGACCGTCCGTCCCCCGCGCCGGCGACAGCAACGCCGCCGCCGACCCGAACAAAGGAGTGTCATGCAGTATTTCGAGACCACGATCGCCGGCATCGACGGCACCGACGCGCGCTTCGCCGGTTACATCCCCGACAACTATCCGGACATCGATCCCGACCGCCGCCGTCCGGCAGTCCTCGTGCTGCCCGGCGGCGGCTACGAGATGACGACCGGCCGCGAGGGCGAGCCGATCGCGTTCCGTTTCCTCGCGCACGGCTGCGCGGCCTTCGTGCTGCACTACTCATGCAAGCCGTCCGTCTATCCGACCGCCGTGCTCGAAGTGGCCGAGGCGGTGCGGCTGATGCACGGGCACGCCGACGAGTGGCACGTCGATACGTCGCGCATCGCCGTCATCGGCTTCTCCGCCGGCGGCCATCTGGCCGCCGACTTCGCGACGAGCGCCTCCGACGACGTGCTGCGCGTCCACGGCTACGACCCGGACATGCTGCGCCCGGCCGGGCTGATGCTCTCCTATCCGGTCGTCAGCGCCGGCGAGGACCGCCACGACGGCAGCTTCCGCGCGCTGCTCGGCGACCGCTACCCCGACCCCGACATGATGCGCGAGGTCTCGATCGAGGAGCACATCGACGCGAAAACGCCGCCGGTCTTCGTCTGGCACACGGTGCCCGACGACTGCGTGCCGGTCGAGAACACGCTGCTGCTCATCGCCGCCTGCAAGGCCGCGGATGTGCCGATCGAGGCGCATCTGTTCCCAACCGGCGGCCATGGCCTGTCGCTCGCGACCGCCGAGACCGCGTGGGGCGGCCACACCGGCATCGAACCGGGCGTCGACGTCTGGCCGCGGCTCGCCCTCGCCTGGCTCGACCGTGTCCTCGGACGCTGAGTCCGGACGGCGTGCACCGTCCGCGCACGCACGCGCGCCAACGGTGCACGCCGCTACACCACGCGCGCTACACTATGTGCACGGCGTGCACCGCATGCGTGCACGGCGGGCCGCGTCCTCCCGCGCACGCCCGATCCCCGCCTTCATCGTCGATCGTCGTCGACGCGACGCCGAGCAAAGGACCTATGATGACAGTCGCCGCATGGCAGCAGATCCTCGACCAGCATGGCATCTCCCGCGAGCCGCGCAAGCCGCTGCTCGCCTCCCATGAGGTCACGGTGCGGGACACGACCTCCGGCAAGCGCTTCGTCAAGCGCAAGCGCATGAGCCAGGAGGAGCGGCATCTGCAGATCCTGCGCGCCGCGTCGAAGACGATCGCCGTCAAAGGCTACTGGGGCATGTCGCTGCAGGACATCTCGGACGAGATCGGCATCAGCGAGGCCGCGCTCTACCATTACATCGACTCCAAGGAGGACCTGCTGCACATGGTGCTCACGGAGGGCTACGACACGACCGAGTCGAACGAGTTCGCCGCGCTGAGCGCGTCGGCCGTCGACGGCGACGGCCACCGCATCTACTGCTATCCGCGCTACTGCCTGAACACGGTGCTGTACAACATGCAACGCCCGGAGATGATCCAGCTGTTCTGCGTCCTCAGCGGCGAAGCGCTCAACCCCGACCATCCGGCCCACCGTTTCTTCACCGGCCGCCATATGCGGCTGTGGGAGATGATCGGTTCGATGAACTGGCTGCTGCCGCGCGGCATGACCGAGGAGCGCTTCTTCGACCTGTTCACGCTCGCGCAGTCGGCGATGGACGGCCTGCAGCAGCGCTGGCTCGCCGACGAATCGATCGACCTGCTCGAGGAATGGGTGCGCTTCAGCGACTTCATCTTCCCGCGCGCGACGTGGGAGGGCTGCTATGACCCGTCGGAGCTCGACGCCGACGACGCGAGCTGCCTGCTGCCGTACACACTGCAGGAGCGCGGCTGAGCGGCCGCCGCGCTCAGCGCGCGGCGACGGCGAGCGCGTCCCCGACGCCGCCGCCTTCGACGACCTCCTCGACGAACATGTAATAGGCGCCGATGAGGCCGGCGTTGCCGCTGTGCCTGCAGCGTTTGATCTGCGTCTTGAACGGCTTCCAGTCGCGGATCGCGTTCAGCGCGTCCTCGAGCATCGGCACGAGCGCCGGCTCGCGGCTGATGCTGCCGCCGATGAGGACGATCTGCGGGTCGACGGCGGCGACGGTGTTGAAGATGCCGACCGCCACGTAGCGCAGCCACCGTTCGACGATCGCGCGTACGCGCGGGTCGTCGAGCTTGTGGAACAACGTGCTCGGCAGGATGTCTCCCGCGCTGACGCCGAATTCCTCGGCGTACCACTGCGAGAGGTTCATCGTCGAGACGAAGTCGTGCAGCGGCAGAGCTCCGGCCGAATCGTAGTTGATGATCATCATGCCGAGCTCGCCGGCGCGCCAGTCCTTGCCGCGGCGCAGCTTGCCGCCGAGGAACAGCGCGCCGCCCATGCCCATGTCGAGCGTGAAGAGCACGAAGTCGTCGCATTTCCTCGCGTTGCCGGTCATCTTCTCGGCCATCGCCGCGCAGTTCGCGTCGTTCTCCATCCATGTGGGGACGTCCATGCCGAGCCGCGCCGTCAGTTCGGCGCCGATGCGCTGCCTGGTCAGGATATGCAGCGCGCCGGCCGTTTCCGCCGTCTGCGTGCGCGGATTGATGAATCCGGGCATGCTGATCGCGATGCCGTCGAGCCGCACGTCGAGTTTGCGCACGACCTGCGCGAGCGCGTCGTAGAATTCGTCGAGGTCGGTGTTCGGCGTCGCGAAAGTGCCGGGTATGCCCATCCGCCCGTCGGTGAACAGTGCGTACCGCGTGAAGTTCGTGTTGATCTCGAACGCGAGCACCTGATGTGCGCCACTCCGTTTCGTCATCGATCGTTGCCTTTCGTCCGTCATCGCCAATTGTACCGACGACGCGCCGATATCGGCCGGGGTGGTTCGCGCCCCGGCCATGCCGCTCATCGCGCCGGCGCGGCGACGGGCACGCCGTCCTCGAACAGCAGCACGGCGAATGGGTCGAGCACGATCCGTCCGCCGTCCGCACGCTCCCATACGCGCGTGCGGTCGCCGGTGTTCGTCACGATCGTGTACACGGTGCCGTCGTCGCCGACGCGGCTGGCGACCTCGACGTCGTCGGGCGCATCGATCGTCGCGACGCCGGCGGCGCGCAGCACGTCGTCGAAGAGCGCGTCGATGCCGTCCTCGTCGAGCGCGGTGCCGACGAAGACCGCGCAGCCGTCGCCGACGTCGTGCGCGGTGACGGCCGGCGTGCCCGCGTAGAAGTCGCCGCCGCCGTAGGTCGCGAGCGTGCGCGCGCCCTCCGGCTCAATGATGCTCGCGACGATCGCACCCGCGCAGTCGACTGCCGCGCCGCCGCCGACGTCGAGCCGCACCGGCACGCTCGCGCCGGGTGCGACCGCGTCGATCTCCTTGACCCAGACGCCGCACAGGCCGCGCAGCGGCCCCGGGTAGCCGCCTTCGACGACGAGGTCGTGCTCGTCGTGGATGCCGGACATGTATCCGGTCACGAGGACGCCGCCGCCTTCGACGTAGCGTTCGAGGTTGTCGGCGACGCCCGGCTTGACCATGATCAACGTCGGCGCGACGACGAGGTCGTATCGCCGCAGCGTCTCGAGGTCGGCCGTGCTTTCGATGACGTCGACGGCGACGTTGCGCTTCCACAGCGCGCGGTAGAAGCGGTGCACCTCGTCCGGGTAGCTCAGCCCCTGCGTCGGCCCGACGCAGCCTTCGAGCGACCAGTAGTTCTCCCAGTCGAAGACGACGGCGACCTTCGCGTCGACATGCGAGCCCATGATGCGCTTCGCGCGCGCGGCGACGTCGGCGCCGAGCGCGGCGACCTCGCGGTACGTGCGCGAACGGTCGGAGTCGTCATGGCCAATGACGGCGCCGTGGAAGCGTTCGCAGCCGCCGATCGACTGCTTGAGCTGGAAGAACTGCACGGTGTCGGCGCCGTGCGCGACCGCCTGCCAGCTGAGCTTGCCGACCTCGCCGGGACGCTTGACCTTGCAGTACGGGAACCAGTTCTGCTGGTTCGGCGTCTGCTCCATCAGCATGAAGGGCTCGCCGCCGCCGACGCCGCGCATCAGGTCGTGACACATCGCCGTGAAGCTCGGCTGCGTGTCCATGCCCGGATAGTTGTCCCAGCTGACGACGTCCATCTCGCGGCCCCATGCGAAATAATCGAGGTCCTTGAACGTGCCCATCAGGTTCGTCGTGATCGGCGTCGAGGCGTCGGACTCGCGGATCGCGTCGCGTTCGAGGCGGAAGCAGTCGAGCATCTGCTCGTTCTGGAAGCGGCGGTAGTCGATCTGCAGCCCCGAGATCACGCATTTGTCGGTGCCGATGCCGTCGCCGTAGGTGACTGGCGGCACGACCTCGTCGAAATCATGGATCGTGTGGCTCCAGAAGTTCATGCACCAGGCGCGGTTGAGAGCCTCGACGGTGCCGTAGCGCGCACGCAGCCAGTCGCGGAACGCGGCCGCGCAGGTCTCGCAGTAGCAGTAGCCGCCGCCGTTGCCGTACTCGTTGTTGGCATGCCATGCGACGAGGCCCGGATGGCCCGCGTAGCGGTGTGCGACGGCCGAGGCGAGCGCCCGTGCGCGCTCACGGTACTTCGGCGAGCTCGGGCAGAAGTTGTGCCTGCCGCCGAAGACCTGCTGCGTGCCGTCGACGGCCTTGCGCATCACATGCGGGTAGCGGCGCGCCATCCACGCCGGCACGGCGGCCGTGCCGGTCGCCATGACGATGCGCACGCCGTGCCGGTCGAGCGACGCGACGATCGCGTCGAGCATCGAGAAGTCGTAGTCGCCCTCGCTTGGTTCGAGCAGCGCCCACGAGAACACGTTGATCGTCGCCTCGTTGATGTGCGCGCGCCCAAGCAGCTCGAGGTCGTGCTCCCAGCTCTCCTGCGGCCACTGTTCGGGGTTGTAGTCGCCGCCGAACAGGAAATCGTCGAACATGGCCGTCATCATGCAGCTCCTTTGGTGCAACTGTCGGCCGATGCGCGGCCGACGGAATCGTCTTGTCAGTCTATCGTCGTGGGTCAGTCGTCGTGGGCGGCCATGCCCGGGCGGCCGATGCGCGGCCGCCCGGGCGCCGCAGGGGCGATCACACGTTGCGTGGATCGGTTCCCGGGCGCACGAGCACCGGCAGCGCGTGGTAGTCGTACCGTTCGACGTACCAGCGGCCCGGCTCGTACTCGGTGCCGGTGATCAGGTTGCGCCACGGGGCGCCATCGCCGGCGTCGGGCACGTAGAAGCGGGCGACGCCCTCCTCGTTGAAGATCGGCGCGACGAGGATGTCGGAGCCGAGCATGTACTGCGTGTCGATGTCCTCGCAGGTCGGGTCGTCCTGGAACTCGAGCACCATCGCGCGCATCATCGGCACGCCGGTCTCGTGCGTCTGCACGGCCATCTTCTCCAGATACGGGCGCAGCGAGTCCTTGAGCTCGACGAACTCGCGGCACACGTCGACGGCCTCGTCGCCGTACAGCCACGGCACCTTGTAGGCGGTCGAGCCGTGGTAGCGCGAATGCGAGCTGAGCAGGCCGAACTGTGTCCAGCGTTTGTACAGGTCGGGCGTCGCCTGATCCTCGAAGCCGGCGATGTCGTGGCTCCAGTAGCCGAAACCGGACATGCCGAAGGACAGGCCGGCGCGCAGCGATTCGGCCATCGACGGGTAGTTCGATGAGCAGTCGCCGCCCCAATGCACCGGATAGCACTGGCCGCCCACCGTCGCCGAACGGGCGAACAGGATCGCCTCGTCGGCGCCCTTCGTCTCGACGAGCACGTCGTAGACGGCCTTGTTGTACAGCAGCGTGTAGTAGTTGTGCATGGGCTCGGGGTCGGCGCCGTCATGATACCGCACGTCCTCGGTCGGGATGCGCTCGCCGAAGTCGGTCTTGAAGCAGTCGACGCCCATCGCGACGAGCTTCCTCAGATAGCCCTGGTACCACGCGACGGCGTCCGGGTTCGTGAAGTCGACGATCGCCATGCCGGCCTGCCACTTGTCCCACTGCCACACCGAGCCGTCCTTGCGCTTGATGAAGTAGCCGTTATTCGCGCCCTCCGCGAACAGCGGCGACTTCTGGCCGATGTAGGGGTTGATCCAGACGCAGACCTTGAGGCCGCGCTCATGCAGCTTGGCGAGCAGGCCTTCCGGATCCGGGAACTTCGACTCGTCCCAAGCGAAGTTGCACCATTCGAGCTCCTTCATCCAGCGGCAGTCGAAGTGGAAGACGGACAGCGGGATGCCGCGCTCGGCCATGCCGTCGACGAAGTCGAGCACCGTCCGCTCGTCGTAGTCGGTCGTGAAGCTCGTGCTCAGCCACAGCCCGTAGCTCCAGTCGGGCACGAGCGGGGCGCGGCCGGTGAGCGCGGTGTAGTTGGCGAGGACCTCCTTCATGTTCCCGCCGCCGATCACCGAATACGTCATCTCCTGGCCGGGCACGCTGAACTGCACGCGCGAGACCTTCTCGGAGCCGATCTCGAACTCGACCTTGCCCGGATTGTCGACGAACAGGCCGTAGTTCCTGTTGCTCATGTAGAACGGCACGTTCTTGTACGCCTGCTCGGTGCCGGTGCCGCCGTCCTCGTTCCAGATCTCGACCGACTGGCCGTTCTTGACGAAGTTCGTGAAACGTTCGCCGAGGCCGTAGATCTTCTCGCCGACGCCCAGGTCGAGCTGTTCGGAGATGTGCAGCGCGCCGTCCGGATCGGTCACGAGCGCCTTCGCGCGCCATCCGGAGTGCGCGATCGGCCTGCCGTCGTAGCTGTAGAGGAAGTCGATCGTCTCGCCCTTGGCGATGCGCAGCGACGTCCTGCCGGACGTGAAGGTCCACGCCTCGTCCGTCTCCTCGATCGTGACCTGCGGCCGGTCCTCGTCGAGCACGAAGGCCGGTTTGTGCGAGCGGTCCTCGCGGAAGTTGATCAGCCGCGTCGTGATGATGTCCTCGCGCGGGCTCGTCACCTCGATCGTCAGGATGCCGCCGTCGAGCGTCATGCCCGGGTTGTGGATCGGCGAGCCGAACGGGCAGAACAGCGTGAGCCTGTCCTCCTCGATGTCCGCCGTGTAGATGTTGGCCGCGTACTTGACGTCGAAGCCGTCCTTGATGAGCCATCCGCCGTTGAGGAACTTCATGGTGTCTCCCTGTGTCTTGTTGTCCTATATTTTTCTACAGATTATTATTGTTATTCTTCTCTATATTTCGAGACCTGCGCCGCCGGCCCCGGCATCCCCGCCGGGGCCGGCGCCCATGGCCCGGCCATCACCCGTCCTTCCCGTAATGCCGCCTGACGACCGAAGCGCTCAGGCGCAGGTCGCCGACCGATTCGCCGACATGCACGGCGGCCTTCGGGGCCATGCGGAACGCATGCGCCTCGTTGCACCAGTAGCGCAAGGCCCGTCCGCACGGGATCTCGATCGTGACCTGCCTGGTCTCGCCCGCTTCGAGTTCGACCTTCGTGAACCCCTTGAGTTCGTACTTGGGCCGGTCCTCGTCGGTGCCCTCGAGCGTGAAGTACGCCTGCGGGACCGCCTTGCCCGCGCGGCCGCCGGTGTTCGTGACGTGGAAGTCGAGGCGGATCGAGCCGTGCATGTCATGCACCTGTAGGTCGCTGTAGTCGAAGCTCGTGTAGCTCAGGCCGTGTCCGAACGGGAAGAGCACCGGCACGCCCTTCGTCTGGTAGTAGCGGTAGCCGACGTAGATGTCCTCGGCATAGTCGACGTGACCTTCGAGTCCGAAGGTGCCGATCGAGTTCGCCGGGCAGTCGGCCAGGCGCACCGGGAACGTCTCGGGCAGATGCCCGCTCGGGTCGACCGCGCCGAACAGCGTCTCGGCGAGCGCGAATCCGCTTTCCATGCCGTTGTACCAATTCCACACGATCGTGGAGGCCTTGCCCTGCCAGGGCATCTCGACCGGCGATCCGGCCACGAACACGAGCACGGTGTCCGGGTCGATGTCGAGCAGACCGTCGATCAGCGCGTCCTGGCCGTACGGAAGCCCCATGCCCTTGCGGTCGTAGGCCTCCAGGTCGTGGTCGTGGTTGAGGCCGCCGACGAAGACGATCGGGTCGCCGCTCGCTGCGAAGTCGCGGGCCAGCGCGAGGGCCTCGTCACGCAGCCGCCGGGCGCGCTCGGTCTCGTCGGCCGACTTGTCCGCGGCGTTCTCGAGGCTATCCTCCTGCCAGGTGTCGTCCTGGTTGACCTGCGGGGCGTCGTAGCCTTTGGCGTAGGTGATGTCGATGTTGCCGCCAACGAAGCCGTTGATGCCGTTGAGCGGCGAGATCTCGTGGATCGCCTTGATCACGGCGGAGCCGCCGCCGGGCGAATGGATGCGATCGGCGTTGGCGCCCACGATCAGCAGGCGCGAGATGGCGGAACCGTCGAGCGGCAGCACGTCGTGGTCGTTGCGCAGCAGCACGATCGATTCGCGGGCGATGTCGAGCGTCCTGGCCGTGTGCTCGATCGTCGCGTAGGAGCCGGCCTTGCGGCCCTTGCGCGCGTCGCCGAGCATCTTGAGCGCGTCCATGACGGCGAGCACATGCTCCGCCTTCTCGTCGATGAGCGCCTCGGCGACCTCGCCGCCCCTCACGGCTTCGAGCAGCGGGCGCCCGAAGCAGTAGCCGTCGAAGTCGTAGGTGACGTTCATGTCGACGTCGATCGCCACTTCTGCGCTTTTGACGGTGTCCTTGATGCCGCCCCAGTCCGACACGACGAGTCCGTCGAAGCCCCATTCATGGCGCAGGATCCTGTCCAGCAGCACCGGGGATTCGCAGCACTGCCGCCCGTTGACCTTGTTGTAGGCGCCCATGATCGTCAACGCCCCGGCGTCCTGCACCGCCGATCTGAACGCGGGCAGATAGATCTCGCGCAGCGCGCGCTCGGAGATCGTCTCGTCGACCTCGAGCCGGTCGGTCTCCTGGCTGTTGGCCGCGTAGTGCTTCGGGCAGGCGGCCACGTCGGACAGCTGCACGCCCTCGATGTAGGCGTCGCCCTGCACGGCCGTGAGCACCGGGTCCTCGCTCATGTATTCGAAGTTGCGTCCGCACAGCGGCGAGCGCTTGATGTTGAGCGACGGCCCCAGGATCACGTCCTTGCCCCGCCCGCGCGCCTCCTCGCCGAGCACGCGCCCGGTCTCGAACGCGAGCGCCGGGTTCCAGGTCGACGCCACGGCCGATCCGGACGGCAGGTAGCACACCTCGTCGCGCGTGTTGTGCCGGGGCGCCCAGTTGTCGTCATGGGTGTCGGCGCGTACGCCCATCGGCCCGTCGTCGAACACCATCTCGGGGATGCCCAGTCGTGGCACGGCCGCCGTGTGGAACAGCGCGGCGCCGTGGATCATGCCGATCTTCTCCTCGAGCGTCAGCTGCCGCGTCAGTTCCCGGGCCTTGCGCTTGTTCGCCTCGCTGATCATCGTCATTGCCGGTCTCCTTCATTCACTTCGTCGTGGTCTACGGGTCTTGGTGCGACTAGCCGACATGCAATCGGAAGCCGATCGGCGGCACGGGCTCGCCGCGGTCATGGCCGGCGGCGCGCGACCGGCGCGGCAACGGCAGATGCAGGCCGTCGGTGCGCCTGACAAAGGGCGCCGGCCCTTCGCCGAGCAGCTCGACGCCGGTGATGACGCCGTTGAACGCCGGTCGTCGCCCACCGTCAAAGGCCGCGAAGGTGCGGCAGACGAGCTCGTCGGCGCCGGCCGGGTTCAGGCAGAAGCAGTACAGGTCGCCGTCACGGGTCGTGAAGCGCCAGTCGTCGGAGGTCCACCGCGTCGGACGCTGGTCGGCGAACATGCCGGTCTGCGGCGTCGTCGGGCCTTCGCCGCTGATATGCCACGGACGGCTGCCGTAGATGCCGTCGCCGTTCGCCGCGAGCCAGTCGCCGATGCCTTCGAGCAGCGTGCGGTCGCGGTCGTCGATCGACCCGTCGGCGCATGGGCCGACGTTGAGCAGCAGGTTGCCGTTCTTGCTCACCGCGTCGATCAGGCCCACGAGCAGCTCGGGCAGCGTCTTGTAGTCGAGCGAGTCGGTGTGGCACCACGAGTTGCGCGCGAGCGCCGTGTCGGTCTGCCAGACGAAGGGCGTCGCATCGGCGAATCCGCCGCGTTCGACGTCGACGATGCCGGCGCCCCATGCGAGCGCGTCGTATTTGTAGCAGATCGCGGCGTCGAAGCCGCGCGCGGCCATATGGTCGTAGTAGTAGGCGGCGAGCCGGCGCAGATACGGCTTGAACGCGCGGTGCTGCACCCACCAGTCGAAGTAGAGCAGTTCCGGCAGATACATGTCGATGATCTCGACGTTGCGCGCGAGCCAGTCGTCGAGGAAGTCCTCGCTCGGCGCGGGACAGGAGTCGATGTCGAATTCGTTCGGCTCGGGCGTCATGGCCGGCCAGTAGAAGTCGCCGCGCGCCATCGGCTCGCGCACATCGGAGTCGAAGGCGCGGCCGTGCCCCATGAACCACCAGTGTTCGGCGCGGTGGTTCGACGTCGTGAACCGCAGACCGTGCGCGATCGCGGCGGCGCGCAGTTCGCCGAGCACGTCGCGGCGCGGGCCCATCTCGGCGGCGTTCCAGCGCGACAGCCGGCTGCGGTACATCTGGAATCCGTCGTGGTGCTCGCTCACCGGCATGACGTAGCGCGCGCCGGCGCGGGCGAACAGCGCGCACCATGCGTCGGCGTCGAACGCCGGCGCCGTGAACATCGGGATGAAGTCCTTGTAGCCGAAGTCGCGCTGCGCGCCGTAGACGGCCCGGTGGTGGTCGAATTCCGGATAGCCTTCGATGTACATGTTGCGCGAATACCATTCGTTGCGGTATCCGGGCACCGTGTACGGCCCCCAATGCGTGAAGATGCCGAACTTCGCGTCGGCGAACCATGACGGATCGCGGTGCGCGGCGAGCGACGCCCATGTCGCATCGTAGGGGCCGGCGGCGATCGTCGCGTCGACGGCGCAGGCATCGAGCATCGCGGCCGCGTCGAGTTTCGCCCCGCCTTCGGGCTGCGCCGTGACGTCCGGTTTCGTCGTGTCGTTCATCATCACACACTCCCCTTCGTTGTTGTCCTTTTGCCGTCTGACGGCGCTCCGGGCGCCCCGTGTCCTCCGGACGTGCGCCGTCGGCCGCGGCCGTCACGTCCGAGTTGGTTCGATGATCGAACCAACAGGTGATTCGCAGGGAGCGCCGCATCCCGACGGATGCGGCGCTCCCGTGCCGAGAGGTCTCCGCCGCCCTGCGACGGCGGAGGCCTCTCGGTTGTTCAGTTGTGCCGCAAGGAGGCGGCGACCCGGAAGGTCACTGCTTGTCCGCGTACTCCTTGACGATCTCCTGGCGGGCCTTGATCAGCGCCTTCGCGTTGTCCTCGTCGACCTTGAGCACCTGCGCGTAGCCGAGGTCGTTGAGCTGCGTGCCCATGTCCTTGAAGGTCGACTGGCATTCGGCCTCGCTCTTGGCGACGACGGCCTGCCACGACGCGTTGATCACTTCGGTCTTGACCGACGAGCGCAGCGTTGAGATCTGCGAATCCTCCTCCGGAGGCGTGTAGGTGGCGCCCGGCGCGACGGCGAGCCTGCCGGTCTTCTCGAGGTATTCGATGTCGGTCTTCGCGCCGTCCATGTGCTTCGACCAGTCCTCGCTCAGCTTCGTCTGCTTCGCGAGCTGGGTCGCCCACAGCTGCGGGTTGAACGCGGACTTCGTGTTCGGATCGGTGCTGTTCGCGTTCACCGTCTTGAAGTTGAGCGTCGAGATGCCGTCGTTGTAGGAGCCGCCGCCGTATTCGGCCGGCACCTGCAGGCCGTCGGAGTTGAACATCGCCTTCTCGCCGAACTCGTTGAGCTGCGGCTCGCCCTTGTCATCGAGCGTCCAGCACATGTCCTTTGGGCAGGCGGCGCCGCCGGAGTTGGCCGCCGAGGCGTAGATGCCCTCGGGCGAGTAGAGCCAGTCGATGAACTTCGCGAGGCGTTCCTTGTTCTTCGCCTTCGAGCCGATCGCGATGAAAGTGTTGCCGTCGCCCTCCGGCTGGAAGCCCGGCGTGTACACGTCCATGTCCTGCAGCGGGGCGAGCATGAAGCCGACGCCCTTCTCCTGGTTCTCGTTGCTGTTCATGCGCGGCTTGCCGAGCCACGACCAGATCGACATGAGCACCTTGCCGTTCGTCACCTTCGTTGACAGGTTGTCCCAGTTCTGCGTCGTCGATTCCGGATCGACGAGACCCATGCGGTCGCACTTGTTGAAGAACTCGATCATCTTGTCGTAGGCGCTGCCGACCTGCGAGGCCGGGACGATCTGCGAATCCTCGTCATCGGACGGCACGAGCACCGAATTCTGCGCGAAGTAGCCGTACCACTGCGAGGCGGCCATCGCGTTCTGCATCATCTCGCCGTCCCAGTCCTTGAACAGCGACACGGCGTAGATGTCGTTGTCGCCGGTCTCCTCGCGCGCCTTGTCCTGCATCTGCTTGAGCACGTCCGCGAAGTCGTCGAGGTTCTTGATCTCGGGGTACCCGATCTTCGCGTAGTAGTCCCAGCGGATGTACGGGGCGGCGGCCGGCTCGATGCCGTCGGCGGACTTCGTCGGCGATTCGTCGGACACGTTGCCCGGCACGCCCCAGACGCCGTCCTGGCCGGCCTGCTTCGTCACGTAGTCCACGCCGGCCTGGTAGCGCTTGACGTTCGTCATCGTGTCGTAGTACGGCGTCATGTCGGTGATGAGCTTCGACTTGACGAGCTTCTGCAGACGGCCGTTCTGCATGCCGACGATGACGAGGTCGCCGAGATTGCCCGCCGTGGAGCGCGTGTCGAACAACGTATCGCCGCCGCCGGCCACGTTCGGGGCGATGATGTTGAGCTCCATATTGAACTTGTCCTTGACGATCTTGGCGAACCAGCCCTTCTGGACGCCCTGGTAGTTCGCGGTCGACGAGAACACGTCCACCTTCATGAAGCTGCCGTCGTCGGGTCCGTCGCTCGCGGAGTCGCCGCCGCCGCAGGCAGCGACGGAGACGAGCATTGCCGCCGAAAGCGTCGCGGCGATTCCCGAGACGATCTTCTTCCTGATTTCCATGAGGAAACCTCCTTGTATCCTTCTGTCTTCGGCTCATCGATGAGCACATCTGGTTGGTTGTCGGTCGGTTTGCGAAACCGTGGATCGGGGCGGGGGCCATGCGGCTCCCCGCGTATGGGTCAGCCCTTGACCGCGCCGAGCATCATGCCCTTGACGAAGAAGCGCTGGAAGAACGGGTAGATGAACATGATCGGCAGCACGACGATGACGGAGACGGTCATGCGGATCGCCGTCGGCGTGGCCGCCGTGGACAACAGCGCGGCGTTCGCGGCGTTCGCCTTGACCGAGTTCGCGATCGAGCTCGCCTGGTTGATGTAGGTGTAGAGCAGGTACTGCAGGCTCCACAGCTTCGAATCGGTCATGTAGATCAGCGTGTCCTGGAAGGAGTTCCACTGGTTGACGGCGGAGAAGATCGCCACCGTCGCCAGGATCGGCGTGCACATCGGCAGCACGATCTTCCAGAACACCGTCATCGTGCCGGCGCCGTCGACCTCCGCGGCCTCCTGCAGCGAAGCGGGGATCGACTCGATGTAGGTCTTGACGAGGATGATGTTGAACGGCTGCACGATCGCCGGCAGGATGTACACCCAGAAGTTGTTCGTCAGGCCGTAGTTCTTCATCGTGATGAACATCGGGATCAGGCCGGCGTTGAAGTACATCGTGATGACGACGAAGCGGTACCAGAACGAACGCTTCCACATCTTCTGCTGCGTGAACATGAAGCCGAGGTAGGCGGAGGCAAGCACGGTGAGCACGGTGCCGATGACGGTGCGGGCCACCGAGATCCACGCGGACTGCGCCAGGCCGTCGAGGCCGAGCACCGTCTTGTAGTTTCCCCAGTGCAGGCCCTTGATGCACCAGGTGACGTCGCCCGCGGCGGCCGCCTGGTTGTTCGACAGCGAATTGATGATCAGATAGTAGAACGGGTAGGTGCAGATCAGCGCGAACAACGTGAGGATGATGATGTTCACGACGTTGTAGATCCTCTCGCCCTTGGTGCGGCGCATGGCCGGGGAGACGCTCGCCTTGGCCCTCCTCGGCTTCTTGGCGGTCGCAGGTGCTGTTGCGGTTGTCATGGTAACTCCTTAAAACCTTGAACCTTGTCGATTGCCGGGGATCAGACGATGCCCACGCCGCGCGTGCGCTTGGACAGCCAGTTGACGAGCAGCAGCAGGCCGACCGAGACGAGGGACTTGAGCATCGAGATCGCGGTGCCGAGCGACAGGCTGTTCTGGCCCATGCCGACGTTGTAGACGTAGAGGTCGAGCACCTGGATCCACTTCTGGTTGAAGGCGTTCTGGAAGACGTAGTACTGGTCCATGCCGTTGTTGAGGAAGTTCGAGATCGACAGCATGAGCAGCACGAAGTAGGTCGGCATCAGCTGCGGGATCGTCACGTGAATGATCTGCTGGAAGCGGTTCGCGCCGTCCACCTGCGCGGCCTCGTAGAGTTCGGGGTCGATGCCGGCGATGCCCGCGAGGTACATGATCGAGCCCCAGCCGAGGCCCTTCCACAGGTTCCACAGCAGCATCTTGAGCCAGACCTGATCGGGCGAGTCGAGGAACTTGATCGGTTCGCTGATGATATGCAGGTTCTGCAGCAGGTCGTTGACCATGCCGGTCGATGAGAACATCGCGAAGGCGATCGAGTAGACGAGCACCCAGGAGATGAAGTTCGGCAGCGTCGTGAGCGTCTGGATGAGGTTCTTGAACCACTTCGCGCGGATCTCGTTGAGCGCGATCGCGAAGATGACCGGCAGGAACGACGTGAGGATGTTGAGGCCCGACATCGCGAAGGTGTTGAGCAGCACCTGGCCGATCGTGCGCAGCTGCGCCGGGTTCTGCACCATCATCTCGAACCACTGCAGGCCGACGAACTTGCTTTCGGAAAGCGGGATCGGCGGCTGGTAGTCGTAGAACGCGTAGATCCAGCCGAACAGCGGGACGTAGCTGAACAGGAACACGAGAATCAGCAGCGGGGCCACGTACAGCCACAGCTTGAACGCATGGCGCTTGTCCACATGGGCCTCGGCGGCCATCTTCGCCGCCTTCTTCACGGCGCGACGGTCGCGACGGCTCAGCTTGGATTCCTCGGCGGCCTCGACTTCCCTGCCGACGACGGCTGCGGCGCCACCTGTTAAGCCGATGGTCTCATCGGTCTCGGTGCTAGACGACGTCTGCATCTCTCCTCCTTTGGAAACTGATGTCAGCGATTCCAAGCCCCGCAACCTCGCGAAGCTTTCTCACTTCTTGTTGAATAGATTATAAACAACGGATTCATTTGTCAAATCAGATAACGAAGTTCCGCGTTGCGGCGGTTTTCCGCTTCTGGACACAGCGGAGGGCACATGTGCTTCTCTGTGAGCTGAAATCATTTTCGCCGGAACGACAGCGTTTCCGCGACACGCAGACATCGTCCGCAGTAGACAACTCTGTTTCTTATTTATATACTTATCAACAATAGTCGATGTGGACACATATCCAATGGTCACCCCACGCAGGCAGCGACCATATGACATATCGGTCGATCGTATGCAAGGCGGATCTTGCGGATGGACGGCCACGCCGCACGGGCCGCGCCGACGCGCCCGGGCGACCCGGCACAGGAAGGAAAAGGAAGCAGCCATGAGGTTCAACACGGAAGCGCCGTTCTGGCAGTTCATGGGAACGCTCGCGCGATTCACCGCGCTCAATCTCGTCTTCCTCGTCACGCTGCTGCCGATCGTCACGATCGGCCCGGCGCAGGCGGCGCTCTACAGCACGCTGTTCCAGTACGACGAGCATGACGACATCAGGCTCGTGCACGAATACCTCAAGCGCTTCAAGCGTGAATTCAAACAGGGGCTCATCTCCGGACTGCTGCTCCTTGCGCTCGTCGCCGCGCTCATCTTCGGCCTCGCGTTCTGGGTGGCCTGGGACACCGACGTCGCCTATGCCCCGCTGATCGTCCTCATCGCCGCCACGGTCGCGGTGCTGTTCCTCGCCGAATACCTCTTCCCGTTGCAGGCGCGTTTCGACAACCCGATCGGCCGCACCTGGAAGCTCGCCGCGATGTTCCCATGGCGCGCCTTCGCCTGCTCGTTCGCGCTCGTCGGCATCGACGTCGTCGCGCTCGGGCTGGCCTATTTCGTCCCGTTCATCCGCGTGCTCATGCTCATCTTCGGCATGAGCTGGGTCGCCTACGCGAAGTCGCTCATCCTGCTGTGGGGCTTCCGCAAATACGGCGGCTACGGCGAGGTCGAGCGCCCCACCTTCGTGAACGCCAACTCCGGGCTGTGACCCCGCCACGCCCCGCACCATATGCCGAGACGGACACCCGGTGGACAATCCTCCCAAGACTTACCCTTCCCCTTTCCTCAACAACCGGCCGTAGCGCTTCCTCCGCTGCGGCCGCTTTCTTCCCCGCGCACCGTTCGCACGCGCCCACCGGCTTCAGCCACCACAACGGCCAGGGCTGCGCCCCATCACGGTACGTCGATTATTGAATCTCGATATTATGCAGCAGATTGTAATATTATCCACTATTGGCACAAATGTTTAGTCGCCCTACCGCCTGATATGCTTTATATGAAACTGCCAAAGCTGGCCCATCCGGAGGATTGGTCGAAGACGCCGGTCAGGGGTCCGATCGGCTGCCGGCTCAAGTAGCGGAAGAAAGCAGGCCATCATGAAGTTGTCTCGTCGTCAATGGATTCGTCTTGTCGCAGGCACGCTGCTTTTCGCGGCCCTCAACGCACTATCGATGCTGTTCACCTCTGGCACGTCAACGTTGCTGAGTTGGCGCGGCTTGCTTGGAGTAGCGGTCCTATCGGCATTCTTCTTCCTCATCACAGCCTGGTGGATGTCGACCCTGCACCCCGACGGCGAGGACTGACATGATCCGATTCCGCGGCATTGCACCAAGATAGGCCACGTGCAATGCCGCGTCTTGCATGCCACAACACAACCGCGCCCCGTCAGACCCCCGCAATCACAACCGCCGCATCTCCACCCAACTCCGTTCGCTAAGCCCCACCTCCGCGATCACAACCGCCGCGCACCCTCCCAACTCTGTTCGCCAGCCACCTCCGCATCCGCTTCCGGATCCCCCACCGCCCGCACTCCATCCGCACAGCCGCCCGTATGGCTGCCATGCTATATAGAGATACCGGTAATAGGTAACGAATGGTCACGGCGCATCCGCGTCCTCACTCGTCAAGGATTTCCATGGGATTCATTCATTTCATCGCCAACCTGCTCAAGGATCCGCGCGGCGCGATCGCCGGCTGGATCGCGATGGGCGTCGCCCCCACGCTCGGCTTCATCTTCCTGATCGTCTTCATCGAGACCGGCGTCGTCTTCTTCCCGTTCCTACCCGGCGACTCGCTGCTGTTCGCCGCCGGTTTCTTCGCCGCGCCGGACGCGGCGACCGGCGAATCCGCGCTGCCGATCGCCGCGCTGCTGCCGGTCGTCTGGATCGCGCCGATCCTCGGCGACCAGTGCAACTACTTCATCGGCCATTTCTTCGGCCGCCGCATCATCGAATCCGGCAAGGTCAAGGCGATGACGCCGGAGCGTCTCGCGAAGACGGAGACGATGATCGACCGTTGGGGCCCGCTCGCCGTCTTCCTCGGACGCTTCTTCCCGTTCATCCGCACGTTCATGCCGTTCATCTCCGGCATCACCGGCATGCAATGGCGCCGTTTCACGCCGTTCTCGATTCTCGGCGGCCTCGTCTGGTCGTCGCTGTTCACATTGCTCGGCTACTTCTTCGGCGGCATACCGGTCGTCCAGGAGAACTTCGAGTTCGTCATCGTCGCGATCCTCATCATCTCGCTGATCCCGACCTTCGTCGGCCTGTTCAAGGCGAAGTTCGGCAGGAAGAATGTCGCGTCGGCGACCGAACTCGCCGAGGACGAGACGACGCCGCTTGTCGAGCCCCTCGACGACGACGCCCGCAACGCCTGATCGCACACGAGCCGCATCTTCCCCACCGCCGGCGCGTCCATGTTCCCGCCGTCCTGCACGGCATGGGCGACCGGATCAGCCATCGACCCGGTTGACTATGACCCCGTCGCCGTCACGCCTCGCCGTGAAGACGACGCGGCGCCCGTCGGTGCAGGTGACCGTCGCGCGCGCCTCGGTCTCGTCGCCGAGGAAGACGCGCACATCCGGATCGTCCGCGTAGTCGTAGTCCGGCGTCGTCGCGCCCGGGTGCGTGACGACGACCGAGCCGTCGCGCACCCACAGCGGCACCGAGTCGAAATCGTGATGCTCAGTGCGCCACATGCCATGCTCGCTGCGCACATGCTCGCCGGTGAACCAGTTCGTCCACCCGCCGGCCGGCAGATAGTAGCTCACGTCGCCGGAGTAGCTGAACACCGGCGCGACGAGCAGCGACGGGCCGAGCATGTACTGCCGGTCGAGCGTGCGGCATGCCGGGTCGTCGGGGAACTCGACGAACATCGACCGCATGACCGGCGTGCCGTGCTCGTGCGCGTCGACGCCCAGCTGATACAGATACGGCATCAGGCTGAGCTTGAGCAGCGTGAACTCACGGCAGACGTCGACGGCGCTCTGACCGGGTTCGACGCTGCGTCCCTGGCGCGCATCCTCCTCGTCGAACAGCCACGGCACGCGGTAGACGGTCGAGCCGTGCAGCCGCGAGTGCGAGCTGAGCAGCCCGAAGGCCAGCCAACGCTTGTAGACGGCCGGATCGGGGAACGCGCCCTCGAATCCGCCGATGTCATGGCTCCAGAAGCCGAATCCGGAGGATGTGAGCGACAGGCCGCCGCGCAGCGTCTGCGCCATGCCGTTGAACGTCGATTCGCAGTCGCCGCCCCAATGCACCGGGAACCTCTGGCCGCCGGCCGTCGCCGAACGTGCGAACAGGCACGCCTTGCCGGCGCCGTACACCTCCTCGATCGCCTCGAACACCGTCTGGTTGTACAGCTCGGTGTACCAGTTGTGCATCGACAGCTTCGGGGCGCCGTCATGCCAGACGACGTCGCGGGGGATGCGCTCGCCGAAGTCGGTCTTGATCGCGTCGATGCCCTGCCTGAGCAGTGCGACGACCTTGCCCTTGAACCATGCGCGCGCGTCAGGGTTCGTGAAGTCGACGAGGCCCATGCCGGCCTGCCAGTTGTCGGTCTGCCAGACCGTGCCGTCCGGGTTGCGCACCAGATAGCCTTCGCGCATGCCCTCGTCGAACATCGCGCCGCTCTGGCCGATGTACGGGTTGATCCACGCGCACAGATGCAGCCCCTTGTCCTCGTGCAGCCGCCTGAGCGTCGCCTCGATGTCAGGAAAGAAGCGCGCGTCCCATTCGAAATCGGTCCAGTGGAACTCGCGCATCCAATAGCAGTCGTAGTGGAACGCGCTCAGCGGGATGCCGCGTTCGGCCATGCCGTCGACGAAGGACGTGATCGTCGCCTCGTCGTACTTCGTCGTGAACGACGTCGTCAGCCACAGTCCGTAGCTCCACGCCGGCACTTGCGCGGGGCGTCCGGTCAACCGCGTGTAGCGGTCGAGGATCTGCTTCGGCGTCGGCCCGTAGATCACGCACAAGTCGATCGTCTCGCCCGGTACCGAGCACTGCACGGCCTCGGTGTTTACGGTGCCCACCTCGAAGGAGACGTGGCCGCGGTCGTTGACGAAGACGCCGTACCCGTTGCTCGTCATGTAGAACGGGATGTCCTTGTACCCCTGTTCCGACGCGGTGCCGCCGTCCTCGTTCCAGATGTCGACGCTCTGGCCGTTCTTCACGAACGCGGCGAAGCGTTCGCCCAGACCGTAGACGGTCTCGCCGACGCCGAGCGACAGCTGGATCGACGTGAACGTGCGCGATTCATCCTTCGCGAGCCCCGTCGGCGTCACGCCGAACTCGCCGACCGGCTCCGCGCTCACGTTGGCGAGCTCGTCGAGCGCGAAGCGCGCGAGCGACTTGCCGCGCGACTGCGTGAGCATGCGGCCGGATCCGTCGGTGAACGTGAGGTTCCATTCGGGCCCCTTGACGACGGTCGCCGTCAGGCCGCCGGAGCGCAGCGCGGCCGTCGCGCCGCGCTCGCCGGTCTCGCCGTCGCCGTCGCCGCATGCGACGACGCTCACGTAGTCGCGATCGCCGGCCTCGTCCTGCGTGATCGGGAATCCGATGCCCTGCGGGCCGCCGCGCCAATGGGTGGCGCGCACGCGGATGACGCCCTCGATCGGCGTGCTGAGTTCCACGTGAAACGCCGGCTGGTTGAGCGTGTTCGCGCGTTCGCCGATGACGCGCGTCGGCGCGAGCACATCGATCGTCTCACGGGCGGGGTCGGCGTGCAGTTCGTAGGCGTCGCGCGCGAACAGCGCGTCGACGCCGTCGCGCATCAGCCAGTAGCCGTTGGTGAATTTCATCAGGTCTCCTTGTGGATGGTGTGGGTCGGATGCGGACGCGTCACTTGACGGCGCCGGCGGTGATGCCGCGCGAGAGCGTACGCTGGAAGATCAGGAAGAAGATGAGCGTCGGCACGATGCTGATGAGCGACGCCGAGGCCGTCGTCGTGACGTCCATCAGGCGGTCGCCGGTCAGCGAGCTGATCGCGATCGGCACGGTCTGCGACGAGTTGTCGACGAGGAACGCGAGCGGGATCATGTACTCGTTCCATGTCCAGATGAAGAAGAACACGAGCAGCACGCTCAGCGTCGGCTTCGAGATCGGGAAGACGACATCCTTGAAGATGCGCCAGCGGCTCGCGCCGTCGATCGTGGCGGCCTCGAGGATCGACTTCGGGAAGGTGCCGAAGACCGACGAGAGCAGATAGGTGCCGAAGGCGCTCTGGATGACGGTGAAGATGATGACGATCGCCCACGGGTTGTTGTACAGGCCCATCCCCTTGAACATCGTGTACAGCGGGTAGAGCATCGCCTCCTGCGGCAGCATGTTCGCGAGCATGATGAGCAGCGTGATCCATTTACGCCCCTTGACGCGTCCGATGCCGAGCGCGAACGCGTTGAACATCGACAGCACGACGGCGAGCACGGCCACCAGACCGGAGGTCCAGATGCTGTTCCACACCTTCTCGGGGAAGTTGACGCGCTGCCAGAACGTGGCCAGCCCGGTGAAGCTCAGCCCCTTCGGCCAGGCGAGCGGTCCGGAGGCGTTGTAGTCGGCGGAGGTCTTGAACGCGTTGAGCAGCAGCACGATGAACGGGAACATCATGATGAGCGCGCCGACGATGAGCAGCGCGAGCGCCACCCAGTCGCCCGCCGTGCGGTTCTTCCTGACGTGCGCGATCTCCTTGAGTTCCTTCGGCGTGAGCTTGTGCTGATCAGGCGAGTTGTATTCAAAGTCCTGTTCGGCGGATACGAGCGTGGAAGTCATGGCCTACTCCTCATCCTCTTTGGCGACCTTCTCCTGAAGGTTCGTGAACGCAATCGAAACGATGATGATGACGATGGTGAGCGCCGTGGCGATCGCCGCACCGTATCCCACCTGCTGCGACTGGAAGAACTGCTTGTACGAGTAGTACGACGGCACCGTCGTGCTCGTGCCCGGACCGCCGCGCGTGAGCATCTGCACCGGGCCGAACACCTTGAGCGCGGCGATCGTGCAGGTGAGCGCGACGACGAAGATCTCCGGCTTGATCGACGGCAACGTGATCGCGCGGAACCGCTGCCACCAATTGGCGCCGTCGAGACTCGCGGCCTCGTAGAGCTCCGGATCGACGCGCTGCAGGCCGGACATGAAGATGACGAGCGGATAGCCGATCTGGATCCAGATCATGATGAGCATCAGGAAGATCAGCGCCGTGTCCGGCTTGCCGAGCCAGTCATGCTGCAGGCCGCCCAGGCCGACCGCCTTGAGCAGCGCGTTGAGCGCGCCGTTCTCCGGGCGCAGGATCCAGCCCATGACGAGCGAGGCGACGGCGATCGGCAGCAGCTGCGGGAAGTAGTACAGCGCGCGCATCGTCGAGGCGGTGCGCGGACCGAACTTCTTCTGGACGACGTCGAACAGCAGCGACGACAGCACGAGGCCGACGAGGATCGGGATGATGACCATCGCCAGGATCATCCAGATCGAGTTCATGAACGAGACCCAGAACGTGTGGTCCTTGATGAGGCGCGACCAGTTGGTCAGGCCCGCCCAGACCGGCGGCTTGATGCCGCGGTAGTTGGTGAAGCTCAGATAGATGTTCCACACGGCCGGGATCACGATGATCCACAGCAGCATCAGCAGCCCCGGGATCAGATAGACCCAGAATCGCCGCGACGGGCTTCCGGGGATGCGCGACATCCCGCGCTCGCGTGTGGCCGCGTCGCGCTCGCGCTTGGTACGGTTGGTTGTTGAAGACATGATGCACTTCCCTCAGCGGTGTTGCCCTGCAGGCATGCGGCGGCCGGACGGCCGTGCGGTGGGCTGGCCGCCCGGCCGCCGCGGATGGAATGAGACGTGGATGGGAACGGGGCCGGTCAGTCCTTGACGCCGGCGTCCTGGACGCCCTTGTCGTAGTCGGACTTCATCTGGGCGATCGCGCCCTTGACGTCGGTCGAGCCGTTGATGAGCTCCTGCAACGAGGCATTGAGCTCGTCATAGAAGGTGGCGGTCGGCCAGTCGGGGTAGAAGCCGAGCGCGTTGTCCTTGAGCACCGTGTTGAAGGATTCGATGAGCTCCTTCGTCGCCTTGTCGGTGATCTTGTCCGGGTCGGCGGCGATCGGCAGGCCGCCGGAGTTGCCCATCAGGTCCTGCACTTCGGGGCTCAGCGTGATGTTGATGAACTTGGCCGCCAGATCCTTGCGCTTCGAGTTCTCCGGGATGACCCACAGGTTGCCGGAGGAGCCGACGACCTTCTTGGACTGCGGGAAGGTCGAGAACGTGATGTTCGTGCCCTTCATGTCGTTCTGGAAGCGGCCGTACCACCAGGTGCCGGAGAAGAACATCGGATAGGTGCCGTTGATGAAGCCCTGGCCGACGTCCTCGGCCTTGAGGCCGGTGCAGTCCTTGGAGATGTAGCCCTTGTCGGTCCAGTCCTTGATCGTCTGCGTCGCGTAGGTGATTGGTTCCGAATCCCAGTCGACGTCGCCGTCGTACATCTCATAGGCCTTGACGAACTGGTCGTCGGCCTTGCTCAGCACGAGCTGCCACCACAGATGCTGCACCGGGTATTCGGCGGCGCCCTCGGCGAGCGGCGTGATGCCCTTGTCGACGAACTGCTGCATCGCGTCGGTCAGCTCGTCCAACGTCGTCGGGATCTTGATGCCGTTCTTGTCGAACATGTCCTTGTTGTAGTACATGATCACGTCCTCGCCGTAGTTCGTGATGCCGTACCAGTTGCCGGAGCCCATGACGCCCTTGTCGTTGTATTTGCCGGTGTCGGCGAGCGATCCGGTGACCTTCTCGTCCCATTTGTACTGCTTGACGTAGTCGTCGAGGTTCGTCAGCAGCCCCTGGCTGGCGAGCAGACCGGCCGTCGCGTTGCCCTTGTTGTATTCCATGACGTCCGGCGCCTCGTCCGAGTTGAGGATCTGCGATGCGTTCTGACGGATCTGCTCGAAGGACTTCTTCTCGAATTCGACCTTGACGCCGGTCTCCTTCTCGAAGATCTCCATCGCCTTCTTCCAGGCGACGCCCATCGCGCCGTTGTCCTCCTCGTAATGCCAGATCTTGATCGACGTCGGGTTCTCCTCCTGTGCGGTGCCGCTGCCGCCGCATCCCGCAAGACCGCACATGCCGACCGCCGTCACGGCGGCCAGACCCGCCGCGATTGCCTTACGAACGTTCATAGTACTTCCTTACACTTCAGCGCCATTACTGACTTTCGGATATTGCAGGGATTCAGCCTTGAATCTCATGATTAAATTAAATCATCGAAGGAAATATCGTCCAACTGATTTCGACGAGCGTCGAAACCGCTTCGAAAAGCGTCGATGACGGCGGCGTCATCGACGCGCTCGCATCGTGCCGCGCGCGCAGTACTCCCCCGGCAGCAGTTCGACGTAACCGACGTCGCGCCGCTCGCCGCGCAGCACTTCGACCATCACATCGACGGCGCGTTCGCACACGGCGTTCGGGTTCATCGGCATCTCATCGGCGAGCCGCGCCGACGGACCGTTCGTGCATGCCGCCATGACGGAGACGTCCTGCGGCACACGCAGCCCCTTGCGGTTCAGCGCGCCGATCAGCAGCCCTATCTGCGCGGCGTTCTCCTCGCAGATGACCGCCGTGATCCGCGGATCGGCGGAGAAGGCCTCGTCGACGGCGAGGTTGACGTCGTCGGCGGACCGGCCGGACGCGAACTTGCGGGTGACGGCCATGCCGAGCTCCTCGCCGCGCTGCATCGCCGCGTCGAGGAAGCGGACGAGGAAGTTCGACCCGTCGAGGAACGCGCGGCGGTCGGGGCAGTACAGCATCACATGGCGGTGCCCGAGCACATGCGCCTTCTCCATCGCCTCGCGCCCCATGCGCGCGAAGTCCATGTCCACCGTGTACACGTTCGCCGTGTCGTTCGTATAGCCGATGCTGACCACCGGAATGTCAATCGCGCCGGCCATGTCCGCGCGCGAATCGCTGAGCAGGACGTCGAGCAGGAAGACGCCGTCCGCCATATGCCGGTCGGCGACGCGCCGCAGCTCCTGGTCGCCGGCCTCGTGCATCAACAGCAGGATGTCGTAGCCGTGGCGTTTCGACGCGGTCGCGAGCGCGAAGAAGAAGGCCGCGTAGTTCGCCACGTCGGTGTACGGGCGCAGCGGCGAGCTCACGGCGAGCACATGCGTGGCCTTGGTCGGCGCCGTCGCGTCGATGACCGGCCGGTAGCCGAGCTCGAGCGCGGCCGCGCGCACGCGCTCGCGCGTCTCGTCGCCGATCTTGCGTTTGCCGCTGACGACGTAGGAGACCGTGCTGATCGACACCCCGGCCTTCGCCGCCACATCCTTGATACCGGCCATCTGCACCTCGCTCGATGATGGATCGCATGGCGGCGCCGCATCGCGCCGGCCGCGTCGGACTGCTCGTGTTCGTTGCATCCGTGGGCCATCCTAACGTGTTTCGACGCGATGCTCCATCACTACGGGCCGATTGTCGAAAATCGTCGAAACATGGCCGACGCGCCGCCGCGACACACGCGATTTGCATTTGTTCACGACCGCGGGTATCGTTAGGCGAGTTGTCATGCGGAGCACGACAACATCCACGGGGCTGTAGCTCAGTTGGTAGAGCGCTTCGTTCGCATCGAAGAGGTCGTGGTTTCGATTACCATCAGCTCCACTAGAGCCGCTGCATTCATTCCACCGCAGCGGCTCTTTTCTTTGAAATTCCAAGGGTTTCAGACTTCTCCCGATAGTGCGGGTCGAGTGCGTGGAAGTACGGAAAAGTAGCCGGAGATCCACGTTTTAGGTATACAGTCAGGTACACCAACGGGGACATCGGGCGTGGTACCGGAATCCGCGCATGCGACAGGGCGCACCGCATATCAATGTGGTGCGCCCTGTCGCATGCGCGTTCGTTGCGTACGCGTGGGCAGAGCGAACGACTACCGCTGGCTCTTGACCCAGTCGGCGACGTCGTTTGGGTCGGCGTTCTCGGAGAAGCGCCGTCCGTCCTTCCAGGTGCCCGGGTTCTTCGCGAGCTTCCTCAGGTTCGTCGCACTGTCGCCGACCGGCGAGCTCATCGACGTGCAGAACGGGATGACCGTCTTGCCGGAGAAGTCGTTGTCCCGAATGAAGTTGCGCACCGGCCATGCCGCTTCCTGCCACCAGATCGGATAGCCGAAATACACGGTCGTGTAGCTGTTCCAATCCGGCACCTGCGCGTTCTTGAGTTTGATGTCCTCGAGGCTTTTGTCCTTGTATTCCTTGACCACGCGGCTGTCGGCGTCGTTGAAGTTGAGATCCTCCTGCGTGTACGCCGGATCAGGCTCCAGCTCGTAGAGCGTCGCGTTCGTGTCCTTGGCGATGTCCTCGGCGACCTTCTTCGTGTTGCCTGTGCCCGACCAATAGACGACGATCGTCTTGCCGTCGCCGCCCGTCGCAGTCCCGGCCGATGCACTGCTGCCGGTACCGTCCGATGCGTCCGCGGCAGGGCTGTTCGACGTCGAGCCGGTCGAGCCGCACGCCGCCAACGTCACCACCGCCGCAAGCCCGACGATGCCTGTCATGATGCGTTTTGCCAGATTCATGGCACCTCCTTTGCCAAACCGTTCAGCTTGTGCGTTCGCAGCACAGTATGGCACCGGATCGCACGGAAAACCAATACAGCGAAACGACGATTCTACATGCATATCTGCAATACGTTCACTGATTGCATTCTCGGATATGACCACAATAGGCAATCCGATTCCGACAAGCCGTCAGGCGCAATCGGACATGCCATCAGCAGCGGCATTACGATTGCGCATGCATTTCGTCATTCCGCAGACATGTGCTTGGGCGGCGCAGGCATGCGATACTGGCCGTATCCAAGCGGCAACGTGGCCTGACGGGGCACGCGACGTACAAGGAGGACATGATGAACTGGCACAAGCGTCTTGCTGCATGCATCGTCGGGGCGGCCGTTGTCACGTTGACGGCCTGCGGAGGCGGATCCGGCGACACCTCGGCGACGCCCGCGCCGTCGTCCACGCAGACCGTCGCACCGATGACGGGCGACACCTCGACGACGCTCGTCGCGTATTTCTCGGCGACCGGCAGCACGAAGCGTGTCGCCGAGGACATCGCGACGGCCACCGGCGGCACGTTGTTCGCGATCGAACCCGCCGAAGCGTACACGAGCGACGACCTCAACTACAACGACGCCGACAGCCGCGTCAGCAAGGAGCACGACGACGAAAGCCTGCGCGATGTCAAGCTCAAGACAACCGAGGTGCCCGACTGGGACCGCTACACGACCGTCTACATCGGCTATCCGATCTGGTGGGGCGTCGCGGCATGGCCAGTGGACACCTTCGTGCGCGCCAACGATTTCTCCGGCAAGACGGTCATCCCGTTCTGCACCTCCGCGAGTTCGCCGCTCGGCTCGAGCGCGAGCGAACTGGCGAAGCTCGCCAACGGCGGCGACTGGAAGGACGGGCAGCGCTTCGGCCCCTCGGCAGACGCCGCAGATGTCAAGGCATGGGTCAAGCAGCAGTCCTAAGGGCTTGTGACGAACCGCACGAACAGATATAGGGCGATGATGCGCATGGAGTCCCATGCGCATCATCGCCCTATGCGTTTCTTTGGCTCAGACCCTGTGGCGAGCGGTCATCAGCCATGCCGCTGCACCGGCGAGCAGCATGGCGCAGACCATCACGAAGGCAACGCTGGAGCCAGTGGCACCCAGCGGGGACTCGATCGTACGGCGTGCGACATCCTTGGCGGCCAGCTTGCCGTGATCAGTGACAGAGGCGACGTCTGCGCCACGCTTGGCTAGGCCGGCGTCGGCACCGGTGGTCTGTTTGCCGTCAGAACTGCCCTGATGCTCGGTGCCACCATGTTCGCCGTCGCCCGGATCGGGGTCCTTTGGCGTGCGGACCGCAAAGGTCGCAGTCGTATCGTCGGTTGAACCATCCACATAGGTCACTGTCACCGGGACGGTGATCGTCATGCCCGCGTCAACGGCGGTCGGTGTATAGGAGACGACGCCGCTCGACGCGTCCACTGCCGCACTTGCCGGCGCATCGGCGCCAAGCGCATAACGCATTTGGTCCACGACTGCGAGTTTGCCCGTGACGTCGTCGATGAAGACCGGCGACTTGGATGACGCCTCAGTGCCGGATACCGCATCCGTCACGGCATATGCGGGGGTCGTCATCTCGGCGACCGGCACGTTGTACGCGAGCGTGGCCATCGGCGTCGTGGTGTCGAGGCCCGTCTCGCCGACGAATTGGCGGAACATGCGCAGATGTCCCTGCGCGCTCGGATGCAGCTGCCCGTCACCGAAGTCGCGGTCGGCACGCCAACCGGTCGGATCAGTTTCGAGTTCCTCATTCCACTGTGTGTACTGATCGATGAACATGCAGCCCATGCGGTCAGCGACGCGTTTCATGCGGGCCACCGAACCAGAGTCGGTGCGCAGACGCGAGCGGTACGGGTCGTTCTTGGCCGGCGTGGGGCTGCGCATCACGATGACGGCATCGGGATTCGTGGCGCGTATGGCGTTCACGATCTGTTCGAGATGCCGCTCATAGGAATCCTGGGTCGCATCGGTGTCGTTCGTGCCGAGCTGGATCGAGACGATGTCCGGATGGTACACCTCCATGCGCTCGTGGATGTTCCTCACCGTGGAACGCCATGCCTCGGCGCCGGAGTCCGCCACCGCACCGGACACACCGGTGTTGACGACGAGGTCGTCCTGACGTCCCAGATCCTCCTTGATGTACTGTTCGAACAACTGCGCGATGGATTCGTAGCCGTGCAGATGCATGGCGCCATGCGTGATTGAATCGCCCATGAACAGCCAGACAAGCGGTCTGTCGGTATCAGCGACCTTGTCTCGGATCAGCTGCGCCTGCGCGGCATACGCGTCCTGCACATGGTAAGTATTGGCGCGCGCGCCGATCGTCCACTCGCCTTCGCGGGGCGCGTATCCATCGATCGTACCCATGACGGCATTCGTGAACTGCTTCGCGATCATCTCATGGCCTTCGGCGTTGAGCACGCCGTTGGACATGCCATGCTCAAGGAAGTCGGCGTCGTTCTGGGTGAGCGTCGTGTGATCGACGATGACGATGCGCTGCAACGACTGCGAGTCGAGCTGCTTCATGGCGTCACGCGCCGCCTGCGCGTACTCCTTGACATCCTTGTCCTGATCGGCGCCGAGCATATGCGGCAGCTGCAGAGCGAAGCAGCCGTGTCCGTCGCGCATCGCGAGCGCGGCATGCGCCATCGTCACGAGCGAACGGCTGTATGCGTCGAGTCCTTCATGACCCTTGCCGTAGTCCTCGGCACCCACCGCATAGACGACGGCCTTCGGATGCACCTTGTCGATCAGCGAAGGCAACACGGCGGCGAAGCCTGCAGCGTCCCGTCCCGAACGGCCCGCATTGACGACGAAGCGCTGCATACCGAAGCTGTTCGCCGCCTTCGTCCAACGTTCATACTCCTCGAAACGTCCGATGTAGTTCTGTGCGGTGCCAATGTCCGTGAACCGCCCCTCGGTCTCACGGCCGCCGCCGAACAGCCAGGTGGCGTCGCCAACCGAATTGTCGAACATCTCCTGCTGGAACACGCCGCCGCGTATGGGCCCAGCCGAATCGAGGCGCTGAATCCTGACCGAAGCGATGGAACCGTGCAGGCCGGGCCATGCTGCATTCGCCAGCACGCTGCCATCCGACATGCCTCCGATTGCGATGGAATCGATGTTCCCACGCCAATCCTTGTAGCCGTCCACGGCGCGACCGAAGAGTGCCTGCATGAACTGGGTCGTTCCGCGCGTTCCGGACGGTGCATAGGCGATCGGCTTGCCATTGTCCACGGAGACCGTCATGCCCTGGCCCGAAAGCTGCACGACGAGATCATGGAATCGTCCGTCCATGATTGTGACGCCGGGGATTTCCTTGTACCAGTCCGTACCACCGGCGTAGCTGCCGGTCTGCAGCCACACGGTGCCGTTGCGCTGGAGAACAAGTCCTAGAGCACTACGCGGCGGCGTCAGCTTGCCCGTGCCGGCGGCGACGTCGGCACTGTCGGCGATCTCGAGCAGGCTGACGTAGTTGGTGGTCATGGCATCCGCCTTGAAGCGCATCGAGATCTGGATGCCTTCCGAGGACTGTATGAGTCCTCGGAAGTTCCCCATCTGATCCGCGGGCACCATGAATGCGGTACCGGCGAAGCTTGCCGCGTGTGCGTCATCGGTCCCGTACGACAGGCCGTCCTCCATGCCCACGCCGCCGGTCATCGTCGGGGCGGCGGTCTCACCGTATGCAGTGGACGCTGTCGCGGCGACAAGCGTGCCGCTTCCCAGTCCCATCATGCATAGCAGCATGAGCAGCCACAACCCAAATCGTGATCGACCGCGGGAGATACCTACAGATCTTGGAATACGCATTGTGCAAGCTTTCCGTACATTGTGTTGAATCGCCATACCGCGGTATGGCTTGGCTTCACGGTTGACGATGAGGCCGGCCGCCTTATCTCGCCTCGAACCCGAGGGTTTCCACAAAACGCCCAAGCGCCTCATGGTCGGGGAACACGGCGATGTCGCCCAGAATGTTTCGGCATATCGAAGCGAGCGCGTCATGCACGGCTACGCGCACCGGTGCGCGACCACCGACAGACGAATCAGCGCTTCCGAGCGCCGAGCGGGCCTCATCCCACAGCAAACGGAATTCAGCGAGGTCATCGGGCAGCGCATCGCCGGCGACCAATGCGTCCTCGAGTGCGCCGAGCTGCCCGATGAGGCGTCCCGGCAGCACGAACAGACCCATCGCCTCGATGAGGCCGATTGGTTCCTGCTTGACAAAGAAGTATTCAGGATGCGCATGGAAGACGCCAAGCGGATACTGCTCGCTCACCGCGTTGTTGCGTAGGATCAGACTCATCTCGTATTCGGGCTTGTTCCCCGCGTCGCTGACAAGACGCGCAATCGGCGACAGAGACGACTGCGCGGCGCCCGACGCATCATGCGACGCGATGTCGAAAGCACTGTCGTCGTAGTTGGCCCACGCTGCGCGGATGCGTTCGCACACCCGCGCGATGCTCGCACGGTCATGGGATCGCACACGCATCGCGCTCGCCGGCCAGTCGATGATCTCGAGGACAGCGTCGTCCGCCTCCGGGCAGCGGTACCGCCGCCACGTCGCCGCACGCTGCATCGGCAGCGTCTCGCCGCCGCCCTGATAGTGGTCGTGCGCGAGCACCGATCCACCGATGCGCGGCAGCGCGGCGTTGCAGCCGAGGAAGTAGTCGGGGAACTGATTGACGAAGTCAAGTAGGTTGGCGAAGGTTGACCTGTCGACGCGCATCGGCGTATGCTCGCGGTTCACGCAGATGCCGTGCTGACGGAAGTAGCCGTAGGGCGAGAACTGCCAGAACCACGGACGGCCGTCGAGTTCGACCTCGACGGTACGCAATGTGCGTTTGCCTCGCGCCGCGAGCCCTTCATTCGCATGGCAGATCGTGCACTGCGCGAAGCTGCCGTCGACGTTGTTGCCGCTCGCAGCCTTGCGCATGTCCTTGAACTCCGGTTTCGCCGTGTTGATCGTCACGACGAGGCCGGCGCCATCGAAACGCACGTTGCGCCGCAGCTGCGCGAGCTTGATGTAGCCGTTCGCGACGCCGTAGTCGTAGAACCAACGCATCGCCGCCATGTTGCCGGCGTCGGCGCGCACGTCGTCATAGGCGTCCTGGATGCGCGACGGCGCCGCGGACAGCGTGCCCATGATCACGTCGTCGTCGAGGAAGGCGGCGGCCGCCTCCCTCGACATATCATCCGTCGCTGCGACGTCGTCCGGATTCACCACGTCGCCCGATGCCGTCGCGTCATCCGATTCGGTCAAGCCGAGCGCGGCCGCTTCCGCGCGTCGCTCCTCGTCGGCGCCGAGGACCTCCAGCAGCCGGTTGCGCATCCAGTCCACGTCGCGCGGGTCGAGCAGCAGCCGGGCGCGCGCATAGTCGACGAGCGCGTCGATGACGTCGAGGACCGCCTTCTCCTCGGCAACCGTGGAAGCCATCTCACACATCGTCGTGCTCCTCCTCTGCGGCGTCCGCGTCGGATTCAGCGTTCGCGTCATGTTCGGCGGCGGCGCCCATGATCTCGTCGATGACGGCATGCATCTGCGGCATCCGCTCCTCCATTTCTCGTGCGAGCTGCATCTGCGTATGCGCGCGCACGAGATTGTGCCCGGGGTATTTCGTCGCGAAGTAGACGTCGCCGAGCAGATGGTCGCCGAGGAAGCGCATGCCGCATTCGAGCGTCATAAGCCGCGCGGCCTGCGGCAGCAGCTCGAGCTCACGAGGGGCGGCTGTCGCGCCGACCTCGCCGAGGAATCCGCGCGCGTAGGCGCGGAACAGCGGCAGGCTGAAATGCACCTTGCTCAGGTCCGGCTCGTCTTCGAGACCGGTCGAAGCGCCGAAGCGGATCGAATCGCCGAAGTCGAAGAGCATCGAACCGGGCATCACCGTGTCGAGGTCGATGATCGCGCGCGTCTCGCCGCTGTCCGCGTCCATCAGGATGTTGTTGAGCTTCGTGTCGTTGTGCGTGACGCGCAGCGGCACCGACCCGTCGGCGAGCGCGTCCACGATCCGTCCGTATTCGGGCGCGCGCTCGTCGAAGAACCCGATCTCGTCGCGCACATCCTTCGCCCTGCCAAGGGGGTCGGCCGCGACGGCCGCCCGGAAGTCGGCGTAGCGGTGCGGCGTGTCATGGAAGTGCGCGATCGTTTCGGTGAGCTGCGCGGCGTCAAAGCCTGCGAGGCGGCTCTGGAACGCGCCAAAGGCCGCCCCCGCCCGTTCAAAGATGCGCGGATCGTCGACGAGGTTGTAGGACATCGTGCCTTCGATGAAACGGTAGACGCGGAATGCACCGCCATCGGCCGCGAGCCAGCCGCGGCCGTCTTTCGTCGAGACGATCTCAAGCGTCTCCTGGCCTTGCGCACGCAGGAATCCGGTGACGAGCTCGATGTTGCGCATCAACGCTGCCGTGTCCGGGAACACATCGGTGTTCATCCGCTGCAGAATGTACCGCGCACGATCAGTGTCCACGAGATACGTGATGTTGATGTGTCCGTCACCGTACGGCGTAACTGACGCGGTCGTCCCGTCGAGGGCGAACCTGTCCGCGATGCGCGCCAGCGCCGCCGGCTCCATGCGCCTGTCCATCTTCAGCCTCCTTGTCCGTGAGATGTATCGACTACTCGAGGCCCTTCCAGGCAATTGCACTCGGCGCGAGCGTGAAGTCGTCGATTGTGCCGTCCGCGCGCTGCACTCTCGTCGTCTGCATCTGATCGGTGTTGTTGACGACGCAATACAGGCGGCTTTCCGGGAAGTGGGCGACCTCGCATTCCGGGTTCGTCGAGCTCCATGCGGCGTAGCGGTCCTCGTTGCGGCTCGCATAGAACAACGCGCGTTCGAGCAGCCGGGCGTTCGCCGCCGAATACGGCAGTCCGGAGATGTAGACGCCGCGGCCGCGGCCATAGTCGTTGGCGGCGAGCCGCACGCGGCCGTCCTTCACGTCGAGCAGCGTCACGTCCTCATCGATCGGATAGACGTTGAGGATCGGTTCGCCGAAGTCGACATCGGCCGCCTCCTCGGTGATGAAATTGGCATCCGCGACCTCGGGCCAGTACTTGTCGACCGACAACGTCTGGAAGCGTTCCTGGTCGACGCCGAGCACGTCGGCGAGCTGGAAGAACCGCCCCTGCCAATCGCTCGACGTCGGCTGTCCGACGCCGACGAAGGCGCCTCCGCCATGCACCCAGCGCCGGATCGTCGAGACGAGACGCGGGTCGCGCCACACGTCTCCGCCGCTGAAGGAGGTGCGCTCGGGGCCGGCGTTGATGATGACGTCGACGTCGTCTGGGACACCCCCCTCGAGCACGTCGTCGAAGCTGATGAAGCGCACGTTGACGCGCATGCCGGAGAGCGCCTCGAGGATGCCGTAATACGAGTAGGTCTGCTGGTTCGGCAGCGCGTGCGCGACGGTGAACGCCATCCAGCTGCGCATACGGCCCCAGCAGTTGAGGATCGCGACGTTGAGCTCGCCCTCGGCCGGCTTGCCGCCGGTACGCTCGTGGATGTCGCGGAATTCGTCGGCGATCGCCGTCACCGTGTCGACGAATTTCGGGAACTTCGCAGCGAGCGAGAGGTAGCCGCCGTAGCCCATGCGCGAGATCGGCGAACGCAGGATCGCGCGGCGCGCCTTGCGCCAGTTGTCGAGGCCTTCGATGCTCGGATCGTTGCCCTCATGGAAGGTGTCGGGGAAGAAGTACGGCAGGAAGCGGCCTTCGGTGTAGCGTACGCCGGGGATGTCGGCGATCATGCGCAGCGTCGTGCCGTCGCCGACCGAGCCGACGACCGCGTCAAGGCCGAGCTCGTCGAAGCCTTCCATGTACGGTTCGGTGCCGATCCACTGGTCGCCGAGGAACATCATCGCCTCCTTGCCGGCGGCGTGCGTCTCGTCGACGAGCTTGCGGACATTCGCGCGCACGAAGGTGGACAGGAACGCGATCCAGTCGCGTTGCGCCTTGCGCGGGATGCGCCACGTGGAGTTGTAGCAGCCTTCGTCCACGAAGTCCTCGGGGCGCAGACGGTAGCCGTGCAGCGCCTCGAAGTCGTCGAGCGCGCGCGGCGAGACCGTGCAGGCGCAGCCGAACCAGTCGACGATCTTCTCACGGTGCCTCTGGTCGAAGATCAGCGTGAACTGGTAGAAGAAGGTCGTGAACCGCACGACGTCAGCACGCGGGTTGTCCTTGAGCCACTGCTCGAACGTACGGAACACGAAGTCGCGCGTCGCCGGATGGTAGATGTCGAAGGGGATCTCATGTTCCTTGTCGCCCCAGTCGTTCGTCAGATGGTTGTACATCTCGACCGGATCCCAGATGATGTATGCGAGGAACGAGACCGTATACTCATGCATCGGCTCGGCGCCGCGGATCGTCACCACATCATGCTCGCCGTCGAAGTCCCAGCGTGCCGAATCGACGACCTCGCCGGTCGTACGGTCGATGACCTCCCAGTAGCGGTGCGGGTCGGCGTCGCGGTTCGGCTGCAGCTGCTCGGCGTAGAAGCGCTCCATCAGGTCGACGGTGACCGTGTCCGCCTCGGCGAGGACGCGCTGCGTGAGCAGATAGACCTGCGGCGTCTCATCCATGTGCAGGCTGATCCACTCGTTGTGGGCGCGCGTCGGGAAGTAGGCGCTGTAAATCTTCTTGCCGAGCTTCTGGACGGCGGCGTCAAGCTGCGTGCCATCGGAATTGCGGATCGCGTCGGCTCCCCACAGTTTCGCAAGACGCTTCGTCTCGTCGGCGAAGTTCTCCTCGCTCGGTATCGTGAAACGACCAGTCGTGTTCATGCTATCTCCTTGAGCTATCGAATCATAAAAGACAAAATAAAATGAGGAAATACGTGGCCGCTTGATTTCCATTGCATGGTTTCCCATGCGCGGCCACGTACGTGCAATAGGCTGTTACGGCCGTCAGCCCTTGACGGAGCCGGCGGCGAGACCCGCGCGCCAGAAGCGCTGCAGTGTCAGGAACAGCAGGATCACCGGAAGTACGCCGAGCAACGATCCCATCATCAACGCGCCACGATCGTTGAAGGTGGCGAGCGAGACCATGCCGTACAGGCCGAGCGTGACCGGATAGAGATTATCGCTGGAAAGCATCATCAACGGCAGCAGGAAGTTGTTCCATGCGGCGACGAACATGAACAGGAAGATCGTCACCATCGCCGGGGCGAGCAGTCGCAGCACGATCGTGAAGAAGATGCGTGTCTCGCTTGCGCCATCGATGCGGGCTGCCTCAAGCAGTTCGTTGGGCACCGAGCTCTGCGCGTAGACACGTCCGAGGAAGAAGCCGAACGGCGAGACGCATCCGGGGATGATCACGGCAAGCATCGTGTTGTCGAGATGCAGCGAGTTGAAGATCGCATACTGCGGGATCGTCAGCAAAGCGGCCGGCATCAGCATCGCAGCCATGATGATGCCGATCGTCGTGCCCTTGCCGCGGAAGCGGAACTTCGCGGTTGCATAGCCGGCCATCACCGCGACGACGGTGCCGATGGCGCCGGAGACGCACGAATAAATCAGCGAGTTGCCGACCCAGCGCCAGAAGTTGCCGCGGGTCCAGCCGAGCAGGATGCCGTAGTTGTCGGCAATCGCGTCAGGCAGCTTGTTGAGTGGCACCGCGAACCACAGGCCGTTGCTGCTGGTCATCTGCGAAGGCGTCTTGGTCGACGCGAGGATGGCCCAGTAGATCGGGAACAGGAAGTACAGCAACGCGAAGACGAGGATGACCGCGGTCAGCGTCTTCACCGCGAAATTCGGGCGCATCGAACGGGGAAGATCGTTGGCGGTCTTCTCGCGGATACGGTCCGCCTTGCGCGCCGCACGTATCGAGCTGCGCGAACGTGGTTTCATGGTATCGGTCATGATTCGTTGACCTTCCTTTCGATGAATGCGTACGCCATCGCGAGCAGACCCGCGATGATCGCCATGACGATTGCGATCGCGTTGGACGGGCCGGTGCCCTTCGGGGTCAGGAAGCCACGAGAACTGTTGAACGCCATCATCATCGGTGTGTAGTAGTTGTTGATACCCGGATCGGCGGTGTGCATGACCTGCGGCTCGTTGAACAGCTGGATCGTGCCGACGATCGACAGCAGCATCGCGAGCAGCGCGGCGCCGCGCACGTTCGGCAGCTTGACCTTCATCGCGATCTGCCAGCCGTTGGCGCCATCAATGCGTGCTGCCTCGTACAGATCATGCGGGATCGCCTGAAGCGCCGAGAGGAAGATCAGCATGTTGTAACCGGTGAAGGTCCACGTCGTGATGTTGACCATCGACGCGAGCACGACATTGCTTGCGAAGAAATCCACATGGATGCCGATTGCGGCGAGACCTTTGACGATCGGCGAGATCTGGCCGTTGTACAGGTAGACCCAGATGATCGAAGCGATGACGCCCGGGATCGCATACGGCAGGAAGTAGCCGAGGCGGAAGCCACCGACGTGCTTGATGATGAACGAGTCAATCAGCATCGCGAGCGCGAGCGCGCTGATGATCATGATCGGCACCTGAATCACCGTATAGATCAGCACACGTCCCATGCCACCCCAGAACTTGCCCGAGGTAATCACATATTTGAAATTCTCAAAACCGACGAATTTGTTGACGACCTCGCCGCCTCCATAGGCGCCACCGGTGGCGACCTGCTGGAAGAAACTCGAGTAGATCGCGTAGACGATCGGGAAGATGAATACGAGCAGGAACAGGAGCACGAATGGCAGCATGAACATCCAGCCCGTGCGTTCCTCCCTGCGCGCTGCAGGCGACCTGCGGGGCCGGCGCCCGAGTTTGCCGGCTTTGGACACCGCACCCGAGTCAAATCCGCGCGACTCCAACTCATTGGCGTCATGCAGCGTTCTGACATCGGCCGGTGTCGTTGTTGCGGTAGTCATCTCAATGCTCCTTTTGCATAGTTAGATATCCGAGGAAAGCGAAAAGCCTTGGGTGGGTGCCTATGGGATGCCATAGGCACCCACCCAAGGCTTTTATATGGTCTCGCACCGGGCGTCAGCCGTCGTCACAGGGCGAGATCCGCTCGATCATTCGGCCACGGAGAGACCGGAATCCTTCAGTGTCGAGACGGATGCGGACTGGGCCGCATCGAAGATGGCGGAAACCTTGCCGGTGCCGCTGGCGGCCTTCGAAGCCGCTTCCTGCATGGATGCTCCAACCGAGGCGAAGCCCGGGATGTAAGCGAAGTTGCTCATGTTCGCGTTCGCGTCGGCGAACTCCTTCATCACATCCTGACCGCCGTAGAATTCAGACCATGCGGCTGGAGTCTTCGCGGTGCCGGTGGAAGCGGCGACGATCAGGCCTTGCGAGGTAAGGTCGTCAATCTGCGTGTTGAACCAGTCGAGGAACTCCATCGCCTGCGCCTTGTACTTGCAGCCCTTCATGACCGCGACGCCGGAGCCTCCATCAGGGCCGGTCTTGCCGGCATTGTCGAACCAGTCGCCGATCTGCGCGATGCGCCAATCACCGTTGCCTTTGTCAGCCATCGAATCCATCAGCAGAGGAGCCTCCCAAGCGGCACCGATCGTGCCGATGAGCTCACCCTTCTGCAGCGAGGCGTCAAAGGACGGATCCCAACGAGGATTCGTCGAAGTCGCCTTCGCGTCGATAAGCTGCTGGAAGACGCTTGCGACGGCCTTGGAGCCGTCGGTCTGCGTATTCACCTTCCACGCGTCGCCATCGACCTCGTACCACGGGCTCGATGCGCCGGCGAGGCCGGTGAGCATGTTGCCGGATTCATCGGCCTGGAAGGACATGATGTACTTGCCCTTCGCCGCAGCCGTCTTGGCTGCGGCAATGAGCTCGTCCTGCGTCTTCGGCACCGAGATGCCAAGCTCATCGAAGGCAGCCTTGTTGTAGTAGTAGACGAGCGGGCCGGTGTCTTGCGGCAGGCCGAAGGTCTTGCCGCCGATCTGCATCTGCTCAAACGGGCCCTGCGCGAAGTCCTTGCTGTACTGCTCGGCCTCGGACGTGACGTCCTCCATGATGCCCTTCATGTAGGCCTCCGGCAGCTCGGAGTAGCCGATCTGGGCGAGGTCCGGGGCATTGCCGGCCTTGACGTCGGTCTCCAGCTTCGTGATCATGTCCGATGCGTTTCCGTTGAACTGCGTGGCCTTGACCTGAATGTTCGGGTGGTCCTTATTCCAGCGCGCGACGATCTCATCGACCGGGGTCATGCCCGGCTTGTTCGGCAGGCGGTGAAGATAGGTAATCGTCACTTTCTGGTTCGGGTCCGCCTGTTCAGTGGCCCCGTTTTTTGCGGCCGAGGCTCCCCCGCCGCAGCCGGAGAGCGCCATGCATAGCGCGGCGATCGCCGCGCCTCCCACCATCAACAACCGATTCCGCTTCATAATCCCTGCACTCCTTCGTGGTCAGGCGGACGGGCGATTGGTCGCCCGCCCATTTGGTTTCCTGAAGTTGCACCGCCACTTCCACCAGTGGTGATGCCCCTCACGATACCGAGCGTCGTCTTTTTTGTCAACTTCACTTACTTTTTAGTTCTCCAAGAGCTTAATCGCAGCGAAAACGTTGAAATTACAGCGTTTTCAACATCAAGTTGAAATTGTCAACCCCATATCCAAATGGTGTAGAGTGGATAGCGACCTTTTACTGATCTAACGCGCACCGACGGCAGCGCGCAGCGAACTCCCGGCAACGAAAGGCGGCATCACTATGACCGATTACTTCATCTCCTCCGCCCAAGGCGACGACGAGCGCGACGGCCAGACGCCCATGACCGCCTGGCGCACGCTCTCAAGAGCCAAAACGATCGCCTTCCAACCCGGCGACGCACTGCTGCTCGAACGCGGTGCGCATTTCACAGGTGAATCGTTGCATCTGCACGACGTCATCGGCACCGCCGACGCCCCAGTGACGATCGGCTGCTATGGCGACGAAGCTGCGTCCCTGCCGCTCATCGCCTGCGACGGCAGCGGACGTTGGTTCGAGGACTATCGCGCGCCTATCGGCGGCATGCCGCACCGCAACCGCGGCGAAGTCTCCACGGCCGTGCTGCTGCGCGACTGCTCATACGTCCACATGCGCGACCTCGAGATCACCAACCGACGCATCGACGACTCCGACGGCCATGCCTTCAACGACCTCGAAGTGATGGATCGCACCGGCGTCGCCGTCATCGCCGAAAACGGCGGCACGTCGCGCGGCATCAGGCTGGAGCGGCTGTACATCCACGACGTGAACGGCAACATCTACGACAAACACATGGCCAATGGCGGCATCCAGGTCATCGCGCACTTCCCCGAGGACGCCTCGACGATCGAGACGAACATCGCGCGCTTCGACGACCTGCGCATCGCCGACAACGTCGTGCGCGACACGAGCCGTTGGGGCATCGCCGTCGGCTACACCGCCTACCTCAATCTCATCGACCATGGCGGCCGCGACGCCGCCGGCGACTGGGACAATACCTTCGACTACGGCGACGGCACGATCGACGACGCGACGATACGCCGATACGGCGCGACGAACGTCATCGTCGAAGGCAACGTCGTCGAACGCGCCGGCGGTGACGCGATCACCGTCATGTACTGCGACCGTCCGCTCATACGGCGCAACGTCTCGCGCGAGGCAGCCGTCGACATCCGCGACGACGTCTACACAGCGACGACGAACGATCGCGTCGCCGCCGCGATCTGGCCATGGCGATGCAAGAACGCCCTCTTCGAATACAACGAAGCCTATGACACACTCAACGCGGACCACGGCAACGGCGACGGCCAGGCCTGGGACGCCGACTTCGGCGACGGCACCGAGTACCGATACAACTACTCACGCAACAATTCAGGCGGATGCATCATGTTCTGCAACGAGAAGGCCGTCAACTCGCTGTTCTACTGCAACGTCTCCGACCGCGACCTGATGGGCGCCATCGACATCCCACGCAATCCGGACGCGGCGGTCACCGGCAACGTCTTCATCATCGCCGACGGCGCCGATCCGCTGCGCCTCGACCGCGCAGACGGCGTTGCCATCATCGAAGGCAACACTTTCGTCCACGCCGGGTCGGCGCCACGATGCACCGACTGGCACCCCCATGGCTCGCAGGTTGAATACTCCGGCAACGTCTACATCGGTTTTTCTTCCATTCCTGCCGAGGACGAGGGCGGCAACACCCGGGCGACCGAATGGCACTGAGAGGCGACAACACTTCGAAGGTGTCGTGACAATAAACGCATTCGTAGTACATAGTGCATAGCGCATAGCGCCCAGAAGTCAATCCCTACATCAGCTTTCACGATAGCTTAATTATGTATACTTGGTTGACATAATACTCATATATTGTTAATCTAGGCATTATCGCCCATTGGCGCTGGTAGAACCTTTGTACGTATCGCACTATTTTGAGGATAAGGAGCAGCGATGATCGGCCCATCTTTTGAACGCATTCCGACGAACATGAACACGAAAACCGTGCCGTCCGATATCCGTGCGCGCAACATTATGGCCGTCTTCAATCTGCTGTTCCCCGCCGCTACCGTCTCGCGCAGCGAACTCGGCCGCACGCTCGGCCTGTCCCGCATGGCCACCACCGAGGTGACCGGCGAGATGCTTGACAACCACATCATCCGCGAAGTCGGAGAGGACACGCGCGCCGGCCGCGGCAAGCGTTCGGTCATGCTCGCAATCGACACCGCCTTCTGGCGTATCATCACGATTGATCTCTCTCAGCCGTATCTGCTCCAAGGCGCGCTTGTCGATCTTGGCGGCCGCATCATCGAGCGGATGGAAGTCCCGATTGAGGACCGCGTCAGCATCTCGATTACGCTGATCGCCGAGCTCGCGCAGAAACTGATGGCCGCATCCTCGCAGCCGATTCTCGGGTTGGGCGTCGCCGTCCCCGGAGTCGTCAACCATGAGGGCACCGTCGTCGATGCCGTGCAGCTCGGATGGAAGGATGTGCCGCTGCATGACGAGCTGCGTGACATACTTGATCTGCCGGTGCTCATCGGCAACGCGACGAATGCGGCCCTTGTCGCGGAACGGTTCTTCGGTGAGGGCGGCGCCGATTCCATGCTCATCCGCATCGGCGCCGGCGTGGGCGCGAGCCTGTGCCTCAACGGTGAGATCGTGGATGGGTCGGCCTGCATGGCCGGCGAAATCGGCCACGTCGTTGTCGATCCGGAGGGCCCGGGCTGCGCGTGCGGCAAGCGCGGCTGCCTCGAAGCATACCTGTCGACGAATAATCTGTATGCGCAGATCGCCAGCGACCCCGCGAACCGCACCGAGATCCTCACCGGCGCCGGACAGCTGCTCGGCCGTGTCATGGCGATGCCGCTCGGACTGCTCAACCTGCACGACGTGACGATTGACGCCCCGGCCGACATCGGCGGCGAAACCTTCATCCATGCGATGAGCGGCGAGCTGAGTGCCGCACTGAACACCCAGTATATGACGATCCCGTTGCTGCATCGCTGTCAGGTGGGGCCGAACGCATCCCTGCGCGGTCAGGCCATCAGTGTATTGCGACGCATCGTACCGCACATCCGCCAACTATCCACCCATATGCATACCGCACATGACGAGTGAGGAAGAGACTCACTCCCATCATCTACAACAAAGGAGTTGTCATGGCAGGTTCCTCAAACACCACACCGTTGCTTATCGGCATCGACGTGGGAGGCACGAAGATCGCCGGCATCGCGATTGAAGTACCTCGCCCCTCGGGATTCGGCGACGTGCATATCCTCGCACAGTCCAACCGCCCGGCACGATGCGGAGCTGACGCGCTCGTCACCGACATCATCTCCATTATTGACGAACTCATGGCACAGCTTCCCGCCGACGCTGGCGACGTCTCCGCCATAGGCGTCGGCACGCCGGGCACCGTGGACGGCTCAACCGGTGATGTGCGCGATATCGCTAATCTGTCTATCGACTACGTGCCTCTTGCAAGCGCCGTGCGCGAACACTTCCAGCTGCCGACAATCGTCGAGAACGACGTCAACGCAGCTGCGGTCGGCGCGGCACGTCTCGTCGAGGACGGCACCGCGGGCGGACAGACCATCGCGTTCCTCAACCTCGGCACGGGTCTTGCAGCCGGCATCATCCGCAACGGCAGACTTGACCATGGTTCGAGCAATACGGTCGGAGAAATCGGACATATCCCGGTCGAGCCCCATCATTGGCGCTGCGCATGCGGACAACACGGCTGTCTCGAAACCGCCGGCAGCGGCGGCGCGGCGAAACGCCTATGGCCGTATGCGGATCCTCCGATGCCGGACATCCTCGCCGTAGCTGCCAACGACGCACACCCACGTCATCGGCAGGCTGTCGAGACCCGCGACACCATCATCGCCGCGATTGCCGATACGATCGACGTGCTTGCCCTGACCGTCGACCCGAACGTCATCATCATCGGCGGTGGCATGGCCCAGACCGGCACGGCGCTGCTCGATGCAATCCGGGCGGAGCTGCGCCGCCGAGGCAAAGACAGCGGATTCATCCACGCCCTCAATCTGCCGGCGCGTCTGCGTCTGGCGCCGACCAAACTGCCGGTGGGCGCAATAGGGGCAGCCCTCACCGCCCAATCCCTACCGACTGGAGCCTAACACGCACGCGCCAGTCGTGCCGCGCTTCACGATATCCCGATGACGGTGACATGGCCGCCGTCATGCACATCCGTTGCCATCGCTCTGCGGATTCCCTCTGCCCGGCGTTGACGCGACCATCCATCCAATGAACACAACAAACAGCACCGATCAAGCAAAGGAGCATCATCATGACGGAAGTCATCATCGCCGAATCCGAACGGGAGGCTGGCGCCATCTACGCCAAGTGCGTGGCCGATCTCATCGAACGCAAGCCGGACTGCGTGCTCGGCCTTGCGACCGGCTCGAGCCCGCTCGCCGCCTATCAGGAGCTTGCGAGGACGATCACGGAGCGCGGTCTCGACGTCTCGCGGGTGCGCGGCTTCTCGCTCGACGAATACGCGGGCCTCGACCCGAAGCATCCGGAGTCGTATCACAGCGTCATCGAACGCACCGTCGTCGAACCGCTCGGCCTCGACCCGCAGCTCGTCCACGTGCCGAACGGCGACCTCGCGACGATCGAACATGCCGGCAAGGCATACGACGCAGCCATCGAGGCGGCCGGCGGCATCGACGTTCAGATCCTCGGCATCGGCACCGACGGCCACATCGGATTCAACGAGCCGGGTTCGTCGCTCGCCTCGGGCACACGCATCAAGACGCTCACCGAACAGACGCGCATCGACAACGCGCGCTTCTTCGACGGCGACATCGATCAGGTGCCGACGCACTGCATCACGCAGGGCATCGGCACGATCATGAAGGCACGCCATCTCGTGCTGCTCGCGTTCGGCGACGGCAAAGCCGAGGCGATCGCCGAGACGGTCGAGGGCGGCGTCTCGTCGTTCTGCCCGGCGAGCGCGCTGCAACTGCATCCGCACGCGACCGTCATCGTCGACGAACAGGCGGCGGCGCGACTGCGCAACAAGGACTACTACCGCTACGCTTACGCGCACAAGCCGGCATGGCAGGGCATCTGAGGGCGCGCGCCCGCCAGCGGACCGTGCAGAACACGGAGATGACGATCATGCATCAGGACAGCGCATCCGAACTTCCCGGCATCCCGACGGTGCCGCATGAACGCGCCGCGGCCGCCGAACGCATCGCACGTTCCTTCGCCCTGCCGCCCGAGGCCTTCGGCATCGTCAACGCGACGCGCGTCGATGCACGCGGCATCCTCCCCGACAGCTGGATCATCTGCTCGGACGGCGTCATCGTCGACGCGGGCGTGACGGCCGCGGATTTCAAGTCCGCCGCCGCGCGGCACGGCATCGACGACGAACACACGCACGACGCGCACGGCATGCTGCTGACGCCGGGATACGTGGACATCCATGCGCACGGCGCGTGGGGCATGTCCTTCGACGACGGCGCCGACGGCATCCGCGTCGCGCGTGCCGGGCATATGATGCACGGCACGACGCGGCAGGTCTGCAGCCTCATCACGAATCCCTTCGACGTCCTGACCGCGAACCTGCGCAATGTGCGCGACGCGATGCGCGAGCGGCCCGACATCCTCGGCGCGCATCTGGAAGGCCCGTTCCTATCTCCGCTGCACAAAGGCGCGCATGATCCCGCGTGCCTGTGCGACCCGACGCCGGAGCATGTCGAGACGTTGCTCGACGCCGCCGACGGCTGCCTGCGGCAGATCACGATCGCGCCGGAGCTGCCGCACGCGATGCGGGCGATCGGCATGTTCGCGGACGCCGGCGTCGTCGCGGCCGTCGGCCACACCGACGCCGACTACATGACGGCCGTGCGCGCCTTCGACGCCGGTGCGCGGCTGATGACGCATCTGTTCAACGCGATGCCGTCGCTGCACCATCGCAAGCCCGGGCCGATCCCGGCGGCCGTCGAGGATCCGCGCGTCGCAATCGAACTGATCGACGACGGCTTCCATGTGCAGGACCCTGTGCTGCGCATGGCGCTCGGCTTCGCACCGCGCCGCACCGTCTTCGTCACCGACGCGATGGCGGCGACCGACTGCCCGGACGGCCCCTACAAGCTCGGCGGACTGGATGTGCGGGTCGTCGGCGGCCACGCCCGTCTCGTCTCGAACGGCGCGATCGCCGGATCGACGCTGCTGCTTGAGGGCGCAGTGCGACGTGCGGTGCTCGACCTGGGCATGGCGCCGGCCGATGCCGTCGCCGCGGCGACGCTCATCCCGGCGCAGGTCTTCGGCTTCGACCGTCCGAACGCCGTCACCGACGCACCGCTCGGCCTGGTATGCCGCGGCTATGCGGCCGACGTGCTGCTGCTCGGCCCCGCCGACTGGGCGGTCCGGCACGTCTGGTGCGCCGGACGCCGGCAACGGTAGCCTTGCGGATCAGACCACAGTACGGTCCAATACGGGCAGATACGATAAACAAACCGGGGCCTTGCACGCAAGTCATGAAGACCGCGTGCAAGGCCCCGGTTATGGGCGATCAGCGCCGAAGCGCGGACCGTCAGCTCTTGGCGGTGATCCGCATCACGATGAACGAGGTGACCAGCACCACGATGACCGCGCCGATGAGCGATGGGAAGATCGCCATGCCGCCGAGCTGCGGTCCCCAGCTGCCGAAGATCGCCTGACCGAGCGACGATCCCACAAGACCGGCGATGATGTTGGCGATCCAACCCATCGATCCGCTGCGGTTGGTGATCGCGCCAGCGATGGCGCCGATGATCGCTCCGACGATGAGCGTCCAAATCCAATACATATTGTGCTTCCTTTTGATTCTTTCCAAAGTCCGAAAAACCTTGAACTATCCTCCACAGTACGGGATCAGGGCGCGTTTCGCCCGTAATCACGCGGGTTTCCGCTACCACGGCAAAATCACGTAACGTTCAGGTCGGGCTGTTATACGCATGGTTGCGCCCATGTCGGCCGCGGAACGCGGCAGAAGCAGAACCGGACACGACGACCCTCATCCCGCCCATGCCTCCCACCGATCGCCGCGGCCCCGGATGCGGCTACAAGTCAGTGCTGCTGCGCCGCCTGCCGCCGCACCTCGTCCAAAGCGGCGTTGAAGGCCTCGCTCGTCCAACTGGCGCCGGCGATCTTGTCGACCTTCAGATCCTTGATCGGTTTGCCGGTGACGACTCCCGGCACCTCCTTGGCGAAGGCCTCCTGGTGCCCGCGCGAGATGGACGTGAACGGATGCCCGACGACGCGCACATCGTGCACGAGGCCGTCGCGCACGCCGATGTACACGTCTATCGTGTCCTCGCCGACGGGGCCGTACTGCCCTATCGCCGCGTAATCGCCGTCCGCGTACGCGGCGGCCGGATCCGCGACGCCGTCATCCGCATCCGACTCCTTGTCGTCGCAGCACGACTTGCCGTCGGAATCGGACATCGTCTCCCCGGAATCGCCCGCGAACTCGTCGTCCATCGGCCGCGCGCTGGGTTCGCCGCATCCGGACAGCATCATCAGACCGGCCGCCGACAGTGCCGTCAACGCCATCAGTTGCTTCGAGGTTTTCATTGCCGTTCCTTTTCCTTGGATGGTTGTGGACGCCGGGTGCGTGGATGCGTTCAATCCTCGGCGCCGCCCGTCTTGGCCGCCTTCGTCGGATCGGCGAACGCGATCGGCGCGTCGCCCTCATGCTGCGCACCGCGGACGGCGGCGCCGGTGAACGCCGGACGGCCTCCCGCCGCCTCATACCGCGCCCGTGCGTCCTCGTCATGCCATTGCTCGCCCACGAGCACACCGTGGTTGAGCATGATCTCCCGCTGCGCGCAGCTCGCCACGAGCGCATCATGGGTGACGACGATGATCGTCGTTCCCTGCGCATGCAGTTCGCGCAGCAGATCGAGCACGACGTGTTCGTTGGCCTCGTCCAGATTGCCGGTGGGTTCGTCGGCGAGGATGAGCTTCGGGCAGTTGATGAGCGCACGCGCGATGCACACACGCTGCTGTTCACCGCCGGAAAGCTGCGCCGGAAGATGGTTCGCGCGCGCTTCCAGACCAACGCGCGCAAGCGCCTCACGCGCCTGCCGCTCGTCCACGACCGAGTGGTAGTACTGTGCGATCATCACGTTCTCCAACGCCGTCAGATGGGGCACGAGATGGAATTTCTGGAACACCAGGCCGATGAGGTTCTTGCGTACGTCCGCGAGTTCGCGAGCGCGCAGCTCGTCCACGCGGTTGCCGTCGAGCGTCACCGAACCGCACGATGGCGTATCGAGGCATCCGATCATGTTCATCAGCGTCGTCTTCCCCGATCCCGACGACCCCACGATGGCGAGCCACTGCCCCTGCGGCACCGTCAGCGTGAGATCGTCCACGGCGTGCAGATCCCCGTAGATCTTGCTCACATGGTCGAGTTCCAGCAGCATGCGGGTTCCTTTCGAGTTCTTTGGTGTTTCCAACGGCATCCGTCACTCCTCACGCAGCACGACCGCCGGGTCGATGCGCGTCGCGCGCCTGACCGGCCCGATCGAGGCGACGACGGCGAGCGCGACCGACACCAGCACGCACAGCGCGGCGAGCCACCAGCTGAAACCCACGCGCCGGTCGAAGACCTGCGCGCACAACGCATAGGCGATGCCGTAGCCGGCGGCGCAGCCGATGGCGCCACCCACGACGCCGTACACCGCGGATTCCACGAGGAATTCGCCGGCGATGGAGCGGGAGGTTGCGCCGAGCGCGCGTCGCAGGCCGATCTCCGCGCGGCGGCGCGCGACGATTGAGGACATCGTCGTGGAGACGCCCACCAGCGTGAGCGCGAGCGCCACGATCGAGACGACGCCGAACAGCGTGCGCAGCATCGTGATGATGCGTGCGTTCGAGGACGTCATGCGCGTCACCTGATGGGCCTGGTAGCGCACGGCGCCGCGCGCCCCTGTGGTCTGCAGCGTTTCGGCGAGCGCGGTAAGCTCATCCGGTGCGCCCTGCGAGGCGAATTCGAGCACGTCGGCGCCGCGGGCGCCGGCGAGACGCTCCATGTCGCCGGCGCTCATGTAGACGAGCGAGTCCTCCGCGCCTCCGGTGTCGACGATGCCGCCCACGCACATCGGCGTGCCGTCGTCACTCAGGATGTCGGTGGACCGCCGCCCGTTGCGCAATGCGGCGTCCGCCCGCTCGTCGCGCAGTCCGATCGTAATGGTGGAGCCGATCTTGACGCCGAGGCCTTCGGCGACGTCGCGGCCCATCATCACGTTGCCGTTCGCGGGCCAGTCGCCTTCCACGCTCCAGTGCCGGTTGATCGCGCGCACATCCTGCGCCTCGATGCCGGCGAGCGTGTACGGGGCGGAGTTGATGCGCACGGATTCGTAGCGGTACGAGGCGGATTGCGCGGGCGCGACGGCCTCCACCGCGTCGGTAACCTCATCGGCGGTCTCGGCGTCGAAGCCGCCGTTCGCCGTCACGATCAGGTTCGCGCCGTAGGAGCGCAGCTCCTCGTTCATCTGCGCGGGCACGACCAGGCAGATCGTGGCGAGGCACAGCAGCGTCCCCGCCCCTATCGTGGCGCACAGCACGGCCATCAGGGCCTGCGAGCGCCTGCGGACACCGGCGAGGAGGATCATCTTCCAGAACATCACGCGGTTCTTCGCCCGCGCGGCCGGAACGGGACGGACGGCTGGAACGGTGGTTTTATCTGCCATGGAGCACCTGCGCGGGTTGGAGACGGATGACGGAACGGATCGACGCGACGGACGCCGCGAGGATGCTTGCGGTGATGAGCACGGACACCAGCAGCAGTACAAGAGGACGCACCGTGATGCCGGCGCCGAACACCAGATGCCCGATGAGCTGCGCCACGCCGATTCCGGCTCCGATGCCCACAAGCAGTCCGGCGAAGGCGACGAGCAGCGTTTCGGCGAGCAGCAGCCGGGCGACCGCACCGTCGTTCGCGCCCACCGCCTTGAGCAATGCGAGCTCTCCGGAGCGTTCGCCGATCGCCGCCGCCATGAGGTTCGCCACGGCGATCGCGGCCGCCACGAGGCACAACGCCGTCATGACGATCATGACCGTGCGCGTCTTCGTCATGACGTCGCCCTGCAGCGCGCTCACCTGGCGCACCTGCCGCGCCACGGAGCCGGGGATCGCCTCCTCGAGCTGGTAGGCGATCGACGACGCGTAGGCCGTGCAGTACCAGGTCTCCCATTCCTCCTGGCTGAGCATCGCCGGGTTCTTCGAGGCGCGCCGCGCCAGCTCGTTCTCCGGCGTCGTCAGCGCCTTGACTTCGATCTGCCCGATCTTGCCCGGGGCGTCCGCGACCGCCTGCGCGTTCACGGTCGACGTGTAGATCGCGTCGTCGTCGCCGTCCTTCGCCGTGTAGACGCCGACGACGGTGAGCGGCACGTCGTGTCCGTCGCGGGTCACCGTGATCTGCGCGGCGCCGTCATGCGCGATGCCGAGGCGCTTGGCGAGCCCGGCGCCGACGATCGCCTCGTCCGTGCCGTCCTTCGGCCAGCGGCCGTCGAGCTTCCACCATGAACGCATGCCGCTCATGCCGGCCACCGTCGTCTCCCCCGTGTCGAGCCGCATGCGCTTGGCGAACCACGTTCCCACGACCGGCGCCGTCTGCACCGTCGCGCCCTCCATGCGCACGCTGCCGCTCGTATCGAGCCTCGGCGCGAAATTCGTGATGTTGTACGCCCAGAAGATCGTCTTGACGTTCTTCGCGTCCGCTTCGTCGAGCAGCGCGTCGACGGACGTCCCGCCGTCGTCCACAGTCTCGTAGAGGTCCGTCACGACGGCGTCCGACTTCGCGCGCACCGTGATGTTCGAGCCGTAGGCGGCGAGCTCCGCGCTGAGTTTGTCCTGCACGTCGAAGACGATGCCGAGCATCGCCACCGAGACGGTCGCGGACAGCGCCACCGTGAGCGCGATGAGCAGCCGGCGGCGCCATTGGCGTCTCACCGAGCGCAGCACCGTTTTCATGAAGAACATCGGCGCTCCTTTCGTTGATCCATCCGTCGTCTATCTGAAGTGCGAGCTGAGCGAATCGAGTTCGCCGGTCTCGATTTCGATCACGCCGTTGCCGGCCTTGTAGGTGACAGGAATCGGGTTGCATCCGCCTTTGAAGCCGATCGTGGCGAGGTTGATCGCCACATCGCAGCGTTTGCAGATGATCTTGCCGTCCTTCTCGTAGTAGCCGGCGTCGCCGCAGGTCTCGCAGGCGTCGAGCCCCACACCGTAGGCGCCGCCGTTCTTCTTGATGATGATGAACCGCATCATCGTGCCGTCCTGCGCCTTGTATTCGAAACGGTGGAGATGGCCGTCCGCCACCTGCGCGAAGGTGATCTTCGCCAGACCGTCCGCGAGCGCGTACTGTTCGGGCGGCGAAAGCTCGGGCACTTCGCTGAGCTTCGCGTCGCCCCATGCAAGCGAAAGCCATGCGGTCGCGATCGCGAGCGCCGCGCTGATCGATGCGACGAACGCCCTTCTGCGCGTCGCCTTCGCGGCACGCGCGAGCGCGGCGTTCGCCGGCGCGACGGGTCTGCGCAGCCCGGTGACGAGGGAGGCCGCGATCGGGATCACGAAGATGACGGCCTGGGCGATCACCAACGCGAGCGCATGGTTGCGCATCGTGATGAACATGCGGAACGCCGTGCCATGCAGCGCGAACAGCCGCATGTTCGTGCACAGCGCCACAAGGTCGAGTCCGTGCCGCACGAGCTGCACGACGATCAGCAACGCCACGGCCACGGTGAAGGATGCGCGCACGGCCGTCTGACGCAGCGTGCGGATGATGGCGGCGACCGCCATGGCGGTGCCCACGCCGAGCAGGAATCCGATGAGGCGCACAAGCATCGCCGAGGTGAACGGGGAGTCTCCGGGCTCCACGAAGTTCGTCAGCTGCAGGATCACGTCGGGGGTGGCGTAGAACACCGTCGCGGCGAGCGCGGCGGCGGCGACGATGTTGGCCGCGATCGCCGGGGCGGGCCGCACGTCGGCGCGTTTCACGGCCCGCTGCGCGCACAGGGCGGCGGCGAGCACGGCCACATCGAGCGCCACGGCGCAGATGAGCGTGGGCAGGTTGACGTTCGACCGGCGGTTGATCACGGCCGTTGCACGCAGCGCTGCGAAGACGATGGCGCCGGCGACGCCGAACAGGATGCCTGCGAGGCGCCAACGGTCGCCGATGCGCAGCGCGCGGCAGGACGGTCGGTTCGTCGAGCCGAGCAGCACATCGAGTCCGACGGCGAGCAGGCACGGACCGAGCAGCCCCTGCAACGCGTGCACGTATTGCGCGAGCATGCCGCCCTCCTTTCACGAGTCGAGGACGCCCTCCTCGCGGCGGGCGCCCTGGGGTCACCTATGCGGACCGCGGATGCGGCGTTTGCCGTTTCCGCGCGAATCCGGGGAACTCACCACTGGTGGACGGTGTAGTCCCAGTCGAAGGTCGCCTCAAGCGGTTCGGTCCAGAAATGGCCCTCGACGCCGGTCTCCTTGTCCACGTGCAGCATCCAGCCGTTCTCCGCCGGGGAATGGATCTTGAACGTGAGCGTGTACTCGCCGTCCTTGTCAAGCTTGACGTTGCCGCCGTAGTGCGGGCCGTCGGAGGCGTTCATCTCCATGAACGTGCCTTCCTGCTTGTTGTTCGGGTCGTTCTTGTCCTGGATGACGTAGTCGACGGTCAGCTTCGGGATGAAATCGCCTTCGCCGTAGCCGAGCTTGTTGTCCTTGAGCGCATGGATGTCCGCCTCCAGATGGAGGTTCGATTCGGCGGCGGACAGGCCCATGCCCGCAGGTTCCATGTCGATCGGCTGGAAGTACACGGCGGCCACGTTGAGCGGGCCGACCTCCTGGTCCTCGCCGATTGGGATCTCCTCGAAGCCGGCGCCGCCGTCCTCCTCCTTGTCGGCGGCCTCCTCGACCGACGTCGTCGCGTTGGCATCGGCGTTCGAGTCCGCCTTCGCGGCGTCGTCCGAGCCGCCGCAGGCCGAGAGGGACGCCGTCATCGTGAGCGCGGCGAGGGCGGCGAGCAGCGCGGCGAGCTTGTTCTTCTTCATGGTTGTGTTTCTTTCTCTCTGATGATTGGTGATGGGTTGGAAAACCTGATGGATGGACGCCGGGTTCATTCGGCGCCCTCCGGTAGCGCCCCCACGGTCGCGGAGGCGTCCGCGTCGGGGGTGGCGGCCGCCTTGCGCGCTCCGTCATGCGCACGCTGCGTGAAGGCGCCGATCATGAACATGCCGATCACGATGATCGCGGCGACGGCCTGCGCGACGAGCGTCTGCACGTACGGATAGACGCCGAGCCAGTCGTTCGTGGGGAATCCCTCGAGGTAGGTGCCGGCGATGAGGTCGCCTTCGATCAGCGAGTGCACGCCGCCGCCGGCGAAGACCACGGCGAGCGCGCTCATCAGCACCGATGTGACGATGAAGAACGGGCCGACCGGGATACGCACCGACGTGAGCCTGATCACGACGAACAGCACGGCGAGCACAGCCGCCGCCGCAAGGCCGCCGGTCCACATGCCGCGGCCGTCCTGGGTCATCGCATGGATCGATTCGTAGAAGATCACGGTTTCGGCGCCTTCGCGGAACACGGCGAGGAAGCTCAGCATCGCGAGCGACATCGCGGCCTTGCCGGCGGCGGAATCCACGGACGGCGCCGTGCGGACCGAACCGACCGCGGATTCGGTCTTCTCGCGGATGTAGCGGTTCCACGAGTCCGCGGAACGCTTCGAGAACATCCAGTTGCCGCTCCAGACCAGCATCACGGCGGCGACGAGCGCGCAGACGCCTTCCATGATCTCCTGCTGCGGACCGGAACCGCCGAACAGACGCATGAGCACGATCGCCACGGCGCCCGAGCCGACCAGTCCGAGCACGGCGCCCGCGTACACCCAGCGCACGAACCGACGCATTCCCGCACGCAGCAGATAGGCGATGACGGCGGCCACGACGAGCAGCGCCTCGAGCCCTTCACGGATCAGCACGAGGAAGGACTGGCCGCCCGCGCTCGTCACGAACGCCGTCATCGCGTTCTTCGAACCGCCCGCGCCCCCGTCGAGCGCCGTGCCGTCCTCGACGAGCATCGTCTTCAGCTCCGTGACGAGTCCGGCGGCGTCGCGGCCGGCGATCATCGCCTTGCGCGTCTCCTTGAACGTCGATTCGACCTTCGAGACGCGTGAGCCGCCGATCGCGTTCATCACGTTCTTCTCGAAGCCGAGTTTCTCGTAGTACTGGTAGTAGGCGTCGTTGACCTTGGCCGCCCCGGCCTTTCCGTCCCCGGCGGCGGCCAGACGCTGCGCCTCGTCGAGAATCGTCGCCATCTCGGCCGCCACCTGCGACCAGCTGCGTTCGCCGCGCCCTTCGTTCACATGCACTTTGTTCGCGTCGAGCTCTTCGCGCTCCTCCTGCGTCTTCTGCGTGCGCGCGGCGGCGAAATCACGCGGGGACAGCAATGCGGCGTCCGCGTCCAGCCGCGCGGCCGACGTGCGGACGTCCTCGGCGATCCGCTGCGCCTGCACCTCGATCTGCGCCGCGGCGTCGGGCCGGTAGGCCAGCGTCCCCAGCTCCCGCAACGTCTTGAGCTGGGCGGTGTAGGCGTCCTGCCCCAACCGGTCCGCCGTCGCCTTCGCGAAGTTCGATGCGACGTAGCCGGTGTTGAGCGCACGCGAGAAGTGCGAGGCGGCGCCGGATCGGTTCCCGGCGTCGTAGTCCTCGAGGCCGGCGTCGAGTTCCGCGACGATGGCTTCGGCCACCGCGTTCCAGGAATCGTAGTCGGCGGCGGACTGCGCGGCCGATGCGTCGGAGGCGCCCTCGGCGATGGCCGCCGCCCCGGACGCGTCGTTCGCGGCGGCGGGCGTCGCGGAGACGATGCCGGAACACAGCGCCACCGCGGCCAGCGCCACACCGGCGAGCACGGCCGCCCATCTGGCGTATGCGGTCTTCACGGTCTGCTGCATCGTTCTCTCTCACATGCGGAATGGATATCTGGACTGACCTCAGGCTAACTTGTGAAAAAATGGAGCAACAGTCTTGTTTTTTCGCAGGTCTTGCGCTATGGAATCGACGGTGCGGCAGACATCAGAACCTTGATGTTCCAACGATTTCGGCATATGCCTTCATGCGCGCGAACCATCGCCGGCCTTCCATATGCTGAGATATGGATGATCCTGTTTCACATTCCGGACTCCGCCGCCGGCGGTCTTTGGTAGGCTGTCCCCATGGCCGACTTGCACGAAACGCTCCCGCACGTCACCGCGTTCCCCGGCGCATTGGGCGGCGGCATCCTCGTGCACACCGCCACGGCGGTCACGCCCGCAGTGCATGCGGGTCTCGCTTCGATCATCGAGGGCGTCGAGAGCGCACTGTCGCGCTTCCGCCCCGATTCTCTGGTCTCGCAGATCGCGCATGCGCCATATGGCGGACGGTTCACGTTCCCCGACTGGACCGCGGCGATGTTCGAATGCTATGACGGGCTCGCACATGCCACCGGCGGCCGCGTCGACCCATGCATCGGCGAGGATCTGGTACGTCTGGGCTACAGCGCCTCCTTCGACTGCATCGCGGATGGCGCGGCCTCCGACGCCATGCGCGCCCCGGCGCGGTCCAGCTGGACGCGGGACATCAAGCGCGAGGGGACGACGCTCGTGACGCACGGCCCGGTCCGTCTGGATTTCGGCGCCTGCGGCAAAGGACTGTGCGTCGATCTCCTCGCCGCCGCGCTGACCGCGTCGCTCGCGGCCGCCGCCGGCGACGGGCCGGCCTTCGCCATCGACGCCGGCGGCGACATCACCGTCCGCGGACCGAATCCCCCCGCGGCGATCGCCCTCGAAGACCCCCATGACGTCCGCCTCGCGATCGGCGTCGCGCATATCGCCGACGCGAGCCTGTGCGCGAGCGCGCCCAGCCAACGCCACTGGCGAGACGCCGCGGGAAACCGCGTCCATCATCTGCTCAACGCGCTCACCGGCGCCCCCGCCGACGACGTCGCCGCCACATGGGTGCGGGTCCCGGCCGCCGGGGCCGCATATCCGACGATGCTCGCCGACGGCTTGGCGACCGCGCTGTTCGTCACGGATCCCGGCCGCCTCGCCGCGGCCTTCCCCATCTTCGATTGCCTCGTGCTCGACGAGGCCGGACATCTGAAGACGTCGGCGCGCTTCCCCGCCGAGCTCTACACCGCGGTGCCAGAGCGCCCGATGTGAACGCGGAAGCATCCGCCCCGCGGCGCAGCCGCACAACCCCCGATCGGACCGCGCCATGCATGCCTGCGTCCGACTCCGCCCCATCCGCGGCGTCCCCGGGCGCGGCGGAGCCGTGTTTGGTCCGTTTTTTGGTCTGAAAACGGCGCCGGAAATTAGACCGTCATGCGCAGGTAACACGGCGAACCTAGCTTGCCCTCCATACCCGCCGGTTGGCGCGCCGCGGACCGAAGCACCGTCCGAGACCGCGGCCTTCCGGCAACGTTTTCCGAACCGAATGGAGGGCACGATGGCCGCGAAAACCACGATCCTCGACATGAACCGCTTCGACGGCGCGAACCTGGACGCGCTCGACGCCCATAAGCGCTCGCTCGTCGAGCGCCGTGCCGCCCTCGGCAACGGCTACCGCCTCTTCTACCGGGACCCGATCGAAATCGTGCGCGGCTCCGGTTCCCATGTCTTCGACGAACACGGCACCGACTATCTGGACGCCTACAACAACGTCGTCTCGGTGGGCCACTGCCATCCGCATGTCGTCGAAGCGGTCAGCCGGCAGGCGGCGACGCTCAACACGCACACCCGCTATCTGCACGAGACGATCCTCGACTATTCGGAGGCGCTGCTCGCGAAGCTTCCTGCGCAAATCGACCGCATCACCTACCAGTGCACCGGCTCCGAGGCCAACGACCTCGCGATCCGCATCGCACGCAACTACACCGGAGCCCGGGGCATCATCGTGACGCGTGAGGCGTACCACGGCAACACCGACCTCGTCTCCGGCTTCTCCCCGTCGATCGGCATGGGCCAGGAGCTCTCCCCATCCTGCGGTCTGCTGCCGACGCCGGACACGCACATCCACGGCGACGAGGCAATCGGCGACTTCATCGTCGCGAGGCTCAGGGAGCGCATCGCCGCGATGCGCGCCGACGGCATCGGTTTCGCCGGGCTGCTCGTCGATTCGATCTTCTCCTCCGACGGCATCTTCCCCGGCAAGGCAGGATGGCTCAACAAGGTCGCCGACGCCGTGCACGAGGAAGGCGGCCTGATCATCGCCGACGAGGTGCAGCCCGGCTTCTGCCGCACCGGCGAGGCCTTCTGGGGATTCGCCCGCCACGGCTTCGTCCCGGACATCGTGACGATGGGCAAACCGATGGCGAACGGCATCGCCTGCTCGGCCACGGCGGCGCGTCACGAGATCCTCGACGTCTTCACCGCGAAGATCCCGTATTTCAACACCTTCGCCGGCAACCCGGTCGCGATGGCCGCGGCCAAGGCGACGCTCGAGGTGATGGACGACGAGGATCTGACGGGCAACGCGAGCCGCATCGGCTCGATGTTCGTCTCCCAGCTTGAAGGTCTCGCCGTCGATCATCCGGCGATCGCCGACGTGCGCGGCGCCGGCCTGTACATCGGCGTCGAGTTCGACGACCCCGCCACCGGCGACCCGCTGAGCGTCGAGACGCTCGAGCTCATCGAGCAGATGCGCCGCCGCCATGTGCTCACGTCGAACTGCGGATCGTACGGCAACATCCTCAAGATCCGCACGCCGCTCGTCTTCAGCGCCGCCGACGTCGACCGCTACATGACGGCGTTGCAGGATTCGCTCGCCGCGATCGGCATCTGATACGCCGACGCGCGCCACACATCACACGAGACACGACACACAGGAGGGCATCATGGGAAAACTGGACGGTAAGACCGCCATCGTCACCGGCGCGTCGAAAGGCATCGGATCGGGTATCGCGCAGGTCTTCGCGCAACAGGGCGCGAAGGTCGTCGTCGCCGCGCGCGGCGACGACGTGCTCGCGCTCGCCGACGCGCTGCGCGACGCCGGATACGAGGCGACCGGCGTGCGATGCGACGTGACCGATCCGCAGGATTGCGCGCGCCTCGTACGCACGGCGATCGACGCCTACGGCCAAGTCGACGTCCTCGACTGCAACGCCGGCATCTGCAGGCTCGGCGGCTTCCTCGACGCCGACGACGCGTGGCGCGACGCGCACATCGACGTCAACATCAACGGCGTATGGAACATGTGCAAGGCAGCCATTCCGGCGATCATCGACGCCGGCGGCGGCGCCGTCGTCATCACGTCGTCTGTCACCGGCGACCTCGTCGCCGACCCCGGCGAAGCGGCCTACGCGATGACGAAGGCCGCGCTTGTGGGACTGACGAAGGCGCTCGCGCGCGAATTCGCCGAGCAGCGGATCCGCGTCAACTGCATCTGCCCCGGCTACATCCGCACGCCGCTCGTCGAGGGCATGGCCGCGCAGTCCGATCCGGACGACCCCGGGCGCGCGATCGACGCGATCGCGTCCGCCGTGCCGCTCGGCCGCCTTGGCACGCCGCAGGAGTGCGGCGAGCTGTGCGCGTTCCTCGCGAGCGACGAGGCGAGCTACATCACCGGCACGCAGGTGGTCATCGACGGCGGCTCCACGCTTCCCGAGACCACTTCGATGGGACGGTGACGGCCCGCGCAAGCCGCCGCCCCCGCAACCAACATTCGGAAAGGAGGACCCATGTCCGTATTCGAGAACACCGCGATCTTCAATGACGTCGCCGACAAGGCCATCCGCGCCTATCCACTGAGCGCGAACGCGCATGCGCGTCTGCTGCAGCTGTCGGAGAACGCCACCTACCTCGTCGAGGACGCGCACGGCACGCCCGAAGGCATCCTGCGCGTGGGGCGTCCCGGCTACCACACGCTCGAGGAGTACCGCAGCGAGATGGCGTGGCTGCGCCAGATCAACGACTACACGCCGCTCGTCGTGGCCAATCCGCTGCGCGCCGCCGACGGCTCGGACATCCAGATCGTCCACGCCGGCGACGGCGACGACTACTGCTGCGTCATGTACGAGTTCCTGACCGGCCAAGCGCCGGACGAGGACAACGAGACGGCTGCGATCCGCCAGTTCCGCGCGCTCGGCGAGACGACGGCGTACCTGCACCGGCAGACCGAGATCTGGAACGGCGCGCGTCAGCTGACGCGCTGGCACTGGACCTATGAGACGATCCTCGGCGACGACGCGATCTGGGGCGACTGGCGTGCGATGCCGGGGCTGACGGCGGCGGACGTCGACCAGTTCTCACGCTGCTGCGAGGTGATCCGACGCCGGCTCGAACGTTACGGACGCAACGAGCACAACTACGGCCTGATCCATGCGGACCTGCGCGTCGCCAACCTGCTCGTCGAGGGCGAGCAGATCAAGGTGATCGATTTCGACGACTGCGGCTTCGGCTGGTATCTGCACGATCTGGCGAGCGCGCTGTCGTTCATCGAGACGAAGCCGATCGTCCCCGACCTCGTCAACGCGTGGCTCGACGGATACCGCACCGTCATGCCGTTCACCGATACCGACTTCATGGAGATCGACACGTTCATCATGATGCGCCGTCTGCAGCTCATGGCCTGGATCGGATCCCATCTCGACTCCGACCCGGTCAGGGAGCTCGCCGACGGCTACATCGACGGCACCACCGAGCTCGCCCACCGCTATCTGCGGCTCTTCGGCTGAGACGCCGCCCTCCGCCCATCCGAGAGTCCCGACCAATCCATCCCGTTTTCACCCATATCCGTCCATCGACCACCTCCAGGAATCATCCATGGGATAAAAGCAGAGAGGAGCAGGCCATGTCTGCCACCACGAAATCCACTTCGATCGAGACGAGGCAATCCGCAACCGCCGACGCCGGCGAACAGGCCGGCGGAGGGTTGAAGAGGAGCCTTCGGCTGCTGTTCGTCTACACGCTGGCCACCGGCGCGATCTTCACCTTCGTCTGTTACTGGGACGGCATCTTCCTGTCCTACTGCGGCCCCGGCACCTGGCTCGGATTCCTGCTGATGACGGCGATGGTGCTGCCGATTGGCTTCGTCTATGCGGAGCTGTCGACGATGCTGCCGAGCACCGGCTCGTGCCTCGTGTTCAACACGGTCGGCATGAACAAGCATGCGGGGTTCTGGTCCGCGTGGCTCATCATGTGCGCATGGCTCGCCGTGCCGGCCGCTGGCGTGCTCGGCATCCTCGAATGGCTCAACTACCAGTTCCTCGATTACGGGTTGAACGGATCGTACGCGGTCATCGTCGGCGCCGTGCTGCTGTGCCTGTGGTGCCTCGTGAGCCTGTGCAAGAACATCGTCGCCGGCGGCCTGCAGACGACGATGCTGTTCATCGCGATCGGCGGCCTGCTCATCACCGCCGGCCTGTTCTTCTTCTCCGGCCATTGGAGCCTGTCCAACTTCTCGTCGTTCTTCGCCAACGCGAACGCCGGCGACTACGGCATCGGCCTGGGCTGGATCATCGGATGCGCGTTCCTGATCACGCCGTACTTCGGCTTTGAGACGGTGCCGGCGATGGTCGAGGAAGGCACGTTCCCGATCAAGGACCAGAAGAAGGCGATCCTCGGCTCCGTGCTCACCTGCGGCATCATCTACGCGATCTTCTACCTCGCCGAAGCCGGCTGCATCGACTGGAACGCCTACGCTTTCGACAGTGCGCCCTTCGTCACCTTCGAGACGCTCAAGCTCGTGTTCCCCGGCGCCGGCTGGATGAGCTGGTTCGTCATCGCCCTCGGCGTCTTCGGCGTCGTCTTCCCGATCGGAACGTCGGTGCTCGGCTTCTGGTATTCGGCCGTGCGCATGCTCTTCGCGATGGGCCGGCAGAACTTCCTGCCGAAGGCCTTCGCCAAATGCAACCGCTACGGCCAGCCGATCATCCCGAACCTGCTCATCCTCGCGATCAGCATCGGATTCCTCGCGATGCAGTCGATCACCGCGTTCTTCGATCTGATGGCCTTCGCCTGCGCGATCTGCTACGCGATGAGCAGCATCTCGGCAATCCTCCTCGACGTGCGCCATCCCGAATGGGAACGCCCGTACCACGCTCCGGGCGGCATGGCGATGAAGATCGCCTCGCTGATCATCTCGCTGACCGTCGCCGTGTTCTGCTGCATCGGCATCGGCGTGCAGACCTGGGTAGGCTTCGCTGGATACATGGGCGTCGGCGTCGTGCTCTGGTGCACGATGCTCGCCAAGTGGCGCGTCAAAGGCAAGGATTCGACCGTCTGGATGCGCACACCGGCGGGCGTCATCGAATATTGACGCCGCCCCTCCCAAGCCCGGGCGCCGCACCCCTCTCGCGGCGCCCGTCCTCAATGCCACACCATCCGCACACCACCCATGCCCACGGAGGAACCATGAAGGAAATCGAATTCATCATCAACGGCGAAAAACTCGAGACGCTCAAACACGTGCTCGACCAGTTCAGCAACCGCGGCATCACGATGACGTCGGCGATGGGATACGGCCACCAGCACGGCCTCAAACAGGTGTACACGCGCGACGATCGACAGGGGGTCGCGCTGCTGCCGAAGATCAGCGTGCGCACCGTCGTGCCGGACGGCGAAGTCGACGGCATCGTCGACGCGGTCGTCAACCGCCTCTCCTCATCGAGCTTCGGCGACGGCAAGATCTTCGTGCGTGCCATCGAGCAGGCGGTGCGCATCCGCACAGATGAGCGCGGCGATGACGCGCTCTGAGCGGCGTCCCGCCGTTACGCGTCACATCGGTCGGTTATCGTGAATCGCGACAGCGACGCATATCCGCACGGAAACGAGGACGGCATGACAACTGGGCGCACGGCGACGGCGGAGCCCACCGCCACCGTCGGCCGCGCGATTCATGACATCCATCTGCTCGCGAACGTCGACGAGCTGGGAATCGGCGACCATCTGCCGTCGGAGCGTGCGCTCGCCGAACGGCTGCAGGTGTCACGCTCGACGATCCGCGCGGCGCTGGGCGTCATGCGCGCACGCGGCGAGATCAGCACGCGCCGCGGACGCGGCGGCACCGTCATCGCGGCGGACATCGCCCGCCGCGCGCTGCCCTCACGCGTCACCGTCAACGCGAAATCCGCCCGCATCATCGATCGGACGTCGGCGAGCACCTCGGGACTGCCGCATATGCTCGCCTCGCAGGGCATGACGTGCGTCACGACCGTGCTCGACGCGCATGTGCGGCATTGCGACGAGCGCATATGCCAGATGTTCCACGTCCCCGCATCGCAGCCGCTCATCCGCGTCGAACGCGTCCGCGCGGCCGACGGCACGCCGATCTCCTACGAACAGACATATCTCGACCCGCGCGGCTATCCGGATTTCCTCGATTTCGACCTGACGCGGTCGATCTACCAGCTGCTGCAGTTCAACTACGGCGCCGTCATCCACGCCGTCGAGGAGACGATCGAGACGATCCCCGGATTCGGTCGTCCGGCGCGCGCATTGCGGCAGCCGAGCGGCACGCCGCTGCTCTACGTGTGCTCGCGCGCGACCGACGCGCTCGGCAACACCGTCGTCGTCTCCAACGACATCTACCCGGCCGCGCATGTGCGGCTCACGACGTCGCGCACATTGCGCTGACATGCTCCGCGGCGCCCACGACCCGCATCTACACATGGGCTTCTACGCTGCTTCGGCGCCGGCATGACGACCTACGTCGTCGAGAGCGCGCCGTGCGCGATCTCCACGTCGATCTGGATGCTCATCCACCCGCACGCCACTCAGGAGTCCGGCGGCATCCATGTCTCCAGCTGACGCATTGGCGCTCTAAATGCTTGCCGTACTCGGCCTGATCTGCATTGTTGTGACGCTCATGTTCACCGAGAGCCTGTCCGAACGGCCGCACGTGCAGACCGGCGTCTTCAGTTCGCTGAGGGGACTCGGCTCCGCTCTCAGACACCGCCGGTTCATGCATGCGCCGTCCATGGCACACATCGCCTTTGAATCCTATTCCACATCGACTATTTCGGCACATCGCGGCAGACCTGCACCTATTTCTTCGCGGCAACCGCGGCCGCTCAGCCGCGCCGTCCGGCGAGCGGCGCGAGACGGACGTACATGCGCCGCACCATGCGGTCGAGCGACTGCGGCGTGATGTCGTCGTAGTTCTCGGTCGTCGTGTAGCCGGGGCCGGGCACGTACCCTCCGGCGAGGTAGCCGGTCACGACGACGGTCGTCATGCCGGACGCGGCCGCCGACGTGCGGCCGCTCATCGAATCCTCGAAGGCCACGCAGCACGGCATCAGCACATCCGGGATGTCGAGCCGTTTCGCGGCAAGCTCGTACGGCGCCGGATCGGGCTTCTTCGGCACGTCGTCGTCGCCGCAGACATAGCCGGCGAAGGTGTTCGGCGGCGCCTGCGCGATGAGGTTCTCGGCAAGGTCGCGCGGCGACGTCGTCACGAGCATCGACGGGACGCCGGCGTCGCGCAGCTGTTCAAGCAGGCGGCGCACGCCGGGGATCCACGGCAGCCGTTTCTTCTCCTCGTCGGTCACGTATTGGATCATGCGGCGCCCGATCTCCTCGGGCGGCAGCGGACAGCCGAGCTCGGCCATCTCATGGGCGATCTGCGGCACCGGCCGACCCGAGCCGCCCATCGCCATCTGCTTCGTCCAGTGGCCGCCGTATTCGCGCACGAGCCGCAGCTCGCTTTCGTGCCACAGCGGCTCGGAGTCGATGAGCGTGCCGTCCATGTCCCAGAACACGCCCTGCAACGCCTCGAGCTTGGCGGCTCCGTTTTCCCGAACGCCCATGCGCGCCTCTTTTCGTCGTCATCATCCGTTGCCGGTCGTCCCTCCCACCATACCCGCCACCCCGGCACCACCGGGGCGGCCATCGCGGCGCGTTCACTCCACGACGGTGAAAGTCGTGGAACGCAGGTCCGCGTCACGGCTCGAATGGCCGACGAGCACCTTGAACTCCCCGGGTTCGACGATGCGCCTGGCGTCACCGTCCACGATCGTGCACACGTCGACCGGCAGCTCGAACACGACACGGCGCGTCTCGCCCGCATCGAGCGTCACACGCCGGAACCGCTTGAGCTCCTTGGCCGCCCAGGTGAAGGACGTGACGACGTCGCTGACGTACAACTGCACGATCTCGGCGCCACGGCGGGGGCCCGTGTTCGTCAGGTCGATCGCCACGCGCACGGTATCGCCCCTGCTGAATTCGGAGCCGTTCACGATCGCGGGCTCGCCGTATTCGAAGGTCGTATACGCCAGCCCCTCGCCGAACGCGAACGCCGGGTCCTGCGTCAGATCGGCGTACCGATCGCCGTGCTGCCCGCGGATCTGGTTGTAGAAGACCGGCAGCTGCCCCGCATGGCGCGGGAACGTGATCGGCAGACGTCCGCTTGGCTCGGTCATGCCGAAGATGATCTCGGCGAGCGCGCGGCCTCCCTGCATGCCGGGGTTCGGCGCCCAGATGAAGGCGCCAAGCCCGTCGGCGGCGGACTCGTCGACGAGCACGCCGTTCTCCCCGATCACGCACGCCGGCAGCACCTGCGGCTTCGAGCTCATGAGCACGACGATGAGCGGCTTATGTGTTTCACGTGCAACCTCGCTCAGACGTTCGAGCAGCAGGTTCTGGCCGCCGAGCAGCTCAAGCGTCGCCGTCGAGCAGGTCTCGCCGGTGAGCTGCACGACGTCGCCGACGACGGCGATGACCGCATCCGCACGCCGCGCCTGTTCGACGGCTGCGTCGAGCAGGGCGCCGTCGACGCGCGCGGACACGGCGAGCTTCGGTCGGGGCTGCCCATCCGGATACAGCGCGCCCGCCGGATCGTCGATGAGTTCGACGACGTCGGCGCCGCGCGCATAGGTCACCTCGCAGCCTTCAGGAGCAAGCTCGCGCACGCCGTCCAGCACGGTCATGATCATGTCGCGCGGCTGTCCCTGCGGCATCCACGGCACCTGTCCGGAATTGCCGGCCCAGTCGCCGAGCTGGTTCTGCGCGTCGTCGGCAAGCGGCCCCACGACGGCTATCGAGCGTACAGCGCCATCCTCCGCGGCCAGCGGCAGCGCCGCGTTGTTGCGCAGCAGGACGATTGATTCGCGGGCCAATTCGAGGTTCGCGTCCATATGATCGCCGTTGCCGACCACGGCCTCGATGCGTTCCGGATCGGGCAGGCGCGGGTCCTCGAACAAGCCGAGCTGGAACTTCAGCGTCAGCAGACGCCCGACGGCCGCATCCAACGCGCGTTCGTCGAGCAGACCGTCATGGACCGCCTCGATGGCGCCCTCGTAGAACCCCGGAGTCGTCATGATCAGATCGTTGCCCGCCTTGACGGCGTCGGCGGCCGCGGTGCGGTAATCCGGCTTGATGCGCTGCTCCCACACCGCACGTCCGACGTTGTCCCAATCGGTCACGAGCGTGCCGCCATAACCCCAATCGCCGCGCAGTTTCGTCTGCAGCAGCCAATCGTTGAAGGTGACGGGCGTGCCGTCGATCGCCTCATAGCCGAGCATGAAGGTGGCGCATCCCTCCTTCGCCACACGTTCGAAGGGAGGCAGGAACCAGCTGGCGAGCGCCCGGCGCGTCAGATCGGCCTCTGAGGCGTCACGGCCGCCCTGCGTGTACGAATAGCCTGCGAAATGCTTGGCGCAGGCGAGGATGGCGTCCCTGTCGAAGGCCTCGCCCGTCCGGGCGTGCTTCTGATACCCCTGCACCATCGCCGACGCGAGTTCGCCGATGAGCGTCGGATCCTCGCCGAAGGTCTCGTCGATGCGGCCCCAGCGTGTGTCGCGTCCGATGCACAGCACCGGCGAGAAGGTCCAATGCACACCGGTGCAGGAGACCTCCTCGGCAGTCACCCGGGCGGCCCGCTCGACCTTTTCGGCGTCCCAGCTGCATGCCATGCCGAGCTGGGAGGGAAAGATCGTCGCGCCGGGCCAGAACGAGTAGCCGTGGATGCAGTCGTCGCCGACGAGCAGCGGGATGCCCAGACGCGTCTTCCCGCGCACGATGCCGTCGGCGCGCACCAGATCATCGGGGGATGTGTGCAGGATCGAGCCGACATGGCGGTCCACGATCAGATGTTCGAGGTCGCCGGACCGTGCATCCAACTGCATCATCTGTCCGACTTTCTCCTCAAGCGTCATACGCGAAAGCAGGTCCTGGACGCGCTCCGGGATCGTCAACGTCGCGTCGAGATAGGGGTGGGTGGTTTCAGTCATCGTCTGACTCCTTTGTTGTCGCGCCGGACGGCGCCATGTGCCGTCCGGATGTTCCATGGGGGGGGCGGCGGCGTCAGCGGACGCCGCGGATAAGCATGATGAACACGCATCCGAGCAGGGCGAAGGCGATCGCGATCGGGAAGGCGAAGGCGTACCCCAGAGAAAGCGTGATGGCGGACATGAGCACCGGACCGAGCATCTGCCCGAGCGTCGTGGCGAGGTTGAGGATGCCCAGATCCTTGCCCGCCTCCTCCTTGTTCGGCAGCACATCGACGTTCAGCGCCTGGTCGACCGACGAATACACGCCGTAGCCGAGCCCGGCGATCCCCGAGTAGAGCAGCATGCCCGTCGCCGACGGCATGAGCCAGGGCATCGCGATGCCAATGGCGAACAGCACGGAGGCGATGATGATCGGCACCTTGCGCCGCCCGATCATGTCGGACAGCGGACCCGCCGCCACGGAGCCCACCAGCGAGACGACCATCGTGATGACCGACATCGAGGAGATGACCACCCCGGCCTCCTTGACCTCAAGGCCGACGTAGTTTTCGAGGATGTACAGCTGGTAGATGGTGATCATCTGATAGCTCAGCAGCATGCACAGACGGCCCGCGAATGCCTTGTAGAAATCATGCGCGGTGGAGAACTTCGGCGGCCGGAAGCTCTTGACGACCTCGCCAAGGCCTTCCTTCTGCCGGGGCAGGAAATCGGCGGGGCCTTCCTTCGGCAGGATGATGACGGCGATGATGCCCGAAAGCAGCATGAGCGCACCGGCCACGATGAATCCGGGGGTCTGGTTGGCGATGAAGACGGCGCCGATCAACGTGCCGATCGGCGCGCCGCATGTGGATCCCGCACCGTAGAACGCGGACATCGTGCCGCGCACGCCCGTCGGGATGCGGTCGGAAATGATGGCCACCATCGGCGCGAGCATGCAGTTGAGGCCGAACATGCACAGGCAATAAACGATGGTGATGACGACCGGATTGAGCGTCATGCCGGTGAGGAACAACGTGACGCCGCCCAGCACGGCCCCGCCGAGGATGAAGGGCGTGCGCCGTCCACGCTTGGAGCGGGAACGGTCGGAGAAGTTGCCGAACATGAGATTGGACACCAGGGAGGCCACCGCCGTGCAGGAATTGATGACGCCGACGAGCGCCTCCGGCGCCATGCCGGGCACCGACTTGAGATGCTCGGGCAGCAGCACCGCGGAGACGATGCCCAGGCCGCTCATCCACAGCAGGCCGAAGACGAGGAAGCCCACGGCATACCGGCTCTTCGTCAGCATCGAGATCGGCTTGCCCGTCTCCGGGGAGAGTTTGGGATTCGAACGCGACGCCTCGAGGTTGCTGTTGTATATGGCCAGACGCAGTCCCAGATCGGTAGGCATCGCGCCGTCCTCCGCGGCGCCCAAGGCCTCCCCCTCCCCCGCAAGGGCTTCGTCAAGTTCGCTTTTCGCAAGCGTCCGCACGGCGACGTCCGACCCGTCCCCGACAACCGCTTCCGCTCGCGCACGACCACTACCGCTCATGATCGCTCCTTTCGTCCTCATCGACACCTGTGCATCATCGCATCGGCACAATCTTTATATCTAACATATGTTAGATATAAAGATTATCGTTCGCAACATAGCCAAAGTCAAACTACGCAACATCGGCGCGTCACGGTTGTCTTATCGCGCGGTTGTCTATATCTAACAGATGTTATATATAATTAAGTCGCGGCGGCCGCCGCGACGCACACGCGAGTCCACCCCGGCACGACGGGGGGACACCAAGGGCTTTGGGGAAATCAGCGGTACCCGTCCCACAACGGCGACGGGAAGATCATGCGCTCGAACGCCAGCCATTCGTCGTACAGATCCACCGGCGGCACGCACAGCCACCGCATCTGCACGCCGTCCATCGCCTCGATGACCCGGCGCAGATACGGCCGCATGTTGGGATCCCACGGCCCGACCTCGGGCGGGATGCGCCATGGATAGCGCGAATAATGCTCCCAGATGTTCTCCGGGCGGTTGCGGTAGTACTCATGCAGCGGATGCGAGGGGTTCACCGACTCGATGTACAACATCAGGAACAGCTGCACCATCTGCCGCTGCGCGGCGTTGTGCCGCACGAGGAACCGCAGGTACGCGGGGAACGACAACGCATCGGGATCGCTTCCGGGCAGTCCCGAACCCATGAAATCCGCGGGGGTGCCGCTGCTGTCGTAGACATCGGTGATGAGCAGCGACAACAGCCCTTCCTTGGTGCCGACATAATGCAGCAATCCGGGCTGGCTCATCCCCACCTCATCGGCGACGTCCTTGAGCGAGATGCCGTTGTACCCCCGCTCGGCGATCAGCTTGATCGCGGCACGCTCGATCTCCCCGATACGCTCTTCAGGGGTCTTGCGCACACGTTTCGCCGACACAACCGCCAAGTGTATCACCCGGTCCGCAACCCCATCCCGGCCGCTTCCCCGTCGTCTGCCGCATCACGCACCGCGCACACATGCGCATCGCAGGACGCCCCATCGCATCCCAGCGACCCCCACCGCGCACCCATACGCCGTCCGAGTCGTCGCCCCACATCTCCCCGACCCGCACAGCGCACGGATGCGCGATCCGCGACGCCCCATCGCACCCCCGCGTCCCGCACAGCGCACGCATACGCAGCACCGGACGCACACGGATAACGTCCCACCACGCAAAAAGCGTCCGGAACCCAGATTCGGGCTCCGGACGCTTGCCGGACCTATCTAAGACTCACCGGTAGATCGTGCGCCACAGGACGACTGACTTCGACTCGGCCTGCGCCGGCCGATGGCTCGCGCCGGCCGACAGCTGCCGCGTCCGCGGATGCAGTTGCCGCCGCCAGTGCCTCGCGCGCGAGGAGCGGCGCACCTCGGTGATGTCACCCTCCATGTCGGCGGTGAAGACACTCACCGAACCGTCGTTCAACCGCGCGAGCTGCCGGCGCAGCTGCCGGTTCTCCTCCTCGAGTTCGAGGATCCGCGCGATGCCGGTGAGGTTGATGCCGTCGCGCTGGCTCATCGACTGCGCCTGCACGAGACGGTCGATATCGCGCAGCGAGTAGCGGCGGGCGCCCCCTTCGGTGCGTTGCGGCACGATGAGGCCGGCGCGGTCGTACTGACGCAGCGTCTGCGGATGGATGCCCGCGAGTTCGGCGGCGCGTCCGACGCTGAAGATCGGCAGGTCGACGTCGAATCCGACACGCGCCGCACCCTCAAGATTCGCCCGCTGCGCGACGATCGCCATCGCGCACATCTCATACAACCGGCGTTTCTGCTGAGACGCTCGCGCCATGACGATCAGGACTCCCGCTGTTCGGCGAGCTTGTCGGCGAAGTCGCCGCAGGCCTTGTCGAACTCCTTCGCGGCATGCTTCTCGCCGATGCCCGGATGCTCGGGAACGTGGATCTGCACGCGGCCGACGAGATCGCCGGTCTCGCGCTTGGTCTTCACGCCCTTGCCCTTGACGCGCACTTCGGCGCCGCTCGACGTGCCGGCGTGGACCTTGAACGTCACCGTATCGCCGTAGAAGTCCTTGACGTCGATCTTGCCGCCGTCGACGGCCTGGCCGACGGTGACCGGCAGATCCATGACGAGATCCACGCCGTCCATCGCGAACTTCGGGTCCGGCGTCACGGTGATGGTCAGGTACATGTCGCCGTTCCTACCGCCGTGCACGCCCGGCTTGCCCTTGCCGGCGAGCTTGATCTTCTGCCCGTTCTTCACACCGGCCGGGATGCGCGTCTTGAACTTCTTGCCGCCCGCGCTCAGCGAGACGGTCGCGCCTTTGACGGCCTGGCGGAAGGTCAGCGTGATCTTCGAGTTGAGGTCGGCGCCGTCCTCCGGGGCCGGGGTGGGCCGGTAGCCGGCGTATGCGCCGTCGCCGTAGTCCTCGTAGCCATGGCCGCCGTAGCCGCCGGCGTTGCCGCCGCCGAACATCGAGAAGATGTCGTCGAACCCCGCGCCGCCGCCGTTCGTCGAGAAGCGGATGTGCGAGCCGTTGCCGCCCGCGCCACCGCCGAACATCGAGAAGATATCGTTGAGATTGGAGGCGTCGAATCCGCCGGCGCCGCCCGCGCCGCCGGCGAAGCGCGCGCCTCCCGCGCCGAACTGGCGGATCGCGTCGTAGCGTTCACGCGATTCCTTGTCCTTGAGCACATCGTAGGCCTCGGAGATGTCCTTGAACTTCTCCTCGCCTTCCTTGGTCTTGTTGATGTCCGGATGGTATTTGCGCGCCAGCTTGCGGTACGCCTTCGTGATTTCGCTTTCCGTGGCGTCTTTGGAGACACCGAGGGTCTTGTAGAAGTCTTTGTTCAGCCATTCGTTCTCAGCCATGTTGTGCCTCCTTTCGAGGTGTTGCTGAATCCGTCCGCCGCCGAGGGGCTTCCCACGCCTCGCGGCGACGGGCGGCACTTATTGATGGTCATACGTTTCGTTGAGGGCACATCGCACAGGAGGCCGTGGACCGCCGATTGTGGTCCACGGCCTCCTCATGCGTCGTCCGCGTCAGTCCTGCGGCGACGCCACGACCACGCGGGCCGCGCGAATCACGCGGTCGCCGATGCGGTAGCCGGCCTCCACAACCGTGTCCACGGTCGCCTTCTCGGCGTCCGGATCCGGCTTGTGCAGCACGGCCTCATGCTTCGTCGGATCGAAGTCCTCGCCTTTGACGCCGAACTTCTCCACGCCGAACTTCTCGAAGGTCTTGTCGATCTTCGCCGCGACCGCCTTGAACGATTCATCCATCTCGCCGTGTTCGCGGATGCGATCGATGTCGTCAAGCGCGGGCAGCTCCGCCGTCAGCACATCGACGATGCCCTGCTGGCGCGCCCGATCCATGTCCTTGCGCGTGCGGTTGCGGTAGTTGATGAACTCCGCGCGCTCACGCTGCAGCGCTTCGAGGTATTCAGCCGCCTCCTTCTTGGCCTGGCCAAGCGCAGTGAGCTTGCCGTCCTCGGAGTCCGCCTGCGGCGGCTCCTGCTGAGCCGCTTCAGCCGCCTCCTCGGCCGGGGAGGACGCGGACTGCGCGTCCTCCTGGGCTCCGGCGTTCACGTCCGTCTCGGGCTGCTGCTCGGCGGCAGCGTCACGCTCGATGTCGTCCATGAGCCTGGAGCCGGGGTCGGCCTGCCCGTTCGCCAACGCGTCGGCGTCGGGCAGGTCGTCGAGGTAATCGTCCTTGTTGAAGTCGGACATTACTTGTTGTCCTTGTCGTCTTCGTCGTCCACGACTTCGGCGTCCACGACGTCGTCGTCACCGGAGTTCGACGCGGGCTGCTCGCCGGCCGGAGCGTCTTCGGCGCCCTGCTGCGCGTAGAGCGCCTGACCGATCTTCTGCGCGGCCGTCATCAGCTTCTCCTGATCCGACTTGATCTTCTCGATGTCGTCGCCCTTGAGCGCGTCCTTGAGTTCGTTGACCGCGTCGGTGACCTCCTTGGCCACATCGTCGGAGAGCTTGTCCTTGTTGTCGTTGACGAGCTTCTCGGTCTGGTAGGCGAAGGCTTCGGCCTGATTGCGGGTCTCGGCCTCCTCCTTGCGCTTCTTGTCGTCGGCTTCGTGGGCCTCGGCGTCGCGCACCATGCGGTCGATCTCGTCCTTCGGCAGCGCGGAGCCGCCGGTGATCGTCATCGACTGCTCCTTGCCGGTGCCCTTGTCCTTCGCGGAGACGTGGACGATGCCGTTCGCGTCGATGTCGAAGGTGACCTCGATCTGCGGGACGCCGCGCGGGGCCGGAGCGATGCCGGTCAGTTCGAAGGTGCCCAGCGGCTTGTTGTCGCGGGCGAACTCACGCTCGCCCTGGTAGACCTGGATGAGCACGGACGGCTGGTTGTCCTCGGCGGTCGAGAAGATCTCGGAACGCTTCGCCGGGATGGCGGTGTTGCGCTCGATGAGCTTCGTCATGATGCCGCCCTTCGTCTCGATGCCGAGCGACAGCGGGGTCACGTCGATGAGCAGGACGTCCTTGCGGTCGCCCTTGATGACGCCGGACTGCACGGCGGCGCCGATGGCGACGACCTCATCCGGGTTGACGGACTGGTTCGGCTCCTTGCCGCCGTCCAGCTCCTTGACGAGCTCCTTGACGGCCGGCATACGGGTCGAACCGCCGACGAGCACGACGTGGTCGATCTGCGACACCGAGATGCCCGCGTCGGCGAGCACGTTGTTGAACGGCGTGCGGCAACGGTCGAGCAGGTCCTTCGTCATCTCCTCGAAGCGGGCGCGGGTGAGCGTCTCGTCGAGGTGCACCGGGGTGCCGTCGGGGGTCATCGCGAGGTACTGCATGTTGATCGTCGTGGACATCGACGAGGACAGTTCCTTCTTCGCCTGCTCTGCGGCTTCCTTGAGGCGCTGCAGCGCGATCTTGTCCTTGCCCAGGTCGACGCCGTACTTGTCCTTGACGCCCTTGACGAGCCAATCGATGATGCGCTGATCCCAGTCGTCGCCGCCGAGGTGGTTGTCGCCCGAGGTCGCCTGCACCTGAATCGTCGAGAAGCCGTCCTCATCCTTGCCGATCTCCAGCAGCGAGACGTCGAAGGTGCCGCCGCCGAGGTCGAAGACGAGGATGCGCTCGTCCTCCTTGCCCTTTTCCAGGCCGTACGCGAGCGCGGCCGCGGTCGGCTCGTTGATGATGCGCAGGACGTTGAGTCCGGCGATCGTGCCGGCGTCCTTCGTCGCCTGGCGCTGCGCGTCGTTGAAGTACGCAGGGCAGGTGATGACCGCGTCGGTCACCGGCTCGCCCAGATACGCCTCGGCGTCGCGCTTGAGCTTCATCAGGATCTGCGCCGAGATCTCCTGCGGCGTCCACTTCTTGCCATCGATGTCCACCGTCCAATCGGTGCCCATGTGGCGCTTGACCGAGCTGATCGTACGGTCGACGTTGGTGACCGCCTGGCGCTTGGCGACTTCGCCGACGAGGATCTCACCGGACTTGCTGAAGGCGACGACCGACGGGGTCGTACGCGAGCCTTCGGCGTTCACGATTACCGTGGGCTCGCCACCTTCCAGCGTCGCGATGCAGGAATTGGTGGTACCCAGATCAATACCGACTGCGCGTCCCATACTTGTCCTCCTTTGTTAGGTTCGCTACTTGTTACGTTCTTGCTCGAGTTCCGTCCGGCGGCGGCCGCATCCGCAGCCGGCCTTCTTGAACCATCCAAAACTTGAGCCTACATCACTCAACTATTTCCCGTCAACCGTTATTCCCACTGCGGAAGATTTTTCCGAAAAAGTTTTCCAAGCCTTGCAAAACCGCCGCCGCGCAGCGATTTCCAGACTGCGGGAAGCGATATCCCAGTAAACATTCAGGTTGCGGTGGGTGATTTGCGCACGGGGCCGCAAGGTCAGACACCGCTCACCAACGAAACGGGACACAGCGGAACGAGCCGTCGACCCCATCGACGAACCGGGACGCGAACGTCCCTACCCGCGTCCCGACCCCATCGGTTCCGACGACGAAGCTGCCCGCGGCAAGGCCCGATTGCGGGACCAACCGTCAACGCCTTCGACAAACCGGGACGCAAACAGACCAGTTCGCGGAACGAGCCATCGAGCTCGCCGATGAACCGGGACGCACAGACCCCACCGCACATACGACGGGGCGGCCATGCCCCGTCGGCATGACCGCCCCGTCTTCCCTGTGCCCCTTGGTCCTCACCAGCGGGCGATATGAAGCTCTCCGCGATCCGGCTTCGTCCTTGTTCAGCGCATTCCACATTCCGCAGGCATGCCGGCCCGGCCCGTTCGCATATCCTCCCGCATCCGCCCCGCGCCGTCAGCGCTCGAGCGGCGCGTCCGGATCGAGCCGGGCGTCGGTGCCGCGCAGGATCAGCTTCGGCTCGATCGTCGAATGCGGTTCCTGCAGTTCCTCGCCGGAGAGCAGCTGCAGGCACTTGCGCGCCGCCACCGCGCCCATCGCGAAGGGATCCTGACGCATCGTCGTCAGATCGATCGTGTCGGCGTAGGACGAGTCGTCGAACCCGATGATCGAATAGTCGCGCGGCGTGCGGTAGCCATGGCGCTGCAGCTTGAGCACGAGCGGAATCGCCATCATGTCCATCTGGCAGCAGATCGCATCCGGGAACGTCTCCTCGGACAGCACGGCCGCGAGCGCCGCGTCGGCGAAATCATGCCCCCGCGGCACCGACAGCACCTTCCAGTCGATGTCGCGCGTCTGCTGCGCCGCCTCGCAGGCGCGGATGAATCCGCGGCCGCGCGCGTCGATCGACGATTCGAGCGATTCCTCCGCCGCCGAGCATGTGTAGACGATGCGCTTATGCCCGAGGTTGATCATGTGCTGCGTCGCGCGGTACATGCCCTGTTCGTCGTCGATGCGGACCGTCGCGTCGAAGGCCTCGATGTTCGGCGTGTTGATGCCGATGATCGGCACGCGCGTGCGCCTCAGCTGCTCGACCTCCTCCGGCTCGATTGCGAAGGACGCGACGAACACGGCGTCGACGTTGCGCAACACCGGCATATCGCGGAAGAACTGCGTGCGCGTGCGCGCGTCGTCGATGTGCTGGAACAGCGAGATGTCGTATCCCTCCTTGTGCAGCACCGAGTTGACGCCGGCGAAGACCTCGACGTTGAACCAGCTGGTGATCTCCTGATTCATCAGCAGCGCGACGCGGAAGGTCTGCCCCGATTTGAGCGCCGTCGCCGAACGGGAGATGTTGAAATCGAGTTTTGCCGCAGCGCTCATGACCTTCTCCCGTGTCCGTTCGGACACGAGCTCCGGCCGGGTGAACGCACGTGAGACGGTGGAGATAGACACTCCCGCAAGCTGCGCGACTTCGCGGATTCCTTGCTTCTGCACGATGTGCCCCTTTACTTGAACTGTGCTTCCCTTGTTGTTCTTGTTCTCTGTTGATTGTCGGCGGCCGTCCGCATGCACGTCAGCGCACGACGACCAGTCCGCACACGAGCATCATGAGCGGATAGACCGCGTAGAACGCCCACTTCGTCCATGTGTGGCGATAGCCGATCTCGTCGTTGCGGTAGTGGAGGAAGGCGACGCCGATGCCCGGTGTGATGAAGCACACGGCGCCAAGCAGCGCCGCCGTGAACATCATCGTGTTCTCACGTGCATGCAGATAGAAGAAGATGAGCGCCATGCCGAGCGTGACCATGCCGATGTTGAGCATCGCCTGCGACTGTCCGATGCGGAACAGCCAATCCCACAGCAGGCCGACGATGATGACGACGATGCTGAACGCGATGCGCAGTCCTTTGCCGTAGTCCTGCAGCACTTCGAGCAACACGAGCACGATCAGCGCGATGACGAGGCCGAACACCGGGTTCTGCGAGCGCATGTCGAAGAAACTGCCGAAGGTGACCATGTCGTAGGGCACCTCGCTGACGAGCGCGAGTGCAAGCAGCTGCAGTCCGTAGCGCAGCCAGCTGTGCGTATGGTCGAAACCGGTGTACAGCAGCCACGCATAGATCGGAATCGCGACCCAGGAGACGGCCTCGCAAAGCACCGACACGGTGAGCGAGCCCATGTTCTGCGCCGTCGGCGCGCCGAGCAGCATCGGCATCAGCGTGACGCTCGCCGCCGAAAGGAACAGCAGCACGTCTCCGATGACCTTGAGCTTGAACCTCGACAGTCCACGGTGCTTGCGCCGTCCCTTTTCCTCCAGATAGCGTGTGTATTCGTCCACCATAGTGTTTCGTCCGTTCCGTCGCCCGCGCGACCATTCAGTCCTTCGTCTCCGTGCAGCCATCCGCGCCGTCGCCGTCGGCCGCCTCCGGCGCATGCGACACGTCCCACGTCGCGTCGGCGTCGTGGATGAAGGCGAGCAGCCCGTCGTAGTCGGCCCCCTCGAGCGAGATGGCCGCCCGCGGCGCCGTGGGGCCGCCGGTGTTGTCGTCGGTGTGCAGGTAGGCGGCGTCGATGCCACAGGCGACAGCGCCAAAAATATCACTGTTCTCGTCGTTGCCAACCATGAGCGCACGATTCGGCTCGACGTCGGCGTCAATGAGCGCGCGCCGGAAGATCTCGAACGATGGTTTGCGCACGCCTTCGTCGCTCGAGATGATGATGTCGTCGAACATCTCGTCGAGCCCGAGCAGCGTGAGCTCCGGCTTCGTGTAGCATGCCTGCGCGTTGCTGACGAGGATGACGGCGCGGCCTTCGTCGTGCAGCCGTTCGAGCAGCTCGACCGCGCCGGGGAACAGCCGCAGCTTCGTCGTGCTCGCGCGGCGGAAGGTCCATGCGGCGGCGCGCGCCTGTTCGGGCGTGCCGTCGATCCAGCATGCCTCGAACAGACCGCGGTATGCGGGCAGCAGATCCGGCTCGAACCATTCGCGCTGGTCGCGCATCGCGTTCGCCTTCGCGCGTTCGCGGGCGAACTGGGAACGCAGCTGCTCGTTCGTCGCGAATTCAGCGCCTTCCCGGTACAGTGCGCACCGCAGCGCCGTCCACGGCCCCTCGCTCTGCTCATCCGTGTGGATGTCGACGAGGGTGCCGTACAAATCGAAGAACACCGCCTGATACTTGAGTGCCGTTGTCATCTCGAGTTCCTTTCCAGCGCCGTTCAGCGCGTGTCGCCGTCCGGCTCGAGCCTCCAGACGCGCAGCGAGCGCGCCGGCATCGGGATGCGTCCGTCGACCGACTCGGCGCGTCGCGGGTCCGGCGTGCCGTCCTGCGTCGTCGAGTCGAGCACGCAGACCCAACGCGGACCTGCCGTGTCGGCGTCCGCGCCGGCGGCCATGGGCAGCTCGTCGTGGGCGTCGTCGGCGTAGGCGCGCGTGAGCTTGTCGGCGGCGAGCGTGTGGTCGTCGGCGTCCGGATTGATCGTCACGGCCGTGTCGTGCATCCGGTAGGCGACGGCGTTGCCTGGCGCGTCGACGGCGATGTGCTCGGCGTCGAACCAGTCCGGGTTCGCGCGGCGCAGCGCGATGAGCCGGCGGTAATAGTCGTGCAGCTCGCCCATGCGCCACGCGCGGCGCCAATCCACCTCGTTGACCTCCTTGCCGGAGTCGAAGGAATTGTCGTTGCCGTGCTTCGTCTTGCCGAACTCCTCGCCGGCGAGCATGAACGGGATGCCGGCGGCCGTGTAGATGATGCCTGCGGCGAGCTTGTTCGCCTCGAGCACCGCCGTCGTCTGCGGGCACGGCTCGGCGTCGAAGATCTCCTCGAGCCGCTCGCCGCCTTCGAACATGCTCATCGACAGTTTGTCCCACAGCGTGAGGTCGTCGTGGGCGCTTACGTACTGGATGATCTGCCCGGCCTGGCCTTCGTTCGTCTCCGGCGCGCGCCACGCGTCGGCGCCCAGCTCGATGAGCGGCTTGTTCGCCCGCGCGTCGCCGTTCACGTAGCCTTTGCGTTCCATGTAGAAGACGTGGCCCTTGATCGCGTCACGCGTGCGGTCGCAGAAGTGGCCGATGCGCGTGCTGAGGTAGCGCAGCCCCTCCTTGTCGGCGAGTTCGGTGCCCGGCAGCGTGTTCGTCGGGCCGGCCGCCCATGGTTCGCCGTACATCAGGATCGATTCGCCTCCGGGCAGCCGATCGAGCGATGCGCGCACCGCGTTCATCGTCTGCACGTCGATGAGGCCCATCAGGTCGAAGCGGAACCCGTCGAGGTGGTATTCGCGGGCCCAGTACGTGACCGATTCGATGATGAACCTGCGGAACATCGCGCGCTCGGTCTGCATGTCATCGCCGCATCCGGAGCCGTTCGCCAGCGTGCCGTCGTCGTTGCGGCGCAGGTAGTATCCCGGCACCGTGCGCTCGAACCAGTTGTCGGCCGAGTACATGTGGTTGTAGACGACGTCCATGATGACCTTGATGCCGTTGGCATGCAACGACTGGATCATCCGCTTGCATTCGGTGATGCGGTTCGCGCCGTCATAGGGATCGGTCGAGAACGAGCCTTCCGGCACGTTGTAGTTAAGCGGATCGTATCCCCAGTTGAACTGGGACGGGTCGCGCTCGTCGACGGAACCATAGTCGTAGAACGGCAGCAGCTGCACGGCGGTCACGCCGAGGTCGCGCAGATAGTTCATGCAGGTCGGATGTTCGCCGTCGCCGTCGAGCGTCGTGTCCACGTCGGTGAACGCGAGGTACTTGCCCCGGTGCTCCTTGGGGACGCCGCTGTGCGGGTTGTTGCTGAAGCTGCCGACATGCGCCTCCCAGACCATCGTCTCCGAAGCCGGCGTGCGCGGGCGTTCGTCCTCGTCCCACCCCTCGGGGTCGGTGCGCGCGAGGTCGACGACCATGCTGCGGCGGCCGTTGACGCCGGCCGCTCGCGCCCAGGGATCGGCGGAGCGATGGGTGACGCCGCCGTCGAATTCGAGGAGATAGTCGTAGTAGACGCCGTCGAGGTTCCGCGAAAGCTTCGCTGTCCAAGCGCCATCGGACTGCTTCGTCATCGTCACGGTCTCGATGAGCATGTCATCGGACTGCTCCGAGGAACCGCAGGTGAACAGACGCAGCGTCACAGTACGCGCCGATGGTGCCCAGAGAGCAAACTGGGTGCCGGATTCGCAAACCTCGGCACCCAGTGAGCGTTCCGAACAAAGCGGGAACGGTTCTGCGACACCCGGCTCCAACCCTTCGGAAAGGGGCTCGAATGCCTGGATCATGATCAGCCTTTCACTGCACCCGACATGGATTCCTGGTAGAAGCGCTGCATCACGATGAACAGGATCGCGATCGGGACGGAGATGATCACCGCAGCCGCGGCGAAGCGGCCGAACCAGGTGTTGATGTACTCCTTCTCGAGCATGAGCCACAGGCCCAGCGAGGCCGTGTAGTTCTCCTGCGTGCGGGCGATGACCTTCGCCATGACGAAGTCGAGCCACGGGATCAGGAAGCCCACGATGGCCTGATAGACGATCATCGGCTTCGACATCGGGATGATGATCTTGACGAAGACCTGCCAACGCGTGCAGCCGTCGAGCATCGCGGCCTCGTCAAGCGAGGTCGGGATCGTATCCATGAAGCCCTTCATGACGTAGAAGCCGGCGCCGGTACCCGCAGAATAGACGAGGATCAGCGCGAGGATCGTCATGCCGTCGCTCGTCAGGCCCATCGCCTTGAGGATGAAGTAGATCGCGACGACGGACATGATGGACGGGAACATGCCGAGGATCAGCACGAGGTTCATGAACGAGCGGCGGCCACGGAAGCGCATGCGGCTCATGCAGTATGCGACCGAGAGCACGAACCACACCGAGATGAGGCACGTGAAGATCGAGATGATGAACGTGTTCATGAACATGCGCGGGAAGTCCAGGACCCTGCGGTCGGTGAACAGGCCGATGTAGCTGTCGAACGAATACTCGGTCGGGAAGAACGTGCTCTGGTACGGAGCGGTGTTCTTGTTGAAGCTCTCGAGGAAGATCCAGACGATCGGCAGCAGCCAGATGATCGAAAGCGCGCCCAGAAGGATGTAGGTGCCCACATCGGCCGCGATGCGGCGCTTCTTCTGATCGTGCAGGAATCCTTGGCTCTGTGCTTTGACTTCAGTATGCTTACTCACCGGAAGCCCTCCTCGTTCTTATAGGAACCGCTGTTGCGGTAGGTGATCAGCGAGACCGCGGCAAGGACGATGAACGTCATGATGCCGATGACCGCGCCGAGGTTGTAATCGTTGCGATCCACCGTGAGCTTGTACAGCCAGGTGATGAGCAGGTCGGTCTTGCCGGCGGATGCGCCATTGACGGCCGGGTCGCCGCGCGTGAGCAGGTAGATGACGTTGAAGTTGTTGACGTTGCCGGTGAAGGTCGTGATCAGGTACGGCGTGAGCACGAAGATGATGTACGGCATCGTGATCCTCGTGAAGATCTGCCACCAGTTCGCGCCGTCGATCTTCGCGGCCTCGTAGAGGTCGGCAGGGATGTTCTGAAGGATGCCGGTCACCTGCATGATCGTGTACGGAATACCGATCCACAGGTTGACGATGATGACCGTCACGCGCGCCCATGTGGCGTCGGTGAAGAACGGCAGCGGGCCGTCGATCCAGCCCCAGCTCTGCAGCAGGCGGTTGACCGCGCCGGTCGGCTGCAGCATCTGATGCATAACGAGCAGCGAGACGAACTGCGGGACGGCGATCGACATCGAGAAGATCGCACGCCACACGTTCTTGCCGTAGGTCGTCTTGCGGTTGATGATCATCGCGAGGAACAGACCGAGGAAGAAGTTCAGGAACGTCGCGAAGAACGCCCAGACCAGCGTCCAACCGAGGACGGACAGGAACATGCCGCCGGAGACCGCGCTGCTGCCGGAGTTCGAGAACACCGTCTTGAAGTTCTCGAGGCCGACCCAGTTGAACAGCGTCAGATGGTTGTGGTCGTAGCTCGTGAACGCCATCGAGATCATGAAGATCAGCGGCAGGACCGTGAAGATCAGGATGCCCGCGATCGGCAGGAACAGCAGCAGCTGGTTCGCCTTGGCGTCGAAGAGCGTGTGGATGTCGTCCATCAGGGACGGGGCGCGGCCGTTCTTGCCGGCCAGGCACTGCGCCTTGTACGCGGAGCGAATCTCGAGGATCCACCACAGCACGAAGACGACGCAGAAGACGACGGTGGCCACGCCGTAGAGCAGACGCAGGACCGTGTTGTCGCCCGGGATGTTCACGTACTGGCCGTTGACCCAGCCGCTGGTCGGCTTGTTGCCGCCGAGCGTGATCAGGTTCTTGATGCTCGTGCCGCCAGTCGTGATCATGTAGAGGATGAACAGGACCTCACCGGCGAAATAGATGAGACCCTTGACGTATTGCTTGCGCACCACGTTGCCGAGGCCGAAAATCAGGATGGACAGCTTGGTGAAGACGTCGCCCTTCTCCAAGGCGTTCTTCAGCGTGTATGGCGATGGTGCCACATAGTCCGCGCCCAGTTTCCGGCGGCGCCGCAGTTCTCGTTGTGAAAGGGTTACCGTACTCATGAACCCTCTACCGCCTCTCTTTGAAAAGTGTGATGTGTGGGGCGTGCGACCGTGCCCACGACCGCGCTACCTCGCGATGGATCGTGGAGCGGGTGCGCGTCTGGTCCGAGAATGACCTCGCGCGCGCCCTCAGGCGACGCCGCCTGGTGGACCCTGAACATGAGGTGTGCGGAAAGCTCAGGATCCGAGGCCTTCCGCACACTGTTTTCGATTATCTGCCGATATTCCCGCCGGCCTGCGCGGGCGGGACGGGGCCTCGCGGCCCCGCGAAATCACTCCTCAGTCGCCTGAGCCTTGACTTCCTTGTTCTCGGTGTCCATCCAGGTCGTCGTCTGCTCCTTGTAGTTGTCAGCAGTGACGTCCTTGTTGTAGATGGCCTTGCCGAAGTTCTCGGCCGGGGTCCACCAGCCGTTCATCGCGGCGATCGTCGGCTGCAGCACGGAGGTCTTGTCGACCGTGTCGATCTGGGCCTGGACGTACGGGGCGTCCTTCATGCCATCGAGGTCGGTCAGCGTCTTGTCGGACGGAACGATCTCGCGCATCTCCCAGTGCTTCTTCTGGGCGTCGGCGGAGCCGAGGAAGGCGGCGAACTCGGAGGCGACCTGCGGGTTCTTCGAGGACGGGTTGAAGGCGACGGCCTTCGAGCCGGCGAAGGACTTCATCTGGTAGTCCTTGCCATCGACAGTGAAGGACGGCATCTCGACGGCGCCGTACTTGTCGCCGAGGCCCTTCTTGACGTCGGCGGCCGACCAGGAGCCGGAGAACATCGCGTCGGTCGTGCCGTCGACGAGGTTCGAGACGCCGTTGGTGCCGTCATCGAGGACGAAGTTCGGGTTGGCGACCATGTCGACGAGGTACTTGGTCACGGCATCGGCGTTGGAGCCGAAGTCGATGCCGGCGGCGCCGTCCTGGCCGTTGTCGCCGAACATCTGCATGCCGGCGCCGAGGTAGAACGCCGGGATGTACCAGGAGTTCGTCAGCGGGTAGGAGACCTTGCCCTTCTCGAGCATCGTGTTCAGGTTCTTGACGTCATCGGCCGAGAACTTGTCCTTGTTGTAGTACATGAAGTACGTGTTCGAGGTGTACGGCACGCCGTAGATCTTGCCGTCGGCACCGGTGACCGACTGGATCATCGTCTCGGAGTTCTGGTCCTTGACCTGCTGGGCGACGGTGTCGCTCACTTCGCCGATGGCGTTGAGCTTGATGAGCGTGCCGAGCTGGTCGTTCGCGAACATGTAGACGTCGGCCGCGGCGGACGGATCCGTCTGCACGGTCTTGGCGGCGTCGCCTTCGGAGACGGTCGCGTTCTTCCAGGTGATGTCATAGTTGGTGTGGGCCTTCTCGAACTCCTCCTGCATGGTCTTCATCCAGTCGGCGTCCTCCGACGGCGCCCACACGGTGAGCGTCGCGGTCTGCTTCTCGTTCGAGTTCGAAGCGCTGGCGTTGCCGTTCGCGTTCGAATCGTTGCCGCCGCAAGCCGCCATCGGGACGAGCATCGCGACAGCCGCGGTCAGACCGATTGCCTTCTTCCAATTGATCATCATTGACCTTTCCTTTCCATCAATCAATGCAATTGCATTTGTTTTCCTCAACATCACGCATGCGGAAGCCTCGCGGATCGACTCCGCGCGGACCCGACGCCGTAGCGGCCTCCGCCGTTGGTATCCAGCGGAGCGCTGCGTAACGCTTCAGTGGTCTATACTGTATACCACACCTGCAAACGTTGTCAAAACTGTCCGCATCGTGAGTGTCGTTTTCACGGAAACGCCGTGAGCGTTACCCCACAGGCAAGGAGCGATATGACCAACTCAATGAACACACCTGTTTCATGGCTGCAACAGGCCGTCTTCTACGAGGTTTACCCGCAGAGCTTCAACGATTCCAACAACGACGGCATCGGCGACATCCCGGGCATCACCGAGCGTCTCGACTACATTCGGTCATTGGGCTGCAACGCCTTGTGGATCAACCCCTGCTTCGCTTCGCCCTTCCGTGATGCTGGATACGATGTCACCGACTATACGAGGGTCGCGGAACGCTACGGAACCAACGACGACCTCGTCGATCTGTTCGCCGCGGCGCACGCCCGCGGCATGCACGTCCTGCTCGATCTCGTTCCCGGCCACACAAGCGACGATCACCCGTGGTTTATCGCCAGCGGCGAAGAACGGCAAAACCTGTACACCGACCGCTATATCTGGACCGACTCGTGGATCACCGGCGGCGACGGCCTGCCGTTCATCGGCGGCGTCTATCCGCGCGACGGAGCCGCGGTCACGAACTTCTTCGCGTTCCAGCCCGCGCTCAACTACGGTTTTGCGCATCCGACGAAGCCCTGGCAGCAGCCGGCGCTCGGCGACGCGGCGCTCGACACCTGCGGCGCGATGCTCGACGTCATGCGCTTCTGGCTGTCGCGCGGCGCCGACGGCTTCCGCGTCGACATGGCCGACAGCCTCGTCAAGCGCGACGAAGACGGCAAGCCGGCCACGATCGCGACCTGGCGGTACATGTTCGGGCAGATCCGCGAGGAGTTCCCCGACGCGGCCTTCGTCTCCGAATGGGGGCGGCCGGACGAGGCGATCGACGCCGGCTTCGACATGGACTTCTACCTCGACTGGCGCTGGGACGGCGAGCCGAACGGCTACAACATGCTGCTGCGCAACACCGACACGCCGATGCTGCATGACGGCGACAAGAGCTACTTCAATGCGGACAGCGGCGTCGGCATCCGCGCCTTCCTCGACGAATACGAGCCGCGCCTGAAGCAGGCGCGCGAGCGCGGCGGCTATTTCGATCTCATCACCTGCAACCACGACACGGCGCGCGTCGCCCCGCGCCTGTCGCCGCGGGAGATCCGCCTCGCCTACGCGACGATGCTGCTGATGCCGGGCGCCCCGTTCATCTACTACGGCGACGAGATCGGCATGCGCTACCGCGACCTGCCCACGAAGGAGGGCGGATACACGCGCACCGGCAGCCGCACGCCGATGCAGTGGGACCGTTCGACGAACGACGGCTTCTCCGGCGCGAGCGCCGACGCGCTGTACCTGCCGATCGACGAATCCGCGGACGCCCCGACCGTCGCCGACCAGATTGACGCCGACGATTCGCTGTGGACGGCCGTCCATGACACGCTCGCGTTGCGAGCCGACTCGCCGGCCTTCCGCGCCGATGCCGACTTCAGCGTGCTGTTCGCCTCCGACGAGCGGCGTTCCTTCGTCTTCAAGCGTACGAAGGACGGCGTCAGCGCCGTCGTCGCCGTCAACCCCGGCCGCGGGACCGAGACAATCGAGCTGCCGGCCGGCGAAGGCAGCGAGGCGCGCACCGTGACGCTGTCCTACGGCGATCCGACGCTCGACTACACGACGCTGACGCTGCCGGCGCAGTCCTTCGCCGTGCTGCAGTAGCCGCCGGGGCCGCCCAGCACATCCCTGCCCCGCCCTGGACACTTGTTCCTCCGGCCGCCCGCGTCCCGTTTCGTCGGTCCCACCGACGAAACGGGACGCAAACCGACCGGGCTCCGGGTGGCTTCATCGACCACCTCGACGGAGCAGGACGCAAACCGACCGGTTTCCGAGTGGCTTCGTCGGAGGTGGCCGACGAACCGGGACGCTCCGTCCCGACCTATCCACCACCTCGACGAAATGGGACGGCATCGGAGCGGTTTGCGTCCCGGTTCGTCGCCCCTTGCGACGGAGTGGGACGCAAACCGACGTCGGCGTCCCGTCGCCGCATTCCCCTTCCGCCGATACCGGCCTGCAAACGTAGGCGTACATATCCGAGAAGAATCGACGCACTCTTACGCCTATATCATCAAACTTCGGCTCTATAAAGCCAAATCGCCGTGTTTGCAAACGCTTTCAACATGCGCTATACTCGACTGCAGGCGATGGTTCGTCACCAACGAAGTATGACGTTCCGCGACCACCATCAGCAGCCGAGGAAAGCACAGGGAGCATGAGGCCGCCGCGCGCGACGCGGACGGATCTCGTCGCCCCGCGGAGAAAACAAGGAGCAACGATGCCGGAACAGACCATGCAGCAGCGCGAGGAAAGCGCCGAGCGCCTCGCACGTCCCCTCATCCGATTGGCGAACATGTGGGGCATCTCCACGTCGTATATCGATCAGCTCGGCACCTACGTCGAAATCGACGACGACGTCCTCGTCACCGTACTCAAGGCGCTCGGCGTCGACGCATCGAGCGACGAACGCGTCGATGAGGCGCTCAGGCTGCGCCTGGACGAGGAGGCCACGTGCCTCGCGCCGCCGACCGTCGTCAAGTTCATCGGCACCGACACACCGGTCGAGCTGCATACGCTGCACGGCGCGCCGACCGTCACGTTGATGCTTGAGGAGGGCGAGCGCGCCGACGGCGACTTCTTCACCGTCGAGCGCAAGGACGCCGAGGCTGCGCCGGACGGCGACGTGACCGTCTACGCACTGACGCTGACCGATGCATTGCCGGTCGGCTACCACACGCTCACCGTCGAGGACGGCGAGCGCCGCACGACGGCCCATGTGATCTGCGCGCCGGCGCGCATCCCGGTGCCGCAGGCCGTGCAGGATCGCCACCGCTGGGGTTGGATGGCACAGATGTACTCGGTGCGGTCGGCCGATTCGTGGGGCGTCGGCGATTACGGCGACCTGAGGGAGCTCGCGACCGACGCGGCGAGGAAGTCGCACGCCGACTTCATGCTCATCAACCCGATCCATGCGACGGCGCCGGTCACTCCGCTCGAGCCGTCGCCCTACCTGCCGGAGTCCCGCCGATTCCTCAACGTCACCTACATCCGCCCTCAGGACATCCCCGAATACCGGCACCTCGAAGGCGAGGACTTCAACAAGGTCGAGGCGTTGCATGCGCGCGTCGCGGCGGCGAACACCGACCCGAACCCGATGGACATCAATGCGGCGTGGGACGCGAAGCGCGAGGCGCTGCACATCGTCTTCAAGCAGGAGCGCTCGACCGAGCGCCAGGCGGCCTTCGACGAGTTCCGCCGCCAGGCCGGCGAGGACCTGCGCGCCTTCGCGCTGTGGTCGGTCGCGTTCCAGGTGTGGGGCGCGCCGTGGGATGCCGAGAACGATTGGTTCACGAAGTACGACCGCCGCAGCCCGCAGATCGCGCAGCTCGAGAACGACTACGGCGATCTTTACGACTTCGCGTGCTGGCTGCAGTGGATCGCCGCGGAGCAGGTCGAGGCGGCGCAGCGCTCGGCGAAGGACGCCGGCATGGCGCTCGGCCTGATGCAGGACATGGCCGTCGGCGTGCACACCTACGGCTCCGATGTGTGGTGGAGCCCGGAGCGCTTCGCCGTCGGCACCGTGACCGTCGGCTGCCCGCCGGACTTCTACAACCAGCAGGGCCAGGACTGGGGCCAGCCCCCCTTCGACCCGAACTTCATGGAATCGGACGGCTACAACGTCTACCGCGACATGGTGCATACGATGTTCGCACACGCCGGCGCGATCCGCATCGACCACGTCCTCGGCATGTTCCGTCTGTGGTGGATCCCGCAGGGCAAGGGGCCTCGCGGCGGCGCCTATGTGCGCTACAACTACGAGGCGATGCTCGCGATCCTCACGATCGAGGCGTCGCGCGTCGACGGCATGGTCATCGGCGAGGACCTCGGCACCGTTCCGGCCTATGCGTCCCGCATCCTCGCCGAGCATGGCGTCCTCGGCACGACCGTCGAGTGGTTCGCACGCGTCGACGATTCGCCGAACGCCGGCGACCCGTATGCGATGCCGGACACCTACCGCGAGTATTCGCTCGCTTCGGTCACGACGCACGACCTGCCGCCGACGGCCGGATATCTGACGTATGAGCACGTCAAGCTGCGCGAACGGCTGCACCTGCTCAGCGAACCGGTCGAGGCGTTCATGAAGTCGGCCGAGGCCGAGCAGCATGAGATGCTCAAGCTGCTCGTGACCGGCGGCTGGCTGCCGCAGCAGGCGGCCGACGACGTCCCCGGCCATCTGCAGCAGATCGTCGAGGCGATGCATGCGATGCTCAAGGACTCCCCCGCGTTGCTGATGCAAGCGGCGCTCGTCGACGGCGTCGGCGAGATGCGCACGCAGAACCAGCCCGGCACTTCGACCGAATATCCCAATTGGCGCATTCCGCTCGCCGACGCCCAAGGCCACGTCGTTGCGACGAACGAGGTCTTCGACTCGCCGCGCGTGATGTCGCTGTCCCAGATCATGAACCGTTAGTTTTTTCGACCTCTCTCTAACGGTTCAGACATGAAGGGCCTCCCGACGACGGGAGGCCCTTCATGTCTTGTCCGCCCCGTATGGAGCGCAGACGGCCGTTCACTGATGCTTCTTGACGCTCCAGGTGTCCTCCTGCACATGCGTCGAGAACGGTTGCCCGGTGTATTTGCGCAGCACATACTCCTGGATCGGCACATGCAGCGACAGCAGCGAGCCGTAGCCGAGCACGGCGAGCAGGAACAGCATCTGCGGCAGCTTGAACCACAGGTAGACGAAAAGGCCGCAGTAGACGGCGTCGATCGCGACGAGCGCGAGCGTCGCCGGGAAGTAGGTGACGCCGAAGACGTAGGCGTTCACCATCGTGCGCGTCGGGGGGTTCTCGAAGCGCGCCTGCAGCGCGAACACCCACTCGAAACCGATGACCCACAGGATCGTCAATGCGATCTTCGGGATGAGCAGCGGCGTGATCTGCAGCACGATCCAGCAGTACACGAGCGCAGCGCCGAACAGCAGATAGACGATCCACAGGATCGTCGCACGGACGAAGTTCTCCTTGAACGCGGCGAAGTAGTTGCGTGTGACGTGGCCCTGGCCGATGAGCATCTTGCGCGACGCCGTCTGGCCGGCGGACAACGCCGCGCCGATCGTCACGATCGGGATGCCCGTAACGAGCATCAGCAGATTGATGATGATCGCGTCGGTGAAGTTGCCCCACGCCTGCATGAATTTCGAATCCGGGGAAAGCCAGTTCATGTACGCTCCTACCTGTCTCGCATGCTCCGTCCGAGCTTAGTGCGGGCAGCTGATTTCATCGCCCGCCCGATAGGGCGAAGGCCGGGCGCCGCGGCGTCCCCCGGAGGGAAAACCGCGGCACCCGGCCTTCGTGTTGATTGATGGTTGGGAAGATCAGCCCTTGACGGCACCTCCTCCGGCCCCGCGAATATCGACCGGCCTACGGCCGGACCAAACCCGCCCTCGCGGCACAGCCGCTCGGGCCGGCACCTGAAAACAGCGCACCGCGCTGTTTTCCAAGGGCTGACTCAACGTCAGCCCTTGACGGCACCGGCCATGACACCCTTGACGATGTACTTCTGGCACAGGATGTAGAAGAGGATGATCGGGATGATCGCGAGCACGAGGCACGCCATCATCGCGCCCATGTCCACGGAACCGTAGCCGCCCTTGAGGTACTGGATCGACACGGAGATCGTCTTGTACTTGTTCAGGTCGAGCGTCAGATACGGCAGCAGGTAGTCGTTCCAGACCCACATCGCCTCAAGGATCGCCACCGAGATGATCGACGGCTTCATGATCGGCACGACGACCTGGAAGAAGATGCGCGGGACGGACGCGCCGTCGATCATCGCGGACTCCTCCAGCGACTGCGGGATGCCCTTGACGACGCCGGTGAAGATGAACACGGCGAGGCCGGCGCCGAAGCCGAGGTAGATGATGCACAAGCCCCACGGCGTGTTCAGGCCGAGACGGTCGGCAAGCCACGAGAGCGTGAACATCAGCATCTGGAACGGCACGATCATGTTGAACAGGAACAGGATGTACAGCGTCTTGGCGACCCAGTTGTTAACGCGCACGATCCACCATGCGCACATCGACGTGCACAGCAGGATCAGCACCACGGAGCCGACGGTCACGATGACGGTCCAGCCGAAGCTCGCGAAGAAGTTCGTCTGCTCGATGCCGCGCACATAGTTGTCCCATCCGGCGAAGGTGTCGCCCGCCGGGAAGGAGAAGGCGTTGTCGCTGATGTACGCCTTCTGCTTGAAGGAGTTGATGATGACCAGGAAGATCGGGAAGACCCAGGCAATCGAGATCATCGAGAAGAACAGGGTCCACAGACCGCTGTGCTTAGCCTTTTCGCCGTTCATGCCTCGACCTCCTTGGACGTGGTGAGCTTGTTCTGCAGCAGCGAGACGACCGCCACCAGGATGAAGAAGAGCACGGCCTTGGCCTGGCCGACGCCCTCGAAGCCGACACGTCCGTAGAACGTGTTCGTGATGTTGAGCGCCAGACCCTCGGACATGCGGCTCGGAGCGCCGTTCGTCAGCGCGAGGTTCTGGTCGAAGAGCTTGAAGCCGTTGGTGACGGTCAGGAACGAGCAGACGGTGATCGACGGCATCATCAGCGGGATGATGATCTTGAACATCGTCTGACGGCCGTTCGCGCCGTCCACCGACGCAGCCTCGAGCACGTCGGTCGGCAGCGACTGCATGCCCGCAATGTAGATGATCATCATGTAGCCGATCTGCTGCCAACAGACGAGGATTACCAAGCCCCAGAAGCCGTATTTCTGATCGAAGGTCAACGATTTGGACCAATGGGCGAGCACGCCGTTGAGCAGCAGCATCCAGATGTAGCCGAGGATGATGCCGCCGATGAGGTTCGGCATGAAGAAGACCGAGCGGAACAGGTTGGAGCCCCGGATCGACTTCGTCAGCATGTATGCGATCGCGAACGCGACGACGTTGATGATGATCGTCGTGACGATCGTGAGCAATGTGGAGAACAGCAGCGCGTGCAGGAAGGTCTTGTCCTGCAACGCCTTCGCATAGTTCTTGAAACCGACGAACTGCGCGTCGGTGACCGTCGTGAACTCACAGAAGCTCAGATAGATGCCGTAGATGAACGGCACCACGAAGCCGATGATGAATGCGGCGAATGTCGGAAGCACAAATAACGCCCACCAACGGCGTATCGCCTTACCGGCCATACTGATCATAGTATGCCTACTTTCCTCGTTCTTTCCTATGCATACTCCTGCGTATGCGCTCTATCCCTTGCCTTCGGCGGCCCCGGCTGCACCGGCACGTCCTCGCCTCCGGCCATGCGGATGACAGTGCCCAATATAACAGCGAAGCAGAGCGCTGTCAAACGTTTACATTTTTGCGTGTCTCGAACAAGGCCACCTGCGGCGCCCATCCGCTGATTTCCGATGATGAATCACTGGAAGTTCGCCGTTCTTGCCAGAGCATGATATACTGCAAACGTTTGTGAAATCCACCTTGCACAAACGTTTGCACATCGGTCACCGTCACCGAATCGTTCTTCAATGCCGAAGGAGCCGAGATGAGCACAAGCATCCAGGACGTTGCGCGCGCCGCCAACGTATCGATATCCACGGTGTCGCGTTCCTTCACGCGCCCGGAGCTGGTTTCGAAGGCCACCCGCGAGAAGGTGCTGCACATCGCCGAGGAGCTCAATTTCTCGACCTCCCGCTCGGCGGTCGCGCTGAAGACCGGCCGCGCATTGCGCATCGCGCTGCTCGTGAGCGACCATCTGCGGCTGTGGTTCAGCGCATCCGTCATCGAAGGGCTCAACCAGGTGCTGCATGCCGAGGGCTACGACCTGTCGATCTTCCAGATCTCGAGCATCGAGGAGCGCAAGGAGTTCTTCGAGATGCTGCCGGTGCGCCGCAACGCGGACGCCGTCATCGTCGTCTCCTTCGACATCGACAGCCAGGAGATCGCCCAGCTCAACTCGATCCATGTGCCGATCATCGGCATCAACTCGGTGCTGCCCCAGGAACGCGGCTTCTCGGCGTCGGTGAACATCGACGACGAGCAGGGATCGATCCTCGCCGCGCGCCATCTCATCGCCCTCGGCCACCGCGACATCGCCTATGTGCGCTCCAACCGCGACGTCTCGCTGCATTTCAGCGTGCAGCAACGCTTCGACTCGTTCATCGAATGCTGCAGCCATGCCGGTGTCTCGCCGCACGTCATCGTCGCCGAGGAATCGGAGAACCGCATCGCCGAGGTCGTCACCCAGCTGCTCAGCCTCGAACGCATGCCGACGGCCGTCGCCTGCCAGGAGGACGGCATCGCGATCCCGCTCATCTTCCAGCTGATGCGCGGCGGTTTCTCGGTGCCCGGGCGCATCTCCGTCATCGGCTACGACAACAGCACCTACGCCAGCGACATCGGCCTGACGACGATCGCGCAGGACCCGGTGCGCATGGCGCGCAAGGCCGCCGAGATGACGCTCGCGCTCATCGACGGCGAGACGCCCGAGCAGCTGTACGTCACCGAACCGGCGCGGCTCGTCATCCGCTCGTCGACCGGCCCGGCCACGCCGCGTCCGTGATGGGGCATCTATCCCCCAGCGCATAAGGCCACGATGAACATCATCGTGGCCTTTTCCGTCGCGCCATCGTCCCCTCCCGCGCCGATACCGTCCGCAGCGAACACGCCTTGGCCGCCGCACGCAACCGCCCAGGGCGCATATCCCGCTGCGCCCCGCATCGTCGGAGCACAGCGGGATATGCCCGCAAAACGCAAACGTGGGACGCCGCACGATGCGACGTCCCACGTTTGCGCAGAAGAATCCAGAGGAAGAAAAGAAAAGCGGTATTCAGTTATCGCCGACCACGGTCGGGGGCAGTCGCGAGGCCGCCATGCGGAAGCCGCCGCCCGTGCGGGCGTCCGCACGTCAGAGAAGTGCGGCCATGCGACGTTGTTCGGTTATACGTTGTTCAGTTGTCGTATGCGGCGCGTTCATCGGAGGATCACCCCCGATGAACCGGGACGGCCGCGGGACTGCGGCCGTCCCATCAACTCAGTGCGTCGCCTGATACTCGGTCGCCCAGTTGTTGACGAAGGCGTCCACGACGGCGTTCCAGTCGCCGGTGCCCTGTGCGTAGGCGAGCATCGCCTGGCCGAGGACGTTCTTGTACTCCTCGGACGGCATCATCGAGAAGTCCCAAGCGACCTGCGTCAGATCCTTGTCCTGGATGCTGGCGTTCGCATCAGCGATCAGCGGGTTCGAGGTCTTGACGTCGTTGAAGGTCGAGAACGGCGTGGTGAAGCCCATGTCCTCGCTCATCGCCTTCTTGCCGGCATCGGAGGTGATGACCCACTCGAGGAACTCCTCCGAGGCCTTCTGGTCGGCTTCGGACGCCTTCGAATTGATGCACCAGTAGTTCTCGGAGCCGGTCGCGAGGCCCTCGGTCTTGTCGTCGACGCCGATGTAGATCGGGAGCATGCCGACGGAGGAATCCTCCATGCCGGCCTTCTGCAGATCGCTCCACGCCCAGGTGCCGTTCTGGTAGAAGGCGGCCTTGCCGAGCGCGAACTCGGAGTTCGCGTCATCGCCGGTCTTCGAGCTCAGCTGGGTCTTCTCGGTCGTGGAATCGGTGATGTACAGGTCGAAGATGTTCTTGAAGTTGTCCATGTACATGTCCTTGATGGACGCCGGCGGAGCGGTGATGTCGTCCTTCTCGAACTGATAGTACAGCGGGATGTTCGCCAGATGCGTCTTGAAGCGCCAGTCGGAGCTGGAATCGAAACCGGCCGACGTGAAGGCGCCCTCGATGCCGAGGTCATCCTTGCGCTTCTGCATGTCGTCGGCGACCTTCTTCAGCGTGTCGAAGTCCTTGATCTCATCGGCGGACTTGATGACGGCGCCGTCAAGCGCGGCGTACTTCGCGACGATGTCCTTGTTGTAGATGATGCCGTAGGACTCGATGACGTACGGCACGCCGACGATCTTGTCACCGTCGGTGAGCGCGAGGCTCTGGTCGTTCATGTCCTTGTAGATCGCGGTGTCCTTGAGGTCCGCGGTATAGCCCTTCCAGCTCTGGTAGCCGACCGGGCCGTTGACCTGGAAGATCGTCGGGGCCTCGCTCTTGGCGAGCTCGGACTTGAGCTGCTGCTCGTAGGTGCCGGAGGCGGCCGTCTGGACCTTGACCTTGACGCCCTTCTCCTTCTCATACTGCGCGGCGAGCGCGGTCCACTGGTCCGCGGCTTCCGGCTTGAAGTTCAGGAAGTATACGCTGCCCTTGCCGTCTCCGGAGGAGCTGGAGTTTCCACCGCACGCAGCGAGCGGAACGACCATAGCGGCCGCAGCGAGCAGACCCACGGTTGTCTTCATCGTACGATTCATCTTCGAACCTTTCTCTGTACGCCCTGCCGGGCGCTGCACCCTCACGGTGCACGTTAAGAAGTCTCTTTCCTCGACAACTTCTTTCATCGACCATTGTGCACCATAAATGCAAAAAGTGCAAACGTAGGCACGCCGAATGGCGGCGTGCCCTTCGATTTCGTCAGGACCCAAACCGCAAAAATACCGCTTTTCCACTGTTTCACGGTGTTTCACCGCTGATGAAAGCGTTTGCTAATGACACGCCCATCCGGTCCGCACTGCCCGTATGCCCCGCTCATAGCCGATATATCGGGGCGCTCTGCGCCGCATCGGCGCACCAAAGCGCGGCCCCTCCCCGCGAGAGCCCCGCACATCATCGCGCGCGGCCCGCATCGGTCTGCGCGACGCCCCCGAAGCGTGGTCCGGGCGCCATACCTTCCGAGGCCGACCGCCGTCATGCCGCGCGCGTATTCCTTCACCGAGGAATATAATTGCGCGCAGCAATGCGTGCCCGGACAACATCGTCGCGCACGCCGCGCAAACATCCATGGCGAGGCATACGCGCAGGTCGCATGCCGTCGGGAAAGGAACGTCATGACCCTCAACAACACCCACGATGACTGGTGGAAGCAGGCCGTCGTCTATCAGGTCTATCCCCGCAGCTTCCGCGACGCGAACGGCGACGGCCTCGGCGACATCGCCGGCATCACCGCGCAGATGGGCTATCTCAAGGAACTCGGCGTGGACGCCGTCTGGCTGTCCCCGTTCTACCCATCCGAGCTCGCCGACGGAGGTTACGACGTCATCGACTACCGCGACGTCGATCCGCGCCTGGGCACGCTCGACGATTTCGACGCGATGCTCGAGGCCGCCCACAAGGCCGGGCTCAAGGTGATCGTCGACATCGTCCCGAACCATACCTCGGATCTGCATCCATGGTTCCAGGCCGCCCTCGCCGCCGCGCCCGGCTCCGCTGAGCGCGACCGTTACATCTTCCGCCGCGGCGAAGGCGAACATGGCGAGCTGCCGCCGAACAACTGGCAGTCGTTGTTCGGCGGCCCCGCATGGGAGCCCGTCGGCGGCGGCGAATGGTACCTCCACCTGTTCACGAAGGAACAGCCGGACCTCAACTGGAAGAACCAGGACGTGCACGACGACTTCAAGCGCACGCTGCGCTTCTGGTCCGACCGCGGGGTCGACGGCTTCCGCATCGACGTGGCACACGGTCTGGCAAAGGACCTCGATTCCCGTCCGCTCAAGGAGCTTGAGCGCTGGACGGTCGGCGGCGACCAGTCGCATGATGGCGGCCACCCGCTGTGGGACCGCCCCGAGGTACATGACATCTACCGTGAATGGAACGCCGTCTTCAACGAATACGACCCGCCGCGCTTCGCCGTCGGCGAGGCCTGGGTTGTGCCGGAGCATCAGCATCTGTACGCGTCGAAGAACGAGCTTGGGCAGGTCTTCAATTTCGAGTTCGCGAAGGCCGACTGGTTCGCCGACGAGTTCCGCACGGCGATCGTCGAGGGGCTCGCGAGCGCCGATGAGGCGAAGTCGACGACGACATGGGTCATGAGCAACCACGATGTCTGCCGTCATGCGAGCCGCTACGCACTGCCGCAGGTGCGCATGAACAGCTACCATGTCCTCGCGAACGACTGGCTGCTGCGTTCCGGCACCACCTATCCCGAGGACCGCGAGCTCGGCGCCCGCAGGGCGCGCGCGGCGATCCTGATGGAGCTGGGACTGCCGGGGTCCGTCTATGTATATGAGGGCGAGGAGTTGGGGCTGCCGGAAGTCGCGACGATTCCGTGGAATCGTCTCGAGGATCCGGTTGCGTTCAACACCGACCATGGCGACGCGCAGAAGGGCCGCGACGGCTGCCGTGTGCCGCTGCCGTGGGTCGCCGCCGACCGTCCGCGCCCCGCCGACTGGAATCGCGAGTTCGGCACCGGCGCCTCCTTCGGTTTTTCGTCGGCGCGGGCCGACGGGTCCGCCCCCGCCGACCCGCATCTGCCTCAGCCGCTGTGGTACGCCGCCTATGCGGCCGATGCGGAGGACGCCGATGACGGATCGATGCTCAATCTCTACCGTCGTGCGCTGCATTGGCGGCAGGACCATCTGACGCCGACCGGCGACCTGTCGCTCGCGTGGCTCGACGACGGCGTCCTCGATCCTCACGGGTCCGACGTGATCGCGTATGCGCGCCCGGTTGCCGGCGGCGACGGCGACCGCTTCGCCTGCATCGTCAACTTCGGGCCCGCTCCCGTCGACCTGCCGCATGGCGACATCGTGCTGCGTTCGACGGATTTCGACGGCTATGCGCTGCCGGTCGACGCCGCCGTGTGGATGCGCATCTAATCCGCGCCGCCGTTACGACGCCGTGCGTTTGCGCGCCGTCCGTCCGCTCAGACGTTCCACATCCAGATCACGTGATCGCCTTTGTAGACGGACAGCGCGCAGATGTGCGCGGTGTCGAGTTTGAGATGACGGCCGAATCGCGGCTCCATGCCGAGCCATTGCGTCGTCAGGATGCGCAGGATGTGTGCATGTGCGACGCAGAGCACGTCGCGGCCGGCTTCCAGCGCCGGCGTCGCCTGATCGATGACGCGGCGCGCACGTTGCGCCGCCTCCTCGATGCGTTCACCCGGCCCATTGACGATCGTGATCTGTTGGCCGTCGGGGAAGACCTCGACGCGTTCGCCGGCGAGATGCTCGGCGAGCGCCGTCGGCCCCTGCGACCAGATATCCCATTCCTCGCCGAGTGCGGCGAAGAGTTCCGCACGCGTGCGTCCCTCGGCGCGGCCGTAGTCCCACTCCTCGAGGTCGGCGGTGAGGGTCGGCGACGCGAATCCTGCTTCGCGCGCCGTCGTCATCGCACGCTGCAGATCGGAGCAATAGACGTCGCCATCGGCGAAACCGTCCGGGAACAGCGTGCGCAGACGCGCGCCGGCGTCACGTGCCTGCTGCATGCCGATGTCAGTGAGGGGGATGTTCGTGCGACCGGTGTATTGACCGGATTCGCTCCATCGTGTCTGCCCATGGCGGAGCAGCACGAGCGTGCCGTACCGCTTCGCGTGATCATTCATCGTTGAATTCTGCATACGCCCACTGTATCGTGCCGTCTGAAGAAGGTGCGCCCACACCGTGCGCGGCGGCGGGTATGTTCGCACGGCGCGGGACGACGGCTTCGGATCGATGATGGCATACACTGGTGCAGTATGGACAAGCATCAGCACGAATCGGCGTCCACGGGCGCCAAACTCACCGCCGCGACGAACGCCGTCGCCGGCGAACGCACCGATCTCGACGCGACGACGGACAAGACGGTCGCAACGCTGAACCGGGTGAACGACAAAGTCACGGCCATGCGCGAAGCCCGCACGACCGATCCGGATACGCTCGGCGACAAGGTCTTCCGCATGGCCTTCCCGGCCGCCGTTGGTCTCATTGGAGGCAAGGTGTTCAGCTCCGTATGGAACCTGGTCGTCGCGAAGATCCATCCAAGCCCTGACGACGACGCGCAGGACAGACAGCAGGGACTCATCATGGGCATGCTGTTCGCGGCCGCCTCAGCGGCCTTCGGCACCTTGCTGACCGACGTCTCGACGAAGGGCGTGCAGAAGATCATCACGCGGCTGCAGCGCAAACGCGACTAAGACGATGAAGGATCGGCGACGATCGTCGCCGATCCTTCTTGCGCCGTGTCTTTTGCATTTGGTCAGCGATTGCATATCTGTGGGGCGCCGTTGCGCTGTCGGTACGCCCGGCGCGCGCCTATGCGACGGTCTGGGATAATGGCGGTATGACTGAACTATTGCATAACGACACCATCGATGTCCTGCTCAACCGTCGTTCGATCCGCGCATTCCGTCCCGAGCCGCTGACGCCTGAGATGACGGCGACGATCGAATCCGCCGCGCAGCATGCGGCATCCAGCCAGTATCTCAACGATTGGTCGGCAATCCGCGTCGTCGACCAGCGCCTCAAGGACGATCTTGCGGCGATTGCAAAGCAGCCGTACATCGCGCAGGCGCCCGCGCTCTACGTCTTCATCCTCGACGAGTACCGCAACATGGTCATCGCCCGCGAACAGGGCGACGCCGTCGATTCCGACGCGTTCACGCTCAAGAACAGCTACCGTTTCTCCCAGGCGCAGAACGACGCCGTCCTCGCGCTGCACGCGATGGAGACGGCGGCGGAGGCGCTTGGCCTCGGCTGCGTGATCCTCGGCTCGATACTCAACGATGTCCCGCGGCTCATCGAACTGTTCCATCTGCCGAAGTACACCTATCCGGTGCTGGGTCTGGCGATCGGCAAGCCCGCGCAGGAGCCTGAGGTCAAGCCGCGCATGGGCGCCGCACTGCAGTTCTTCGACGACCGCTACAATGACGATCCCGCGTTCATCATGCGCAACATCGCGCAGTTCAACGAGGAAGTGCATCAATACTACGATCTGCGCGATCCGAATACGCCGCTACCGACCTATGACGCGCAGATCGCGAAGAAGGCCGTCGCCGGTGAGGTGCTGGGCCGCGGCCTCGAGCATGCGGCGAAGCAGGGCTTCGAGCTGGATCGCTGATTGATCTCCGTTGTGCGCGACGTCGGCGTTGCGCACAACGAGAACGACGAGGGTACGGGCCGCGTCACCGATGGCGAGGCTTGTACCCTTTCTTTCGTGAATACCGTTTCTGCGAGCGTTTGAAATGGCCCACGGCCTGATTCAGCGCCGGATCGCGATGTGTCAGATGCCACTGGCCGCAGTACTGGCAGCGGTACACCCATAGCTCCACGCCGCGTTCGATGCGGCTCTGTTCGGCGGCCTGCCAGGCGATCTGCTGATCATGGTACATGATCTTGCTCGTCGCCTCGCAACGTTTCGGCGTGAAGTAATGCATACTGCACATCTTAGATGCGTCTCCCCGACCGGGGAAGCAGCCTGAAGGTTTGTTGGTGGTCGGGGGAAAAGTGTGCGGATATGGGAAGAGCCCGCCGTGGTGGTGGGCTCTTCGTGTGAAGTGTGGGTGCGGCGGCGTGCTACTCTCCCACACCCTGTCGGGTGCAGTACCATCGCCGTGCCAGGTCTTAGCTTCCGGGTTCGGAATGGGACCGGGCGTCTCCCCTGGGCTGTGACCGCCG
>NZ_QXGI01000005.1 GCF_003952025.1 Bifidobacterium castoris | reverse complement strand
GGAGATCCTGTGGTGCGCGAAGGTGGGTATTACGCTGGGCAATGCGGATGGCACGTTCGGTTATGGTGACAAGCTGACGCGTTCGGCGATGGCCGCGTTCCTGTACCGCCTCAACAAACTCGTCTGAGCGACGAGGTATGGTCCGCGACTATGCAAAAGCCGTGGATGCGATGTGATGGGAATCATCACGCCGCATCCACGGCTTTTCGCTGCTTTTTGGAAAGAATTACAACATGCGCCCGCTGCGACGTTGGGATGCGATGTCCATGATCGGCACGCAATGCAGATACACGGCGAGCGATTTGACCTTGTTCGTGTTGGTCATGTTGCGGATGCCCAATGCTTTGATGCGGGCGGTGACGAGTTTCCTCGTGGATTTCACGAAGGCCTTGTACTCACCGGGCTTGAAGCGCTTACGCGATTCATAAGCCCAGATGATCGCTCCGGTCAGATAGCGGATCGACCAGTTGAGCTCCTCGGTGCGCAGCTGCGGATAATAATGGGACTGGGCGAAACGGTCGATGATCTGGATGAAATGCGCGGTTCCCTCACACATCGCCTGGCTCTTCACGCCAAGGATCGAATTGGGGCGCACGCGGTAGTTGTACAGCGGCTCAGGCAGGAAATAGACGGCGTTCGCCGCGTCATAAAGCAGATACGCCGTGCCCATGTCCTCCATCAGATAGCCCTTAGGGAACCGGATGCCGGTGTCGTAGACGCTTCGGTGCACAAGGTAGGACCATGCGAAGTTCTGCACCTTGTCGTCCCACAGCAGCTTGAGCGCCTGCTCGGAGCTGCGTCGACCCTCGGAGGGGAACTTCTGCACGTCGTCGGAGGGCCTTACGACGCTACCATCGTCGCTTGCGCTGTTGTATTCGAAGACGACGAGATCGGAATCGGTGTCGAGCGCGACGTCGAGCGCACGTTCGACGAGGTTCGGCTGGATCCAATCATCGGAATCCACGCAGTAGACGTACTCGCCGTGCGCACGGTCGATGCCGTAGTTCCTCGCGTCGGAAAGTCCTCCATTCGGTTTGTGCAACGCCGTGATACGTGCATCCTTTTCGGCCCATGCATCACAGATCGCGCCGCAGCCATCCGGCGATCCGTCATCCACTAGAAGGATCTCCAGATCGGGGTAGGTCTGGTCGACGATCGATTGCACGCAATCGTCAAGATAATGTTCCACGTTGTAGATCGGCACGATGATGCTCACCAATGGTCGCTGGCTCTTTGGCACGGTATCCTCTCCTCAGATGCGCTTTCCCGATTCTCCCTACGCATCCTACAGCAACGGCGTGAGGGGCCTCGCCGTCGTCGAAGGACGTTCACAGGAGCCGATGTACATCAGGTGAAGAACGGAACGCTTCGCGCCGCCAATCGGCCATGCTAGTTATACTAATCAGGGTGCAAAAAGGTCCGGTCTTGATGGCGTGCAGGCAACACCGGCGAGCCTAGGAGGAAAGAGCGGAACGATGCGATGGTACCATGCGTGGATCGGTGATGGGGGGAACTTCCGGAGATGATGCTGTATGGAATCGTATTCGCGGTGGCCATCTTCTTCGCGTTCTGCGCGGATCTGTGCCGACGTGAGGCCATGCCGGTTTTCAGGAGTGTCCTCGCGCAGCGTACGCCGCATGCGGAGTTGCGGACAAACCGACGGCTGGATCTGGCTGGAGCCCGGACTTTGCGCAGGACGTTCATCGCGTTGTCCGCGCTTGCGTTGATCCTGCTTGCCGGTTTGCGGTACGACACCGGCATTGATTACATGTATTCGTATGTGCCTTCGCTGGAGGAGACGCGCGTTGGATATACGCCGCATTACGATCCGCTGTTCAATTTTATCATCTGGATCTTCGCTCAGTTCGAAAGCAACCAGTGGTTCTTCCTCGCGATGGCCGCGTATACGGTGGCCATGATGTACTACGCGATCTGCAAGCAGTCGCGGTTCATCGTGCTGCCGGTGACGCTGTACATCGTGACCTTCCACTACCTGCGTTCGTTCTGCTTCGTGGCCCAGTACGTCTCCGTCGTCACGTTCATCGTCGGCACCGTGTTCCTGCTGCAGGGCAGGTGCATCAAGGCGTTCGCGCTGGTGGCGCTGAGCTGCTTCCTGCATCTGAGCGGCATCGTCGTCATACCGTTCTGCCTGCTGTTCTTCCTGCCGCACCACGCGATGGCCGTTGTCTCCATGATCCTTCCCTGCTGTGCCTACATGGGGCAGTCGGTGGTGCGCGTGTTCGCCGAACGCTTCAGCATGAACACGCGATTCGACTACTACATCACCGGCCAATACGACACTGCGTACTCGGACACGCGTCTGACGATGATCAATCTGGCCATGTTCCTGATTTTCGTGGCGATTTATTTGCTGGGAACGAACGGTGTGCGTCAGGACAAGAAGGCGAACTGGTATCTGCTGGCGCAGAGCTTTGCGCTCGCGTTCTGCTTCCTGCAGACCGTGTTGCCGGTCGGATACCGCTTTGTCTGGTATTTCATGATCTTCCAATGCATCTCCATTCCGTATATGCTGCGATTTGTCCTGCGTGGTACGGCCTATTATCTTGCCGTGACGCTCATCATCATGTGCTTTGCGGCATGGATGGTGGTGTATCAGGTGCATGGGTCCTCCGAGGTCCTGCCGTACACCTTTATCTTCGACACTTCGACCGTATACTGGTAGCTGGTATGCATTCGTTCGCATTGGTGTCGAGAGCAACTGAGGGAAATGAGTAAAACCGACATGGATGACAGAATTCGCGTGGCCCAGGTGATGGGTCGTATGAACAAGGGTGGCGTCGAAGCCACCATCATGAACCTGTTCAGATACACGGATCATTCCCGCTTTCGCTTCGATTTTATCGTGCAGGAGGACTCGAACTACATTCCGCGCGAGGAGATCGAGGTATTGGGCGGTGCCGTTCACACGGTGGCGCCGTACAGGCATCTGGGGCGCTACATCCGGGAGCTTTCTCAGGTTATTGCACGGATACAGCCGGATATCGTGCATGCCAATGTCAATGCGCTCAGCGTTATCCCGCTTGCTGTTGCCCAGCATGAAAACGTTGGCATCCGGGTGGTACACAGCCACAGCACGGCTCACTCCAGCGAAATAGCCAAAACGGTGGCGAAGAACGTGCTGCGTCCGTTCTCCCGTTGGAAGGCCACTGATCTTGCGGCTTGCGGCGAGCTGTCCGCCCGTTGGCTCTACGGTGACCGTGCCGTGGACGCCGGCCGCGTGCATTACATCCGCAACGCCATCGAGCTTGATGCCTATGCCCGGCAGTCCGATGTGCAGGGCAAGAAATGCGAACTCGGTCTGGGTGACGGACTCGTCGTCGGTCAGGTGGGACGCTTGTGCGTGCAGAAAAACCAAGCCTTCACGCTCAGGGCATTCGCGTCGCTGCTGCATGAGCGGCCGGACGCGACGTTGCTGCTTGTCGGCGCCGGCTCCGGACGGAGCACGCGTAAATTGGAACAGGAGGCGCATAGGCTCGGTATCGGCGACCATGTGCGTTTCCTGGGGGCCCGGAACGACGTCGCCGAACTCTACCATGTCTTCGATGTCATGGTGTTCCCGTCGAAGTATGAAGGCCTGCCGCTGAGCCTCATCGAAGCGCAGGCGGCGGCCTGCCCGACGCTCGTGTCCGATGAGGTCACGCGGGAGGTTGGCATCGTTCCCGGCCTGATCGATTACCTGTCGTTGTCCTCCTCGCCGCGCCAGTGGGCCGAACGGCTGCTGGGATTGGCAGGACAGGACCTAATGGGGGAGGAGCGGCGCCGGCGCAACGTGCGAATGCTCGCCGAAGCCGGGTATGACATCAGGGAGAGCGCGCGGCAGGTGAACGCCTGGTATGAGACGCTCCTCGACGGACGGCATGCGGGGAAGGATCGCCCATGAGCGGAAATTCCAAGCCCTCGGTCCTCATCTCGGAGATCAGCGGCAACTGGGGAGGTATCGAGGCGTTCATCGAGAACGAGGTGGCGCCGCTGCAGGATGAGTTCGACGTATATTGCATCGCCCAGAACGACGATCCGGCGATTCTTGCGCGTCTGTCAATCCCGGATGATCATGTGCTCACCGTCCCCGAACGATATGGATCGTTGGCGTACCGACGTCATATGAAGGAGATCTACGGCCGCGGATTCGATATCATCCATCTCAACAAGAATTCGCTCGTCAAATATCTGCCGCTCACGTTGGCGCGCAAGGTCTCGCCACGCAGCAGATGCATCCTGCATTCGCACAACACGAGCCCGTCGTCGAAATCGCCGCTTGCGTTCCTGCATTATCTGATCCGCCCCTTCATGGTCAGGCGTGCGCAATGCCTGCTCGCCTGTTCGCAGACCGCCGCCTCCTATCTGTTCGGTTCATATGCGCGGGACTCCACAATCGTCCGCAACGGCGTCGACGTGCGACGTTTCGCCTTCGACGGGCGCAAGCGGCTTGAGGTGCGCGAAGCTTGGCATATCCCGGCCGACGCGACGGTGCTCATCAATGTAGCGCGCCTGAGTGACCAGAAGAACCAGACGCGCCTTGTCGAGATGTTCGATGAATACCGTAAAGGCGATTCTGCGGCGTTCCTGCTGCTTGTTGGGGAAGGGGAACGGCGCCAGCAGATCGAGAGGACCGTTGCGCGTCTGGGATTGGAACCGTATGTGAAGCTCACCGGCCGTCAGCGGGATATCGGAGCCTATTACAGTGCCGCTGATCTGGCCGTGTTCCCGTCGCTGTTCGAGGGATTGCCGGTCGCGTTCATCGAGGCGCAAGCGAACGGCATCCCGGTATTGGCTTCGGACACCGTCACGAAGGACGCGGATGTGCTTGGCTCGATGTGCTTCGAATCCTTGTCCGCATCGGACGCTGTCTGGGCGGACCATATCGCGGCGTTGTCCGTTCCGGGACGCGCATTGGACGAGGATGCGCGGCCGCGTGCGGCCGAGCGGATGGAGCAGGCCGGATATGACGCGAAGAACGCCAGCGAGACGTTGCGGCGCGTCTACCGCCGTCTGCTGGCGCCCTGAGGAACGCTTACCGCGTCACTTCGCGAGATGGTTGTGGATCCGGTACAGGAATGCCGCCATGGCCTCGCGCGAAAGCTTCGAGCCGCCTCCGAAGGTGCCGTCGGAGTTGCCGAGCGTGATGCGCTCGCTAGCGAGCCATAGGATCTCCTTGGCTGCGAACGACCCCTGCTTCACGTCCTTGAATTTGGCGTAGTCCTCCTCAGTCGGTGTGAAGTCCGTCGCGGATTTCGATCCGGCGAGCTTGGCGAAGCGGTACAGGAAGATCGCCATGTCCTGACGGGTCAGCTGCGCCGTGCCGTTGAATCTGCCGTTCGACCCCTGCGAGATGCCGGTCTTGGCGAGCCATAGGATCTCCTTGGCTGCGAACGACCCCTGCTTCACATCGGCAAAGCGCTTGTAATCCGCCTCCGTGGGAGTGAAGGACTCGGCGCCCTCGATCTTCTCGAGCTTCGCCGTGCGGTACAGGAAGATCGCCATGTCCTGACGGGATAGCGTCTTGCCGTATCCATAGGTGCCGTCGCTGTTGCCTTGGGAGATCTTGTTCGCGGCGAGCCATTCAATCTCGTCATGGAACGCCTTGCCGTTGGGCACGTCGGAGAAACGATCCGGAATCGTCACTGTGATGCTTGCGCCCTTGCCATCCGCGCTTGCGGTGATCGTCGCCGTGCCGACCTTGTTCGCCGTGACTTTGCCTTCAGCATTCACCGAGGCGATGTAGTTGGAGGACGACGCCCAGCTGACCGTCTTTTTTGTCGCATCGTCCGGCTTGACGGTGGCCTTCAGCGCGACTGTGTCGCCGGTGTACAGTGTGATTGCGTCGTCCTTGAGGCCATCGCCGCTGATCATGACCGATTCGACGGCGATTGTGGGCGCTCCGCCGCGCACGGTGACCGTGGTGGAGACATCGCGCCCGCGCACCTTGCCGTGAACGGTGAAGGTATTGCCCGGCGTCGCATACTGCTCGGGGTCGATCTTGTCCCAGACGACGCCTTCGCCGGTCACGTTGCCGTCGCTCCAGGTGGCCTCCGCGTAGTTGCCCATATCCGGCGCGACTCCCGGATCGGTCCACTTTGGCCACACTTTGATTGAGGAGATCGTGGCCGTCGTGACGATGACCCTGCGGCCGCTCCAGCTGCCGTTGTGTGCGGAATCCTCGACGTAGTAGCGTACGCGATATGTGCCTTCCTTGTTGATGTCCACCTCGTTGAGCGGCACGGTGATGCGATCGGTGACGTCGCCGTCCACGTCGTCGTGCGCCTGCACGCCGAAGAGCGGGTCGTAAGGCTCGCCGAGCGTGCTATAGGTGGGGAAGACGCCGCTGATGTCCGGTGGCGTCTTGTCCGCATGCTCGACGGTGACGTTGCGGTAGACGATGCCGCTGTACAGGTAGTCCCGGTCATCCGATTCGCTGAACTTGACCGAATAGACGCCGCTGTTCGAGACGTCCTTCCAGGTGACGGTGCCGGTCGCGGCATCGTAGGCGCCCCCTTCCGGAGAGATCTTCTTCGGGCGCAGATAGCCTCCCGCATGGCCCTTCGCCGTGGCGATGGTGATTTCGCCGCCGGCGTCGACGGTGACGTCACCCATGTTGATGCCCTGGTTGTCGTTCATCGAATACTGCTTGGGGGAGAATCCGGCGAACGGCGACATGTCGCTTATTGCGTTGTTCTCGAGCTGCAGGCGGTCGAGCTGTGTAGCCTTCGCCAACGGGGAGACATCGGTGAAGGGGTTTCCGGACAGCCAGATGGCGCCGCAGTTCGGCCATTGGCCGATGAAGGAGACGTCCTCGATGAGATTCGAATAGATGTCCGCCCAGCCGAGCTTGGGAACGTTCGTCATCGTGGAGAAGTCCTTGATAAAGTTGTTGCCCAGTCCGATGCCCCACAGTTCCGTCTTGTTCGCCAATGCGGAGACGTCGCTGACCGAGGCGTTGTAGAGACGCACGTCGTAGAGGTGCTCGCAGTCGCGCAACGGTGTGAGGTCGCTGATCTGGTTATTCGAAAGATGGACCGTCCTGAGGTTCTTCAGATGCTCGACGCCCGAGAGGACGGTGATGCCGGCGTTGTCCGCGTCGATCTCGGTGATGGTGTCGAGCTCTCCGGCCGTGATGATGTGTGCGACGTCGGTGTCGAGCTGCTTGGCGATGACCTGCGCGAGCGCCTGATCCGGGAAGCAGCCGGCGATTGTCGTCGTGCCGTCGCATGTCGTCGCGACGGCCTGTGTGATCACCTGCTCGTGTTTGCGTGGCTGCGCGGGCACGCCGGTGTCCGTCGTCATGTCCATTTCGTTCTCGAAGACCACTTTGACGCTGATGTGGCCGGAGAACGGACGGTCGCCGGATTTGCCGCCACCTTGCGATTCATACCGCGCGATGAAGGTGATGCCGCTGTACATGTCCGCGGTCGTCTGCCAGGACACCTGGCCGGTGGAGGCATCGAAGACGCCGCTATTGTCAATGCCCATCGGTGTGACGGGCTTGCCGTCGTAGCCGATCGGCATCGCGGCCGTGACGGTGTCGCCGTGCTTGACCGTCACGGCCGTCTTGATCGTCTGTCCTGTCATGACGAGGTATTCTTCCGGATCGGACGCGATGTTCGCGGCGCTGAGTACGCCGTTCGTGCTCAGGTCGCCGCCTTTGAGCGCCGTGAGGTTGTTGACAACGTCCGCGTTGGAGATCTCGTTGCCGGAGGCCCACAGGTATTCGAGGGCCGTCATGTTTCCGAGCGCGTCAATGGACGTGATGCCGTTATGTGAAAGGTTGAGCGTCACGAGCGATGTGAGCGGCGCGAGCGGCGTGATGTCGGTGAGCTCGTTGTCGCCAAGGCCTAGCTTCGTCAGCGCGGTGAGCGTGGAGAGCGGCGTGAGATCAGCGATGAGGTTGTCGTAGAGCTCCAGCTCGGTGAGCTTCGTCAGCGACGACAGCGGGGCGAGCGAGACGATGTCGTTGTTGGACAGCTGCACGGTGGTGAGATTCGTGAACGCGCCCAGGCCGGTGAGGTCCCTGATGCCGGCGTGGCGCGCGTTGAGCGAGGTGAGGGAGGCAATCGCATCCGTCGTGATGACGGCGTTCGCCTCGGCGTTCGCTGCGCTCGCTATGGCGTCGGCGAGAGACGCGTCCGGAAGACACTGTTCGTAGGTGTTGCTCCCCGCCAAGCACGCCGATGCGCTTTGCGGTGCTTCCTGCGCGGTGGCGCCAAGCGCGGTGAACGGCACCATGGCAAAGGTCAGTAGGATGCCGGTCGTTTTCCGGCGCAACGATGCAAGAGTCATGATGCCCTCCATCCCTGTCGCTGATTCTTCTCCCCATCGAGGAAATACGTGGACGAACATTATATCGACCGGCGGGGAAAGCGCCAATCGTCGCGGGGAGGCTCGTGACCGTTGTCGTTCGGCCGCTGTTCTTCGCCGCTTACCGGTATCATGGGATGGTTTCAGGGAGATGGGCTGTGAGGAGGACGGTGGTATGGATATCGGATGTCATACGTGCAAAATAAGTGTGATTATTCCTGTGTACAATGTTGAGCAATATCTGTCCCGATGCTGCGACAGTGTGCTTGGCCAAACTTATCGGAACATCGAGGTCGTGCTGGTGGATGACGGCTCGACGGATGGAACGCCTGCGTTGTGCGATCGCTATGCGCGGGAGGATGACCGGGTGAGGGTCGTGCATCAGGCCAATGCTGGCGCGGGAGCCGCGCGTAATGCGGGACTTGCGGCGGCGGCCGGCGACTGGGTGATGTGGGTGGATGGCGACGACTGGATCGAGGATGATTGGGTCGAAGGGTTCGCCAGACAGCTGGAAGCCCATCCGGATGCGGACGCCGTCATCACGGGCACGGCAGCCGGCGTCTATGCTCATCCCGAGCCGTTGCGACAGTTTTTGCTGGACCGGATGGTGCACACGTTGTGGACAAGCTGCGTTCGCCGATCGGTCTACGAAGGATTGGTGTTCACCGACCAGAAGATCGGCGAGGACGTGCTCATGCTGATCCGCGTGATGTGGAAGGCGCATCGTGTGGCCGTGATCCCGCGCTCGCGGGGGTACCACTACGAGGACAACGCCGCATCGGTCACCCGCGCCGGCAGCCTGCATACGCGGCTTGGATGGCCGAAGCGCGCGGACCTTGAACTGGCTTTCGTCAGGGACGTCGCTCCGACGATGTTTGACTGTGCGCGCTTCGACGTCATGCGCGGCGCCGGTGTCATCATCGAATCGGTTCGGAGGTTGGATGTGCCGCCTGAAGAGCAGGCGGAAAAACGGGCGTTGCTCAAGCGGTTGCGCGGCTATGTGTGGGGCGGCCTGTTGCATCTGCCGGTACGTTCGATGCATCGTAAGGAGTATGCGACGGCGCTGGGCAGTCTGAAGAAGGCTTTGCGATGACGGCCGGGAGACATGGGGGAAGCGTGAGGGAACACCACCGTAGCGTGCAGAGCACGGTCATGCAGCGCAATTCCAGCGTCGAATCGCTGCGGCTAGTGTCGATGCTGATGGTCGTCGGATACCATTATGTCTATGTGGGCGGCGGCGGATGGCTGGCGCAGCAGCCGATGTCCATTGCGAAGCTCGTCTATCAGTTCGTCTATATGGGCGGTGGTTGGGTCGCCAATTTCATGTTTTTCGCGATGTCCGTATGGTTCCTGATGGACCGTGAGTATACGCTGACGAGTGGTCTGCGCCGCGTCTGGATCCTCGAACGGCAGCTGTTGTTCTGGAGTGTCACATTGTTGGCCGTCACATTGGTGCTGCATCATGAAGGCGTCTATGTGGGCGATGGCTTGGCGATGACGGCGGTGCGTAGCGTGTTTCCGCTGAGCACGAATCTGTGGTGGTACGCGTCCGCATACGCGCTGTTCCTCGTGCTGCTGCCGTTTCTCAACGACGGTCTGCGGCGACTGTCGAAGCGCCGGCACGGGCAGCTTGCCGCCGTCTGCCTCGTCGTGTGGGGCGTCGGGGGATTGGTTCCCCATGTGGAGTTCGGCCTGACTGATGCGAGCGTCTTCGTGTTCATCTACTGGTATGCGCTCATCACTTACTACCGCTGGCATATGCGGGAACTGGGCGTGCGCTCGTGCTGGACGCTGATCGGTGCTGGCATCGGCGTCGAACTGGTGTATCTGCTGGCGGCCAACGCCATGTTTATGGCCACGGGACGGATGGCCGGTATGCAGATGTTCATCTTCGACCACTGGAGACTGCCGTCGATGATGATCGGCGCCGGCATTCTGCTGCTGGTGCTGCGCTGCAGTTTCCACAGCGTATTCGTCAACGTCCTCGCCGCCTCGGCGTTCGGCGTGTACCTGATTCATTTCTATCCGCCGATCTTCCGATGCTGGACGACGTATCTGCCGCTGCCGACAATCTTCGGCTCCGCACATCCGATCATCTCCGGCGCATTGGTCATCCTGACGGTGTTCGCGGTGTGCCTGGCGCTGGATCTGCTGCGCCAGGGCCTGTTCCGCCTCACCGTGGACCGACATCAGGGCGCTTGGTTCGACCGTCTGGCGGCGGTCGTGCGAGGCCGCCGCATGCGTCGTCGCACGGCGCAGGAGGGCGGCGCCGCGGATTCGACGGAGTGAGGGGATCGTCAGGCCTGCTGCGGGCGGCCTCGGCGAATTCTGGCATAGAGTTCCTTCGCTGTGGGCGTCAAGTCGACCGCCTGGATGATCACGATGACGACGAAGATGACCGCCGACCACAGCATGTAGGAGGCAGGCTGCATCGTCATGACGACCGCCTGGGAGATCATCAGCAGCACCGACGGCAGCACCGTCACCCAATGCACCTGCACGACGATGAGCCGTTTCGCGAAGATCATGCGCAGCACGAGCACGATGAAGTTGCCGAGCGCCATCGCGACGCATGCGCCCATCAGACCCATCGGAGGGATGAGGAAATAAGTGCCGGCCACGATCGTCAGCGCGCCGCAGATCGTCGTTGTGAACAACGTCGTCGTATGCATGCTCGACGTGTACACGGTGCCGTAGAACGCGTTCTGCGTATTGAAATAGAACGCCACGAGCAGAGCGGGAACGAGCGTCCACGCCGTATAGAACTCCTTCTGCAGCATGAAGCCGGCAATCCACGGGGCGATCAGGATGATGCCGGAGGAGGCGAGGACCATGCCGGACTGGAAGATGCGGTAGATCTTCGTAAAGAACAACGAGATGTCGGTGCGCTTGTACTCTTGGAACGCGGACAGCGTCCACGCCTGCTGGAAGATGCCGCAGACGAGATTGAGCAGCGTCGGAATCTTGGTGCCCACGGCGAACAGGCCGGAGGCGGCGATGCCGAGCATCGACGTGATGAAGAAACGATTGATGCTTGTGCCGGCCCACCAGAACAGCGCATTCGGGATGAGCGGCAGCGAATAGCGCAGCATCACCTGAAGATTCGCCTTGATCCGTGCGAAGGTGATGAACGAGACGAAACGGTACAGCCTTGCGCCGAACAGATAGAACAGGATGCCCAGCGCATTGCCGATGATCATCGACCAGAAATAGCCGACGACACCGCCATGCACGACGCCGATGAACAGCCACGCGCACAGGCCGGTGGACAACGCGGTGACGACGGACGCGACGGGGATAATCTTGATTTCGTTCACGGCGCGCGCCACATTGTTGAGCAGCATCTGGAAGGCGTTCGTGATATAGGAGATGAAGAAGAACCACTGGTAGTGGTCCAGACCGCCGAAGATCTGCAGCTTGAGCAGCGGCAGGCAGCACAGCACGATGAGGCAGCTCAGCGACACCATCATGAAGCCCACCGTGATGTAGCTCTTGTTGTGCTCCTCGTCGTTGAGCGCGAAACGCATCGTGGCTTCCGAGATCGACAACGTGGCCAACGGCATGACGAGGCTGATCACCGTCGTCGACATGTCCGTGACGCCGAACTCGCCGGAAGTCATGTAATACGTGTACAGCGGCACCAGCAGGAAGGCGATGAGCTTCGTCGCGACCGTATTGAGCGCGAACAGGCCGATGTTGAGCAGCAGATTCTTGTACTTGTTCGCCGGATTCGTCGACTCCGGTTTCGTCAGCCGCTCCATGACCTCATGGCCGTCCTTGCGCTCTGTCATATCCGGCGCGGCGCCTTTCACCGCAGTGTCGTTTCCCCTCTCGCTCACCGCAGCACCTCGATGAGCGGTCGGAAATGTTCAAGCATCCGTTCACGCGGATAGGCGGCCGGCGCCCCCATGACGGCGTTGAGCGCGTCGGGAAGCTCGTCCACGTCGTCGACGAAACGGATGTACGGCAGATCCTTGATCCACTGGTAGACGCCCTGGATCTTATGGTTGTTGTTCGCGAACACGACGCATGGCGTCTCGGTGATCGCCGCGAACACCATGCCATGCAGACGGTCGGTGACGACGGCCTGCGACGACGCAAAGGTCGTGAGCATGCCGCCGAGAATACGCCGGCGGTCGTCAGCCGTCAGATGGTTGGCGCTGCTCGCCGTATCGGTATGGGACACCTGCATCCCGCGGGCCCTGACGATATCCTCGATGCGGTCGCGCGCCTGATCATCGAGGCTGCGCTCGCGGTCGGAGCGCAGAATGACGGTGATTCCGTCACGGATCGGCGACCCCTCGATGAACGGGGACGGGTCGAGCGTGAGCACGATGTCCGGCACAAGCTCCACATCCGCATGCGGATAGGTGCGTTTCATCAGTTCCTCGGAGCGGCGCTCGCGGGCGAAGATATGCAGGTCGGTGCAGCGCGCGTAGACCTTCTGCGAGTAGTGCAGCAGCGGTGAACGCCAGTCCCGGTAGTGGATCGTCTGCGGCATGATGACGCTGCGGATGTGCGGGAAGGTGGCAAGCGCCTCGCAACGTTCGTATTCGAACCACGGGTAGAGGTCGTTCATGTTGCCGCCGCCTTGGAAGCACAGCACGTCACGACGTGTCAGACGCCGTTCGAGCGCGCGGCGGTATTCGAGGAAACGCATGCCGATGATATCGATGACGGTTCCCGGGAAATGATCCTGCAGGAACGCCAGCTGCGCCTCGGAGATCGCGATGTCGCCGATGTTGCCGTAATCGGCCGAGCCGACCAGGACACATATACGGGTATCGGGTGAGATCGGGAACTCATGCCCATGCATCTTCAATCCATCATGATATCGGCGAAGATGCTTGAGCTTATGGACCCTATTGAATCCGATGGCGTGCACGATTCGGTCGTAAAAGCGCATGTGTCGATGATAAGCTGATTAAGCGACAGCTAGAAGGAAGGTCAACGGATGCAGAAGGGTGGAAATCCCACGGTTTCGGTCATTGTTCCGATGCATGACGTGGCGCGGTATCTCCCTGATTTTCTCACAAGTATGGCACGGCAAAGCTACGGTGATTACGAGATCGTGGCATGGGATGACGGATCCGGTGACGATACGGCCGCGATTTGTGAGCAGGCGGCCGTCGAGGATTCTCGCATCCGCCTGTTCCGTGCCGAGAACCAAGGTGTCGCAGGAGCGCGTCGGTCCGCGCTCGCCAAGGCGAGGGGAACATTCATCACCTTCGCCGATCCGGACGATCTGCTGGATGCCACGTATCTGGAACGTCTCGTGCGGGCGTTGACGGAGCATGGCGCGGACATGGCCGTATGCCGCGCACAGAACTTCGAGGATGGCGACGAGCCATCCCTATCTGTACAGGACAGCATGTCCGAAGAGGTCATTGGACGCCGGGAGGCCGCCTCCAGGCTCTGCGACCGCTTCTTCGTGGACGACGATCATGCGGTGCGGCCGGAACTCTGGGGCAAGATGTTTACGCGGACCACGATGGAGTCGATGACGATTCCGCAGCTGCGCACCTGCTCGGATTATCCCGCCGTCACCGATGCGATCTGCGCGTCGAACCGGATAGCCGTCGTGCATGCGCCGCTGTACTGTTATCGCATGGCCCGCACCGGCAGTCTGCAGACGAAGGTCTCGCAAGGCAAGCTCAACGACATCTGGACGGTGCACGAGTATGCGATCGGAGTCTGCCGGGATCTGGCGCATGTGGAACCGGTGCACTTGTACCGGGAGACGGTCGGCACGGTGTTCTATATCAACGAGAAGATCATGGCGTCGGCCGGAACGATGCCGCTTGAGGAAGTGCGCGCGAACTATCAGCGGTATCGCGCACATCTACGCGCCGCCGGAGTGTACCGGGGGCTGAACCCCAAGGGGTATCTCAAGCTCATGCTGTACCGCGGCGCCTTTGCTCCGGCGCGGTGGGCCTTCGACCATCTGGGCTGAACGGGGGAGTGTATTCATGCGACACGCATATCTCATCATGGCCTACACCAACTTCGACCAGCTTGGTACGTTGCTGCGCTTGCTCGACGATGACCGCAACGACCTGTATCTACATATCGACGCGAAAACCCCGCGTACCGAGATTCCCGACCTGAGTCGATATGTGCGCAAATCCAAGCTCACGATCGTGGAACCGATTCCGGTGGCATGGGGAGGCTATAGCCAGGTGCGCTGCGAGATGAGACTCATCCGGGCGGCACTGCAATCCGGTGAACCATATGGTTATCTGCATCTGTTGTCCGGCGCGGACCTGCCGATCAAGACCAACGATGAGATCTGCCGGTTCCTGCAGGAGCATGACGGCAAGGAGTTCATTGCCTTCGTCTACCGCAATGCCAATGACGGGCGCATGGATGCCATCAAGGAGCGCATCGCCATCCGGCATCCTTGGCAGGAGCGCACGGGCAGGAAGGACGATCTGCCCACGCGGGTGTTGAGCAAGGCGCAGAAACTGCTGCATGTGGACCGGCTCAAAGGTTCGGGGCTCAAGGAGATCGGCAAAGGAAGCCAATGGTTCAGCATCACGGCTGAATTCGGCCGCTATCTGACGGAACAGGAGCCGCTGGTGGAACGCACGTTCCGATCAAGCTACTGCTCGGACGAGCTGTTCATCCAGACGATGGTGCTCAACTCGCCGTTCGCGGGCAACCTGTACGACCCGAACGGCGATGGCCATGGCGACAATCTCAGGCTCATTGATTGGGAACGCGGCGCCCCCTATGTGTTCCGGTCGCAGGATTACGACGAGCTGATGGCGTCGCCGCAGTTGTTCGCACGCAAGTTCGACGAGCGCGTGGACTCGGCAATTATCCGGAAGATCGCCGATGCATTGCGCACGCGCTGATTGGTCAGCTCGCGTGCGCGCCTTTGGCCGGTTCGAGCGCGTCGGCGATCGTCGCGAAGGCTTCGCCGATTTGCTGGTGAGCGGTTTCGAAGGCGGGGAACTCCTTGCGGTATGGGTCGTCGATGTCATGAGCCGGCGGCAGCATCGGACGCACGAGCGACGCATTCGCGAGTACCGAATCCAGACGGTCCGCGAGCATGTCGCCTTCAATCAGATTATTCTGCGCGCAATAGGCGCACAGGTCGGCGAAGTCGGTCAGCAGGAATGTGCGGCTGCGGCTGCGTGGCGCGAGTTCGACGATCTTCTTGCGCTGGTGCTCGGTGAAACACAGGATGAGATCGCTGCCCATCGCGAGCTGTGGCGTGAGCCGCTTGGAGCGGAACGCTGATGTATCGATACCGTCCATCTGCATGAGCCGTGCGCTCGACGGGTCGATCGGGCTACCGATGAGCCCCTGCACTCCGGCGCTGTCCGTCGTGATCGAATCGTCGTGAAAGAACAGCGGGAACATGAGCTCGCCCATAGGCGAGCGGCAGATGTTGCCGGTGCACACGAACAGTACATGCATGCGGTGTCCTTTCGGGCTATAGCGCCAGTCAGCAGACCGAAATCAATCATGGATAAGACTACCGACCAATCCGGATATCAGGATCGGCCGGTAATCGCCTGTCCGTGGCGTGGACGTTAATTGACAAAATACAACTAGCGCCGAGGCAAACGAAGCGGAATAATTGAGTCCGGAATAGCATATGGTCTATATCTGAAAAGATAGTTTGAATCTTGATAAAGTCTAGGGATGCGAATTGCATTCATGTACGCTGTCACTACATGGGCGATACGCCGATAAACCGTTGTGGTTTCAATGCTTTTACTTGTGGAGAGTTCTATGTTTAAACTCACTATTACTTCTTCGCTAATACTGGTGAGGGGGAGATGGTTTGGAGAACACTGAGAAGGGTAATGGTACTTCCTATCAAGCATGAAGTAGATTTCACTGTGCCGTTCATTAATATCCATGAAGACGGTAGTAAGTCGAGTTGTGCATATGCTTATGAAAATGAATGTGTGTGCGCTTGCGCCGGAATTGCGCATGCGCAGCTATTTCGCGCCATGCTTACGCCGGGGAACATCAAGAAACTTCCTAATCGGACGCGCCATTTGTTGAAGGATAGATTGCGTCGAGCGGAGAAAGGAATTTTATCTATGCCATCAACTTTTAGCTTGAGATCCAATGGTACTATAGCGCAATATATCCTCACGGATAAGCAGTTCATGCCACTTTTCGAATGCTTTAGGGCAGAATGTATCGCGAAAGCCTAGGATGAGGCTCTTCCGAGCGCTGTTCCCGAGATCTGCGAGATTGTGCAGAATGCGGCAATGCGTCAACTGCGCCCACTGTCTAAGAACGTGGGCAAATACTTGTCTAAATCGCATCTTCCCGCTCCGCCTAAATGACCTCACTGCTTCCCCGCATACACATCCCCATTGATGACCTCCTTGAACGCCTCGTTCACCTTCGGCCGCACAACCTTGAGCGACGGCGTCAGGCAGCCGTTGTCCTGGGTGAGCTGGACGGGGAGCACGGCGAACTTCCTTACCGATTCGGCGCGTGAGACGTCGGCGTTCGCGAGGTCGACGTAGCGCTGGATCTCGGCGGCCGTCTCCGGCAGCGCGGCGACCTCGTCAATCGTCAGATCGGCGGACAGCTTCTGCGTCGGCAGCCAGCTCGCCACGCCCTCCGGGTCGAGCGTGACGAGGGCGGAGACGAATGGGCGTCCGTCGCCGATGACGACGGCGTGTTCGACGATCGGGCATGCGCTGATCTGCTGTTCCATCGGAATCGGGGAGACGTTCTTGCCGCCGGCCGTGATGATGATGTCCTTCGCGCGGCCGGTGATCGTGATGTGGCCGTCGTCGTCGATCCGCGCGAGATCGCCGGTGCGCAGCCATCCGTCTTCGGTGAGCGATTCGGCCGTCTTCTCGGGAAGGTTGTGGTAGCCGCGGAACACGTTCTGCCCGCGCACTTCGAGTTCGCCGTCCGGGGAGATGCGCACCGACGAGCCGGGCACCGGCTGGCCGACCGAGCCGATCGCGAGATCCTCGACGCGCGTGAACGCGAACGGGGCCGCCGTTTCGGTCATGCCGTAGCCCTGGATCATCGGAATGCCGATGCCGTTGAAGAAATGCAGCAGGTCGTCGCTGATCGGCGCGCCGCCCGATGCAAGATACTTGATCCGAGGGCCGAAGGCCGAACGGATCGTGCGGTAGACGGTCGTCTCGTACTTCGCATGCTCGGCGCGCTGCCTGAGCGTCGGCCTGACGCCGTCCTGCTCCATCCTCGACCAATCGATCGCCGCGGCCGCCGCCTTGAGGAACATGCGGCCTTTCCAACCGGTACCGGCCTTGCGCGATGCCGCGTTGTACACCTTCTCGAACACGCGCGGCACGGCGAGCACGAAGGTCGGTTGGAAGACCTGCATGTCCTTGGGCAGCGTCTTCGTGTCTCCCAGATAGCCGACGACGCCTTCGTCGGAGGCGATCGTGAAGTACTGGATCATACGCGCGAAGCAATGCGCGAGCGGCAGGAACAGCAGCAGCCGCGCCTCGCCTTCGATGACCTTCGGCATGCACTGCTGGGCCGAACGCGTGATGCTCGTGAAGTTCCTATGCGTCAGCTCGACGCCCTTCGGCGTGCCGGTGGATCCCGACGTGTAGACGATCGTCGCCAGATCGTCGGCGCGCACAGCGGCGATGCGTTCGTCGAGCTCCTCGTCGGAGACCATGACGCCGAGGCCTTCAAGTGCTTCAAGCGCCTTCGCGTCGAGCATCAGGATGCGTTCGAGCGTCGGGCAGGCGTCGATCACCGAGTCGAGCGCGTCGAAACGCTGCTGGTTGTCGGCGACCGCGAGCTTCACGTCGGCGTCATTGAGGATGCGCTGCGCCTGCGCGGCCGAGTCGGTGTCGTAGATCGGCACCGTCACGGCGCCGATCGCGGCGAGCGCGAAATCCAACAGCCCCCATTCAATGCGCGTCGCCGAGAAGATCGTGACGGCGTCGCCCTTCGCAATGCCGAACTGGATCAGACCCTTCGCGATCGCACGGACGCGATCATTGAAATCGCCGGCCGTCATCGTCGTCCATGCGCCGGAAGCGTTTTTGTACTCCACGAGCGGGAGGTCGGGGCCGGTCGTGGCGATGCGGTCGGTGAGCATCGAGTAGACGGTCGTGGAATCGGAGACGGTGAGCGCCGCGCCGGGCGTCGTGTATTCGGTGAGCATGGAGGGTCCTGTCCTGAAAACGTTCGCGTAAGCTACGTCATCGTAACCGGCAGGGATGCGGCGCGGCATTGTACGAAGGGACAAGACTCGCGAAAACTGATTTGTGCGAATGGACAAGCGATCTGCGGTGCCCGAAACGTGGGCGGCGTCACGAAAAAGTTGCCAAGCACCTCTGTTCAGCACGGCGCGATGCTGCTAGATTGGCGAATGGTCTCGCATCGCGCACCGATGAACGAACAATCGAAGCTCAGGAGGAACGATGGTCGACAAGCGGCTCTTCACGCTCGTACCGGGAGTCAGGAAACTCGTCATAGGCAAGGTCGTCTTCCTGTGGATCGGGCTGCTCGCGGACATCGCGCTCGCGGCGAGCATCGTCGGCATCGTCGCGCCGCTCGTCCGCTACGCCGGCGACGACCTTGCGTTCGCGGCGAACGTCACGGAGTTCTGGCCGTCGGTCGTCATGTTCCTCGTCATCGCCGTCGTGCGCTTTGTCGCGCATAGGTTCGCGACGAAGCTCGGCACCCTGGCCGCGGAGCGCGTCAAACTCGGCCTGCGCTCGGCGCTGTACAGGAAGATGCTGTCGCTCGGACCGTCGTACGCGCAGCACACGCGCACGTCGGACGTCGTGCAGCTCACCGGCGAAGGCGTCGACCAGGTGCAGAGCTTCTTCGAATCGTTCCTGCCGCAGCTCGGCTTCGCGATTCTTGCGCCGCTGACGTTGTTCGCCGTCATCGCGCCGGTCAACATGCCGACCGCCGTCACGCTGCTCGTCTGCGCGCCGCTCATCGTCATCATCGTCGGCCTCATCGCGATGCGCACGGCGAAGACCTTCCGCAAATACTGGGGCAAATACACGGACATGGGCGCCGTGTTCCTCGACGACCTGCAGGGGCTCGAGACGCTCAAGACCTTCGACGCGGACGGACGCGCGGCCGAGAAGATGAACCGCGAGGCCGAGGAGTTCCGCGTCATGACGATGCGCGTGCTGCAGATCCAGCTGCGCTCGCTGACGGCGATGGACGTCGTCGCCTACGGCGGCACCGCGGCCGGCATCTTCGTGGCTGTCTGGCAGTTCATGCACGGCGGCAATCAGGCCTTCGGCGACCTGTTCGTCTCGACTCCGCGCCTCGCCGATCCGCTGCTCGGCCTGTCCGGCGTCCTCTTCGTCATCCTGATGGCCGTCGACTTCTTCCTGCCGCTGCGCCAGCTCGGCTCGTACTTCCATGTCGCGATGAACGGCATGACCTCCAGCAAACGCATCTTCGCGCTGCTTGACGTACCCGGGCCGCAATACGGCGCGCAAACGCTGCCTGCCGGCGCCGACCTCGGCGTGCGCGCCGAATCGCTCGGATTCGCGTACGGGGAGGACGACGCCAAGCCGGCGTTGCATGACGTCACGTTGACGATGCCGGCGCGCTCGCTGACGGCGATCGTCGGCGAATCAGGATCGGGAAAATCGACGTTGGCGGCGCTCATCGCCGGGGAACTCGAAGGATACACGGGCTCGCTGCGGTTCGCCGACGGCAACGCGACGGTTGAGCTGCGCGACTGCAGCGAGGATGCGCTGATGCACGCCGTCTCGATCGTCGGCGCCCGCAGCCATCTGTTCGCCGGCACGCTGCGCGACAACCTGCTGATGGCGAAGCCGGACGCGACCGACGAGGAACTGCGGCGCGCGCTCGCCGACGCCCACATCCTCGACTTTATCGACGCGCAGTCCGACGGATTGGACATGCGGATCGAACAGGACGCGGCGAACCTCTCCGGCGGTCAACGTCAGCGCGTCGCCGTGGCTCGTGCACTGCTGCGCGACACGCCGATCATGATCTTCGACGAGGCGACGAGTTCGGTGGACGCGGACAGCGAACGGCTCATCATGGAGACAGTGCACAAGCTCGCCGAACACAAGACGGTGCTGCTCATCACGCATAGGCTCGCCGACGCCGTCGCCGCGGACACCATCGCCGTGTTCGCCGACGGCGGCTGCGTGGAGACCGGCGCCCACGACGCGCTCATCGCCGCCGACGGCGTGTATGCGACGATGTTCCGGACGCAGCAGGATGTCGAACAGGTCGGCAAACGCAAGGAACACGCCGGCATCCGGTATGCGCAGGATATGACGGCGCAGTCGCGCGGCGTGCAGGCCGATGGCTCCGACTCTCCGGCGCCGACGACGCAGGCGGCGAAGAAGGATGCGCCGCACGAGGAAATGCCGACGATGCGGCTCATCGGGCGGCTGCTCGGTCAGGTCGGCTCGCTGCGGCCGCTGATGATCGTCGCATGCGTCTTCGGCACGCTCGGGCACATCGCCGCGACCTTCCTGCCGGTATTCGGCACGATGGCGCTGTTCGCGGCCCTCGGCAGACCGGTGTGGGGGATGGGCGCCGGATGGGCGCTCGCGTTGATGATCGTCTGCGCGCTCATCCGCGGCGCGATGCGCTACTGCGAACAGTACATGAACCACAATCTGGCGTTCCGGCTGCTCGCGTTGTTCCGCGCGAAGATGTTCGCGGCGCTGCGCAGGCTCGCGCCGGCGAAGCTCGCCGGCAAAGGCAAGGGCGACCTCGTCTCGATGGTCACGACCGACGTGGAGCTGCTCGAGATCTTCTTCGCGCATACGATCTCACCGACCGTCATCGCAATCTCCACGACTCTCATCTACACGGTCGCGCTGCTGCTCCTCAGCCCGTGGTTCGCGCTGCTGCTCATCGTGGCGCATCTGCTCATCGGCGTCGTCGTGCCGAAGCTGTTCGCCGGGGCGTTGCACGGCGTCGGCGGCCGCATCCGCAAGGAATCGGCCCGGTTGGACGACATGGTGCTCGACGACATGCACGGTCTGGAGCAGATCATCCGCTTCGGTCAGGGCGAAGCGCGGCTGTCTCGGATCGAGCGCAGTTCGCGTGCGCTGTGGACGCAGCGCGTCGAGCTCAGCGCACGCAACGCGACCTACGGCGGACTCGATCACGTCATCATCGTGCTCGTCTCGGCGGCCGCGGCGTTCCTGACGCTCGCGCTGGCGTTGACGACGAACGCCGACATGACTGCCGCAGTGACGGCGCTCGTGCTCGTCGTCAGTTCGTTCGGACCGACGCTCGCATTGAGCGCGTTGCCGGCAAGCCTGACGCAGACCTTCGCATCGGCGCGGCGTCTGTTCGCGCTGATGGATGAGACGCCTGCGGTCGTCGAACGCGGAACGCTCGCGCCGCAGTATGACGGCATGCGGATGGACGACGTGACCTTCGCCTACGGCGACGGTGCGCCGGTGCTCGACGATGTGACACTCGACGCGCCGGTGTCGGGCATCCTCGGTCTGCAGGGACCGAGCGGGCGCGGCAAGTCGACGATGCTCAAGCTGCTGATGCGCTACTGGGATCCGCAATCGGGCGTCGTCACGCTTTCCGGGGACACGCTGCCGGCTGTGGACGCGCATGCGCGGCGCAGGCTGCAGACGATGATGAGCCAGGAGACGTATCTGTTCGACGGCACGATCGCCGATAATCTGCGGATTGCGGCGCCGGAGGCGAGCGATGGCGAAATCCGCGAGGCGCTGCGCAAGGCATCGGTGCTGCGGCTCGTCGAAAGCCTGCCGCAAGGCGTCGAGACGCCGGTCGGCGAACTTGGCGGCCGGCTTTCGGAAGGTGAACGCCAACGCATCGGCCTGGCGAGGATGTTCCTGCGCGACGCGCGGCTCTATCTGTTCGACGAACCGACGAGCCGGCTTGATTCGCTCAACGAGGCGTACATCCTGCAGTCGATCAACGGCTTGGTCGAGGAGAGCGGCGCCGCCGTCGTGCTCGTCTCGCACCGGGAATCAACGATGAAGATCGCCGACGAAGTGCGCGTGGTGTGAGGGTGAGCGGTCCCGTTGTCTAAATGGGCCTATGTACAATGGTGACGCATGATGTTGATGATTCGAGAGAGCGATTTGCGCGCGGTGCTTGATAAGCATCGTACGCAAATCGGCGTGCGTCCCCTTTGGGACTCGATCCTCATCTTCATCACAGGTGTGTTCTATATCCCTGCGGCATGGGCAGTGTCTAACGCAATCTGTAAATGGGATGATGCTTGGCTTCGGTCTGTTGGTTACGGGATATGGGGCATATGAAAAAAATAGTGGAACATGTGAGGCACCGTTTCACTGTTGAGATTTTGTATAAGGAGATAGCCGGGAAGATGATTAGTAGTTCCATCGTCGCGATTAGACAGCCCGGCGTTCCTGACTCGAATCAGTATCTACTGTATTATGACGTCGATTGGGATTGCTGGTTCTTCCCGAACCGTCGTTCCACTCCGGATATTCAGGATGACGAGCGTGATCTGCGGAACTATTTGAGCGTCGAGTTCAAGGTTTCCACGCAAGATTGCGAGCTCGCGATGCGCGGTACTGAGGAGAGTACGAAATACTCCACCGAGCATGACGAGGAACGGCACTATCGCTACCGCATCTACTCGGGTGACGTGCAGACACTTCCGGAGCATTGGTCACTGGACGGCGAGTTTGAGATTGGTGGTCACCGGTGCATGTGGATGACTATCGCGGAAATGCTTGCAGATGAACGCATTCATGCTGTCAACTACGATGTAGTGACCGCAGTGCGCGACAGTCTATGAAGCTGTCGGTCTGTGTGTAGATAGGACGTTATGAGGGTGGCCCGTGCGTTGCACGGGCCACCCTCAGCTTTTGTTATATCTCTTGAAATCACAGACTCAGGAAATACCCGTGGATGCGGGTGTCATCGGTGATCTCGGGATGGAAGGCGGTCGCGAGGATGTTGCCCTGTTGCAGTGCGACGGCGTTGCCGCCGGTGCTCGCCATGACATGGGCTTTCGGACCTACCTCGGCTACGAAGGGGCCGCGGATGAACACAAGCGGGAAATCGCTGATGACACCGCTCGGATCGCCATTGGCGGCGAAGGTCTGCACGTCCTCGGTCGTGGCGAACGACCCGAGCTGACGGCCGTACGCGTTACGACGGACGGTCGCGTCGAGCATGCCGAAATAGACGTTTGGGTCGTTGTCGAGCCGTTCGGCGAGCAGGATCATGCCGGCACAGGTGCCGAAGGTCGGCTTGCCGGCCGCGATATGCGCGGCGATCGGGTCGAACAGGCCGGTGGAACGCAGCAGCTTGCCCTGCGTCGTGCTTTCTCCGCCGGGAAGGATGACGCGGTCGATCGAATCGTTGAAATCCTCGGCCGCGCGCAGCAGCTTCCACGGCGCGCCGAGACGGCCGAGCATCGCGGCGTGCTCGGCGAAGGCGCCCTGCACGGCGAGGATGCCGGTGACGCCATGCGCCACGGCATCGACGCCGTCGGAATGCTCTTTGCAGATGTAGGAAACGTCAACAACCATGGACGACGCCTGTCACTCGCCGCGGGCGGCCATGATCGTTTCGATCTCGTCCTCGTTGATGCCCACCATCGCCTCGCCGAGGTTCTCGGACAGACGGGCGAGCAGATCGGCGTCCTGCCAGTTCGCGGTCGCCTGCACGATCGCGGCGGCACGCTTCGCCGGGTCGCCGGACTTGAAGATGCCGGAGCCGACGAAGACGCCCTCAGCGCCGAGCTCCATCATCAGCGCGGCGTCCGCCGGGGTCGCGACGCCGCCGGCGGCGAAGTTGACGACCGGCAGACGGCCGTTGTCATGTACGAACTTCGCGAGCTCATACGGCACGGCGAGCTGCTTGGCGAACTCGTAGACCTCGTCGTCGCGCAGCGAGACGAGCTCGCGGATCTGCTTGTTCATCGTGCGCATATGGCGCACGGCCTGGATGACGTCGCCGGTGCCTGGCTCGCCCTTCGTGCGGATCATCGAGGCGCCCTCCTCGATGCGGCGCAACGCCTCGCCGAGGTTCTTCGCGCCGCAGACGAAGGGGACGGCGAATTCGTTCTTGTCGATGTGGTAGACGTCATCGGCGGGGGAGAGGACCTCGGACTCGTCGATGTAGTCGATCTCGATGGCCTGCAGGATGCGGGCCTCGGCGATGTGGCCGATGCGCACCTTCGCCATGACGGGAATCGAGACGGCCTCCTGGATGCCCTTGATCATCGCGGGATCGCTCATGCGGCTCACGCCGCCGGCCGCGCGGATGTCTGCCGGAATGCGCTCGAGCGCCATGACGGCGCACGCGCCCGCGTCCTCGGCGATGCGCGCCTGCTCGGGCGTCGTGACGTCCATGATGACGCCGCCCTTGAGCATCTGGGCGAGATTCTTGTTGAGTTCGTTTCTCGTGGTTTCCATCGATGACCTTCTTGGGTTGTAGATGCATGGTACGCCGTCGAAGGTGCGCGGATGTGCGCGGACTACGGCGTGGGAATCCTCTTCGGCGTGCGCTGGCGCGCGGCCTCCCTCGAGAAATAGCACATGAATGTGCATGGGTCGGGGGCGGTGTTCAGCAGATGAACAGGTGCATGGGTGCATGCGTAGGTGGGTGTGGGTGTGGGTGTGCGCGCATGGGCGCACAAGTGCATAACTCGATATTTCGGTTGGAATATCGAATTATGCGCTGCCGGGCGAGGGAGGCGATGGTCTGAGTGCAAGGGGAATGATAGGAAATCATTGATTTTGTGAGGAATTGGCATGATTGACATGTGCCATGTCCGCAAATGTGCGTATCGATGGAGCCAGTATGCATGCCACGACGGCACATGAACGCATAGGTCGGGAATACAGGAGCATCTTTTGAGTTATGCACGTATCCACAACGTTGTGCACATGCGGGGTAGAGGTTGGCGTGTGAATCCACATTTCCACAGAAGTCATAAATGGGTTTGCAGGTGAAGAATATCCGGACGTACGGTGAGCGGATTCACGCGCACGGATTGTGCAATCCGTGACGGTGGGGTTGCTGGAAGGAGAGAGAGGATGGGAGTCACCACATTCGGTGCCAACGGGGAATATGCGGATGATGGATATCCATGGGACGCCGTGCCCATGGATTCGCCGGTGGATGAAGGTCTTGCACAGCGCGGATACGGGAATCAGCGGTCGTATCCGATGCTGCGCGCCAATCTGCGGGAGCGCACGTCGCAGGTGATGCGTCGTTGCAAGGACGCCAATCTTCCGTACGCGTACTGCAAATCGACGGCGTTGAGACTGCTCGGAGTGGAGACGCCCGAAGATCTGGCGGGGCCGGGTAACGCGTGGGACAATGCGGCGTCGCGCAAACCGGGGAGGCAATCGAAACGGCGGCCGAACGCGGATGCGCTGCACGTCGTCGTCCGTACGGCGTCCGAACGGCGCGCGTTGCCGGGTGTGCGCATGCATGTGTGGAACGGGCTGGCCGATGATTGCGTGCAGATGCTCGCGAACGGCATATGCTGCCTCAAGCCGGCGGCCGCATGGTCGTCGGTCGCGATGGATGCGACGATGCTGCAGCTCATCCAGATTGCGGAGTCGATGGAACGCTACGGGTTGGCGACGCTCGACGAACTGCGCGCATTCGTGGAGGCGCGGCGTTTCCACGGCAAGCATCGGTGTCGGGTTGCGCTCGCGATCGCGAAACCGGGCAGCGCATCGGTCAAGGAGACCGAACTGCGGGTACGGTTGGAATTGCGCGGTCTTCCGGAGTTCGCAATCAACTTCGCGGTGCCGGGCGCCGCATACGATTCACGTGTGGAGCAGACGGTGGACCTTGCGCTCGAGCGGTATCGCGTTGGGTTGGAATATCAGGGGGATCAGCATCGTTCGGACTACAGGCAGTATCGGCGTGACCGTGACAAGCTCGGCGCGTTGGCCGCGTTGGGCTGGCGGGTGTTCGAGGTGACGCAGGATGATTTGAATTCCGAGGAGGCGTTGGATCGGCTCGCAATGCGCATCATGTGCGTGATCGCGGCGCAGACAGGCGTCCAGCCGCAGATCGCGCGGCTGACCTATGCGCGGATTGCGGATCCGCGGCGCGCGGGACGGAAGGGTGTGTGAGTGGCGCATAACAGGGTGTGTGAGTGCATATCTCGATATCTTGGGTGAATTATCGAGATATGCGTGGGAAGGGAATGGGATAGGTGTTCTGGCCAAAGCGGGAATTGCGCAAATGTGCACAAGACACTTAGAAATTCACGCAAAATCCTCCATACTCAATCATGAATACTTGGATTGATGTGCTTGAGTGGGTGCGTCCTTCGCATATATCGAGATCATGCGTGAAGTATCGAGTTATGCGGGAGAGTGGCGAGAAGCTGTAGTCGTGTAATCGTCGCGTTGTGGCGCCAGAAGGTGGATCACATTGTGGCGCCAGGGGATTGCGTTGTGGCGTCGGGAGGATGAATCATGTTGTGGTGATGGCCGGATGAATCATAGTGTGGCGCAGGACGGATGAATCGCGGTGTGGCGGGATGAATCGTAATGAAGATGACGGGGCGGGCGGATGGCTTGGGTGGATGCCGGAATGGACATGTGACTGTGGAACCGCGGCGATGGCGCGGTCCCACAGTCACGATGGCGGAGGGGATTACTTGATCTGCGCGGCCTGTGGGGAATCTGCTGTGTTGGATGCGGAGGGTTCCAGCATCAGCTTCGGCAGTGACTGTACCCAATGCCAGTGGGCGACTGTATCCCATAGTGCATTGAACCATCGTCCCGGATGACGGTCCACGGTGAGGGCGAACAGGCCGCGGCGTATGAAGTCACACAATGTGCATGCCGCATATACGCCGAATAGGATGCAGATGACGTGAAGCACCATGAAGGGCTTGCCGTAGATGTCCTTGAGGTTGAACCAAGTGGACCACAGCAGATTCTGTGTAAGCGGATAATCAGAAATCAGGTAGACAGCAAATGCGGATTTGGCTATGAAATTGATAATACCGCTATGAAAATGTGTACGACTGAATAAGAGGAAGATTGGAATGCCGACTAGCATCGTTGGTAGTGCAAAATTTGAAAACGGTGAGTAATTATCTAAAACTGCTGGAGTTGTATTGTTGAAAAGATATTTTACTGCCATATCTATGAATATTATTATCGCAACGGATAGCCCTAGTCCTATGCTGATCATACCCCACAAGTATTTTGTTGATGCGGGTTTGATGTAAAGCTTATAGCAAGAAAGTATAATAAATATATACACAAATCCCATTACATTATTGATGAATAATGGAAATATTGTTTGCAAAGGGATTAAGCTCAGAGGCGCGAAAACTGCCAGTAGCATCACGGTCAATTGTATATGACGTTTGCGGCCTATCGCCAATAACGCGTATTGCAAGAATGGTAGTAAAGCGAGAAAAGCTGCGTATGATGTTGCGTACCACCAGAGATTGGTGACGATGGGGAAGAAGCTGGTGATTACTATGGAGGGGAATGTGGATCTGTTTATGATTGCGAATGCCGCCAGTAAGGTGAGACTCCAGAACAACAGTTCCCGCTCCATCAGCCATATGCGTTTGAAGTTTTGCTTAATGGACTGCGCGGAGTCGATGAAGAACCATGCAGAGATGGAGAAAAAGATGACAACGCCGATTTTGCCGCCGCTAAGGAAGAAGAATGAGAAGATTTCTCTGCCCGGTGTTAGTGGGAATTGTGAAAGAGGGCTTCCGTTGTGCACAATGAAATGATGGGAAATAATCATCAGCATGGCGATGATGCGTAGTAATTCGATGCTAGAGTTGCGTTGTTTGCGCTTGCCGGTGCTGCGCCGTCCCTTCAAGGCGACGTCGATCTGTGTGGTCATTAACCGTCCTTCATCATAGAAATCTCTGAAAATCTTCTGCGCTTATCTTGCCGAACCGTATCGACGGTGTGACGCACATATGAATCATGCCGCCGATGCAACGCGTGCAGTAAGGTGTACTGCATGAGCATTCCGTTGATTCTTGCCTCCAAGTCCCAGCCGCGTCGTGATGTGCTGTTCAACGCCGGCATCTGCCCGACGATTCGCGTGTCGCATGTCGACGAGGACGCCGTGATTGAGCGCAGGGCGCGGGAGCAGGGCGTGAGCGTGGACGAGCTGCCGATCGCCGACAAGGTGTGCACGTTGTCCCGTGCGAAGGCGATGGCCGTCTATGAGATCTACCGCAACGTCGTGCGCACGGCCTCGGAGGCCGCCGGCGAACGCGTCATCGGCCGTCCGCTCGAAGTGGCCGCGGAGCAGATGGTGACGGATGCGGGGTCGCCGGCCGCCGAATACACGGTCGAAGCCATCGCGTCGGCGCAGACGCGCGATTTCTCCGGCGTCGACATCCCGACCGAGTGCGAGCCGATCGATACGACCGGCGGTCTCTCAGACCGCAAGGTCGGTCCGCTTATCCTCGGCTGCGACTCGATGTTCCTGCTCAACGGCCACGCGTACGGCAAGCCGCACACCGAAGCGGTCGCGCGCGAACGCCTGCGGGCGATGAGCGGCGCGACCGGCGAACTGTGGACCGGGCACACGTTGATCGATTTCGCGACGGGGCGCATGGAGACCGCGGCGAGCATGGCGACGCTGACGTTCTGCGAGTTCACCGAGACGATGATCGACCGCTACATCGCCTCCGGGGAGCCGCTCGAGGTGGCGGGGTCGTTCACGCTGGACGGTCTCGGCGGCGCGTTCATCGATTCGATCACCGGTGCGCCGAGCGGCATCATCGGTTTGAGCCTGCCGCTGGCGCGTGAACTCGTCGAACGGATGGGCATCGAATGGACCGACCTGTGGAACGTGCCGCGCGACGAACGGTTCCAGGAATCCTCGGCGAAGGCGCCGAAGACGAACGTGCATCAGCCGGGCGACGGCTGGGTCGAATGCGCATGCGGACGCCGTCATTGGGGAACCAACGGCGCCGCGGGAGTGCTGCTTGCGCGCCGTGACGCGACGACCGGTAAGGTCACGCACGTCGTCATGCAGCACCGCGCCGCGTGGAGCGCCGAAGGCGGCACGTGGGGCATCCCGGGCGGTGCGATCGCCAACGGCGAGTCGACTCTTGAGGGCGCGCTGCGCGAAGCCGACGAGGAGGCGAACATCACGCCGGAGGACATCGAGGTCGTCGGCTCCTACTGCGAGGAGCACGGCCCGTGGTCCTACACGACGGTGTTCGCGTTCGAGAAGCCGGGGCATACGGTGCATCCGAAGGCGAATGACGACGAAAGCATGGAGATCGAATGGGTCGCGATCGACGAGGTCCCCGACCACAGGCTGCTCACGGCGATGCGCACCGACTGGCCTCGGTTCCGCACACGCCTCGACGCGCTCGCCGCCGAATACCAAGGACGCTGATGGCCGCGCGGCGATGACGGGGCCGACGATTTGCGTTCGCAGACGGGAACGCGTAGACGTAATGGCATGACACGCAGACGCTCCCAGCATTTCGGCCGCAAGTACATCAACGGCGCCGGCCTGTTCGAACGTATGCTCATCCTGCTCGTCATCCTCGTCGTCATCGGTGTGACGATCGGCCTTGTATTGCCCCGAGTCAGCCCGAAGCTCGCCGAGATGACCGGCAGATACCGTGCGACGGGCACGGCTGCGCAGACGCTCGACTCGCTCACCGTCGATGATCATCCGTCGTCGCGCGGCTACGACCGCGAGAAATTCGGCTACCGGCAGACCGACGTCGACGGCAACGGCTGCGACGTGCGCGACGACGTGCTGGGCCGCGACCTCGAAGACGTGCGCTACACGCAACGCGGCGGCTGCAAGGTCCAGTCGGGCGTCCTCGAAGACCCGTACACCGGCGACGAGATCCATTTCCAGCGGGGCAGGGACACGAGCGCAGCCGTGCAGATCGACCATGTCGTGGCGCTGCAGAACGCGTGGCAGTCGGGGGCGAGCACCTGGAGCGCGAAGAAACGCTACGAATTCGGCAACGACATGTACAACCTCATCGCCGTGGACGGCGCGGCGAACCAGGAGAAATCCTCGGCCTCGGCCGCATACTGGCTGCCGGAGAACAGCGGGTACCGCTGCGCATACGTCGCACGGCAGATCGGCGTCAAGGACAAGTACGGACTGACGGTCACCACACAGGAGAAACGTGCGATGCTCGCCGTGCTGCACAGCTGCCCCGGGCAGGCGGTGCCCGAGGAATGACGACGATTGAGCGAGCCGCGAACAGACGTCGATTCGTTATGTTGGCCCTCTAGGACTGCTTGATAGGGCAACGCGATGAGGAGCGGCGATGACACGGCGAAGCGAAACGAAACCGGATGGCACGGCGGACGGCATAGTGTGCGATGCAGCGGCCGGCGTCCAGAAGCCGGTGGACATCGATACGCTCGGACTCGACGCGGAGGCCGCGCAGGACATCGCCATCGCACGCCAGGACGAAGGCAGGCCGGAGAAGACGACGCATGCGCTCGCGAGCATGCTCGGGCCGGCATTCGTCGCGGCCGTCGCCTACGTCGACCCCGGCAACGTCGCCGCGAACCTCACCTCCGGCGCGAAATACGGATACATGCTCGTCTGGGTGCTCGTCGCCGCGAACTGCATGAGCGTGCTCATCCAGTATCAGGCGGCGAAGCTTGGCGTCGTGACCGGCAAAAGCCTGCCGCAGATCCTCGGCGAACGCATGGGCGCGGCCGGATGCTTCCTGTTCTTCATGCAGGCCGAGGTGATTGCGATCGCCACCGACCTGGCCGAGGTGATCGGCGGCGCGATCGCGCTCAACCTGCTATTCGGTATACCGATGCTGCTCGGCGGGTGCATCATCGGCGCTGTCTCCACATTGCTGCTGTTCGTCCAAGGCGGCGAAACGCACAGGATCTTCGAGCGGCTCGTCATCGGACTGCTGCTCGTCATTACCTTCGGATTCATCGCAGGGTTGTTCATGGACCCGCCGAACCCGCTCGCGGTGGCCGAAGGGCTCATGCCGCGCTTCTCGGATGGCGCCTCGGTGCTGATGGCCGCGTCGATGCTCGGCGCGACGGTCATGCCGCACGCGATCTACCTGCATTCGACGCTCGTGAATGACCACTTCGGCAAAGGCGTCGACCGGCCGAGCGTGCCCGAGATGATGCACGGCAGCCGCATCGACGTCGTGTGGGCGCTCGCTATCGCAGGCAGCGTGAACATCGCACTGCTCGTCATCGCGGCGAATTCATTGCATGGCATGGGCGGCACCGACACGATCGAAGGCGCGCAGCATGCGATCACGCAGGTGCTTGGGCCCACCGTCGGCACAATCTTCTCGATCGGGCTGCTCGCGTCCTCGCTGTCCTCCACGTCGGTCGGCACCTACGCCGGTTCGGAGATCATGAAGGGGCTGCTGCGGGTGAAGGCGCCGATGTGGGCGTGCCGCATCGTGACGCTTGTGCCGGCGCTCGTCGTACTCGCCTTCGCGAGCAATCCGACCGAGGCGCTGATCATCGGTCAGGTGGTGCTTTCGATCGGCATTCCCTTCGCGATCATCCCGCTGATGCGCTACACCCATGACCGAGAGATCATGGGCAAATACGCCGACGGCATGGTGAAGCACATCATCTGCCTCGCCGTGTGCGCCGTGATCGTGCTGCTCAACCTGGTGCTCATCGTGCTCACGGCGATGGGCAAGGCGTAGCGGCTACTTGCCAGAGACGGCCATAGCGGTGCGGGGAGCGGGCCGGTCCTTCTCATGGCCCAGCGCGCGGCGCACCGCGTCGCGCGCGGAGCCGGCGTCCTCGCCTTTGACGCCGAAGACGACCAGCAGGATCATGATGAAGTTGATGATCGCGCTGATGCGCAGCGCCCATTCGATGCCGATGACGTCCGCCGCGATCTCGGTGCGGACGGAGGACATCTGCCCCGCGGCGATTGAATACATCGTCAGGATCATGACCGGCGATCCGATCGCGCCGGCTATCTGCCGCACGGTGTTCGTGACCGCTGAACCTGCGGACACCTCGGCCGGCTTGAGGCAGTTGAGCGACCATGTGGTGATCGGCATCATGACGAAGCCCATGCCGATCTGCCGGATGAACTGGCAGATGGAGATGTACCAGATCCAGGTCTGTATGCCGATCATGCTCATCATCACGGTGCCGAGGCACAGCAATATCGTGCCGACCATCGCGACCGGACGCGCGCCGAACCGGTCGAGCGCGCGTCCGCCGAAGAACTGGGCGATCGCCTGCGCGATGGCGCCGGGCAGCATGACGAGACCGCTGATCGTGGCCGTGTAGCCGCGGCAGTTCTGGATGTACAGCGGAATGAGCACGACGAGGGAGCTGAACGCAAAGAAGCTCAATGCCGCGATGAGCGTGCCGACCGAGAAATGCGCGTTGCGCAGCACCGACAGATCAAGCAGCGCCGGACGTTTCGCGTTGCCGGCCTTGAAACGCTTCTCGTTATGGATCTGCCGCAGCACGAACCAGATGATGCCGGCGATGCCGATGACCATCGGGAGCCAGACGACGGGAGCCACAATCGGATAGGACTGGATGTTCGTGAACCCGAACATGAGCGCGCCGAAGCCGATGATCGACAGGCCCACCGAGAAGAAGTCCGCATGCGCCGTCTTGTCCGATGCCCCGAAATTGTGCAGTCCGCAGGCTGCGAGCACGATTGCGATGCAGCCGATGACGGTGAGCGTCAGGAAGATCGAGCGCCATCCGTTCATATCGGTCTGCAGGCCGCCGAGCGTCGGGCCGATCGCCGGGGCCACGGCCATCGCCATGCCGACGACGCCCATCGCCATGCCGCGCCGGTCCAACGGGAAGATCGAGAAGACGGTGATCTGCAGCACCGGCCACATGACGCCGGTGCCGGCAGCCTCGAGGAAACGGCCGAACAGCGCGAGCGAGAAGGTCGGGCTGAGCCACGCGAGCACCGATCCGACCGTGAACACGACCATCGATGTGATGACGATCTGCCGTGTGGAGAAACGCCGCGTCAGATACGCGGTCAGCGGCACCATGACGCCCATCGTCAGCTGGAAGATCGATGTCATCCATTGGCCGAGCGTCACCGAGATGCCGAAGTCGTCGACGAGCGTCGGCAGCGCGGCGCTCAGCTGCAGCTGAGTGAAGTTGCCGACGAAGGTGATGAAGGTCAGGATCGCGAGCGAGACGAACGCCGGACGCGTCAGATGGCCGTCCCGGTACGCATGTTCGCGGGTGAGCGCGGCGGACAGCCCGGCTATTCCGCGGTGCGTGGCCACATCCGGCTCCGGCTCGTGGTGCACCTCGCGGGTGTACGGACGCCCGGGGCGGATGGGCGGTGCGCCTCCTGTGTCGCCGGGTTGTTCGTGCTGTGGATGCTCCTGTTGTCCGTGTGCTGCCATGCGTTCCTAGGTTCTTGTCGGATGCGGCGCTTGCGCCGCGGTTTGATCAGTCTTCTGCGGTGGTGTCGTCTTCGATGGTCGTGATAGCCCCCGACACGATGGCTTCGTCGACGATCGGCGTCTCGCCGGTGGGGGTGTCGTCGGCCGACTGCTCGTCGTCCTGATACTGCGGGCTGTATTCGGCGACGTTGAGTACGGCGATGCCGTCCGCGGTGCGCACGAAGACGTTCGCGCGGCCGCCGATCTCCTCGATGCCCTCGAGCAGGTGCGCGATCGGCTCCGTGTCGAGCACCGGCAGCACCTGCGCGACGCCCTTCTCGTCGATGACGCGCAGCGTCTCGTCGAGTTCGCCGGTGGCGAGGATCTCGTCGATGCGGCGTTCGAACTGGTGGAGCTCGTCGTCCTCGATGGCGTCGTCGCTCTCGTCCTGCGTGGTCACGGCGTCGATCTCACCGGTCTGGATGTCGTCCTGTGTGTTCGACGTGGCGGTCGTCGTCTCCTCGATCACGTCGTCGGCCCCACCCTTGACGTGTTCCTTATACTCTGCCATTGTGGCCTCCTTCGAATCGGCATCCGCCGGCATGCGCGGAACGCAGGCTCGCGGATGCGGAAGGCGCACGGTGCGCGATCTCGCATTGGACGCGTGGAATCGGCGGGATGCTCGGTTTAGTTGAGATACCTCATCTCAATACTAGACGGAAGGCATTCCTTATTCACTGTTCGAGAAACGGCGGTCGGGCGGTCGCGGCGATGTGGAGGCTTTGTTGACAAGCGCCGTGCTGAACAGGGTTCGCGTTATGATGAATCTTCGTGTGCGCGGGAACTCATGATCCGTGCCATGATGCGACGTCGTTTACGCATCAGATGACCATGTCATTTCATCAGAGGGAGAATGATGAGCGGAATGCAGAGCGACGCGCAACTGGCTCAGCAGGTTGATCGTCAATCCGCCAAGGTGCTGCAGTGGCGGTTCGTCATGAACCTGGCTCTTATGGCGTTCGACGCGCTGGTGTTCTTCTGCGTGAATCTGGGCGTCATGGCGATGTACAGGGAGATGCGCGTCTTCACGACGCGACTGCAGTGGAACGTCACGATTAACCCGTATCTGTACGCGGCGGTGTGCGCGATCATCTGGGTGTTCTGCGCGCGCGTCGCCGGCGTCTACCATCGTCACGTGTTCGCCGACGGCTACCAGCTCAACGTCCTGCTGCTCAAGGCGGCCTGCATCAGCTGGATCAGCATCTGCGCCGTCAACTACATCATGCAGACGACCATTTCGCTGGCCGACGTCACCGTGGCCTGCCTGTGCGTCTGGATCGTCGAGATGATCGTGCGCATGGTCGCGAGGATGTTCCTGACGGCGCGCCACCGCAAAGGCGAATACGCCTATCCGACCGTCATCGTCGGCTCGCCGGAGGGCATCGGCCAGATCCTCAAGTTCCTCAACCAGCGCAAGCAGCTCAACTACAAGCCGGTGCGCGTCTGCCCGATCCGGGTGAGCCCGGCCACCGGCCTCATCGAAGCCGATCCGGACCGCAACCTCCTCAAGGCCGAGGTGGAGGAGTCCTGGGGCGAGTTCATCCAGCCGATCACCTACGGCGACGACCTTGCCGCGCGCATCGCGCAGACCGGTGCGCAGACCGTCATGGTGACCGACGTGCTCGACCGGTTCTCCGACAACCTGAGCACCTTCGCCGTGCAGATGGAGGCCCTCAACCTGGAGATCGCGCTGATCACGTCGGCGCTCGACATCGCCGAACATGCGACGCAGATGCGCAACATCCAGGGCATGAGCATCATGACGATCAGGCTGCCGCAGTATTCGCCGGCGTCTCGCATCAAGAAGCGCGTCTTCGATTTGGTCGTCTCCTCGATCGCGATCATCCTGTCGTCGCCGATCATGCTCATCGTCGCATTGGCGATCAAACTCGAGGACGGCGGCCCGATCTTCTACAAGCAGGAACGCATCGGCCAGCACGGCAAGCCGTTCTACATCCACAAGTTCCGTTCGATGCGCGTGGACGCCGACAAGCATCTCAAGGAGGTGCTCGAGGCGAACGGCCAGGAGATGGGCGCGCGCTACAAGCTCAAGCATGATCCGCGCATCACGAAGGTCGGCAATTTCATCCGCAAGACGAGCCTCGACGAGCTGCCGCAGTTCTTCGACGTGTTCACCGGGTCGATGAGCGTCGTGGGCCCGCGTCCGCAGCGCGACTTCGAAGTCGAGGAATACGATCAGGTCTATGCGACGCGCCTGTTGGTTAAGCCGGGCATCACCGGACCGTGGCAGGTCTCCGGCCGCAACGACCTGAATGAGGAGGAAAGCCGTCAGCTCGATGTGAGCTATGTGCAGGATTGGAGCGTTCTCGGCGACGTCGTCTACATCCTGCGCACAATCGGCATTGTCGTGCACCCGCACGGCGCGTACTGAGCGATGTTGTCCTAATCAACCAAACCAACCGAAACTAGAAGAATCGAGAATGAGATGAAAATTGCGGTCGCTGGAACCGGCTACGTGGGTTTGTCCGTGGCGTTGCTGCTCTCGCAGCACAACGAGGTGCATGCGTTGGACATCGTGCCGAAGAAGGTCGAGATGCTCAATGAGTGCACGAGCCCGATCGTGGACGTGGAGATCACACGCTTCCTCGATGGCAAGCGCGACGGTACGATGTCGCTCGATTTCCAGGCGACGACCGATCCGGCCGTGGCCTATACCGGCGCCGACTACGCGGTCGTCGCGACGCCGACGAACTACGACTCGAAGAAGAACTACTTCGACACGTCGAGCGTCGAGGCGGCGATCAAGGCAATCCGTGAATACGACCCGGACTGCTGGATCGTCATCAAGTCGACGATCCCGGTCGGCTACACGGCGCAGCTGCGCGAGAAGACCGGCGACGAGAAGATCATCTTCTCCCCGGAGTTCCTGCGCGAAGGCCATGCGCTGTACGACAACCTGCACCCGTCGCGCATCGTCGTCGGTGCGCCGATGGACGATCCACAGGCCGTCGACGCGGCGCACGTCTTCGCGAATCTGCTCGCCCAGGGCGCGGCTCCGGAGGAGCGCGAGCGCGTGAACGCGGACGGCACGACCGGCATCCCCGAGCTTGTTTGCGGAACGACCGAAGCGGAGGCGATCAAGCTGTTCGCCAACACCTTCCTGGCGTTGCGCGTCGCCTATTTCAACGAGCTGGACACCTATGCCGAGTCCCGCGGCCTCAACACGTCCGAGATCATCCGCGGCGTCTGCCTCGATCCACGCATCGGCGGCCACTACAACAACCCGTCCTTCGGCTACGGCGGCTACTGCCTGCCGAAGGATTCGAAGCAGCTGCTCGCGAACTACGCGGACGTGCCGCAGAACCTCATCGAGGCGATCGTCGCGTCCAACGGCACGCGCAAGGATTTCATCGCCGAGCAGATCCTGTCGAAGATCGAAGGCGCCGAGAAGCCAACCGTCGGCATCTACCGCCTGACGATGAAGTCCGGTTCGGACAACTTCCGCCAGTCGAGCATCCAGGGCATCATGAAGCGCATCAAGGCGAAGGGCGTCCCGGTCGTCGTCTACGAGCCGACGTTGGACGACGAGGAGTTCTTCGGCAGCCCGGTCATGCATGATCTGGACGCGTTCAAGGACGCGGCGACGATCATCGTCGCCAATCGTTGGAACGACGAACTCAAGGACGTGACGGACAAGGTCTACACGCGCGACCTGTTCAAGCGCGACTGAGGTCGCACCGTCCCATATGCGCGCAGGCGTGTAGGAACGTTGCCGCGCATATGGGACGTCGGCGTTGGCTGAAGGAGTGAAATGGGCCTGTCATCCTGGAACGCGAAGATCAGGAACCGGTTGCGTTATGTGGGCAGCGCATGGCGGCTGTTCGGCCCTCGCATGGGGATGACCAGCCTGATGCATCATCTGACGGGACGTGGCGGCGCCGTCTACTACGATCGGCTCGTCGAAGCAGTATGGCGCCGTTTCATGTGCGAACTGCCCCTTGACGTGCAGGCGCTCGCCGCCACGCCGGCCGTGAACGACGGGCCAATCTGGCTCATGTGGTGGCAGGGACTCGACGGCGGTGAACCGGACCTGGTGAAGGCCTGCGTGGCGAGCATACGCAGACATGCGGCGGGGCGTTCCGTCCATGTCATCACCCGTGACAACATCGCGCAGTATGCGACGATCGATTCGTCGGTCATGCGTAAGGTCGAGGAAGGGAAGATCACGCTCACGACGTTGTCGGACATCGTCCGTTTCGCCGTGCTGAGCGCGCACGGCGGCATGTGGATGGACGCGACGATCTATCTGACCGCCGACCTTCCGCAACGGATCGCCCATTGCCCGTTCTACTCGATTCCGAACCACGAGACGGCGCCGACGCGCAACTGGACCGGGAACTTCATCGGAGGCGCCCCGGGCAATCCGTTGTTCGCCTATATGTATCAGGCCTTCGTCACGTTGTACTCGCTCACCGACCATACGCCCGACTATTACATGATCGACGTCATGCTGTCGGCGGCCTACACGCATATTCCCGTCGTGCGTAAGATAATCGACGCGGTACCGCCGAACAACCTGCACCGGTTCTTCCTGGCGCAACATCTCGGCTCTGCGAAAACATCGCTGCCTGCGGATACCTATGCGTATAAATTGTCTTATAAGAACGTCGCACAGTACGAGGACAGGGACAATATGTACCGATGCGTCCTTAACGGCGAGCTGTAGCCAACGGTTGGGGGATTCGTAGTTTGTTAGCGCAGTGTGTCGAAATGCTAATGTAACGTGATTGAGTTGGTGATAATCCATAAGACTATCTCGGAAAGGAGCGCGGGAATTGGAACAGGCTAAAGTATCCGTGATCATCCCCACCCTCAACGCGGGAACGATGATCGGACCGCTGCTGACCAGGCTGGAGCAGCAGCACCGCGTCCCGGATGAGATCATCGTCGTCGATTCCTCCTCCGATGACGACACCGTCGCCGAGGTGCGGCGCCACCCAAACGTGCATCTGACGGTCATCGACCGCAAGGACTTCAACCATGGCGGTACGCGGGACCGTGCGTTGCGCGCAAGTACGGGCGACTATGTGTTGTTCCTGACGCAGGATGCGCTGCCAAAGGATGACGGATACATTGAACGCATTCTGCAGCCCTTTGAGGATGGACGTGTCGCTCTCGTCTATGGGCGACAGCTACCGCGGGAGGACGCGAATGCCGCCGAACGTCTGATTCGCGGCTATACCTATGGGCCGAATTCGTCCGTGATCACGCAGAGGGACGTGCACCGATTGGGGATCAACGCGTTCCGGGCAAGCGATGTCTGCGCCGCATACCGGCGCACCGCATACCTTGAAGTTGGTGGCTTCGAGAATCCGGTGCTCACCAACGAGGATATGTTCATCGCGGCCCGTTTTCTGCATGCGGATTGGAAGATCGTCTACGAGGCGAGTGCTGAGGTGATCCACTCGCACAACTTCACGTTCAGGCAGCAATACAAACGCAACTACATCCAGGGTGTGGAAATCGAAAAGCATCGCGACATCCTGGGCAATGCGCCGCTAACAGGGGAGGGGCTCGCGATGACAACCTACACGATAGGGCATCTGCTCAAGCAGGGGCGGCTCATCGCGGCTGGCCGCTTCATCATCGACTGCGGCTTCCGCTACGTGGGCAACCGCAAAGGCAAATTCGACGCCAAGCGCGAAGCTCGGCGTCATGCATGAGGACCATCATGGCTGATTCGGAACAAACCATCATCTACATTGTTTCCCATAAGGACTTTGTTGCCCCCAACATGGCTGGATACGTCCCGATCCTTGCCGGCGCCGCGCGCAACCATGCCGACATCGCGACGAGGGACGACGCCGGCGACAACATCTCCGCGAAGAATCCTCGGTACTGCGAACTGACTGCGCAGTACTGGGTGTGGCACAACGCGCTCGATTGTGCGCGCAACATCGGCTTCGTGCATTACCGGCGTTACTTCTATACGACGCGTACGAAGAAGCAGATCGTGTCGGTCGGGCAATTCGCCGAGGACCTGCGCCATTACGACGTCGTGCTGCCCGAACCGTGGATTCTGACGAAGACGGTGCGCGACCAGTTCACGCAGTTCCACAACATCGCCGATCTGGAGACGGTGCGTGCAATCCTGAGCGAACGCCACCCGGACTACGTGGCCGCCTTCGACGAGGTGCTCGACGGCCATGCGCTCTATAGCTACAACATGTTCGTCATGGACCACGCACACTTCGACGCCTATATGACTTGGCTGTTCGACGTGCTCGGCGAGGCGGAGCGCCGCATCGATGTCGGCTCCTACGACCAGTACAACCAGCGTCTGTTCGGATTCCTTTCGGAACGACTGCTTACCGTCTGGGTCAAGGCGCAGCGTCTAAAAATCAAGTGTTATCCCGTGTACAAGCCTGACGATTGTTGGTGGAGAGAGGCTGTTCGCAATGCAGTCAAAGAGATTATCTATCGCTAATATATGACTTAAGGCATTTGAGAGTATGAAATATCAAGAATATGCAGCTTCCGTTTTTGATAACTGTGTAAAAGAAAATAAAGCAGACTTGATTCTTGATTTCTTTCTAATTCTTACAATTATATATAACTCGAATTCTGTTTGGGCTCTTGCGAACGATCAGTTTGCGCTATCATGTTTTGCATTGTTTGGCGTGAGTTTAATATATTATTTATACTATTTAATGCAGAAGAAGTATCTACTGCAGAAGACTCTAGTTCCGGTACTTATAGTAGCATGCGCAACAATAATAGTGCAATTGTCGATTTCTTTGGCGCATAATGGTGAAGGTCTTTTGAATGGGTCTTGGATTCAGCTTACCTTTATTCTGCCTTTATTTATTGGGTGTATGCTGGCCAGAGGGAAGGAATATGTATATAATATATTCTTACTTCGAGTCGTGAAGATTTCTTCGGTATTATGTGGATTAAGCATTCTCTTTTGGATTCTTTGTAATTTTTTTGGCATGCCACCTGTGTCACAAACGAGTTTGAATTGGACCAGTGGAAGTAGCATGGGGTCGTATTATAACCTTTTTTATCAAATCCAAAGTATTGGTTTTGGTTCATCTAATCTCTGGAGGAATGTTTCCATTTTCCCTGAATCACCGCAGGCGGCGGTGTTTTATGGTCTGATGCTAGGGATCGATCTACTCCTCATCAAGAAGACTAATTATGTATGTGCTATTACCCTATCTATAGGTCTCTTCACTGCGTTATCTACAAGTGCATATCTTTATTTGCTCTTTCTATGGTTTTCATTTTTATTTATAAAGTTAATAAATAATAGCAATAAAAATGAGGCTAAAGTATTAATCTCTGCACTACTGATTGTCCTTATCTGCATTTCTTGTGTTGCGATAAGAATAGTTTCATCAAAGATAAGTGGTTCATACTCTGGGCTGACACATCTGACGGATATTACTGAAGGTGTGCGTATATGGCTCGATAATCCAGTTTTTGGTTTTGGTTTCGAATCCGATGAATATATATGGTCTCATTATCTTATCAACTATCGTAGTGGTATGGGGTATACAAGTGGATTAATATTCTGTCTCATTCATGGAGGTATACCTTTTTTACTTACTTATATTATACCGATTGTATTCTTTTTTACTTTCAGCAGTGATGCATTGCATAAGACTTTTGCGATATTCCTCTTACTTATTTATATAACAGTCGTTGTTCAAAACTTTGGCTTATTTATATATTGCTTGTCGCTGGGATATATTTCCTTTATATGGAGAAAGTGAGTTGTGCTATGTCAATAATGCGTTGTGCGGGAATTGTCTCCTACAATCCAGACATCGAACGTTTGCGTACGAACCTGCATGCCACTGTGCAGCAGGTGCGGGAAGTATTCGTGTATGAGAATGGTTCGAGGAACGCTCAAGCTGTGCAAAGGTTGTGCGAAGACGAGTTTACAAATGTGCGGGTCATCGCAGATACGCAGAATCGTGGTATCGCCTTTGCCCTCAATCGATTGCTTGCGGCTGCCCATGATTGCGGATATCCGCATATTCTGATGCTGGATCAGGATAGTGTACCCACCGAGGGCATGTGTGATGAACTTGAACGCCATTTGTCAGGGGATGTGGCGATAGTCAGTCCGTTCATCCTCGATCGCAACCGCATGACGATGGCTCAATACCAGGAGATGCGCCTGCCTGCGATTGAAAGGCTTAAACACGCAGCCAGATCCGGGGCAATTACATCCGGAACCCTGAACAATGTGTCGGCAGCTCTTGCCGTGGGCGGGTTCGACGACGAGTTGTTCATTGATTACGTGGATTTCGATTTCAATGAGAGATTGCTGCTGAACGGATACAGCATTGTAAAGGACAACCGTGCATGTCTTATCCATGAGAAGGGCAAATCCAGGCATACGCCGTTCAAGATTCCGCGCCGGCGTTCCGACGGCAAGATCGTCTGGGCGCCGCTGTTCACGTTGGGATACGGGCCGATGCGCTGCTACTATCAGGCGCGCAACCGCGTCGTCTACTGGAGGAAATACCACCGCTGGACGAAGCTCGAAGGTCTCGTCGAGCTGCCGCCGCTCATCGTGCTCTCGATGTTCGAGCCCCATCGCCTCGCTAAGCTCAAGGCGTATTGCCGCGGCATCAGGGACGGTGTGCGCATGCCTGTCAAGGAGTACCGCAAATGACGGATCCGAAGAACCCGGCCATCAGCGTGGTCGTGCCCGTCTACAATCAGCAGGACTACGTGGGCGCATGCATCGCGTCGATCCTCGCGCAGACGATGACCGATGCCGAGCTGCTGCTCGTCGACGACGGCTCGACCGATGATTCGCTGGCCGTCATTCGCCGCGTCGCCGCCGACGATTCGCGCTGCACGATCATCGAGCAGCCCAACCGCGGCGTCGCCGCGGCGCGCAACGCCGGACTGGACGCGGCCCGTGGCGCATGGGTCTGCTTCATCGACCCGGACGATGTCGTCGACGACGATTATCTGGCCACGCTGTTCGCACAGACCAGCGAGCATCCGCAGGCGGACGTGATCATGTCGACATGCGTCGCCTTCGACGACGCCGGTGAGCGCCGCCAGCATTTCTTCCCCGAGGATTTCACGGTGCGCGGCGACGAAGCGAAACGGCAGCTCTACCATCAGCTGATGGACGGGGCCTACCGGCAGCAGCCCGGATTCGTCACGGCGATCGGCGTGCCATGGGGCAAACTGTACCGCCGGGCGCTGCTGGACGAGGACGGACTGCGCTTCGATCCGAGGCTGCCGCGCATGCAGGACAACCTGTTCAACATGGAGGTCTTCCATGCGGCACGCGAGCTCGTCTACATCGACTACGCCGGCTACCGTTACCGCGTCGGCGGACTCGGCGCGCGCACATTGGCGAACACGGCGAAAGGCCTGTACCATCCGGCGATCGACGCGCGCAGCCGTCTGATGCGCGACTACCGGCTTGACGCGGACGACGAGCTGCGGCGGGCATGGCATATCGAGCAGGTCAATCTGTACTATCAGGAGCTCAAGGCCGTCGCGATGCTGCAGCCGCGCCGATGGAGCCGCATCCGCAAGGCGTGCCTGCGCCGTGCGCACGAACTGCGTGGGCGGCTCGACATGATCGACCCGGCCGTGCTGCCAAGGTCGATCCGCCTCAAATACCTGATGCTGACCAACCGGCTGATGAACGCGGCGGCGGCCACGCTGCTGTGGAAATCCCACGAACGCTGACAAGACAAGGGGAGACCATGTCCAAACTCCACGGATTGCCTGAACGGCTCTCCAAGATCAACTCCGCCGCGCGCAACTGCGTACGGCTGCTCGGCTGGAAGCCAGCGGCGCTCGGCGTCGTCTACCATTGCACGCATCTGCTGCGCGAACGCTACTACCGTGTGTTCGACGACGCGCTGTGGACGAAGGTGATGGCGGAGGTTCCCTTCGACGCGCAGGCGATCGCCGGGCTGCCGGAACACAACGACGGCCCGATCTGGGTCGCCTGGTGGCAGGGGCTCGACGAGCGCACGCCCGCGGTCATCAACGCGTGCATCGACAGCATCAGAAGGCACGCGAACGGCCGCGAGGTCATCATTGTGACGCGGGACAACTATGCGCAATACGCGGACATCGATCCGGTCCTCGTGCGCCGCCGCGAGGAGGGCACGTTGACGATCAACGCGTTCTGCAACGCGCTGCGCGTCAAACTGCTGTACGAGCACGGCGGCGTCTGGCTCGACGCGACGCTCTATCTGACCGCCGACCTGTCCGAGGATTTCGCCGATCACCCGTTCTACTCGATCCACGGCGAGCGCCCGGAATGCCATTGGACGACCTACTGCCTTGCGTCGGTGCCCGGCAACCCGCTGATGAAATACATCTACGACTGCTTTGTCGCCGTGTTCTCTCGGATCCCGGCCGTGCCCGAATACTTCCTCTTCGACGAGTTCTTCCACGACGCCTACATACACATCCCGCAGGTCAGGACGATGATTGACGCGATACCGGTGAGCAACGACGGCCGTTTCGAGCTGTCCGAGCAGATGGATTCGACGGCTGCCGAACCGACGGTGGCTCCGGGGACCTATATTCATAAACTCACCTACAAGATCGCCTATCCGACGACGGTGGGCGGCAAGCCGACGCTGTACCAGCGCGTGCTCGACGGCACCTTGTAGAACGGACGCCGATGGACGGGAAAGGAACTGTGATGCCAACCTTCGGATTCGTCGTGCTGCATTATCTGGTCGACGACGCCACGACGCAATGCGTCGAATCGATTCGCAAGCACTGCGCCGGCGGCGACTACCATGTCGTCGTCGTGGACAACAACTCCGCGAACGGCAGCTATGAGCGGCTGCGGGAACGCTATGCCGGCGCCGGCGACGTCACGCTGCTGCACAACGCCGCCAACGAGGGTTTCGCCCGCGGCAACAACAAAGGCTATGAGTATTGCTGCACGCAGTTGGGCTGCGACTACATCGTTACGTTGAACAACGACGTGGTGCTCGCGGACGATGGCCTAATGCGGTGGGCGGTTGCGGATTACACGGCGACCGGCTGTGCGGTGATTGGCCCGGACATCATCTCGGGCAAGGACGGCGACCATCAGAACCCAATGTCCGCGGTCGTCGACTCGCCACAGCAGATTCATGCGCTGCGTAAGCACATCCGTCGAAACATGCTGCTGCTGCGCACGCATCTGTATGGCGTGTTCAAACAGCTTAAAGGCGACGCGGGCTGTGGGCGCACCCCCGATAATGCAGCCTCCTTCGCACGGGAACATGCGGCGCAACGACCCTGTGTTCCGGTGAAGCTGCATGGATCATGTCTGATATTCACTCCAGCGTTCCTCAAGGCGTTTACGGAGCCATTCGACCCGGGTACCTTCCTGTACATGGAGGAAGACATTCTCGTGCTGCGATGCCGGCGGCAAGGACTGACGTTGTACTACGATCCGCGTATCGTCGTGCACCATGCCGAGGATGTGTCGACGGAGGCGCAGGTCAACTACGATCCGCGGCGCAAGCAGATTAACTATCTGCGTTACCATCGCGACTCGCTGCGCGTCGTCGAACATTATGTCTGAGCCGCAGCGTTCCGGTATTACACAACATCCGAGAGAAATCGATATGGCTTCACAGACCAAACTTCCGTCGCTGACGCGCAACGCATTGCTTAACTCGATGCGCACCGTGTCCAGCCTGCTGTTCCCGTTGATTACTTTCCCCTACGTGTCCCGTATTCTGGGTGCGGAGAACATCGGCAAGATCAATTATTCACAGTCGATTGTGTCGTATTTCGCACTGTTTGCGGGGCTCGGCATTACGAACTACGCGATTCGCGAAGGCGCGAAAATCAAGCGCGATCAGGAAAGCCTGACGCGATTCGTCCAGCAGATTTTCACAATCAATATCATCTCTTCGGCGATCGCCTATGTGGCCTTCTTTGTGACAGTCGCTGTCATCCCGAACCTGCATGCATATCTGGTGCTGCTGTTCATCCAATGCCTGACGATTGGTTTCACAACGTTGGGCGTCGAATGGCTATACTCGATTTTCGAAGACTACCTCTACATTTCGGTGCGCACAATCCTCGTGCAGGTCGTTTCGCTGATCCTCATGTTCGCGCTGGTGCACAAGCCCTCCGACTACATCATCTACGCGGCGATCAGCGTGTTCGCTACATCGGCGGCGAATATCTGGGGATTCTTCTATTCCCGGCGGTACGCAAAGCTCGCGCTGACACGCGCTCCGCAGGCTCGACGCCACTTTAGCCCGATTATGACGCTATTCATGAACAACGTAGCGACGGCCATATACAGCAACGCCGGCACGACCTTCGTCGGCGCGATGCTCGGCAACGTGCAAGTAGGCCTGTATAGCGTGGCAATGAAGGTGTACGTCATCATCCGACAAGCCATCAATTCGCTGACGGGCGTTTCGATGCCGCGCCTGTCATACCTGTCCACGAACGACCCGAAGGGTTATCTGCGGTTGCTCAACAAGCTGTTCAATGCGGTCATCGTCGTCTGTCTGCCAGCCGCGGTCTTGGTGTTCGCGCTCAGCAGGCCGATTGTGCTGATCATCAGCGGCCCGAAGTACATCGAAGCTGTGCCGATGCTCGAGATCATCGCTTTTGCGCTCGCATTCACCGCGCCGGGCGTGTTCCTGATGAACGGCATCCTGATTCCGCTGCGCAGGGAGAAGAAGGTCGTCATCTCAACGGCGAGCGGTGCGGCGATCAACATCGTCATCTATGCGCTGGGCATCCGCGCCTTCGGCGCGCCGGCGGCCTGCGTCAGCATCGTCGTCGCAGAGTGCACGGTATTCTCGCTGGCGTTGTGCTTCTCATGGGATCAGGTACGGCAGCTGCGGCTGGGCGCATCGATCATGCACGCCGTAGCAGGATGCCTGCTCGTTCTGCTGTGCAACGCGGTGTTCGCGCGCACCGTGCGCTTCGACAACGTCTTCATGGATTTTGCGGTGCGGGGAACGACGTATGCGGTCGTGTACGCGGCGACGTTGCTAGCGTTGCGCGACGAGAGCGCGCTGTTCTTTCTAAAGAAGCTGCTGCCGAGGAAGGGCTGAAGATAGCCCATAATTGCTAGGATGAAAACCATGACCGATACGTTTGAACCCAAGAACATCATCGTAACCGGAGGCTGCGGCTTCATCGGCTCGAATTTCGTGCACTACGTCGTGAACAACCATCCCGAGACGCATGTGACGGTGCTCGACGCGCTGACCTACGCCGGCAACCTCGAGAACATCAAACCGCTGCTCGGCGACCAGGTGGACTTCGTGCACGGCGACATCTGCGACGCGCAGCTGCTCGACGAGCTCGTGCCGGGCCACGATGCAATCGTGCACTACGCGGCCGAATCGCACAACGACAATTCGATCGCGAACCCGGAGCCCTTCCTCAGGACGAACGTCGAAGGTACGTTCCGCCTGCTCGAGGCGGCGCGCAAATACGACGTGCGCTTCCACCACGTGAGCACCGACGAGGTGTACGGCGACCTCGCGCTCGACGATCCGGCGAAGTTCACCGAGGAGACGCCGTACCATCCGTCGAGCCCGTATTCGTCGACGAAGGCGAGCTCGGACCTGCTCGTGCGCGCATGGCACCGCACCTACGGGCTGCGCACGACGATCTCGAACTGCTCGAACAACTACGGCCCGTACCAGCATGTCGAGAAGTTCATCCCGCGCCAGATCACGAACATCATCGAAGGCATTCGCCCGAAGCTGTACGGCGACGGCCTGAACGTGCGCGACTGGATCCACACCGAGGACCATTCGAGCGCGGTGTGGACGATCCTGACGACCGGCCGCCTCGGCGAGACCTATCTGATCGGCGCGAACGGCGAACGCAACAACCTGACGGTGCTCAAGGACATCCTGCGCGTCATGGGCCAGCCGGAGGACGCCTTCGACTGGGTCAAGGACCGACCGGGCCATGACCGCCGCTATGCGATCGACTCGACGAAGCTGCAGACCGAACTCGGCTGGCGTCCGACGCACACCGACTTCGAATCCGGACTGCGCCAGACCGTGCAGTGGTACGTGGACAACCCGCAGTGGTGGGAGCCGGCCAAGGCCGCCACCGAGGCGAAGTACAAGGCCCAGGGCCAGTGATTCTCGCCGATGATGGGCCCCATCAGCGTGGATGGGGCCCATCATCGCGTCGATACGGCAACCGTCAACAACAGTGTAAACAGTGTAGAAGGAACACGATGGAATTCGAAAAGGAACTCAAGGTCACGACGACGAACATCCCCGGACTGCTCGTCCTCGATCTGCCGGTGCACGGCGACAACCGCGGCTGGTTCAAGGAGAACTGGCAGAAGGCGAAGATGACGGCGCTCGGGCTGCCCGAGGACTTCGAACCGGTGCAGAACAACATCAGCTTCAACGCCAAGCGCGGCGTGACGCGCGGCATCCACGCCGAGCCGTGGGACAAGTTCATCTCCCTTGCCACCGGCGAGATCTTCGGCGCTTGGGTCGATCTGCGTCCCGGCGATTCCTTCGGGCAGGTCTTCACGACGCGCCTCGACCCCTCGCGCGCGATCTTCGTTCCCCGCGGCGTCGGCAACAGTTTCCAGGCGCTCGAGGACGGCACCGCCTACACCTATCTCGTCAATGCGCACTGGTCGCTCGAGATGAAGAAGACCTACACCTTCGTCAACCTCGCCGACCCGGAGCTGGGCATCCAGTGGCCGATCCCGCTTGAGGAATCGGAACGCAGCGAGGCGGATCTGCACCATCCGATGTTGAGGGACGCCAAGCCGATGGAGCCGAAGCGCACGTTGGTGACCGGTGCCAACGGCCAGCTCGGCCGCGCGATCCGCGCCTACGTCGAGGCGCACGGCCTCAAGGGCTACGAATTCACCGACATCGACGAATTCGACTTCTCCGATCCGGCGGCATACGCGCAGATCGACTGGAGCCTGTACGGCACGATCATCAACGCCGGCGCCTACACGGCCGTGGACAAGGCCGAGACCCCCGAAGGGCGTGCGCTCGCATGGAAGGCGAACGCCGAAGGCCCGGCGCTGCTCGCGAAGACGGCGCAGCGCCACCATCTGACGCTCGTCCATGTCAGCTCCGACTACGTGTTCGACGGCACGACCGAGCTGCACCGCGAGGACGAGCCCTTCGCGCCTCTCGGCGTCTACGGGCAGTCGAAGGCGGCCGGTGACATCGCCGTGGCGATGACCGACAAGCACTATATCCTGCGTTCGAGCTGGGTGATCGGCGACGGCCATAATTTCGTCAGGACGATGATGGCGTTGTCCGATCGCGTCGCCAATGACGGCGATGCGCTGAACGAGGTGACGGTCGTCGACGACCAATTCGGCCGCCTCACCTTCACCGACGACATGGCGAAGGCGATCTTCTTCCTGCTCGACACGGACGCCGCCTACGGCACCTACGACCTGACCGGCTCCGGCGACGTGGTCAGCTGGGCGGCGATCGCCAAGGAGGTCTTCGCCGAGACGAACGGCAACGGCGAACATGTGCGCCCGATCAGCACCGCGGAGTACTTCGCGAACGCGACGGCGCCGGTCAGCCCGCGGCCGACCTACAGCGCGCTCGACCTCGCGAAGATCGAGCAGGCCGGATTCGAGACGACCGACTGGCGTACGTCGCTGCACGACTACGTGCGCGCGGCGAAGGCCTGAAAGGACAAGACATGAAGGGCATCATCCTCGCCGGCGGTTCCGGCACGCGACTGTACCCGCTGACGACGGTCACATCGAAGCAGCTGCTGCCGGTCTACGACAAGCCGATGATCTTCTATCCGCTGAGCACGCTGATGCTCGCCGGCATCCGCGACATCCTGATCATCTCGACGCCGAAGGACCTGCCGAACTTCGAACGGCTGCTCGGCGACGGCTCCCAATACGGCGTCTCGCTGCACTACAAGGTGCAGCCGAGCCCCGACGGGCTTGCGCAGGCCTTCCTGCTCGGCGAGGAGTTCATCGACGGCGACGCCTGCGCGCTCGTGCTCGGCGACAACATCTTCTACGGCAACGGGCTGGGACGTCAGCTGCGGCGCGCCGCCACGCTCGAGCACGGCGCGACCGTCTTCGGCTATTATGTGGACGATCCGGAACGCTACGGCGTCGTCGAATTCGACAAGGACCACAAGGCCGTGAGCATCGTCGAGAAGCCGGAGCATCCGACCTCGAACTACGCGGTGACCGGCCTGTACTTCTATGACGATCGCGTCGTCGACTTCGCGAAGCAGGTCAGGCCATCGCCGCGCGGCGAACTGGAGATCACCGACCTCAACCGCATGTACCTCGATGACGGCAGCCTGCATGTGCAGACGCTCGGCCGCGGCTATGCGTGGCTCGACACAGGCACGATGGACAGCCTCTTCGAAGCGGGTGAGTTCGTCCGCACGATCCAGCGCGCGCAGAACATGCCGATCTCGGTCATCGAGGAGATCGCCTACGAGAACGGATGGATCACGAAGGAGCAGCTCGTCGAAGCCGGCCGCAAGTATGGCAAGAGCCCCTACGGGCAGCATCTGCTCGACGTGGCCGACGACAAGATCATGTTCGGCCATGACGACTGAACCGGTGCGTTGAGCTCGGCGAGTTCGCCGTGCATGGCTACAATGGCATACCGGCGTGCGCGCGCCTTTCGCGCACCGCGTCGGTGACATGCCGTCCGTGGGATCAGACGTGGACGGCGTCGCAATGCGTTTTTGCATGTTGAGAATGACCACCGAGAGGAATCGTGATGCCCACACATGACGACGAGCATGATATCGAAGCCGTGCAGGACGGCATGACGACGCCGGACGTCGGCGACGCCGGGCCGGCGGATGACGCCACGATGGACGACGTCGCAGAGCGCATCGGCGCCGCCGACGGCGCAGATACGGCGGCAGCCGAGGCGGACGGGGACGACAAGGACAAGCCGGCATGGTATCGGCGAGTGCGTTGGTGGGGGTGGGTCCTCATCGCGATCGCCGCGGTCGTCGTCGCCTTCATCGGCACGGTCGGCACGCAGGCGCTGCTCGTCAAGCATCATGAGGAGGCGGCGATCGCCGTCGTCAAGGACGCCGTCAAAAACAATCGCCTCAACGACCTCGACGGCGTCGTCGCCGACGTGCAGCAGCAGACGCGCGCCGCGAGGGACATCACGAACGGCGGATTGTGGTCGTTCACCGAGAAGATCCCCGGCATCAAAGGCAGCATGCGCGTCGTGCGGATGATGACCGACGTCGTCGACGAGATGGCGCAGGACACGGCGCCGAAATTCGTCGACGTCGCGCAGCGGATCGACGTCAAGTCGATCTACAAGAACGGACGCATCAACGTCGAGCCCATCATGCAGTCGCTGCCGGAACTCGAAACGGCCGCGCAGTCGCTGCAGCGGTACACCGAGGAATTCGACAAGATCCCCGAACCGGGTATCGGCGTCGTCGCGAACGCGCTCAACAGCAGCCGCGGCATGCTTGACAAGGCCAATCGGTATCTGCAGGATGGCGTCTACGAATATGCGCCGAAACTGCCCGAATGGCTCGGATACGACGGCAAGCAGACCTACGCGGTGCTGGCGATGACTCCTGGGGAGATGCGTGCCAGCGGCGGTCTCATCGGCGCCGTCGGCACCGTCACGATCGACGACGGCAAGATTGAGATCGGCGATTTCCAGAGCAATCTGAAATTCTCTGGATCTAAAACCACGGCGCGTAACCTGTCCGAGGACGAACAACGTCTGTACAAGGAAGAAGGCCCGATGAGCCTGAACTACGATATACGCGACATCGCGAATTCGCCGGATAACGTGCGCGTCGCCGAATACTTCAAGGACATCTGGGATCAGACGGATATGGGCAAGCACACCGAACTCAACGGCGTCATCCTTGCAGATCCGCTGATGGTGCAGGGGCTCGTCAAGGTCCTCGGGGACGTGAAGCTCTCCGACGGAACGGTGCTGACCGGCACGAACACCGCCGAATTCCTGCTGAACACCGCCTACAAGGAGTATGAGCCCGAGGACACCGACGCGATGTTCGGCACGGTGGCGAAGGCCTGCGTCAAGCGGCTTATGGGCGATCTGAGTGCGGGGAAGATGGTGAGCCTCGTGTCCGAGATGCTCACGCTCGCGCATGACCGGCATCTGTCCGTCTACTCCTTCGATCCAACCTTGCAGCAGATTCTCTGGGAGCGCGGATTGACGTCCACGGTGCCGCTCGATGAGGCCAAGCCGGAGATCGGCATCTACATCACCGAGAACAACCCGTCGAAGATGGGCTGGTACATCAAGCGCTCCACGAAGATCACGCAGCTCGACTGCGGTGAGGAAGGCGCGGCGAAGTACCATGTGGAATACACGATCCAGAACACGATGACGGATGAGGAATCGAAGACGCTGCCGGAGTACATCACCGGCATCAGATCCGAGTATCCCGACAGCCACGGCACGAGCTTCGAGAAGATCATGTTCATGCCGCCGGCGGGAGGCACGATGAGCAACTTCGAGGTCACCGGCAACGGCGCGGATCCGGTCGCCGACTCGCTCAACTTCAGGCTCATCTACACGACGATGACGCAGGTGCAGCCGGAAAGCAGCGTCACCTACTCCTTCGACGTGACGGTGTCGCCGGACGCGACGCAGAAGCTCGGCGTCGACGAGACGCCGACGACGTCGGCGAAGCCGGACGTCACCTACACGAAGCTGTGCCGCGTGCAGTGACGGACGGCATCGTGACGGTGCCGCTGCGCCGCATACGCTGATGGTGCGAATGGGGCGGAACGAATATTCGTTCCGCCCCGTTTTCTTATTCGCTTATGCTTATCGTGGAGACCTATCAGCAATGCACGACACTTCGATTTTTAAAAATACGATATATGGTATATAGTTTAAGGGCAAGCAATCAAAATCACGACGTAAGGAAGTTCGAATATGTCGGTTTTACAAGGTTTTGAGCCTGTCAATCCTGTCAGCGCCGCTGGCAACGCCGTGCTCACGGTGACGCCCCGGTACATGCGGTTCAACAAGAACACGGTGCAGGAATTGGATGCTCCCAGCTATGTGCAGATCCTGACGAACCCCCATACCAAGCAGGTCGCCATCCGTGAATGCGCGGAGACGGACCCCAACGCCATCGAATTCGTCACGCCGAGCCGCAAGACCGTGTCGGTCACGCTGAACAACCCGGTCGTGCTCAGCGCCGTGCTTCGATTCTTCGATTTCCCCGAGGTCGCCGATGATGAGGTCGCCTTCGCGCAGCTCAAGGGCACACCGTTCCCGGAAGACAAGACGGTCATCTTCGACGTGCGCGATTGCCGTCAGGGCGTCATGAAGAAGCGCGGCCGCAAAAAGGGCGTCGATTACAACGCGCCGGAGCGGGAATCGGCCCCCAAGCACGCCGCCTGATTGTTTCCGGCGCGTCAATGCGCATTGAGGCCCCATGGCACATGCCATGGGGCCTCAATGTTGCTTGGACGGACGGAACCGCCGGGGGATGCCCGGAATCGGTATCGGGATCAGTACCAGTGGTTCGCCTGCCAGAACGAGTACGCGCCCTGGATCGAGCCGTAGCGGTCCTTGCAGTAATCCCAGAACCACTTGAGCTGCGTCTGGTAGTTCGTCGCCCAGTCGGCGCCGTGCGAGGCCATCTTGCTACCGGGCAGCGCCTGCGCCAGACCGTAGGCGCCGGAGGACGGGTTCGTGGCCGTGACCGACCAGCCGGACTCGTGGGAGATGATGAAGACGGTGGCCGTGAAATCGGCTTCGGTGCCGCCGTTCGCGAGCAGGTAGTCATGCGCCCACTGCTGCATCTCGCCGACCGGGGCGGTCGTGCCGATGCTGTTGCTCGCTGCCGGCTGCGACGCGTTGCCCGAATCTGACGAGGCGCCGCTCGATGAGGCGCTGTCCGACGTGTCCGTCGTGGGCTGCGGCTGCTCCGTGGGCTGCGGGTCCGCGGTGCCGACGAGGATGACCTTCTCGACCGGGGCCTTCTTCACCCACGAGGCGAAGGTGTTCGACGAGATGACCTTGTCACCGCTGCGTTCGACGAGGTTCGTCTTCTCGAGGATGCCCTCCTGGCCTTCGGTCTCGACCTGCTCGGTGCCCTTCGGCAGCGACGACGTCTCCTTCTTGATGGTGTTGAACGGAATCTTCGATTCCTCGGTCTCCATCTTCGCGCCGGCGCGGTTGATCGTGATCGTCGTCGATTCGTCGACCTTCGTCTTCAGCGAAGGTTCGACGGTGTCACCGCTCTCCAGCGTGATGTCACCGGCGTCAAGCACCGACTTCACGTCGGTGAAGTCCGTGCCGAGCACGGTGCGCGTCTTGCCGTTGATCGTGACGTTCACGTAGGTCGGCGCGCCATCGAGCGCGTCACGTGCGTTGCCGCGGGAGGCCGCGTGTTCATCGGAGATTGAGTAGGCGGTCGGCTGCGCGGTGGGGGTGCCGCTGGCATGGGAGTAGATGCTTCGCGTGGCCGCACCTCCAGCCACGACCAGACCCACTGCTGCGCACACGGAGGCGATGCGGATCCACTGCCTCTTGGTGAGTGAACGAAGCGTCGGTTGGTCTGCTTTGTGACGGGTAGCCATTGTGCTCCTCAACGTACGTCTGATAATCCTCGGCGGTATTCGCGGCCCCGATCGTGCAAAGGGCGTCGCGGTGCGCGCGGTCTCATATGACCGCCGCCGGAATACACACTAAACAACAGTATATCGCACGCCTCTCGGCATGGCATGGGAATACCGATATCTTCACAGTTCGGGCATCAGGGTCCACGATTCGTCGGCACAGGGGAGAAGTGCAGGACGGCGCCGCGTCACGCACGGTGCTGTGACGGCCGCTGATGCGCCGACGGCGGAACACCGAAGTCCGGACGGACGAAGAACGCCCGCCCCGGCATAAGGCCGGGACGGGCGTTCTTCTCTGGTGAACGGTCGGCTTACTTGTCCTCGTTCTCCTCGAGGATCTCATGCGGATCCTCATCGTTCTTCTGCGCCTCCTCAAGCGCGGCCTGCACGTCAAGCTTCTTCGCCTGATCGATGATGTCATCGAGATCCGGTGCGCGCAGCGCACCCGGCTCCTGATAGATGATGTGGCCATCCTTGACGATCATCAGCGTCGGCACGGCCTGGACGTTCGCCTGCGCGGCGAGGTCCTGGTTCTTGTCGATGTCGATCTTGCCGAAGAAGACGTCCGGGTTCGCCTCGCTAGCCTTCTCGAAGATCGGGCCGAAGGCGCGGCACGGGCCGCACCAGGTGGCGAAGAAGTCGAAGAACGCGATCTGATGGTCCTTGACTGCCTGCGGGAAGGTCTCGGTGGTGATTTCCTGAACTGCCATGGTGGTCTCCTTAATGACGTTCGTGTTCGATACAGCTGCCATAAACAACCGCATCGTCTCCTCCAGCATTCCACAAACACGCACGAACGCCCCCGAATCAGCCAGCGGGGTAATCGCGGCGAAGCCGGCGTGCGTCGGATAGTCGGATATAGGCGTCCGCGTTGCGCAGCGGCGCCGACACGCCGCTTCCATGCAAGCGCCCGCGCATCGATAATGGGTACATGCCAGTTCTGAATGACGAAGTGCCGGACGACGACGATTACGACGCGGGACGTCGCCGCGGCGAGTTCGACCACATCACCCCCGAGGACTTCACCCGCGCGCGCGGTTCGGGACGCGTCACGCCTCCCGGATGGATCGACGAACATGAACTCGGCCGCGTGCGCCGCGAGATGCCGGTCGCATACGTGGAGGTCGTGCCGGTGCGCGTCGACGACTTCGGCCGCGTGACGAGCATCGGCTCGCTGCTGCGCGTCTCCGACGGCGGCACGATCGTCGAACGCACGCTCATCGCGGGCCGCGTGCTCTACCATGAGACGATCCGTGAGGCGATCGCGCGCAACGTCGCGAAGGACCTCGGCGACATCGCGTTGCCGGTGCTGCCGCAGGGGCTGACGCCGTTCACCGTCGCCGAGTTCTTCCCGACGCCCGGCGTCTCGCCGTACCACGACGAACGGCAGCACGCGATCGCGCTGTGCTACATCGTGCCGATCGCCGGCGATTGCAAACCCCAGGACGAGACGCTCGACGTCGAATGGGTCGACCCGCACTCGGACGCCTTCGACGAATTCCTCGAGCAGATGAGCGACGGCCACGACTATATTGTGCGGCAGGCGCTCGCATGGACGGGGCTGTGACGCGATCGTGACGGCACCGGCGACGGGTGCACGACGTGAAGGACGCGGACAAGGAGACGCAAGGATGACGCTGACGATCGAAAACCACATCCACAGGGACGGCGAGGGGACGCCGCTCGTCCTCGTGCACGGATTCCCGGTCGACCACAGGATGTGGGACCGCTGCGCGACGGCGTTGATGGAGACGACGGACGCGCAGGAGCTCGTGCAGTTCCCGATCTGGGCGCCCGACATGCCGGGAGCCGGGGCGTCGCCGGTGCCGACGCCGCAGGAAAGCGGCACGGTCGCCGCCGACGGCGCGTATCCGCAGGCGCTGGACCTGATCGCCGACGCCTACGTCGAGCTGCTGCATGCGGCCGGCTACCGGCAGGCGATCTGGGCAGGGCTGTCGATGGGCGGATACGTCGTGCTCGACATCCAGCGGCGGCATCCCGAGACGGTCGCCGGCATCGCGCTGCTCGACACGAAAGGCGACTCCGACAGCGAACGGGCGCGCGAGAACCGCGTGCGGATCGCGCGTGAATGCGTCGAACGGCATACGACCGAACCGGTCATGTTCTTCACCGACGTGCACCCCGGCGATTCGAGCGTCAAACGTTCTCCGGCCTACATCGAGCAGTTCGGCACATGGATCCGCGAACAGCAGCCGGCGGGCGTCGCATGGCGCGAACTGATGGCGGCGGGGCGCCCCGACCTCAACGACCAGTTCGCGCGGATCACGGCGCCGGCGGCCGTCATCTGCGGGATCGACGATCCGTCGAGCAGCCCGAAGGTCATGCGACCGATCGCGGACGCGATGACGCACACCGACGTCAAAGTCACCGAAATCGAGGACTGCGGGCACTTCAGCGCGTGGGAACGGCCGCAGATCGTGGCGGACGCGCTGCTCGACCTCATCGCGCGCGTGCCGCGCGCCGTCGACGAGAACCGGTAGACGCCGACGTCGGCGAGCGTGGGGAGCGCGTCGTGCGGTCCACGGCGGAATATCGGCCGGTGGCGCAAGCCGTATCGCGCAACGCGTAGCCGCCGCGGCGGCGTCATAGGGCGTCGTGCCCTACAGTGGAGGGAAGGGCCGCGCCGGCCGGACGGCTGCGGATTCCACGGCCCCCGACGGAGAAGACGACGACCGGAAACGGTTCCGAGGAGATGATGCCGATGTTCTCATCGCTCGCATTGACGCAGGCGCTGCCATATCTGCCGCTCGCACAGGGCGACATCGATTACGGCGTGGAGCGTCGCGCCGACCCGCATCTTATCGACGACGTGCTGCGCGAAGCGGGCACGAGCGTCGTGCTCACGCGCGCGGGACTGCTCGCCGTGCCCTTCGGACAGCGCGCGCTCGTACGGCAGTCGGCCGCGCATATGCGGCTCGCGACATTGCCCGGGCAATATGTCGCCGACGCGCTGCCGCACCATCCGGAGGTCAAGGCGATCTACCTCGGCTCCTACACGGGAGCGACGCCGCAGCACGTCGTCGCGCTCGACCTGACCGACGTCGCGCACGAGACGCCCGAGGACGATGCCGCGCGGCACGTCGACGACGACTTCGACGACGCGGACAGCGGACATGACATGAACGACGGCGTCTTCGCATCGGCGATCGCACGATTCGACTGGGTCGATCTGCGCGGATTCGCGCCGCGCGCGTCGGCACGGGAGATCGGGCAGGCGACGACGATGCTCGCCTTGTCGAACTGGTTCGCCTACCAGCGGCACTGCCCGCACTGCGGATATCCGGTCGAGCAGGCGATGAGCGGATGGGCGCAGCGCTGCACGAACGAGCAGGACGACTTCAGGCTGCTGTTCCCGCGCGTGGAGCCGGCCGTCATCATGACGGTCGTGGATGCGCAGGACCGGCTGCTCATCCAGCACAACAAGGCGTGGAAGAACCCGCTGCTGTACTCGGTGTCCGCGGGATTCGTCGAGGCGGGCGAGAACCTCGAACACGCATGCCGGCGCGAAACGCTCGAGGAGACGGGCATCCGCGTCGGCGAGGTCAAGTATCTGGGATCGCAGCCATGGCCGTACACGCTGTCGCTGATGATGGGCTTCAAGGGGCAGGCGCTCAACACCGACGTGCAGGTGGACGGCGAGGAGGTCGCCGACGCGCGATGGGTGACGCGCGACGAATACACCGAGCTGCTCGTGACCGGGCAGATCGAAGCGCCGGGCAAGGCGACGATCGCGCGCGTCATGATCGAGGAATGGTACGGCCGGCAGATCTGAGCGTGGCCGCCGGCGGGGGCCGGCCGCGGCGAAAGCTGGCATAATGGCAACGGCAACGGCGTCGCCGGCATACGGCCGACGTGGACCGTCGGACGGCGCAACAGCGTAGGAAACCCAAAAAATCAAGGAAACCAAGGAAACGAGGCAAACATGGCACAGGAGGAACAGGCGGACAGGCTCGACATCCCGCGGCACCTGCAGTACAGCGAGGACCACGTGTGGGTGGACGACTCGGTCGAACCGGCCGTCATCGGCATCACAGAATACGCGGCCGAACGCATGGGCGACATCGTGTTCGTCGACCTACCGCAGATCGGCACGCGCGTGGAGGCGGGCGACGAGCTCATGCAGATCGAATCGGCGAAGGCCGTCGAACCGGTCATCAGCCCGGTCGCCGGCACCGTGAAATACGTCAACCACGAAGCCGAGGACGACGCCGCAATCATCAACGACGACCCCTACGGCGAGGGCTGGCTCGTCAAGATCGAGCTCGACGACGACGTCCCCGAGCTGCTGGGCGCGGACGAATACGCGGCCGTCATCAAGCAATAGAAGCAACGGCGGCGGCGTGCCGTGGGACGGGATCGGCACGCCGCACGACCACGGCGCACAGATACGGGCGCACGCATACGTACGGACGTACACATAGGTAGGGAATGAAGGGAGCTGACATGAGCGATCCGGAAGCATCAGAACGACGGCTGCGGACGACGAAACGGCTGCTCGACCGCGCGCTGAACGAAATCGAGCGCGAAGGCCGCGCCGGCGTGCGCCGTGTGCGCAGCACGGCCAGACCCGGCGCCGAAATCGTCGAGGACGACGCCGCGCTCGCCGCGCTCACGGCGCAGGGGGACGGCGAGGCGGCCCCCGCCGCCGTCGCGCTGCGCACGACGTCGGCGGCGACGGCGACCGACGACATGCCGACGGTCGCCGTGCCGCTCGGCGAGATCGCGACCGGCGTGCCGCGCCACCGCTTCGTGCGTCGGCGTCGGCTGCAGATGACGAATCCGGTCAAGGCGATCGCGCGCAAGGCCGTCATCGCCCTGTTCGGCGTGTGGATCAAGGTCTCGACGTCGCTCGTGCGCAAGCTCAACTGGTTCCCGAGCGTCAAATCGTACGTCGGATACGGCACCGAGGAGTATTCGCGCCTCGTCTGCCGCACGATCTATGCGCCGACGCACGCCAAGCCGCATACGCCGATGCGCGGCATCCACGCGATGCTCGAAGTGCCGGCGGCGCATGAACGCGTGCGCATCGACATCGACGACGTGCCGCTCAAGACGGTGCAGGTCGGCACGATGGAGGTCTACGATCCGATGGATCCCTCGCGCAGCCAGACGATGGACTATTCGATCTCCGACTCGGCCGGGTACCTCGACCTGCTCGCCGAGCACCGGCTGCGGCCGGGCGTCCACACGATCAGCTGCATGGTGCCGCGCCGTCCGCCGGTCGAGGCGGAACTGTTCACGATCCCGAGCGACACGAAGGTGGGCGTCATCTCCGACGTGGACGACACGATCATGGTCACGCAGGTGCCGACCGTGTGGAAGGCCGCCTACAACATGCTGCTGCTGTCGCCGCACAAGCGGGCGTCGGTGCCGGGCATGGCCGTGATGTACAACAAGATTCGCGCGATGTTCCCGAACGCGCCGTTCTTCTATCTGTCGACGTCGCCGTGGAACGTCGAAAGCCAGATCCGCGGATTCATCACCGACTACGGATTCCCGGACGGTCCGCTGCTGCTGCGCGACCTCGACCCCAGGCCGAAGACCTTCGTGCCTTCCGGCGTGCAGCACAAGCTTGAATACGCCGAACAGCTGATGGAGGACTTCCCGGACATGAAGTTCATCCTGATCGGCGACGACGGGCAGAAGGATCCGACGACGTACGCGCAGATCGTGCGCCGGTATCCGGGACGTGTGCTCGCGATCGGCATCCGGCAGCTGTCGCCGCGCGAGGCGGGCGGCGGCCTCGCGTCGATGACCGGATTAGCGGCGACGCAGCCGGTGCCGGACACCGACGTGCCGGTGTTCACCGGCGCGACCGGCGCGAACATGATGAAGACGATGCTGCCATACCTCGAGCAGTTCGTCTGACGCCGGGCTGTGACGTCCTGCGCCCAATGTGCCGCGGGGCTCTGTCGTCCTGCGGCGCGTACATGTGCGCGGATCGGGACGCCGGGCAGGGTGCTGGCGGCCTGTAGCGCGTATGCATGCGCGGATTGGGCCGCTGGGCGCAGTGCTGGCGACTCAGAGGGCGTACATGTGCGCGGATCGGGACGCCGGAAAAGGGGCTGGCGATCCAGAGGGCGTATGGTTGCGCGGATTGCGACGTCGGACGGGATGCTGGCGGCCTGCGGCGCGTATATGGGCGCTGGCCGGGACGCGTGCGTGCGTATAATCGGCGCATGACCAACGAGCAGAACGCGCAGGCGGGCACCCGGCCGCCGCAGGCCGCGCGGATCAACAACGAGCGCAGTTTCCACGACGACGTCTTCGTCGACCCCTACGAGTGGATGAGGGACAAGGAGTCGCCGCGTCTCAAGCAGTACGTGGCCGACGAGAACGCATACACCGAGTCGCGCATGGCGCATCTCGAACCGTTACGCAATCGGCTTTTCGAGGAGTTCCGTTCGCATGTCCAGGAGACCGACATGTCGGTGCCGACGCGCATGGACGGCTACTGGTACTACGCGCGCACACAGGAGGGCAGGCAGTACGCGGTGCAATGCCGGCTGCCGGTGCGTGATGAGGACGACTGGAATCCGCCGGAAATCGACGCGACGCAGCGTCCGGGGGAGCTCGAGGGCGAACAGGTCATCCTTGACGCGAACGTCGAGGCGCAAGGCCATGACTTCTACCGCATCGGCGGCATGGACATCAGCAAGGACGGTCGTTGGATGCTGCTCGGCGTCGACACGAACGGCGACGAACGCTACGATTTCACGATCCGAGAGATCGCGACCGGGCATGAGCTGCCGGAACGATTCGAAGGCATCGCGGCCGCCTGCTTCACGCCGGACGCGCGCTACGTGTTCTATACGGTGCTCGACGAGGCGCAGCGGCCGTGGCTCATCCGCCGGCACAAGGTCGGCACCGACGTCGCCGACGACGTGGACGTCTACCGTGAGGAGGACGAACGCTTCTGGACCGGCATCGGCGTGTCCTTCGACGAGCGGCATCTGGTGATCGGCACCGGCTCGAAGACGACGAGCGAGGTGCTGATGCTGCCGGTGAGCGACCCGGAGGGCGAGTTCACGCCGTTCATTCCGCGCCGGGAGGGCGTCGAGTACGACGTGAGCTTCGCGACCTTCGAAGGCGCCGGCGAGCGCGGCGAGGACGTGCCGGCCGCCGTCGTCTACCACAACGCGACGAACCCGAATTTCGAGATCGACGTCATCGACATGCGCGCGCATGCCGCGCCGTACTCGCTCGGCGACGGCACGATGATCGCGTGCGGATCGCCGTACGGCTGCGAGCTTGGCGACGCCGTCATCGAGGGGGCGTCGGCGATGCCGGTCGGCACGCCGTTCGACGACCCGCGCAACCCGGAGCTGCTGCGCGGCGTGCGCGGCCTGGCGATCGACGGCATCGCGCTGCACCGGCATTTCGTCGCATTGTCCTACCGTGCCGACGGCCTGCCGCGTCTCGCCGTCATGGGCAAGGACGCGGCGGCCGATGATTTCCTCCATGGCCGTCCGTGGCGGTTCGAGGCGGTCACGCCGCCCGCGCTCGACGGCGACTGGACGCCGCGGGACGTGCCGGTGCCGGCGCTCGACGGCTTCGACGGCGAGGCGGGACGGCTCTATTCGATCGGCACGGCCGGCAATCCCTCGTATGACGCGCCGCGCATGCGTTACCTGTTCACGAGCTACACGCGTCCCGGCGAGCTGCACGAGCTCGACACGCGCGACGGCGCCGACGTGCTGCTCAAGGAGGCGACGGTGCTCGGCGGTTACGATCCGCGCGACTATGCGGAGCGCCGTGTCTGGGTGACGGCGCGCGACGGCGAACGCATCCCCGTCTCCCTCGTCTACCGGCGTGACGCGATGCGCGAGCGTATGCCGATGTTCGTCATCGGCTACGGCGCCTATGAGATCAGTTCCGATCCGGGTTTCTCGATCGCGCGGCTGAGCCTGCTCGACCGCGGTGTGCTGTATGCGGTGCCGCATGTGCGCGGCGGCGGCGAGATGGGACGCGCATGGTATGAGAACGGCCGCAGGTTGCGCAAGAAGCACACTTTCGAGGATTTCGTCGACGTGACCGCCGCGCTGCAGGACTGCGGACTCGCCGACCCGGCGCGCACCGTCGCCAACGGCGGATCGGCGGGAGGATTGCTGATGGGCGCCGTCGCGAACATGGCGCCGGAGCGGTACGCCGGCATCGAGGCGGACGTGCCGTTCGTCGACGCGTTGACGACGATGCTCGACCCGTCGCTGCCGCTGACGGTGACCGAATGGGACGAGTGGGGCGATCCGCTGCACGACGCCGAGGCCTACCGCTACATGCGCGACTACTCGCCGTATGAGAACGCGCCGATGCCGGAGCCGGCCGCCGACGACGCGGCGCACGCCGTGTGGCGCGACGGCGAGGCCGTGGCACGGTACCCGAGGATCTTCGTGACGACGTCGATGAACGATTCGCGCGTCCTCGTCGTCGAACCGCTCAAATGGGTCGCGCGGCTGCAGTCGGCGGGGCTTGACGCGCTCATCAGGATCGAGGTCGAGGCCGGGCACGGCGGCGGCACCGGACGCTACAGGCAGTGGCGTGACGTCTGCTATGAGAACGCGTGGTGCCTGGAGGCGATGGGCGCCGAGGAGCTGCTCGAAACAGCCGTGCGCTGACGGGGGCGGTGCCGACGCGGCCGGCGCCGGCACGATGTCTCAATCGAAATCCCACTATATGGAATCGAATGGCGGCGCTGTCCACGGAATGAACGGCGCCGCATGCGCGCCGTCCGCGCGCGTGTACGCTCGCATGTCATGAGCGAACACAAGCAGTACACGATCGCCGTCATTCCCGGCGACGGCATCGGCAAGGAAGTAACCCCGTGGGCGCAGCAGGCGCTGGAGAAGGCGGCCGCGGACGTGGCGGCATTCAACTACGTGCCCTTCGATCTCGGCGCCGAACGTTATCTGCGCGACGGCGAGATCCTGCCGGACGAGGACCTCGAGGCCATCAAGAAGACCGACGCGATCCTGCTCGGCGCGGTCGGCGACCCGCGCGTCAAGGCCGGCGTCCTCGAACGCGGCCTGCTGCTCAAGCTGCGCTTCGCGCTCGACCAGTACGTGAACCTGCGCCCGTCGAAGCTGTACAAGGGCGTCACGTCGCCGCTCGCGCAGCCGGGCGACATCGACTTCGTCGTCGTGCGCGAAGGCACCGAAGGCCTGTACTGCGGCGCCGGCGGCGCGATCCGCAAGGGCACCGAGCACGAAGTGGCCACCGAAGTCTCGATCAACACGGCCTACGGCGTCGAACGCGTCGTGCGCTACGCGTTCGAGCTGGCGATGAAGCGCCGCAAGCATGTGACGCTCGTGCACAAGAAGAACGTGCTCGTCAACGCCGGCGACATGTGGCAGCGCATCGTCGACAAGGTCGGCGAGGAGTACCCCGAGGTCACGCACGACTACAACCACATCGACGCGGCCACGATCTACCTCGTCAACGATCCGCAGCGTTTCGACGTCATCCTCACCGACAACCTCTTCGGCGACATCCTCACCGATGAGGCGGGCGCCGTCGTCGGCGGCGTCGGCTATTCGGCGTCCGGCTGCATCAACGCGATCGACGAGTATCCGTCGATGTTCGAGCCGATTCACGGTTCGGCGCCGGACATCGCCGGCAAGGGCATCGCGAATCCGACGGCCGCGATCCTGTCGGCCGCGATGCTGCTGCGTCACCTCGGATTCGACGACGCCGCGGCGCGCATCGACGCGGCGGTCGAGGCGGATATCGCCGAGCTCGGCTCGACGGCGCGCTCGACCGATGAGGTCGGCCGCGACATCCTCGCGCGCATCTGAACGCCTGCGGGACGTCCGGATGATGCGGCCGGCGGCGTCTGCGCGATGCGTAAACGGCTCCGGCCGTTCTTCGGCCCTCGGCTGTAGAATGAGCGCCGTATGTGCAACGAACCGCGCAAGCGGTTCCCGGTAACGAAACCACGGCACGACCACGTGCCGTACGAAAGAGGTAATCATGTGCTGCAACTGTGAAGAAGCGTCGATGAACTACAGCAACGGCTTCCAGACCTATGCGCGTCCGACGTCGGGCCCGTACATCGCGACGACCCACGTTCCGAGCGAGTACGGTCCGGTCTACGTCGCCTGAGCGCGTCGGCCACAACGCTTCGACGGACGTCCGCATGCACGCGGGCGTCCGTTTTTCGTTGTTGCGTGGCGGGTCGCCGATGGGTGTGCGGCGGCAGTGGATAGGTGAGTTTACCTGAATACTGCCGTCGACGTTGTTATGCGGCGGCGTTCCGTGAATGAGAATACGCGGACGCCGACGCGTTGCCGATCGCCGCGGGTGCGGGTCGGGACGGTGGCGTTCGCTAGGGGGGGCGGCTACCTTCGCGGACGAGGCGGTTGCGATCGGCGTGGGTGCGGATTGGGGCGGATGTGCTCGCTGAGCGGTGTGGCCGCGATCATCAGGGGTGCGGTTTGCGGCGGCGGTGTTCGTTAAAGGGCGGCGACGGTCGCTAAGAGGCGGTTGCGGGTATCGGGTGGGCTGGTTGGATGCGGCTGCAGGTGCCGATGGCGCAGGTGCGCGCGAGGCGATCGGCTGGGGCAGATGCGTTGTGTGCGCGGATGTGCGGTACGTTACGCTGAAAGTCGGGAAACGTGCAGCCAACTCCCATCGGAGGCGGCTACCGTTGACGTTAGAGCCAACGGCAACGGCATGTGTGCGCCGCGCATATGCATGAGGAAATCGAGGAACCGATGACACAACCACAGACCAATCCGGACAATCCAACCAACCCGACCGATCCGGACAACCTGAACGACGCGAGCGCCGATCTGCAGGCCGACCCGCAGACGGTGGCCTTCGAGCAGACGAGCGTGACCGACCCGGCGGGCGACACGGTCACCGAGACGATCGCGGCCGAGGACGTCGCGGACGCGACCGTCACGGAGGCGATTTCCGACGCGCCGTCCTCCGCTGCGACCGCTTTCGACATGGCGCCGGACGGCGCGCAGCCCACCTTCGGCAATCCGTCCGCCTACGGTGCGCCGGCCCCCGCCTCCAACGTTGCGCCGACGACCACCGACACGCCGACTTCGGCCACGCCCGGCATGCCGACCGCGATCTATGCGCAGACGTCGGCGCCGGCCGCGCAGACCGTCGACTCGATGGGCAACCCGTATACGGCGGCCCCGACGTCGAGCCCGTATGGGCAGCCGTCAACCGATGCCTTCACCGACCACACGATGCCGGCGGACGCCTACACCGCGCCGACCTATGCCGCGCCGGGCTCCGCGCAGCAGCCGTATACGCAGCAGCCTGCCTATGGTGCGCCGAACGGCGCGCAGCCGGCCTATGCGGCGCCGGCGACCTACTACATCGCGCGCAACAAGATCCTCGCGGGCCTGCTCGCGCTCTTCTTCGGCATGTTCGGCATCCACAACTTCTACCTCGGCTACACCGGCCGCGGCATCGCGCAGCTGCTGCTGACGGCGCTCGGCTGGGTCGCGCTCGGCCTGGGACCGCTCGCCGCGCTGATCTGGTCGTGGATCGAAGGCGTGCGCATCCTCACCTCCGACTACGGCACGCCCGAGCATCGCGACGCGCGCGGCGTCGAACTGATGGACTGACGGGATGCGGCCATGACCGAACGTTCCGGTTCCGTCAAAGTGCCCGGCGGCAAGCTCGTCCGTGTGACGCTTGCCGCCGGCGCATGTCTCGACGGCGATTTCTTCGCCGACGATGATGCGCGCGCCGCCATCGACGCCGTCGAAAACGTCATCGCCGACGCCGCCCGCGAACTCGATATGACGCTCGCCGATGCCGCGTCGGCCGACGGCGGTGCGATGGCTGGCGTCGCCGCGCCGGATGACGGATTCGTTCCGACAGCCGATGCCGTCGATGACGTTGATTCCGTTGATGCCGATCCGCGTATACGCGCGGACGAGATCCATGTCAAAGAGGATGATGACGGGGACCTTCGCGATGCCGATCCGCGCATGCGCGCGACGGAGAACGCGGTGGAGGCATGGTACCGACGCACGGTGCGGCGCATCGACGATGTGCTCGGCGATCGGCTCATCGGTGCGAACGCCGACGCGATCGCGTTGGCGGCGCTGCGCGCGGCGGCCGGGGACGACGGCGCCGCGCGCGCCTTCGAGGAACGCCATACGGCGCGGGTGCGCCGTTCGTGGCGGGCCGCGCAGCATCCGCGGACGCCGTCGCCGATATGCATCGGCGCCGACGAGATCCGTTCGCGCTGGGCGGCGCTGCGGCCGCATGTCGTCGTCGACCGGCCGCGGATGCCCGAGGAGCAGATGGCGCTCGAACCACAATGGGCGCGCCAGATGGCCGACGGCGAGCGCCCGCCGACGATCCGCGTCTGGCACTGGGCGGCGCCGGCCGTCGTCTGCGGCCGCTACCAGTCGATCGAGGATGAGGTGGACGTGGCGGCGGCGCATGCGCGCGGCGTGCACATCGTGCGCCGCGGCACCGGCGGCGGCGCGATGTTCGTCGAACCGGCCGACACGATCACCTATTCGCTGTACGCGCCGTTGTGGTTCGCCGACGGACTCGACGCCGTGCAGGTCTATCAGCTGTGCGACGCGTGGCTGCTCGCGGCGCTCGCCGAGTGCGGCGTGCGCGCATGCTATGCGGGGCTCAACGACATCGCCGCCGTGCATGACGGCGGCGCCGGCGAGACCGTCGTCGGCGGCAAGATCGGCGGCGCGGCGCAGATGCGCGTACCCGCGCGCGACGGCGGCCCCGGCTGCCTGCTGCACCACGTCACGCTCGCGTATGCGATCGACGCGGCCGCGATGGGCGACGTCCTCATCACCGATCCGGAGAAGATGTCGGACAAGGCCGTGAAATCGGCGCGTCGGCGCGTCGAGCCGATGACGGCGCAGACGACGATGACGCGCGAGGAGGTCATCGCGACGATGGCGCGGGTCGCGGCGTCGTTCGGCTCGCAGACGTCTATGCGGGCATAGGGCATAGCAGGACCAATGCGCAGGATCGTCTCCGCGCTCCGGAAGGCGACGGCCATCGGCGGCGCGCTCGATGCGTCGGTCGTGTCCGTGTTCGCCGCCGGCGGCGGTTTGACGGCGTCGCGGCGCCGCTTGTACAGACCGCCGCCGTCCGCGATCGGGTATGCCGCGGCGCGGACGGCGGCATGTCGCGGGATACGCCGGGCATGACGCGCTGCACAAGGGCGCCGGCGCATGGGGCGGCGGACGGCCGCCGCCTCCGGGTTGGCGGCGGCGATGCGACGACGGTACAATGGACGTCGGCGCGCGCGCCGCGCGGCCGTGTGAAACAACCGTGAAACGAGGTGGTCATGGCATCGGACGAGACGTACAGGGAGGACAATGCGCTGCTGCAGACGGCGTTGTTCAGGCACGTCTCCGCCGAACAAGCCGAGGAACTGCTGCCGGCGCTGCACCATGAGACCGTGCAGAAGGGCGATTGCATCTTCCGCGAGGGGGACACCGACCAGCGGATGTACGTCATCGAGAGCGGACGCGTCAAGCTGACGCGCAAGTCGATCGACGACCGTGTGCAGCTGCTCAGCATCCAGGCGCGCGGCGAGGTGCTTGGCGAGATCCCGGTCTTCGATCCCGACGGCGGCCCGCGCACGGCGTCGGCGATCGCGATGATGAACGACACGCGCCTCGTCTGGCTTGAGCATGACGCGCTGTTCCGGTGGCTCGACAAGTATCCGCGCGTCGCCGTCGACATGCTGCAGGTGCTCGCGCACCGCATGCGCGCGAACAACGAACGCATCGCCGACCTCGTGTTCATGGACGTGCCGGCCAGGCTCGCGAAGACGCTGCTCGACCTCGCGTCGCGCTTCGGCAAGCCGGTCGAAGCCGGGCTGCAGGTGCCGCACGACCTCACGCAGGAGGAGATGGCGCAGCTCGTCGGCTCGTCGAGGGAGACGGTGAACAAGGCGCTTATGGATTTCGCGAACCGCGGATGGATCGCGCGCGAGGGGCGCACGATCGTCATCTACCAGCCGGGCAAGCTCATCCGCAGATCGCAGCGCTGAACGGATTCGCGGCCGTACGGGCGCGGCAATGCTGGCGATGCGCTGTGAACAACGTGTGAAATCGCTGGATGCGTGTCGCGCGAAGGGCGCGGAATGTGGCCAATGCCACGATTGACGCCTCTGGTGTCGGTAGAGCCGGCAACATAGAATGGTGCGCATGCCCAAGAAGAAGAAAACCCTGAGCGGAGTGCGCATTCTCGCACTCGCGCTGGCGTTCATCACGCTGTGCGTCGCCGGCGGCGCGACGACGTGCCTGCTGTTCCTTCCCGCGGTCATGGGTGCGAACAACGTGGCGCGGGCGGTGTCGCCGTCGATGGAGGTCGAAGGCATCGACTTCGACGTGACGAACCTGCCGCAGAAATCGACGATGTACGCGAACGACGGCAAGACCGTCATCGCTGAGTTCTACGCGCAGAACCGCGAGGTCGTGCCGCTCAAGGACATCTCGAAGCCGATGATGCAGGCCGTCGTGGCCCGCGAGGACAAGCGCTTCTGGGAGCACTCGGGCGTCGATGTGCAGGGCGTCATGCGCGCCTTCGTGCAGACGTACATGAAGCAGGGCGACCAGCAGGGCGGATCGAGCCTCACGCAGCAGTACGTGAAGAACGTGCTCGCAACGAAGGCGCGCGAAAGCGACGACCCGATCGGCGAATACCACGCGACCGAGGACACGATCGCCCGCAAGCTGCGCGAGATGCTGCTGTCGGTGCAGATGGAGAAGAAGTACTCGAAGCAGGAGATCCTGCAGGGCTACCTGAACATCGCGCAGTTCGGCTCGAACTCGCTCTACGGCGTGCAGGCGGCCGCCGAGCGCTACTTCAACACGACCGCCGACAAGCTCACCGTCGTCCAGGCGGCGACGATCGCGATGGTCACGAAGAACCCGTCGAAGTACGATCCGTCGATCCCCGAGAACCAGGAGGAGGCGCAGAAGCAGCGCGACATCGTGCTCAAGCTGATGCTCGACCAGAAGTTCATCACGCAGCAGGAGTACGAGGAGGCCGTCAACACGCCGCTCAAGGACACGCTGCAGCTGACCGACGTGAGCCGCGGATGCATGGCCGCGAAGTACAACACCGGCTTCTTCTGCGACTACGTCGTGCACAAGATCGAGAACTCGCCCGAGTTCGGCAAGACGGCCGAGGAACGCGAGAAGCTGCTGCAGGAGGGCGGCCTCAAGATCGTCACGACGCTCGACCTGGACGCGAGCAACGCGATGATGGAGACGGCGAACCAGACGATCCCGGCGAACGATCCCTCCGGCATGGAGATCGTCATGGCCTCGGTCAAGCCGGGAACCGGCGAAGTGCTCGGCTTCGGCCTCAACCGCACCTACGACGCGACCGATGCGGCCGCGACCGATCCGACGAAATCGTCGATGAACTACGCCGTCGACCAGATCGACGGCGGCGGCCAGGGCTTCCCGATCGGTTCGTCGTGGAAGCCGATCAACCTCATCGCGTGGATGCAGCAGGGACGTTCGATCAACGAGATGCTCGTCGCGCCGACCGACTTCCTGACGAACCGCTTCAACTGCAACGGCTACGTCGGCGGCACCGACAACTGGCACGTGACGAACGCGTTGACGAACGGCACCGTCTCGCCGGAAAGCCCGTTCCTCGGCCTCGTCCACTCGCACAACACGACGATGGCGGCGATGGGCGCGCAGATCGGCCTGTGCGCGGTCGCCGACGCGGCGAAGGCCGTCGGCTACCACAACGCGAAGATCGGCCAGGAGGACGTCTACTCGGACATCTCGATGCACCCGGCGCTGCTCATCGGCGGCACTACCTCGGTCTCGCCGCTGACGATGGCGAACGTCTACGCGACGTACGCGGCCGACGGCGTGCAGTGCACGCCGATCGCGATCAAGTCGGTCGAGAACACCGACGGCGAACAGCTCGACGTGCCGAAGGCGAATTGCCATCAGGCGGTCGACAAGGACATCATCCAGACGCTCGCGTACACGATGAACCAGGGCGTGACGCGCTCCGACGGCGCGGCCGGCGCGGCGCAGCTCGCCAACAACCGCAAGACCTTCGCGAAGACCGGTACGAACGAGAACATGTACGTGACGACCGGCGGCTTCATCCCGAACCAGATCGCGACCTTCGTGCTCGTCGGCGACGCGCAGGACCCGACGAACCACCCGATCGAGAACATCGCGATCAACGGCAACTACCACGGCTACTGGGACGGTTCGACGATCGCGGCCCCGGCCTTCAGCCAGGCCGTGAGCAAATACGCGGAGAAGAAGAACCTGCCGATGGACAACGACTACGGACAACCGGTCGACAAATATATGCGCTCGACCGGGCAGACGACCGGCACGACCGGTACGACCGGTACGACCGGCACGCAGCAGGGCACGACGACCACACAGTAGTCGGCCACGGACCGCGGCCGTGCGCTCCGGTCCGAACGGCGACGCGAGGGGCGCCCTTCCGGCATGGAGGGGCGCCCCTCGCGTCGCCATGGCCTTGTTCCCCGCATCGCCGGCGGGATCTGCGGCCCGCGACGTCCGCGCGCGCATGTGCTACAGTGCGCGGTATGGGAAAAGCAAAGAAGCAGAAGCGAGGCTCGGCACAGCGCACGGCGGCGCGTCCGATCCTGTTCGAACCGATCACGATCCGCGGCGCGAGCGCGCGCAACCGCATCTGGCTGCCGCCGATGTGCATGTACTCGGTGACGGCATGCGACGGCAGGCCGACTGATTTCCACTACCAGCATTACGTGTCCCGGGCGCTCGGCGGCTTCGGGCTCATCATCGTCGAGGCGACGGCCGTCACGCCCGAGGGGCGCATCTCGCCATGCGACCTCGGCCTGTGGGAGGACGGGCAGATCGACGCCTACCGGTGGATCGTCGACGGCATGAAGCGCGCCGGCGCGACGCCGGCGATCCAGCTGGGCCATGCGGGACGCAAGGCGTCGACAGGCTGTTTCGACATCGGCGTGCCGGGGGAGGGCCTCGCGCCCGACGAAGGCGGCTGGCGCACCGTCGCGCCGTCGGCGATCGCCTACGGCGACCTTCCCGAGCCGCGCGCGCTCGGCGTCGACGAGATCCACGCCATCGAGGACCGTTTCCGCGACGCCGCCTGGCGCGCGCAGGAGGCCGGGTTCGAGGCGATCGAGATCCATGCGGCCCACGGCTACCTGTTGTCCGAGTTCCTCGATCCGCTGACGAACGTGCGCGACGACGAGTACGGCGGATCGCCCCGGAACCGCGCGCGCATGCTCATCGAGACGGTGGACAAGGTGCGCGCCGTCGTGCGCGACGACATGCCGGTGTTCGTGCGCATCTCGGCGACCGACTGGGCCGAGGGCGGATTCGGCGCCGACGACGCCGTCGCGCTCGCGAGGACGCTCAAGGACCACGGCGTCGACCTGATCGACGTCTCGACCGGCGGCGTGCTGCCGCGGGTGACGATTCCGGAGGGCCCCGGCTACCAGGTGCCGTTCGCCGACCGCGTGCGCAACGAGGCCGGCATCGCGACGACGGCGGTCGGTCTGATCACGAAGCCGCGTCAGGCGCTCAGGATCCTCACGCACGGGCAGGCCGACGCCGTCGAGATCGGCCGTGCGGCCCTGCGCGAGCCGTACTGGCCGCTGCGCGCCGCCGCGAAGCTCGGCATGGCGCGCGACGAGATCGACTATCCGTCGCAGCTCGTGCGCGGCGCGTGGCGCGACGGCGAAAACTGGTGAGCGCCGCGTGAACGAAGGAGGCCCGGACGCCGTCAATGGCGTCCGGGCCTCCTCATGTTCGCCGGCGGTTCCTCACGCGTCGACGCCGACGGCGTCGGCCACGTTCTCGAAGCCGTCGCGGCGCAGCAGCTCGGCGAGTCCGCGCTTGAGCACGGTGATTTGCTGCGGGCCGCGGTACATCAGCGCCGAGACGAACATGACGAGCGACGAGCCGGCGCGGATCTTCTCATACGCCTGCTTCGGCGTGAAGACGCCGCCGATGCCGGCGATCGCGAAACGGTCGCCGTAGTCGCGGTGGACGCGGCGGATCAGCTCGGTGCTGTCGACGGTGCAGGGGCCGCCCGACAGTCCGCCGAGCCACGAGGGCGGGATGTCGAGTCCGGTGCGGTCCTTCTGCAGGTTCGCGATCGACAGGCCCTGCACGTTGTGGTCGGCGAGCACGTCGATGAGCTCGCGGAACTCCTCCCACGTCTTGTTGAGCGGCATCTTGACGAGCGTCGGCTGCGGGCGCTCGATCTTGTCGAGCTCGGTGAACAGGCGGTCGAGTGCCTTCGGGTCCTCGTTGAACGGCTCGCCGACCGCCGTGTTCGGGCATGAGATGTTCACCTCGACCATCGCCGTGCGGCCGGCCGCACGGCGCATCGAGACGCAGTAGTCCTCGATGCCTTCGTCGATGCCGCCGACGAGGTCGTCGTTCGTGCGCGCGATCGACACCGACATCTGCATCGTGCGCGTGCGGCGCCACGCCTGCTCGGTCTTCGCGATGATCTTGTCGGAGCCCTCGTTCGCCAGGCCCACATGCACCATCATCGAATCGTATTCGGGCAGCCGGTGGAACCACGGGCGCGGATTGCCGGCGCACGGACGCGCCGTCGTCGAACCGACCGTCTCGAAGCCGAAGCCGGCGTTGTCGAGCAGCGTCGCCATCTCGCAGTCCTTGTCGAGGCCGGCGGACAGGCCGAAGGGGTTGGCGAAGTCGACGCCCATGACCGAGGTCTCGAGGATCGGGTCGGTGTAGTCGAGCATCTGGCGCAGCAGCCACATCAGCGGCGCGATGTTGCGCGTGGCCTTGCAGAACTCGGTCATCTGGGCGTGCGCCTGGTCCGGCGGCTTGTTGAAGACGAAATGGGGTTTGATGACGTGCTTGTACGCGCAGGTGAACAGGTCGGTCGTCGCCTTGTTGACCGCGTCGTGCAAGCTGTTTTCGGAAACGTAAGCCATCGTTCCATTGTGCCATGGCCGGCGCTGGAACGCACGTGCGAACCGCGGGGGAGCGGCGGGCGCGCCCGTGTGCGCGGACGCCGAGGCCCGTCCGCCTGCACGGCGTGGCAGACACGCGCGGCGAAGGGCGCGCGGTTTTGCCGATGGCTGCACGATATGCGGCGGCGGGGCGCGCTGACTACAGTCGGTATGCAGATCGGAGGCCGGGCGGGCGCCGCCGCGCCATGCGGTAAAGTCGGGTGCAGACGGCCGGCGGCGGCCGACGGACGGGAGGCGGATATGACAGGTCGTGTATGCGTGGTCATGCCGACGTACAACGAGCGCGCGAACCTTGAACCGACGCTCAGCGGCGTCTTCGAGCGCAACCCGGACGTCGACGTGCTCATCGTCGACGACAACTCGCCCGACGGCACCGGCAGGCTCGCCGACGTCATCGCGAAGGCCACGCATATGACGCCCGGACTGAGCGTCGAGGTCAAAAGCAACGACATCGCGCAGGACGTCGCGTTCCGCAAGGACGACGACGATGCGGCGCTGCTGTCCGATGCGAACGTGAGCACCGCCGACCTCAAGATCGCGAACCGCGTCAACGCGACGACGACAGGCTCGAAGCTGCACGTGCTGCACCGCGCCGGCAAGCTCGGCCTCGGCTCCGCGTACATCGACGGCTTCAACTGGGCGCTCGCGCGCGGCTACGACGTGATCTGCGAGATGGACATGGACGGCTCCCACCGTCCCGACGACCTGCGGCGCATCCTGCAGCGGATCCGCGGCGACGAGCGCGTCGACCTCGTGCTCGGCTCGAGGCGCGTCCCCGGCGGCACGACGCAGAACTGGCCGTGGTACCGCGACGTCATCTCGCGCGCCGGCTCCTCCTACGCGCGCTTCATGCTCGGGCTCAAGGTGCGCGACATGACGAGCGGCTTCCGCGCCTACCGCGCGCGCATCCTGCGCAGGATCGACCTCGACGGCATCGACGACAACGGCTACGTGTTCCAGATCGACATGACGCGGCGCGTCGTGGCGGCCGGGGGCGTCGTCGTCGAGGTGCCGATCGTGTTCCCGGAGCGCGCGCTCGGCACCTCGAAGATGGACGGCGCGATCGTGCACGAGGCGATGCGCAAGGTGACCGGGTGGGGGTTCTCGCGCATGCACCGGCAGCTGCGCGACCCGCGCGAACGCGAGTTCAAGCGTCTCGCGGCGCGCCGTCAGATCGCCGACGCGCCCGACGACGAGTTCGGCGACGACCTCGAGGCCGAGGCCGAGAACATCGACTGACAAGCACGAGGACACCGGCTGACGCGGACGTTGTCCGACGGGGAGGCCAGCCGGTGCGGACGCCTGCGTCCGTTTTGCATACGTGTGTAAAAGATCGATTCATGTGAACTTCTGTTTGGAAAACACGCCGAAATGTTTGTTTCGAGTTGTCTGATGAAATGAAATGTGCGATAATGTTCACATGATTTCCTCACAACGACAGCATCTCATCCTGAGCCGCTTGCGCACGCGTGGCGCGGTGCGCATCACCGCGCTGTCCAAGGAGCTCGGCGTCTCGGCGATGACGATCCGCAGGGACATCGCCGAACTCGCGGACAAGGGCCTGCTGCGCCGCGTGCACGGCGGCGCCGTGTCGACGAGCACATTGCTGAGCGAACCGCTGTTCTCGGTCAAGTCGCAGATGGACATCGGCCTCAAGGACGCGATCGCGCAGCAGGCGATCGACTACGTCTCGCCGGGCGACGTCATCGCGATCGGAGGCGGCACGACCGCCTACGTCTTCGCGCAGCACCTGCTCGAGTCGCAGCGCTCGAACGGCATCACGATCCTGACGAACTCGATCCCGGTCGCCGAACTCGTGCAGGCCCTTGAATCGAAGGACGTCGAGGTCATCGTCACCGGAGGCGTCATCACGCGATCGAACTCGCTCGTCGGGCCGATCGCCGACAAGGTCATCGCGTCGCTGCGCGTGAACACCGTGTTCCTCGGCACCCACTCGGTGTCGATCCCGCGCGGCTTCCTGATGCCGAACTCGCTCGAGGCGGCGACCGACATGGCGATGATGGACATCGCCGACCGCACGATCATCCTCACCGACCACACGAAGTGGAGCAGCACGTCGCTGTCGCTGTTCGCGCGCTTCGACCAGGTGGACACGGTCATCACCGACGACGGCCTCGACGCGGATTCGGTGACGAAGACGCGCGACCTCGTCAAGGAACTCGTACTCGCCCACGACAGGGCGTCCGAAGAAACAGAAAGCGAATGACGACAATGTCACGATATGCACAATACGAACCCGGTGACTACGCGAAGGAGCACATCCGCATCACGCCGACGACGCTCGCCGACGGACGCGACTTCTTCTACCTCGACGACGAGCCCGAGTTCGTCTCCGGCGAGCGCGCGCGCCGCATCGACGATCCGCGCGGGCTGCCGTACCGTTTCGCGCCGCATCTGGACGCCGACGGCGTCGAGGTGCGCTACCAGGCGCCGCAGATGCGCCGCGACCCGCTCACCGGCGACTGGATACCGATGGCGACGGCGCGCATGAACCGCCCGATCACGGCCGGCGCCGGTGCGACGGCGAAGGGCAATCCGCTCGCCGCGCGCAAGCCCGGCGACCCGTATCAGGACGGCGAGGTTCCGGACACCGACTACGACGTCGTCATCTTCGAGAACCGCTTCCCGTCGATGGTGCAGGTGCCCGGCGCGCCCGACGAGGCCGGCTGCGTCGACGGCAACCCGCTGTGGCAGGTGCGCCCGGCGGGCGGCCGCTGCGAGGTCATCTGCTTCGACCCGGACGAGGACGGCCTGCCCGCCGACCTGCCGGTGTCGCGTCTGCGCACCGTCGTCGAGGCGTGGGCCTTCCGCACCGCCGAACTGAGCACGATCGACGGCATCGAGCAGATCTTCCCCTTCGAGAACCACGGCGAGGAGATCGGCGTCTCGCTCGCGCACCCGCACGGCCAGATCTACGCGTACCCGTTCATCGCGCCGAAGCTCGAGACCGAGCTGGAGCACACCGAGGCCTACTTCGAGCGCACCGGCGGCAACCTGCTGCACGACCTGATGGCCGCCGAGATCGACGCGCGGCACCGCGTCGTCATGCGCAACCACAGCTGGGTCGCCTACGTGCCGGCCGCCGCGCGCTGGCCGCTCGAGGTGCACGTCGCGCCGCTGCGCGACGGCGTCCTCACTCTCGACCAGCTCGACGACCAGGAGCGCTGGGACCTCGCGCAGATGTATTCGACGCTGCTCAAGCGCGGCAACCGTTTCTTCGACAAGGGCGACGGCAAGGGCATGGACCTGCCGTACATCGCCGCCTGGCATCAGGCGCCGGTGCGCGACGCGCGCCGCGACCACTACCGGCTCAACCTGCAGTTCTTCTCGTTCCGCCGCGCGGCGAACAAGATCAAGTACCTCGCCGGCTCCGAATCAGGCATGGCCGCGTGGGTCTCGGACACGACCCCCGAGCTCATCGCCGCGCGCTTCCACGAGCTCGGCCCGGTCGACATCGCCGACGAAGGCTGAACGGCGGCGCCGACGCAGGCGCCGCCGACGCGGCCGATCACCAACCAGACATCACCAATACAGACATCGCACCCCGCGTCGCACACGACCATCGACGCGGACGACAGACACGGAAGAACAGCACTATGGCACAGGTGGAATTCATCGAAGCGATGGGCGACGAAGACGGCGCGCGCAAGGCGGCCGCGCTGTTCCGAGCACGCTACGGCAACGAGCCGGACGGCGTATGGGCGGCGCCCGGACGCGTCAACCTCATCGGCGAGCACACGGACTACAACGGCGGCCTCTGCCTGCCGATCGCGCTGCCGCACCGCACCTACGTGGCGCTCGCCGCGCGCGACGACACGACGGTGCGCGTCGTCTCCGACGTCGCGCCCGAGACGGTCGCCGAAGCCGGGCTCGACGGCCTCGAGGCCGGCGGCGTCGACGGATGGGCGGCCTACCCGGTCGGCGTCGCATGGGCGCTGCGCGAAGTCGGCTTCGACCAGGTGCGCGGCTTCGACGCGGCCTTCGCCTCCTGCGTGCCGCTCGGCTCGGGGCTGAGTTCGTCGGCGGCGATGACCTGCTCGACGGCGCTCGCGCTCGACGACGTGCACGCGCTCGGCTTCGGCGGCGACGACGCCGGCCGCCTCACGCTGATCGACGCGGCGATCCGCGCGGAGAACGACATGGCCGGCGCCTCGACCGGCGGCCTCGACCAGAGCGCGTCGATGCGCTGCGCCGAGGGCCGTGCGCTGCGCCTCGACTGCCGGCCCGGCCTGAGCGCGCTCGAGAGCGTCGAGCAGGAGCCCTTCGATCTGGCAGGCCACGGCCTCGAGCTGCTCGTGCTCGACACGCGCGCGCCGCACCAGCTCAACGACGGCCAGTACGAGGCGCGCCGCACGATGTGCGAGCAGGCGGCGGCGATCCTCGGCGCCGCGAACCTGCGCGAGGTCGCCGACGCCGTCAACGCCGCCGACGATCCGCAGCGGGCGCTCGCGGACGTGCTCGCGCGGCTCGACGACGGGACGATGCGCCGCCGCGTGCGGCACGTCGTCACCGAGATCGGGCGCGTCGACCGTTTCGTCGACGCCTTCGCGCGCGGCGACATGCGGCAGGCCGGCGCGTTGTTCGACGCGTCGCACGATTCGCTGCGCGACGACTACGAGGTGACGGTGCCCGAGCTCGACATGGCCGTCGACGTCGCGCGCGCCGAGGGCGCGTACGGCGCGCGCATGACCGGCGGCGGCTTCGGCGGCTCGATCATCGCGCTCGTCGATACCGGGGCGAGCGAAGGCGTCGCGCATGCGATCGCCGACGAATTCGGCCGCCGCGGCTTCCGCGCCCCTCGCGCGTTGCCGGCCCATGCGGCCGCCGCGGCGCGTCGTGTGCGCTGACCGCGCGCCGGCATCCCCTGATCCCCCACGGCCGTCCCCGCCCCGTCCACCGACGCGGCGGGGACGGCCGTCGTCGACGCCGCCGGCCGCGGGGCGGGGCGCACGCGAAACGTAAAGGTTTGGGAAGGCGGCGTGCGTACGCGCGTCGGTGCGGTTATGCTCTAAACGGACAACAGACGGCAGCGACGTCCGCGGCGCGGACGCGGCACGGCGGGAGGGTGAACGCGCGATGGCTGACAGGTGGGACGACGGCAACCACGACGGACACGACGGCGACCACGACGACTGGGACATGTGGGAAGACATGCGCGGCGACGCGGATGAGGGCGGCGCGGACGCGGACGCCATGCACGCGGGGGGAGAGACGCCGGCGCACGACGGCGCGCAGGAGGCCGCGACGGACGGCGTCGGCGGCGCCGAAGGCTTCGGTGACATCATCGACCCGCACGAGCCCGGCGCGCCGAGGCTGACGGCGCAACAGCTCGCCGTCAAGCGCAGGAAGGACAACCGCAGGTTCTTCGCGATGCTCGCCGCGATGAGCGCGCTGCTGCTCATCGGCGTCGGCCTGATCCTGTATCCGACGGTCGCCGACGCCTGGAACCGCCACGTCGCGTCGCGCGCCGTCGCGGGATACATCGAGAAGGTCGCCGACACCTCGAAGGAGGACCGCGACAAGGAGCTCGCGCGCGCGAAGGAATACAACGAGTCGCTCATCGGGCAGGGCACCTCCAGGTTCCTGCCGACGCCCGAGGAGAAGAAGACGTACGAGTCGATCCTCGACGTGAGCGGCACCGGCATCATGGGCTATGTGACGATCCCGAAGATCAAGGCGCGTCTGCCGATCTACCACGGCACCGACGAGACGGTGCTGCAGATCGCTGCCGGCCATCTCGAAGGCTCGAGCCTGCCGATCGGCGGCGAGTCGACGCACACGGTGCTCACCGGCCACACCGGCCTGCCGAGCGCGATGCTGTTCACCGGCCTCGACACGCTCGGCGAGGGAGACAAGTTCACGGTCACCGTCTACGACGAGGTGCTCACCTACGAGGTCGAGTCGACGCACACGGTGCTGCCGAACGAGGTCGAGGACCTCGCGATCCAGGAGGGACGCGACCTGGCGAGCCTCGTGACCTGCACGCCGTACGGCGTCAACTCGCACCGCCTCATCGTCACCGGGCACCGGATCCCGACCGAGTCGCCGCAGCAGCACATGCCGTACCGCGACGACGGCCTGACGCAGGACATCACGGTGACGGCGATCATCGTCACGCTCGTCGTCGCCGCGTTCATCGCCGTGTTCGTCGTGCAGCGCCGGCGCCTGCGCGAACAGCCGACGCACCACGCGAAGCGCTGAGCGACCCGGCACAGGCGGCCCGCGCCGCGCCCCGTACCGGCGGGCGCGGCGCGGGCCGCCGGCCGTATGCGCCCGACGTCCTGACATGCGGAACGCCGTCGAACTTGGCACAGCTCTTCCCTATACTTGGGGCTTGCCGGTACTTTTCAAGGCGACCGCGCCCGAGACCCAGGGAGATCCATGAACAAGGCAATCATCACCGTCGTCGGTCAGGACACCGTCGGCATCATCGCTCGTGTCTGCACGTACCTCTCCGAGCACCACACGAACGTGCTCGACATTTCGCAGACGATCATCGACGGATTCTTCAACATGATGATGATCGTCGACTACTCGGACGCCGACGTCGCGTTCGAGACGATCGTCGACGACCTCGAGGCCCTCGGCGAGGACATCGGCGTGCGCATCCGCTGCCAGCGCGAGGAGATCTTCACGAAGATGCACCGCGTCTGAGGACGCGCGGCGGCCGGCGCGGCCGCCAACCCGAACGCAACAGGCCAGAGGCCGGAAGGAACCAGCATGCTGAATATCATGGAGGTCCACGAGACCAACCAGATGATCGAGCAGGAGAAGCTCGACGTGCGCACGATCACGATGGGCATCAGCCTCATGGATTGCGCGACGACCGACGTCGACGAGACCTGCGGCAAGATCTACGACAAAATCACGACCTACGCGAAGGACCTCGTCTCCACCGGCGAGTCGATCGAACGCGACTTCGGCATCCCGATCGTCAACAAGCGCATCACGGTGACGCCGATCGCGCTCGTCGGCGCGAGCTGCTGCAGGACGAGCGCCGACTTCGTCAAGATCGCGCACGCGCTCGACCGCGCCGCGAAGACGGTCGGCGTCGACCTCATCGGCGGCTACTCGGCGCTCGTATCGAAGTCGATGACGCCGGCCGAGGAGCTGCTCATCCGCTCGCTGCCGGCCGCGCTGAGCGAGACCGACATCGTCTGCTCGTCGGTCAACGTCGGCTCGACGAAGACCGGCATCGACATGAACGCCGTCGACATGCTCGGCCACATCATCAAGGAGATCGCCGAGGCGACCGCCGACAACGACTCCTACGGCTGCGTCAAGTTCGTCGCGTTCTGCAACGCGCCGGACGACAACCCGTTCATGGCGGGCGGCTTCCACGGCGTGACCGAGGGCGACGCCGTCATCAACGTCGGCGTATCCGGGCCGGGCGTCGTCTCGCGCGCGCTCGACGCCGCCGTCGGCAAGGACTTCGAGTTCCTGTGCGAGACGATCAAGCGCACCGCGTTCAAGATCACGCGCGTCGGCCAGCTCGTCGCACAGGAGGCGTCGAAGCGCCTCGGCGTGCCCTTCGGCATCATCGACCTGTCGCTCGCGCCGACGCCGGCCGTCGGCGACTCGGTCGGCGAGGTGCTCGAGAAGATGGGTCTGGCGCAGGTGGGCGGCCCCGGCACGACGGCCGCGCTCGCGATGCTCAACGACCAGGTCAAGAAGGGCGGCATCATGGCGTCCTCGTACGTCGGCGGTCTGTCCGGCGCGTTCATCCCGGTCTCCGAGGACAAGAACATGATCGACGCGGCCGAAAGCGGCTGCCTGACGATCGAGAAGCTCGAGGCGATGACCTGCGTGTGCTCGGTCGGCCTCGACATGATCGCGATCCCCGGCGACACGCCGGCCTCGACGATCTCCGGCATCATCGCCGACGAATCCGCGATCGGCATGGTCAACCAGAAGACGACGGCGGTGCGCATCATCCCGGTCGTAGGCAAGACCGTCGGCCAGATGGCGAACTTCGGCGGCCTGATGGGCTACGCGCCGATCATGCCGGTGAACACGGCGAGCTGCGAGGCCTTCGTGACGCGCGGCGGCCGCATCCCGGCCCCGATTCACAGCTTCAAGAACTGAGACCCCACCCCGAAATGCGAGATGGGCGTGCGTCAACCGGTTGACGCACGCCCATCTCGCATTTCGGGGTGGATGTTCATCGGCCCCCATCAAATCCGAGCTGCCTCCACGCCTCGTAGATCGCGATCGACGCGCAGTTCGTCAGGTTCAGGCTGCGCAGGCTCGGGCGCATCGGCAGGCGCACCTGCTCGGCGACATGCGGGCCGAACATGATGTCGGTCGGATCGGGGATGTTGCCCGGCTCGGGGCCGAACAGCAGGATGTCGGTCGGCCTGTACTCGACCTCGGTGTACAGCTTCGTCGCATGCGCGGTGAACGCGATGATGCGCGAATCGGGCATCGACTCGACGAGGTCCTCGAAGTCCGGATGGAGCACGACATGCGCCATGTCATGGTAGTCGAGGCCGGCGCGGCGCAGCTTCGTGTCGCGCAGATTGAAGCCGAGCGGCTCCACGAGGTGCAGGATCGTGCCGGTGACCGCGCACAGGCGGATCGCCGAGCCGGTGTTGCCGGGGATGCGCGGGGAGTAGTAGCACAGATGCGGCGTCGACGTCGGCGTGTTCGCCGCCTCCTTCGCCGACATCATCGCGTCGACGACCGAGATCGGATTGCCGTGCGCGTCGGTCACGAGTTCGTCGGGGCCGTAGTTCGACTTGCGGTAGCCGTACTCGAACATCTTCTCCACCTGGGCTTCCGGATCGACGCCGGCGGCCGCGGCGTGCGCGGGATTCGTTGCTTCATTCGTCACGTGACACACGATATTGCCCCGGTGCGACGCGCGCTTTCCCAACCGCGCGCGCTCCACTACAATGGCGTGGCTATGGTCACACGAACGAAGACGGCGCGCACGAAGCAGCCCGCCGATCCGCGCGACGTCCTCGGCGTCCCGCGCGCCCGGGCCGCGCGGCGGCTCGCCGAACAGCTGCGCCGGCCGTTGTTCGCATGGTGGGACATGCACGCGCGCGAGCTGCCGTGGCGCGACGGCCGCACATCGCCATGGGGCGTCCTCGTGTGCGAGGTCATGAGCCAGCAGACGCAGATGGGCAGGGTCGTGCCGTACTGGAGCGCGTGGATGCGACGATGGCCCGACGCCGCCGCCCTCGCCGCCGCGCCGCGCGCCGACGTCCTCGAGGCGTGGGGGCGCTTGGGCTACCCGCGCCGCGCGCTGCGGCTGCAGGAATGCGCGCGCGTCGTCGCCGCCGAATGCCGCGACGGGCTGCCGCGCGACTACGCGGCGCTCACGGCGCTTCCCGGCATCGGCGACTACACGGCGAGCGCCGTGCTCAGTTTCGCCTACGGCGAGCGCATCGTCGTCATCGACACGAACATCCGCCGCGTGCTCAGCCGCGTGTTCCTCGGCGAGGAGTCGCTCGGCGGCGCCGCGAGCGCGCTCGAGCGCGCGCTCGCCGACGTCGTGCTGCCGGACGACGCGGGCGCGAGCGCGACATGGAACCAGGCGGTCATGGAGCTCGGCGCGCTCGTGTGCACGGCGAAACAGCCGGAGTGCGACGACTGCCCGCTGCGGGAGCGCTGCCTCTTCCTGGCCGCCGGTCGGCCGCGTCTGGGGGAGCGGCGCACGAGGCCGCGGCAGCGTTTCGCCGGCACCGACCGGCAGGTGCGCGGCCTCGTCATGCAGGCGCTGCGCGAGCTGCCGGACGACGCGCACGGCGTCCTGTCGCATGAGGCGGCGGCGCGGCTGTGGGCGGACGGCGTGCAGCTCGACCGCTGCATCGCCTCGCTCGATGAGGACGGCCTGGTCGAGATCGTCGACGGCCACGGCGTGCGGCTGCCGGCGTAGCGGCCGTCGGTTTCGGGTGGGCGGCGTGGATAAGATGGTGACCATGCCGAAGCCACCACATCAGCGCACGTCGTCGAACCGTCCGCAGCGTTCGTCGGGCGCGTCGTCGTCCCGATCGCCGCGTCCAGCGCCGAAGGGGGGCGCGAAGCCGCGCAAGCGCGCGATGTCCAAGCGCCGTCGCGCGATGTACCGCAAGCGGCGCCTTGTGTTCTTCGCCGGCCTGCTCGTGTTCCTGATCGTGTGCGTGCTGTGCGTCTACAGCCTGATCCGCGGCGCCGTGGCCGCGCATGACTGGATCGGCGCCGCTGACCGCATGGCCGTGTCGCGTTCCGCGGTGCCGGCGCCGCCGCAGACGAGCAAGGTGAAGGACTGCACGGCGAAGAACCTGCAGATGACGCTGACGCCGGCGGCCGACGTCGTGCCGCTCGGCGGCTCGCTCGAGTTCACGGCGACGATGACGTACGTCGGCTCCGACCCGGCCGGCTGTTTCGTCGACGGCGCCGACGACTCGCGCGTGCTCGTCATCAAGTCGGGCGAGGACACGGTGTGGCGTTCCGACGCCTGCGAGGCGACGTACCGTCCGCTGCTGATGATGGAGGGCGTGACCGACGAGCAGAAGATCGTCTGGGACACGGTGCGCTCCGGCGACGAATGCAAGGCGTCGGCGGATCTGCCGCATGTCGACCGCGGCTCGTACACGGCGCAGCTCGTCATCGACGGCGACACGCATGTCGAGAGCAAGTCGGTGGCCTTCACCGTCGGGTGAGCGGCGCGGGCGGACGTCGGCGGCGACGCGCATTGTTATGTGATATTGCTCACATTTTTGGAATACCGATTGCGACCGTTGGTTGGAAACGGTAGTATATTGATTTCGTGTCTTAGTATGTCATATGGCGGGCATGCTATCGAAGACGAAGCGCCCGCGCACCCAGGCATATGGCGGCCGGTGACCGCGCTTCTGACCGTGAGCATAGTTACGAACAACAAGCAGCGATAAGGAACGTCCATTGTCTGAGACTACGACGAACACCACTTCCATCATCGCGCGTGCCGACCAGCGGGACATCGACCTGCACAAGGCGTCGGATCGCGTGAACTTCGGCTCGATCGCCGAACCCATCGACGTGCCGTACCTGCTCGGCGTGCAGACCGACAGCTTCGACTGGCTGATCGGCAACGAGCGCTGGCGGGCCCGCGTCCAGGAGGACGAGGAGAAGGGCACGCACACCGTCGCGCACATCTCCGGCCTCGACGAGGTCTTCCAGGAGATCTCCCCGATCGAGAACTACTCGCAGACGATGAGCCTGACGTTCTCCGACCCGTACTTCGAGGAGCCGCGCCACACCGTGCAGGAATGCAAGGAGAAGGACTACACCTACTCGGCGCCGCTGTACGTCAACGCGGAGTTCGAGAACGGCGACACCGGCGAGATCAAGTCGCAGACCGTCTTCATGGGCGACTTCCCGCTGCAGACGCCGCACGGCACCTTCATCATCGGCGGCACCGAGCGCGTCATCGTCTCGCAGCTCGTGCGCTCCCCGGGCGTCTACTTCGACCGCCAGCAGGACCGTTCGTCGGACAAGGAGATCTTCGGTGCGAAGATCATCCCGAGCCGCGGCGCGTGGCTCGAGTTCGAGATCGACAAGCGCGACTTCCTCGGCGTGCGCGTCGACCGCAAGCGCAAGCAGTCGGCGATCGTCTTCCTGATGGCGATCGGCATGTCCCGCTCCGAGATCCGCGAGGCCTTCGAAGGCTACCCGCTCGTGCTCGACGCGCTCGACAACGAGAAGATCGACAGCCAGGACGAGGCCCTCGTCGACCTGTACCGCAAGATCCGCCCGACCGACGCGGCGACGCCGGAGGCCGGCAAGAACCTGCTCGACTCCTTCTACTTCAACACGAAGCGCTACGACCTGGCGCGCGTCGGCCGCTACAAGATCAACCGCAAGCTCGGCCTCGAGAAGGACTACAACGACCGTTCGCTCAGCCGCGAGGACATCATCGCGACGCTCAAGTACCTCGTGACGCTGCACGCCGGCGCCGCGACGTTCCCGGGCAAGCGCGACGGCGAGGACATCGAGCTGCGCGTCGACGTCGACGACATCGACCACTTCGGCAACCGCCGCATCCGCCAGGTCGGCGAGCTGATCCAGAACCAGCTGCGCACCGGCCTGAGCCGCATGGAGCGCGTCGTGCGCGAACGCATGACGACGCAGGACGCCGAGGCTATCACGCCGCAGTCGCTGATCAACATCCGTCCGGTCAACGCGACGATCAAGGAGTTCTTCGGCACGTCCCAGCTCTCGCAGTTCATGGACCAGAACAACCCGCTCGCCGGCGTCACGAACAAGCGCCGCCTCTCGGCCCTCGGCCCCGGCGGCCTGTCGCGCGACCGCGCGTCGATGGAGGTGCGCGACGTGCACCCGTCCCACTTCGGGCGCATGTGCCCGATCGAATCCCCTGAAGGCCCGAACATCGGCCTCATCGGCTCGCTCGCGACCTTCGGCCGCATCAACCCCTTCGGCTTCATCGAGACGCCGTACCGCAAGGTCGTCAACGGCCATGTGACCGACGAGGTCGAGTACATGACTGCGGACCGCGACATCGAGCACGTCATCGCGCAGGCGAACCAGAAGCTCGACGAGCACGGCGACTTCGTCGAGAAGGAAGCGCTCGTGCGAGACGCGGCCGGCGAGGCGGAGGACGTCCCGGTCGAGATGGTCGACTACATGGACGTCTCCCCGCGCCAGATGGTCTCCGTCGGCGCGTCGCTGATCCCGTTCCTCGAGCACGACGAGGGCCACCGCGCGCTCATGGGCACGAACATGCAGCGCCAGGCCGTCCCGCTGATCAAGTCCGAGCGTCCGCTCGTGGGCACCGGCGCCGAATGGCGCGCGGCCGTCGACTCCGGCGACGTCATCCTCGCCGAGAAGCCGGGCGTCGTCACCTACGTGTCCGCGGACATCATCCGCGTCATGAACGACGACGGCACGACGAGCTCCTACAAGCTCGCGAAGTTCCAGCGCTCGAACCAGACGACGTGCTACAACCAGGTCCCGCTCATCCACGACGGCGAACGCGTCGAGGAAGGCACCGTGCTGGCCGACGGCCCGGCGACCGAGAAGGGCGAGATGGCGCTCGGCAAGAACCTGCTCGTCGCGTTCATGCCGTGGAACGGCTACAACTACGAGGACGCCGTCATCATCTCGCAGCGCCTCGTCCAGGACGATACGCTCTCCTCGATTCACATCGAGGAGTACGAGATCGACGCGCGCGAGACGAAGCTCGGCGCCGAGGAGATCACGCGCGACCTGCCGAACGTCGGCGAGGACGCGGTCGCGAACCTCGACGAGCGCGGCATCATCCGCATCGGCGCCGAGGTCGAGGCCGGCGACATCCTCGTCGGCAAGGTCACGCCGAAGGGCGAGACCGAGCTGACCCCGGAGGAGCGCCTGCTGCGTGCGATCTTCGGCGAGAAGAGCCGCGAGGTGCGCGACACCTCGCTGCGCGTGCCCCACGGCGAGACCGGCACCGTCATCGCCGTCAAGGAGATCACGCGCGAGGACGCCGAGGAGGACGGCGACGAGCTGCCCAACGGCGTCAACCAGATGATCCGCGTCTACATCGCGCAGCACCGCAAGATCACGCAGGGTGACAAGCTCTCGGGCCGCCACGGCAACAAGGGCGTCATCTCGCGCATCCTGCCGGAGGAGGACATGCCGTTCCTCGCGGACGGCACCCCGGTCGACATCATGCTCAACCCGCTCGGCGTGCCTTCGCGAATGAACCTCGGCCAGGTGCTCGAACTGCACCTCGGCTGGGTCGCGCACGCGGGCTGGGACATCTCGCTCGACCCGGACCTCGAGGCCGCCTGGAAGCAGTACGTGCCGAAGGGCGCCGAGAAGGGCGCGCCGGGCACCCCGGTCGCCACGCCGGTCTTCGACGGCGTGCGCCAGGAGACGCTCAAGGGCCTGCTGTCGACGACGCTGACCGACCGCGACGGCAACAAGCTCGTCGGCGAGGACGGCAAGGCGACGCTGTTCGACGGCCGCACCGGCGAACCGTTCCCGAAGCCGATCTCGGTGGGCTACATGTACATGCTCAAGCTGCACCACCTCGTCGACGACAAGATCCACGCGCGTTCGACCGGCCCGTACTCGATGATCACGCAGCAGCCGCTCGGCGGCAAGGCGCAGTTCGGCGGCCAGCGCTTCGGCGAGATGGAGGTGTGGGCCCTCGAGGCCTATGGCGCCGCGTACACGCTGCACGAGATGATGACCACGAAGTCCGATGACGTCGACGGCCGCGTGCGCGTCTACGGCGCGATCGTCAAGGGCGATAACCTGCCGCCGGCGGGCATCCCCGAGTCGTTCAAGGTGCTCCTCAAGGAAATGCAGTCCCTGTCCCTCAACGTCGAAGTGCTCAACGCCGAAGGCGTCGCGATCGACATGAAGGAAGAGGACGACGATCCGGTCTCCTCCTCCAACGACCTCGGCTTCAACATCGGCGCCCGCCCGGACGCCGCCGCGAAGGCCGACCAAATCGTTGATGAACCTGAATACAAGTAATCACACGAGTCATTCAAGAGAAACAAGAACCTACACAGACAGGACAAACGTAAGTGCTGGACGTCAACGCATTTGACAAACTGAAAATCGGTCTGGCCACCGCGGACGACATCCGCGGCTGGAGCTACGGCGAAGTCAAGAAGCCGGAGACCATCAACTACCGCACGCTCAAGCCGGAGAAGGACGGCCTGTTCGGCGAGCAGATCTTCGGACCGACGCGCGACTGGGAGTGCGCGTGCGGCAAGTACAAGCGCGTGCGCTTCAAGGGCATCGTGTGCGAGCGCTGCGGCGTCGAGGTGACCCGCAGCCGCGTGCGTCGCGAGCGCATGGGCCACATCGAGCTGGCCGCGCCGGTCACGCACATCTGGTTCTTCAAGGGTGTGCCGAGCCGTCTGGGCTACCTGCTCGGCATCGCGCCGAAGGAGCTCGAGAAGGTCATCTACTTCGCGTCCTACATGGTCACGAAGGTCGACGACGAGCAGCGCCATCAGGATCTGCCGGACCTGCAGGAGGAGTTCGACACCGAGGTGAAGAACCTCGAACGCCGCCGCGACAACGAGATCGAGGAGCGCGCGAAGAAGGTCGAGGCCGATCTGGCCGAACTCGAGGCCGACGGCGAGGTCAAGGGCAGCGCCCGCACGAAGCTGCGCAACGGCGCCGAGCGCGACATGGCGGCGATCCGCCAGCGCTACGACGACCAGATCGCGCGCCTCGGCGCGGTCTTCGACAAGTTCAAGAACCTCAAGCCGGGCGACATGGAGAACGACGTCGACCTGTGGCGCGAGATGGAGGACCGCTACGGCGACTACTTCGAAGGCTGCATGGGCGCCGAGGCGATCAAGAAGCGCCTGCAGGACTTCGACCTCGAGGCCGCCGCGAAGGAACTGCGCGAGGAGATCGAGACCGGCACCGGCCAGCGCAAGGCCCGCGCCCTCAAGCGTCTCAAGGTCGTCAACGCGTTCCTGACCACCGGCAACAAGCCGGAGGCGATGGTCCTCGACGTGATCCCGGTCATCCCGCCGGACCTGCGCCCGATGGTGCAGCTCGACGGCGGCCGCTTCGCGACCTCCGACCTCAACGACCTGTACCGCCGCGTCATCAACCGCAACAACCGACTCAAGCGCCTCATCGAGCTCGGCGCCCCGGAGATCATGCTCAACAACGAGAAGCGCATGCTCCAGGAGGCCGTCGACTCGCTGTTCGACAACGGCCGCCGCGGCCGTCCGGTCACCGGCGCCTCGAACCGTCCGCTCAAGTCGCTGTCCGACATGCTCAAGGGCAAGCAGGGCCGTTTCCGCCAGAACCTGCTCGGCAAGCGCGTCGACTACTCGGGCCGTTCGGTCATCGTCGTCGGCCCGTCGCTGCGCATGCACCAGTGCGGCCTGCCGAAGCCGATGGCGCTCGAGCTGTTCAAGCCCTTCGTCATCAAGCGCCTCGTCGACCTCAACTACGCGCAGAACATGAAGAGCGCGAAGCGCCTCGTCGACCGCGGCGACGCCGAGGTCTGGGGCGTGCTCGAGGAGGTCATCTCCGAGCATCCGGTCCTGCTCAACCGTGCGCCTACGCTGCACCGTCTGGGCATCCAGGCCTTCGAGCCGATCCTCGTCGAAGGCAAGGCCATCCACCTGCCGCCGCTCGCCTGCGCCGCGTTCAACGCGGACTTCGACGGCGACCAGATGGCGGTCCATCTGCCGCTGAGCGCCGAGGCGCAGGCCGAGGCCCGCTCGCTGATGCTGGCCTCCGACAACATCCTCAAGCCGGCCGACGGCCACACCGTCACGATGCCGTCGCAGGACATGATCCTGGGCCTGTACTACCTGAGCACCGTCGTCGACGGCGCGAAGGGCCAGGGCCGCGTCTTCTCGTCGCTCGACGAGGCGCAGATGGCGCTCGATCGCCACGAGATCGATATGCAGGCCAAGGTGCTCATCCGCCTTCCCCAGGACTTCGTGCTGCCGAAGGACTGGGAGCCGGGCGAGGTCAAGGTCGTCGACCCGGAGCCGGGCAGCCCGGACGTCGTCAAGGAGGAGCGCTTCACCGACGGCACCGTGCTGTTCGCGACGTCGCTCGGCCGCATCCTGTTCAACGGGACGCTGCCGGTGAACTACCCGTTCATCAACGAGCAGTGCCCGAAGGGCAGGCTCTCGAAGATCGTCGACGACATCGCGACGCGTTACTCGACGCAGCAGGTCGCCGCCGTCCTCGACGCGCTCAAGGACCTCGGCTTCACGCGCGCGCCGTGGTCGGGCGTCACGATGGCCTTCTCGGACATCGTCGCCCCGTCGGACCGCGAGGAGATCATCAAGGGCTATGAGGACGAGGCCGCCAAGGTCAACAGCCAGTACGACCTCGGCCTGCTCACCGAGGAGGAGCGCCGCCAGGAGCTCATCAACCTGTGGACCGAGTGCACCGACAAGGTCGCCGAGGCGATGCGCGAGAACTTCCATGACGACAACAACGTGAACATCATGGTGCAGTCCGGCGCACGAGGCAACTGGATGCAGATCCGCCAGATCGCCGGCATGCGAGGCCTCGTGGCGAACCCGAAGGGCGAGATCATCCCCCGACCGGTCAAGTCGAACTACCGCGACGGCCTGTCCGTGCTCGAGTACTTCATCTCCCAGCACGGCGCGCGCAAGGGTCTGGCCGATACGGCACTGCGTACCGCGGAATCCGGTTACCTCACCCGTCGACTCGTCGACGTCTCGCAGGAGGTCATCGTCCGCGAGGAGGACTGCGGCACGAAGCGCGGCCTGGCGATGACGGTCGCCGAACGCGACGAGGACGGCAACCTCGTGCTCGTCAAGGCGGCCGACGGCGGTCCGTACTCGCGTCTGCTCGCGGCCGACGTCATCGACCCGGCCGACGGCGAGACCGTGCTCTACCATGCCGGTGACGCGCTGTCGATGGACGTGCTCAACGACCTCGTCGCGCACGGCGTCGAGGAGGTCAAGGGCCGTTCGGTGCTCACCTGCGAGTCGAAGCGCGGCGTGTGCGCGAAGTGCTACGGCTGGTCGCTCGCGACGAACAAGCTCGTCGACGTCGGCGAGGCGGTCGGCATCGTCGCCGCGCAGTCGATCGGCGAACCGGGCACGCAGCTGACGCTGCGTTCGTTCCACTCCGGCGGCGTCGCGTCGGCGTCGGATATCACGCAGGGTCTGCCGCGTGTCACCGAGCTCTTCGAGGCGCGTACGCCGAAGGGCGAGGCGCCGATCGCGCAGGTCGCCGGCACCGTGAGGATCGAGGACAGCGAACGCGGTCGTCAGGTCTTCATCAAGCCCGACGACGGCAGCGACGAGGAGACCTATCCGGTGACGCGCCGCGCGCCGCTCCTCGTCAAGGACGGCGAGCACGTCGAGGCCGGCACGCAGCTGATCGAAGGCTCGGTCGACCCGAAGAAGATCCTGCGCATCCTCGGACCGAACGCCGCCCAGAAGAACATCGTCGAGGAGGTGCACAACGTGTACCGCTCGCAGGGCGTCGACATCCACGACAAGCACATCGAGGTCATCGTCCACCAGATGCTGCGCCGCATCACCGTCATCGATTCCGGTGACACGACGCTGCTGCCGGGCGAACTCGTCGACCGTGCGCGCTTCACCGAGGCGAACCGCGCGGCCGTCGCCAACGGCGGCAAGCCGGCGGCCGGCCGTCCGGAGCTCATGGGCATCACGAAGGCGTCGCTCGCGACCGACTCGTGGCTGTCCGCGGCGTCGTTCCAGGAGACGACGCGCGTGCTCACCGAAGCCGCGCTCAACGAGAAGGAAGACGACCTCAAGGGCCTCAAGGAGAACGTCATCATCGGCAAGCTCATCCCTGCCGGCACCGGACTGGCGCGTTACCGCAACGCCGTCGTCGAGCCGGACAAGGCGATCCGCGACACGATCTACCCGAACTTCGGTCTCGGCGACGACGCGCTCGGCGGCGAGTTCGGCGATGGCGACATGTCCGACGTCGACTTCTCGAACATCGACTTCGGCGATCTCAAGCTCGGCGACGACTTCAACCCGGACGACTTCCTGGATGACAACGGCGGCCAGGAGGACCTCGGCGGCGATCTCGGCGACGACTTCAAGTTCTGACCGATGCTGACCGGCGACCGTCGGCGCGATGCGCGCCGGCGGCGGTCTGAATGAGGGGCGCGGTCCGTGCATGCATGCACGGACCGCGCCCCTTTGCCGTATCCGTCCGGCCTTGGCGGCGGCGTTGCCGGACACGGCCTTCCGCGGGCCGTCCATACCGTGGCGGCAGTGCGCGGTTTTCCAATCCGGTGTGCTAAGACTGGAATATGCAGAAATTACCGTATCCTCCGGCGCCCGAGATGGGCTGGTACGCCGACGATGAAGTCGAAGCGGACATGCTCGTCCCCGAACACGGCGATGCCGCGCCGCAGCAGACCACCCAGCAGGACATCTTCGAGGCGCGGCCCGCGTCGACGGACGCGCAGCCGGTCGCCACAGCGCAGCCGGAGCCGGCCGTGGCCGGAGCGGGCGCGATGGACGGGCAACCGTCCTCCGACGCCGCGTCGGCATTCGCGCAGCCCGAGCCGGTTGCGGCCGCGGAGTCGCTCCACGCGGAGGCGCATATCGGCGCGACGACGTCGGAACAGCCGGCGCTCATCCCGGACGATTCCTACAACGCGCATCTGGGCGACGACCTCGAGTACACGGCCGAGGAAGGCGCCGAGGGCAGCGACGAATGGGACGGCACCGTGCTGTCGACGGCTTTCATGAAGAAGGAGCCGCGCCACGTCTACCGCCTCGTCAACGAGGTCACCGGCCAGAGCATCGTCGTCGACATGGGCGTGCTCATGGGACGCAAGCCGTCGCAGGACATCCCGCAGGGTGCGAAGTCGGTGCGGCTCGTCGACCCGACGCGCACCGTCTCGCGCAACCATGCGGCGATCAGCTTCGACCAGGACGGTTCGCTGTGGATCGAGGACTACGGTTCGCTCAACGGCACCTACGTAGTCGACGGCGAAGACGAGCGCCAGGTCGTCAAAGGCACGCCGATGAGGCTCACGGCGCCGTGCAAGGTGCGCATCGGCGACCAGATCTTCGATTTCGAGGACGCCGCCGAATAGCTGGCATACGCCAAACCGTCCGGATCACCCGCCGACCCGGGCAAGTCGGACGTCTGGCTGACCGGTTCCGTCCGGTTTGCGATCATGCCGGGTCGTGGCCCGCACGGGATGCTCGCAAACCGAATTGAACCGCATACGACCGCGGGGCCGGCCGGGGAATCCGCATGATCCCCGTCCGGCCCCGCGGTCGTATGCGTGTGGGCTCAGTGCTGCTGGCGCTGGGCGATCGACGCGTTCGTCGCCGGTTCGCCGAGCATGCCGAGCCAGTTGAGCAGTTCCGGATAGATGTACGGGTTCTGCGCGAGCGCCGGATGCAGTTCGGGCGCGTACTGCGCGATCTGCTGCATGACCGTCGTATCCGGCGTCGTCATCGCGATCTCGGCCGTGAATCCGTAGGGGTTCGTCGCCTGGATCTGCGCGTACGCCTGCGCCGGCTGCGCCTGATCCACCGCCGGCTGTTCGGCCTGCGCCATGTCGGGTGCGGCGACGGCGGGGGAGAGGGCGGGCTGCGAGGCGTCCATGTTCGTTTGCGACGCGTCCATGCCGATGTCGTCGAAATGCGCGCTGAGCATGTCGACTCCGGTCTGCTGCGCCGGCTCGAAGGAGACCGGCTGCGCCTCGGCGCTCGCGTATTCGACGGTGCCGGTCTGGGATGCAATCGGATGCGAGTTGGCGCCGGCGGACGCGGCATCCATGACGAGGCCGGCGGCCGCGTTGTTCGCGGCCGGGCGTGCGGCGGCGTTCGCCTGCGCGGCGTCGATCGCCGTGGCGATGGCGGCGGCCTCGTCCATTGCGGCGTCATCGACCTGACGGTCCTCGACGGCGCCGAGCTGCGCCTGATAGCCGAGCTGCGCGACGGTCGTGCGCGCGCGCTCGTCGCCGAACTGCGCGATCCAACGCAGCAGTCCCGGATAGGCGCGCGGATGCGCGGCTACGTTCGCGCCGAATTCCGGATTCTCGTAGGCGACCTTCGCGAGCGTGACCGGGTCGGCCTGCGGGTCCTGGATGATCGCCACGGCGTCGTCGTAACTGACCATGATGTGCTCCTCTTTCCCTCGCCTCGTTCCGGCGCGTGGAACATGCGCCGGAGCAGGACGAATCCATGTCCTTGTCTTCTTAACTTATCGTCTTCGCGGCTTTCGATCGCACGCCGTCTCACATCCGCCGTGCAATCGTATTCACGGCCGTACGGCGCCCGTCAGCGGCCGCGTTCACGTCTGCAGCGTCGCGTCGTCGATGTCCGAGAGGTCCTCGTCGACCTCGAGCCGTTCGCAGTGCCATGCCTCGGCGCGCTCGGCGTCCCACGGCATGTCGACGACGATGACGGTGACGTTGTCGCCGCCACCAGCCTCCAGCGACGCGTCGATCAACGCGCGCGCCGCGGCGTCGGCCGTGTCGTGCTGCGCTGCAACGTGTGCAATCGTAGCATCATCGATCTCTCCGTGGCAGCCGTCGGAGCAGATGATGAACCGTCCGGCCGCGTCCGCCATGAAGAAATCCGGGCGGATGCCCATCGGCGAGCCGATGCACTGCGTGATGACGTTGCGCGCGATCGAACGCTGCGCCTCCTCGGGCGTCATCTCGCCGGACTCGATCGCCTCCTGCCGGCGCGAATGGTCGTGCGTGATCTGCGTGAGCGACGCCGCGTCCCAGCGGCCGTCGGCGCCGGGGGCCATATGGTAGGTGCGCGAATCGCCGACGTTGACGACGTAGCACACGTGCGGTTCGGCGTCCGGCAGCAGCTGCCTGATTGCGATCGACCATGCGTCCGGCGCGACGTCGGCGCGGTGTTCGCCGAAGCGCGCGCCGTCATCGGACGCGGCCGGCTCGGCGTCCGCCGCGGCCCCGTCCGCCGCGTCCGCGCCGGGCTGCGTCATGTCCCAGTCGTCGCCGAATCCGGACAACGGCCGCAGCTCGTCGATCGCGCCGAGCGTCGCGATCGCGTTGTACCGCGCGCTGTGCTTCGGATGATGCGTCGTCGTCGGCTTCCTGTGCGCGTCGGCGAAATGCGTCGCCCCGTCCGCGCGGCCGCATTCGAGTTCGTCGGCCGTCGCGACGTCCGCGGCGTCGTCGTCCGCGCCGCCGACGGCATGCCGCGCGCCGGTGGCCGCGAACCACTGCGGCAGCACGACGCCGGTGACCGTCGTGCCGGCGATGCCGCCGAGCGTGAGCCCGAGCGCACGGGTGCGCGACTGCGCGCGTTCGAGCGTCTCGTCGATCGAGTCGCGCGTGCGCGACGCCTCCCGCGCGAGCTGGGCGAGCTCCTCGACGGCGATCGCGCTTGCGCGCTCGCCGCCCGATTCGCCGCCCATGCCGTCGCAGACCATGTAGACGCCGCGCTCGGCGAGCCAGCTGTCCTGGTTCGTGCGGCGCCTGCGTCCGATGTCGGTGAGCGCAGCGACACTGATGACCGCCTGTTGCATGCGCATCCTTCCTACCCGTCTCCCCGTGCCGTGCCGTCAGTGACGTGCATGGGAGAAACGGCGCTTCGTGTGCTTCCTGTCCGCCGATCCGGATTCGCCGGCGCGACGCGGCCCCGACTGCTGCGCGTCGGTGGCCTCGGCCTTATGATACCCGACCGTCACATCGACCGGTTTCATCTGCCGCACGCCGCGCAGCGACAGCTTCGTGCGCCAGCGCCGCATGCGCGGCAGCGTCGCGAGCATCGCCGCACGCAGCTCGTCGATGCCCTTCCAGTACGCCGACGCCTGCTCGTCGCTGACATCCTGCCCGGAGAAGGTCGCGTAGTCGGCCTGACGGCATGCGGACTGCATCGCCGTCGGATCGAGCTTGAGCTGCTCGGTGATCTGGTGCGCCTGCTCACGGCGTGTGCCGTGCGCGTCGATGCCGCTCTGCCGTGCGAGCACGGCGATCGACTGCCAGCCCGAGGCCATGCGCATCTGCGGCCGTCCGCGCTTGCGCAGCATCGCGAGCTGGATGGCCTTGCCCAGCAGGATCGCGCCGCATATGAGCAGGATGATCCACACCGGCGAGCCGTAGAGCGCGACCTGGCCGATGACATGCCCCGCCTGCGCCCACTTCGACGGCTCCGGCGCCTCGGCCGCCTCGGCGCCGCCGAACGACGACTGGCTCGTCGTGTTCGTCTCGTCGCGCAAGGGGTCGGTCAGCGGCAGCGGGGGCTGACGCACGAGGTTCTGCGGATTCGGCGGCGTGAGGTTCTGGTCGTCGTCCGGCGTCTTCGTCTCCTTCGGCGTCGGATAGAACGGAACCCAGCCGTATCCTTCGAGGTTGATCTCGACCCATGCGGTCACGTCGTTGCCGGTGAAGTCGATGACGGTGCCGTCGCCGTCGGTCTGCGTGCGCGCGTTCGAGATGTCGCCGTCCTCGTTCTTCGGCAGGAAGCCGAGCACGACGCGGCTGGGCAGGCCGAGCTCGCGCGCCATCAGCGCCATCGCCGACGCGTACTGTTCGCTGTCGCCGACCATTTCGCCGCCGAGCAGCTGCGCGATGCGATGGTTGCCGTGTCCCGGACTCGACTGGTAGTCGGAGCCGAGGCCGTGCGAGAACCAGCCCTGCTCGCGCAGCATCGCGACGAGCTGCTGCGCCGCCTCGCCGCCGTGCGCCTTGCCGCCGGCCGTCGCCGACGCGAGCTTGCCGACCTCGTTCGGCACGTCGTCGGCCTTCGGCTGGTCGATGCGCGCCGCCTCGGCCTCGGCGACCTGCTTGTCGTTCGGCTCGTTGGGGAGGATGCCGCTTTCCGTGTACGTCAGCCCCTTCTTCACGCCGTCGCGCAGCAGGCCGGAGTCGGTGCCGACGTTGTAGTAGAAGGATTCGGCGTTCTTCTCGTCGCCGAAGCGCACCGACGTGGCCGCGCCGGCGAGCGGCAGCCAGTCGTCGCCGAGGCCGTCGTGCACCGTGAACGTCGCCGTGAACGGCGTGCCTTCGGCGTCGTTGCGGATCGACGTGCCGACGCGCGTGTAGTTCGCCGAATCGCGCGACTCACGCGAATCGGAGAGGTTCCAGACGTTGCCGTCGAAGCGGTCCATGACGGCGAGGCGTACGCCCGTGCCCTCCGGCAGGCCGCGCACGGTGAGCACCGTCGTGTCCTTGTACGATTTGATGTAGGCGCGCATCGTGCTCAACGGGCTCGTGTAGTCGTTCGGGCTCAGCGGCGGCTCGTAGTGGTCGCGCAGGATCGTGCGCTGCGCCGGCAGCAGCAGGCAGCCGCCGAAGGCGACGGCCGCGGCGAGCACGACGATGACGAGCGAACTGATCCAGCGTCCCGACTCGAACATCCGCATCCGCCACGACAGCCAGACGATGAGCGTCAACGCGAACGCGATGCCGCAGGGGACGCGCGCGACGCCGTCCGCGGTGCCGAGCAGCGCGCACCCGCACATCGTCGCGATCTCGAGCGCGATCGACGCGACCGACCAGCGCGGGTCGTCGAGCAATGCGAAGAAGCCGGCGATCGCCGCCGTCCACAGGCACAGCGTCCACACGGCGAGCAGCGCGCCCTGCGCGTCGCCGACCGGGGGTTCGATCGCGATCAGGTACTTGAACGAGCCGAAGGTCTCGCGCCAGCCGAGCCGCAGCGTATCGAGCGAGGGGATGACATGGCCGATCGTCGTGTCGTTGAGGCAGACGACCGGACCGACGATCCACTGCGCGAACACGAGGAAGAACAGCTGCCACCACAGCCTCAGGCTCGGAGCGACGCCGGCGAAGGCGATGAGCGCGCCGATCACGGCGGCCGGCACGGCGGCGGCCGCCCATGCGCCGGCCGATCCGTACACGTCGATGAGGTTCGCGGCGCACAGCAGCGTCGCGACGGCGACGACGGCGCACGAGACGAGCGCGGGGCGCGCCTCGGTCTTCTCGCGCACGATGCGGTGCGTCGGCCTGCCGGTGTTCGTCGACCAGATGACCGAATGCGTCGTCATCGCCCACGAACCGGTCTCGGTCGACGTCTGCGTGCCGCCGGTCGTCAACGAGACGTCGGGAATCGGAGTCGGTGCCATGCTCATCTCAGTGCCCCCATGATCTGCGGAAGGTCGTCGAGCGTGTTGACGGTCGCCAACGTGAAGTCGGGGAAGCGGCGCAGCGTGCGCGGCTCGTTCGGCGTCGTCTGCAGCACGAGGCAGGTCGCGTTCGGCGGCAGCGCCATCATCATGCGGCGGATGTCGTCGAGCGGCTTCGCATGGCCCACGGTGAAGCAGTAGAAGGACGCGTCCGGCGTCGCGGCGAGCGCCTCCTGCGCGAGGTTGCGCCGGTCGCGGAAGTCGGGTTCGATCGCGCTGCACATGTCGAGCAGCTCCATCGGGTTGCGCGGGTTGAGGTTCGTGCGCGCCACATGCGTGTAGAGCGGCCGGTCCTCGAGCAGCGCCTGCACGCCGATCGACGCGTGCACGCTGACGGCGAGCTCGAACTCGTCCTTGCTCATGTAGTCGTCCGGGTTGACGTCGAGCGTCACCGACGTGTCGGTGCGGCGCGTCGCCTCGTACTGGCGCAGCATCAATGTGCGCGTGCGCGCCGAGCTGAGCCAGTGGACGTGGCGCACGTCGTCGCCGGGCTCGTATTCGCGCAGGCCGTAGAAGTCGAGGTCGTCGTCGACGATGTCGCCGCTCGGGTTGCCTTCGAGATCGCGCGGGATGCCGGCGTGCAGCGAGTCGAGCATGACGATGTCCGGATGGATGTAGACGTTGAAGTGCTCGGCGAGCTGATGCTCATGCCGCATCAGGCCGAAGGGGTCGCCCTTGCGGATCGTCAGCGGGCCGACGTCGAGCACCGAGCGCGACAGTGCGCGGAACGTGACCGTCGTGTGCTTCGACTGGCGCGCCGCGAGCATCGGGATCGAGAACCGTTCGTGCTCGTGGCCGAGCGGAAGGTCGGCGCGGGCGCTCGCCGTCGGCGTCGTGCCCGGGTTGGTGACGTCGACCTGCACCGCGACCTCGTCGCCGACGCCGACGCGGCGGTCGGAGACTTCGATCGCCGCGTCGAAGGACGTGTTGCCGATCGACAGGACGAGCGCGGCGAGCAGCATCGTCACGAGCACGAGGCACAGCGCGAGCATCTCCGCCCATCCGAGCGTGAGGTAGAGGACGAGCCCGGCGACGGCGAGCGCGAGCGCCGTCCATCCGAGCGGCGAGACGTAGGCGGTGACGACGTGGCGCGCGCGGCGCGTGAATCGGCTCCAGCCGCGGATGAACGCGCGTTTGCGCGCTCTGGCGCGCAGTGCGGAATCGGTCATGGGATGAACCTTCCGATGGGACGACGAGGTGAGGGGGGAAAAACGGGATTGGCGATGTCGGCGGCGATGTGGATTGTCGGCGGCGAAGTTCCACATCGCAATCCACATCGGTGCACAATGCGGCGATCAGCGCACGTCGAGCTGCGGCGCGGGGATCTCGCCGAGGATCCGCGTGAGCACGTCCTCGGGGGTGTTCGCCGCGAACACGGCGTCCGACGTCAGCAGGATGCGGTGGGCGAGTACCGGCACGGCGAGCGCCTTGACGTCGTCGGGGATCACGTAGCCGCGGCCGTCGGCGGCCGCCCAGACGCGGGCGCAGCGCGTGAGCGCGAGCGCGCCGCGCATCGACGAGCCGACGGCGATGCTTTCGTCATGGCGGGTGCTTTCGACGATGCGCATGATGTATTCGAGGATCGCGTCGGCGACCCTGACCTTGTTCGCGATCGTGCGCATCGCGAGGATGTCGTCGCCGCCCGCGACGGCCTTGAGCTCGCCGGCGCGGTCGGTGATGTTTACCTGGCGCAGGATGTCGAGGCTGTATTCGGTGGACGGGTAGCCGATCGTCGTCTTGATCAGGAAACGGTCCATCTGTGCTTCGGGCAGTTTGTAGGTGCCGAGCTGCTCGACCGGGTTCTGCGTCGCGATGACGATGAAGGGCTGCGGCACCGGATGCGTATGGCCGTCGACGGTCACCTTCTGCTCCTCCATGACCTCGAGCATCGCCGACTGCGTCTTCGGCGAGGCTCGGTTGATCTCGTCGGCGAGGACGATCGATGCGAAGATCGGGCCTTCGCGGAAGCTGAACTCGCCGGTCTTCTGGTCGTAGAACGTGACGCCGACGACGTCCGACGGCAGCAGGTCCGGCGTGAATTGGATGCGCTTGAACGAGACGCTGACCGAGTTCGCAAGCGCGCGGGCGAGCTGCGTCTTGCCGGTGCCCGGATTGTCCTCGAGCAGCACGTGGCCGCCGGCGACGAGCGCGGTGACGCACTGGCGGACCGGTGTCTCCTTGCCGACGACGGCCTGCGAGACGTTGTCGACGATCGCCGAGAAGTGGCGCTTGAAGTCGGCGATCTCCTCGTTGCTCGCCGTGCCGGCGCCGGCGACGGCGCCGATCGGCGGCAGCGCGTTGTGGACGGTCGCCGTCGTGCCGCCGAGCGCGGGGGAGGAGGGCGCGGACGGCGTGTGCGCGGCGGACGCGACGGACGGGGCGGCCGCCGGCGCCGCCGTCTGGGACGAGGCGACGAGCGTCTCGGCGACGCGGACCGGCGTGGCCGGAGTTGTCGACGCCGACGAAGCGGCCGGCGCACTTGTCGAGGCGGCCGGCGTCGAGGCGAGGACCGTGCCGTCGCCGTCGAGGTCGGTGTCGCCCGCCGTATGCGTGTGCTCGAACATCTCGCGCGTCGGCAGATCGGGCATGACGACATGCGGCACCGACGGCCTCGGCGTCGACGCGCCCGCGAGCACCGTCTCGTCGGCGCTCGCGGCGGCCGCGTCCTCGACGGCCGATTCATGTGCGCCGGCGAGCACCGTCTCCTCGTCGATGTCCTGCCCGTGCGGGGTCTCGTTGTGCTTCGTCATCTGCTGACTCCTTGTGTTGATGATGGTTCGATGTGTTGATGAGTTGTTGCGTCGATGATTCGTCCGTGGTGCGACCGGTCACAGGAACACCATCGACTGCCTGCCCGGCACGGCGACGAGCCGCCCGTAGGGGCGCAGCGAACGCTCGAGGAAGGCGCTCGGCTGCGTCTCGCCGTCCTCCGATGGCGATGGCGACGGCTCCGGCTCGCTCGGCGATGGCGAAGGATCGGGCGTCGGGGCGGGCTTCGGCTTGCGTATGCCGTTGATCGTACCGTCCGCAGTGGCGGAATACTGCGGTTCCTTCTCGAACTGCACGAGGAGCTCCCAGCGAGCCGTATCGCCGGTGTCCTCGTCCACATCGACGAATGTGGACGTTTGATTGAATGGGTATGTCTTGTCGCCAATCGTCAGAGTGAAGGATGCCTTCTGACTGTAAAGGTCGAATCCGTTGTTGACGATCTGAATCCTGTTGCGCTCGTTCGTATCCCATTTCAGCGCGAATCCGGAGTGGATGCCCGGGTTCGTCTTGTAGATGTAGCCATGATCCTTCGAGACCGGAGTGCCGTTCTGCCCCTTGAAGCGTGGCGTTACCGTGATCGTCGGGCACTGCTCCCACTGTCCGATGCGCACTTCGGCGGAATCGCTGGCGCCTTTCGTGCCGGATTCCGGGCCGAAGGTGAACTGCACGTCGTCGACCTTGCCGCTATGCGACCACGCCGCCGTGCAGATGTTGTTATCGCGCACCGAGACATCGGTGATCGTGACGGTGCCGGTGTCCGCCGTGATCCTGATCGTGTTCGACGTCGCCTTCGCCTCGGATGCTTTTGCCTTGGCTGGTTTGAGGATCGCATCGACCTTGAAATCGGTGAGGTACATCTCATGCGTGATCGGAATCTCCATGGAAACGCCGCATCCAATCGATTTGTGGCCGACGATTTCGATCGTCGAGCATCCGGCGCCATGCAGGTTGCCGGTCTTCGTCGTGACGAGGATGTTGTCATCCTTCGTCTGCGCGATGGTGATGTTCGGCGGCTCAGGGTCGCCATACGCATCGTTCACCGGTATGGGCTCGCTCGGCTTGCCGGCGCCGATCTTGTTCGTCGCGCTGACGGTGATCGAAAGCTTGCCGTCCCCATCCACGGGAATGTCGAGATCCGTGCGCGTGCCTTCAGAGGCGTGCGGCGTGCCGTTGACCATGACCGTGTACCCGGTCGGCGCGCTCGCCGTGTCTTTCGGCGCGGTCCAGGACACATGCACGTTCTTGTAGCCTCCGGTGGCCTTCACGTTCTGCGGCGCGTCGGGCACCTTGTCCGGCGTCGCGGAGACCGGCTTCGACGAATCGGACCAGCCGACCTCGTTCTGCGCACGCACGGTGAACGTGTATTCGGTGCCGTTCTTGAGCCCGGTGATCTGGCAGGCGGTCACGGCGCCGCACGACTTCTTGCCGCCGTCCCAGCTGACCTCGTAGTCGGTGATCGGGCTGCCGTTCGCGTTGCCCGGCGTCCAGGACAGCGACACGGCGCTGTCCTGCGCTTCGCCTGAGATCGCGGAGAAGATCGGCGCGTCCGGCCTGTCGACGACCGAGAACGTGTAGGTGGCCGTCACCTGGCGGTCGGCGCTGCCGGTCGCGTCGCCCACCGTCACGAGGACACGCGTCGACGATGCGCCGATGTCCTTCGCCGCCGTCACCGAGATGCGCGAGCCGTCGACCGACACGGACAGCTTGCCGCCGTCGTCGCAGGACGCGGACACGATCTTGAGCGGCGAATCGGGGAACGGGTTGTAGGCGTCGGCGAGCACGTCGACATGCTTCGTCTCGCCGGCCTTGATCCGCGTCGTCGTGCCGTTGACGCGCGCGAGCGGACGCGTCGACGCCGTCACGCGCGCGGTGATGCCCGCCTGCACGACGCCGCCGTTGTCGCCGTAGGCGATCGAGATCGGGATCGACGCGGTCGCGCCCGGCTTCGCCGTCGTGTCGGCGCTCACGGTGAGCTTGCCGTCGGCGTTCACGCTCGCCGTGATGGCGCCGGAGTCCGTGCCTCCCGAATACCTGAACTTCGCGTCCTCGTCGGATTCGGTCGTGTGCGTCAACGCGCGCAGGTCGATCGTCGTCGGGCTTTCGCCGGCCACGACGTCGACGGTCGTCGACGAGAAGGTCGGCGCCGGCACCTCATGGCCGATGACGGTGATCGGCAACGTGATGACCGACGAATTGATGATCTTCACGTTGCCCTTGCCCTCGCGCTTGCCGTCGGTCACCGTGAAGGTGATCGACGCGGGGCCGCCGTAGTCCTTCGCCGCCGTGAACTTGAGCGTCTGGTCGTTGACGTAGAGGTCGGAGTTCGCGGCCTTCGTCGCGCTGACCGAATCCTTCTCGACGACGGCCGTCTTGCCGACGCCGACGCGCACGTAGTCGGCGACGTTGATCGTGATCGACGAGCCGGCGTTGACGGTCAGCGGCGGCGCCTTCGGGCGCAGCTGCGGCGGGAAGACGCCGTAGGCGGGCACCATGATGAAGGCCGTCGACGTGATGCCGTGCTCGGTGTTCGTGACCGTGTACGGCACGGCGCGCGCCTCGTCGGTCAGTTCGATCGAGATCGTCGTCGGCTTGCCGGAGGCCATGTGCGCGTGGTCGCGCGCCGACTCGTCGACGTCGACGGCGAGCACGTCGCTCGAGCCGGAGGGGTTCGCGATGAACTTCGAGACGTCGACGTCGACCGAGCGCTTGTCGATCGTCGCGATCGCCGGCACATGGTAGTCGTAGGCGGTCGGCGGTTCGATCGGTGCATCCGGGTCGACGTTGACGGTGAGCGTCGCGCGGTCGGTGATGCCCGCCTTGTTGCTGATCGTGTAGACGATGTAGCCGGTGCCGGCGGTCGACGGCGTCGTGAACGAGACCATGTCGTTCGTCACCTTCGCGTCGGTGACGCCCTGCGCCTCGAGCTCCTTCGCGACGGTGAGCTCGCCGTCGTCGCTCGAGACGTCGTTGAGCAGCACCGGCACCGTCGTCGCCGTGTTCGGGCGCAATGTCACCGTGTCGTCTCGCGCGTAGACGCTCGAGTTCGCGCCGCTCTTGAAGATGCCGACGCGCACGTTCGCCTGCGCGCGCCGCCCGGTCCAGTCCTCGACCGCGTAGCTGAACTCGTCGGTGCCCGACGAATCCTCATAGGCCTCGTAGACGAGGTAGTCGGCGCCGACCTCGCTGATGCGGCCGAGCTGGGGCGCCGTGTTGCCCAGGCCGAGCAGCTGCACGTCGTCGCCGTCGTTGTCGATGCCGCGCAGCGTGATCGGGATGCGGATCTTCTGGCCGGCGGCGACCTGCGCCTCGACGTCCTTCGGGCTCGCGGCGGCCTTCGCGTCGGCGTCGGCGCGGTGGACGTTGAAGGTGATCGTCGCGGACGCGCTGTTGCCGAGCGTGTCGGTGACGGTGTAGGTCACCGGGTAGGAGCCCGGTTCGCCCGGCGCCTGGTAGCGTACGATGTCGGAGGAGACGAACACGAGTCCCTTGAACGTGCTCGTGTCGTACTGCAGCTTGTTGCTCAACGTGATCGTCGTGCCGTCCGCGTAGGTGACATGGTCGGGCACGTCGACGGAGACGATGCCGCCGGTGCGCACCGAGACGTCGACGTTGCTCGCCTTCGGCGCGCTGCTCGCGCCGGACAACGCCGGCGGCTGCAGCACGATCGTGCCGGTCGACGATCCGGACGCGTTCGCGACCGTGTATTCGATCTCGACGGGCGCCGTCGGCAGCTGCATGGCCGTCAGGTAGACGCGCTTGTTCGAGACGATGCCGGCCTTGATGCTCGAATCGGCCGGCGCCCTCACGTCGGTCACCGAAAGGACGCCGCCGAGCGGGTCGACGTCGTTCGACAGCGGCTCGACGATCGCCGTGTTGTCGGCGCCGAGCAGCGCGACGTCGTTCGCGGCGACCGGGCGCGCCTCGTCCTTCGCGAGCGCCTCGACCTCGACGCGCACGAGGCCGGTCGCCGGGATCGCGCCCTGCGTGGCCGTGTAGGAGACGTAGTAGGTGCCGGTCTGCTGCGCCGTGAACGTGAAGCCCATGTCCGAGGGGTGCGGCGAGGCCGTCGTCTTGTCGGGGGCTTCGACGTCGCTGATCTTGACCGGGTCGACGGATGTGCCGTGCACATAGGGTTTGAGGTCGATCTGCGTCGGCGTGTTCGGCGTCGTCTTCTTGACGACCGGGTCGATGCTCGCCGGCAGCGTGTGCGCCGGGCGCACGGCGAAGTACATCGTGCCGGTCGCAGTCTCCTTGCCGTCGGAGACGGTGAGTTTGACGGTCGCGCGTCCCGAGTTCATCGATCCGGCGTTGAACGTGAGCTGGCCGTCGGCGCGCGTCGAGACGGTGGCCTCCTCGGTGTTCTCGACGTGCGCGTCGACGAGCGTGAGCGGGTCGCCGTCCTCGTCGGTGAAGCCGCCGAGCGCGTTGCCGGTGTAGCTCGCGCCCTGTTCGACGTCGATCTGCTCGGGCGTCTCGACCTGGCGCGGCGCGTGGTTGCCGGAGTTGGATTCGATTTTGAGCGTGACCGTCGCCGAGCTCGTCTGGTCGCGGCCGTCGCTGATCTCGTAGGTGAAGGTCGCCGTGCCGGCCGACGCGTCGGAGGCGTTGAGCTGCAGGTAGCGGCCGTCGTAGATCGGCGAGACGGTGAGCGAGCTGTTCTTCGGCGCGCTCACCGACGTGATGCGCAGCACCGAGCAGTCGGTCTGCTCGTCGTTCCTGAGCACGTCGAGGATCTGGTGGGAGCCGACGCGCGCGCCGAACTCGTCGTCCTCGGCCTTGATCTGGCCGGATTTCGACGAGCACTGCTTCTCGAAGTTGCGCTTGCTGTTCGTCGACTCGTCGCTGTTCTGCTCGCGGCTTTCCTGTTTGGTCTCGATCTTCTTCCACTGGATCTTGATGACGCTCGTGTCGACGTCCGGGTCCCACAGGTTGCCGTTGAGCACGTCGTTGAGCACGGCGCGGCGGTGGTTGACGCGGTAGACGAGCTGCGAGGTGGGCGTGACCTCCTCGAGCGTCTTGAACTGCGCGTCCGAGCCGGCCGAGCACACCTTGATCGCGTTGTGCGCCTTCTGCGCCCACGCGCCCTGCACGCAGCCGCCGACCGAGACCGGCTGCGCCGGTTCGCCCTTGGCCCCCGAGCTCAGCAGGCGCGGGTCGCCGTTCTTCGATGAGAGGTCGACGAGCGCCAGGCCGCTTTGCGCGCCGGCGGCGACCCAGTCGGTCTGTCCTCCGTCGGCGCTCGGCGCCTGCAGCGTCAGCGGACCCGCGTCCTTGAACTCGGCGCCGCCGTCGTCCCAGATGAGACGGTCGCCGGAGGCGATGACCGGATGGTCGCCGACGACGGTGAACGAGTCGGCGCTTTGCGCGCCGTCGGCGAGTTTCGCGACCTCGCGCGGCTCCATCGACGTGCCCGGTTCGACGGCGAGGACCTTCGCGTCGCGCGGACGGTAGCCGTAGACGGTGCCGTCGTGCGTGACGACGACCTTGCCGCCGACGCCGAGCTTCATCGTCGGGTCGCTGTCGACGGGACGGATCGATTTGATGTCGGAGGCGTCGCCGACCCAGACGCTGCCGCGCTGCGTGTCGACCATCGCGACGGTCTCGCCGCCCACATAGGTGCGGATGCCGTTCTTCGTCGGCGTCGTGTCGGCCATCGACACCGTCGACTGGTCGATCGACGCCGTCGACGCGTCCTCGTCGAGCATCGTGACGGCGCCCGCCTGCGCGACGTCGAACTGCGCGCCGGTGGCCATGACGGCCACGTCCGCCTCCTGCAGCGTCACGTTGAAGCGCGCCGCCTTGCCGTCGTTGAGCGACGTCACCCACACGGTGCCGTCGTCGAGCTTGAGGTGGCGTTCGGTGACCGAGCTGACGATGAACGCGCCGATGATGACGGCGAGCACGGCGAGCAGGCACACGAGCGGCACGATCCATGGCCTCCTGCCGGTGCGCATGATCGAGCGCAGCCGTTCCTTGCGCCGCGTGCCACGTTCGTATCCGTCGTTCGTGCGCCTGCCGTTGAACTTCATCGTTGCCTCTTCTCCGTCGTCCCCGTAGTGCCTGTGCCGCCGTCCGTGCCGTTCACTTGACCGCGCAGGCGGTCGCCGGCGTAGACGACATGCGCCGGTCCTGGCGCACGATGCTCACCTGGATGCAGGTCTGCGCGCCGTCCGAGGCCGGGACCTCGACCGACGTCCCCTCGATCAGCTTCGCGTTCGCCTGCCCGGAGCCCGTGCCGTTGATGACCGACCATGCGTAGCGGTCGCCGTCCTGCGGGTCGGGGTTGCTCCACGTGAACTTGACGGTGTCGCCCGCATAGGCGCCGGACAGTTCGATCGGCGAGGGCACCGTCGTCGTGGTGCCGTCGTCATCGTCGTCGCCTCCCGAGGTGCCGTTCATGCCCGGGTTGACGACGGCGGCCGTCCCCGTGTCCCCCGAATGGTCGATGTTCGGCAGGATGACGGCGGCGAAGACGACGCCGAGCACGGCGAGCACGACGAGCACGACGGCCGCGATGATGAGCGGCCTGCGGTCCTTCGGCTTCGCCGGCGCGGCCGGCAGCGCGCCCTGCGCGCCCGCCGTCGCCATCGCGGCGCGCGTCGGATACGGCTCGATGCCCTGCACGTTGACCGGCGTGGCGTGCCCGTACAGCTGGATCTGCACCTCCTGCAACGCGCGCGCGAACTCGACGGCCGTGAAATAGCGGTTCGCCGGGTCCGGGGCGAGCGCCTTGAGCAGCACCTGCTGCAGCGACTGCGGCACGTCGGCGCGGTTGATCGGCGGCACCGGCTTGTGCATGATGCAGTCGACGAGCTCGTCGATCGTGTGCGGGTCGTACGCGTATTCGAACGGCGACTTGCCGGCGAGCATCGCGTACAGCGTCGCCGCGAGCGAGTAGATGTCGCTGCGGTCGTCGCCCGAGCCGCGCGAGGCGATGACCTCCGGCGGCGCCCACGGCGGCGAATAGCCGGTGCTGCGGTGGTCGTAGATGTTCGTCGCGATGCCGAAGTCGGCGATCGCCGGCACGCCCTGCGCCGTGATCAGGATGTTGCTCGTCTTGAGGTCTCGGTGCACGGTGTTGTTGCGGTGCGCCAGATACAGCGCGCTCGCGAGCTGCACGCCGTAGTCGAGCGTCCTGTCGACCGGGTAGACGCCCTGCGTGGCGATGATGTCCTTGACCGAGCCGGCGGGAGCGTATTCGAAGATCGTGTACGGGCGTCCGTCGTCGGTGACGCCGGCGCCGTGGACGGTGAGGATGTTCGGATGCTGCAGCGACGCCATGAAGACCGCTTCGGTCTTGAAGCGCGCGCCGGCCTTCGAGTCGAGGTGCGTCGTGCCGACCTTGATCGCCACGTCGCGTTCGGTCGCCTCCTGCCGGTAGCGGAAGACGTAGGCCGTCGACCCCTTGCCGATGACGCCCACGTAGCGGTAGCCCCGCAGGCGCGGGGGCGCCGGGGTGCCCGCCGGTGTATGTGCGGCCGTGGATGCGGTCCTCTGTGGCATGAATCCGATTCCGTTCCTCTTCGCGGCCCCGCCGACGCGGTTCCGCCCCCGGGGCCGCCTCGAAACGCGCGCGCATCATCAGTTTCCTCTAGTGCATAATAATGGCCGAAACGGTGGTCAAGCGGGGCCTTGTATTCACGATGCGGATGTTCCCGGCCGCGATCCGCTCCGGCGCCGCGCCGGTGGCGCGTGCGCCGCGCGGACGGTATGCTGGGGTTTTCGGACCGGACGCCGACGTCGGCGTCCGGATGAAGGCGACAATCGAGGGGAACGGGGGCGCGGTGCGGGAATCGGCAGCGAGCGAATCGGAGGAGACGATGATGCGGGAACGGGACCACGACGGCCGGACACGGGCCGCGGAAGACCTCGATCGGCGGATGGGCGGCGCCGAGGCGGCGGTGCGCCGGACGGTGCATGAGGCGCTCATGAGCGAGCCGGTGCGCGCGGCGCTCGACGCGCGGGACGCACGTGCGCCGCAGAACGGGCAGACGCCGGCCGTCCTCGTCGTCGGGCCGCCGCGCAGCGGCAAGACGTCCTTCGCGATCGACGCGGCGAAGGAGGCGATGACGGCCTTCGGCGCGCAGGGCGCCGTGCTCGCCGTGACGAACCGCCGGCTCGCCGACGACTACACGCCCGAACTCATCCGCCATGTCGGCGTGAGCACGAGCACACGTCCGGCGACGACGCTCAACGCGCTCGCGTTCCGCCTCGTAGCCGCGCGCCGCGCGCATGACGGCGAGCCGGCGCCGAGGCTGCTCAACGGCGCCGAGCAGGACGCGCTGCTGCGCCGCGTGCTCGCCGTGCATCTCGACCATGTGCGTTCGGGCGACATGTGCGGCACGTGCCGCCTGCTGCGCGACTACTTCCGCAACGAGCGGTGGGCGGCCTTCGTCGCCGACGGCGACGCGGCCATGGGCGACGACGACCCGTCGGGCGCCGTGACGACCGAGGCGCTGCTCGAGGAGGGCGTCAGCGCCGCCTTCGTCGCCCAGCTGCGCGACATGCTCGCACGCATGGACGAGGTCGGCGCCGGCGCAGGCAGCGAGGAGGCGATGCTCGCCGCCGTCGGGCGCTGCGGCATGCGCGGCGAACGGCTGCGCATCCAGTGGCGGCTCGCATACGCGCTGCGCGCCGAATACATCGCGACGATGCGTGCGGCCCATCCCGACGAGTACCGGCTCGACGCCAGCTATCTGCAGGTCGCCGGCACCGAGGCCGTCCGCACGCTCGACGAGAGCGACCTGCCGCGCATCGTCATCGTCGACGACGTGCAGGACCTGACGCTCGCCGGCTTCGGCTTCCTCGAGGCGCTGCATGCGCGCGGCGTGCGGCTCGTGCTCGCCGGCAATCCGGACGAGTCGGTGCAGTCGTTCCGCGGCTCGTACCCCGAATACCTGTTCAGGCAGATCGACGAACATCTGCGCCCGGCGCGGCTCGTGCTCGCCGACGCCGGCGACGACGACTACCTGCGCACCGTGCAGGCGCGCGTGAGCCTGTCGGTCGCGACGAGCGAGGACGGCCTCGCGCCGATGCCGCAGCGGCCCGGCAAGATGCCGGCGCTGCCCGGCGCCTACCCGATCGCGCCGGTCACGCCCGACGACTCGGTGCTCGCGGCCCTCTACCGCACGCCGGTCGAGGAGGGCGACGACGTCGTGTGGCACATCAAGACCGAGCATCTGCTCAACGGCACGCCGTGGAACGACATGGCCGTCATCATGCACGACAACGGCGCGATCCGCGCCTACGGTGAACGCCTGCGCCGCGACGGCGTCCCGGTGCGCTTCTCGTCGGTGACGCGTCCGCTCGCCGACGAGCCCTTCGTCGAAGGCCTGTTCTCGCTCATCGAACTCGCGCAGCTGCGCTGCGACGGCGTCGCGGGGCGCGCGACGCCGCTCAAGGCGCTCGCCGCCTTCGTGCGCTCGCGTGTGCGCGCGATCGTCGCGAGCCCGCTGCTCGACGTCGCGCCGAAACGGCGTGACGGCGCGGACGACGACGCGACGCATCCGATGGACATGCACATGATCGACGCCGCGATGCGCGCGCTGCAGTCGATCGCCGACGTGCAGGACCGCGCCGAGCTGATCCGCAAGGTCCATGACGACGAGGCCGCCGATCCGGCGCGCGCCGCGCTCGACACGCTCGCCGAGACCTGCGCCGAGGTTGACGCGGCCGCCCCCGCGCAGGCCCTCGACATGATCGCCGACGACGCGCGCGACGCGGCCGACGGAGACGGTGAGGGCGGTGCGGACGTCGACGGTGCCGCCGGCGGCGCGGCCGCGGGCTCGTCGCTCGGCGAGCTGCGCGGGATGTGGACGGCGCTGCACGACGCGGCCGCCGCCGCGCACGCCGCCGGCAACGTGCATGTGCTCGGCGACGAGGACGGCGACGACGTCGGCTTCGGCGTCGATGCGCTGTATCTGCTGCTCGCCGACGACGGCGCGCCGAAGGTCGTCGAGACGGTCGCCTCGATCTGCGGCGCCGGGGCCGGCGACCGCCGCCACGTCGGACGCAACGCGCCCGCGCGCCGCTTCGCGCGGCTGTGGGAGTACGTCGGCCGGATCGCGCGGCAGCTGCGCACGTTGGCGGCGCAGGACGCCGCACGGCCGCGCTTCGCGCTCGAGGCCGCATGGGGCGTGTGCGACGTCGCCGCGCATTGGCAGCGCCTCTCATTGTTCAACACGCCGGTCGGGCGCGCCGCGAACGACCGCCTCGACGTGGCGATGCGCCTGTTCGACTACGTGGACCGCAACGGCGGCACGATGTCGATCACGACCTTCATCAACCAGGTGCGCCAGCTGCAGATCGAAGCCGATTCGCTCGCGAGGACGGCGCCGCTCGACCAGGCCGTCACGCTGACGACGCCCGCCGGCGCCGTCGGACGGCACTGGCGCCATGTGTGGCTGCCGGGCGTGCAGGAGGGCGTATGGCCGAACCTCGCGGCGCGCAACACGATGTTCGGCGGCGAGGACCTCGTCGACATCCGCCTGTACGGCGAACTCGACATGACGCGCGGCGAACGCACCGGGCAGCGCGACATCGCGCTGCAGGAGGTGCTCGGCACCGAGCAGAAGAGCTTCCTCGTCGCGCTGACGCGCGCCGACGTGCAGGCGCATGTCAGCGCGACGCTCAACGACGACGCCGTGCCCTCCGAGTTCCTCTACGGCTATATGCCCGAGCATTTCGACCGCGCACGCGACGCGAAGCCGGAGACGCGCGTCTACACGCAGCCCGGCGACGGCGACGGGCTGGCGCTCGACGCCGACGCGCGCGGCCTCATCGCACTCGCGCGCGCACGGCTCGCGGCGTCGGCCGACGGCGGCGTGGACGACGCCGAGGTGGACGACGCCATCGACGCGCTCGCCCTGCTCGCCGTCAACGGCTACGCCGACGCCGGCCCCGGCAACTGGCCGTTCCTCGGCCTGTGGGGCGAATACCGCCCGGAGCGCAAGCCGGGGGAGGACGCCGCGTCCGCCGCCGACGCCGCGGCGAGCGCCAACACGAACACCGCTGTGGAACGCGGCGTGGAACATAGTCGCGGCGACGGCAGCAGCCTGCTGCGCGCTACGATCCCGAGCATCTCGAACGTGCCGTTCATCCCCTGGAGGCATGGGGAGGCGGCCGCGTCGCACGGGGCGGACGCGCCGGACGCCGCCGGCGGGGCGCCGACCGTCACCCTGTCGCCGTCCGCCGTCGACGCGCTGTGGGGATGCCCGGTGTGCGCGCGCATGGAACGCGAGTTCTTCGGGCCGACCGTGCAGCCGTTCACGCTCGACTACGGCTCGATCGTGCACGCCGTGCTCGAGCATGCGACGCGGATGGGATGGGACATGCCCGACTACCAGGACCGGCTCGACCTGGGAGACGCGCAGCTCGAGGCGCGATTCCGCGAATCGGATTCGCCCGACTACGCGACGTGGGACGAGGTCGCGCGCCGGCGCGCCGAACGCCTCGCCGGACAGATGATCGCCTACTACGAGACGCTGCGCATCGACCCGGAGACGATCCGCGACGCCGACGAACGCTACGACGCGACGCTGCGCGACGAACGCACGCGGCGGACCCTGCTCAACGCGGCCGACTACCTCGTGCGCTCGAACCTGCCAATCTACGAGCAGGGGCCGGAGTCGACCGAGGAGGTCACGGTGACCTCCATCGGCCGCAACGGCAAGGAGAAGACGAAGACCGAACGCCACCCGCGCCGCTACACGCACAGCAGCCTGCCGACGGTAGGCAGGCTCGTCGAGGCCGAGGCGGAGATCTCCTTCGACGCGTCCTTCACGCTCGCCGACGTCACGGCGGCGTTCAACGACGCGACGAAGCTGCAGCTCGACGCCGACCAGCTCGCCGCGGTCATGGGAGCGCTCATCGGCGGATGGCCGTGCGAATGGGACCATCGGATGCGCATCCGCCTAGCCGGCCGCATCGACCGCCGCGAGACGCGCCGCGACGAGGGCGGCGCGCTGAGCTGGCGTCTCATCGACTACAAGACCGGACGCATGCACGGGCGCGCCGAGAGCTTCAGCGACCTGCAGCTCGTGTGCTACCAGCTGGCGATGCGCTTCCCGCACGTCGAGGACGGCGGCGCCGGCGCGCGGGGAGCGCGGCTGCCGGTCGCGCGCGCCGCATTGTTCGACGTCGCCGAGGTGACCTATCCGTCGGCGAAGAAGTCGAAGGCGGAGATGCACTACCAGGAGCCGCTGTTCGCCGGCGACGCGCTCAACGCCGGCGACGTGGGCCGGCGCGACGACCCGAACAGCACCTACGCGATCGCGAAGCTCGGCGGCCTGTTCCCGCAGATCAGGACCTTCGGGGACATCAAGCCGCCCGACGGTGTGGACGAGGAGGTCTGGGGGATGCTGGCGGCGAGCGCGCGCGGCGAATCGAAACTGCTCGTGTGGTCGTTGACGATGATCGCGCGCGTGTTCTACGCGGCCGCCGCGAGCTTGGCGTCGACGATCGACGCGCATCCGACGCCGGAGCACGTCAGGTACTGCCACGACAAGCCGATCTGCCCGGCATGCGCCGAGAAGATGCAGACCGTGTACGAGACGAAGGGAATGTGACGATGGGCATGCAGCGCACGCAGGCGCAGGAACCGCAGCCGGGGCGCCCGGCGAAGAAGACGCCGAGCCGCCAGCAGCGGGCGATCATCGACGCGGCCGCCGACGAGGACCTGCTCGTCGTCGCCGGCGCGGGAAGCGGCAAGACCTTCACGATGACCGAACGCATCATCGCGCTCATCGCGGAGCCGAACAACGTGCCGCCCGAGCGCATCCTCGGCCTGACCTTCACGAAGAAGGCCGCCTCCGAGCTGCTCACGCGCGTCTCGGCGGCCGTGGACGCGCGCGCGAGGACGTCGATGTTCATGAAACCGGACGTGTACACCTACGACGCGTTCTTCCAGTCGATCGTGCGCCAGTACGGGCTGCTCGTCGGCTTCGACCAGCAGACGCAGCCGCTGAGCGAGGCCGGCGCGCGCCAGCTCATCGCGACGACCGTCGGCGAGCATATGGACGTCGTCAAGGACAGCGGCGTCGCGTTCACGCGCTTCACGGCGATCGTCGACGCCGTCTTCGCGCTTTCGTCGAACATCGCGAGTTCGATGATCGGCGGCGACTGCGACGGAGTCGACGAGGCGATCGCACGCATCCGCGCATGGGACCGCGCGTTCCTCGAGCGCATCGACGCCATGGGCGTCGACTTCGACGCCGTCGGCGACGAGGCGCCGTCGGTCCCCGACCTGAGCGCCAAATCGAAGCGGCTGAGCAAATACCAGTACGACCGCCGCGTCAAGGCGAACGGCGAACCGTACGCGCAGGCGGCGCGCACGAACGAGAAGATCGATCACTGGCGCGACCACATCCAGCAGTTCCACATCAAGCAGATGCGCGAGGCGACCGTCAAGCGCGAGCTGCTGCTCACGCTCGTGCAGCTGTACACGGACGCGAAGCGGCGCAACCACATGGCCGAGTTCAGCGACTTCACGGTGGCCGCCTACCAGCTCGTCACCCGCTTCCCGTCGATCGGCGAACGCTACCGCGCCCGCTACACGCATGTGCTGCTCGACGAATACCAGGACACATCCACGACGCAGGCGATGCTGCTCGCGAAGCTGTTCTGCGGGCCCGACGGCAAATCGGCGGTGAGCGCCGTCGGCGACCCGTTCCAGTCGATCTACGCGTGGCGAGGCGCGAGCCCGGGCGCCTTCCGCCTGTTCCAGCGCTCCTTCGGGCTGCCCGACGACTACCGGCCGTACGAACTGTCCGAGACGCGGCGCAACGCCGTCGTCGTGCTCGAGGCCGCGAACAACCTGACGGCCGCGCTGCGCGACCAGGCGCACGACGGCAGCAGCGTGCGGGTGCGCGAAGTGGATGTGCGCACCTTGTCGATCCCCCGCGACGGCAACACCGAGGTGCACGAGGGCACGCTCGGCGTCCTCGGCTACGCGACGCGCGGCCAGGAGATCGACGGCGTCGTGCGCTTCGCGAAGCATGCGATCGCCAGACACGAACGCGACGACGCCGAACGCGCCGCGCGCGGCGAGGGGCCGCGGGGCACGAAGCCGCACGTCGCCGTGCTGTTCCGCGGCAAGGCGCAGATCCCGTACTTCCAGGCCGCGCTCGAGGAGGCGGGGCTGACGACCTTCGCCGTCGGCACGTCGTCGCTGCTCGAACAGCCCGAGGTGCTCGACGTGCTCGCGCTCATGCACGTCGTCTCCGACCGCTCCGACGCCGCGTCGCTGATGCGGCTGCTCGCGACGCCGCGCTTCGGCCTGGGCGCCGCCGACCTGCGCAGGCTCGCGCGCATGGCCGACGAACGCAACGTCGACTACCGCTACCGCGCGCTCGTCGAGGCGGGCGTCGTGGCAGGGCCTCAGGCGGCCGGGGCGGACGCCGCCGCGCGCCGGCGCACCGTGCGCGACCACGCGCGCGAGGTGCCGAACGCCGTCTTCGCCGCCGACCTGCTGATGGACGACGACGCCGACGGGACGATCGAAGGCTCGCGCATCTCCGAGGCCGGCAAACGCGCGCTGCACCACGCCGGCGCCGTGCTGCGGCGCGTGCGCCGGGTCGCCTACGGGCCTATCGAGGAGGTCATGCGCGCCGCCGTCGAGGCGCTCGACCTCGACGTCGACATGCTCGTCGCGGACGCCGAACGCCGCCGGCGGGGCATGGGGCGCGAGGCGACGGCGAACGTCGCGGCGACGCGCGCGTCGATCGACGCGCTGCTGGGCACCGTGCGCACCTACGTCCAGGAGATCGCGACGATGCAGACGCCGACGCTGCGCGGCTACCTGTCGTGGATCGACGCGCAGCGCTCCGTCGACGAAGGCGCCGCGCCGATGCCTGACACGCCGGTCGACGTCATCCTGATGACGGTGCACCAGTCGAAGGGCCTCGAATGGGACGCCGTCGCCGTCGTCGGCCTGCAGCGCAACAAGTTCCCGTCCAACCAGGGCGAGCGGCTCAAGGTCGAATACGCCGACCGTCCGGGCGTCGAGACGGCCGACGACCCGCTCGACATGCTCGGCGCGTGGACGCCGCCCGACTACAAGGCGCAGGCGCACACCTGGATCACCGACCCGGCCGCCGTGCCGGTGCCGGTGCGCTCCGACGCGGCGATCCTGCCCGCCTTCCCCGGCGACGCGCGCAAGATCGCCGGCTCGAACGACTACGATCCGATCGCCGCGCTCGCCGCCGACGACGAGGTCGGACTGCTCGACGACGACGTGTTCGGCAGCCTGCGCGAATACAACATCGTCAACGACGAAGGCTTCCCGCGCAACGCCGACGCGTTGTGGGGCGACGCCGAACTGTGGACGATGCCGCAGACCGAGGAGTTCGGCCGGCGGCTGTACGCCGACGAACGCCGCCTGATGTACGTGGCGCTGACGCGCGCCCGCGACGAGGCGCTGCTCACCTACAGCGAGGACGCGTCGATGGCGCGCATGTCGGACGCGGCCGCCTCGCCGCGCACGGCCGCCGCGGTGCGCGCGGTGGCCTGCGCCGCCGGATACGCCGCATGGGACGACCCCGAGGAGCGTGAAGCCGTCGCGCCGAACGACTCGTCGATGTTCTGGAGGGAGGTCCACGATTCGCTGATGCTCAACCCCTCCACGCATGTCGATGCCGTCGAGGCGGCGCGCGAAGGCGACACGGGCGACGAGGCCGCCGCGCTCGACGCGCAGTGGACGCGTTCGATGCGCCGCCCCGCGCTCATCGCCCGCTACAACACGGCTCGCGCCGCGAAGAAGCAGGCGGCGCAGGCGAAGCGCACGCTCGAACAGGCGCATGCGGACGGCCTGCCCAAGGAGGAGCTCGAAGCGCTCGGGGAACGGGCGCACGAGCTCGAACAGCGGGCATGCGAATGCGCGTTCGCGCTCGCGGACGACGAGGTCGGCGACGACGCGCCGGCGACATGGACGCTCGACGAGATCGGCGAGGCACGCCCCGCCGGCTACTTCGTCGGCGAGCATGCGCGCGATTTCGCCGACGCCGTCGTCGGCGACGCATGGAACACGCCGATCGAGGAGCGCGCGGACGCCGTGTCCCGGCCGTGGCCCTTCGCGCTGAGCGACGCGCTGGCCGAGCGGCTGCGCGTCGGCGTCGAGGGCATCGGCAGGAAAATGGAGGACTGGGAGCGCTCAGGCAAAGCCGAACCCGGGCCGGACGGCGTGCGCGCCGGCTCGCTCGTCGCGCACGCGCTGGCGTTGATCAGCGACCCGAGCTTCGGCGCGCTGCCGGACATGCCGGCCGACCAGCTGCTGGCGCTGCTCAAGGACAAGGCGCGCCGCGCCCTGCGCACACAGCGCATGAACGCGACGGCGTTGCAGCGCGGCGCGGACCTGGGCCGCGCCGCCGCGGACGGGGAGGCCTTAAGCGGAGCCGTCGACGAGAGGGAACGCCGTAGCCGCGCCGAACGGGACCTCGACCTCGTCGCCGGCGTGCTGCGGCCGATCCCGGCGATGAGCTCGCCGCAGGCCGCGGACGGCACGCGCCTGCACGCATGGGCAGAACGCTTCGTGCGCGCAGGCCTCGACGGCGACGACGCCGCGCGCACGCGGATGGTCGCCGACGTCGAGCATGCGCTCGCGGACGGGACGCCGGCGGACGCCGACGCGCGCCGCTTCGCGCTCTGGCAGCGCCGGCTCATCGATTCGCCGTGGGCGTCGCGGCTGCCGGAATCCGCCGAGGAGTCGATCGTCGTCGCGATCGACGGCGTCGACAACCTCGTCCAGGGCAAGCTCGACGCCGTCTTCGTCGGCGGCCTCGACCCGCACGACGACGCGAAACGCCTCACCGTCGTCGACTGGAAGACCGGACGCCGCCCGCGCGACGCGAAGGACGTCGAGGAGAAGCTGCGCCAGCTCGACTTCTACCGGCTCATGCTCGCCAAGGCACGCGGCGTGCCGCTCGATGCGGTCGACGGCGCGCTGTACTACGTCTCCGAAGCGAAGGAGGCCGACCGCCAGATCGACGCCGAGCCGAAGGACGAGGCGACGATCATCCGCGAGATCCACGAAGGCATCGCCTTCGACGATGACGACGCCGCCTGAGGCCGCCTGACGGGCGCCGCGGAGCCCGCGGCACGCCGCCGTACGCGGACGGCATGGCGGCCGGCCGCAATCGACGCCGCTGGCTACACTGATGCGCTGACGGCACGGGCGCCGCCGGAGGCACGCTCCGGCAGCGCCGCGCGCATCCGGGACCCGGGTCAACCGGTCCGGCGCAGGGGAACGCACTGCGGGGTGCGCGCGATCGGAAGCCGTGCCACGGCATGCGTGGGCGGGCACACATGCGCAATGCGAATGCATGATGAATGAAGGAGCAATGCACATGGATGCGAACAACAATGCACGTCACGTCGACTACCGTCCGATGCGCTGGGAGGACCTCGACGCCGTCGCCGCCTGCTTCGACCGCGTCTGGCCGCAGCGCGAGGGCATCGCCGGCACGCCTCTCGCGCCGCTCATCGCGCGCTACCTGACACTGCACTACCTCGAGGCGAGCACATGGTCGAACCTCGCCGAAACGGGCGACGGCGTCCTCGCCGGCATCACGCTCGCGCGCGTCGCCGGCGCGCCGACGCTGTTCTCCCGGGCCCACGACGAGCTCGAACGCGTCCGCGCCCTCATCGTCGCCGACCCGCGCGGCGCCGCCGTCGTCACGATGTTCGAGGACGGCTTCTTCGTGCGCGAACGCATCCTCGAGGAGGACGCCGACGTCGACGAGACGACGCAGGCCGAACTCGAACTGTTCATGGTCAGCCCCGACGCGCGCGGCATCGGCGTCGGCGGCGCGCTGTGGCGCCGGCTGCTCGCCCATCTGCGCGCCGACGGCGTGCGCGCGTTCTTCCTGCACACCGATTCAAGCTGCGACTACGGCTTCTACGACCACAAGGGCCTGACGCGCGCCTCCGAACGCATCGCCGCCGACCATCCCGAGGACGCCGAACTGGCCGAGGGACTGAACACCGACGACCAGTTCATCTACCGCGCCGACCTCGCCGACACGGCGCTCGCCGGCGCCGTCGACCCGAACGAGGACACGGAGGTGCGCGGCGCATGAGCGGCCAGACCACGACGAAGCCGCGCTCGCCGTACGCGCGCATGTTCGCGCTGCCCGGCGCGAAGGCGTTCTGCGCGTCCGCCGCGCTCGCGCGCCTGCCGATGAGCATGATGAGCCTCGGCATCGTGCTCGCGCTCAACCACCTGTACGACAACTGGACGATCGCCGGTTCGATGAGCGGCGCCTACATCCTCGCCGTCGCCGCCGTCACGCCGTTCTACGCGCGCATGTTCGACCGCTTCGGCCAGCGCAGGGTCGGCCGCGTCGCGCTCGCCGTGCAGGTCGTCGCGATGCTCGTGTTCGCGTTCAGCGCGCTCGCGCGCGTGCCGATCCCGCTGCTGTTCGTGCTCGCGCTCGTCATGGGCGCCACGCAGTTCTCCTTCGGCGCGCTCGTGCGCACGCGCTGGACGTATCTGCTCGAACGCACCGGCAACATGGATCTGCTCAACACGGCCTATGCGCTCGAATCGGCGATCGACGAGATCGTCTTCATCTTCGGCCCGATCCTCGCGGCGACGCTCGCCACGTCCGTGCACCCGGTCTCGCAGCTGTTCGTCCCGACCGCCGCCTGCGCGGTCGGCGGCACGGCCTTCTTCTCGCTCAAGAGGTCCGAGCCCCCGGTGCTGCGCGTCGTCGAGACGAACCCGGTCGCCGCCGACGACCCCGACCTGCGCCTGGCGCGCGGCGACTTCGACGACGGCGCGCAGGGCGCCGCGCCGCAGGATCCGCAGCGCAAACGCAACTCGCTCGCCGCGTCGTCGCGCAAGGCGACGCGCAACGTGCTGCTGTACGCCGGCATCCTGCCGCTCATGCTCACGTTCATCTGCTTCAACATGAGCTTCACGACCTTCGACGTCTCGATCACGGCGGCGATGGAGCACGACCATCTCGACCGCTTCCTCGGGCTGCAGCTCGCGATGATCGCCGCCGGATCGTGCATCGGCGCGCTGTACTTCGGCTCGCGCAACCACCGCGGCCCGCATTGGCGGCGCATGATCGTCTGCCTGGCGATCCTCGCCGTCGGCTTCGCCTGCATGCGCGCGACGATGGACAACTACCTCGTTCTGGGCGCCGTCGAGCTGCTCGCCGGCCTCGTCGTCTCGCCGCTGTTCGCGACCGGCAACCTGATCGTGCGCGAGACGGTGCCCGAGCGGTCGCTGACCGAGGGCCTGTCGTGGCTGTCGACGGCCGGCCAGATCGGCGCGTCGCTCGGCTCGCTGCTCGGCGGCATGATCCTCGACCATCTCGACTCGCACGCCGGCGTCATGATGACGTGGGTCTACACGGCCGCCGCGATCCCCTTCGCCCTGATCGGCTGGTGGGTCTTCATGCGCAAGAACGCCGACGCCGAGCGCGACAGCGGCGATACGCTCTGACGCGGCTCCTGCCCGCGCACCCCGGCCGCTACACTGGTCGTGGAACAAGCCCTAACCCCACAACCACAGGCAGAAAGCTGGTGCAACATGATCAAGGTTTCCGTAGTCGGCGCACAGGGCCGCATGGGTTCGCACGTCGTCGACGCCGTCAACGCGGCGCCCGACGCCGAACTCGCGCTCGCGCTCGACGCCGGCGACGACCTCACGCAGATCACGCCCGAGAACACCGATGTCGTCGTCGAATTCACGGTGCCGTCGGTCGCGCTCGGCAACGTGCTCGCGCTCGTCGGCCAGGGCGTCGACGTCGTCGTCGGCACGACCGGTTGGACCGATGACAAGCTTGACGCGGTGCGCGCAGCGCTCGCCGATGCGCCGCGTGAAGGCCAGAGCGTCTTCATCGCGCCGAACTTCGCGATCTCCGCCGTCCTCGCCGATTATTTCGCGCGCCTCGCCGCCCCGTACTTCGAATCGGCCGAGGTCATCGAGCTGCACCATCCGGACAAGGTCGACGCGCCTTCGGGCACGGCGATCCACACCGCGCAGGGCATCGGCGCGGCCCGCGCGAAGGCGGGGCTCGGCGCCGTCCCGGACAACACGCAGACGGACGGCGGCTCGCGCGGCCAGGTCGTCGACGGCGTCCATGTGCACGCGGTGCGCCTGCGCGGCCTCAACGCGCACGAGGAGGTGCTCTTCGGCAACGCCGGCGAGCAGCTCGTCATCCGCGCCGACAGCTTCGACCGCGGCTCGTTCATGCCCGGCGTGCTGCTCGCCGTGCGCAAGGTCGCCTCGGGCGGGTTCCCGGGACTGACCGTCGGCCTCGACCATTTCCTCGACCTGTGAGCGGCCGGGGCGATCCGATCGCCATGGGCCTACGGGGAGGCGGACCTGCTGCGGGGCCGCCTCCCCGTAGGTGTTTCAGGGGCCCCGCGCCCGGCGCGGACGGCCCCGGGCGCGTCCTAACCGCCCAGTACCGTTGCAGCTATGACTGACGGAACAATGCATCTTCTCGATCCCGCCCCCTTCGGGCGTGTACTCCCCGCGATGGTGACGCCGATGAAGGCCGACGGATCCATCGACTACGACGCCGCGCAGCGCGTCGCGAAGCAGCTCGTCGCCGACGGCGCCGACGGTCTCGTCGTCAACGGCACGACCGGCGAATCGCCGACGACGCACATGGACGAGAAGGTCGACCTCGTCCGCGCCGTCAAGGAGGTCGTCGACGTCCCAGTCATCTCCGGCGCGGGTTCGAACGACACGGCGCACACGGTGCGCATGGTCGAGCAGACGCAGGAGGCGGGCGCCGACGCGGTGCTCGTCGTCTGCCCGTATTATTCGCGTCCCTCGCAGCAGGGCATCTTCTACCATTACCGCGCCGTCGACGAGTCGGCCGACAAGCCGATCATCGTCTACGACGTGCCGGGGCGCACCGGCGTGCGCATCGCGCTCGACACCTACTGCCACCTGTCCGAGCTCGACCACGTCAAGGCCGTCAAGGACGCGACCGGGGACATCGCCGGCGCCGTGCGCAAGCGCCTGGAGACCGGCCTGACGTGGTATTCGGGCGACGACGCGCTCTATCTGCCGTTCCTGTCGATCGGCGCCGTCGGCATCATCTCCGTCGTCGCCCATGCGGCCGCGCATCCGATGCGCGAACTCGCCGAAGCCTTCGACCGCGGCGACATCCACCGCGCCCAGGAGCTCGCGAACCGCATCGCGCCGGCGATCGACGCGATGAACGGCACCGGCTTCCAGGCCGTCATGGCGAAGGCGGCGCTGCATGTGCGCGGCGTCCTCGAAAGCACGCAGATGCGCCTGCCGAACGTCGGCCCCACGCCCGAGCAGATCGAGGCCGTCCGCGACGGCCTGCGGGCGAGCGACCTGATCGACTGAACGCGGAACGCGGATCCCACGCAGGACGCCCCGCGCATGATGACTGTGCATGACGGCGGCGCATGACGGCGGCGCGATCGCATACGCGGGCGTGCGATCGCGTTGCCGTATCGGCGAAGAAGGGGCGCATCCGCCGTCCTCGCCGCCGGCATGGTTTGCGCCGATAGCTGTAAGCAAGCCCTGCGCCGGCCATCCCCGTCCGCGACGGCGATACACTGTGAGCATAATGAACGACAATCGTGAGCCGATGGCCATCCGCCTCGTCGCCGTACCGCATGGGCCGTACGCGCATCCGCGCAGGCGCCGGACACGATGATATGAAGCCCCGCCGCACGCATAGGCGGGCGGCACCGAAGAGAAACCAACAAAAGAAACCATGACAGAGACAGCAGCAGCCACGCATGTGCGTGGATCGAAGAGGAAGGCCGCGCAGACGGCGCAGGACACGGCCGCGCAGACGCGCCGCCGGTCGACGCGACGTTCGGACGACCAGATCGAGGCGGCCGAGCTCGCCGTCGAATCGATCGGCGAGGGCGGCGCGAAGAAGACGCGCACGCGCAAGGCCGCGTCGAAGGCCGCGTCCGCGAAGTCGGGCGAGAAGAAGACGACGCGCAGCCGCAAGGCCGCCTCGAAGGGGGATGCGAAGTCGGGCGCGGGCAAGACGCGCACGCGCGCGCTCGCCACGTCGGACACGAGCGACGAGAACCGCATCGCGCCGCCGAAGTACCGCAAGGGCTCGATGCGCATCGTGCCGCTCGGCGGCCTGGGCGAGATCGGCCGCAACATGAACGTCATCGAATACAACGGCCACATCCTGCTCATCGACTGCGGCGTGCTGTTCCCGGAGGAGGAGCAGCCGGGCGTCGACCTGATCCTGCCGGACTTCAACTACATCAAGGACAGGCTGGACAAGGTGGACGCGCTCGTGCTCACGCACGGCCATGAGGACCACATCGGCGGCGTGCCGTATCTGCTCAAGATGCGCCCCGACATCCCGCTCATCGGCTCGAAGCTCACGCTCGGCTTCGTCGAGGCGAAGTGCAAGGAGCACCGCCTCGAACCGGAGATGATCGAGGTCAAGGGCCGCGACAAGCTCAAGGTCGGCCCCTTCAACCTCGAATTCGTCTCGGTGACGCATTCGATCCCGGACGCGCTCGCCGTGTGCGTGCGCACGCCCGCCGGCTCGCTCATCGACACCGGCGACATCAAGCTCGACCAGCTGCCGCTCGACCACCGCGTCACCGACCTCGTCGAGTTCGGCAAGCTCGGCGAGCAGGGCATCGACCTGCTGATGATGGATTCGACGAACGCCGAGGTGCCCGGGTTCGTCAAGCCGGAGACGTCGATCGGCCCGGCGCTCGACCAGGTCTTCGCGACGGCGACGCGCAAGATCATCGTCGCGAGCTTCTCGAGCCATGTGCACCGCGTGCAGCAGGTCGTCGACGCCGCCCACAAGTACGGGCGCAAGGTCGTCTTCGTCGGCCGTTCGATGGTGCGCAACATGGCGATCGCCGCCGACCTCGGCTACCTGCACCTGCCGGAGGACACCGTCATCGACCTGAAGAAGGCGAAGGACTACCCGGACAACAAGCTCGTCTACATGTGCACCGGCTCGCAGGGCGAGCCCATGGCCGCGCTCGGCCGCATCGCCGACGGCAACCACCGCGACATCACGATCAACGAGTTCGACACCGTCATCCTCGCCAGCTCGCTGATCCCGGGCAACGAGCACGGCGTGTACAAGGTCATCAACAAGCTCGTGCAGCTCGGCGCGCGCGTCGTCAACCGCGACAACGCGGCCGTGCACGTCTCCGGCCACTGCAACGAGGGCGAGCTGCTGTACATGTACAACATCGTCAAGCCGAAGAACGCGATGCCGATCCACGGCGAGAACCGCCACCTCGTCGCCAACGGCCTGATCGCCGTGAAGACCGGCATCGAACCGGAGAGCGTCGTGCTCGCCGAGGACGGCGACGTCGTCGACCTCTACCACGGCAAGGCCGCGATCGTCGGATCGGTGCCGTGCGGCTACATCTACGTCGACGGCGACTCGGTCGGCGAACTGACCGACGAGGAGCTCGAGAAGCGCCGCATCCTCGGATCCGAGGGCTTCGTCTCGTGCTTCGCCGTCGTCGACACGGACGCCTCCGAGGTCGTCTCCGGCCCGAAGGTGTACCTCAACGCCGTCGCCGAGGACGAGAAGGAGTTCGAGAAGGTGCGCCACCAGATCGTCGAGCAGCTGCGCGACGCGATGATGACCGGCACGAAGGACGTCCACAGGCTGCAGCAGATCATGCGCCGCACGCTCGGCAGCTGGGTCGCGCGCGAACTGCACCGCAAGCCGATGATCGTCCCGGTCGTCGCGGACATCGCCGCCGACATGGACGCGATGGAGGGCCACACGCACTGACGTGCACGGCCGTGCGCGCCCCGGGACGTGCAGCGGCAGCCAGAAACCAAGCAGAGCAAGCAAGGAGCACTATGCCAGGAGCCAATCTCACGCGCGTCGAAGCGCAGGAACGCAAATCGATCGTGCAGTATCCGATCCGCTACGCCGTCGACCTCGATCTGACGCAGGGCGGCACGACCTTCGTCTCCACGTCGACGGTCGAATTCGACGCGAAGCCGGGGGAGAGCACATTCCTCGACCTCATCGCCGACGAGGTGACGAAGGTCGTCGTCAACGGCGCCGACGTCGACCCGAACGAGGTCTTCGACGACGACCGCATCCAGCTCAACGACCTCGCCGAACACAACACCGTCACCGTGACGGCGCTGTGCCGCTACTCGACGACCGGCGAAGGCCTGCACAGGAGCGTCGACCCGTCCGACGGCAACGTCTACCTCTACTCGCAGTTCGAAGTGCCCGACGCGCGCCGCGTCTACGCCGTCTTCGACCAGCCCGACCTCAAGGCCGTCTTCAACTTCACGGTGACGGCGCCGAAGTCGTGGATCGTCACGTCGAACATGCCGGTGGCCGCCGTCGAGGACCTCGACCGCATGACGATGGACGGCACGCTCGCCGACAAGCCGGCCGAAGCGACGAAGCGCTGGACCTTCGCGCCGACGCCGACGATGAGCTCCTACCTGACCGCGATCTGCGCGGGCCCGTACGCCGAATGGCACACGACCTACGAGAACGAGGACGGCCGCACGATCCCGATGGCGCAGTACTGCCGCCAGGCGCTCAAAGACGACTTCGCGAAGGACGTCGACTACCTGTTCGACATCACGAAGAAAGGCTTCGCGTTCTACGCGAAGACCTGGGGCGTGCCGTACCCGTACGCGAAGTACGACCAGATCTACGTGCCCGAATACAACGCGGGCGCGATGGAGAACATCGGCATGGTCACGATCCGCGACTCCTACGTCTTCTCGTCAAAGGTCACCGACGCGCTCGCCGAACGCCGCGTCGTCACCGTGCTGCACGAGCTCGCGCACATGTGGTTCGGCGACTACGTGACGATGAAATGGTGGAACGACCTGTGGCTCAACGAATCCTTCGCCGAGTTCACGTCGACGCTCGCCACCGCCGAGGCGACCGACTGGAAGGACGCATGGGCGACCTTCTGCTCCGGCGAGAAAAGCTGGGCGCTCAACCAGGACCAGCTGAGCACGACCCACCCGATCGTCGCGCCGATCAACGACCTCAACGACACCTACGTCAACTTCGACGGCATCACCTACGCGAAGGGCGCCTCCGTGCTCAAGCAGCTCGTCGCCTACGTCGGCCGCGACAAGTTCTTCGAAGGCATCAACCACTACCTGTACCGCCACGCCTACTCGAACGCGACGCTCGACGACCTGCTCGCCGAACTCGAGGGCACCTCCGGCCGCGACCTCAAGACGTGGAGCGAGAAATGGCTCGAGGAATCGGGCATCAACACGATCGCGACCGACGTGGCATGCGCCGACGACGGCACGATCGCGACGCTCACGCTCACGCAGAGCGCACCCGAAGCGCATCCGGTGCTGCGCCCGCACCGCCTCGCCGTCGGCTTCTACAATGAGGACGCAGCCACCGGCAGGATCGTGCGCACCGACCGCATCGAACTCGACGTCGACGGCGAGACGACCGACGTGCCGGCGCAAGGCAAGGCGAAGCCGGCGTTCATCCTCGCGAACGACGACGACCTGACCTACACGAAGCTCAGGTTCGACGACGACTCGCTCGCCTTCGCGCTCGCGAACCTGCAGCGCTTCGACGACGCGCTCACCCGCGCCGTCGTCTGGCTCGCGCTGTGGGACATGACCCGCGACGCCGAACTCGCCGCGACCGACTTCATCGACACGACGCTCAGGCTGCTGTCGACCGAAACGGAATCGACGACCTTCCGCTACGCGCTCGCGACGCTTTCGACGACCGTCTGGCACTACACCGACCCGGACAGGCGCGCCGGCATCGCACGCCACGTCGCCGAACAGCTGCTCGCGCTCGCCAAGGACGCGCCCGCCGGCTCCGACATGCAGTTCCAGCTCGCCTCCGCCTACCTCAGCTACGGCGTCGAAGGAGACAGCGCGTTCGCCGACACGGTGCGCGGCCTGCTCGACGGCTCGCTCGTGCTCGAAGGACTCGAACTCGACAACAACTTCCGTTGGTCGCTCGTGCGTGCGCTCGCGTCCGTTAACGCGATCAAGGATGAGGACATCGAGGCCGAACTCAAGCGCCGCGACACGACTGAGAACCGTGAATTCGCCTACGGCGCCCGCGCCGTGCGCGCGACCGCCGACGCGAAGCGTTGGGCGTGGGACCAGGCGCTGCACAACGACGCGTTGACGAACAGCCAGCTCGAGGAGGTCGCGCGCGGCTTCGCCGGCACGCCGAGCCAGGCGCTCGCCGACCCGTATGTGGACGCCTACTTCGACCAAGCGGCATGGATCTGGGAGAACAAGTCCTTCCATATGGCCGAGGCGCTGCTCGAGGGCCTCTATCCGGGCTTCGCCGATCCTGCAAAACTTGTTGAAGCCGGCAACGCGTGGCTCGACGAGCACAAGGACGCGGACAACGCGCTCAAGCGCATCGTTCGCGGCAATGTCGAGGCGTCCGAACGCACGCGCGACGTCGCCGCGTTCAACACGTCGGTCACTGGAACCGAGAACTGAGCGTCCATTCACATGAGGGTGTGTTCCTGAATGACTAGGGGCGCACCCTCGTTGATTTCGCTGTCAGCCGGATGAAATCGTTGATCATACAAGGTATCTAGGGGATTCATCGCAAAGGTGGGATGTGCCGAATCCTCTGGGACTGGTACGCTGCGTAATTGTATTCCCCATGGGTGGGGATGGGATAAAATCCGTGCGTTCGAGCACTATAATTAAAGGAATACATTGATGGCTGCTGAAATATTATCTAATATAATGCTTTTTTTGTTTGCGATTTTAGGTATTTCTGTTCTGCTTTCAAACTTTATGGAACCGGTTCATCGGACTCGAAAAAGCATGCGCGTTATTCAGGAAGGGTATTTACGGGCGGCGGGAATGCATGGTGATCCATCTGCTGATGTCAATGCCATAACGGTGGAACCTTGCGGGAATAGAACTCTGGCTTGGGCTTGGGAGAATGGTTACATGGATTATCTGAGTTCCAGGGGCTTGGCTCCTGATGATAAGGATATGAAATTATTGACCAATAATCCCTATGTCAAGGAAGATGCGACCAATGCTTTGTTGCGTGCCACGCATTCAAGATATAATCACATCAAATAGCGAATATAGAAAGGTATGCCAATAATGAGATCAGCAACAAGGAACACGATACTTGATATATGTCTTTTTTTGTGTTTGTTCGCACTGCTGATGTCGGCCATTTTCTTGCCGAAGTTGTTCAGGGCAAGAAAAGCCTTAAGAATGGGCTATGAGGCGGCGGCCAAAGTGTATAATCCGACGGGCCAAGAAGTGTATGATCTGGATATCAAGCCCAACGTCACTGTGCCTCCTGGCATCATGTGGGATCGAGGGTATAGGGGGGTATTTGAAGAAGCATGGTCTTCCTCTGACCCATGAGGATGAGTGGCGGATGAGGCATAGCCCCTACACGTATCGGGATGACTCGCTGCGCTTCGAGCAAGAGTAGATGTGCCGTCTGTTCCCTTCACCCGAGGGTGTGTTCCCATATATATACATAAATATAAGAGAGCACACCCTCACGAGTGTTTTTCGTCATTCCGCTTCCTTGTTTGTCGTCAAACATGATGATGAGGTCATGAAACGGCGTCTCGCCTGCCGAGAACGATGAATCCCGATACCGCCGCCATAACCAGTGTGCCTATTGCGGATACGCCGACAATGGTCTTTGCTTGCTTATCAGGGTCCTCAACGGCTGTGAGGGTGATGGCCTCATCGGATTGTGCGAGCGCCATTGGCTGGTTTGGCGCCTGTCCTTGTGCATTCGGTCCGCGTAGATTGTCTGAAAGCTGAACCGAGATGGAGCTTATCGGATCGACGACGCCCCACCCTTCCATGTCATCACGCTGATCCGGATGCGGACGGTTCGCCGTCGTGCGGATGCGCTGCCGCCATTGCGCCGGGGTCTCGTCCGGATGGGCTTCGGCGATAAGCGCCGCCTGCGCGCTGACGAATGCCGTCGCATAGCTCGAAGCCGGTGCGTCTTGTGCGAATACGCAATCAACCCCATCCGGAATCGTTGATGCGATGTTCATTCCGGGGGCGGCCACATCCACTTGGGCGCCATGCAACGAGTCGTCGGTGACCTGCAGATTCGTGTTGACGGCAGACACGCCAAGCACTTCCGGGTATGCCGCCGGATAGCGCAACCCTCCTGTGGTGTCGGATGTGGTCTGCCGATTACCGGCGGACGCAACGATAAGCGCACCATGTGATTCTGCGTAGTCGACGGCTTCCCGCATCGCCGGTACGTCACGACTGTCGCTCATTGAGATGTTGATGATATCCGCTTCTCGATCCACGGCAAGATGCACCGCTTCGGCGATGGTCTCGAGCCTCGGGCCTCCCGTGGTCCGCCCCTGCTCCTCCTTGATTGAGTCGAAGACGCGAATCGGCATGATCTTCGCATCGGGGGCGAGCCCCTGAACGGTCGAACCGTCGATTTTCCGCGCTGCGATGATGCCCGCCACAACGGTACCGTGTCCGTACACGTCCTCTGCGCCGTTCGCCATATCATTCTTGAGATAGGACGTGCCGTCCACGATTGCATCTTGAAAATGTGGATTTGCCGTGTTTACGCCGGAATCGATGACCGCGACTGTTACACCTTTGCCGGTCGCATATTGATGCACCGTGCTGTATTCATACAGCTCGTTCGTCCAAGGCTGTTCCGTGACATAGTTCTTGATGCCGGCACGGCATTGTGCATTCGCGGCCGCATTGTCATCGGCTGACGATGTGGCCGTATTCGACTGTGATGATTCGCCTTCGGTGTCATCAAGGCTCGTTGCCGCCGCCGTGCCATTGCGCTCCGGCGGCGAGCCGGCGGCCTGCATGGTGAGTGCTACGCCCGTCGGGAAGACGTCAATCCATGCTCGAGGTATGTTGCGAACGTCGGAACTGGAGTATCCGAGGCGATTGAGCAGCTCCTCATCGGCAGACGGGAGCGGATAGGCGGTTCCGGTGGAATCGATGGCGAACATGGTTCCGTAGTCGGAGTCTCCGATCGATGTGCGGACGAGTGCGCCGCTGCCGCCTTGGAAGCGTGTCCGTGCCGAAAACGTCGATGCGGGCTGCGCATCCGTGGAGGTGCCAGATGGTGAGGCATCCGGAGCCATCGTGACGAATTGAGCATGTTGATGCTCATCCGTGGTGTTCAATGGGAGTGCCGCACACATCTGTTGATTCTCATTGACTGCGGTGAGCTTATGCTTGGGCCAGTCGTCAGGCAACGGGGAGGCTTCTGCGTTCCTGAGACCTTGGAACGCAGTGGTGCCCAATGAGGTCGGGATCGTCTGCAGATCGGTCTTGCCGACCGAATAGAGATTGAATGCGAAATCATCGAGCTGACTGATGGTTCCTTCGGAGGTCACGACGTACTTCGTCTGGGTGTTGTCCGACTGCTGCGTGACGATCGTGCCCGGTTTCACGCCATCCGGCAGATTCGCGGGAAGATGGTCGTAGGACATGGTGAGCGGTTCGAACGCGCTTGCCTCCGTAAAGAGATTGAGCCACTGGATGGGGGCGGAGATACGTGCCGTCTGCGGAACGCCAAGCGCGCGGAGGAACCCGTCGCGCAGTTCGGCGTCCTTGGGAAGATGGTATCTCTTCGAATCGGTGATGAGGTAATCCTCGCCGTCAACATGTGCCACAATCGCTGTATCGGAGGCGGTTTTCGGTAGCTGTTCGGAGGTCAATATGTTGTTGACGCCGTTGATTTGTGCGCAACTGGTCATCGTTCCAGTGACGAGATCATGTGAGGCCGGCAGGGAATCCGGGGCGCCGAGAATTCCTAATGTGGAATCGATTGGTATGCCCGAAAGCTGGTCGTCGTCCACGGTGATGACTTCGAAGTCGGAGGACGGAATCATCAATCGTGCGCTTGTGGCGTTGATGACCGGATGCAGTCTGCCCTTGACGCTTACGTACCGTGCGGCGGAGCTCTTCGTGACGATGAGTTTGTTGTTTTCCCAATTGGAGGGCAGCGACGGTTTCATGTAGCCATAGAAGATGCCGATGATGATGGCGATGACGGTCAATCCGATACCGACGATGACCGGTATCTGGTTCTTTTTGGGAGCAAGTTCACGACCGTCCGGGATGCCGCTGGTGAACGCTGTGACGAGCCGTCGGCGTGAGTAGCTTTGGGCTTCAGAGAGGTCTTTCTTACTGGCCATGTGGTTCCTTATGGTGGAAGATCGAACTGGACATCAGGCCATGATCGCAAGATATGCGAGCGGTAATATGGCGACCAGACAGATGATTTCCGCGGCATCGGCGACACGCGTCGCGAACAGCGATTGCTTATGTGTCAGATAAGTGATGACGATGGCAAGCAACGCGCAGCAAATCAGGAAGATCGTGAGTATCGGCGCATATTGGCCATGTGCCGAAGCGAAGGCCAGACACGTGATGATCAGTCCGGCTCCGGCGGCACCGACGGTGGCGATCATCTCCTGCATGGTGTAAATCTGCCTGGATCCGATGAGCATCCCGAGATACGCCGCGACGCATATGCATCCAGCGAAAGGGGAAGGAAGTGCGGCAAGCAGCGGAGTGGCGATGAGCAATAACGCGGCTGCGGCGATGCGGGCGATGAAGAGCAGCGTGGAACCGAAAACGTATCGAGAGCGAACATCGTTGATATCCACGGCTTCTGGAAGTTCAAAGATCTCGGCTTCGGACTGTGGGCTGTGCACACTGATACGAGAGAATGAAAGGCATATCCAAGGCATCAGATTTCCGATGACCGCGACGACCGCTGCGGTACCGATCCATATTGCGACATGTGCGGAGGGGATGAGCATGCTGAGCGCCGACGGAATCAGGATGACGGTTCCGATGGCGATGGGGATGAGCGAGTAGGGGCGCGTCGACGAGCACAGGAAGGTCTGTGCGATTCCGATGAGGAACAGTCCAAGACAGCCTCCGGCAAGGGCCGCGCCCGCATAGAAGGGTTGCGGATGAAGCGTCATGACCAGCTGGAATCCACCGATTGCAGCAAACACCGCAGCGACAAGGGATGTCGTCAGTGATTGCACTTTGAGTCGCTGTGCATTGAGCGCTGCGCCGAGTGCAATCAATACTATGGCGAATCCGAGCGCCAACGAAGCGGTGAGGATGGACGGTGCGATGGTGGCGAGGATTCCCGCGCCCATGAGCAACATGCCGGTGCTGATGATGAGTGAGGTAATCGTCGTTTGCTCGTTCGTCCATGGCCGATAGACCTTGGCGACACTGTCGCCGACAGCCTCCACGACATCATCGTAGACGATCTCATTATCCTCGAGAACGCCTGGGCGCAATGTAAGTACACCATGGTCGGTGACCTGTTGGGAGGGGAGGTTTTGCGCAGGGGAGAGCGTGCGTCCGTCTTCGGTGACAAGCGTGTAGCCGCCGTGCACGATCGTGGGGTCGAGCGCTCCGAGTTTGCGTGCGATATCCGGAATCAGGTCGGCGACGATGCAGTCAGGCCCGGCATCCACGGTAATGGCGCGGGATTTGTAGGATATGGTCACTTGAATGCGCTCGCGTTCCGGCGCCGGCATGGATGGCTCCTGCATGGGGAGGCCGACGGCGTATGGGGCTGGCACTGGAACGGGTGGAGCGATGGCGTTGTCCGGGCCGATTGGCATTGGAGGCGCTGCTGGGGGCGCGATCGCGGTGGGTGACAACGATGTCATTGGAAAAGGTTGGTTTGGCGGGCACGGTGCCGTTGGTCGTTGTCTTTTCAATTGCTGCCCCTTTGCTCTGATCTCCCAAGCGTCGGGCTCCATTATACGATATATGCAGAATCGCCCGATGAGTATTGTTATGCAGGATATGGACCATTATGACGAGATGTGGATGATATCAGGGAAGATGACTGGTTCTATTTTGAAATGCGCAATGAGCATAATTTGGTGATTCGCGCGTGTATGTGTTACCTTTCCAACATGTCGCATCACCATGTGGCTACCATTAGGGATGGGAGGCGTTGCGGAGCTACTTCGCAATGCTGATCAAACGCTAGTGACAACGTTTCCAGTGCCCCACAAGGGCATAACTGAGCAATGGGGCGCATCCCAAGGGGTTGTCAGGCTGCAATGCTTGGCAAGATGTATATATAGACAGTCTCTAATATTTAGGAGGGATAATGGCTGAAAAGATTGCTGCCGGCGAAGGCGCGCTTGAACGGGGTGCTGTAGCCGTCGATGACGCCAAGGCGGGCATCAAGGGCTATATCGACGACATTGAGGCGAAGATGGGAGAGCTGCGTTCCTACTGGAGCGGCGATGCTGCGACGGCCTATGCGACGCTTATGTCGAATTGGCAGTCGAAGGCCAATGACATCAACAACATTCTCGATACGCTCTCGGCGAATCTGCGTGGAACCGCCAAGGTCCAGGCGGCCAACGAAGAGGAGAACCAGTCGCTGACCAGCAACCTGCAGGCGTTGCTCGGCTGATCGATCACAACAGTTACGGCACAAAACACTAGAGCAAAGAAGGTAAAACGATGGTTGGATCTATTTCCGTCAAGCCGGCGCAGGTGCAGACGCTTGCACAGGACATCATGACCGATTCGCGCGGCATCGATGCGAAGTTCGAGGAGCTTGAAGGGCAGGTGCGTACGCTCATCGGCCAGTGGGACGGCGAGGCGCGCGAAGCGTATTACGATGCGCAGCGCAAATGGAACGCCCGTCTTCAGGAGATGAACCAGATTCTCGCGAAGATCTCGAACGCGACGACGCAGATCGCCCAGCAGTACGTGGACACCGATAACCGCGCCGCAGGCTTCTTCGGCAACTGAGTCGCGATGTGAATGCTGTTTGGGGTGGCACGTTCGATGCGTCACCCCAAACCTTCACTGTTGGCAACGCGTAAGATACCGGTAAATCGTGTCATAGGGACAGAGACAAGGAAGAGGGGCAAGGTATGGCTGAGACGCAACGCATGGATTTTGATGTGATGAAGGCACAGGCTTCGCGCATAGGTGCCGAGGCGTTGAATGTGTCCAGTGGCACGGATTCTAATTGGGACGGAACCGCCCGTAAGAAGTCAAATCCAAATAAACTTGAAGAGCAGTTTAATGAGCAGATGAAGTATTATGCCACTCTGTTCGATGAATCGCGCCACAACCTCAATGCATCTCTGCAGCAGCTGTTCGATGGAATGAAGGATGCCATGGGTGTCTATGCGCAGACCGAGCAGTCGATCACTGGTGCAATGCAACGTGAGGATGGTTCATTGACCGGCGAAACCACCGCCGACGCGCTAAGCAGCCAATTGGATGAAGACGCAAAGGACCAATATCAATACAGACTGAAATATGAACAGATGGAGGATGCTAATTTGACAGAGAAAACCCAAGCAGAGTTCAATGCGCTGACTGAGGAAGCGGATAAAAAATGATGAATCCGACAACGAGGAAGAATAGCGTATATCTGCCATGCGTGGCGTGGTGGCGTCGTGGTTTGGTGGCGGTGTGTGCCTTTGTGGTGGCTGTTGTGTTGGCGTTGGCTCCGTGTGTGCCGGCGTCGGCTGGTGAGGCTGGTTTGTGGTACATCGATGATCTTGGTGTGCGTGATGCGTGGGCTCAGGGGATTACGGGCAAGGGTGTGAAGGTCGCGGTGCTGGATTCGGATGTGGTGTCCGATTATCCGGCGTTGACGGACGCAGACGTGTCATACAAGCTGGTGCTGAAGGAGGATGGGGCCACGCGGTGCCATGCACAGGATCACGAGGATATTGTGTTGACGACGGATGAGCCGTTCAGGAAGAGCTCCGATATTCTGTCGACCCATGGCACGGAAGTGGTGGGCATGATCGTGGGGTCGGGTAAGGGCTATGACGGCAATCCGGGCGTGACGGGGATTGCCCCTGACGCGAGCGTGACCGCCTATCCCATCGATGTATCCAAGTCCAATCTGTCAGACAGCGATGCAACTTGTATGACTGACAGTGGGCGAGGCATAGCCATCAATCGTGTGTTGTCTGCGGCGATTGATGATGGTGCGCGTGTGGTGAACATGTCATTTACTTCAATGCAGGATCCGGATGTGGACACGTATGTCAAGGCGTTGCGCAAGGGCGTGATCATCGTGAACGCTCGTTGGAACACGAATACGCCCGGGACAGATGATCTGGTGGGCGAGCCGATGGATATGACGTATTTCCCCGGCACGGTGACGGTGAGCGCTGTGGGTCCGGAAGGCAAGTTGAGCGAAGGGCCGTCGGATACGAAGGACGGCAACGTGTCATTCGTGGCGCCCGGAACAAGGATGTTGATTCCGAATTCGAGTAACCCCAAGGTATTGAGTGCCGATGGTGAAGGTAATTCATATGCGGCGCCGATGGTGGCGGGGTATGTGGCGTTGGCGATGCAGAAGTGGCCTGATGCGACGGGTAATCAGATTCTGCAGGCGTTGGTGCGTTCGACGAAGAACAACCCGTGGGGTGCGGGCAAGCTTGATCCGGAGCACAGGTACGGGTATGGGCAGCCTGATGTGGCGAAGCTGTTGTCGACGGATCCGTCGCAGTATCCGGACATCAACCCTCTGTTGGAGGCGGCGGTGACCAACAGCGACGCGCATGAGGAGACGCAGGGCATGTACACCGACCGCACCGACCCCATCTGGAAGAAGACGTTGTGGGCGGATACGCAGCCGTTCCCCGACAAGATCAATGTGCAGCGTGATGCGGTGAAGGTCGGTGTGGAGTATGAGCGTCAGAAGACGGCGTGGGCGAAGGTGGAGCAGTGCCGCAAGGACGGCGGTGCCGATTGCATGCAGTATTCGGCGACGGCGACGGCGGATGAGGCGGATGAGTTCGTGCCCAAGGAGGTCAAGCCGGGCTCGTTCACCGAGTACGACTATCTGGGGTTGTCGGGGGATGCGGATGGTGCCGGCAAGGATGGCGCCGCTTCGGCGTCGTCGGCGCAAGAGGCCACGTGGTTGGGGCTGCCGGTGTGGGCGTGGGTGTCGATCATCGTGGCCGTCGTGCTGCTCCTGCTGATCGCCGTACTGGCAATCGCCCATCATAATCAGTCAATCAAACAACAGAAACGAGCGGAGTAGTCATGTCGAATTTCACGGTAAGCTCATCAGCATGCAGTGGGTCTTTTGAGTCACTGTTGCAGGGGTTGGCTGAGACTCCGGAGTTTTCGGTGCCGGATGAGGTGATAAGTTATACGCGTGCAGTCTCTCATGCGAGGGAGACGGTGGAGGATGTGCGTCGTGTGATGGCGGATGGGTCGGGGGCAGACGGTGCATACGCGCAGGCGATTGAGCAATATTGCGTGAATATCGAGCGTATGATCGAGGACCATCATCTGGAGCAGGTGGCGGCAAGTGTGCAGGAGCGCGTGAACTATTACAACGGGCTGATCAAGCAGGCGCAAGCAGAGCATCTGCAAGGCACGTTCCTGACGGCTGCGAATAGTGAATCGATCTTAGGCGCCAGTGAGGATTGTGCTGTGGATGTGCAGGTGCCTGGCTTGCCGCTGGTATGTGGAGTACATGGTCAGCAGGGTTTGGACTATATGAATGGACTGCTTGCACAAGCGCGTGAGAACGAAGCTCATGAAAAATACGACGAGATTATAGAAGCTGCAACTCCTACTAGACAGAATATACATTCTATCGGTAAGGCAGAGAGTGTTGAGATTCCGAAACAGGATCCAGGTCCTATGCCTGTTCCTATTCCTGATGGTGTAGGGGCATCTGCTGGTTCTGCTGGTTCTGCTGGTTCTGCTGGTTCTGCCGGTTCTGCCGGTTCTGCCGGTTCTGCCGGTTCTGTTGGTGTGGCGTTGCCGTCGTTTGGTGCGGCAGGTGCGGCTGCGGCTGCCGGTGTGGCTGCTGGCGTAGCCATGCCGCGGTTGCGTGCTGCCTCGTTCGGTATGCCTTCTTCGTCGTCTTCGGGCGTGAGTGTTGGTGTGCCGTTGGTGCAGGGTGTTGCGGGTGCCGGATCATCGTTGACTGGGGCCGGATCGGGTGGCCACCACAATTCGTATGCTTCTTTGCCTTCTTTTGACGATGCTGCTGAGGTGAGTGGCTCCGGTGGTGATTATGTCTTTGATCCGGTGTCCGGTCAGTGGGTGAAGCGGGATTCGCTTGGAGCATCGGTGGATAGCGCCGGTTCGGTGAATGGTTTCGGCGCTGGTATTGCGGGTACCGCGGTTGGTGCGGGCAGTGCGGTCGCGGGCGCTCGTCTGGGTTCGTCTGCTGTACCGTCGGCGTCGTCAGGCGTGGGGGCGGCTGGTGGTGTCGCGTTGCCGTCGTTCGGGGCGGCTTCTGGCGTGGCCGGGTCGGCTGGTGGTTCCGCTGTGGGGTCGTATTTCGCGAATACGCCGGTGGCTGCGACGGTGACGCCGTCGTCGTCGATTCGTGGCGCGCAGGGCATGGCGGCTGGTTTGCCGCAGTCTACGGTCGCTGCGCAGTCGGCCGCGAAGTCGGGGACGTCGTCGCCTGCGATGATGGCGGGTGGTCAGGGCGCCGGCGCGAACAATGAGAAGCGTGAGCGTCGTGGCATGGCATATGTGGCTCCCCGACTCGAGGATGAGGAGGAGGATGTCATCGTCAAACCACGCGCCGCCATGGCGGGGCACCGCAAGCAAATGGACATCTAACTATTAGACGTTATGGAAATAACAGAGAAGGAAGTGGGATATGAACGATTGGATTGCTTGTAATCCTGAGACGTTCGATCAGGTCAGTGGTTCACTGCGAGAAGGATCGAAAACCTATGAGCGAGCGAAGGATGTGTTCCTTACCTCGTCCTCAGTGGATTGTGGAGTCTTGCTGCAGCCTGTGGAAAGCGCCTATAATGCTGCAGTAATTAATTTTCAGCAGTATCTGACATCCATTGCTGAAATGATGTCCAGTATGGTAATTAGTGCTAAAGATGCTAAGGAGGAGTTTGAGAGGTCGGAAGGTGAGATTAAGGACATTATTCAGGATATCAATATAGAGATACTGTCATCGTTGAATTCGAATTCTTCATTTGACGGAGCTCAGTAGTAAGGAGGTTGGATATGGCTGATGATGATCAGAAGGATCTTTATTTTGGGCAAGATGGGTATGACGAGCGTATACTCGAATCGGGCCAAGTGATAGAGATTGGGAATAACGTATTCAGTCTAGGGTTTGATCTCGCGACAAGTGGCGGGAAGTTGAAGAACACTGACATATCGAATTATGCTAATTTGGCATCATCCTTTGCAAAAGCAAAGGATGATGATGAGGCAGTTAAGCGCGGAGTTGTAAGCAGTTCTCTTGGTCTTATGGAGAAACAGCTTGAATTCTGTAATGATAGTTTGAAGACGTTTGAGGACTTGGAATGGGAAGATTTTGTATCCAATCTTCCGAAGAGTTCAAGATGTGCGCTTACGTTGAAGATAACGAATGCGTATGATAAATTGTCGGCGGGGATAAAACTCTTTGATAGCTTGTGTCAGGCTATAATACATCTCAGTCCAGTGGATGAGTTGATTAAAAAACCTTTCTTTGGGGATTGGGGTGCAATTACAGGTACTTCAGAACAATGGGGTGCGATTGCGCAACAGCTTGTTTCTGCAAAGCAAACCTTGATCGGCGTACAGTCCATTGCATCCAGTGGTGGGTGGGAAGGCAAGGCGCGTGATTGCTTTGACGAGCGCATAGAGAATCTTGCCGATGCTGTTCAGATCGCAGTCGATCCCAGCCGGAAGATGCAAAGTGCTTTGGAGTTGCTTTCGAGCATTGTTGAAAATGCGCTTGATTTGATTATATCTACGATTGAGCAGATTATTGGTTTGCTTGAGCTGCTGATGGGTGAGTGTAGCTTTGGGCCTTTGGGATGGGCTGTGGCGACGGTGACGGCGGCAAGTAAGGCGTATGATGTCTATAATTTATACTGTGATGCTAGAGATATGGTAGAAAAAGTAAGCTCTTTCCTTTCAGACTTCCAAAGTGCAACTGCTAATATTGCAAATGCGCTTAATGATGCGAAAGACATCAGAGACTTGTTTCCAAATTAAGGATTGATATGACCGATGTAACTTTTGAAGAATTTATGAAAAATGGCAATGCCTTGCTTAAGGACATTGCTGAAAAGAAAAAAGAAATCGATGAGAAGGGCGCGCAGGTTGAGGCGATGCGAGTCAAGCAGTCCGAGCGGCTTGCGGTCCAACGCCGCAACGGCGAATGCGGCCGCGCATGGCAGGTGCTCCAGCAGCGCATCGATTTGGGTGAAACCACGGAGCGGGATGTGTATTCGGGCGTCGATGACAGTCCTGAAGCGCAACAGGCAAGGAAGGATATACAGGCGCATATCGACGAGCTCAAGCATCGTCTGCAGGATGAGCCGTGGTATAAGGACCTCGACGAATAATTCTTGCCGTGGATAATCGCATGCTGTGAGGAAAGAGAAAGGAGGAAAGCGCGTGCGTGTGAGAGGGACGGTGCGTGGAAGAAGCGTGGCAGCGTGGCGGCGTGACAATACGCTCATCGCTGCATACGGTTCGGGATTGCTTATATCCGTATGCATGGTGCTCATCGCGTTTCCTGCGTCGGATATGCCCTCGACGGCGCGCTTGGCATACGCCTTCGGCCTCGGTGCGGTTTTCCTCGTGTGCCTGATATCCGTCGATGTGTTATGCGTGACCAAGGCATTGGCGACAAACCGGATCATCCAGTTCAGTGTATTGGGTTTGACGGTGCTTTGTTCGTGCGGCCTGGGCATCGTGATCTCCCAGACCATCGTCGCCACCGATTCGGCATTGCTTGGATTGTGCATGGCCATGGGTTGCATTGCGGTGAACTGTTCGGTTTTGATCTGTTGCTTGAAAGAGCCTCACCTATACGGAGCGGTGTCCATGGTGTGGATGTTGGCTCTTCTTGTATTCGTATCGGTGGCGATCGTCTTCTTGTTTGATTTGCCCTCAGCGGTTGCCGCGGCGACCATGGTGGCATTGGGCGTATACGGCATACAGCTCATGCCGAACCTCGTAGTGCACGTCCCTGACCGGTATCTTGTTCAATGGCGTGATTACATGACGCAGCGGTGGACTGTGCGAGGTGCCATTCCGGAGAACGCCAGGGCGCTGTCCTTGTCTGATGTAGACAAGGACATGTCGCGGTTCTTATCACGCTACGATGCGGGCGTCACGATGTGTGGCATATGCGCGCTGGCCGGCTATGTGATGCTTATCCGGGATATCGACGGCTCCAGTCCTTTGGTGCGGATCGGCATGATTGCATTGTCGGTGGCGCTTATCGTGTTCCTTGAATTGAAGCCACGGCAGTCGGGACGTGTCTTCGAGCGCATGATGATGCGGTTCCTTGGATTGGCCGTGCTGTTGATGGCGCTCATGGACATGGGTACGATGGTGCCTGCCGTCCATAAGGCTGACATGCTGTGGCCCATGTTGGCATGCGTGATAGTGGGCTTGGCGATGGTGGTGGCCATACTTGCGCAGCATGGCGGATTCTATTCGTTGCTGTTGTCTCGCATCGGCGACGGGTTGTGCGTCTTATCCGTGCTGGTGCTGCTTCCTTCGGCGTTTTTCGCGGCAGGAGGATTCGAGTTGCTCAGAGGAGGGATGTGATGTTGCCTCGACAGTCGGACGGCGAGAGATTGCTCATGACGCGTTATGGCGCGGCGTCCGCGAGCCGGCAATGTGCTGCGGCGTTCATCGATCTTCTGCTGCTTGCCGTGACCTCCGTTGCCGTCTATCTTCTGACGCGGAACGTGGCCCTTACGGCGCTTTGGGCATTCCAGTGCGTCGTGCTTATGGCGATTGTGGAAGGGACGCGAGGCGCTACGCCGTCAAAGGCGCTGATGGGGCTTCGGTCCGTCCGCGCTGATGGCTTGGTGCAACCTGCTGCAGGCGTGATGCCCGCTGGAATGAGGCGCATCACGATCAAATACCTCGTATTGATGGGGTGTGGATGCATTCCTGTCATCGGTCTGCTGGTCGCGTTTGCCTCGCCGCTGTTTTCGAAAGACGGCAAGCAAGGATGGGCGGAGCGACTTGCCGGCATCGTGATCGTGGACGTGCATGATGCATCGTTGGTGTCAGTGGAACGAACCATGCGGGGACCCGCTGGACATGCCGATGTGTCCGCAGCCGACGATTCGTTGGATATGCGGCTGGTTCCTGACGCCCAGCACCGCGACTCGGCGGTGAACCGTCAGGTCATGGCGATGGCTGAACGGTCACAGCACGAATTCCCGCAAGCCGTCGCGAAGCATGCAGCGTCGTCTTATCGTCCAGATATGCCTGCGCCGGCGGTTCCTGTGGCACCAATCGCTGTGCCACCGGCACCTGTGGCGCCTACGGCATCTGTGCCTGAAGGCCGGATGCCGAACATTGCCGGAAAAGCTGGTAAGCATGGGCGCAGTCCAATTGCGGCTGAGAAAAAGCCGACCGGCGAGCGACGGGCACATGCCCGCTTGATGGTGCCGGATTTGCCGAGTCGCCCGGCTGGGGACGTCGCTTCGGCGGCACAAACCCCGCAACTGTTGTTGTTCTTCGAGAATGCGCAGGGCATCCCGTTGGCATCGTCTGCAACGATTGTGCTGGGCCGTAAACCACAGAAACAGTCCGCTGGGGATATGCTCATCCCGGTCAAGGACGACACCGGTACGGTCTCACGCAACCATGTGCGCATGGAGATTGAGAACGGACGGATTTGGCTGACCGATTTGGGCAGTACTAACGGCACCCAAGTCATTTGCGATGGGGAGGAAAAGCGTCTTGACGCCCATGTCAGAACGGAAATCAGCAGCGGCACCAGGATTTCACTGGGGGATGTCGGTTGCAGCATCGCGACGTCAAGAAAGGGAACGCGCGCATGAGCGATGAGACGACGCGGCATGAGCGATTGGACGCTCCGCGCGTGCCGCACGGAAAAGTGGTGCTGCAGGTGCCGCCGGAACTCGAACCCAGTGACGGTGTGAACACGCTACTGACTTCGTTGGTGCCCATGCTGGGCGCAGTGAGCTCGATCGTCATGATGCTCATGACGAATTCCGGGTTGACGGGTCTGCTGACCGGCGGCATGTTCATGGTGTCGTCATTGGGATTCGTCGCGGTGAACGGCATGCGGCAACGGATGCAGCGCAATGCGAAACTGACTGCGGCGAGGAGGGATTATCTGACGTATCTGGCCGATCTGCGCAAGACGGTGCGTTCGGCCGGGAAACGTCAGCGCAATGCCGCGCTGTGGACGGCCCCCGCACCCACGGCCTTGGCGGGCGTCGCCGAAGAAGAGGGACGCCGGTGGGAGAGGATGCGCACCGACGATGATTTCATGACGCTGCGTTTCGGCGTGCGCGAAGAACCGTTATGCATACGGTTGGAGGCCCCCGAGCTTCCACCGCTCGCGCAGCTCGATCCTGTTTCGGCCTCGGCGTCTCAGCGGTTCATGATGTCGCATATGAATTTGAGGAATGTGCCTTACGCACATGATGTTCGTTCGTACAAGCGCATAGAGGTGCTTGGTGATTTGGGGCCATGCACATCGTTCGTGCGGGCCTTGATCTGTCAGGCGGCTGTCTGGCATGCGCCGCAGGATTTGCGTATTGTGATCGTTGCCACGCCGAAGCGCATGGACGAATGGGAATGGGCACGAACACTGCCGCACGTTGCTGTGGATCAGGACTGTCGGCATGGCATTGGAGATCCGGTGCTCATGACGACCAATCCGCATGAGGTGGATGAATTGGTGGGGGCGTCGATTACCGAACGCGGACGTTTCACGGGCAATCCCAACGATGCGGATGCGCACGTCCTGGTCGTCAATGATGGTTTTGATCTGGATGTGCTTTCCAAGGAGACGATTCTCTTCGATGAAGGCGGTTTTGAAGGCGTGACCGTCATCGACATGCCCGCATCGTGGGGGGAGCTGGAATCGAACAATGTGCTTCGTGTGCATTTCTCCGCCTCTTCGGTGGAGGAAGGGCTCAATGCCCTTGAGACCCATGACCGCGATGTCATCGAGTTGTGCTCCACCGCGATGGAGCCGATAGTTCTCCAACCGGATGCTTTGTCCATGGAAGAAGCGGCAGTGGTGGCGCAGCGCCTGAACGTGGCGATGGTTGAATCTGAAGCCGAGGAACGCAATGATGGCCAAGGTGCGAAGAGCCGTAGAAAATCTTCCGAGCTGCCTGACTTGCTGGGCATCGAGGACATTCGCCACATTGATTTCGCGAGTATGTGGGGGTATCGCACCGGGCGTGATCGCCTTAATGTGCCGATCGGACTGCATGACGATCTGACGACGGCGATGCTGGACATCAAGGAGATGGGTCAGCGCGGCATGGGTCCGCACGGCGTGCTCGTCGGCGCGACCGGTTCGGGCAAGTCGGAGGTGCTGCGCACGTTGGTGCTTTCGCTCGCCTTGAGCCATTCTCCCGATCAGCTCAATTTCGTGCTCATCGATTTCAAGGGCGGCGCGACCTTCGCCGGCATGGACGGCATGCCGCATATTTCTTCGATCATCACGAATCTCGGACGTGAGGCGTCGCTCGTCGACCGTATGGAGGACGCTTTGGACGGTGAGATCAACCGTCGCCAGGAATTGCTGCGTGATGCCGGCAATTTGGCGAACATCACCGAATACGAGGATCTGCGCGTCAACGGGGGTCGGGGCGACCTCAAGCCGTTGCCGTCGCTTGTCGTGGTGGTGGATGAGTTCTCGGAGCTGATGAAGGCGAAGCCGGACATCGTGCAGTCGTTCGTGCGCATCGGCGCGGTGGGCCGTTCGCTCGGCATCCATCTGCTCATCGCGTCGCAGCGTCTTGAGCAGGGCAAGCTGCGTGGCCTTGACGAGCATCTGTCCTACCGCATCGGTCTGAAGACGTTCTCGGCGAGCGAGTCGCGCGCCGTGCTCGGTGTGACGGACGCCTTCGAGCTGCCGAGCCTGCCGGGCATCGGCTATCTCAAGAAGCCGGACGGTACGATGTCGCGGTTCCGTGCGTCGTATGTATCAGGTGTACCGGATGGGCTTGGTGGGGATATGACGACGTTCCAGTACGCCGTCGAGCAGATGCGCGGCAAGGGCACGCCGGCACATCAGGTATGGCTGCCGCCGCTGGTTACGCCGAACACGCTCAATGAGTTCATGCCGGATCTGCAGGTCGTTGAGGGTCTGGGATTGATTTCGCCGAGTTGGCGTAAGCGAGGAACGTTGCTGGCTCCATGTGCGCTTGAGGATCGCCCGCGTGAACAGCGACGCGACGTCATGGCTGTTGACTTCTCCGGTGCGGGCGGCCATATGGCCGTTGTCGGCGGTCCGTTGAGCGGCAAGAGCATGATGCTGCGCACGATCGTCATGTCGTTGGCGCTGTCGCATACGCCATTGGAGACGCAGTTCTTCATCGTCGACTGTGGTGGCGGCACCTTCACGGCCTTCACTGATCTGGAACATGTCAGCGGCGTCGCTTCCGGCAATGAGGAGGAGCGCGTTCGGCGCACCCTTGCGCAGATCGGTGGCATCATCGACCTGCGCGAGCGGTTCTTCAAGCAGCAGCGGATCGACAGTATGGATACATATCGGCGCCTGCGTGACGCCGGGAAGATCGATGACGGCTATGGTGACGTGTTCCTCGTCATCGACGGTTGGGGCAACTTCCGCGCCGACTACGAGGAACTCGAACCAAAGGTGCAGCAGATCGTGGCGCGCGGCCTCACCTATGGCGTGCATGTGCTGCTCAGCGCGAACCGTTGGATGGAGATCCGTGCGAACATCGCCGATCTGATTGGCACGAAGCTTGAACTGCGGCTGGGTGAGCCGAGCGATTCGCAGATCGATAGGAAAGTGGCCTCGACAGTGCCGAAGGATATGCCCGGTCGTGGCGTGAGCGTCGACCGGCTGCACATGATGGCCGCATTGCCTCGCATCGATGGCGATGATGATCCGAAGACCGTGTCGAACGGAATCGCCGATCTCATCGCGAAGGTGCATGACGCGTGGAATGGTCGGCAGGGCCCCAAGCTCATGTTGTTGCCGACCAAATTGGACTACACCTCCTACATCGAACGAATCGTGGGCATGGAGAACGCCGACAGGGCATTGTCTCGTGGCGTCATGACCATTGGCGTGGACGAGAACAATCTTGCTCCCGTTTTGTTCAACTTCAATGCTGAACCCCATTGCTACTTGTTAGGCGAATCGAAGTCAGGTAAGTCTTCGTTCCTGCGCCTGATGATTCATGAAATCGAGCGGAGCTATCCGGATGGCAAGGCGAAGATCTTCATGGTCGATTACCGACGGGCGAATCTTGCCCAGATTCCAGATTCCCATCTGGGCGCGTATCTGACGAACGCGGAAATGGCCCAAAAGAGTTTTGAGGATTTGGCGGCCTTCCTCAAGACGCGCATGCCCGGCCCGGATCTGACGGCGGAACAGCTGCGGAACCGTTCCTGGTGGACGGGATCGGAAGTGTATGTGCTCGTGGACGACTACGATCTGGTCTCCACGTCATCAGGCAATCCGCTGCGCCCGCTCGTGCCATTCCTCGCGCAGGCGGCCGATGTGGGTCTGCATGTGATCCTCACCCGCCGCACCGGCGGCGCGAGCCGTGCGATGTATGACCCGGTCATTCAGGCGTGTCAGGATCTGGGCATGCCGGGCATCCTACTTTCCGGTGACCCGAACGAGGGGCAGCTGATCGGTCGCGTCAAGCCGAAGCGCGCCGTTCCGGGACGCGCACAGGTCGTCACACGAGACGAGGGGCTCTTCGTCGCACAGCTCGCCTACACGCCGTTGCGTGACTGAAAACGGCACGTGCGGGATTGTGAATTGAACAGAAACTAGCTAAGGCGAAGAGAAGGAATCGGATTATGGTGGATGAGGGTGATGGCATGCTGCGTGCGGCGTGGTGGCGTCGTGGTTTGGTGGCGGTGTGCGCCTTTGTGGCGGCTGTTGTGTTGGTGTTGGTGCCGTGTGTGCAGGCGTCGGCTGGTGAGGCTGGTTTGTGGTACATCGACGATACGGGTGTGCGTGATGCGTGGGCTCAGGGGATTACGGGCAAGGGTGTGAAGATCGCGGTGCTGGATTCGGATGTGGTATCGGATTATCCGGCGTTGGCGGATGCGGACATGTCCTACAGGCTCGTTCTGCCGAATAGCGCCACGAGATGCCATGCGGACTCGGATTTGGTTGTGGTGTTGACGGTGGAAGATCCATCGAAAAAGAGTTCGTCAGGCATTCTGTCGACGCATGGCACGGAAGCGGCGGCCATGATCGTGGGGTCGGGCAAGGGCTATGACGGCAATCCGGGCATGGTGGGCGTGGCCCCGGACGCGAGCGTCACTTCGTATCCTGTTGGCATCTCCAGATCGAGTTCCTCACTAAACGATGCAACCTGTGTGACCGATACTAATCGTGCGATAAAGCTGAAGGATGTGTTATCGGCGGCGGTTGATGATGGTGCGCGTGTGGTGAACATGTCATTTACTTCAATGCAGGATCCGGATGTGGACACGTATGTCAAGGCGTTGCGCAAGGGCGTGATCATCGTGAACGCGAGGTCGAACACGACTTTGCCGGGTGCCGATGATCTGGTGGGCGAGCCGATGGATATGACGTATTTCCCCGGCACGGTGACGGTGAGCGCTGTGGGTCCGGAAGGCAAGTTGAGCGAAGGGCCGTCGGATACGAAGGACGGCAACGTGTCGCTGGTGGCTCCGGGTGTGGACGTCGCCATTCCCGACTGGTCCGATCCCAAGGAGTTGGATGCGAACGGTAGGGGTAATTCGTTGGGGGCGTCGATGGTGGCGGGGTATGTGGCGTTGGCGATGCAGAAGTGGCCTGATGCGACGGGTAATCAGATTCTGCAGGCGTTGGTGCGTTCGACGAAGGATAATGCGTGGGGTGCGGGCAAGCTTGATCCGGAGCACAGGTACGGGTATGGGCAGCCTGATGTGGCGAAGCTGTTGTCGACGGATCCGTCGCAGTATCCGGACATCAACCCTCTGTTGGAGGCGGCGGTGACCAACAGCGACGCGCATGAGGAGACGCAGGGCATGTACACCGACCGCACCGACCCCATCTGGAAGAAGACGTTGTGGGCGGATACGCAGCCGTTCCCCGACAAGATCAATGTGCAGCGTGATGCGGTGAAGGTCGGTGTGGAGTATGAGCGTCAGAAGACGGCGTGGGCGAAGGTGGAGCAGTGCCGCAAGGACGGCGGTGCGGATTGCATGCAGTATTCGGCGACGGCGACGGCGGATGAGGCGGATGAGTTCGTGCCCAAGGAGGTCAAGCCGGGCTCGTTCACCGAGGACGACTATCTGCATGATTCTGATGAGAGTGATGGGGCGCAGGGGGCTTCCTCGGATGCGTCCGCGTCATCGCAGACTCCAGCACAATCGGTATGGGAATGGGCGTTGATCATCGTGGCGTTCGTGCTGGGACTGTTGTCCATCATTTTGATGGTCGTCTATCGTGGCGGCAGAACCGGCCGGTGACGGAGCGGAAAAGTTGGGAGCAATGGCAAGGGTGAAGCGTATGTGCTTGCGGATGCGTGCCGTGTGTGTTGCGGTGTTGGCGGTGGCGTTGGTGGTGACGCCGTCGGTGTGGGCGGTGGAGTTGGATAAGGGTGATTTGTACGGACATCTTCGCCTATAACTTCGAAGCGCTGGAGCATTCAAGCATCTACGAGCTGCAGGTGGGTAAAAACGTTGCCGGCACGGGAGATCAAGTTGAAGGAGAAGAGGCCAGCCTTGCTGGCCGGCGAGTGAAGCATGCCGTCGTCCTACTGATCATCATCGGCGCGTTTTGTCTTTACTGCATTCCCTCAATCCGAGAAGCCGTTCTATTGGATTGCCATTGTCGTAGGTTTTTTCGTGCTGATGCTCATCTACCGCTATGCTGACTGCTACGCGCAGGCCAAGTATGAGAACAAGGGGCACTTGTCGGCGGTGACAATGAGCTGGTTGAAGGGCTCTGCCATTTCGCTGACCGTGATATGCGTTCCGTCAACATTTATTTGATACGATAGCCTCCATTTCATATCTATACAGAAAGGCCGGATACGTATGGCACCGCAATTTCGCAACGATGACCGTCCGCATGGCGGTAGCGAGCCGCAACAGCCGAGTCGTCCAATCCCGCCAAGCCAGTTCCATACGCAGCAGCCGCAACCAGCTCAACCAGCGCATTCAGGTATGCCGCAGCCAGCGCCGCAACCATATCCCAACCAGTCCCAGAACGGACCGCAGCCTAACCAATACAACAACTGGTACGGCCAACACAACCAATACAGCCAGCGCGGCCCGCAAAACCCGTACCTGACAACGCTGTACCCAGCCGCACCCGCCCCAACACCGACGGCAGCCGCAATCCAGACTCAACCCAAGCGCAAGTTCGGCTGGATTATCGCGGTCATCGCCGCCGTGCTGGCCGTCGTTCTGGCCGTCACGGTGACGCTCGTCCTCAGGCGCAACGACTCTGCGCCGTCTGCAAAAGACTCTGCGCCGTCTGCAAAAGATATTGAGGAGATCTACGGCACCACGCTGACCTCGGAGCATTACGATCTGCAAAAACCCATGCTGAACGTGGCCAACAGCAAGGACTTCACAATGCACGTCACAAGCAAGGCCATTGACGGCGTCGCCAAATCCACAACGATCAACGGCTGCTCGTTTTTCTGCGTCTACACCGATCCAACGCTGAGCATGCCCGCAATGGTGAGCCACACCTTTGACCGGAAGCATGAGACGCTGCGCATGCACGGCGTGAGCCAGCCGGACGGCTCAACCGATTCGTGGCTGTCGAGCGACGTGTCAATGAACCTCGGCTTCTCCGGATTCCCGGCATATTGGCTCGTGCAATGGCGCGACGAGAACGGCGGCAAGCTCGCCAAGCCGCGCGTCACCTATTTCACGGTCAAGGACAGCCAGCGCGCCGACGTCGCCACGCCGCAGAACCTCGTCCTCGCCGTCGAAGAGGATGGTGTGCTGCGCATCTCATGGGACAAAGTGTCCGGCGCCAAAGGGTACCGACTGCATGTCTTCCAGCAAAACACCGCCCATGACCTCATGCTGGACAAGGTCCTTGTTGACACAGACAAGACCTCCATCCGGATGGATGAGTTCGACGACATCAAGAAATGCGGCGGACTGGGCCAGAAGGAGTGCACGGTGGATGACAGATCCTCAACGCGCAACGGATCTCTAGGCTCGCTCGTGTCCCAGAGCGAGGACGGCGCCATGCATTGCAAGGCTTCCAAGGAGCTCGATCTTGACGAGGCTTACTGCAGTGACTACGACCTCAAGGAGCTCTACGGTGGAGACCAGGAGCTGGCGGACAAATTCATGACGCAGTTCGACCCCCAGATGGATGTGTCAAATGGCTGGATCGGTGTCACTGCCCTCGATGACGACAACCACGAGTCCTATGTTGCCGCCAAGTCTTTGGAGCCGCTGAAATCCAGCATCGTCATTGGCGAGGCTACATGGACGAACCGCAAGATTGACAGCATAGTGAAGATCGGCACGCCGTGGGGCACATTGAACGATGAGACCAAGCGTATGCGTGCCAAATACTACGTCACCATGCTTGACGGCTATGTGCATGAGATCTACGAGGATTGCAGCCAGGACACGCTCAAGGACAGTAGCTTGCAGGAATACGAGTGCAAGGTTCCTGGCACATGGTTCACCAATCTTCGCTTCTTCCAGGACGAGGGGGATTACCACCAGTACTCCCAGCAGGTCGCTGCGTTCAAGCGCAGCGAGCCCAAGACCGGCCTGGCCAACAGCGCATTGGTCAAAGCCGTAGGCGAGGCCAAGGCCATCGACAGCAAGCCGCTTGGCCAGAACGGCGTGGAGAAGTACAAACCTTTCGGCTCGACCCCTTATGTGCGCTATGTGGCCGAGAACATGCTGGCCATGCACGAGAGTATCGATGTCAGCGAATACGCCTCGTCGCCATCTGCGCCAACCATTGATATGGTCGTGGAAGAGGCCCTCGGCCAAAACGCCTATCTGTACGCTATGCGAGGCGCTGGCGCCGACGGCATGCGTTTTGACTGCCGAAACGACGGCGATCGCTCTGTGCTTGTCGTTGAATACGCAGAAAACGCGAAAACGCGACGCGACGAGCTATACACCGCCGTCATGGACGCGGCCGAAGAGATCAACGCGGACAATGATGCCGATCGCGTCAAACAGATCGAGAACCTCTTGGCGGCAAGGGCCGAATACGATTACGAGGCTTTCGACGACTCGAAACAGCTCGGCTACGTCGAAGCGGTCACGCGCCATCCAAGGTCCTGGGGCGGTGGCGTGCTGCTCGACGGCAAAGGCGTGTGCGCGTCATATGCGACCTGCTTTGACGCCATAGCCGATCAGGTGGGGCTGACATCGCTGACGGTGATCGGCTTCGTCGAGTCAAAAGACGCGATGTCTCATATGTGGAACCGCGTGCAGATCGACGGCACCTGGATGGATACCGACCCCACTTGGGATGATGATGGCGATCATGCGGGAAGCGCGTACCAGCTCAAACGAGCCAACGGTCTGGATTTACACGACACGTTCGCAAGCGGAGGATGGATGCTCGCAAGCAGTATGGCGGCATATGGCGGCTCTGGCGAGTGACCACGGCACAACCGCTCGCCGAATCCCGCAACCCCATTTGTTCACCTCTGGCTATTTCCATCACACAACCATGAAGGTGCCCAAGAAGCAATGATTGCGCTGCTTTCGAACACTGTGGATATCGACGCGAAGCGGGAGGAACCTGAGTATGCGGAGGCGGTCGAGTTTATCGAAAGCCTTGATGATCAATCATCCGCGCCCCATACAGGGACGCGATGACCAACAGGCGATTCACATACATGATGCAATCGAACACAGTAGCGAAGCAGAAGTAAGGGGTTTCCATGACCTATCCGCCGCAATACCCGTATCCGGGCTCCGGAGAACAAGGACCGAAACGCGGACCTCGGATTCCGCGTGGCCGGAGTCGGTCGGCGCGTCAAACTGCCGCCAAACCCGCATTAGGGACGCCTACGAAGATCGTCGTCGCGATTTTGGCGGCTGTCATCGCCGTGCTGTCGGTCATGGCCGTCATGACGACGGTCGATCTGTGGTCGAAGGCGATCAGCAATGAGACAGCCTACGGCACGCAGCTGAGCGCCGACCACTATGATCTGCAACATCCGCTGATCGATCTCGATCCCAAACAGGAATTCACGATGACGGTGAGCCCTACGGTCGATCGGCAGCTTCGTGAGCGTTCCGACGCATGGGGATGCACGTTCCTGTGCGTCTACGCCGATGCCGACCTCACGCTTCCCGTCAACCTCAAGCACAAGATGCGTACCATGAGTAGCACGTCTTCGCGCCATAATCGCGGTAAGTCCAGAACATATGATCTGGTCGTCAACGGCAATGAGATAGGCGGATGGGGCGGTTACGGGCAGTACTGGCTCGTGCAATGGAAGGACGGTGACGGCGAAGCGCTTGCCAAGCCGAAGGTGACGTACTTCACCGTGGAAGACAAGCGCGGCGCCGCATTGGACAAGCCTCGCAATCCCATATTGTCGGTCGGCGAGGACGGCATCGTGACCGTCTCATGGGATGCGGTCGACGGCGCGAAGGCGTACCGCGTGCAGCGAATCACATACAATCCCATCCACGACATCTACGAGACGGCTTCGCTCGCCGATACCGATGCGACGTCGCTGCGCATGGACTCCTACGACACAGACGGACCGTGTGGGGAGGACGGGCAGCCGCAATGCGACGCCGAAGAACAGGCGCGAGACATGAACGATAGCCTTGACGGTCTGGTCGAGCAAAGCGAGGACGAGGCGACGGAATGCGCCGACGCCGACGCGGATACCTCGGAATACCTCACGTGTCTGAGCTGGAGCATACCCAATGGATATTCCAGAGAGCAGATGGATCAGTTGCAGCGGCAGTTCGACCCGGCGATGGACGTGTCCCGAGGCTGGATCGGCGTCATGGCGCTTGACGAGCAGAAGCATGAATCGCCGCTCAGCATCGTCTCGTTGGATTCGGTCGCGGCCGATGTGCCCATCGACGAGGCGACGTACGCCAACGTGGCCGCCAAGGCCGTGCTCTCACAACGAAACGTCGCCAGAAGCTCATTGGACGAAGAGACGCAACGGGCGGCCGCAACATACCATGTGACGATGCTGAACGGGCGTACGAAGGCGATTTACAAGGAATGCCGGCAGAAGGACCCGGAACGCTACGACGAGGCGATCGCGGCGGCGATCGGCATCCAGGCGACATGCACGGTGCCGGGCACGAAATACACGACGGAGGAATGGTTCCAAAGCGTCAAGGACCTCGAGCATTATCAGGACAAAGTCGCCGCATGGAACAGGACCCAGACCTCGACGCTGCTGCAACCGGCCATCGCGAGGACGTCGGAGGCTGCCGGCGCCGTGGACAGCCGGCCCATCGGCGGCAACGGCGTGGAACAATACAAACCCTTCGGCTCGTCGGAGTACGCGCGTTACATCGCCGAGAACCTGCTCGCGATGCATACGAACATCGACATCACGCAATACGCCGACGTCCGCAGCGCGCCGGGCTGGACGGACGTCGTCGAGGAGGTGCTTGTCCAGAACCCGTATCTGAGGGTCATGGCCGGCGCCGACCTCAGCGGCATCGCGTTCGCACAGACGGATCAGGACGGCAGCCAGATCCTGCATGTGCACTACGACCCGCAGGCGCAATCCAGACGTGACGCCTTCCATACGCGTGTCATGCAGGCGGCCGCCGAGATCACCGCCGGTCCCACGAGTGAAGGCGCAGCGCAGATCGAAGCGTATCTGGCGCGGCATGCGGCGCCGGACGCCGACGCCTCGGCCGCATACATGTCCGGCGCGAGCCTTGCGAGTCTCGCCAAGGACCATCCCGACGCATGGACCGATGGCGCCCTGACGACAGGCAAAGGCACGGACAGCTCATATGCGCTGTGCTTCGACGCGATCGCCGACCAGATCGGCCTGTCCTCCGTCCTCGTGACCGGATGGATGGCGGGCGGTCCGCACATCTGGAACCGTGTGCTGCTGGACGGTCAGTGGCGGGACATCGACGCCGCTCGTGACGACGCCGGCGATCATGCGACGGACACCTACCGGTTGAAGGACGCGAACACGCTCGACGGCCATACGACCGATACGCGTTGGCTGCTGCACGCATCCATCGACTCCTGCGGAGGCACCGGCAGCAAGCTGGAGGGCGATGACTACCAAACCGCGTTCGCCGACCTCTATGACGCCGCGAAGCCGCCGCAGCACACCTCCGGGCCGTCCTGGACCGTGCCGTCGCTGCCGCCGCGTCTCGCTCTGGAGATCATGGCGATCGCATACCTCGCGTTCACGATCCGCTTCATCCTCGAACGCCGCAAGGGCGGCGCTGCGGCCAGGCAGGCGTTCCGCAGACGCATGGTGGCGCTGGCTTTGGCCGCCATATGCTTCTCGGTGGGGTTCTGCAAGTACGGCGACATGAGCAATACGCGCGGCATCGTCGCGCTGCTCGTCGCGCTGGCCGTCCCGCCGCTGGCGGCCTTGTGGTCGAAACCCGATGCTGAGGACGACGATCGCCACACCTTGAGGCGCATGCGGCGCCGTGGATGATTCCGTCCTGACGGCGCGAGCCGCCGGGACGGAATCATTGCCCCCGCCACCCGAGGCGTCCTCAACCGCATGCCTTTCGCCGCCCACGGCAAACGCCGAGGGCGCAGCGGGCGGGTGCAGTAGAATCGTGCACGTATGGTCCGGTCGCGGATAATCGGCCGGATCGGTGGTCTGATGCATATCAAGTGAGGATGAATATGCCACGTATGTTTGGAACCGACGGTGTCCGCGGCCTTGCCAATCGTGATCTGACGGCGCAGCTCGCGCTCGACCTGGGGGACGCGGCCGTGCGCGTGCTCGGCGACGACTCCCCGAAACCCGACCAGAAGGCGGGACGCCGGCGCGCATTGATCGGCCGCGACACGCGCGTCTCCGGCGACTTCCTTTCGAACGCGCTCGCCGCGGGCATGTCCGCAGGCGGCTTCGACGTCATCGACGCGGGCATCATCCCGACGCCGGGCGTCGCGTATCTGACGAGCGTGCTCAACGTCGAGATGGGCGCCGTCATCTCCGCCTCGCACAACCCGATGCCGGACAACGGCATCAAGTTCTTCGCGCGCGGCGGCTTCAAGCTGCCCGACGCGAAGGAGGACGAGATCGAAGCCGTGCTCGGCCAGGACTGGGAACGGCCCACCGGCGCCGGAGTCGGCCGCGTCAGCCACGACTCGAACACGGCGACGAACATGTACATCGACCATCTCGTCGCCACCGTCGCGCCGATCGTCGACGGCACGCAGACGAAGCCGCTCAAGGGACTCAAAGTCGTCGCCGACTGCGCGAACGGCGCGACCTCGGTCGTCGCCCCGGAGGCGCTGCGCCGCGCCGGCGCCGACGTCATCGTCATCAACGCGTCCCCCGACGGCTACAACATCAACAAGAACGCCGGATCGACGCACCCCGAGCAGCTGCAGGCGATGGTCAAGGCCTCCAACGCCGACCTCGGCGTCGCGTTCGACGGCGACGCCGACCGCTGCCTCGCCGTAGACGAGGACGGCACGCTCGTCAACGGCGACCAGATCATGGGCATCCTCGCACGCGCCAAGCAGCGCGAAGGCAAACTCAACCACGACACGCTCGTCGTGACGGTGATGAGCAACCTCGGCCTCAAACTCGCGCTCAAGGAGATGGGCATCCGCACCGTGCAGACGAACGTCGGCGACCGCTACGTGCTCGAGGAGATGCTGCGCGGCGACTACAGCCTCGGAGGCGAACAGTCCGGCCACGTCATCAACCGCGAGTTCGCGACGACCGGCGACGGCACGCTGACCGCGCTGACGCTGTGCAAGGAGATCGTCGATTCGGGACGCTCCCTCAAGAGCCTCGCCGCCGACTTCCCGCAGCTGCCGCAGCAGCTCATCAACGTGCCGAACGTCGACAAGATGGCCGCGAAGACGAACCAGGCGGTCCTCGACGCCATCGCGCGCGAGGAGGCCCTGCTCGGCGACGCCGGCCGTGTGCTGCTGCGCCCGTCGGGCACCGAGCCGCTCGTGCGCGTCATGGCGGAGGCCGCGACCCAGGAGCAGGCGGACGAGGTCACCGCGCGCCTCGCGCAGGTCGTCGCCGACGAACTCGCGCTGTGAACCGGCGTACGCATCATCATCGGAACCCGAAAGAGGAGGACAATGTTCGGAACGAACAAGCGCGTGGACATCGCGCTCAACAGGGACGTGGAACGACTGCTTAAGTCGGCGGAACACGGCGTGCTGCCGATCGTCGAGGCGGGCGAACCCGTCCTGCGCGCGCAGTGCGTGCGCTACGACGGCCAGCTGAGCAGGCACACGTTGACGAAGCTCATCGAGACGATGCGCACGACGATGCTCGACGCGCCCGGCGTCGGCCTCGCGGCGACGCAGATCGGCCTCAACCTCGCGCTCGCCGTCGTCGAGGACCATGCGGACGCCGACGACGATCCGCGTGAGATCGCCGAATTCCCGTTCCATGCGATCATCAACCCGTCGTACACGCCGGTCGGGGAGGAGACGCGCTCGTTCTACGAAGGCTGCCTGAGCGTCGAAGGCTACCAGGCGGTGCGCAGGCGCTGGCTCGACATCATCGCCCGCTGGCACGACGAGGACGGCAAGCCGCACGAGGAGCGGCTGCACGGCTGGCCGGCGCGCATCTTCCAGCATGAGACCGACCATCTGAGCGGCGAGCTGTACATCGACAAGGCCGAGATCCGCAGCCTGACGACGACCGAGAACCTCGAGGACTTCTGGTGCGAGGACCCGGTGCCCAGCGAAGCGGCGAAGGTGCTCGGATTCGACCTGTGAGCGCTTGCGCCCCGACGCTTGGACGGCGGCCTCCACACGCGACGCGAGTGGAGGCCGCCGTCCGACACGGCGCATAATTGGTGGCGATGACGCCGCCGCAACCGTTTTCCGGTGCCGGAATTATTTCGAAAGCGGAATATTTTTTCAAATAAGCTCGAAAAACTCCGTTTTTCCGTCTTTTGCGCATGTCGACGGAAGAAAATGTTATGCCCTGATGAAAACACCGCCGCCCGTCACGACCGCGAACCTAACGTATGCCTTAACGCACAACGAAAGGACGGCGATCAATCATGACGGAGCTTACCGACGCGCAACGCGCGGCGCTTGCCAAGGCCGAGCGGAAGGACATCAACGGCTGGCATTACATCACGGTGCAGGGGGAGCCGTACGAGATCGGATTCGAACACGGCTACCTGCTCGTAGACGAATTCAAGGACGCGATCCGCGTCTACACCCATATGACGCTCGAGACGATGGGCATGGATTATTCGTTCTTCGTCGAACAGGCCGTCAAGCTGCACAAGGACAAGATCCCGCAGGAGTACCTCGAGGAGATGCAGGGGATGGCGGACGGCTTCACCGCCGGCGGCTTCCCGACGACGCTCGACGACGTGATCGGCTGGAACGCATGGATGGAGCTGACCGGCTACTGGTGGCCGCAGGTCGCCGCGCAGTATTCGAACAACCCGCCGATGGGCCCGAAGGGCTCGCACTGCACCGGGTTCGTCGCCACCGGCTCCGCCACCGTGGACGGACGCCCGGTCATCGCGCATGAAAGCTTCGACGACTTCTGGAGCGGCCAGTACTTCAACGTCTGCGAAATGATCAAGCCAGCGCACGGCTATGCGATGAAGATGCAGACGATCCCCGGCTACATCAGCTCGATGACCGATTTCTACGTGACCTCCGCGGGCCTCGGCATCACCGAGACGACGCTCGCGGGCTTCGTCGGCTACGACGTGGACGGCATCCCCGAATACGTGCGGTCGCGCAAGGCCTCTCAATACGCGAAGACGATCGACGAATGGGTCGAGATCGAGAACGACGGCAACAACGGCGGCTACACGAACATCTGGATGCTCGTGGACGCCAACACGAACGAGATCGCGCGCTACGAGCAGGGACTCAAGCACCAGGAGCTGCTGCGCACGAAGGACGGCTGGTTCTACGGCTGCAACGCCGCGCACAATCCGCGCATCCGCAACCTCGAATGCGTCGACAACGGCTACAACGACCCGCGCCAGCAGACCGGCGGCCGCCGCACGCGCCTCGAACGGCTGATGCCCGAGGTCGCCGGACATATCGACGACGACATGGCCAAGAAGATCCTCGCCGACAAGTTCGACCCGTATCTGGGATACGAGTGCGCGAGCTCGCGCGACATCTGCGCGCATTACGACGTCGATCCGCAGTACTACGCCGACGATCCGCATGGCGTGTGGAACGTGCCGTTCTTCCCGGGCGGTTCGTGCGACGGCAAATGCGCGGACGGCGAGGACATCGCGAACATGAGGATGTGGGGCATCTTCGGGCGCGCGGACGGCGAGCCCTTCGACGCGGACGCGTTCATGGCGCAGCATCCGCAGTGGAACTGGCAGCAGGGCTATCTCAAGAGCCGCCCGAGCCAGCCCTGGACTTTGTTCGAGTAAGGAAACCAAGGAAAAGGTTAGCAGAAAGGATCCATCATGGAACTAACCAAGGAAGATCTGTCGAAGATGGCAGAGGCCTACAGAAAGGACGCCGCCCAGCAGATCGCCGAGCAGGCCGTCAAGAACAACGGCATCCATGCCTCGAGCGAGTGCGAGAACGTCGTCGTCACCAAGAACAACTTCGTGTTCTCGGTGGACGTGGACGACGAAGCCGTCGCCAACCAGCGCCAGTCCGGCCGCTGCTGGATGTATTCGGCGCTCAATTTCCTGCGCTTCCACATGGAGAAGAAGCTCAAGCTGCCGAAGGGCAGCTTCCAGCTGTCCCAGGCCTACAACTTCTTCTACGACAAGCTCGAGAAGGCCAACTTCTTCATGGAGAACATGGTCAAGTACGCCGGCAGCGACCTTGACGACCGCCGCATCGACTTCCTGCTCGCCACGCCGCAGCAGGACGGCGGCGACTTCGACCCGATCGTCGCGCTCGTCGAGAAGTACGGCGTCGTGCCCGAGGAGGCGATGCCGGAGACGGCCGTCACGAAGAACTCCTCCGAACTGGACTCGCTGCTCAACCGCATGCTGCGCGAGGACGCGTACACGCTGCGCACGATGGTCGCCGAAGGCAAGTCGGACGCCGACCTCGACGCCGCGCGCCGGCGGATGCTCTCCGACATCTACCGCGTGCTGTGCGTGAGCTTCGGCGAACCGCCGAAGACGATCGACTTCGTCTACCGCGACACCGACAAGCACTACCATGCGGACCGCGGCCTGACCCCGCTCGAGTTCTACAAGAAGTACCTGGGCGACGTCAAGTTCGAGGACTGCATCGGCGTCATCAACCTGCCGGTTGAGGGCATGGAATACAACCGGTCCTATGAGATCGACATGACCGGCGAGGTGCTCGGCTCCAAGCGCCGCTGCCGCTACGTCAACGTGCCGATCGACGTGATGAAGCAGGCCGTGATCAGGCAGCTCAAGGCCGGCGAACCGGTGTGGTTCGGCTGCGACGTGCTGCAGGACTCCGACTTCCAGAAGGGCATCATGGCCCTCAACCTCTACGACGTGCAGAAGATGATGGGCCTCGAGTTCAAGCTCGACAAGGGGCAGCGCTTCCAGTACGACCAGAGCATGCCGACCCACGCGATGATGATCGCCGGCGTCGACCTGGACGCGGACGGCAACCCGCTGCGCTGGAAGGTCGAGAACTCGTGGGGCACCACCGCGCACAACAAGCCGGTCGGCCATGAAGGCTACTTCATCATGGACGACTCGTGGTTCACCGAATACAACTACGAGGTCGCCATCCGCCGCGAATACCTGCCGGACGACGTCGTGAAGGCCTACGACAGCGAGCCGCGGATCCTGCCGTACTGGAACACCTTCAATCCGGAACCGTGATGCCTCGAGGCCTACACGGGTCCCGTCCATAACCGATGGCGCATCGCCGCCGCCCGGCCCCGGCCGGGCGGCGCGGCGCATGGACGTAAGTCAGGGAAAAACATGAGTGATAACACGAAATCCAAATCGGGCGCCGTAGTCAAGGGCGCCAAGGGAGGCGCCGGCAACCTTACGACGCTGGCGCTGATCATGATGAACGTCACCGTGATCGCCGGTCTCGCCAACGACGTGCAGCAGTCGTTCTACGGGCTCTCCTCAGTAACCTTATTCCTGCTCGGCGGTCTGCTGTTCTTCCTGCCGACGGGCCTTGTGGCGGCCGAGCTCGCATCCGGCTGGAGCCAGCGCGGCGGCATCTTCCGCTGGGTCGGCGAAGGCATCGGCGTGTTCCCGGCGATCGCCTGCCTGCTGATCCTGTGGTTCCAGACCACCTTCACCTTCGGCTCCGGCATCCCGTCGATGTCCGCGACGATCGGCTTCTTCACGACGAAGTACGACTGGGCCGTCGACTTCGCGAAGAACTCGCACACCTGGAAGGTGACGCTGCCGATCATGATCGGCTGGCTCGCCTACTACTGGTTCTGCTGCTTCCTCGCGACGAAGGGCGTCAAGACCTTCAGCAAGATCGCCCAGTACGGCGTCATCCTCGGCACCTTCCTGCCGCTCGGCGTCATGACGATCCTCGCCGTCGTGTGGCTGTGCCAGGGGCATGCCCCCGCCATCGACATGGCGCCGAGCGCGCTGGTGCCCAAGTGGGAGGGCATGTCGACCCTCGCGTTGGCCGCGGGTGTCTTCTTCTCCTTCGCCGGCATCGACATGAACGCCGCCCACATCAAGGACCTGAAGAAGCCGAACAAGCAGTTCCCGCTCGCGATCTTCGTCTCGATGATCCTCGCGCTGCTCATCTTCATCGTCGGCACGCTGATCATCGCGATGGTGATTCCGAACAAGCAGATCAACCTGCTGTACACGCTGTTCGCCACCTACCGCGCGCTCGGCGCGACGATTGGCTTCCCGGACCTCTATCTGGTGTTCTGCTGGCTCGGCATGCTCAACAGCTTCGCCGCGCTGATCACGAACCTCGCCGGGCCGTCCTACATGCTCGGCCAGGCCGGACGCTCCGGCTTCCTGCCGAAGTTCCTGCAGAACAACAACAAGCACGGCATGCCGAGCCGCCTGATGTACACGCAGATGGCGCTGATGACGGTCATCGCGTTCATCGTGTTCCTGCTGCCGAACGTCGAGGGCTTCGTCGCGCTCATCACGCAGGCGATCACGATCCTGTACCTGGCCTACTACGTGCTCATGTTCATCGCGTTCCTGCGCCTGCGCTACCAGCAGCCGAACCGTCCGCGCGGCTTCAGGGTCCCCGGCGGCATGGCCGGCGCATGGATCGTGGCGGGCATCGGCATCATCGCATCGGTCTTCGGCATCGTGCTCGCGTTCTACCCGCCGGCGCAGCTGAAGGCCGAGGTCGGCTCCGGCGCCACCTACGATCTGATCATCATCGGCCTGCTCGCCTTCGTGTTCATCGCCTGCGTGCTCATCTACCGCGCGTCGCGCAAGCATGACTGGGCCGATCCGACGAACCAGTTCGCCCCCTTCACCTGGCAGATCGAAGGCCTGAAGAAGCCGGCGAAGGCGCTGTCCAACATCCCGACCGCGCTGCTGTCCGAAGGCCAGAACCCGATGGGCCTGCCGATCAAGAAGCATTACGACAAGGACGAGATGATGACGGACCTGCCCACCGGCAAGGATCCCAATCAGGGCGAGGCGGCCGCCGCGCTGCTCAAGCAGCAGGGCATCACCGAACCGTCCGAGCCGGCCAAGGTCGCATTGGTCGGCGACCCGACCGTCGGCGTCAAGACGGTGTCCTACGAAGCGCAGCCCGTGCACACGAACGTCGCCGGCGACATGATCCCGAAGCCCGCGGCGGCCGACGTCGCCGCGGCGCCGGTGCCCGCCGACGCGGCCGCCGACGCGCGCCGCGCCCAGACCGAGGCGCAGGTGGCCAGCCGAAACGCCCGGGAGTACCACGACGAAGCCGTGGCGCTCGCCAACGAGGCGAAGGACGATGCGACGCTGTCGCACGACGCCCACGCCGTCCAGGTGGACGAGGCCGAAGCGCATGAGGCGCAGGACGCGGTCAAGCCCATCGATTCAGTCGACGCCGCCCAGGCGGCCGATCCGACCAAGCCGGCCTCCGGCACCTCGCAGCCCAAGCGCTGAGAGACGCCGCGGCGCATGGCGTATGCGGCCGGCATCGCGGCCGGCCGCATACGCCGCCAATATCCGTCGGCGCAGGCGCGGATCCCGCCGCGCATGCGCCGCATCCCAAAGGAGCATTGTCATGGCAGAAGCCAATGAAACCAAGAGCGAAACAACGCAGACCGACCAGAAGAAGCCGCTTGAGCCGCTTCCGGCCACGGCCAGCAAGGACTACGTCTGGAAGGGTCCGGACGGCGCGTCGATCAACTACACGGCCACCGCGGAGATGATCCCGGTGCGCGCCGAGGACGGCACGATGATCGGCCACATGTTCATGTTCTCGCAGGTCTCGAACGACGAGGACAAGTCCGACCGCCCGGTCACGTTCCTGTGGAACGGCGGCCCCGGTGGCGCGTCCTACATGGTCAACATCGGCGGCATGGGCGCCAAGCGCGTCAAGACGGACGGCATGGCGCACCTCACCGGCGTCGGCGAGGTCGAGGACAATCCGTATTCGCTGCTGCCGAGCTCGGACCTCGTGTTCATCGACGCGTTCGGCACCGGCTACTCGCATGTCGACCCGAACTACGATGCGAAGAAGGTGTGGGGGGTCGATGGCGACGCCGACGCGTTCACGCGCGGCATCATCGCATGGCTCACCAAGTACGGCCGCATGAACAGCCCGCACTACCTGTACGGCGAATCCTACGGCACGATGCGCAACGCCGTCGTCTACCGCATGCTCGGCGAGCACGGCGTGGGCGTCGCCGGCGTGACCGAACAGTCGACGATCCTCGACTACGAGCCGACGCTCTCCGGCGAGGACGACTACTATATGGGCATGTTCCCGGTGTACGCGGCCACCGCCAACTACTTCAAGAAGGCCGGCGTGGGCGTCGACCAGTACGAGTGGTACGACAAGGCCTTCGACTACGCGAACGACACGCTCGCGCGCGCCCTGACGCTCGCCGACGCGCTGCCGGCGGACGAGATGAAGAGGATCGCCGGCGAGATGAGCGGGTTCATCGGCCTGCCGGCCGACTTCATCGAGGAAAAGGGCCTGCGCATCGAGCTCGACACGTTCCGCAAGAACCTGCTCAAGGACGAAGGAGAGACGACCGGCCGCTACGACACCCGCTTCACCACCTACGGCTACCAGGACGTGCAGGGCGACAACGAGTTCTTCGCCGGCGAGGATCCGTCCTACGACGCGATCAACGCCGCCTACCTCGACGTCTACATGAAGATGCTCGGGGACATGGGCTTCAAGGGCTACGAGAACTACGAGGGCCTGTCGCTCAAGGTCAACTCGAGCTGGAACTGGACGCACCAGGCGCCGGGCACGATGGGCTCGCCCCAGGTGCCGAACGTGGCCTACGACCTGGCGACCGCTCTGCGCCGCAACCCGACGAGCCGCATCTGCGTGCTCGGCGGCATCCACGACGCCGCGACGCCGTACTGGAACGTGCGCCACGACATCAACAAGCTGTTCCTGCCGCAGGCGCTCAAGGACCGCATCGAATACCATCTGCATTCGAACGGCCACATGCTCTACTGCGACGAGGTGGCGCTCGCCGCGGCCGGCCCCGAGCTCAAGGCCTTCTACGACAAGCGCCATGAGGATCAGGCCGCGCAGTGAGGCCTGAGCGCTTCCCCATGACGGGTCCCTTGTGCCGGCCGGCGCGGTGAACGCGTCCGGTCGAATATGAAGCCGGTGCCGACGCCTGATGGCGTCGGCACCGGCTTCATCGTATCGAGGGCGCCCCAAGGGTGCCTTCGCCGCCGACCCGTCACAGGATCTCGGCGAGGTCGGGCCACGCGTCGGGGAAGTCGTCGAGATAACGCATCGCCTCGTCGCGCAGCCCCTGCATGACGAGCAGCCGCTCGTAGACGCGGTTGCGCACGGCGTGCGTCCCCTCGTGGCGGTAGATCTCGACGATGCGCGCCACCTGGTCGCGCCATTCGCGGTTCGTGCTGACATGCCGCAGATTCGTCAACGCCGGCATCTCGTCCTCGTCGAAGGAGGACAGCACCCGTTCGCGGTACAGGTCGCGCAGCCGCGGACGGTCGTCGAGGGCCTGCAGCGCCACCTCCTCAAGCGACTCCCAGTCGTAGGGGACGAGTTCGTCGGGGAACATGACGAGGAACGGGGCGCTGCGGTCGGCGACCATCGTCGACGTGAACTCGAGCAGCTCGTTCCAGCGGCGCACATGGATCAGCCGGGCCGCGTACGCGTCACCGAGCGGCGACGTCGTCGCATGCTCGCGCAGCAGCGCGTCCGCGCCGTCCACGTCGCCGCCCATGCGCATCAGGTCGTGCCGCAGCAGCAGCACCGCCTGACGGAAACGGTAGTGCGCGTGCAGCTCCATGTCCTGACGGTCGGGTTGCGAATCCGACCGGCTCGCCTCGTATAGGTCGTTGGCGAGTCCGGACAGGTCGGCGAGCTCGAAGGCGTACTCGTCGTCGATCATCGAACGGAAGCGCGCGTCCTCGTCGGCCGTCTCCCCGTAGCGTCGCGCCATCTCGTCCATGCTGGCGAGCGCCGTGTCGAGCGTCTCGTACGCGTGCACGCAGGTGTCGTCGTAGCGGGCGAAGGACAGGCAGCAGGACAGCAGTTCGATCATCGGCATCGGGTTGAGGCGGAAATCCTCGTTGCATGCGACGTCCGTGACCATGCGCAGCGCCTGCGCGCCGACGCCCGGGTCGGCGTGGCGTGCGACGGCGTCGAGGTAGATGCGCGTGATCTGCAGCAGTTCCTTGAGGTATTCGAGCCCCTCCTGGTTGCGGTCCTCGCACATGCCCAGGAAACGCGCGGTCAGTTCGATCGCGCGGCACAGGTTGCGCGTGCCGTCGAGCCAGCGGCTGCTGGCGGTCGCGTTCGCGACGACCGCGTCGACGCCGGCGAGCGCCTGTGATTCGAGACGGAAGGACGGCATGTCGGCGCGCGGCACCTCGACGCCGTCGGCGTCGCATCGCGCGCCCGGCGCGGCGGCGGCGACGCCGTCGAGGTACCACCGCATCGGGCGTTCGATGATCTGCTCGGCCTCGTCGGCGGGCGCCACCGGGACGTCGGCGCGCAACGCGTCGTCATGGCGCGCGCAGGTGCTGATCGCCGGGTCCCACAGGAAGGTGGGGCCGTCGAATTCGTCGGCGAACCCCCATTCGTGGTCGATGAATTCCCGCATCTGCGCGAGCTCACGGTATTTGAGCAGCCCGGAGCGTTCGGCTCGCATCGTCATGGTGTTCCCTCCGCCTGCCAAGGTCGCGTTTCGTGTACACGCGATAACGGCTGCGCGTGCTTGCGCGCGGATGCGCACAAGGTCACGCTAGCAGCTTCCCGACGATCGCTCGGTGGATTTTCTACATTGTGTACCCGGGCATCTCATTATTCGTCGTGGGCGGGCGGACGCGCCTCAGCGGGGGTCGGGCTCGAAGGGGTAGCGCAGCCCCCACTGCGCGCGCAGCGTATCGGTGAGCGCGAGCATGCGCAGCGTGTCGGCGTGCAGCATCTCGATGCAGTCGCGGCGGCCGGCGCGGATCGCGCGTACGGCGGCGGCGACCTCGTATTCGTATCCGGTCAGCTGCGCCGGCACGTCGATGTGGTCGAGGAGCGTGTGGTCGGCGGCGTAGACGTCGACGGCGCTGACGTTGTTGATGTTCTCGCAGTCGATGTAGCCGTTCGTGCCGCGGATGTGGCCGGCGCGCTCGGACGCGCACATCATCGACGACGTCGCGTTCGCCATCGTGCCGTCGTCGAAGTACAGCGTCGTCGCGTTCTGCGCGTCGACGCCGGTCGGCAGCGGCGTCATCGACGTGACGATCTTCGTGATCTCGCGGTCGCCGACGACCATGTCGATGAAGTTGAGCGGGTAGACGCCGACGTCGAGCAGCGCGCCGCCGGCCAGATTCGGGTCGGTCAGACGCTTCTTGTGCGTCATCGGATAGCTCAGGTCAGCGGCGACCGACGTGATCGCTCCGATCCTGCCGGAGGTGACGGCGCGGTCGATGACCAGACGCGACGGCATGAAGCGCGTCCACATCGCCTCGCCGCAGAAGCGGTTCGTCGCCGACGAGACGTCGAGCATGCGCTGGGCCTCGTCGACGTTGACGGCGAAGGGCTTCTCGACGAGCACGTGCTTGCCGGCGCGCATGCAGGCGATCGCCTGTTCGGCGTGCAGCGGGTGCGGCGTGGCGATGTAGACGAGGTCGACGTCCGGGTCGGCGAGCATGCCGCGGTAGGAGCCGAAGGAGGTGCGCAGCCCGAACTGCTGCGCGAAGGCGCGCGCCTTCGCCGCCGAACGCGACGCGACCGCGTACGGCGTGACGAGCGAGGCGTAGCGCGCGTCGGCGGACATCATCGTCAGGGTGCGCGCCATCGACTGCGCGATGCGGCCGGCGCCGAGGATCGCCACGTTGAGCGGACGCGAGGCGTCGCCGGTTTCGGTCTCGGCCGTGTGCGCCGTCGCGGCGGACGCGGTAGGCGCCTCGGTCGCCGGCGTGTGCTCGGGACGGGTGCTCGGGATGTTCTGGGTGTTCGGGGCGGGCGGGGTCGGTTCGTCGTGGGTCGTGTCGGTCATGTCGGGTCCTTTTGGGTCGGTGTCGGCGGCCTGCGCCGCCGTGTGGCGCCACAGCGTCGCCATCGTGCGGCGAACGCGCATGGTGTCGCCGCGTCGCGTCGCTGCGGAAGGCCGCGGTCGTCGTATCGTTCCGCTTTCTACGCTAGCGTGTCGGCGGCGGGACGGCCATGTTGCCTGCGAGCGAACCGGTGCGCGCTTGCGCACAAAACGGCATATCGACCAACGAGATGGCCTCCCGTTCGCGTATTGCTGAGGCCGCGCGCCGCGGATGGACGGTCCGGGCGCAGGATCGGCGCGACGGCCACGCGCACGGATCCCGCTAGGATGGCGGTGTGGGCGACATGACGGCATCGACGGCGAAGAGGACAGCGGCGAAGAAGGACACGGCGGCGACAAAGGGCGTGGCGCCATCGGCATCGACGGAGCAGGACGCGGCGGCATCGGCGCCGCCGGCGTCGCGATCGGACGCCCCGGAACGCCGGCGACGTGCGGCGAAGGAGCAGACGAAATACGCGAAGGGGACGCGCAGCTACACGATGTCGCGCATCCGCGGCAAGGACACGTCGATCGAACGCATCGTGCGCAGCTACCTGTTCGCCCGCGGCATGCGCTTTCGCAAGAACGACAGGCGCTATCCGGGCCATCCGGACGTCGTGCTGCCGAAATACCGCGCGATCGTGTTCATCAACGGCTGCTTCTGGCACATGCACGAAGGCTGCGGCGGCCATACGGTGCCGAAGACGAACACGGCGTTCTGGCGCGCGAAGCTGGAACGCAACCGCGAGCGCGACCGGCGCCAGCACGACGAGCTGCGGCGCATGGGCTGGCGGGTCATCGACGTGTGGGAGTGCGAACTGGGCAAGGCGACGCGCGCAAGCCGGCTCGAACGTCTCGTCGAACAGATCGTCGACGGCGGCCGCGACGGGCAGGCGCCGCCCGACGCGGTGTGCGGGAGTGGTGGCACAATGAAGGCGGTGGAGCACGCGCCGGACGCCCGCACGTCCCCGACGCGGCGCACCGGCGACGGCAAGGAGACGACATGACGGACGAAGCGCGCGAAGACGACACGGCGCACGAGACGACGATGCGGCACGCGGCGCGGGACGCCGCGGCCGACGGGGACGGACGGCGCACGGCGGACGCGCACGACCCGCGCACGACGGGCGAAGCGGCGCGGCCGCTGCCGAAGCTGTCGAAACGCGCGCGCGAGGTGCATCCGTTCCGCGCGATGCGGATCGGCGAGCGCGCGAACGTCATGATCGCCGCCGGCGACGACGTCATCAAACTCAACGTCGGCCAGCCCGACTACGGCGCGCCCGAGCCGGTGCGTCTGGCGATGCGCGACCTGTACGACGGCCATCCGCTGCCGTACGCGGAATCGCGAGGACTGCCGCAGCTGCGCGAGAGAATCGCGCGGTTCTACGCGAAACAGCACGACGTGAACGTCGACCCGGCGCGCATCGTCATCACCGAAGGCGGCTCGTCGGCGCTGCTGCTCGCGGCCGCGCTCACCGTCGACGACGGCGACGAGGTGATCATCGCCGACCCCTCGTATCCGACGAACCGCGAACTCGTGCGCTCCTTCGGCGGCGTCGTCGTCGACGTGCCGACGAGCGCGGCGACGCGCTTCCATCTGACGCCGCGACTGCTCGACGACCACTGGTCGAAGCGCACGACGGCCGTCATGGTGACGTCGCCGTCGAACCCGACCGGCACGACGATCGAACGGGACACGCTGCGCGCCGTATGCGACTACGCGGCCGAACGCGGCGCATGGCGCATCGTCGACGAAACCTACCTCGACCTCGCCGACGTCGAACCCGACGGCGGCCGCGTGCCCTCGGTGCTCGCCATCGACCCGGACGCGATCGTCTGCAGCAGCTTCTCGAAATACTTCGGCATGACCGGCTGGCGGCTCGGCTGGCTCGTCGTGCCCGACGGCGTCGTCGACGCCGTCGACAGGCTCGCGGCGAACTTCTTCCTCAGCGCGCACACGCCGACGCAGATGGCGGCGATGGCATGCTTCGACGACGAGGCGCTCGCCATCAGCGAACAGCGCAGGCTCGAACTGCTCGAACGGCGCCGCATCGTCGTCGATGGGCTCGCCGATCTGGGACTGCCGGTCGACGTCGAGCCCAACGGCGCCTTCTACGCCTACTTCGACGTGAGCCCGACGGGACTGACGGCCACCGGGTTCTGCGAGCGCGCGCTCACCGAGGCGCACGTCGCGCTGACGCCGGGCGCCGACTTCGGCGAGGCGACCGCGGACACCCATGTGCGGCTGTCGTACGCGGCGTCGCGCGACGCGCTGCGCGAAGGGCTCAGGCGACTCAAGACGTTCGTCGGCGCGCTGCGCGCACGGTGACGGACGCCGCCGGCCGACGCCGGACCGCGCCGGCCGGCGGGAGGACCCGAAACCAGAAAGACTTCCAGCAAAAAGAGGACGTATGGCAAATTCGAAAACGCATTCCACCCGACTCGGCGTGCTCGACATCGGCTCGAACACCGTGCACATGCTCATCGTCGACGCCGCCGTCGGCTCACGGCCCGAACCGGAGGCGAGCACGAAGACGACGGTGCGGCTCATGGACTTCCTCAAAGAGGACGGCTCGATCCGAAAATCCGGCGTCGAGACGCTGCTCAACGCAGTCGACGAATCGATGCAGCTCGCCGAACGCTACCAGATCTCGCAGCTGCTCGCGCTCGCGACGTCGGCGATCCACGACGCGGCGAACGGCAACAAGATCCTGCACCGGATCGAGGAGATCGTCGGGCAGCGCATCACCGTGCTCTCCGGCGACGACGAGGCGCGGCTCACGTTCCTCGCCGCGCGCCGCTGGTACGGGTGGGACGCCGGTCGGCTGCTCGTCATCGACATCGGCGGCGGCTCGCTCGAGGTGGCGCTCGGCTCCGAGGAGGAGCCGTCGGTCGCGACGAGCGCGCGCATCGGCGCCGGCATCATCACACGCGACTACCTTCCCGGCGGCATGGCGACGCCGAAGGAGCTCGAATCAGCGCGCAAGAAGGTGCGCAAACGCATCGCCGAGCTCGTCGGCGCGATCCCGGCCGAAGACTACACGAGCCACGCGGTGGGCACGTCGAAGGCGATCCGTTCGCTCGCGCGGCTCGCCGGGTCGGTCATCCACCAGCCGGGACGCGAGGACGCGTTGTCGGTGGAACGCGAACAGCTCGAGGATTGGCTGCCGCGGCTGGCGAGCATCGAGCCGGCGCAGCGCGCCGCGTTGCCGGGCATCACGCAGGACCGCGCCGGGTCGATCGTCGGCGCGGGCATCGTGGCCGTCGAGATCATGGACGCTCTCGGCATCAACGAGATCGAAGTATGCCCGTGGGCGCTGCGCGAAGGCGCGATCCTGCGGTGGCTCGACCAGTACGGCCGCACGCGCATCGGTTTCTGACCGCGGCCGGCGCGCGGCGGCTTCAGACGGGCGGAGGTTGCAGACGGGCGGACCAGTCGGCGGGGTCGGTGGGTCTGGGGGGTCGGTAAATCGGTCAGGGTCGGACGGATCGGTCAAGTCGGCGGGTCGGTCGGGCCAGTCAGGATTGACGGTGGTCGGAGTCGGCGGGTCTGAGCGGCGTGTGCGTGCGTCAGTTCGTCAGTGCGGCGAGTTCGTTCTTCGCCTTGTGCAGCTTGGCGTAGATCTCGTTGCGCTGGGCGGGCGACTTCGCGCGCGCATGGTCGGCGGACAGCTTCGCGACGTCCGCCTCGAGCTGGCGGATCCGTTCGGCGCGGGCGATGCGCGCGTCCAGGCCGGCGCAGTCGACGGAGCCGAGGATGATCTGCGAGCACAGCGACGCCCACAGCTCGTCCATCGTCGCGCCGTTGACGTCGAGGAAGGACTCGCCGCACGGCTCCCACGCGCCGTGGAAGACGCGGAAGGTCGGTGTGTGGCCGGCGCGGCCCGGCAATGCGCGGCGCACCGCGAACTGGCATTCCTCACGCGTCGTGCCCTCATGCTCCACAGTGCGCACGACGGCGAAGACGATTCCCGACTTGCGTTGCGACGCGATGAGCTCGACGACGTCGTCCGGCGTCTCGCGCACGCCGTCGGCGAGCTTGAGGCCGAGGACGAGGATTTCCGGCATGCGCGCGCTCGCCTCCAGGCCGGTGTTCGACGGGCGCAGCAGCGCGAGCATCGTGATCGCGTCGACGGCGTGCACCAGATGCTGCTTCGTCTTCGCGGACAGGGGAGCGGACGCCTTCGCGGCGAACAGTCCCTTCGGCAGGACGCCTTTGGCCGCCGGGAACGCGGTGGCGGGGGAGAGGCCGAGCGTCTCGGCGGTCAGGGAGCCACATGCGGCCATCGTCATCGTGGGCCTTCTTTCGTAACGGATGATACGTAACGGATGCTGCCATCCACTGTACCGTCGTGCGGGCGCGGCGGCCCGCGGCATCTCATGTTCGAAGCGCGTCCGCGAACACTCATCGCCCGCGATCATCGGGGGTGTGGGGCGCATCGGTCGTGTTCGCTGATATCGTCGTCTGCGATCGTGGCGAGCAAGAGACGTACCAATCATGTTCGCTAACATCATCGTTTGCATCATGTCGGGTGCGAGATGTGCCGGGGGCACGTTCACTGGCGCAGTCATCCGCGATCGTCATGACCACATTGTGCATCGGTGTTCGGTGGAGTCGACGAGGATCGGGTCGGAGATGACGAAGCCGCGTCGGCGAATGGGCCGACGCGGCTGATGGTGCCCCAGACGCGATTCGAACGCGCGACACCCGCTTTAGGAGAGCGGTGCTCTATCCACTGAGCTACCAGGGCGAACAACCCGACATTATACACACCATCGTGCATCCGGCACAACCGCGCGCCGCACGCGCATCTGGGGAAAATCAACCGTGCGGACGATACGCACGCGTCCTGCGCTCCATTAGTGTGGAACACGTCATCGGCGCGGCACCTTGCGGATGCGCAAACAATCGCAGGGTGTCCCGAAGCGCATACGATGGAGCGTCGCGCGTGACGGACGCGCATCGGCGAGTCCGACGGGACGCGCGAGGCCGGCGGACACGTACGCGCCCGACGGGCACACGCATCCACCGGACGCGGACGCATACACGCACGATTCGCATGCGCTTGCATACGAATGCAGACAGAATGGAACAGAAGGAGACGCATGGCACGGCATACCCATCCGGTTCTGGCGGCGCTCGCGGCGATCCTCGCGATCGTCGCATTGCTCGGCTGCGCGGCGCGGTTGCTGCCCGAGGACATGCAATCGTTGCCGTACGTGCCGTATGTGATTTCGCTGTCGCCGTGGTTCGCGCTCGTCGCGCTCGTCTCGTTCGTCCTCGCCTGCATCTCGCGGCGCTGGTTCACGGCGGTCGTCGCCTGCGCGTGCATCGGGCTGCAGGTGTGGTGGCAGCTGCCGTACTTCCGCGGCGACCTTCCACTCAGCGGCGCCGCGATGGCCGCCGTCGCACAGGTCAAGCCGTCCACAGACGACGCGTACGCACGCGTCATGACCTGCAACGTCTACAAAGGTCAGGCGAACGCGCAGGACATCGTCGATGCCGTGCGCGACCAGCGCGTCGAGGTGCTCGCGCTGCAGGAGACGACGGAACCTTTCCTCAAGGAGCTCGCGAACGCCGGAATCTACGACTATCTGCCGCATTCGACGGTCGGATCGGCGGACCATTACTACGGCAACGCGTTGTTCTCGGCGGCGCCGCTCGACGCTCCGACGGACGCCGAGTTCGATTCGAGCGCGTCCGACATGCCCGCCGGCACCGTCCTCTTCGACGGCGGCCGCCTTCCCGTCCGCTTCGTCAGCGTGCACACGACGTCGCCGAGCGCGAGCACATGGGATCTGTGGCGCCGATCGCTCAATGAGATGGACGCGCTGCGATCGCGTACCGACGTGCATTACGTGCTCATGGGCGATTTCAACGCGACGACCGACCACGCCCCGTTCCGCCGTCTCCTCGGCGAACGTTTCCAGGACGCGTCGATGACGAGCGGCCACGGCCTCGTCTTCACCTGGCCGTCGAACATGCGTTTCGTGCCCGCCGGCGTCGGCATCGACCACATCGTCACCGAGCGCGACGTGCGCGTCGGGCAGATCAAGACGATCCGTATCCCCGGCGCCGACCACGACGCGCTGCTCGCTACGCTCGAGTTCGCGCAGTAGCCGCGCGCGGCGCATGTGCGCCGGACGACGTCGGGCATCCGCAAAGCGCATGCGGCGTCTTTTCCACGAATCCCACCGCGCGGAAACGCAGCCCCGTGATCGCGGCGCCGATCCTCCCCGCGAAAATGCAACGGGGCGCACGCGACCGCGTCGTATGCACCCCGTCTGGCCTGCGCCTTCAATGCGCCTGGCGTCCGCCGCCGCAGCGCGCCGGCCGCTTACTGCAAATTCGACTGCGTGCCCGCCGTCGCCGCGGTCTGCGCCTGCTGCGCCTGCGCGGCGTCGAGCTTCGCGCGCACCGTGTTGAGCAGCGACTGCGCGCGCTGGGCGAGCGCCTCGCCGATCTCCCACTGGCGCATCGACTCGTCGAGGCTCAGGCCGCCGTTCTCGAGCGCGCGCACGGCCTGCATGAGCTTGTCGCGCGCCTCCTCGTACGGCATGTTCGCGATGACGTCGCGTTCCTGCGCCGTCAGGCTCGACGCGATCTGCGGCTGCTCGGCCGCAGTGTCCTCGGTCGTCTCGGTCGTCTCCGTCGCGGTGACTTCGATGGTTTCCTCCGTCATGGCTGCTCCTTTGTGGTGGTTGTGTGCCGGTTGATGGCTGTTGTATCGATTGCGTTATGTGTTTGCGCGTGTGTCGCGCGGGGCCTACGGTTCGACGATCTTCGTCGTCTGCGCGACGACGGCGCCGCGGCGCAACGTGACGGTGATCTCATCGCCGGCCTTGAGCTTCGCCGCGTCGTCGACGACGTGCCCGTCGGCGGTCTGCAGCACCGCATAGCCGCGGTCGAGCGTCGACTGCGGGCTCAGCGCGCGCAGCGTCGCCTCGAGTTTCTCGACGCGCAGCTGCTCGTCGTCGACGATCCGCGTCAGGCCGATGCGCATCGTGCGCACGGCGTCGTCGATCTGCCGCTGATACGGGTCGAGCATCGTCTGCGGATGCGTCAGGCTCGGACGGTTCGCGTAGCCTTCGACGAGCCGTGTCTCGTTGTCGACCATCGCGCCGATGCGCATGCGCATCGTGCCGATCGCGTTCGCGATGAGCTGCTGCTGCTCGCGCACGTCGGGCACGACGCGCTTGGCGGCGTCGGTCGGCGTCGACGCGCGCACGTCGGCGGCCAGGTCGATGAGCGTCCAGTCGTCCTCATGGCCGATCGCGGAGACGATCGGCGTCACGCATGCGGCGGTCGCGCGCACGACGCCTTCGTCGGAGAATCCGATCAGATCCTCGAAGCTGCCGCCGCCGCGCGCGACGATGATGACATCGACGTTCGGGTCGGCGTCGAGCCTGCGGATCGCCTCGACGACCTCGGGCGGGCATTGCGGGCCCTGCACGTGCACGTGCTGCACGGTGAAGTCGACGGTCGGCCAGCGCAGCATGACGTTCGTGATGACGTCGCCCTCCGCCCTCGCCTGCGGCGCGCAGATCAGGCCGATGTTCTTCGGGAACTCGGGCAGCGGCACCTTGTTCGAGGCGTCGAAGAGCCCTTCGCCCTTGAGTTTGCGGCGCAGCTCGTCGATCTGCTCCTTGAGGTCGCCGACGCCGACCTTGCGGATGTCGTCGCCGCGCAGGCTCAGCCGCGTCTGCTTGACCCACAGGTCGGCCTTGCCGTGCACGACGACGCGGTCGCCCTGCTTGAAGCCGCGCGCCATCTGCGCGAACGCGCCGAAGCCGTTCACCGAGATCGAGACGTCCTCGAAGTTGTCGCGCAGCGTGATGTACACGGACGTCGCGCGGCGCGCGTTGATCTCGACGATCTGCCCTTCGATCCACACCGTCGGCCAGCGGTCGATCACGTCGTGCCATTTGCGGCTCAGCAGGTTGACCGGCCACGGGTTCTCCGGGGTCGTGTCGCGCGCGTACTTCGGCAGCTGGTCGAGCGGGCGCGGGCCGCCGGCGGCGCCGTCCGCGCCTGTCCATGGGGTGCCTGAAGGCTGTGTTCCCATGCCATATCCGTTGTTCCAAGACATGGTTCTAGGTTCCATCAGCGAAGGGACATCGTGCTCGCACCGCACGGCGTGTCAGGGCTGATTCCGCCGCCTCGGTGGCGTTTCACGGCGGGTGCGGCAACGGTGTCGCTATGATGATTTCCGCTCAGCGAACACCGCGCCGAGTGACGAAGACCACACCGTCGGGACGCATCGCGGATTTTCGGCGTCGTATCAACGAAAGTTCCATATCTAGTGATTGCATGCCATCTGTCGCACTACATATAGCGGCGCGTCGCCCGAAGGAAAAGCGTACAGTCTTATCAGTCAGCAAGACGTCCGGCATGGTGCGGACGCACGAAACGAGCCGGCCCCGCCGGCCCCGAAACAAGGAGCAGCGAATGGAAGCAGAGGTTCTGGAGGCGCCGATGACGCAGCCGAAGACCGCGGCGAAGGTACTCGTCGAGAAGCGCGATGGCCGTATCGTCGATTTCGATCCGGTCAACATCATCATCGCTGTCAAGTCCGCATTCGCCGACCTGAACAAGGAAGTCGGTCCCGAAGAGGAGCGCATGATCTCCGACATCGCCGATCAGGTGGAGGGCGAGATCAAGGAACGCTACAACGGTCCGGCGCGTATCGAGGACATCCAGAACCTCGTCGAGCATGCGCTCATCGACGACCACCTCTACGAGGTCGCGCGCACCTACACGACCTACCGTCTCAACAAGGACATCCAGCGCGCGAAGGCCACCGACATCAACGAAGCCGTCAAGCGCCTCGTCAACAAGGACGAGTCGCTCGTGCGAGAGAACGCGAACAAGGACTCGAACGTCTACGCGACGCAGCGCGACCTGCTCGCGGGCGCCGTCTCGAAGGCGTCGGCGTTCTCGATGCTGCCGGACGCCGTCGCCAACGCCCACATGAAGGGCGACATCCACTTCCATGACGCCGACTATTCGCCGTTCACGTCGATGAACAACTGCTCGCTGCCCGACTTCGGCGACATGCTGCGTCACGGTTTCGCGCTCGGCAACGCGATGATGGACTCGCCGAAGTCGATCGGCACGGCGGCCACGCAGATCACGCAGATCATCAAGGACATCGCGGGCGCGCAGTACGGCGGCCAGACAGTCAACCGCGCCGACGAGATGCTCGAGGAGTACGCGAAGCGCGACTATGCGAAGAACCTCAACATGGCGCAGGCGCTCATCCCCGATTCGATGCCGATCGAGGTCGCCGAGGACATGGTCCGCGGACTCAAGGCGCAGGAGCCCGACTGGCTGCACTTCGAGAACCGCGAGCCGCTGCCGGCCGACACCGCCTTCGACGAGGAGCTGCCGGAGATCGACCAGCTGCGCGAGATCTACGCGAAGATCATGACGCGCAAGGCCATCTACGACGCGATGCAGACGATGGAGTACCAGATCAATTCGAACCGCGTCTCCAACGGCCAGACGCCGTTCGTCACCGTCGGCTTCGGCCTCGGCACGAGCTGGTTCGCCCGCGAGATCCAGCGCGCGATTCTGCTCAACCGCATCCGCGGCCTCGGCAAGGACCGCCACACGGCCATCTTCCCGAAGCTCGTCTTCACGATCAAGCACGGCATCAACGCCGATCCGGGCGATCCGAACTACGACCTTAAGCAGCTCGCGCTCGAATGCTCGACGAAGCGCATGTATCCGGACGTCGTGTTCTACGAGAACATCGTCAAGATCACCGGTTCGTTCAAGGCACCGATGGGCTGCCGCTCGTTCCTGCAGGGCTGGATCGACCCGGAGACCGGCGAGGACGTCGAGGACGGCCGCATGAACCTGGGCGTCGTCACCGTCAACGTGCCGCGCATCGCGCTCGAATCGCACGGCGACGTCGAACGCTTCTGGAAGCTGTTCGACGAGCGCATGGAGACCGCCCATCAGGCGCTGCAGTTCCGCATCATGCGCTGCAAGCAGGCGACGCCGGTCAACGCGCCGACGCTGTTCCGCTACGGCGCCTTCGGGCGCCTCGACGCGAACGACAACGTCGACCAGCTCTTCCGCAACGAACGCGCCACGGTGTCGCTCGGCTACATCGGCCTGTATGAGGCGACGTCCGTCTTCTACGGCAAGCACTGGATGCGCGACCACGGCTGGGATCCGCAGGGCAAGGAGTTCGCGCTCGAGATCGTGCGCCGCATGAACCAGCTGTGCAAGGACTGGTCGGCCGCCGAAGGCTACCACTATTCGGTGTACTCGACGCCGGCCGAATCGCTCACCGACCGCTTCAACCGCATGGACCGCGCGAAGTTCGGCGAGATCGAAGGCGTCACCGACCACGACTTCTACACGAACTCGTTCCACTACCCGGTGTGGCTGCAGCCGACGCCGATGGAGAAGCTCGACTACGAGAAGGACTTCCCGTACTACGCTTCCGGCGGTTTCATCAACTATTGCGAGTTCCCGTGCCTGCAGGCCAACCCGAAGGCGCTCGAGGCGGTGTGGGACTACGCGTACAACATCGGCATCGGCTACCTCGGCACGAACACGCCGATCGACCACTGCTTCGAATGCGGCTTCCAGGGCGACTTCGAGCCGACCGAGGAGGGCTTCAAGTGCCCCGAGTGCGGCAACTCCGACCCGGACAAGTGCAACGTGACGAAGCGCACCTGCGGATACCTCGGCAACCCGGTGCAGCGCCCGATGGTGCACGGCCGCCACGAGGAGATCGCGCACCGCGTCAAGCACATGGCCGGCGAGACCGGACACGTCACGCTCGCCGGCGGCGAAACGCGTGAATGGTTCGAAGAGGTCAAGTGAGCCGTTGACGGTCATGCGCGGCCGATGAATCGGCGCGGATGACCGGCGAACAGGCTCGGACGGACACATGGGGCGGTCGTATGGCCGCCCCATTTTCGCGATATGCGATCACGGATCGGCAGACGGTGCGCGGCAGGCGCATAGGGGAGGACGGACATGACCCAGGAATGGCGTAGGACGGAAGGCACGACAAGCGCGGAGGGGTCGGCGAGCGTCGTCGAATCATCGAACGAGGCGATGACGGACGTGTCGGATTCGCCTCTCGCCGTCGCGCAGCCGGTGAAGAAGATGCCGCGGTTGCACGACTTCGCCGCCGGGGAAAGCGGACGCGGGCCGGGAATCCCGACGCCGTTGTCGAACAATCCGAAGGCGGGGCAGTGGACGAGCGCGCGGATGAGCCACAACATGATCGCCGACTACAAGCGGTTCCTGATGACCGACGGCGAGGGCATCCGCTGCTCGCTGTACGTCTCGGGCTGCCCGTTCCACTGCGAGCAGTGCTACAACGCCTCGATTTGGGATTTCCAGGCCGGCCACGAATACAACGACCGGCTCGAGGCGCAGATCATGGACGACCTTGCGCAGAGCTTCGTGCAGGGCATCACGTTCCTCGGCGGCGAGCCGCTGCTCAATACCGGCGTGCTGCTGCCGCTCGCGCGCAGGATCCGCAAGCGCTTCGGGCATACGAAAGACATCTGGTGCTGGACCGGATACACGTGGGAGGAGCTGATGCGCGACGGCGAAAGCGCCGACAAGATGGAGCTGCTGCGCGAGATTGACATCCTCGTCGACGGTCGGTATCTCAAGGACCGGCACGATTCGCTGCTGCAGTTCCGCGGCTCGTCGAACCAGCGCATCATCGACGTGCCCGCCTCGCTCGAGCGCGGCGAGGTCGTCATCTGGGGCAAACTGCATGACCAAGAGCGCTTCATCCCCGAGATTTACGGCCACGAGCGCGCCGCCGGCGAAGGCGACGCCAGCTGAGCGGGGCGACGCGAGCTGAGCGCGGTAGGGCGAGCTGAGGTGGGGCTGGACGCATCCCGCGCAGCGTACCTGTGCGCGGCACGCGACGCCAGTGGCCGCGCTGGCGCCCGGTATCGCGTATGCGTGCGCGGTATGTGACGCCGGTGGCTGTGCTGGCGTTCCGTCGGACGTACCCGTGCGCGGTACGTGACGCCGGTACGCGGCATGGAGTCCCGTACCGCGTATGCATGCGCTGGAGGCGTCCCAAACATGGCACCCGGCGTCCGGCGACGCGTACGCATGCGCGGTAGGTGACGCCGGTGGCCGTGCGGGCGTCCCGTCGGGCTTACCTGTGCGCGGTACGTGACGCCGGTACGCGGCATGGCGTCCTGCACCGCGTATGCATGTGCTGGAGGCGTCCCAAACATGGCACCCGGCGTCCGGCGACGCGTACGCATGCGCGATTGGGGACGCGGAAGGCCCTGTCAGTGTCCCATTGGGCGTATGCATGCGCGGTAGGTGACGTTGGTGTGCGGCGCGGGACAGTGGAATGTTTCCGGCGCCGCACATGCATAGTGAATTTTGCAATCTACTGCAGGAAGCTGCCGTCGAGATACTTGTCGATTGGGACCGATTCGATCAGCGTGTCATTCTTGTCGAGCAGCTTCACGGTGAATCCGAGGTTGGATATGCCGGTCATCTGCCGGAAGTCGTTGAGCGCCTTCCTGACGTAGTCTTTGACGATTATGTTGGTGTAGGCGTTGAGATCCCGCTCGGTGAATGTGCGGCAACGGCTGCTGTTCTCGGTGAAGCACACCATCCATGTGTTAGATGACGAGTTGTTTTTGTCATAGATGACCGACGGGAATTTCACGGTGATGACCACCGTATTGCCTTCGGCCTGCGCGGAGGCGCGAAAATTATAGTTGTTGGCTGCGCTGATGCCTTCAGCGGCCATCGAGAACAGATTGACGACACCTTCGAGGTTCTTCTTGTTGCCGTTCTGGGTGGGCTTCGCCGCGAGCATCCAGATCAGCAGGACGGTTTCGATGACGCACACCACCGCCACGATGACCGCCCAGAGGGGTTGGCGTTGATGCTGCGCAGTGGCGGTGCGCACGGAAGGGACGGGGGGCACCCGGGGCGCTGCGGGCAACGGCCGGGACGATGGCGGTGTCGCCGGCGTGGGTGGCATGGCCGGCGACACCGCTGCTGTTGGAACCATGGGCGCGGTCGGCGCGCTCGGCGTATGGTTGGGTTTGCTGAGTGCGCTTCCGCACGATGTGCAGAACTGGGCGGTGGCGCTGTTTTTGGCGCCGCAATGTGTGCAGAACATTATCTTCCCTTCTCTCTTCGTCTGTCAGTGTGCATGCATGTGCATACATAAAAACATCCTCGCGCTTGCGGGGAGCACGCGGTATCGGGGGTTGGTGCTCATGGTGGTAGGGATCATCCCCGCGCTTGCGGGGAGCGCTATGCGCGTACAGAGGGGCGCGCGTACGTGCACGCGCGCGTACGTGCGTACATGCAAGCGCACATGACGCCCGGCATGTCCACGTCACGCCCGACGCGCCCCGTGCGCGCCGCTGAGCTCGAATCTGTAAACCCCGATTCGAGCCCTAGGGATGGCCATAGACCGCGCAGCCTAGTGTGAACGCTGCGGCCGATGGATGCGGTACCACCTAGGGCAGGTAGATAGGGATACAAACGAACAGCTCTAAGCTCTCAGAGCGCGGGACAACTGAATACTGGATTTACGGCCTCGCTAGTACCATTGATAGCAAAGGAGGTGAGAAAAATGGGACTAGCCGAGCTGCGAAAAGCAAAAAAACTGACGCAGCGCGAACTCGCTGAGAGGGCGAGCGTGCCGCATGTGAGTATAGCCAATATCGAGCGGGGGGGGGGCTCGCGCCCCTAGCGATATGACGTTAGGCACTGCCGTGCGGTTAGCTGACGCGCTCAAGCTCAAGGACTTGCGGAAACTCTTGGAGCCGTGAGGCTCTGGCGCCAGCGGGGTTTGGCCCTACCGGATCATAACCGGACTGGCGCGCGCTGCCGCCACTGTGGTGGCGGCCGGTTGCCCATGCCGTTCATGGGCGTGTATGGCATGGCTGCCGGGTATGAAAAATGCCCGGCATGTGCAAGATGCCGGGCATTGAGTTACCTGAGCGGCTAACGCCGGAAAGGGTAACTATGCTTTCACCTACTGATGGATGATAGCACAGATCACGGAAGAGAGGTTATCTCTAACCGTGAGTATGTGTGGGAAACGCCAGACGAAGGCACGTTCGTCCTGCGGCTGGATAAGCCTAAGATAACATATAAAAAATAGTCAGCGCGACTGCTCGGTCCATACGCCGAGCGATCGTGTCGTCGGCGCTACTGCGCTTTCATAGCCTGCGAGTCGATCCAGTTGCTGACGGTGGAGATCGCCTCGTCGAGCGTCACCTTGGCAGCCTTGTAGATCTTCGAATCCGTGATCGGCGACAGGTCGAGCTTTTCGGCCGCGTCGATTGCCGACTGCAAGCCATCGCTGATTCTCTTGCCCGTCTCGGAGGATCCGTACTGCTGCTTGACCGACGCGAGCAGCCCCCTCGCATGTTCGAGCGAATCCTTGAAGCCTTTCTTCGCCGCGGACGTATCGTCGTCTGCGTCGTCGTCTGCGTCGTCGTCTGCGTCGTCGGCTGCGTCGTCGGTCATCGCACTGCTTGATTCGTCGGCACCGGAGCCGCTGAGCCACTCCATCATCTTCTTCTTCCAGTCGCCGCTGCCGAGCAGGCCGCGCTGCTCTTCCTGCTGCTTCGTGATTGCACTGACCGACTTGTTGAGCGAATCGGTCGTGTTGTTGACGGTGTCGGCCACGAGATTGAGCTGCGTGATCGTCGCGTTCGTCGCGCATCCTTCGGTCGAGATGGTCTGTTCAGCGGCGCCCGCGGCGTCGGCGACCGCGTCGATCATGCCGTTGACGCCGAGCGCGTCGAGCACCCACTGCTGCGTCGACGACAGGTTCTTCGTCGTGTCGACGAGCTTCTTGCGCGCGTCGCTGAAATCGCTGACCGCCGTGCGGCACCGCAGCAGCGCCTCGGCGTGCTTGTTGCTGTAGACGATCGCGCCGCACACGCCGGCGATGAGCGCGACGACGACCACGATCGCCGTGACGATCGGCCACTTCCTGTGCGGCTTCTTCGAGTTTGCGTCCCCGTTCGCCCCGTTGCCGCTATCGTCCCCATTGTCAGCGGACGGCGGTTCCGCCGGCGGGAAACTGACGGGGGCGGGTTCGGCCGGACGCGGTGGTAGCGCCACCGTGGCGGGACCTTCGCTGATCTGCTCCTCGACGTCGATGCGCGTCGTCGGCATCGTCTGCGGCATCGGCGTCGTCGGCGCGTGCGCGCTTGAGTCTGACGGCGTCGGCGTTGGCTCGGCCGTTGCGGGGAATGCGGCGGTGTCGGCGGCCATCGACGATTCCGGATCGGTCGGTTCGTATCTGCGTTCGGACATGGGCACCCCCGTTTGCTGGCCTGCAATCTTGTCTCTATGCGCGCCGTGCCCCCGACATCTCCACGTCAGACAGCGTTCTTGCGTCTGCTGCCCCTATATGCGCGCTGCACGGCTTCGCGATACCGGCGATTCTAGCAGTGTGCGGCAACCCGGCCGCAGCCTTGTCTTCACCGCCGGATGCGCCGCGCAGTGCGTATGCATGCGCGGTGCGCGACGTTGGCGTGGGATCTCGTGTCCTGTCGTGCGCACATGTGTGCGGTGCGCGACGTTAGCGTGGGACCGCGCGTCGCGTTGCGCGTATGCATGCGCGGCATAGGGCGATGGTGTGCGGTTGTGCGGTCTGCGGCGCGCACTTGTGCGCGGTGTGCGACGCTGGTGCAGGGCTGTGCGTCTTGTGGCGCGTATGCATGCGCGGCGCGCGACGCTGGCGCAGGGTCTCGTGTCCCGTTGTGCGCACATGTGCGCGGTGTGCGACGCTGGTGCAGGGCTGTGCGTCTTGTGGCGCGTATGCATGCGCGGCGCGCGACGCTGGCGCAGGGTCTCGTGTCCCGTTGTGCGCACATGTGCGCAGTGTGCGATGTTGGCGGGGGACTGTGCGTCGCGTTGCGCGTATGTATGCGCGGCATAGGGCGATGCCGCTGAGTTGTGCGTCGCGCTACGCGTATGCGTGCGCAGCGCATGACGCCTGGATGTTGCGTAGAGCGCACTCATGCGCGACGTGGAACGTTTACCATACGCCGCGTATATGCGTGCGCTGTGCTGAAGGCGGCATTGTGGCCTACGCGGACGTCAACGCCGATGCCTACTCCTACAGCGGCGCTGACACCGGCGCCGTCGGCGCCAGACTGCAGATCTATACGTATCCTGCGTCCGCGTTCATGGCTATCCCCAGCGTTGTGGATAATCATGCCGCGTGTATCAACAGTGTGGATTGTTGATGATGTGGATAACAGTTCGTGTCGTCCACATTTCGGGACTGAGCCGGCCTTCCGGTCACAAGTGCCCGTTGTGCTTGCCTGGCCGATCCGCTTCAACGTAGATTCATCCGCATGAAGACGAACAAGGAGATTGAACGACTGCTCGACGAAGCGCAGCATGAGGGCCGTTGCATAATGAATGCGACTGCCGCGCAACGGCGTGCGTTGGGTCGGCGCGTGCAATGCGGCGAAGTGGTGCGCCCCATGCCCGGTCTGTATGCGCGGAGCGCGTACTGGAATCAGCTTGACTCCGCGGAGAGGAAACGCCATGTCATACGTTGCTTGGGGAGACGGCATCCGCATTGGGTGTTCGGAGGCATTGCAGCGGTAAGCATGCATGGCGTCGACCATGAACGGGAGGCGGACGAAAGCGGCATCGTCGTGATTTCCGACAAGCATCGCTCCCAGACTATGTCGGCGCATGTCGTCCATCGTTATGAGCGGAATTGCCCGTACGTCGTCATCGATGGAGTCCGTGTGCTGCCCCCTGAGCGTGCAATCGCCGAATCGATGCGCGACTATGGCTTCATCAATGCGGTGGTCGTGGCGAGCTGCGCGCTACGCAACGGCATGACGAAGGAACGGATCGGCCATGAGCTGCGTACGGTCGGCGGTTGTGGCGCTGACGCGTGGCATGCGCTTGAAGTCGCGGATGGTGGATGCGAGAACGGCGGCGAGGCTCGGTCGATTGCCGTGTTCGACCTGCTCGGCGTCGTCCCGCCGTTCACGCAGCGGGAGTTCGTCGATCCGCAAACGGGTAGAACGAAGCGCACGGATTTCGCATGGCGCATGGCGGATGGCGGCTGGCTGGTTGGCGAGCTCGATGGGCGCGACAAATATGTGGATCCTTCCATGACGGGAGGCAGATCCGTCGAGGAGATCGTGGACGCCGAGCGCGAGCGTGAGCGTGCGCTGGAACGGGCGGGCGTGAAGGGCATTGTACGATTCCGGATCCGCGATACCTACCATCCGCAGCAGTTCGCACACAAGTTGCGTGCGGCGGGCGTTCCTTTTGTGATTCGGTGAATGGACGTGTGCGCAGCGTGTGACGCTGGTGTGCGATTGCACGACTTGCGGCGCGTATGGCTACGCACTGTGGGACGCCGATGTGTGGTTGTGCGTTGCGGGATGCGTACGGGTGCGCGGAGCGGGATGTGTGGGTGTGGCTGTGCGACTTGTGGCGCGTATGCGTGCGCGGTGCGGGACGCTGATATGCGGTGGTGCATCGCGGGATGCGTGCGGCTGCGCGGTACGGGACGTTGGGGTGGGCTGTGCGTCCTGCTGTGCGTATGCGTGCGCGGTGCGGGACGCTGGGATGGGGGTGTGCGTCCTGCTGTGCGCAGGGGTGCGTGCGACAAGACGTTGGGGTGGGCTGTGCGTCCTGTGGTGCGTATGGGTGCGCGCAGTGGGACGTTGGGGTGTGGCTGTGCGACTTGTGGCGCGTATGCGTGCGTGCGACGGGACGCTGGGATGGGGGTGTGCGTCGTGCAGCGCGTATGGGTGCGCGCGATGCGACGCGCTGGGGTACGGGGATGCTGGTGGCCGGCGCCGTAAACGTACCGAGGCATGACTATGCTGTAATGATTGCCGTATGAGGGTTTCTCAGGGAAACGAAACCCGACATATCGGGCGCAAATGGTGGAGTCACGCCATTGCCGGACGCCGCGAGCGAATGCCGCGAGCGAATAACGAATGAGGTAGTGATGGTTCATCCGGAGGAGCAGATGCCGATCGACGACGTGACGACGGGGGAGTGCGAGTCGATGGCACAAGCCGATAGTCTGCGGTCCGGGATGTCCCCTCAATCCAGGTCCGCCGCGTCGGGCATGGGTGCTGCGGCATCCGTGTCCGTTGCATCCGCTGTTTCCGCGCCCGTTGCAGCGTCTGGCTCTCCTGCAACGACTGCGGCATCTGCATCTTGTGCGTCAGCTAGGCCGGCTGCGCCAGCTGCAGCAACAGGATCTGCTGCGGCATCCGCGCCCGCGGCGCGTCGCAGCCGTCCGCTGCGCATCGGACTCGACATCGGTTCGACGACCGTCAAGGCCGTCGTCCTTGACGATTCGGATGCACTCGATGCGCCGCTGTTCGCCGACTACCGCCGCCACCATGCGAACGTGCGCGCCACGATGCAGGGGCTGCTCGAGGACATCGAACGCAGCCTCGCCGAGCAGGGCCGCGCCGGCGAGCCCGTGCGCCTCGCGATCACCGGATCTGGCGGCCTCGCGCTCGCTGACGCGATCCATGTGCCGTTCGTGCAGGAGGTGATCGCCGAGACGCGTGCGATCGACGAGCAGATTCCGCAGGCCGACGTCATCATCGAACTCGGCGGCGAGGACGCGAAGATCACGTATCTCAAACCGACGCCCGAACAGCGGATGAACGGGTCGTGCGCCGGCGGCACGGGCGCGTTCATCGACCAGATGTCGACGCTGCTGGACACCGACGCGGCCGGCCTCAACGAGATGGCGAAACGCTACGGGAACCTGTATCCGATCGCGTCGCGCTGCGGCGTCTTCGCGAAGACCGACCTGCAGCCGCTCATCAACGACGGCGCCGCCAAGCCCGACCTGGCCGCGTCGATCTTCACGGCCGTCGCGACGCAGACGATCGCCGGCCTCGCTGCCGGCCGTCCGATCCACGGCACCGTCGTCTTCCTCGGCGGCCCGCTGTTCTTCATGTCGGAGCTGCGCGAGGCGTTCCGCCGTGCGCTTGACGGCAAGGTCGACGAATTCGTCACGCCCAAGGACGCCCACCTGTACGTCGCGTACGGCGCGGCGCTCACCGCCGGCGAACCCGACCAGATCGAACATGCCGACGACTATCCGCCGCGCACGCTCGACGCGATCATCGCCGCGCTCGCCGACCTGAGCAACCTGGGCGCGAACACGGCGACGATGCCGCCGCTGTTCGCGAGCGCGCAGGACCGCGAGGCCTTCGACGCCCGCCATCATCGCGAACATGTGCACGTCGGCACGCTCGACGGCGCGCACGGCCCGCATTTTCTCGGCATCGACGCCGGCTCGACGACGATCAAGGCGACGCTCGTCAACGACGACCGCGAAATCGTCTGGAGCTCGTACGCGACGAACGACGGCTCGCCGCTGACCGCTGCGATCGACATCGTCCGTCGCATCCAGCATGAGCTGCCCGAGGACGCGTGGATCGCGCGCAGCTGCGCGACCGGCTACGGCGAAGGCCTGATCACGACCGGACTGCACCTGGACGAGGGCGTCGTCGAGACGATGGCGCACTACCGCGGCGCCGAGATGACGTGCCCGGGCGTCACCGCCGTCATCGACATCGGCGGCCAGGACATGAAATACCTTGCGATCGACGACGGCGTCATCGATTCGATCGCCGTCAACGAGGCGTGCTCGTCCGGCTGCGGCTCGTTCCTGCAGACCTTCGCGCAGTCGATGGGGCTTTCGATCGAGGAGTTCACGAAGGCCGCGCTCGAGTCCACGGCCCCGGTCGACCTCGGCTCGCGCTGCACCGTGTTCATGAACTCGTCGGTCAAGCAGGCGCAGAAGGAGGGGGCGGGCATCGAGGACATCGCCGCCGGCCTGTGCTATTCGGTCGTGCGCAACGCGCTGTACAAGGTCATCAAGCTGCGCGATTCGGGCGAGCTGGGCGACAACGTCGTCGTGCAGGGCGGCACCTTCCTCAACGACGCCGTGCTGCGCGCCTTCGAACTGCTCACCGAACGCGAGGTGACGCGGCCGAACATCGCCGGCCTGATGGGCGCGTACGGCGCGGCGCTCACCGCGCGCATGCACTACGACGACGTCGCCGACGACACGGACGGCGACACCGCCGACGCCGGCACGCACGTGGCGCGCATCGACGGCGTGGACCACACCGTCTCGAGCATCCTCACCGGCGACGCGCTCGACGAACTGTCGATGACGACCGAACGCGACGTGTGCAAGCTGTGCCAGAACCACTGCAAGCTGACGATCACGACGTTCCACGACGGCTCGCGCTACGTGACCGGCAACCGCTGCGAACGCGGCGGCGACGCGAAACGCAAACGCAGCGACCGGCCGAACCTCTACGACTACAAGTACAAGCGCGCCTTTGCGTACCGCCGGCTCACCGACAAGAAGGCGACGCGCGGCGAGATCGGCATCCCGCGCGTGCTCAACATGTACGAGAACTACCCGTTCTGGTTCACCCTGCTCACGTCGCTCGGCTTCAAGGTCGTCATCTCCGGGCGAAGCAACCACGAACTGTTCGAGACCGGCATCGAATCGATCGCGTCCGAGAACATCTGCTACCCGGCGAAACTCGTCCACGGCCACATCACATGGCTGCTCAACAAAGGCATCAAGACGATCTTCTACCCGTGCGTGAGCTTCGAGGACGACCTCGTGCCCGAATCGGACAACCATTTCAACTGTCCGATCGTCGCCAACTACCCGGTCGTCGTCGACGCGAACATGCCGCGGCTGCGCGAGGACGGCGTGCGGTTCATGAAACCCTACTTCAACCTGTCCAAGCACGACCTCATGGTCGACCGCATCGTCGAGGAGTTCGCCTGGGCGGGCGTCACGCGCGACGAGGTCGAACTGGCCGTCGCCGCCGCCTACGCCGAAGACAAGGTGTTCAAACACGACGTGCAGCAGGAGGGGCTGCGCGCGCTCGCCTACATGAAGGAGCACGACTGCCGCGGCATCGTGCTCGCCGGGCGCCCCTACCACGTCGACCCCGAAATCAACCACGGCATCCCCGAGACGATCTGCTCGCTCGGCATGGTTGTCCTCTCCGAAGACTCCGTCAGCTGGCTGAACCCCGAAGACAAGCCCCGCCTGACCGCATACCTCGCCGACGGCGAAGCCGACCCGCATGCGCACAACGCCGACGGCTTCCGCCACGTCGACGACCGCAAGGTCACAAAACTGCCGCTGCGCGTCATGAACCAGTGGGCCTACCATGCGCGCCTGTACAAGGCCGCCGACTTCGTCGCGCACTGGCCGGGTCTCGAACTCGTGCAGCTCAACTCCTTCGGCTGCGGCCTCGACGCGATCACGACCGACCAGGTCGCCGAGATCCTCGCCGACAAAGCCGACGTGTACACGATGCTCAAAATCGACGAAGTGAGCAACCTCGGCGCCGCCAAGATACGACTGCGCTCGCTCAAAGCCGCCGTCGAGGAACGCGAAGGGCGCCGCGACGCGCGCGGGACCGCCGCCGACACAGACATCGCACGTTCGACGACGGCGACGACGGCGACGACGACATCGACGACGGCGTCCACACGGCTGACATCGACGTTCCGCAAAACCGGCACGATGGCGCCGACGCCCGGACGCCAGGCGATGCTCGACGCGATTATGGGCGCACGCGGCGCCGACGGCGCCAAGCATGCGCGCGCACAGAAGGCCACGATGAGCAACTACGCGCAGCACGTGCCGTTCACGAAGGCGATGCGCAAGACGCACACGATCGTCGCGCCGCAGATGAGCCCCATCCACTTCAGCCTCGTCGAAGCCGCCGTACGCGCCAGCGGCTACAAATTCGACGTGCTCACGCACGCCGACAAGACCGATGTGGAGACCGGACTCAAATACGTGAACAACGACGCTTGCTACCCGGCGATCATGACGGTCGGCCAGCTCGTCGAAGCCATCAAGTCGGGACGCTACGACCCGGACACGACGGCGCTCGCGATCTCGCAGACCGGCGGCATGTGCAGGGCGACGAACTACTACGGCCTGATCCGCAAGGCGCTGATCGACGCCGGATATCCGCAGATCCCTGTGCTCGCGATCTCGACGCAGGGATTCGTCGACAACCCCGGCTTCACGCCGACGGTGCCGCTGCTGCACCGGGCGGCGAAGGCGCTCATCATCGGCGACCTGCTGATGAAATGCCTCTACCGTGTGCGGCCGTACGAACAGCGGCCGGGCAGCGCGAACCGGCTGTACGAACGCTGGAACACGATCGTGCGCGAGACGCTGCTCAACCACGGCAACTCGCGGACAGCGAAGATGCTCTACGGGCGCGGGCACTGGACGTACGCGGCGCTCGTCAAGGGCATCGTGCGCGGCTTCGACGCGCTGCCGCTGCGCGACGTGCCGCGCAAGGTGCGCGTCGGCGTCGTCGGCGAGATCCTCGTCAAATACCATCCGGACGCGAACAACCACGTCGTCGACGTCATCGAATCGCAGGACTGCGAAGCCGTCGTGCCGGGCATCATCGACTTCATGACGATGCGCCCGTACATCAACGAATGGAACGCGCACAACATCGGCCTGGGGCGCAACAAGGCGCTGATGGGCGCGTTCAAGGGCGTCATCCACGCCTACATGAAACCGGTGCACGACGCGCTCGACGCCAGCGGCGGCAAGTTCGAGAAGGACCTGCCGATGGGCGAGCTCGTGAAGAAGGCGGCGACCGTCACGTCGATCGGCGTGCAGGCCGGCGAAGGATGGCTCCTGAGCGGCGAGATCGTCGAGCTCATCGAATCCGGCTGCCCGAACGTCATCTGCGCGCAGCCCTTCGCCTGCCTGCCGAACCATGTGACCGGACGCGGCATGTTCGGCAAGATCCGCAGGATGTACCCGGAGGCGAACATCGTGTCGATCGACTACGATCCGGGCGCGAGCGAGGCGAACCAGCTCAACAGGATCAAGCTGATGATCGCGGCGGCGAAGAAAGCCGCGCGTCGCTGACGCGCGGCCGTCTTCGCCGCTCCGCGGCGGCGGACGGGTCGATGAAACCGTGTGCGTGGGCGGATGGACGACGGCGTTGGTCACAATGCTCGGCGATTTGTATAGATTATCAGGAAGTTTTAGAACATCGACGCCGTGTCCCGAGCCGCGCACGTTACTATGGGCTCTTATGACAACACTACGAGTCTCATACGCGCATTCGCTTGTCGAGCCGAATTCGAGGCATGTGCGCAGTCTTGTCCGTTTCTTCGAACAGGGATGCTCCGCGCCCGGTACCGGAGGCTTCGGCGTGGAGATCGAGCATCTGCCGGTGCGCAACGCCGACGACACGGCCGTCACCTACGGCGAGCCGAACGGTGTGGAGGAGTTGCTGCGGCGTCTGCGGCCTTACTACGACGCCGATCAGGAATACTGGCAGGGCGACCATCTGGTCGGATTGGGGCGTGAGGGGCTCGCCGTATCGCTGGAACCCGGCGGCCAGATCGAAACGTCGATCGGTGTCCTGCGCAAGCCGGAGGAACTGCGCGCGTTGTATGGTCGGTTCATCGAAGAGGCGCAGCCGATCCTCGACGAACTCGGATTCCGCCTCGTCAACTACGGGTACCAGCCGAAGACGTCGTACGCCGACATCCCGCTCAACCCGAAACGACGCTACGCGGCGATGAACGAGTATCTGGGGCGCGTCGGCCAGTTCGGTCCGTGCATGATGCGCGCGTCGGCGTCGACGCAGGTGAGCATCGACTACACGAGCGAACGCGACGCGATCGACAAGATGCGGCTCGGCACCGCGATCGGCCCGATTCTCGCATGGTTCTTCCGCAACACCCCGTATTTCGAAGGCGAACGCAACCCATGGCCGCTGTGCCGTCAGCGGATGTGGGACTACCTCGACGTGCAGCGCACGAACGTGACGCCGGGACTCTACGACGAACGATTCGGCTGGGAGGACTACGCGGCGGATGTGCTCAGCACGCCGCTCATGTTCGCCGACCTGACGCACACGCCCGAATACAAAGGACGCCCCGAACATGAGCTCGAGTTCGCGGCGTTCTATTCGAACGCGGCCGACGTCTACCCGGACCGCGAGCTCAACGACTACGAAATCAACCATGTGCTCTCGACGCATTTCAACGACGTGCGCCTGAAGAACTTCATCGAGATGCGGCACTGGGATTCACTGCCGGTGGAGCGCGCCGAGCGACTCACGCAGATCGTCGGCGACCTGTTCTACGATCCGGAGCGCCTCGGGCGTCTTGAATCGTATTTCAGCGGACTGACCGGCGAGGACGTGCACGCCGCGAAGGCCGTGCTGCAGTCGCGCGGGGGAGATGCGAAGCCGTACGACCAGCCGATGGAGTACTGGGCGGAGGTCTTGGGCGTGGGCGATGCGCTCGCCGATGTGCCGGGGGATGCGAAATGGCCGGAGGTGCGGCAGGGGTAGAGGGGGCTTATCCTAAAAAGGTCCTGCAAGCGCGGGAGTGAGCCGCCTGTATAGCGATGCTTCGAGCATGCCCCGCATGTGCGGGGATTGGCGAAAAGGACGGAGCATCTCCGTGAGGATGGTATAGTTCCTCTCTGGTGCAGACGGTATACGACGTAGACTCCGACTGTTGCCCGAGCGAATGGGGCGATGCTGAGCATCTGGCGAGACGGCAACTGTTCGCGCATCTCAAGGAAAGCGAAGGGAAAGCGCAGCAGTATAGGATCTTCAAGCCATATGAGGCGTCGTCGTCATTCTCCCTCGACGACTGGTTGAAGATGTGCATGCCGGATCCGGATATGTCTGCTGTTCGCGCTAGATTGGCCGATGTTCTACGGAGGAAGGACTTTCGGTACGATGGGCAGAGGCACGATGGTGCGCACGCCACCAAGGGACAGGGAAGGGGACGACCATGTCGGATCAGTACAATCAGTGGAACGGCCAGTCGGGACAGCCTCAGCAGCCGCAGGTCGCGCAGCAGGGGCCAATGTACCCGGAAGCGCAATACCCGCAGAATAACGGCTACGGATTGGATGGTCAGCAGCCGTATGGTTCGAATGGCTATGGACAGGCGCCGATGCAGTCGAAATCAAAGGGTGTGGCTGTGTGGGTGACGATTGTGATCGCGGTGATCGCGCTACTGGCGGGTGGCGGAGCCGGTTTTGCAATCGGACGTGCCACTGCGCCGGCCAAGGAAGACGATTCGGTTGCCGCCGAGCAGACGAATGCCGATGCGCAGAACAAGAACAATGAGAGCGCAAACGGCGCCGATGGCAAGGACTCCAGCGCAGATTCCGATCTCGCAGGCTCGGATTCGAAGAGTGGTGGCGGTTCCAGCGATCAGAGCAAGGTCGGGGGAGACAAATACTCACCTGAAACCTACAATATGCAGATCTCGGGCACCAAGGTGCAGGAGGATGGCTACGGCCATCAGGTGATCATCGTTGCGGTCGATTGGGAAAACAATTCGGATGAGGATAAAAGCTTCATGACCACCTTCGCGAACGTGGACGCTTATCAGAACGGAAAGACTCTGAATATGGGAATGCTGTCCTTGGATGCCCCGATGTATGAGAAAGTAAGCAACTCCATGACGGAGAAGATTCAGCCAGGGGTCAAAACCACGTATTACGAAGTGTTCACACTCAAGGGCGATTCTCCTGTGACCGTTAAGCTTTTCGGCGGTGTTCCCCAAGAGGTCGTCGAGGAAAAGACCGTCAACGTCAAGTGACGCGTGATCAAGTGGCGTTCCGCCGACGAACCACTCTTCGCTCAATGCATGTGATTGCTTGCACGAACCCGGCGTCTATGTGAACCGTGTCAGCGGCGACCCATTGCGCTTCTCCGCTGACCAATTCGATTCCGGTTGCGGCTAACCGTCGTTCAGCGCACTGATCAGACGGGATGCGGTGTGCTGACTCAGGACGCGAGCCACTGATTCGCCCGCTGACGTCGCGTGTTGCGTATGTATGCGCGCTCTGTGACGCGGATCAGGCTTGTACCGCCCCATGCTGCGTATGCATGCGCTAGGCAAGACGCGAATTCGGCCGCCGGTGTCCCGTGCTGCGTATCTGTGCGCGCTGTGTGACGCAGCCTGACTCGGTGGCGTCCTGCGTGGCGTATGTATGCGCGCGGTGTGACGTGAATCCGCCCGTAGGCGTCCCGCGCCGCGCATACGTACGCAGTACGTGCCCCCGCGCTCACGCCCGTGCCGGCACCCACACTCGCGCCCCGCGCTTCCGCATACCGCGCTCCGCATTTGTTCACCGGTGGCTATTTCCGGTTCCCTGACGCCTCCCGCGGCACGAAGATGGTAGGCAGCAAGACGGATTGCGGCGGCGTATGGCCGTCTCAGCCCGTGCCTGAACCACCAAGGAGGAAACATGGCAGACAAGCCAACCATTGCATTTGTTGAGACCTCGCTCACCGACGGTTCGTTCGAGGCGGACCTCGCCAAGGAGATCATGAGCATCGTCGGCGACCGCGCCGAAGCGATCACCATCGACTACGAGGATCTGCCGCTCGCCGGCGAAGCCCCGGAGTACCCGCTGCCGGAGGCCGCGCTCGCCGTGCGTGACAAGCTTGGCAACGCGGACGCCGTCTGGGTTGTCGTCTCCGAGTACAAGAAGACGATTCCGGATTCGCTGCGCAACCTCTTCGACTGGCTGTCGCTGCCGTCCACGAAGGACGAGGAGGGGGAGAACGTGCTCAACCAGAAGCCGGTCGCGATCTTCGGCGTCGGCGGCTTCGAGGAGCTGCATCCGCGCATCATGGTCGGCGATCTGCTTGAGGATGCCGGCATGCGTCTCTTCCCGGTCGAGGTCGGACTGTCCGTTCCGGCTGAGGCTGTGCAGACCGGCGACTGGGCGATGACCTCCGCCGATCAGGAGGCGCTGCGCACGCAGGCCGAGGGCTTCCTGACCTTCATCTCCGAAAACAAAGTGAAGTGAACCTCCCGTCCGCGCAGTGCCGCGGATGACTGGTTCTGATGGCGACCCGCGCATCTCTCGACGAGCTGCGCGGGTCGTTCCATGTCCGCGTCCTGTTGCGTCGACTCCATCGACGATTCCGCCCGCGAACATGCCGTTTTCCGTCTGTTTCATCGACCATGTCGACCGAGCGGCTCGCAAAAGAGCTGTTTTCCGTCCCGTTCCGTCGACTCCGTCGTCGTCCCGTCCCCCCGTGTGCCATTCCGTCCCGCCGCCCGCCAGTTCATCCCGCGGATGCGCCCACTATCCCTCTCATCGAACCCTCGACCCTCTCCTCGTTACGCTGTGAGCATACAACAATTGCATCTGCAACAGTTGTATGCCGGACGTTCTAGACTGACCGGGTGGCGTACCGATGCGTGCGGCCCTGTGGCGCGCACGGCAACGGTCGTCCGCACCGTCGGCGATCGGCGCAAGGAAGGAGACGGATCGTGGTCATCGGGAACACGGACGACGGGCGCGCGGAGACGTGCCTCAAGCCGAGTCTGGAGATCCGCGCCGTGCATCATCTCATCGGCCGGTACTGGAACGTCGTCACGCCGCCGGAGTCCACAGGGTCGGGCACGAACATGCCGATCATCCTGTATCTGCACGACCACCGCAACGAGGACGTGTTCCAATACGACATCGAGCGCGCGTTCTCGATCACGCGTTCCACGGCGTCGCGCGTGCTCGCGCTGATGGAGAAGAAAGGGCTCATCACCCGCACGAGCGTCCAGTGGGACGCACGCGTGCGCAAGATCGAGCTCACGCCTGAGGCCGACGGCATCGTCGAAGAGCTGCAGCGTCGTTCGAGGCAGCTCGAACGCACGTTGTTCGACGGCTTCTCCGACGATGAGCAGCGCCGTTTCCTCGCCGATCTCGAGCGGATGAAGGCCAATCTGTATGCCTCCGGTCTGGTCGGCAAGGAGGCTCCGGGATGCGCGTCCGCGCAGTCGCAGGCCGACGGTGAGCGCCGCGAGGACGACGACGACCGACGGGGCGTCGGCGATCGCGTGCCCGCGCCCGTGCCGCCCACCGGTCCGCGACGTCCCTCCGATCCGGACGGACCGATCCAGCCGCCCCAATCATCCCAACCACATCAATCCCAGTCACCTAAGAAGAAAGGAGCAAAGCAGTGAGCGCAACCACCTCCACGGCCGACGCCGGCACGAAGCGGCCGGACGCACGACCGGCCTCGTCGCGGCCGTCGCAACCGTCGCAGCCGCCGAGCAAGAAGCATGTGATACGCACGCTCGGCAAGTCGCTGCGGGAATACAAGAAGGCGAGCCTCCTCTCGCCGCTGTTCGTCATCGTCGAGGCCATCATCGAGATCCTGATCCCGTCGGTCATCGCCGTGCTCATCGACAAGGGCATCACCGGCAAGTCGATGCCGGACATCTGGAAATACGGCCTGATCCTGATCGGCTGCGCGGCCGTCTCGCTATGCGCGGGCTTCCTGTCCGGCAGGTTTGCGGCGATCGCGTCCTCCGGCTTCGCGAAGAACCTGCGGCATGACGAGTTCGAGAAGGTGCAGGAGTTCAGCTTCGCGAACATCGACCGTTTCTCGACCGGTTCGATCATCACGAGGCTGACGACCGACGTGACGAACGTGCAGAACGCCTACCAGATGCTGATCCGCGTCGGCATGCGCGCGCCCGTCATGCTCATCGTCGCCTGGATCTTCGCGTTCCGCATCAGCCCGCAGATCTCGATGGTGTTCCTCGCGTGCATCCCGGTGCTCGCGGTCGGCCTGTTCGGCCTGGTCATCGTCGTGCACCCGATCTTCGAACGCGTCTTCCACACCTACGACGAGCTCAACAACGTCGTCGACGAGAACCTGCAGGGCATCCGCGTCGTCAAGTCCTTCAACCGCGAGGACTTCGAGGACAGGAAGTTCGGCCGCATCTCGCTCAAGATCTATGAGCAGTTCTGCAAGGCCGAGAAGCTGCTGTCGATCAACTCGCCGCTGTTCAACGTCTGCATGTACGCGTCGCTGATCACGATCGCGTGGATCGGAGCCCGCCAGATCGTCGCTTCCGGCAACAACGCCGCGCTCGGCCTGACGACCGGCGACCTGACCGCGCTCGTCACCTATGCGATGCAGATCATGATGGCGATGATGATGCTGTCGATGATCTTCGTCATGGTCATCATCTCCCGTGCGTCCGCCGAACGCATCTGCGGCGTCCTGACCGAGGAGAGCACGATCCGTGAGGGGAACGAGCCGGTCACGGCCGTCGCCGACGGCTCGATCGACTTCGATCATGTGAGCTTCCGCTATTCCGAGCATTCGGAGCGCCCGGTGCTCGACGACATCGACCTGCACATCCGCTCCGGGCAGACGATCGGCATCGTCGGCGGCACCGGCTCGGCGAAGTCGTCGCTCGTGCAGCTCATCCCGCGTCTGTACGACGTCACGTCCGGCGCGCTCAAGGTCGGCGGCGTCGACGTGCGCGACTACGAGCTCGAGTCGCTGCGCGACGAGGTCGCGATGGTGCTGCAGAAGAACGTGCTGTTCGCCGGCACGATCGCCGAGAACCTGCGCTGGGGCAACCCGTACGCGACCGACGAGGAGCTGCGCCACGCCTGCGAGCTCGCGCAGGCCGACGGCTTCATCCAGGAGTTCCCCGACAAATACGACACCTACATCGAGCAGGGCGGCACGAACGTCTCCGGCGGCCAGCGCCAGCGTCTGTGCATCGCCCGCGCGCTGCTCAAGAAGCCGAAGATCCTGATCCTCGACGATTCGACGTCGGCCGTGGACACGAAGACCGACCAGCTGATCCGCGAGGCGTTCCACCACGAGATCCCGAACACGACGAAGATCATCATCGCGCAGCGCGTGGCGTCGGTCGAGGAGTCGGACCTGATCGTCGTCATGCATGAAGGTCGCATCCTCGACCAGGGCACGAACGACGAGCTGCTCGCACGCTGCGAGGAGTACCGCAGCATCTACGAGTCGCAGACGCAGCAGCACACGCAGCGCGACCTCGACAAGGAGGCGCAGGACCTGCACGAGGAGGAGGCGGAGGCCAGCGGCTACCGCACCGACTACGACGAGGACACGTCGACCGCCGACATCATCGCGCGGCAACGGGAACGCGAACGGGTGCGCGAGGAGCATATCCGCAACGACATCGAACAGATCAAGGGAGGTGAGGAACGATGAGCGCAGCAGCAGCGACGACGGCGCGCACGGCGGTAACCGACAAGGAGACCCTCAACGACGACGCGCGCATGCCGAACGCGAACGGCATGCAGGGCATGCCGCGCGAAAAGGCGAAAAAGGGTACGCTCAGGCGATTGCTCAAGTACGTGTTCGCCTACCGGGCGCGCATGGTCTTCATCATCATCGCGATCATCGTGTCCGCGATCGCGCAGGCCGGATCGGCACTGTTCCTGCAAGCGCTGATTGACCACTATATCATGCCGCTCGTCGGCGAAAGCCATCCGGCGTGGGCGCCGCTTATCGAGGCGTTGCTGTTCATGGGCGTCCTCTACGCGCTCGGCACCGTCAGCGCATGGCTGTACTCGTATCTGCTCGTCGGCGTCGAACAGGGCGTCATGAAGCAGATCCGCGACGAAATGTTCGGGCGCATGCAGACACTGCCGATCTCCTACTTCGACACGCATGAGCACGGCGACGTCATGAGCCGCTACACGAACGACACCGACACGCTGCGCCAGGCGATCAGCCAGTCGCTTCCGCAGATGTTCGCCTCCGGCGTCTCGGCGTTCGCGGCGCTCGTCTCGATGCTGTACCTGTCGATTCCCTACACGGTCTTCGTGCTCGTCTTCACGGCGCTGCTGATGCTGCTGATCCGCGTGATCGTCAGCCGCTCCGGCCGCTATTTCGTCGTGCAGCAGCAGGAGCTCGGCGACGTGAACGCCTTCGTCGAGGAATCGGTCAACGGGCAGAAGGTCATCAAGGTCTTCAACCACGAGGACGCGACGCAGGCGGACTTCAACGAGCGCAACGAACGGCTCTACCAGGCGAGCACGAGCGCGAACACCTACGGCAACGTGCTGATGCCGGTCGTCGGCAACATGGGCTATCTGCTTTATGTGCTTTCGGCGATCTTCGGCGGTATGGCGGCGCTCGGCGGCTGGGGCAACCTCAGCTTCTCGGGCGCGACCTTCACGATCGGCACGATCATCTCGCTGCTGACGTTGTCGAGGTCCTTCGTCAACCCGATCGGTCAGGTCTCGCAGCAGATGACGATGGTCATGATGGCGCTGGCGGGCGCGTCGCGCATCTTCGCGCTGATGGACGAGCCTTCGGAGAAGGACAACGGCACGGTGACGCTCGTCAACGTCGAGCTCGGCTCGGACGGCCGCACGATGACGGAGACGTCGAGGAAGACCGGCCATTGGGCGTGGAAGCGCGAGGCGAGCGACGACGGCACGCGTTCGCGCGAGGCCGCGAAGCAGCTCAGCGACCGCGCCTACGAGGTGTGGCAGAAGGCGCATGAGCAGGCGGTGACGTCCCCGGACGGCAGGTTGACGCTGCTGCGCGGCGACGTGCGCTTCACCGATGTGACCTTCGGCTACGACCCGAAGAAGCCGGTGCTGCACGACATCACGTGGTTCGCCAAGCCGGGCCAGAAGATCGCGCTCGTCGGCGCGACCGGTGCCGGCAAGACGACGATCACGAACCTGATCAACCGTTTCTACGACATCCAGGAGGGCATGATCCTCTACGACGGCATCAATGTCCAGGGCATCAGGAAGCCGGATCTGCGCCGTTCGCTCGGCATCGTGCTGCAGGACGTGAACCTGTTCACCGGCACGGTGATGGACAACATCCGCTACGGCAAGCTCGACGCGACCGATGAGGAGTGCATCGCCGCGGCGAAGCTCGTCAACGCCGATTCGTTCATCCGCATGCTGCCGGACGGGTACCGGACGGTGCTGTCGGGCGACGGCTCGGGCCTGTCGCAGGGGCAGCGCCAGCTGATCTCGATCGCGCGCGCCGCCGTGGCGGATCCGCCTGCGCTCATCCTCGACGAGGCGACGTCGTCGATCGACACGCGCACCGAGGAGGTCGTGCAGGCCGGCATGGACAACCTGATGCGGGGACGCACGGTGTTCGTCATCGCACACCGCCTGTCCACGGTCAGGAACTCGGATGTCATCATGGTGCTCGACCACGGCCGCATCATCGAGCGCGGCTCGCATGACGAGCTGATGGCCGAGAAGGGTGAGTACTACCAGCTGTACACCGGTTCGCTCGAGCTCGAGTGAGCCTTGGCGCACAACCGCTTCGACGAAGGCGGCCGTGCCCGTGCGATGCGCGGGCGCGGCCGCCTTTTTGCCGGCCGGGTGCGGAGTCTCGCTTCCCTCTCGGCTCAGTGCGGGCGACGCGCGGGCGCGGCCGCGTAGGATGGTGCGGTATGCATGGGAACGAAGCGCGTATCATCCGGCAGATCAACCACGTCGAATCCGAGAACGAACACGGAGACGGGGATTGGAAGATCGTCTCGAAGCCGCTCGGGCTCGAAGGCGTGGGCAACATCCGCGACATGGGCGGCATCCCGACGCAGGACGGGCGCCGGATCCGTCCCGGCATGCTGCTGCGCTCGGCGAATCTGCACAAGGCGGCCGACGCCGACCTCGCGACGCTCGACCGGCTCGGCGTACGCAACGTCATCGATCTGCGCACGCATCAGGAACGCCATATGGAGGAGGACCGGCTGCTGCCCGGTTGGCGCTACCTGCCGATCCCGGTCTTCGACGAGGGCGCGGAGCTCGGCAAGCAGCTCAGGGGTCTCATCGCCGATCCGGGCATGTTCATCGAAAGCCTGTATCCGCAGATGGCCGCCTCGTCGATGGCGGTCGACTGCTGGAGGGAATGCTTCGGCCATCTGCTCGACGATGACGGCGGCACGCTGTGGCACTGCACGCAGGGCAAGGACCGCACCGGCGTGCTCGCCGCGCTTGTCCTCGCCTCGCTCGGCGTCGACGAGGCGCTCATCGTCGACGACTACCTCGAAACGAACCGTTTCATGCCGCACGTCTCGTCGAAGCTCGGGCGCAAGCTCGAAGCGCTCCTCGGTGCGCGCTTCGACGGCGACGTCAACCAGTTCCTGACGGCGGCCCCCGCCTACATCCACGCGTTCATCGGCGCGACGGCGCGCTACGGCGGCCTCGTCGGCTTCCTGCGCATGAAGGTGGGGCTGACCGCCGCCGATTTCGCGAGGCTGCGCGAACGCTACACCTGCGAGGACCGCTCCGCGCCGCAGGGCTGACGGCGCAAAAGGGGATGCCGATTCGCCTAACTGCGCAATCGCGCGGAAGAGGCGCCGAACGTGCTGTAATGGAAGACAGCAATATCCAACCATGGAACGAAGGACGGTTACCATGACCGACATGACCGAGCAGATGAAGAAGAACTTCGAGGAGATCAAGGAACGCATCGACGAGCACAAGGACGACTTCGAGGCCATCCAGAACTCCGTCTCGCAGCTGAGCGACAAGCTCAAGGACGCCAAGGAGGGCTGGGAGTCGGCGCGCGCCGAGAAGGGCGACAAGAACGAGATCGCCAAGGACGAGGAGACCCACCAGACCCACTGATTCATCATCGAACCGCCGGCTGCGCTTCGGCCGGCGGACCTTTGCATGGGGTAGGACAGGGCGCGTCGCACGGTGTTCCGTGCGACGCGCCCTGTCGTATGTCAGCCGTGGGCTGAAAACACGGCGTGGCGTGCGCACCCGCTTGTTAGCGTAACGCATATACGGCCGCACGGGCATCGGGGAAGCGGTGCGCCGTGCCGTCGCCATCCGCACGCCGGCAGGGAAAACGGCGGTGATGGGGCGGCCGCGCCATGCAGGCGGGGCGGGGCGGGTGAAGAGAAGCGAGGATGATGATGAAGAAGTGGGTATCGACCGTCATGACGCTCGTGGCATGTGCGGCGCTGCTCGCCGGTTGTGGCGTCGCGGCGCAGATGGAACCGCAGGCGAGCGGCGACGCGGCGATCACGATGGCGCCGAGCGGCGAGGGCGCCGCGGCGCCGGACGTGCCGGGGAACGCGGCGGACGTCGGGGAAGTGGAGACGACGACGGTCCCGCCTCTGCATGTGGAGGGGGCGAGGCTGCTCGACCCGGCCGGCAAGCCGGTCCAGCTGCGCGGCGCCTCGACACACGGCATCGCATGGTATCCGCAGTACGTGAACGCCGACCTGTTCGCGAACCTCAGCCGCGACTGGGGCATCAACGCGGTGCGCATCGCGATGTACTGCGCGGAAAGCGGCGGCTACTGCACCGACGGCGACAAGGAGCAGCTCAAGAAGACGGTGCGCGACGGCATCGACGCGGCCGTCAAGGACGACATGTACGTCATCGTCGACTGGCATACGCTGTCGGACAACGACCCGAACATGCACATCGACGAGGCGAAGGAGTTCTTCGGCGAGATCGCCGAGGAGTACGCCGGCGTGCCGAACGTGCTGTATGAGATCTGCAACGAGCCCAACGGAGGCACGACGTGGGCGCAGGTCAAGCGCTACGCCGAGCAGGTGATCCCGGTCGTGCGCTCGCACGCGCGGGACGCCGTCGTGCTCGTCGGCACGCCGGACTGGTGCCAGGGCATCGAGGCGGCGACGGCCGATCCGCTCGACGCCGACAACGTCATGTACACCGTGCATTTCTATGCGGCCGAGCATGGGCAGTGGCTGCGCGACAGGGTCGTGGCCGCCGTCAAGGCGGGCACGCCGGTGTTCGTCAGCGAATTCGGCGCGACGGACGCGGACGGCGACGGCGCCGTGGACGTCAAGGCCGCCGAGGCCTGGCTTGACATGCTCGACGGGTACGGCGTCTCGTACATCATCTGGAATCTGTCCGACAAGCATGAGGGCGGCGCGCTGTTCGCGACGAACGAGGCGCGCGACCCGATCGAATCCGACCTGTCGGCCGAAGGCCAATGGTACCGGCGGTATCTGCGCGGGTATCGGTAGACGGCCGATGCGCGGCGCTGCGGCGATGACGGTGAACGGCCTTCGACGCCCACGTGGCCACCTTGGTTACTGAAGCGCTTATGTATTTGGAATTATTGGGAAAAGATGCTTTCGCTGCGCGCGTCGGAAGCTGAATCCTCCTATGATGGACGGTACCGTCGTCGAAGACGGAACCATCAACAGTAAGGAGCCCCATATGGCAGACGAAGAAAAGAAAGAGGGCCTCGAGGCTCTGGACGCCGCACAGATCAACGAACTCAAGGAAATCGTCGTCGAGACCGACCATCCGCATGTCGACCCGGTGAGCGGCGAGTCGGACGGCAACGCCGACGATGGCTTCGACAAGCACGTCGAGGACGACGAGGACGCCAAGGAGATCAAGGAAGAGAAGAAGGAACGCACCGGCGCCGAGGAATCGCTGCTGTTCAACACGGCGAACACGTGGGAGAACATGGACGAGGTGCCTAGGTGACATCGTGAACGGTACGACCGTAACGACCACCCTCGCACAATCGTTGGTATTCCAACCTTTTGTGTACCATGTGCATAGCAGGTGGGGGGCACATGC
>NZ_QXGI01000004.1 GCF_003952025.1 Bifidobacterium castoris | reverse complement strand
CCCCAAACCCCACGCCGACGAATCCAAACCCGGCCGGCGCACCGACCGCCACCGTCCCCCGGTCCCCAGCTGGGATGAGATCATGTTCGGCAAGCCGAAGGCGTAGCCGAACCGGGCAACGCTGCCGGCAAGCCGAAGGCGTAGCCGAACCGGGCAACGCTGCCGGCAAGCTGAAGGCGTAGCCGAACCGCGGCTCTTGTTTTCAGACCATGTCGACGATGCACGGGATGTCCATCTCGAGCATCGTCTGCGAGCCGTGCACGCCCGGCATACCCATCGCGAGTTCGGTCTGTGTACGCGAATCGACGATCGTCACGTCGTCGGCCGCCTCGACGATGAGGTCGCCGAGCACCTGCCGCGTCTCCTCGCTGACCGGACCATAGAACCCCGCGTCGATCGCCTCGTCCTTCGTGCGCACCCAGGCAATGCCGTCGAGCCGTGTACGCCAGCGCGCCGCGAGCATGTCCACGTCGGCGCCGTCGTCCGCGTACACCATGACCGAGCGCGGTTCGCCGCCGATCATCCTCACTGCGTCGAGCAGCTGCGGCTCCGCCGCGACGTCGATCTGACGCTCCGGATCGACGGCGACCATGCCGTGGTCGGCGATGACGACGATCGCTGTGCCGCGCGGCGCGAACCGGCGCAATGTCTCCAGCTGGCCGTCGATCCTCTCGAGCGTCGTCGTCCACTGTTCGGAGAGCCATCCTTCGGCGTGCCCGATCTTGTCGACGTCGCGCAGGTACAGGTAGGTCAGCCCCGGATCCTTCGCGCTGTCGGCGGCCGCGCGAATGCGGGCGAGCGGATCGTCCTTGCCGATGTAGTGCGCACCGCGCAGCGCCGCGCGAGTCAGCGGCGATGCCATGAACCGCGTCAGGCCGACGCTCGTGACACGCACGCCTTGCGCCGCGAGCTTCTCGAAGACGGTCTCGACGTGCTGCAGCTCCTCGGGATGCGGCGCGCCGCGGAACTGGATGAGCTGGCAGATCTCGTCGGTCAGCGGGTTGCGCTGCGTGTATCCGGTCATCGACGTCCGCCCCGGGCAGGTGCCGGTGCCGAAGGTCGCCATCGCCGCCGTCGTCGTGCTCGGCGAGCAGGTGGAGATCGGCCGGTCGTTCGCCGCGTCGTGCAGCAGCGCGCGCAGGTACGGCGTGTGGCCGAGGCTCATCTTGAGGTTCCAGAACCCCAGGCCGTCGACGAGCACGACGATCGCGCTGCGCGCCGCGGGGATGCCGAGCGCGGCGGCGAGCTCCGCGGGGCGCTCGTGCACGGCCGTCGCCGTCGGCGCGCCGATCGCCGCGCTCAGCGCGGGCAGCACCGACGACAGGTGCAGCGCTCCCCCGCGCGGCGCAGTGTCGGCCGGTGTGAACGGCGCGGGCACGTCGCAGCGTCGTGTCGTGTCGATCGTGTCCCCGTACTGCGCGGTGGGCACGAATCGCAGCAGGGTCGCCATATCCGGAACGTCAATGCTCATGGCCTCCATTCAACCGCGGTTGCCGGACGCGGGCGGCCATGGTGCGGCGGCCGCGCGTCCCGTTCGCCCCTAGCAGCCGCGCCATTCCGAGATGGCGTGGGAGTCCAATACCCCCCGCGTCACCTGCCGTTCAGCAGAACCTGGCAAAACATATGCAGCAACGCCATTGGGCACCCGAAGCGCTCCCGATGCACTTGGTCATCACATTGCCTTGCACCGATCATTACGGATGATTCGAGCGGACATGTGGACGGATATGTTCAGGTGGAGCAAATGCGCGCATTGGATTTGACGGCGCACGGCGCCGTCAAAATCGGACGTCTGGCGGACACCGGCATGGATCGCATCCATCCCTCCTACCGGCTGTTTCATCCAACCGAACATGACGGCGTTTCCTTCCGCATGCCGACACGGCACCGGCCCCCATCCCTCACTCCCTGCCGAGGTTGTTCGTGTTCTTGAAGCGGTGCACGAGCAGGTCGGCGATGACGAACAGCGCGAGCGCCGAGCAGCCGAGGATGGTCCACGCCTTCGCGATGTGCCAGTCGTTGTAGAGGTAGTCGTCGCTGTATTTGAAGCCGCCGCCGAGCATCTCGTCCTTCATGCCGGCCGGGCAGTAGGACAGGTCGTCGGGAAGCTTCGGCTTCGCAGCCGCGAGCGCCGACGGGTCGGCCGACGCCGCGGCGTCGGGATTGGCAGTGCCGGACGCGCCTGCGGCGTCGCCCAGCGCGGACGAGTCGGCGCCGTCCGCTCCCCCGGTCGCCGATGCGGACGGGTCGTCGGCGGGCATCGTGGTGTCATCGGACGCGGACGGGGAGGGAGAAACGGTCGCATCAGTACCGCCCGCACCTTCTGACGACGAGGTCCCGTCCTGTTCGGACGGGTCCTTGAGCGGCAGGCAGTTGAGGTCGCTCGTCGTACCGAGCGCCTCCATCCCCCAGCGGCTGATCATGCCGTAGGAGATCTTGTTGAGCACGCCCTTGAGTTCGAAGAGCATGCCGCAGAACACGAGTTCGACGATGAGGATGTACGGCGTGACCGACGTAGCCGTCTCGGCGTTTTTCATCAGCGTGGAGACGACCATGCCGAGCGCGTCGGAGGCGTAGAACAGCAGCAGGAACGTGATGTAGTACTCCCAGTAGACTCCTCCCGTGCCGCCGATCAGCGCGCCGCCCGACGGCGGCCGCGCGTCGTAGACGAGCGCGATGCCGGGGAAGCACAGGCACAGCACGGCGCTTTGGAACGCGCACAGCAAAAACTGCACGATCGCGTTGGCGAGCGTGAACGCGACCGGGTAGAGTCCGGCGGCGAGGTCGGCCTGCAGCACGGTGCGCTGTTTGACGACGACCTGCACCGAGTTGAACAGGCCGCCCCAGATGCAGGTGCACATCAGCAGGAACGCGACCGATTTCGTGGCCGTCTGCAGCTGGAACACGTTGTCGCCGGCGACGGCGATGACGATCGCGACGCCCGCGATCGGGAACATCATCATGATGACGAGGCTTTTGCCTCCTCGGAACAATAGTTTGAACGCGACGTCCAAACAGTTCGCGAACTGCCTGAGCACCATCTTCATCGTTGCACTCCCCTTGCTTTCGTTCTCTCGCGTTCTCGCGCGCGTACGCTCACGCCGCGCGCGTCACTTGCCGAGCGGCGGCTGCGGCGCGAGCCCCGGCACCTCGTACGGCCTGAAGGTGATGTGGTCGGGGTCGCTGATCTGGTCGTTGAGGTTCTTGAACATCTCGCGGAAGTCCTTCGCGCCGCCGAAGTGCCGCAGGGCGTCGGCCGGCGTGCCGGCGAACGCGAGGCGTCCGGGGTTGCGCTTCCCCGGGTCCTTCGCGCGCGGCGCGGCGACGACGATGACCTCGTCGAACATGTCGAGCATGTCGATCTCGTGGATGACCATGATGATCGAGAGCACGCGTTCCGAACCGTCCTCGCCGGCTGTGCGCTGCATATCGCGCGGCGGGTGGACGATGTCGCGCAGCTTCGTGAACAGCTTGTCCTTGTCGATGTAGCTCAGGCCGGCGTCGGGTTCGTCGAGGCACAGCACCGGCTTGTAGCCGACGAGTTCGCGCGCGACGCTCACGCGGCGCTTCTGGCCGCCGGAGAGCTTCTTGATCGGCGAATCCTTCAGCGCGTAGATGTCGAGCTTGCGCAATACCGAGTCGACCTGCTCCTTGATCTCGGCGCGCGACGAATCCTCGGCCATGCGCAGCTTCGCCGACGAGTAGATCTCCTCGAAGACGGTGAGCTCCTGCAGGAACACGTTGCTCTGCTGCACGTAGCCGATCATCGGCCCGAGGTTCTTGTAGTGGGCGCGCAGGTCCTCCTGGTTCTTGTAGCGCGTGTGCCCGTTGTACAGCGAGTCCTTGCCGGACAGGCAGTTGAGCAGCAGCGTCTTGCCGGCGCCCGATGTGCCGATGATCGCGACGAGGCTGTGCTGCGGGATCTGGAAATGGATGTCCTTGAGCAGCGTCTTCGGATGCCGTCCGCCGACCGTCTTGTCGTCGATCTGCACGTCGAGCATGACGGGCTGCGCGATCTGCGCGGCCGCCGGCCGCACGGCCGTGCTCGGCGCCGGCGATGCCGGACGCTTGCCGAGCGCCGTCGTGATCGGCGCGGGAATCGCCAAAGGTCCCGTCGCGGCGGCCGGCGCGGGCACGGCGATCGGCGGCGCGGGCGTCGGCCGCGCGGCCGCGCGCACGCCGGCGCCGACGCGCTGGTCGTAGACGATCGCGCCCTTCGTGAAGTAGAAGCGGCAGTCGCCGATCGCGATGACGTCCTTCTCCTGCAGCACATGCGCGCCGCGCAACGGACGGCCGTCGATGTAGGTGCCGATGCGGCTTTTGATGTCGCGGATCACGTATTGCCCGCGCACGAAGTCGATGCGCGCGTGCCTGCGCGAGACGTAGGGGACGTTCTGCACGATCGTGTCCGGCGCGGCGGCGCGGCCGATGTACGTCGTACGCCCCTCCTGGCGCGGCAGCGGGTACGAGCGCCACAGGCCGAGGTTCTGGTCGACGGTGAAGATGATGATGACGCCCTGCACGTCGGGGTTGCCCAGGTCGCCGTCGATGCGGATGAGGTCTCCGTCGGCGAGCGGATAGCGCGCGTCCGGCTGCAGTCGGCGGCCGTTGATGTAGGTCGGGTTCGTCGTCTGGCGCGACTGGTAGTGCCAACGGCCGTCGTTGAACACGAAGGCGCCGTGGTTCGCGCTGACGATGCTCGAATGCACACGCAGCGTCGGCACCCCCGGCTCCCGGCTCATCACGCGGCCGAGCGCCCAGACCTCATGGCCGGCGAGCGGGTAGACGCTCGCGTTGCCGTCCTCGATGACGACGACGGTCTCGGGACCGAAGTGGAGGCCGCCGAGGAAGGTGCGCGTCTGGTCGGCGCCCGGACGCGGCACGGCGGCGCGCGCCGGCTGCTGCGGCGTCGGATATTGCGGGCGCGGCGCCGGCGGGCGCGCCTGCGGCGCACGCGCCCGGAGCCCCTGCGGCTGGCGCGGCACCGGGGCCGGATGGTTCATGCCGGACTGCGGACGTTGCGGCTGCGCGGGGTTCGGCGGCGTCGGCCGCTGCGGCGGCATGGCGGTACCTGACATCTTCGGTGTTCCTTCTGCTCCCTGCACGGACGCGTCCCTTCGCTGCACGCTCATGCATGGCGCACGCCCGCCCCGCCCAGTGTAGCGGCAGCCGCCGATGCCGGCGCCCGCCGGCGCATCCGCCCGCTTGCTAGAATGGTACGGTTCTCGAGTCATATGGAGGGAAGTCAGCATGGTTTCGCGTCGCAAGCCGCCAGCAGCGGCCTATGATCCGCGCACGGTCAAGGAACACATCGTCGAGACGCCGCTCGGCGAGGAGATGAGCAAATCCTTCCTCGAATACGCCTATTCGGTCATCTACGCCCGCGCGCTGCCCGACGCGCGCGACGGCCTCAAGCCGGTGCAGCGGCGCATCGTCTACCAGATGGGCGAGATGAACCTGCTGCCGACGCGCCCGTACATGAAGTCGGCGCGCGTCGTCGGCGAGGTCATGGGCAAGCTGCACCCGCACGGCGACTCGGCGATCTACGAGGCGATGGTGCGCCTTGCGCAGCCTTTCGCGATGCGGCTGCCGCTCGTCGACGGCCATGGCAACTTCGGCTCGCTCGACGACGGCCCGGCGGCCTCCCGATACACCGAGGCGCGCCTGGCGCCGGCCGCGCTCGGCATGAACGCCGGGCTCGACGAGGACACCGTCGACTTCACGCCGAACTACGACAACAAGCTCAAGGAACCCGAGGTGCTGCCCGCGGCGATCCCGAACCTGCTCGTCAACGGCGCCTCCGGCATCGCCGTCGGCATGGCGACGAACATGGCGACGCACAACCTCGGCGAGGTCGTCGCCGCCGCCAAGCACGTCATGCGCCACCCCGAGGCCACGCTCGACGAGCTGATGGACTACCTGCCCGGGCCGGACTGGCCGGGCGGAGGCATCGTCATCGGACGCGACGGCATCCGCGAGGCGTACGAAAGCGGACGCGGCTCGCTGACGACGCGTTCGGCGACGCACATCGAGAACGTCACGGCGCGCAAGAAGGCGATCGTCGTCACCGAGCTGCCGTACATGGTCGGCCCCGAGCGCGTGCTCGAGCGCATCTCGGAAGGCGTCAAGAACCACAAGCTCGAAGGCATCTCGAACGCGATCGACCTGACGGACCGGCACAACGGCACGCGCATCGTCATCGAGCTCAAGACCGGCTTCGACCCGGACGCCGTGCTCTCCCAGCTGTTCAAGCACACGCCGCTGCAGGAGAACTTCACGATCAACAACGTCGCGCTCGTCGACGGCCGGCCGCACACGATGGGGCTGCGCGAGATGCTCGACGTGTGGATCGGGCACCGGCGCGGCGTCATCCGCCGGCGCAGCGAATACCGGCGCCGCAAGGCGCTCGAGCGGCTGCACCTCGTCGATGGCCTGCTGCTCGCGCTCGTCGACATCGACGAGGTCATCCAGGTAATCCGCTCATCCGAGGACGCGGACGCGGCGAAGACGAAGCTCATCGCCGTCTTCGACCTCGACGACGTGCAGGCGCAGTACATCCTCGAACTGCGCCTGCGCAGGCTCACGAAGATGAGCCGCATCGAGCTCGAGGCGGAACGCGACGAGCTGCGCGCCAGGATCGACGCGCTCGACGCGATCCTCGCGTCCGACGAGACGCTCGACGCGGTCGTAGAAAAGGAGATGGATGAGACCGTCGCCGCCTACGGCACGCCGCGGCGCACCGTGCTGCTCGACGTGGACGCCGACGGCAGGCTCACTCCGGTCACGGCGCGCGACGCCGACGGCACGCTCAACGAGTTCGCGCTCAATGCGGCGCGCCATGTCGAGCAGGTCTCCGAGGCCGCGGCGGACGTGGCGGCCGCGCGCAAGGGCGCCGCGAGCGCCGACGCGGCGAGCGCACTGCAGATCGAGGACGAGCCGTGCGTCGTCGCGCTGAGCGCGACCGGCCGCATCGCGCGCCTCGACCCGTCGGCCGCCGGCGTCTGGGCGGCGCGCACACCTGACGGGACGGCGGGCGGCGACGGCTGCATCACATCGATGATCGAGACGAGCACGCGCGCCGACTACGGCATCGTCACGTCGGCGGGACGTTTCGTGCTCGCGCACGCCGTCGAACTGCCCCATGTCGCCGCGACCGCGCCGCTCGACCTGTCCGCGGGCATCGACGCCCGCGAGCTCGTGTCGTCGACGCAGAGCACCGAGCCGGTCGACGGCGAGCGCGTCGTCGCAGTCGTCGCGCTGCCGAAGGACAAGGATGAGAAGGCCGCGCCGCTCGCGCTCGGCACGCGCGGCGGCGTCGTCAAACGGTGGAACCGGGAATCGCCGACGACGATGGATTCGTGGGGCGTCATCGACCTCAAGGACGGCGATGAGCTGCTCGCGGCGCGCGAGGCGCCCGACGGCAGCCGTCTCGTATTCGTCTCGACCGATTCGTCGCTGCTCACCTTCGACGCGAAGCAGGTGCGGCCGCAGGGGCGCACGGCGGCCGGCATGGCGGGCATCCGTCTCGCCGACGGCTGCGAGGCGCTCGCCTTCGCCGTCGTGCACGAGGACGAGCTGGCGTGGACGGACGCCGAGGAGCGGGAGGACGGCTCGACGTCGCCCGCGCACGGCGCGGTCGTGCTCACGGTGGCCGGCGACGGCGCGTCGCTGCTGGGCACCGACACCGGATCGGCGAAGGTCTCGCCGCTCGCGCTGTATCCGACGAAGGGACGCGGCACCGGCGGCGTGCGCTCGCAGCGTTTCCTCAAGGGGCAGAACACGTTGATCCGCGCGTATGTGGGCGCCTGGCCGCTCGTCGCATGCACCGAGTCGGGGCATATGGTCGCGCTGCCGGCCCCGGACATGCGCCGTGACGGCTCCGGCAGCGAACTGTCCTCCGCGATCGGTTACGTCGCATAGGACACCCGGGATGTTCGCAAACGATCGTCGTCGCGAACATCCCGGGTGCCGAATGCGCGCTCCGTTGTCGCCCGCAGTCTCCCTCGCGACGCGCGTCGGCGAACGGGCGGCCTCAGGTCGTCGTGTACAGCCCCATCAATACGGCGCCGGCGACGATGAGCAGCGTGCCGAACAGGATCCCGACCATCTGGCGTTTCGTCTTGTGCTCATGCAGCACGACGATGCCGCCGTAGGTGGAGACGATGACGCCGAGCTGGGAGAACGTCGTGGCGATCGCCTGTCCGACGTGCGGGTTCGCCGCGGACACGAAGATGAGCATGTTGCCGACCGCCCACAGCAGGCCGGTGATGATGTTGAGCGCCGTCTTGCGGTGCAGGATGAGCGTGCGGTCGCGTTCGACGAAGTTGACGATCGCGAGCGCCGTGACGATCTGCCCGATCGACTGCGGCAGGACGACGGCGGTCATGTAATAGAGCCCGTTGCCGCTCGGCGCATTGTAGATGGCGTCGGAGATGAACCCGGTATGGTGCAGCAGGTTCGGGAAGATGAAGTACAGCATGAAGCCGATCGTCGAGAACAGCAGCGCGCCCAGACCGAAGCGCATGTCCTTCGCGCTGATCCGGCGCGCGTCGGCGGCCGAGTCCTTCGCCGAGCACAGCACGGCGCCGGACGTGACGAGGATGATCGCGATGACGCCGATGACCCAGACGTTGAGCGTGCGCCACTGGCCGAGCACGATCGCGGCGAGCAGCGCGTTGCCGACGACCTGTCCGGCCGTCGAGATCGGCATCGCCATCGAGACGCCCAACGGCTTGAGCGCGGAGAACTGGCCGAAGGAGCCGATCGTCCAGAAGACGCCCGAGCACAGGCCCACGAGCCAGATCCTGGGGTTGAACACGAAGCCCAGTCCGGCGTTCGGCACCGTGTAGAACACCGAGACGAGCACCGCGAATATGACGGCGCCGATCGTCGTGCCCAATGTCCCCTGACTCGGCTTGCCGTCGATTTTCGCTGTGATGACGCTGTTCGATCCGAGGAACAGCGCCGGCAGTAGCGCGATGAGCATGTCCATGCGAAAGACGCCTTCCCTTGCCTCTCCGTGTGCGAGTGTCCGTTGTCGCGAATCCACGAACGCCACGGCGGCGCGCGGGGGCGCCGTCCGCCGTATATCGGGACGAACGGCGGCACGACGTCAGTCATTCTATGCCCGTCATGCGGCAGGACGTGGCCGTCTTTTGCTCATAGCGTCGCGCATCGCTCCGACGCACTCGTCCGCAGCGCGCTCACCGGTAGAGCTTCATGCCCTGCGGGGACGGCGCGAATCCGGCGGCACGCAACGCCGGTGTGACCGGCAGGCGCGCCGTGAGCGGCACGCCGTTGCAGTCGCGGAACGTGACCGACCCTCCCGGCAGGCGCCGCAGCATGTCGGCGAGCGCCGTGCATGCGCGTTCGGCGAGGCTCATCGGTTCGTCGAACATGACGAGGCGTCCCGAGCGCGGCGCCGCGTACAGCAGCGCGTCGCCGCCACGCAGCACGACGAGCGACCCGGCGCGACGCGTCGGCTTGACGCCGCCTGTACGCGCCGCGTCGTCCGCGTCGTCGGCACCGTCCTCGTTCTGCGTCCCGGCCATCCGCATCGGCCCGGGCCAGCGGATCGCCGTGCCGTAGAGGACGGCCGGATCGGCCGCGTCGAGAGCGACCGTGGCCGGCGACCGCCCGATCAGGTCGCGCATCATGTCGACGGTCTCGCGCCGCGCGAACTGCGCCGCACCGAAGCCGTCGACGAACATGCCGCGCATCAGCGCGCCCTGCTCCTCCATGCGCCGCAGCACCGGGTACAGGCCCGAGAAGCCGCCGGGGACGCCCTCATGGTCGACGACCGGCTGCGTGATCACGCCGTAGCGGTCGAGCAGCACGTCGATCAGGTCGATGACGCGTTCCTCCGGCGTGCACGGTTCGCCGGCCGCGCGCACAAGCGACCACAGGCCGCCGTTCATGGCCGGCCGCGCCATGTGCGCGCGCATGCGCCGCCGGCGCACGGGGCGTGCGGGCGCGTGCGCCGCGCCCCGCGTCACCGCCGCGCGCGCCACCGGGAGGGACGAGTTCGTGACGCGGCCGCGCCGGGCGAGCGCCCACAATGCGTCCTCGAAGCCCTGATGGCTCCACGCCGCGGCGAGGACCTCGCCGGTCGTCTCGTCGACGGACGGCTCGAGGCCGCGGGCCGCCGACGCGCGCTCCCAGCATGCGCGGGCGCGTTCCTCGAGCGGCAGCGGCCCGTAGGCGCCGCCGTCCCCGAGCGCGGCGACGATCGCGTCGCCGACGCCGAACGGCCCCATGTCGCCGTCCGCCGACGCCGAACGGCCGGCCTGCGCGGCGTCGGATGCGCATCGTCCCTCAAGCTGCGCCGAATCGAAGGGGAACAGCATGACCGCCCCGAGTCCGTCCGCCGGGGCTGAGGCGGACGAGGACGATGCGCCGACCCAGACGACCTCGCCGGCGGCGACGAGCTCGTCGAGCATCGACGGCGCGTAGTCGCGCACGCGCGCCGGGAACACGGCCCGCTCCCACACGTCGATCGGCAGCGCGACGCCCTCGAGCTGCTCGATGACCCTCATGACGCCGTCGACGCCGTCGAAACGCTGGCCGCCGGCCGAGCCGACGCCCTGCCGCTCGAGCACGAAGCGCTGGAAATCGGCGGCGGCGACCGGCTTGACGGCCTTGCGCGCCTTGGCGAGCGAGCGTGAGCGGATGCGTTTGAGCACGTCGCGAGCCACCCATTGCGGCACGTCGGCGGGCAGACGGTCGTCGAAGCGGCCGGTGAGCGCCTCGCCGGCGGCCTGCAGCGCGTTGAGCCCGTCGACGCAGGCCTCGGCCGGCAGCCGCAGGTCGGTGATCATCATGTCGGCCGTGAACGGCCCGTGCGTCGACAGATAGCGGCGCACGCGGCCGCGCACGTCGCCGTCGGCGAGCGCGTTCCAGAATGTCCGTCTCGCGAGCGCGGCGGCGACCTCGTCGATGACGGCGTCGTCGAGCACCGGGGCGAGGTCGTCGGAGCCGAGCAGCCGTTCGAGCACCTCCGGATCCATCGACAGCAGCCGCGCGTCGCGCTCCGCCTGCGGCATGTCGTACTGGTACATGACCGAGCCGACGAAGCCGAACAGCAGCTGCTCGGCCATCGGCGACGGCGTGGACGTGACGGTCTCGTGCATGCTGATGCGTCCTTCGGACAGCCCCGTGAGCACCTCGCGCAGCGCCGGCACGTCGTAGACGTCCTGCAGGCATTCGCGGGCCGTTTCGAGCAGCAGCGGGAAGTTCCTGTGCGTGCGCGCGGCCGTGAGCAGCTGCGCGGCGCGCAACCGCTGCTGCCACAGCGGCACGCGTCTGGACGGGTCGGCGCGCGGCATGAACAGCGCGCGCGCCGCGCATTCGCGGAACCGCGCCGCGAACAGCACGCTGCCGGTGACCTGCGTCTCGACGAGGCGCGCGACATCGTCGGCGTCGAAGGCGAGGAGCGAGGCGACGTCGATCGAGCCGTCGCCGTCGGTCAGACGGATGACGAGGCCATCGTCGGCCGCGTAGATCTGTCCGTCGATGCCGTAGCGCCGCAGCAGCCGCGCATTGACAGCGAGCGCCCACGGCTCATGCACCCTGCGTCCGAAGGGCGCATGCACGAGGATGCGCCAGTCGCCCTCCTCGTCGCGGCAGCGTTCGATGACGATGTGCGTGGCGTCGGGGATGACGCCGGTCGCGGCCCGCTGCTCGGCGAGGAAGGCGGCGGCCGCGTCGATGGCGTCGTCGTCGAGGCCGTCGTCGGCGAGCCTGGCGCGCACCTCGGGGGTGAAGCGCGGCTTCGCGACGGCCTCGGCGGCGCCGGCGCCGTGCGCCTCCGCATGCGCGGCCTCGACGAGTCCCGCGCCCACCTCGCGCACCCACCGTCCGATCGCCAGTCCGAAGCCGTAGTCCCTGCCGTCGCCCTCGCCGTGCCAGAACGGCAGGCGCGCGCTGCGTCCCGGCGCCGGCAGCACGACGACGCGGTCGTTCGTGATCTGCTGGATCTGCCATGACGTCGTGCCCAGCGTGATGACGTCGCCGACGCGCGACTCGTAGACCATCTCCTCGTCGAGCTCGCCGACGCGTCTTGGCCCGCGGCCGGCCTCGGCCTCGGGCAGCACGACCGTGTACATGCCGCGGTCGGGGATCGTGCCGCCGCTCGTCACGGCGAGGCGCTGCGCGCCGGGGCGCGCGGCGAGCATATGCGTCCGCGCGTCGTAGGTCAGCGCCGGGCGGAACGCCGAGAACTCCTCGCCGTCGTAGGCGCCCGAGAGCATGCCGACGACGGCGTCGTAGACGTCGCGTTCGAGCGTGCGCCACGGCGCGGCGCGGCGCACCACTTCGAACCAACGGTCCGCGTCGAGCGCCTCGAGGCTCGCGGCCGCCACCGTCTGCTGCGCGAGCACGTCGAGCGGACACTGCGGCACGTGCAGCGGCTCGATCGCGCCGGCGAGCATGTGTTCGGCGCTCGCGGCGGCCGCGACGATCTGCTGGCGCGTACACGGGTAGATGATCGCGTGGGAGACGCCGCCGACGTGGTGGTCGGCGCGGCCGACGCGCTGCAGCCCCGAGGAGATCGACAGCGGCGGCGCGATCTGGATGACGAGGTCGACCGAGCCCATGTCGATGCCCAGTTCGAGGCTGCTCGTCGCGACGACGCAGCGCAGACGCCCCTGCTTGAGCTGCGTCTCAATCTGCTTGCGGCGGTCCTTCGAGACCGAGCCGTGGTGCGCCATCGCGATCGCGTCGTCGGGGTCGACGGCGCCGACGAGCTTCGTCGTCGGGCCGATGAGCGAACCGTAGTGCGCCGGTTCGCGCGTATCGTCGCGCGTTTTGCCCCGGCGCGCCGCGTACAGGTCGTTGAGACGGGCGGTGAGGCGTTCGGCGAGTCCACGCGAATTGACGAAGACGAGCGTCGTGCGATGCGCGAGGACCTCGTCGAGCACGCTGGATTCGATGTACGGCCAGACAGAGGCGTTCGGCTCGCCGGAGCCGAACGCCGCCCGTCCCGCGCCGTCCGCGCGCGGCGCCGGACGGGCGGGGGCGCCCCGTCTGCGGGCCGCGCGTTCCATCGCCGGAGTCACGCCGGTGATGCGCGTCGATGGACCGGGCGTGGCGCCGACCGCCTCCGCAGCGCCGCCGCCCGTCCCCGATCCGCGTGCCACGCCGAGGGCGGCGCCCGGGTCGGCGATCCTGATGTCGAGGCGTGGACGGCTCCGGGCCTGCGCGACCGTCACGTCGTGCGCGCCGCCGAGGAAGCGCGCCGCCTGTTCGACCGGGTTGACGGTCGCCGAAAGCCCGATGCGCTGCGCGGGACGTGCGAGCCGCGCGTCGAGGCGCTCGAGGCTCAGCGCCAGATGCGCGCCGCGTTTCGTGCCGGCGAGCGCGTGCACCTCGTCGAGTATGACGGTGTCGACCGTCTCGAGGATCGTGCGTGCCTTCGATGTGAGCATCAGATACAGCGATTCCGGCGTCGTCACGAGGATGTCCGGCGGATGCGCGACGATCTCACGGCGCTCCCTGGCCGTCGTGTCGCCGCTGCGCATCGCGACCGAGACCTGCGGCACGGCCAGTCCCATGCCCCGGTATTCGTCTCGGATGCCGTCGAGCGGCGCCTCGAGGTTCTTCGCCACGTCCGCGCCGAGCGCCTTGAGCGGCGAGACGTACAGGATGCGCACGCCCCGCTTCGCCCTCCCCCGGCGTTTTGCGGGCGCCGCGGCCGTGGCCGCATCCGCGTCGGCGGCCGGCGCCGCCAGGCCGGCGATGACGCGGTCGATCGCCGCGAGGGACGCCGCGAGCGTCTTGCCCGAGCCGGTCGGCGCGATGACGAGCACGTCGCCTCCCGCGGCGATCGCCGGCCATGCGAGCGTCTGCGCCTCCGTGGGCGCGCCGAAGACGCGGGTGAACCAGCGCCGCGTCGGTTCGCTGAAGGATGCCATGCATTCGACCATATGTTCGATTATCGTCCCGCGAGCGGCGCCGGCGCAAGTCGGCGTCGGCGCCGCTCAGCCGAGCGGGTGCATCGAGTCGCGGCGCAGCGCGCGCAGCCATTCGTGCATGGCGATCAGCCCGGCGGTGAACGCGAGCAGATACCACGGCAGCAGCCTGAGCGCCGTATGCTGCGCGATCAGGCCGAACAGCGGCGGCATCAGCATCGTGCCGATGTAGGCGCTCGCCATCTGCACGCCGACGATCGCCTGCGACTTGTCGGCGCCGAAATACGAGGGCGTCGAATGGATGATGCACGGATAGACCGGCGCGCAGCCAAGGCCGATGACGACGAGGCCCGCGACCGAGTTCCACACGCCCGCCACCGGCAGCACCATCACCACGATGCCGACGACGACTATCGCTGCGCCGAGCCCGATCATCCGCGCATCGCTGAGCCTCATCGTCAGGAATCCGCTGACGAACCTGCCGACGGTGATGCCGATGAACACGAGGCTCGCGTAGTTCGCGGCCGCCTGCGGATCCACATGGTCGACGCCGGCCATGTAGCTGCTCGCCCACAGGATCGCCGTCTGCTCGATCGAGCAGTAGCAGAAGAACATGATGAGGATCTGCGCGGCGCCGCGGATGCGCAGCACGCCGGCCAGGCCGAGCGGCCTGCGCGTCCCCTCCCCGGCCGCCACCGTCCGGCCGGGATCGTCGCCCGCGTCGAGCGCCCGGGCGGCCTGCGTCGGCGAGGCCGCGCGCCTGCGCCACAACGGCAGGCTGCATACGAGGACGACCGTCAGCACGACCTGAAGCACGCCGACCGAACGGTATCCCCACTGCCAGCCGTATTGGCGCGAAAGCGCGAAGCCCATCATGTACGGGCCGAGCAGCGCGCCGACGCCCCACATGCAATGCAGCCAGCTCATATGCCGACTCGTGTAGTGGACGGCCACATAGTTGTTCAGGGCGGCGTCGACGCCCCCGGCGCCCAGACCGTACGGGACGGCCATCAGCAGCAGCGTCCAGTAGTTCGGCGCGACCGAGAAGCCGAACAGCGCGAGCGCCGTCAGCCCGACCGACGTGGCCGTCACGCGCCCCGCGCCGAAGCGCAGCGTCAGCCGGTCGCTCAGCAGCGCGGAGACGATCGTGCCGGCGCTGATGACCATCGAGATGCCGCCGGCCCAGGACAGCGGCGCTCCGAGCTGGCCACTCATCGTCGGCCAGGCGGCGCCGAGCAGGCCGTCGGGCAGGCCAAGCGAGATGAACGCGAGATAGATGATCGCCAGCAGCAGATTGGCCATGCCGCCTCCTTGTGGGGGTCGTACGGGAACGTGCGGAACGCGGGGTCGACGGACAAATTATATTCCCTCGACAAGAAAATCGTCATATGCGCGCCGGATGCGCCGCGCGCCTCGCCCGTCGTTTCACGGGCATAGACTGGCGCCTATGCCTTTGACCATCGGATTCGTCTTCGACGACACGCTCGACGTGCTCGACGGCGTGCAGCAGCATATCGTCACGCTCGGCGAGGAGCTGCGGCGCCGGGGCCATGACGTGCATTATCTCGTCGGCGAGACGCACAACTCCCCCGTGCCGGACACCCACCCGCTCTCCAGGAACGTCATGGTGCGCTTCAACGGCAACCGCATGCGCATCCCGCTGCCGGCGAGCCGCGCGCGCATCCGGCGCGCACTCGCCGACCACGACTTCGACATCCTGCATGTGCAGGCCCCGTACAGCCCGTTCATGGCCGGGCGCGTGCTTTCGCTCGCCGCGCCGGCCACCGGCGTCGTCGCGACCTACCACATCGCCTCCGCCGACCTGGCGTCGCGCGTCGGCGGCCGCCTGCTCGGTCTGATCGACGCGTCGACGCACCGGCGCGTCGACGAGGTCGTAGCCGTCTCGCAGGTCGCCGCGCGCTACGCCGAGACGACCGCGCATGTGCGCGGCGTCGTCATCCCGAACCCGGTCGATACAGGGAAATACGCCGCCGCATCCATGCCGACGCGCCCCTCGAAGTCCGGCGACCCGCTCGCGGTGTTCCTCGGACGCTTCGTGCCGCGCAAAGGCGCCGAGCTGCTGCTCGACGCGATCGCCTACGGCGAGGCACACGACCTGTTCCCCGAAGGCTTCCATGTCAGATTCGCCGGCAAGGGGCCGCTGCTCGACGAATGCCGCCGGCGCGCCGCGACGTTGCGCACGCCGGTCGAGTTCCTCGGCTTCGTCGAGGAGGAGGACAAGCCGGCGCTGCTTGCGGACGCCGACGTCGCCGTCTTCCCCGCCACCGGCGGCGAATCCTTCGGCATCGTGCTGCTCGAGGCGATTGCGTCGGGAGCGGGCGTCACACTTGCCGGGGACAATCCCGGCTACCGTTCGACGTTGCTCGACGACCGGGACGCGCTCTTCGACGTCGGCGCCGACCATGCGCGCGTGCTCGCCGAACGCATCCGCCGCGCGCTGACCGACCCGGACTGGGCGCAGGCGCTGCATGAGCGCGAACTGGGCCTGCTCGCCCGCTACGACGTGGCGACGGTCGCCGACCAGGTCGAGGAGGTCTACCGCCGCGCGCTCGCCGGACGCCGCCGCTGACGGCGCCGTCCGGCGAGCGCGTCCGGCGGCGGATCAGGTGTCGATCTTCGAACGGTCGAAGTCGTCGGCGTTGTCGACGATGAACTGCCTGCGAGGCGGCACCTCGTCGCCCATGAGCAGGCTGAAGATGGCGTTGGCGCGCTCGGCGTCCTCCATGCGGATGCGGCGCAGCAGGCGCGTGCGCGGATCCATCGTCGTGTCGGCGAGCTGGTTCGCGTCCATCTCACCCAGGCCCTTGTAGCGCTGGATGTCGTCGGCGTAGGCGATGTGGTCGCGTTCGAGCTGTTCGAGCCTGCCGGCGAGCTCGTCGTCGGAGTACGTGTAGATGTATTCGCCCTTGCGCGGCCCCGTCAGCGCGATGCGGTGCAGCGGCGGCACGGCCGCGTACACGTGGCCGGCCTCGATGAGCGGACGCATGTAGCGGTAGAACAGCGTGAGCAGCAGCGTGCGGATGTGCGCGCCGTCGACGTCGGCGTCGGTCATCATGATGACCTTGTTGTAGCGCGCCTGCTCAAGATCGAAGGAGGCGCCCGAGCCGGCGCCGACGACCTGGATGATCGCCGCGCACTCCTTGTTGGACAGCATCTGCGCGAGCGACGCCTTCTGCACGTTGAGGATCTTGCCGCGGATCGGCAGCAGCGCCTGGAACGCCGAGTTGCGCGCCGCCTTCGCCGTGCCGAGCGCCGAATCGCCCTCGACGATGAACAGTTCGGCGACGTCGTCGTTGCCCGGCTGGCAGTCGGAGAGCTTGGGCGGCATGCTCGCCGATTCGAGCGCGGTCTTGCGGCGCGCGACTTCCTTCGTCTTGCGCGCCTGGATGCGCGCGTGCATCTCGCCGACGATCTTCTCGAGCACACGCGACGACTGCTCCTTGTAGCCGCGCCTGGAGCCGGTGATCATCTCGGCGAACTGCCTGTCGACGATGCGCGTGACGACCGGCTTGACCTGCGCGGTGCCGAGCACGTCCTTCGTCTGCCCCTGGAACTGCGGCTCGGCGATGCGCACGGTGACGACGGCGACGAGGCCGGCGAGGATGTCGTCGCGCTCGACCTTCATCTTCGGGTCCTTGAGGTTCACCTTGAGCTTGCGCGCGTTGTCCTCGACGGCCTTGCGCACCTGCCTGGTGACGGCGTTGAGGAAGCCGTCGACATGCATGCCGCCGCCGGGCGTCGCCACGACGTTGACGAAACTGCGGATCGTCGTGTCGTAGCCGTTGACCCAGCGCAGCGCGATGTCGACGTCGCATGTGCGCGTGACGTCCTGCGCGTGCAGGTCGCCGTGCTCGTCGACGGCCTGCGTCTCCTCGTGGTAGGTGCCCTGCCCGGTGATCCTCCAGATGTTCGAGACGGGCTCGCCATGCGAGAGGAAGTCGACGAAGTCGACGACGCCGCCGGTGTGGCGGAACTCCTCGACCCTGCGGTGTCCGGGCGTCGGCGCCGCGGACCGCGTCGGCGCGACCTCGGGCTCGAGCGTCGTCGCGACGCCGGCCTCGGCCCTCTGCTGCGCGTTCTCGGCCTCGGTGCGCGCGATCGCGTCGTCGCCGGCCGAGGCGCGTTCGATCGCGTCGTCCTCGTCGTCGGCAGTCTCCGCGGCCGCGGCCCGCGCGACGTCGATGTCGTCCTCGATGAGCTCGTCGATCCGCTCGTCGCCGGTTTCCTCGATGCGTTCGTCGATGACGTCGATCTTGAGTCCGGGCACGAGGAAGCTCGTCTGGCGCACACGGTCGATGAGCTGCTCGTAGTCGAAGCGCGCCGTGTCGTTGAAGATCTCCGGATCGGCCCAGTAGCGGATGCGCGTGCCGGTCGTCTTCGGCGTGACGCGGCCGATGATCTCGAGCTCGGTCGGCCGGTTCTTGCGCGTCTTCTTGAACGGCGCGTCCGGCGACGGGTGCGCCGGGTCGGCGTCGGAGTAGACGCCCGGATGCCCCTGATGGAAGGCCATATGGTACGTGTTGCCGTTGCGGTCGACCTCGACGTCGAGCCTCGAGCTCAGCGCGTTGACGACCGACGAACCGACGCCGTGCAGGCCTCCGGCCGCGTTGTACGAGGCGTTGCCGAACTTCGCGCCGGCATGCAGCTTCGTGAGCACGACCTCGACGCCGGTGAGCTTCGTCTTCGGCTCGACGTCGACCGGGATGCCGCGGCCGTTGTCGGCGACCTCGACCGATCCGTCCTTGTGCAACGTGACGACGATGTGCGTGCACGCGCCGGCGAGCGCCTCGTCGACGGCGTTGTCGATGATCTCCCACAGGCAGTGCATGAGGCCCTGGGTGTCGGTCGTGCCGATGTACATGCCGGGGCGCTTGCGCACCGCGTCGAGGCCTTCGAGGACCGTCAGCGAGTCGGCGCCGTAGTCTTTCTTCGCCATCTTCCGCCTTCCTGGTTGCGGCGGCCGTCCGGCCGCCCGTCTGTCATGACAAAGGGCTGTCATGCAAAAAAGCGCGCAGCCGCATGGCCCGCGCTTCTGTGCCGCTGCGGCCCGTACCGGGCGGGCCGCAGCGCCGTCGTCCGTCCGCCGGACGGCGTCACTGGTCGAGGAAGTCGCGCAGCGTCTGCGAACGTGACGGATGGCGCAGCTTCGACATCGTCTTCGACTCGATCTGGCGGATGCGCTCACGCGTCACGCCGTAGACGCGGCCGATGTCGTCGAGCGTCTTCGGCTGGCCGTCCTCGAGACCGTAGCGCATCTTGATGACGCCCGCCTCCCGCGGCGAGAGCGTCTCGAGCACCTGACGGAACTGCTCCTGCAGCAGCGAGAAGGCGACGGCATCCGACGGCGCGATCGCGTCGGTGTCCTCGATGAGGTCGCCGAACTCCGAATCGCCGTCCTCGCCGAGCGGCGTGTGCAGCGATATCGGCTCGCGGCCGTACTTCTGCACCTCCTGCACCTTCTCGACCGGCATGTCGAGCTCGCGCGCAAGCTCGTCGGGCGTGGGCTCGCGGCCGAGGTCCTGCAGCATCTGGCGCTGGACGCGCGACAGCTTGTTGATCACCTCGACCATGTGCACCGGCACTCGGATCGTGCGCGCCTGATCGGCCATCGCGCGCGTGATCGCCTGACGGATCCACCAGGTCGCGTAGGTGGAGAACTTGAAGCCCTTCTTCCAGTCGAACTTCTCGACGGCGCGGATCAGGCCGAGGTTGCCTTCCTGGATGAGGTCGAGGAAGAGCATGCCGCGTCCCGTGTAGCGCTTGGCGAGCGAGACGACGAGCCTGAGGTTCGCCTCGAGCAGGTGGTCCTTGGCCTTCTTGCCGTCGGCGGCCGCCCATTTGAGCTCGCGCCTGCGCTTGAAGTCGAGCTCGTCGCCTTCGGTGTCGAGCAGATGCTGCGCGTACAGGCCCGCCTCGATGCGTTCGGACAGGTCGACCTCCTGTTCGGCGTTGAGCAGCGAGACGCGGCCGATCTGCTTGAGGTAGTCCTTGACCGGGTCGGCCGTCGCGCCGGTCGTGACGACGCGGCGGCGCGGGTTCGCGCCGGTCGGGGCGAGCGTCTCGTCGTCATCGTCGTCGCGCACGACGAAAGCGCCCTTCTCCTTGGGCTCCTCGCGCTTCTTCTCGTCCTCCTCGTCCTCTTCGGGCTCCGGTTCCGATTCCTCGCCTTCCTCGTCGTCGTCCGCATCCTGGCCGTCGACGGCGTCGAGGTCCTCGTCGAGGTCGAGGTTGTCCTCGTCGATCTGCTCGTCGTCCTCGTCGAGCATCACGTCCTCGTCGTCCTCGGGCTGGGCGGAGCGCTTGGCCGTCTCCTTCTTGGAGCTCTTCTTCGCCGTGCTCCTGCGCGGCTGCTTCGTGGCCTCGTCCTGGGCCGACGAGGCCTTCTTCTTCGCCGTTGCCTTGCCCGCGCCCGATTTGGCGGACGGGCTCTTGCGCGTGCGCTTCGCCGGCTTGGCCGACGTCCCCTGCGCGGCGGAGGCGCCCTCGACGGTGGAGGTGTCCTTGTCTTCCGACTTGTCCGTGGTGTTCGCCGTTCGCTTCGTGGCCAAACTGTTCCTCCTGCTCGCTCATGATCATGCGACGCCCGGGCCGCGCCCCTCCGTGAGGGCATAGTTACGGCAAGGGCAAGTCGCGCACTAAGTGAGTTAACCATGTCGCGGGGACGATTATTCCACGTCCGGGCGCACGCCACCGGCCGCCTCACGGCCGACGCCCCAGCCACTGCGGCACGACGCCGCGCAGCAGCGCCGCCAGGATGATGCCGGCCAGGCGCATCCCCTCGTCGAGCATGATCGCATGCGCCGCCGTCCCGAGCGCGCGGGCGTCGCCGATCCACCACATCCCGTAGGAGGCGACGGCGAGCGGATGCGCGGCGAAGCCGTCGGGCACGATCTGCGCGGCGCGCTCGCAGATCTCGACGCCGCGCAGGATGCGTTCGACGTCGGGGGGCTCCGGCTTTGCGAACGCCGCATTGAGTTCGCGCTCCATCCGCGCGGCGTTGCCGGGCGCGTGCGGATGCACGGCGAAGCCGACGAAATCCGCTGCGTCATGCACGTCGGGGGATCCCACAAGCGTCATGATGAGCGCGTCGCGCGAGGCGAGCGAATCGGTCATCAGCACGGCGAGCGCGCACAGCTTGTCCGCTTCGCAGTCGAAGGGGTCGAATCCGTCGGCGTCGAGCCATGCGAGCCAGTCGGCGCACACCTCGGCGAACCGTTCGCCGGTCGCCTCGCCGGGACCGCGGTCGCGGCAGCGCTCGCGGTAGCGCTCGTGCAGCGCCTCGCAGCACGCGGCGTCGCGTTCGTCGACGAGCCGTTCCTCGTCGGGCTCGAATCCTTCGAGGGGGACGAACATCACGCCCGCGGACCCGGCCGCCTCCCCCGGGCCGCGTCGCGTCTCGCCGTCCGCCGTCGCGCCACTCGCCTCGATGCCTTCGTTCGTCTCGATGTTCTCGTCCATCGTCTCCTCCGTTCGTCCCGTCGGTCCTGTTGCGCCGGCCGCACCGGCCGGCCGCGGCCGGACCCGCGAGCCCGTCCGCCTCTCCACTCTCGCCGCGTGGGCCGGGCCGTGTCCAGCCGGGCCGGGGCATGTGTACGGACGGTGCGCTTGTCCACAATTCGCGTCCGGAGGAATCCACCGCGCCATGCGTCGTCGAAGACGGCCGGGCGTGCGCCGCGGGACGCCGGCGATTGTCGCAACGCTGTGGGTGAATGGCAGCTATGAGCCCCTCCACTGACTTGCAGCAGATCGAATCGCGAATCGGCGCGCTCGTGCGCGAATACGCGGGGTTGGCCAGACAGGCCGACATCCCGCCGGAGCTCGACGACACGCTCGAGCGCACGATCGACCAGGCCGTCGTCTCGAGCGAGGGGGGCAAAAGACTGCGCGCGCTGCTCGCGCTCGAGACCTATGATCTGCTCGCGCCGGACGCGGGCGGGGATCGCCGCGCCGCGATGCTCGACATCGCCTGCGCGATCGAGGTGTTCCAGACGGCGGCGCTCGTGCACGACGACATCATCGACGACGCCGACCTGCGACGAGGCAAGCCGTCGGCGCACCGCGCGCTCGAACAAGCGACGCACAGCGAGGCGATCGGCCGGGGTCTGGGAGTCATGCTCGGCGATCTGCTCGCCACAGCCTGCACGGCGATCATGGACGACGCGAGCCAGCGGCTCGACATCCCGCAATCGAGGGAGCTGCGCCGCGCGTTCACCACGATGCACCATGAGGTGGAGATCGGACAGGTGCTCGACCTGGCGATCGAGAGGATGCCACTGAACGATCCGGACAGGCTCGGCAAGGCCTCCTACGAGGTGTTCCGATGGAAGACGGCGAGCTATACGACGATCGCGCCGCTCGAGCTCGCGTTCCTCGCCGCCGGCATGGACCATGAGGATGCGACGCGCCACGCGATGGCGATCGGCTGGCCTCTCGGGGTCGCCTTCCAGCTCGCCGACGACCTCATCGACGTCATCGGCTCGTCGAGGCAGACCGGCAAGCCCGTCGGCGGCGACATCCGCGAAGGCAAGCGCACGGTGCTGCTGTCGGACGCGTTGCGCGCCGCATCGCCGAAGGAGGCGCGCGAACTCACGCGCATCTACGCGAAGCGCCGGCGCGGGGCGTCGGACGTCGAACGCGTCACGGCGCTGATGCGCTCGACCGGCGCGATCGAGCGCTCCTACGCGCGCATCGGCGAAATGTGGGAGCGCACGTGCGCCGCGATCGACGCGATGGGCCTCGACGGCCAGGCGAACGCGCGCCTGACCGCGATCTGCGCGCGGTTCATCCCTCAGTCGGCGCGCGCATGAGCAGCACACCACCATGTAGAATGACCACGTCATCGGCCGTCATGGCCGCACACCATCTTCGGGTAAGGGATACGACGGATCAAGCATGAGTGAAGCGCAGGATATGCCCAAGGACAGGCTCGTCGACGGCCGCTACCGCATCGTGCGCAAGATCGCGGACGGCGGCATGGCCACCGTCTACCAGGCGGTGGACGTCAGGCTCGGGCGCGACGTCGCGCTCAAGATCATGCACCAGCAGCTCGCGCAGGGGCCGTACCGCGAGCAGTTCATCGCGAGGTTCCACCGCGAGGCGAACGCGGCCGCCTCGATCGCGAGCCCCAACATCGTGCAGGTCTACGACACAGGCGAGAACGACGGCCTCGATTACCTCGTCATGGAATACGTCAAAGGCGTCAACCTGCGCGCCGAGATGCAACGCAAGCGCACGTTCAGCGTGCGCGAGACGCTGCGCGTCGTCGCCGAGACGCTCGGCGGCCTGGCGGCCGCGCATGCGGCGCGCGTCGTGCATCGTGACATCAAGCCAGAGAACATCCTGATCAACAGCCGCGGCCGCGTCCAGATCACCGACTTCGGCCTCGCGAAGGCGATCTCGCAGGCCACGCTCTCGTCGACCGGCATGCTGTTGGGCACGGCCGCGTACCTCGCGCCCGAGATGATCAGCGACAACGAGGCGCTGCCGCAGGGCGACTGCTACTCGGTCGGCATCATGGCCTGGGAGATGCTCGCCGGCCGCGTGCCCTTCCAGACCGACAACCCGGTGACGATGGTCTTCAAGCACGTCAACGAGAACGTGCCTTCGGTCGCGACCGTGTGCGCCGGCATCGATCCGCGCGTCGCGCGCTTCGTCTCAAGCCTGACGAACCGAGACGTCGCCGACCGTCCGGCGGACGCGTCGGTCGCGCTCGACCGCCTTCAGGAGCTCATGCGCACGCTGCCTCCCGACGCGCTGCGTTACCGCTACGATCCTGAGGCGCAGCCGACGACGGCGATGTCGACGCTCGCCGCGAACGCCGCGGCCGCTCAGCCGCAGTCGGCCGCGCAGCCGATGGCGCGCATGCACAGCGGCACCGCGCCGCGCGGCAACGACGATCCGACGGGCACGATCGCGATGCCGTCTCCCGCATCGGCGTCCGGCTCCCCCACTGCGGAGCCCCCCTTCGGCGGCGATGACAACCCGACGGCGATGCAGCCGCGACGTAAACGCCATGTCGGACTCATCGTCGGCATCATCGTCGCGATCGTCGCCGTGCTCGCCGCCGGCGGCACCTGGGCATGGTGGTACTACGCGGGTCCCGGCAGCTACAACACGATGCCGATGCCGGAGGGGCTCAAATGCGAGCAGAACGCGCCGTGCAAGATCACCGGCGTCGACTGGAAGAGCTACGAAAGCGCACTCAAGGTCTCAGACATCCACTACGAGGTGAGCCGCGCCCACAGCGACGACGTGCCGGAGGGCGACGTCATCTCCACCGATCCGGCCTATGTCGACGCGCATGTGAGCAAGCGCCACGAGCAGACGGTCAAGGTCGTCGTCTCGCTCGGCATCCAGCAGGTGACGATTCCCAAGGACATCGAATCGTCCGACGACCCGCTCACCGCGCTCAAGCAGGCGGGCATCGAACACATCGAGCATTCGGACGACACCGACGAATGGTCGCTCGACGTGCCGCAGGGCATGGTCATCAGCATCACGCCGGGTCCGGGCACGACGATCGCGCACAACGAGACCGTCGACGTCGTGCTGTCGAAGGGCCCGATGCCGGTGCAGATGCCCGATCTGATCGGCCAGACGAAGGACTACGCGCAGAAGACGCTCGAGGACGACAAGCTCGAGGTCACGTTCAACGAGGAGTACAGCGACAGCGTCGCCGCGGGCCATGTCCTCTACACATCCCAGGACGCGGGCTCGACGCTGCATTGGGGCGACGCAGTTACGGTGACGGTCTCGAAGGGTCCGGAGACCGTGAAGATGCCGAACGTCGTCGGCAAGTCGACGCAGGACGCGCAGAAGGAGCTCGAGGCGCTCGGACTCAACGTCAAGATCGACAAGCCGCTCGGCGTGGACGTGCTGCACCGCGTGCAGGGTCAGGATCCGGAGGCGGGCTCCGATGTGCCGAAGCGCACGAAGGACGGCGATCCGACGACGGTGACGATCCGCGTCGTGTGACGCGCGGACATCCGCACATCCCGGATACGCCGTGGCCATACGATGGAAGGGGCGGCGACGATGATGGCATCGTCGCCGCCCCTTCTCGCGCCCCGTCAACGCACGGTGCGCGGCCTAGCGCGCAGGTTGCGCCGCCTCGTCGATCGCTGCCTGCTCCTGCTGCATCTGCTTCTTGACGACCTGCGCGTATTCGGGCACGTACTCCTGTCCGCTCATCGCCTCGATGCGGCGCGTGACCTCGTCGGTCAGTCCGCGCAGCTGCTCGTGCGTGACCTCGTCGGCCGGCGTCTTCTCCACGGCGATCGGCTCGCCGTAAACGACCTTGCTGCTGCCCTTGCCGGGGATGACCTGACCGGGTCGCTGCAGTTCGCGCGAACCGATGATCGCGGCCGGCACGATCGGGCAGCCTGTCTCGAGCGCGAGGCGCGCGGCGCCGGTGTGCCCCTTGTACAGGCGGCCGTCGGGGCTGCGCGTGCCCTCGATGTGGATGCCGAACAGCTCGCCGTTCTCGATGATCTCACGCGCGTGCTCGAGCGCGCCGAGCGACTTGGATCCTCCGGAGCGGTCGACCGGGAAGACGCCGACCGACGTGAACCACCATTTCTTGAAGCGTCCCTTGAGGCCCTTGCCTTCGAAGTACTCGGCCTTGCCCATGAAGTGGATCATGCGCGGGCAGGTCATCGGCAGCAGCGCGTCGTCGATGACCGCCAGATGGTTCGCGGCGATGATCGCGCCCCCCTCATGCGGGATGTGTTCCAGGCCCTCGGCCGTCGGATTGAAGCGCCGCCGCGCAATCGGCCCGAGCGTCTTGACGAAAAACCAGTACAGCATCCGAAGTCTCCTTACGCGCTTCACATTCCGCTTGCTACAGTAGTGGTCATGACCGACCTCAACAATAGCAGCAACGACGGCGGCGCGCGTCGACGGGACGATGCGTCCGGACGCGACGACTGGGAGACCTTCCTCAACGACCACGCAGGCGAGCTCGAGGATGTCGAGCGCTCGCGCACGGCGAAGAGGTTCGACCGCCACGTCAAGCGCGAGGAGAAGAAGGCGATGCTCACCGTCGACGACCTGTCCGACGAGGCGTTCACCGGCGCGGGACGCGGACCGCGCGACTACACGAGCAGCTGGCTCGACACCGACGACGTCCTCGACCGTGACGGCATGGGATTCTCGGCGCCGAACCCGTCGCTCAGGGGCATCCGCGTCTCGAAGCTCGTATGCGCGGCGATCCTCGCGGTCGGCGTCATCGGCGTCATCGTCGCCGCCTGCCTGCCGCACGTCGTCGGCATCGTCGGCCTCGCATCCGCGCTGTGCATCCTCATCGGGGCGGGCGGCCTCATCGCGCAGCATGAGGGCCGCGACGTCATCCACGACGACGATTCGGACAACGGCGCCCGCGTCTGACCTCCCTGGCCGCGCGGGCGCCGCATCGGCTCAGGCCTTGCTCTTCGCGACGGCGATCCACTTGTCGAGCAGCTCCTGCGCCCCGCCGTCGTCGACGGCGCGTTCGGCGATCGCGTAGGCGCTGCGGAAGCGTTCGGCAAGCGGCGCGTCGGCGTCGATGAGCGAACCGTCTGCGACGATCGCCGACGCGGCGTTGAGCAGCGCCGTCGTGCGGAACGGCACGTCCTTGCCGGCGAACAGGTCGCGCGCGGCCTGCGCGTTGTAGTCCGGCTCACCGCCGCGCAGGTCGTCGATCGTGACCTTCGCGAGCCCCAGTTCCTCGATCGGGTCGAAGACCGTCTCGGCGACCTCACCGTCCTTGAACTCCCACACCGAGATCGGTCCGGTCGGCGCCATCTCGTCGAGTCCCTCGTTCGACGTGTACACCATGCCGCTTTGGCCGTTCGCCGCGTAGACGGCGGCCATGACCGGGCTCATCGCCCGGTTCGCGCAGCCGATCGCCATGTGCTTCGGGGCCGCCGGGTTCGTCAACGGCCCGAGCACGTTGAAGACGCACGGCACGCCGAGAGCGGCGCGCACCGGCCCGACGAAGCGCATCGCCGGATGGAAGGTCTTCGCGAACGCGAAGGTGATGCCCACCTCGTCGGCGATCTCGGCGACGGCCTGCGGCTTGAGGTCGAGCGGCAGGCCGAGCGCCTCGAGGCAGTCGGCGGCGCCGCATTTCGAGCTCGCCGCGCGGTTGCCGTGCTTGACGATCATGACGCCGGCGGCGGCCGCGATGACAGCGCCCATCGTCGACAGGTTGACGGTGTGCGCGCCGTCGCCGCCGGTGCCGACGATGTCGGTGCATTCACGGTCCACGTCGAGCGGCACGGCGTGCGACACCATCGCCTTCGCCGCGCCGGAGACCTCGTCGGCCGTCAGACCCAGCTGCTGCTGCGTCGCAAGCACGGCGCCGACGGCCGCCGGCTGCGCGTTGCCCTGCATGAGATCGTCGACGAACCATGCGGATTCCTCGGCGCTCAGATGCTCGCCCTTCACGAGCTTCGTCAGGATCGTTTTCCAGGTGATGTCGGCCATGACCTCTCCTCATCGGTATCGTGCAATGCACCGACCAGTCTATGAAGGACATGCAACGAAGCCGTTTCGATTCCCGCATCATGGTCATGTGCCTGGGCGAACGGCCCATGTCCCACCGCGATCGGGCCGCCGCAACGACGATGGGCGCCCGTGCGCCCGCAATCGTCGCCCTCCGCCCTCGATGACGTCCGCATGGGCATCATCCGGCAACGGAAACGGCGAGGGGTGCCGCAGCCGTTACGGCTGCGGCACCCCTCGCCCCGTCATGTCCCGATTGACGCAGGACGGTCAGCTCACTGCTCGTTCCGGCCGTGGCACAGCTTGTACTTGCGTCCCGAACCGCACGGGCACTGCGCGTTCTTCGGCGTGCCCGGGAACGTGCGGCCGTCCGCCCACGGCGTCTTGAGTTCCTCGTTCTTCGGGCGCTTGTTCGTCGGGACCTTGCCCTCGGCGTGCGAGATCGGCGCCGGTCCGACGATGCCATGAGCCTCGTCGTCGACGTCCTCGACCTCCTCCTTGACCGCGTCGCCGAGCGCGACGGCCGTTTCGTCGGCCGTGTCGTCGTACTTCGACGGCTCCTCCGGTTCGACGATGCGCACCTCGTCCGAGTCGAGCTCATCGACGCCGACGCCTTCGCCGAGCGCGACCTCGGCCTCGTCGACGACCTGGTCGTCGGTGACGTCCTGGGCCATGTCCTCATGGTCCTGCGTCTGCGCGACCGAATCGACGTCCACATGGAACAGCAGCTGGATGGACTCCTCCTTGATCGCCTCGATCATCGAGTTGTACATCTGGTAGCCTTCGCGCTGGTATTCGACGAGCGGATCGCGCTGGCCCATGCCGCGCAGGCCGATGCCGTCCTTGAGGTAGTCCATCTCGTAGAGGTGCTCGCGCCACTTGCGGTCGAGCACGGCGAGCACGACGCGGCGCTCGAGCGTGCGCAGGCCCTCTTCGCCGAGCTTGTCCTCGAACTGCGCGTACTGCTCCTGCGCGTCCTTGACGAAGAGCGCGACGACGGCGTCGACGGCCTTCTCGCCCTTGAGGCCCTCGGCGGCCTCCTTGGCCTCATCCTCGCCCACGCCCGTCGGGAAGAGCCCGCGCATGGCCTTGAGCATGCCGTCCCAGTCCCAGTCCTTCGGCTTGTCGGAGCCGTGCTTGGCGCCGGTCACGTAGCTCGTGACGGTGTCCGTGATGAAGCGCTCGATGTCCTCGTGGATGTCCTCGCCCTTGAGCACCGCCTGGCGCTCGGAATAGATGACGGTGCGCTGCTTGTTCATCACGTCGTCGTACTTGAGGACGTTCTTGCGGATCTCGAAGTTGCGCGATTCGACGGCCTTCTGCGCGTTGCGCACGCCCTTGGAGACGGCCTTCGACTCGATCGGCTCGCCATCCGGCATGCCCTTGGCCATGACGCGCGCGACGAGCTGCGTGTTGAACAGGCGCATCAGGTCGTCCTCGAGGCTCAGGTAGAAGCGCGATTCGCCCGGATCGCCCTGACGGCCGGAACGGCCGCGCAGCTGGTTGTCGATGCGGCGCGACTCGTGGCGCTCGGTGCCGAGCACGTACAGGCCGCCGAGCTCGACGACCTCCTCATGCTCGTCCTTGACCTGCTCCTTGATCTGCTTGAGCGTCTCGGGCCACAGCTTCTCGTACTCCTCCGGCGTGTCCTCCGGCGAGTAGCCCTCCTCCTTGAGCTTGGCGTCGGCGAGGAACTCGACGTTGCCGCCGAGCATGATGTCGGTGCCTCGGCCGGCCATGTTCGTCGCGACGGTCACGGCGCCCTTGCGGCCGGCGACGGCGACGACGGCCGCCTCCTTCTCGTGCTGCTTCGCGTTGAGGACCTTGTGCGGGATCTCGACGACGTCGAGCAGCGAGGAAACGACCTCCGAGGCCTCGACGGACGCGGTGCCCAGCAGGACCGGCTGGCCCTTCTTGTGGCGTTCCGCGACGTCCTTGACGATCGCCTGGAGCTTCTCCTTCTTCGTGCGGAAGATGAGGTCGTCCTTGTCCTGGCGGATCATCGGGCGATTCGTCGGAATCGGCAGCACGCCGAGCTTGTAGGTGCCCATGAACTCGGCGGCCTCGGTTTCGGCGGTGCCGGTCATGCCGGCGAGTTTGTCGTACATGCGGAAGTAGTTCTGCAGCGTGATCGTCGCGAAGGTCTGGTTCTCGGCCTTGACCTCGACGTTCTCCTTCGCCTCGATCGCCTGGTGCAGGCCCTCGTTGTAGCGGCGGCCCGGCAGGATGCGGCCGGTGTGCTCGTCGACGATGAGCACCTCGCCGCCGGTGACGACGTAGTCGCGGTCGCGCAGGAACAGCTCCTTGGCCTTGATCGCGTTGTTGAGGTAGCCGATGAGCGCCGTGTTGCCCGGCTCGTACAGGTTGTCGATGCCGAGGTAGTCCTCAATCTTCGTGATGCCCGGATCGAGGATACCGACGGTCTTCTTCTTCTCGTCGACCTCGTAGTCCTCGTCGCGCACGAGCTTGGGCACGAGCTTGGCGAACTGGCGGTACCAGCGCGTCACGTCGCCCTCGGCCGGACCGGAGATGATCAGCGGCGTGCGCGCCTCGTCGATGAGGATCGAGTCGACCTCGTCGACGATCGCGTAGTGGTGGCCGCGCTGCACGAGCTCGTTCCTCTCCCACGCCATGTTGTCGCGCAGGTAGTCGAAGCCGAATTCGTTGTTCGTGCCGTAGGTGATGTCCGCGTTGTACTGCTTGCGGCGCTCCGGCGGCTTCTGGCCGGTGACGATGCAGCCAACGCTCATGCCGAGGAATCGGTAGATGCGGCCCATGAGCTCGCTCTGGTAGCTGGCGAGGTAGTCGTTGACGGTGATGACGTGCACGCCCTTGCCCTCGAGCGCGTTGAGGTAGCTCGGCAGCGTCGCGACGAGCGTCTTGCCTTCACCGGTCTTCATCTCGGCGATGTTGCCCCAGTGCAGCGCCGCGCCGCCCATGAGCTGGACGTCGAAGTGGCGCTGTCCGAGCGTGCGTTTCGAGACCTCGCGCACGGTGGCGAAGGCCTCGGCCATGATGTCGTCGAGCGTCGCGCCGTTGGCGAGCCTCTCCTTGAACTTGGCGGTCTGCCCCTTGAGCTCCTCGTCGCTCAGCGCCGAGATCTGGTCCTCGAGCGCGTTGACCTCCTTAGCCACGTTCTCCAGGCGCTTGATCTGACGGCCTTCGCCCATGCGCAGGGCCTTGTCTACGATGTCTACCAATGTCACTCCCTTTGTGAGATGGTCGTTAACATCATCCACCATACCGGACCGGCGGATTTTCCCCTTCGTTTTTCGACCTGTTTACGCAAATTTCTCACGTTCCGTCACAAGACATCCACAAACGACAGGCCGCCCCCGTGCATCCCCTTCATGCGAACACGGAAAACGGTCGGCGCCGGCTTCCCTCCTCGGGCGCCGGCACCGACCGTTCATCTGCGCCGCGACCCTTCGGATCGCGGCGATGGCCCGGGATCAGGCCTTTTTGGCCTCCTCGGCCTTCTTGATGTTCTCCGGGGTGTCAATCTCGAAGACGCCGTAGCTCCAGCCATGGCGGTGGTAAACGACCGACGGGCGCATCGTGTCCTTGTTGACGAACAGGAAGAAGTCATGGCCGATGAGCTCCATCTCGTAGAGTGCCTCGTCGATGCTCATCGGCTCGGCGACGTGGAGCTTGCGGCGGATGACGATCGGCGTATCGCCGACATGCACCTCGATGGACTCGCCGGGGCCGAGATCGGACGCGACTGCGGCCGCCGGGCTGTTGGCGTCGGCGGCGGCGCCCATGATGTCCTCTTCCTCCTCGGACGGCGGGACGAACTCGCCCGCGTCGACCGGGACCGGCGTGTAGTTCTTGCGGTGATCCTTGCGGCGGTCGCGCGCGCGGCGCAGACGCAGCGTCAGCTTGTCGAGCGCCAGATCGAGCGCGCTGATCTCGTCGAGGCTCGAGGCCTCGGCGCGGACGACGGTGGCGCCGGCGATGACGGTGAGCTCGACGCGCATCGCCGTGTCATGCATACGCGGATTGCCCTCATGCGACAGCACGATCTGGACGCGCTGCGCATCAGGGGCGATTGCGGTCACACGATTCATCTTGCTTTCGACGACGTCACGGAACTTCTGCTTGATCTGAATGTGACGGCCGGTAATCACGATATCCATGTGGACCTCCCTAGACTCAAGCGGCGTCATGCCGCTATATGCGGACCGAGACGACGATGCCGCCGTCCGGATACCACTCATTGTAACCGACGACATGCGGGAAAATGCGGTAAAGCTGCTGGTTTAACTTTTTCGATACGGCCGCGACCATATTGGCGCCGATGTCGCGCATGGTGCTACAATACTGCCTTTGAGACCTCTTGATGGCCGCGACCAGAACATGGTTGAGGAACTTCCGGGCTCCGCAGAGCACGATGGCGGATAACGTCCGCCCAGGGTGACCTGAGAGATAGCGCAGCAGAGAACAGACCGCCCGCCCTTTAAGTCGTTAAAGGACGGGTAAGGGTGAAACGGCGGTGTAAGAGACCACCGGGCCGCTGGTAACAGCCGGCCGCATGGCAAGCCTCATCGGGAGCAAGGCCAAGCAGAAGACGCTTGAGGGCTGCTCGCCCAATGTCTTCGGGTAGGCTGCTAGAGCCTGACGGCGACGTCAGGTCGAGATGGATGGCCATCCGTGGTGCGGCGTTTCAGGACGCCGCACCACGACAGAACCCGGGGTATAAGAGGTCTCACCCCTCATCCTGCCTGTCATTCCCCCGCCCCGTCATCGCCCTGGGTGCGGAACAGCGCATCGCCGACCTCGCGCAGCGTCTGCGGGTCATGCCCCTTGCGACCCCCGGCACCCCAGAAGCGACGGCGCGCGACCTGCGCATCATTGCCGCGGGTGCGCGCGGCGACGGCGCGGCCAAGCGCCCACGCCGCGTCGACGAAGACGCCGTCGTCGGCGGCCTCGGCAGCGACGCGCATCGCCAGCGCGCGGTCGACGCCCTTGCGAGTCATCTCCATGACGGCGCCGCGCATCCCCATCATCCGCTTCGCGCAGGAGCGCACGACCGAGCGCGCATAGTCCTCGTCGTCGAGCAGCCGCAGTTCGGTCAGGCGGTCGACGACCTTCGCGACGACGTCGTCGGCGTAGCCGCGTTCGGCGAGCTTGGCGCGCAGCGTCCCGGTCGAACGCGCAGCGGCGTCGAGCAGCCGCAGCGCCGCCTCCTTGCATCGCTCCTCGTCGTGGGGATCGTCCGTCGGTGTATAGGCGAAGCCAGCCGCCGAACGGCGTCGCCCGTCGCGGCCGCGCACGCCGCCGGCGTGCCGCGCGCCACGAGCGCGACGGACGTCGTCGTCCCCCGAGGCGCCGAAGACGCCGCCGAAGTGCGCCGCGGGCAGGGGCGCGTCCATATCCGCCGACGCGTCCCCGTCCACACAGCCGTCCGCATCGGCGTCGGCGTCCATGGCCGTGCCGCCGTCGGCGGTCGCCTGCACGGCGGCATGGCCGGCGCGGCGGACGTACGTCGCATCGGGGCCGTCCGCCGCCGAGGCCGGAGCGCCGACATCATGGCCGGAGCCGGCCGGGACCCGCACGGGGCCGCCGTCCTGGGGCGCCGGCACCGGATGCGCCGCGAGGAACTCCTCGACCGAGATCATCAGCCGTCCTTCCTCGCCGTCTCGTCGCCGGCCGCGGTCGCGGCGATGTCCTCGGACTCGATCGTGGACTCGACCTCCTCGCCCTGCGCGAAGGTGTCCTCGGGCGCGTCGATGAGACCGTAGGCGATCTTGACCTTGTTCTCGATCTCGTCGACGATCTGCGGATTGTCCTTGAGGAAGCGGCGCACGTTCTCGCGCCCCTGGCCGAGCTGCTCGCCCTCGTAGGTGAACCACGAACCGGACTTCTTGACGATGTCGGTCTGCAACGCCATGTCGAGCACCGAGCCCTCGCGCGAGATGCCCTCGCCGTAGAGCACGTCGAACTCGGCCGACTTGAAGGGCGGCGCCATCTTGTTCTTGACGACCTTGACCTTCGTGCGGTTGCCGACCGCGTCGTCGCCGCTTTTGAGCGTCTGGATGCGGCGGATGTCCATACGCACCGACGCGTAGAACTTGAGCGCCTTGCCGCCGGTCGTCGTCTCCGGGCTGCCGAAGAAGACGCCGATCTTCTCGCGCAGCTGGTTGATGAAGATCGCGGTCGTGTTCGCCTGCGCGAGCGCGCCGGTCATCTTGCGCAGCGCCTGGCTCATCAGGCGCGCCTGCAGGCCGACGTGGCTGTCGCCCATGTCGCCCTCGATCTCCGCCTTCGGCACGAGGGCCGCGACCGAGTCGATGACGATGACGTCGAGCGCGCCGGAACGGATGAGCATGTCCGCGATCTCAAGCGCCTGCTCGCCGTTGTCCGGCTGCGAGACGATGAGCGAATCGGTGTCGACGCCCAGATTGCGCGCATAGACCGGGTCGAGCGCGTGCTCGGCGTCGATGAACGCCGCGACGCCGCCGTTCTTCTGCGCGTTCGCGACGACGTGGAGCGCGAGCGTCGTCTTGCCGGACGATTCCGGCCCGTAGATCTCGACGACGCGGCCGCGTGGCAGACCGCCGATGCCGAGCGCCATGTCGAGCGCGAGGGATCCGGTCGGGATGACCTCGACGTCCTGTTCGGGCTTGTCGCCCAGACGCATCGCCGAGCCCTTGCCGAAGCTCTTCTCCACCTGCTTGAGCGCGTTCCTGAGCGCCTCCTGACGCCGCGGGTCCACATTCTGCCCGAAGCTCATGCCCTTGTCGGACTCCTTGGCTTTCTCCGCCTTCGCCGCTGCCATTGCAGCCCTCCTTTGTCTTACGATGCCACGGGCGCGCGCACGGCCGGTGCCGCACAGGCGCCATCCACGGTACACGCGACGCGCCGCGCCCGTCCAGAAGGACGGACCATGTGTACGGACGGTGCCGTCATCCACATTTCGCCGAGCGCCGCACAACCGCGTCGGCTGTGCCGGGGCACCATCATACCCGAAGATACGAACATTTGTTCGAATGTCGGCGGCGTGTCGCGGCGGCGTCAGAGGAAGTCGACCGGCAGCGGCGGCGCCGCATGGTCCTTGCCCCAGCGCCGCGCATCGGGCACGTCCATCTGGTCGCACAGCACGTTCCACACGATGCGAGGCTCCTCGCCGTCGCCGAGCGCCTCGACGACGGTCCTGCCGCCGAGCTTCGTCAGACGCTGGTCCCGGGCGAGCGCACGCCCGTAGCTCCTGCCGAACACTTCCTCGAGCAGTTCCCAGAATTCTCGTTCACGCATACCGCGCCACTGTACACCTCCCGCGCCCCGCGCGAAAGCCCCGCGGACACAGGGCCGCGCAAACGGGAATGGGGACGCCCCGAGGGGCGTCCCCATCCATGCTCAGGCGCATCAGCCGGCCGTCATGCGCGGCCCGCGCCGTGTCGGAGTCGTTTCAGGCTTCCACGGAGTCGAGGTAGTCGGCGACCATGCGCAGCATCTGCGACGTGCTCAGGCCGAGCGACTCGGAGATCGACGCGAGCAGTTCGGAGCTGGCCTCCTTCTGTCCGCGTTCGACTTCGGAGAGGTAGCCGAGGGAGACCCCGGCCTTCTCGCTGACCTCGCGCAGCGTCTTGTGGTCATGCGTGCGCAAATCGCGCAGTACATGGCCGATGGCCTCGCGCAGCGACACCTCCTTGACTTCGCCCATCGTCTCGCGCTTGCGGATGACGGTGCGGGGCTTGGTCGTCTCGACGTCCTCCTCCTGCCACATGCGCACAAGCGCCGCCTGACGCTCGTCCTTGGCCTTCTTGGCGGCACGCGCGCGAAGCACCTGCTGCTGAGCGAACATGACCGCGCGGCGCTGGGCCGGCGTCAGTTCGCGCATGCGCGCCGTTCCATTGCGAGACGGAGTGGAAACCTCAACCTTCTTGACCTCGGTCTGTCCTTCGGTGAAAGTCATCATGTCCATATCATTCATGGCGATCACGCTCCTTTCCTTATCGACAGTGTTCTTCGGTTCCAGTATCGGGACTCATTCCTGTGAAGAACCTGTGAATTGTCTCAGGTTTCCCAGAACACAACCCACGGCCCGCTGTCTAATAACCTCTCTGGAACCTTGCAAATCCAACTCTACTGCATAGTGTGAAGGACTCGTGAAAAAATACTCGTTTTGTGGTAGCGACACGCCGAAGTACACTAATCCGGCCGGTTTGTCCTCATCAGGTCCGGGCCCCGCGACGCCGGTCGTCGACAGGCCGATAATCCCGGAGCGATATTCCGGTCGGCTGAACAGCCGGGCCGTGCCGGCCGCCATCTCGCGCGCCACCTGCGGGTCGACGGCGCCGTGTGCGCGCAACAGGTCGCCATCGACGCCGAGCACCGCCTCCTTCGCGTGGATGTCGTAGGTCACCGCCGAACCGAGGAAGACGCGCGAGGCGCCGGGGATCCTGACGAAGGCGTCGGCGAGCAGGCCGCCGGTGAGCGATTCGGCGCATGCGATCCTCACGCCGCGCGCCCCGCACCATGCGAGGATCGCCGAAGCCTGCTCGTCGCAGTAGCGGCGCAGGAGCCCCATGTCGTCGATCAGGCGCGGATCGGCGCCCTCGACCTCGAACCGTGTCATCGTTCACCTCCCATCCTCATGCGCATACGCGCCCATATGAACGTGCGCGCCCCGCCGTGGGGCGCGCATGCGGGTCCGCCGGACGGCATGCCGGGCGTCGTCCGGTGGCGTTTGCGAAGATCAGCGTCCGGCGTCCGCGCCCGCATCGTCCGACGTGACCGCCGCGTCGCCCGGATCGCCGTGGGCCGCCTTGACGTGCGCGCCGGAGGCCTTCGAGGCCTTGAGCACGCCGCGGACATACTCCCATCCCGAATACAGGCACAGGATCAGCGAGAAGTAGATCAGCGTGTAGGCGACCACGAAGTAGACGGTCAGCCACGCCGGATGCGAGCCGGCCGGCACGAGGGACCACACCGGGATGAGCAACAGCCCCAGGCCGAGGCACTGCGTGAGGGTCTTGTATTTGCCGAGCTGGGAGGCGGCGATGACGGCGCCGCCGTGGTCGATGACGAAGAACCGCATCACCGTGATACCGACCTCGCGCACGAAGAACAACGCGGTGACGAGCCAGCCGAGCCACGCGATGCCGAACTCGTTGAGGCTCGCGGCCACGATGAGCGTGCCGAGCGTGAGCAGCTTGTCCGCGATCGGGTCCAACAGCTTGCCCAGTTCGGTCACCTGATTGTATTTGCGAGCCATCCAGCCGTCGATCTTGTCCGTCGACGCCGCGACGATGAAAACGATCGCGGCCGCCCAGCGCATGCCCATGTTGCGCGAACCCCACTGCCCCGCGCCGATGTACAGGCCGAGAAAGACGACGACGAGGACGATGCGGGAGAAGGTGACGAGATTCGCCGGGGTGTTCCACCCCTCCCACCATGATGCACGTTTGCTTCGCTGTTCCATGCCGTTCAGACTACCCCACGCCGTATGACACAGTCCGGCGGGGCTCAGTCCCCGGACGGCGGCGCCGGCGCCTCCGCGGCCTCGGACGGGCCGGTGGTCAGCGACGTCGTCTCACCCTTGATGAACGCGAGCACCTGCGGCAGGTCGGCCGGCTGCACGAGCACTTCGCGCGCCTTCGAGCCCTCCGACGGTCCGACGACGCCGCGCGATTCGAGCAGGTCCATCAGGCGCCCTGCCTTCGCGAAGCCGACGCGCAGCTTGCGCTGCAGCATCGACGTCGAGCCGAACTGCGAGCTGACGACGAGTTCGGCGGCCTGCAGCAGCTCGTCCATGTCGCCGCCGATGTCCTCGGTCGGGTCGAGCTTCGACTTCTCCGCCTCGTTCGCCATCTGCTCGATGTCCTGCCGGTAATGCGGCTTGCGCTGCTGGCGCACGAAGTCGACGGCCTTGCGGATCTCCGACTCGTTGACCCACGCGCCCTGCACGCGGATCGGCTTGGCCATGCCCATCGGCATGAACAGCGCGTCGCCCTGCCCGATGAGCGTCTCGGCGCCGGTCGCGTCGAGAATGACGCGCGAATCGGTCGCCGACGACGTCGCGAAGGCGAGCCTCGAGGGGATGTTCGCCTTGATCAGGCCGGTGACGACGTCTACCGAAGGGCGCTGCGTGGCGAGCACGAGGTGGACGCCGGCGGCGCGCGCGAGCTGCGTGATGCGCTGGATCGAGCTTTCCACGTCGTTCTTCGCGACCATCATCAGATCGGCCATCTCGTCGACGACGACGAGCAGGTACGGGTAGGGCGCCACCTTGCGCTTCGATCCGGCCGGCGCGTGCACCTTGCCGGCGCGCACCGCCTCGTTGAAGTCCTTGACGTGGCGGAACCCGAAGAACTCGAGGTCGCTGTAGCGCGCGTCCATCTCCTTGACGACCCATTCGAGCGCCTGCGCGGCCTTCTTCGGATCGGTGATGATCGGCGTAAGCAGATGCGGGATGCCTGCGTACGCGGACAGCTCGACGCGCTTGGGGTCGACCATGATCATGCGCACCTGATCGGGCGTGGCGCGCATGATGATCGACGTGAGCATCGAGTTGATGAAGCTCGACTTGCCCGAGCCGGTGGCGCCGGCGACGAGCAGATGCGGCATCTTCGTCAGGTCGGCGGTCACGAAGTGGCCCTCGACGTCCTTGCCGACGCCGGCGAGCATCGGGTTGGGGTCGTTCATCGCCTTGTCCGAACGCAGCACGTCGCCCAGATGGACGATCTCGCGGTCGGTGTTCGGGATCTCGATGCCGATCGCCGACTTGCCGGGGATCGGCGAGAGGATGCGCACGTCGGAGCTCGCGACGGCGTAGGCGATGTTCTTGTCGAGGTTCGTCACCTTCTCGACCTTGACGCCCGGGGCGACCTCGACCTCGTACTGCGTGACCGACGGTCCGCGCAGGAAGCCGACGACCTTCGCGTCGACCTTGAACTGCTGGAACGTGGTGTTGAGCGCGCGGATGACGTTGTCGTTCGCCTGCGTGTGCGCCGCATGCGGCTGCCCCTTCATCAGCAGGTTCAGTTCGGGGAGCCGGTACGGCGCATCCTCGGCGCCCGCATCGGGACCGCCCGCTTCCCCCGCTTCGGCGACGGCCGCGTCCTCGACGCCGCCCGCGGCGGGGACACCGGACGGCCGGGGGATCGGCGCCGCCGCCGCGGCTGCGGCGCGCATGTCGACGACCTCGCCGGTGCGCGGCGAGACGAGCAGCGACGACATGCCGTCGTCGAGCGCGCCCCACGGGTCGCCCGTCGATGCCGTCGTCGCCGGGATCGACCCCGACGGCATCGGCGTCGTGTGGACCTCCGGCTGCTGCGCCGACCAGGTGTTCGAGTCGATGGCGCGCGTCGCGTCGTCGTTGTAGGCGCCGCCGCTGCTCACCGTGCGCGGCGCGCCGACGACGCGCGTCTCGGCGGTCTCGCCGTGCCGGCTCGCCGCGTTGACGAAGGCCTCGTCGCCGGCGTAGCTGTCGAGCTCGCCGGAGTCGCCGCGCCGCCTGCGACGGCGGAACAGACGGCTGAACAGGCCTTCGCGCCGCGCCGGCGCCGCATTGTCCCCGTCGTCGCCTTCATGCGTCGGCACGCCCTCGGCGAAGCGCAGCGTGTCGTCGTCGCCGACGCGCACCTCGTTGGGGAAACGGTCGGCGTCGGCCGCATCCTCATGCGGGGCGCCGCCGAACCATGCGCGCAGCTTGGCGGGGACCTCGGTGACGTGGGTGCGTGTGATGAGCAGGATCGAGAACAGCGCGGATACGACGAACACGATGATCGCGAAACTCTGCGAGAGCCCCCACGCGAGCGGCGAGCCGATCAGGAAGCCGAACAGGCCTCCCGCCTGCTGCAGGTTGGCCCAGGAGAACTCCTTCGTGTCGGCGGCCATGACGACGTCGATGATCGAGCACACCGACCACAGCAGCATCGTCCAGCCGACGAGCACGCTCGGATTGCCCGACCCCCTGCCGGAGTTGCGGATCAGGCGGATCGAGACGAGCACGAGCAGCACCGGCACGACGATGCTCATGACGCCGAACAGGCCCGAGGCGAAGGCGTGCAGACCCTGTCCGAGCGGGCCGCTGACTCGGAACCATTCGGAGCCGACGAAGAAGACGGCGAGGACGATGAGCGCGAAGCACAGGCCGTCGCGGCGGTACGCCGGATCGTAGTCGCCGACGCTCACCTTGCGCACGGCGGCGCCGAAGGCGCGCGGCACGGCGAGCAGCGCACGCTTCCACGAGGGTTCGTCGGCGTCCTGCGACGCGCGGCGTCCCTTCGCCGCCGGCGCCGACGAGCCGTTCGAGCTCGCCTTGCGCGGTCGTTTGCTTGCGTTCGAGGATGTGGATCGTGCCATAACAGTCCTTGATTCTACCGCGAGGCCGCGCCCGCCGGAGCGCCGCGCGCGGACGATGCCGCCGGTATCACTCCAGGTCGCCGAGACGATGGCGGACGTACTCGTCCGCATGCATGTCGACGGCGTCGTAGCCGCCGCCGTCGGCCACGTCGATGATCCCCATCGCCAGATCCACGAGCCGCGGGTTGAGGGCCTGCAGCCAGTGGATGCGCGGGTCGCGGCCGAACCAGCCCATCTGCTTGCGCGCGAGGCGCTTCGTCCTCTGCGCGACGAGGAGGCGCGTCTCATCAAGGTCGGCCAGGCCGTCGAGATGGTCGATGACCTGTTGGTAGCCGAGCGCGCGCGACGCGGTCGCGCCCAGATGCGGCCGCAGCCTGCGCACCTCGTCGACGAAGCCGTCGTCGAACATCGTCCGCGTGCGCAGGTCGATGCGCCGGTCGAGCTCGGCGCGAGGCAGGTCGAGGCCGATCTGGACCGACGGGATGACGTAGCGGTAGCGCGGCAGCGACGCCGAATACGGCCGTCCGGTGACCTCGATCACCTCGAGCGCGCGCACGGTGCGCCGCGGGTTGCGCGGGTCCATGCGCGCCGCCGCCTCGGGGTCGAGCCGCTCGAGCTCGGCGAACAGGACGCCCGGGCCTTCGCGTTCGGCGCGTTCCTCGAGCCGCGCGCGCACGGCCGGATCGGTGCCGGGGAACGTGATGTCGTCGATCGCCGCACGCGCGTAGAGCCCCGAGCCGCCGACGAGGATCGGGCGGATCCCCCGCGCCTGCAGGTCGGCGATGCAGTCGCGCGCCATCCGCTGGAAGCGCGCGACCGACATCGCGTCGTCCGGCTCGATGACGTCGAGCAGATGGTGCGGCACGGCGGCTCGTTCGTCGGCGCTCGCCTTCGCGGTGCCGACGTCCATGCCCCTGTACATCTGGTAAGCGTCCGCATTGACGATCTCGGCCCGTTCGCCGCGTTCGGCCAGACGCCGCGCGATCGCTATGCCGAGGCCGGTCTTGCCCGACGCCGTCGGCCCGACGATCGACACGACCCGCGTCGACGGCCTCGCCCCGTCGTGCGCCGTCACCGCCGGTTCCCGCGCGCCGTCCATGTCGTCCGCGCCGTCCATCCGCACACCCGCTCCTCCATCGTCCGTTCTCATGCCCGTCGGCCCGTCCATCGATCGTCGCCCCGCTCGCGCGGCCGCCTCAACGCCGCACCATGTAGGTCTGCCCGGCCGCGACGTCCGGGTCGGCGATGAGGTTGTGCACGCCGGCGTGCGTGACGGTCGCCGTCACGAAGTCGCCGACCCCGGGCGTCGGCTCGCCCTCCGGCACGCCGACGTGCACGAGCACGCCGGTGCGCTCGCGGCCGGTGACGCGGTGCGTCTCGCCGTCCTTCTTGCCGGAGTGGCCGGTCACCATGACCTCGACGTCGCGCCCCTCGAATCCGCTCAGGTTCTCGGCGGTGATGCGCTCCTGCAACGCGAGCAGCCGTTCGAGGCGCTCGCGGGCCACCTCGTGCGGCACCTGCTCCATCGCGGCGGCCGGTGTGCCCGGACGCGGCGAATAGATGAACGTGAACGCCGACGAGAAGCGCGCCTGCTCGACGACGCGCAGCGTGTCCTGGAAATCCTCCTCGGTCTCGCCGGGGAAGCCGACGATGACGTCGGTGGAGATCTGCGCGTCCGGCATCGCCGCGCGGATCCTCTCCAGGATCGCGAGGAAACGCCCCGAGCGGTATGAGCGGCGCATCGCGCGCAGGATGCGGTCGGAACCCGACTGCAGCGGGAAGTGCAGCTGATGCATGACGTTCGGCGTCTCGGCCATCGCTGCGATGACGTCGTCGGTGAAGGCGGCCGGATGCGGCGACGTGAAACGCACACGCTCGAGGCCGTCGATGTCCCCGCACGCGCGCAGCAGCTTCGAGAACGCGTAGCGGTCTCCGATGCCGTAGCCGTAGGAGTTCACGTTCTGCCCCAGCAGCGTGACTTCCTTCGCGCCGTCGGCGACGACGGCGCGGATCTCGTCGAGCACGTCGCCGGGACGGCGGTCACGCTCCTTGCCGCGCGTCGTCGGCACGATGCAGAACGTACAGGTGTTGTTGCAGCCGACCGAAATCGCCACCCACGCCGACGTCTTCGACGCCCGATGCGCCGGCAGCTCGCTCGGGAAGACCTCGAGGCGCTCGTTGACCTTCGTCTGCGGTCGGCCGGTGGACTTCGCCTGTTCGAGCAGCGCCGGCAGGTCCTCGATGTTGCGTGTGCCGAAGACGGCGTCGACCCACGGCGTGCGCTGCGCGATCCGTTCGCGGTCGAGCTGCGCCATGCAGCCGCCGACCGCGATCTGCATGTGCGGGCGCTCGCGCTTCATCCCCGCCCACAGGCCGATTGTCCCGTACATGCGCTCGGTGGCGTTCTCGCGCACCGCGCAGGTGTTCATGACGATGAGGTCGAGGTCGCGCGCCTCCTCCTGCTCATGGCTCGCACGCACGTAGCCGGCCGCCTCGAGGACGCCGGCGATGCGTTCGGAGTCGTGCACGTTCATCTGGCATCCGAGCGTGCGCACGGCGAACACGCCCCTGCCGCGCCCCGCGGCGGCCGCGGGGGTGCCCTCGGGCGCGCGCTCCGCTTCGGTCATCATCTCTTCGTTCATACCGCACATGCTAACCGAGGGCGGGCACAGTGCGCGCGCCCCGCGGCGCATCGCCGCGACGGCGGCGCGACCGTGCGCCATATGCGCGCCGCCGCGCGTTCCCGGCATCCCGGCAGGTGAGCCCGCTACAATGGTCCATCGTGATACTTGACCGTCAGACCCGTGTGAACACCAACGAACTGCGCGCCCGCTTGAGCGTGATCGCCGACGAACTCGCGCAACGCGACGGCGCGTCGCCGATCGAGACGTCCCAGGTGGACGCCGTGACCGAATTCATCGACCAGATGCAGGTGTACGAGGGCGCGATGTACGAGATCAGCACGAAGCTCGAGATCCTCGATTCGGAGTTCCAGGTGCATTTCTCGCACGACCCGATCCACCACATGGAGCGCCGCCTCAAATCGATCGATTCGATCATCGAGAAGATGCGCCGCAAGCATCTGCCGCTCACCGTCAGGTCGGTGCGCGACAACCTCTTCGACGTCGCCGGCATCCGCGTCATCTGCAACTACCGCGACGACGTGTACTCGGTGGCCAACTACCTGTCCGCGCAGTCGGACATCCAGGTGCTGCGCGTCAAGGACTACATCCTCAACCCCAAGCAGAACGGCTACCGTTCGCTGCATGTCATCTACGCGGTGCCGGTGTTCCTGTCGTCGGGCGCGCACTACACGCCCGTCGAGGTGCAGTTCCGCACGATCGCGATGGACTACTGGGCGAGCCTCGAACATGCGCTGCGCTACAAGACCGACCTTCCCGACGCCAAGCTCAGCGAGCATTCGCAGACGCTGCTCGACTGCGCGCGATCGCTGCAGAACGTCGAGACGCAGATGCAGACGATCCATCGGGACATCAACGGCGCGCCGCAGGGGCTGCAGGCGCCGGTGACCGACGGCTCGCCGCGGCATCTGAGCTGAGGGCGCGACGAGCGGCGGAACACCGTGGACGGCAAGGGCGGCCGGCGCATCCGAGGATGCACCGGCCGCCCTTGATATGCGCCGCGTCGTCGCGCGGACGTCAGTCCCTGCTCAGTCCCAGCAGCTGCAGGATGTAGAGGAACATGTTGACGAAGTCCAGGTAGAGGTTGAGCGCGCACAGGATCGAGACGCGCTTGATCATCTCCGGCCCCTGCGACGCGTACTGCGCGAAGATGCGCTTTGTGAACTGCGCGTCGTAGATCGTCATGCCGGCGAACAGCACGACGCCGATCGCGGCGACGACCTTGAGCATCGTGTTCGTCGGCGCGACGAACATCAGCACGACCTGCGTGACGATGAGCACGACGAGGCCGATGAGCAGCACCGGGCCGGCCTTGAGCATGTTCGCCTTCGTCGTCAGACCGAACATCGTCAGCGCGAAGTAGAAGACGGCGCTGATCAGGAACGCGTAGCCGATCGTAGCGATTTCGTAGAAGCTGAAGATGACGCTCAGCGAGAAGCCCATGAGCGCCGCGTAGACGTAGAACCACACGCGCGCCGTCGACGACTTCATGTTCATGACGCGCATGCCCAGGTAGATGGCGATGCCGACCTCGACTATCATCGGCAGCCATACGCCGATGGCGCCGGTCGCGGCGAGGAAGTTCTCATACAGATGCGTCATGTTCGTGACGATCGCGACGAGGCCCGTGAGCACGAGCGCGATCGTCATCTCGCCGTAGGCGCGCGTCATCGAGGCGTGCTCGGCGCGCTCGGTGACGGCGGTGGGCTGGATCGTGTAGACGCCGTCGGCGCCGGGGCGCATCGTCCCGGCCCCCTGGTTCGGATCGCCATACATGCCGTACTGCGGCGCCGCGCCGTACGGCTGGGCGCCGTCCGGGCGCCGCGCGCCCGGCTGCTGACCGTAAGTCATTCGTTGCTCCTTGATGTTGCTTCGTTCGTCCCCATCCTACCGGCCCTCCGCGTCGCCTGGCTGAAAGCCCGCTGGGAAAACCATGTGGGTCCGCAAATTTCGCAGTATCTTCACAACAGACGCCGGAGGGCCGGTATTCCCGTCCTCGGCGGGGTGCGGACGGGACCGCCCGGTGCGCCGCGCCCGGCGCGACGGGTTATAGTGGATGGCACGCCCGGGCGTCGACGACGACGGACCGGGGGCACGAACGAACCATCCGGAACAAAGGAGCGACGATGGAACCGATACGGGCGATTCAGTACGGCTGCGGCAAGATGGCGAAGTACACGGTGCGCTACATGCATGACAAGGGCATCCGGATCGTCGGCGCGATCGACGTCAACCCGGACGTCGTCGGCATGGACATCGGCGAGTTCGCCGGCATCGGCCCGCTCAACGTCAAGGTGAGCGACGACGCCGAGGCGGTGCTCGACGCGTGCGACGCCGACATCGCCGTCGTCACGCTGTTCAGCTTCATGGACGACATCGCACCGATGTGCACGCTGTGCCTCGAGCACGGCGTCAGCGTCGTCACGACCTGCGAGGAGGCGATCTACCCGTGGACGACGAACCCGGCCGTCACGAACCGCCTCGACCGCATCGCCAAGGAACACGGCGCGACGATCGTCGGCACGGGCATGCAGGATATCTTCTGGATCAACATGGTCGCGCAGGTCGCCGGCGGCTGCGAGCGCGTCGACAGGATCACCGGCGCCGTCAGCTACAACGTCGAGGACTACGGCCTGGCGCTCGCGAAGGCGCACGGCGTGGGCCTGACGGCCGAGGAGTTCGAGGCGCGGCTCGCGCAGCCGGAGGAGATCGTGCCGTCGTACGTGTGGAACTCGAACGAGGCGCTCGCCCAGAGGCTCGGCCTGACGGTCAGGTCGCAGACGCAGAAGGCCGTGCCGTACTTCAACGACGTCGACGTGTACTCGCAGACGATGGGCGAGACGATCCCGGCCGGCAGGTGCGTCGGCATGTCGGCGGTCGTCACGACGGAGACGATGCAGGGGCCGGTGCTCGAGACCGCCTGCATCGGCAAGGTCTACGGCCCGGACGACGGCGACATGTGCGACTGGAGGATCGAAGGCGAGCCCGGCACCGAGTTCCACGTCGTCAAGCCGGCCACCGTCGAACACACCTGCGCGACGGTCGTCAACCGCATCCCCGACGTGATCAACGCGCCGGCCGGCTACGTCACCGTCGACCAGCTCGACGAGATCCGCTATCTCGCCTACCCGGCCGCGCTGTACGTCGCCTGACCGGCGGCGCGGTGGCCGCCCGTCGCGCACGGATGCGTGATCCGGTTGAGCGCGAACAGCACGTCGAAGTACGATTCCAGATACGCGGCCGTGCGATGGTTGACGCTGACGAGGTCGCCGCGGGCGGCCGCCTTCGCGATCTGATGGTCGTAGGACGGCAGGTTCGCGGCGAGCAGGCGCATGTTCTTGCCGATGATGTTCGCGCGCAGCTCGTTCGGATAGTCGACCGCGTACCGCCGGCGCAGCGCCTCGAGACGTCCGTCGCGGTCGAACAGGACGCGGCAGCGCAGCAGGTTGTGCCACATGCACGTCGTGTATCCGGTGGCGGCCCTCCCCTCGTCGACGACCGCCGAGATCGAGCGCGCGAAGTCGTTGAGGCTGCGGTAGAGGATGTCGATGTCGACGCCGTCGTTGAGCGTGCAGTCGTCCTCGAGCTCCCAGAACGCGTTGCCGATCTCGGCGTAGCCGCAGCGTTCGGTGATGATCGCGCGGCGTTCGGCCTCGTCGGGCAGCGCGTCGCAGTAGATGTACAGGTCGTAGTCGCTCGTCGCGTCGTGCACGCCGCCGGCACGCGAGCCGCCCAGCGCGATCGCGGTCACCTCGGGCAGCTGCGCGAAGGCGCGCCACAGCGATTCGAACGGTGTCATGATGTCTCCTCCTTGTTCGCGGCCGGCCCTTCGTCGGCGTCCTGCGCGCCGCGCCCGCGCACCTCGTCGCCGTGTTCGGCGGCGTAGGCGAGCAGCTCCGGCGTGCGGTCCCAGTAGCGAATCCCCCAATGCTCGAAGTCCCACTCCTGCATGTAGGCGTTGCATTCGTAGTCGACGTAGAGCAGCTCGTCCCCCTGCACGACGAAGTTCGTCGGGAAGTAGTCGATGTTCACGTCCGCCGCGTACAGCCCGCGGCATATCGCGCGCATCCGCTCGACATGGGCGGGGCGCACGTCGCCCGCGAGGACGAGCTCGTAGACGGTGGGGCCGTCGACGTACTCCTTGAGGATGCGTTCGGCGCCCTCGTCCACGTCTAGCATCCGCGGCATGGCGACGCCGATCCGCGTGAGCGTCCGGTAGTCGGCGAGCTCCGAGGCGAGCTTGTCCCCGAACTGGTAGTAGGCGCAGGGCTCGTGGTGGATCTGCTTGAGCACGCGCAGCACGCCGTCCGCATCCCGCACGAGATACGAATAGCCGCCTTTGCCCTTGCCGAGCAGGCGCGCGACCTCGTAGGGGGCGCCGTTGACGTCCATCGTCGCCCCGGCCTGCTCCACCGTTGTCTCCTTTGTCTCCATGAGATGATGATAACCTATGCAGATTTGAAAACAAAACCCGCGTACTCATATTGCGTATCAGTATGACAACATTTGCAATGACTGCAGTGCCGAGCGTCGTCCGTCAGTGGCAGCTGAGCCATTCGACGGCGAGCTTCGTGCGGTTCGCGATGTTCGCCTTCGCGAGGATGTCGCTGATGCGGTTGCGCACCGTGCCTTCGCTCAGGTGGAGCTCGGCGGCGATCTGCCGGTTGTCGTAGCCTTCGGCGACGAGCGCGGCCACGTCGCGCTCGCGCCCGGTGAGCCGTGTGAAGCGTTCGTCCTCGACGATCCGCGTCTCCTGGCGCGCATCACGACCGTCGCCGCCGGCCGCGATCTGCCCGAGCACCTCGGCTCCGAGCACGACCTGACCCGCCATGACGGCCTGCACGGCCGGGATGACCGACGCGACGTCCTGCTTGATCAGATACCCCTTCGTGTGCAGCTGCACGGCGCGCCGGATGTAGTCGGGGTCGGCGAAGGTCGTCAGTATCAGGATCCGCGCGCCCGGATGGCCTTGCAGGATCCGTTCGGCCGCGTCGAGTCCGTCCATGCCCGGCATCTGCACGTCGATGAGCAGCACGTCCGGCGGGTGCGCCCCGTATTCGCGCACCGCGGACGCGCCGTCGTGCGCCGTCCACAGCACCGTCGCGGTGCCGGTCGCCGTCAGGATCGTGCCGATCGACGAGCACACGATCGGGTCGTCGTCCACGATGGCCGCCGAGATCGTCGTCATTCCTCCGCCCTTTCCGTCGCGCGTGCCGCCGTCCCCGCAGCCGCCGGCGTCGGCGACGCCGGTTCCTCCACACCGCCGCCCGTCTTGGGCACGGAGACGAAGACGCGCCAGCCTTGCGCGTACGGTCCGCAGGTTGCGGTGCCGCCGAGCATACGCGCGCGTTCCTCGATATCGGCAAGCCCGATGCCGCCGCCGGGCGACGCCGGGCGTTCGGGCTTGCCGCCGTCGTCCTGCACGACGAGCTGCCACAGCCCTGGCAGGTCGATGAGCCGCACCGTCGCCTCGCGAGCCGTGCCATGGCGCACCGTGTTCGTCAGCGCCTCGCGGATGATCGCGGCGAAGCAGTGCGCGAGGGCCGACGGCGCCTGCCGGATGCCGTCGACGAGCCGCACCCGCAGCGCCGAGCCTTCCGAAACGGCGGCGGCGTCCTCCATCATCCCCTGGAAGTCGGTGCCTTCGTCCTTGAGGTCGTGCACCGACCTGCGGATCATCGTCATCGCCTCGTCGAGCGTCGCGCCGATCCTGGCGAACTGCGCGGCGTGCCCGGCGTCGCCGAGCGTCGTCGCGACGACCTGGTCGGCCTGCGCCATCATGATCGCACGCGTGAGCGTATGGCCGACGTTGTCGTGGATCTCGCGCGCGATCCGCGTGCGTTCGTTGAGCCGGGCGCGTCGCATGTCGGAGGCGCGCGAGGCCTCGACGTCGTTGATGCGCGCATGCGTCAGGCGCAGCCGCTCGCGGCGCATGTCCGCGAGCGCGCGGTACCGCCGCTGCACACGCCTGCCGTCGGCGCGCATCCACCCGGCGGCGCTCGTCGCCGCCGTCAGCGGCACGAGCAGCAGCGCGACGAGCGTCGCCGGGGCCTGCGGCCAGCCGGCCGTGGAGCGCATGAACGCGCAGACGGCGGCCGCCGCGGCGGCGGCGCACGGCATGCCGGCGAGCGAGAAGCGCGCGCGGCGGCCGCGCGGCCATGGGGCCGCCGCGACCCGTCCGGCGACATCGCAGCCGACGACCGGCAGCAGCGCCGACCATGCGGGCAGCGCGATCGCCGCGGCGCAGTACAGGGCGGCCATCGCGGCCCATCGGCGTTCGCCGACGAGCACGGTGAGCGCGGCGAGCGAGACGACGACGAGGACCCCGACGATCAGGACGGCGGTGACGTCGCCGTGCGCGATGACGGCGAGCGGCACGCACACGGCGACGAGGAGCGCGTGCACGACCATGTCCGCCATCCGCGTCCTCCTTTTTCCGTGTACGTCCTTGCGCGGCGCCCGGGCGCGGGCGCCGCGGATTCCATTATCGAGTACAGCATGGCCGCCGTCACGCGCGCCGTGACAAAAGTCACCATCCGTTCACGAAATGCCGGTATTCGGGGCACCATGTCGCCGACGCCGGCGCGCGCATCATGGTGAGCATGAACGATACGACCCATGCCGATTCCAGGACGCGCACGGCACCACGACCCGCGCAGCGCGTCGCGCACCCCTCCCCCGCCATCGCCGTCAAGGAGCTCGTCAAGCACTACGGCGACAAGCTCGCCCTCGACTACCTCGACCTGCAGGTGCGTCGAGGCGAGATATACGGGCTGCTCGGCCCGAACGGCTCCGGCAAGACGACGGCGATCAACTGCATCCTCGGCCTGCTCACCTACGATTCGGGCGAGATCCGCATCTTCGGCGAGCCGATGGGGCCGACGAGCTACGAGCTCAAGCGCCGCATCGGCATCGTCCCGCAGGACATCGCCGTGTTCAACGAGCTGACGGTCGAGGAGAACGTCTCCTATTTCTGCTCGCTGTACGTCGCCGACCGCGCGCGCCGCCGGGGCCTCGTCGATGAGGCGATCGCGTTCGTCGGCCTCGACGACTACCGCAGGTTCCGTCCGCGCAAGCTCTCGGGCGGCCTGCTGCGCCGCCTCAACATCGCGTGCGGCGTCGTGCACAAGCCCGAGCTCGTCTTCTTCGACGAGCCGACCGTCGCCGTCGACCCGCAGAGCCGCAACTCGATCCTCGAAGGCATCGAGAAGCTCAACGCCGAAGGCTCGACGATCGTGTACACGAGCCACTACATGGAGGAGGTCGAGCAGATCTGCGACCGCATCCAGATCATCGACCACGGACGCCAGATCGCGCTCGGCACCGCCGACGAGCTCAAGCGCATGATCGACGTCGGCGAGCGCATCAGCGTCGAGGCGCCGACGCTCGCCGGCGACGACGCGATGCGCGAACGCACGCTCGATGCGCTGCGCGCGCTCGGCGCCGTGCGCGACGCGGCCTACGAGGACGACGTGCTCACCGTCTCGTGCGTGCCCGGCGCGCACAACCTGATCGACGTGCTCCAGGAGCTGCACCGCCTCGACGTGCCGGCGGGCCATGTCAGCTCGCGCACGCCGACGCTCAACGACGTGTTCCTCGCGCTCACCGGCACCGACCTGCGCGACTGAGGCCGCGCCGACCAATCCAACGAAGGGAGAGCGACGATGTGGAGCACATTCCTGACGACCTTGCGCATCAACCTGCGCGAGAAGTCCTCCTTGTTCTGGCTGTTCTGCTTCCCGATCCTGCTGTCGACGATGTTCCTCGGCATGTTCGGCAACCTGGCGGCCACCTATGAGGTCACGACGATGCGCTTCGCCGTCGTGACCGACGACGCCTACTGCAGGGCGGACGGGGCGCGGCGGCTGCTCGACGCGATGCAGCGCACGCCGCTTCGCGCAACCGCATGCGCCGCCGACGCGGAAGCGCCCGCGGCCGACACGGCGTCATCCGGCGGCGTCGACCTGCGCGACCTGCTCGAGCTGACCGCCGTCGACGACGCGGCCGCGGCGACGGCGCTGATCAACGCCGACGACGACGTGCGCGGCTTCATCGCCGCCGACGACGCGGGCCTGCCGCACATGACGATCAGCCGCGCGACCGTATCGAACGCGAACGACGCGATGGGATCGACCGGCCTGACGGTGTCGCTGAGCATCCTCAACGGCGCCTTCGGCCTGTTCAACCGGCAGACGCTGACGGTCGGGCAGATCATGCGCACCGACCCGACCGCGCTCGCCGACCCCGTCTTCCAGACGGCCGCCGGGGACACACCCGAGTTCACACGTCAGGTGCGCCTGACGAACTTCAGGCCCGACGAAAGCGCCCGCTACTACTACGCGCTGCTCGCGATGACGGCGCTGATGGCGATGACCTTCGCCGTGACGACGGTGTGCTCGACGCAGGCCAACCTCTCCGCGCTCGGCACGCGCCGCTCGCTCGCGCCGCTCACGCGCTTCAGGCAGCTGATGGGCGGATTCCTCGCCAGCTGGCTGTGCACCTTCTGCTCGCTGCTCGTCGCGCTGCTCTACATCCGCTTCGTCTGCCGCATCTCCTTCGGCGGACGCTGGGGCGCCACGCTGCTCGCGATCGTCGTCGCCTCGTTCACGGCGAACGCGCTCGGCACATTGCTCGGCTCGCTGCCGAAGCTGAGCGCCGGCGCGAAGGTCGGCCTGACGACGGCGTTCTCCTGCGCGCTCTCACTGCTCAGCGGCCTGTACGGCTCGGGCGCGATGGCGCTGAGCGACTGGATCCAGCGCCATGCACCGTTCGTGGCCGCCGTCAACCCCACGCAGCAGGTGACGAACCTGTTCTACGACATCCTCTACTACGACTCCTACGCCCCGTTCTTCCGCACCGTCGGCATCCTGCTGACGATGGCGGTCCTCGCCCTCGCCCTCGCGACCGTGTTCCTCAGGAGGCAGCGCTATGCACACCTTTAAAACCACGTTGAAGATCCTGCTGGCGCAACGTCTGATGATCCTCATCTACGTCGTATGGCTGTGCCTGATGATGTTCGGCCTGAGCTGGTCGATGGTCACCGACCTGTCCAAGACGGACAACTCGGTCACCTTCGAGGCGACGCGCCCCGAAGTCGCCGTCGTCAACCGCGACGCGCACGGCGAGGCGCTCGACGAGGCGCTGCGCGGCTTCCTCACCAAGGACTGCGACCTCGTCGACGTCGGCACGACCGGCGAGCAGCTGCAGACGGCGGCCGCGTCCAACTACGCCGATCTGATCGTCATCATCCCCGACGGCTACACGCAGCGTTTCGCCGACGCGCTCGCCGACGGCGGCGACGAGCCGCGGCTCGACGTCGTCGTCAGCTTCACCGGCGCCTACGGCTCGCTCGCCAAGCTCGAGGTCGACGACTTCCTGCGTCTGACGCGCCTCGAGGCGCTCGCCCGTCAGAGCGCGACCGGCGCGTCGACGACGCCGGCGACGCTCGGCGAGGCCGCGACGAACGTCGTCGACGCGCTCGCCGACGACCCGGATGCCTACCCGGCGATCCACGTCGCCGACGACCCGCAGGCGGCGACCGACAGGCAGGAGTCGGCGCGCGTCGCCTATGTGACGACCGTCAGGATGGGCGTCTACCCGCTGCTCGCCGCGATGCTCGTGTGCACGGCGCTGACGATGAACTCCTTCGCCGAGTCGAACGTGCGCCGCCGCCTGTACGCGTCGCCGCAGCGCACCGGCGCGATGGTCATCCAGCAGTTCGCCGGCTGCGCGCTCTTCGGCGTCGTCGTCAGCCTGCTGTACTGGGCCGCGTCGCTCGCGCTGCCCATGCTCGCCGGACTGCCGGTCGACGGCATCCCGCCGGCGACGATCATGTACTGCGGCCTCTCGCTCGCGATCTACGCGCTTGTCGCGGTGGCCGCCGGATTCATGATCAGCATGCTGTCGGCCAACGCCGTCGCCGTCAACGCGGTCGCGAACGTGTTCGGCCTGCTCGTCATGTTCACGTCCGGCATGGCCTTCCCGATCGACATGATGCCGAAGGCGATGATCGCGATCGGCAAGCTGCTGCCGGGCTGGTGGTTCTGCCAATCGGTCGACGCGGTCAACGGCGTCGACGGCCGCATCGACGCCGGCGCGTGGCTCTCCTGCAGCGGCCTCGTCCTGCTCTTCGGCGTCGCGTTCATCTGCCTCGGCTTGGCCTTCTCGAAACTGCGCCGCAACCGCCCCGATCTGTCCGCGCCGGGTGCCACGCAGCTCGCCGAGGTCTGACGGCCCGCACCGGGCATGAGGAGGCCCCGCCGCGATCGGAATGGATGCAATCCGCACCTGTTCCGATCGCGGCGGGGCCGCTTCGCGATACCCCCGCGCGCGAACCGCACCCGCGACATTCGCGGATCAGCGGACCAGCGGATCACATCGCGGCGCGGTACGCCTTCCAGATGTCGCTCAACGCACGGCCGTCCGACTCGCGCTTCCAGACGTTGAGGCTCACGCTCGCGCCGCCGACAGCGCGCGCCGCGGCCGTCGGCGTCGCGTATTCGGTGCCGTCCTCGCCACGGAAACCGTCCTCGACGACGGTGATGACCCATGTCTCGTGCTTGCGCGGACGCACCCACACGAAGCGGTCGCCGGGCCTGAGCAGACCGGCGCGCACGACCTCGGCGACCGTCACGCGCTTCGACGTACGCTTCGGACGATGCGTGCCGACGCCGGTGCGTTCACGGCGCCGCTCCTCCTGTTCGGCGACGACGACGTCCTCGTAGCTGATGTGCCACGCCTGCGCGATGAGGTCGATGATCTGCCTCTGGCGCAGCTCGAGGAACTGCGGCGTGAGCGTCTCGAGGTCGAGCAGCGCGCGCGTGAGCGGGAAACGCTGCGAGCTGGCGGAACGCAGGATGAAGTTGCGCCGCGTCGCGAAATCGTCGACGTCCTCGAGCGAACGCGGCATCGTCTGCGTGAGCACGAAGTTGCCGATGCGCTCCGCCCAGTAGTCGCAGGTGCCGGCCGGCCACGACGCGAACGGCGACCTCGCCGGGACGTGCTCGGGGATGATCGGCACGGCGTTGAGGCTGCGCGGCCGCGTGATGCGTTCGCCGGCGAGCTGTTCGTTCGCGCGGATGAGCAGCAGCCGCCTCATGCCGGCATCGATTGACAGCTCGCCGCGCAGATGCAGCATCGCGAGCCGCTGCTCGTCCCCGCTGACGTGGAAGCCGGCGACGCGCTGCAGCGGCGTCCCCTTCCTCAGGTCGCGCACGATCGTCGCCGAACGGGTGCGCCGTTCGAGCTCGGATTTGCCGTTGAGGCAGTCGATGCCGGTGACGCGGTCGAGCAGCGTGAGGATCTGCACGAGCCGTTCGCCGTCGTGCATCGAGACGTGCGGCCCGACCCTGCCGGAGCTTTCGAAGACGACGGTATCGGGGTCGTCGAGATGCTTGAGCGAATGCACGAGCGCCCACAGCGCCACCGGTTTCCAGTCGTCGTACGGATAGTCGGCGAGGCCGGCGAGCAGGTCGCGCACCTTCGTCGGCAGCAGGCTCTCGCCCGGCTTGTGCAGGATCTCGTCGCAGATAGCGTACGGCCGCAACACATCGTCGATGAATTCGATGCACTGCCCGTCGCCGATGTATTTCGCGATCACATGGTCGCTGAAGTCGGCGAGCAGCGACTGGCACATCGGCGTGCGCGTGAAGATGAGGTCGAGGTCGGCGAAGAATCGCTCGATGCGCGCGTTGTCGTCGCCCATCGGCTCCATGATGTCGTCCCAGTAGCGCGCGTAGACGTCGCGCGCGGCGCTCGAGATGCCGGAGACGACCTTCGCCTTGAAGACGTCGGACGGCGTCAGCGGCATGCCGCGCATGTTCATGACGTCGAAGATGCGGTAGGCGCCGGAGATGTCGTCGGTCGTCACGATGACGAACATGACGTCGTTGACGAGGTAGGAGGCGAAGCGGCGGCGTTCGTCGTCCCTGAGCGGGGCGAGCATGTCGTACGCGCATTTCGCGTTCGTCTGAATGTTGCGCTGCGCCTGCGTCGCGATGTCGGCCTCGCGCAGGTCGAAAAGCGCCTCGAGGTCGCCGCGCTGCACGTATTCGCGGAAGAAGCCCTCGTCCTGCTCGCGCAGGCTCAGCCTCGGCTCGGCGACGATGCCGCGCAGCTTGTCGCCGGTCTCGGTGAGCAGGCCCCGCAGGCTCTCGGCCAGCTGCGGGTCGTCCTCCAGCGTGAGCAGCACCGAGAAGACGATTGACAGCGACACGAGGCGCTGCTGGCCGTCGATGACCTGGTGCATGCCGCGCTCGTCGCGCACGAGGATCAGCGAACCGAGGAAATACGGGCCGTCGTCGACGGCGCACGCGTCGGCCACGTCCTCGATGAGCTGCCTCATCTGCGCGTCGTGCCAGCTGTACGCGCGCTGGAACGCGGGAATCGCGAAACGGTAGTCGGAGGTGAACACCCTCGACAACGGTTTCTCGCTCGCGCTAATCGACATATCGTTCCCCCTCGATGATCGTGACGCCGGCGGCGCGCATCGCCTCGACGGCCCGCGCGCCGAGTTCGGCGCTCACGGGCACGGTCAGGTCCTCGTAGACACGCGTCTCGTAACCGCGCAAGGCCGCGTCGAGTGCCGTGTCGCGCACGCAGTGCGACAGCGCGATGCCGACGATGTCGACACGCTCGACGCCATGTGCGCGCAGCAGGCCGTCGAGCGTGCGCCCTTCGGCGAGCGCCGCCTCGACCTCTTCGCGTGTCGGGACGCGTTCGCCGTTGTCCTCGATGCCGTCGAAGCCGGAGTAGGCGGCCGCGTACTGGCCCTTCCTGATGTGGTGCGGCACGTCGAGCGAGCCGATCGCCGGGTGCAGCCGCGCGTTCGCCGATCCGGCGACGCCGTGCCGCGGCCATGTGTCCACATAGTCCGGCTCGTCCGACCAGTGGTCGCCCGGGTCGATATGCCAGTCCTGCGTCGTGGCGATGAGCGCGTAGCGGTCCCCGTAGCGCCCGACGAAGTCATGGATGGTCCGGGCGACGGCGTCGCCGCCCTCGACGGCGAGTTCGCCGCCCTCGGTGAACGTCGGCTGAACGTCGACGATGATCAATGCTGTCCTCTTCGTGCACACGTTCGCCATTCTAATGCACATGCCTTCGCATGCGCCCCGCCGCGCGCCGTGCATGGACCGCGCTAGCGCATGCCCTTCCACGCGCGGTATTCGTCGGCACGTGCACGCCAGCGGATGCGGTCCTCCTCGCCGATCGTGCGCACGGCATGCGCCGGGTTGCCGACGGCCACGGAATGCGCGGGGACGTCCTTCGTGACGACGGATCCGGCGCCGACGACGACGTCGTCGCCGATCGTCACACCCGGGCAGACGGTCACGCCGCCGCCGAACCAGACATCGGAGCCTATACGGATCGGCAGGCCGCCCTCGAGCTGCTCGTCGCGCGTGGCCGCGTCGATCGGATGGTACGGCGTGTACAGGGCGACGCGCGGGCCGAAGAACACGTTGTCGCCGATCGTGACCGGAGCGACGTCGAGGATGATGCAGTCGGTGTTCGCGTAGAAGTCGCGGCCGATGGCGATGTTGCACCCGTAGTCGCAGCGGAACGGCGGCTCGATGTACGAGCCTTCGCCGAACGCGCCGAGCAGTTCATGGAATAGCCGGTCTCGCTCGGCGAAGGCGTCCCAGTCGGAGGTGTTGATCAGCTGCTGCAGGCGGCGCCGCCTGGCGCCGAGCGCGTGCAGGTACGGGTCGTCGGCGATGTAGAGCTCGCCGGAGAGCATGCGGTCGTATTCGCGCGTGTCGGGCGCTTCGTCCATGGCGTCGTTGTTCGTCATAGCACAGGATACTAGCGGATGCCCTTGTGCTCGGCGGCGAGAGAACGGCCGGCCGCGCGGATGGTGCCTATAATGACGCCAGTGTTTGCCAACGATGGCATCACCCGAGGAAAGAGGACATCGAAAGGAGCATCGACCATGGCCGGTAGCATCTACACGATTCTGTTCATGATCATCATGGCCGCTTTGAGCATCTGGGCGCTGTACTACGTGATCCGCGCCGCCGTGCGCGCCGGGATCATCGACGCCTATCAGCAGATGGGCAAGGTGCGCACGCCCGTCACCAAGGACGACAGGCTGCAGCAGGAGCGCGAGGCGCTTCAGGAGGAGCGCGTGCGCGCGATCGTCGCCGACGAGCACAGGAAGCAGGCGGCGAAGGCCGCCGGCAAGTCGGACAAGTAAGACGATGGGCCGGGCGGCCCTGAACGCGGCCCGGCCCGCTGCGCCTTGGCGGACGCATGATGAGGGGGCGTCCACGGAAGATCTTCCGTGGACGCCCCCTCATCATGCGCGGCAAGCGGCGTGGACGGTCTATTCGGCCATCAGATTGCGCAGCACATACTGCAGGATGCCGCCGTTGCGGTAGTAGTCGGCCTCGCCGGGCGTGTCGATGCGTACGACCGCCTCAAACTCGGTCTTCGTGCCGTCCTTGTGCGTCGCCTCGACGTGCACGCTCTTCGGCGTCACGCCGTCGTTGAGCGCCCGGATGCCGTCGATCGAGTAGGTCTCGGTGCCGTCGAGCCCGAGCGACTGCGCCGATTCGCCCTCCGGGAACTGCAGCGGCAGCACGCCCATGCCGATCAGGTTCGAACGGTGGATGCGCTCGAAGCTTTCGACGATGACGGCCTTGACGCCGAGCATCGCCGTGCCCTTCGCCGCCCAGTCGCGCGACGAGCCGGTGCCGTACTCCTTGCCGCCGATGACGACGAGCGGGACGCCGGCCGCGATGTAGTCGCGCGAGGCCTCGTAGATCGTCGTCGGCTTCATCGCGAGGAAGTCGTAGGTGTAGCCGCCCGGCTTGACCTCCTCGCCCACCGAGGCGAGCAGCATGTTGCGCAGGCGGATGTTGCCGAAGGTGCCGCGCACCATGACCTCATGGTTGCCGCGGCGCGAACCGTAGGAGTTGAAGTTCTTCGGCTCGACGCCGTGCGCGGTCAGGTACTCGCCCGCCGGGCTCGTCGCCTTGAACGCGCCGGCCGGCGAGATGTGGTCGGTCGTGACCGAGTCGCCGAGGAACGCGAGGACGCGCGCGTCGCGGATGTCCTCGACCGGGGCCGGAGTCGCGCTCATGCCGTCGAAGAAGGTCTGCTTGCGCACATAGGTCGAATCCGGGTCCCAGGCGAACAGCTCGCCCTCCGGGACCTCGAGGCCCTTCCAGCGCGCGTCGCCCTCGAAGACGGAGGCGTAGTCGTTGAGGAACATCTCGCGGCTGACGTTGCCGGCGACGACCCGCTCGACCTCCTCGTTCGTCGGCCAGATGTCCTTGAGGAAGACCTCACGGCCCTGCGGGTCGGTGCCGAGCGGCTCCGTCTCGAAGTCGAAGTCCATCGTGCCGGCGAGCGCGTAGGCGATGACGAGCGGCGGCGAGGCGAGGTAGTTCATCTTGACGTCCGGGCTGATGCGGCCCTCGAAGTTGCGGTTGCCGGACAGCACGGCCGTCACCGTCAGGTCGTTCTCGTTGATCGCCTCGGAGATCTCCGGCAGCAGCGGGCCGGAGTTGCCGATGCAGGTCGCGCATCCGAAGCCGACGAGCTGGTAGCCCAGACGGTCGAGGTCGTCCTGCAGGCCCGCCTGCTTGAGATAGTCGGCGACGACCTGCGAACCGGGCGCGAGCGAGGTCTTCACCCACGGCTTGGGGCTCAGGCCCTTGGCGACGGCGTTGCGCGCGATGAGGCCGGCGGCGATCATGACGGACGGGTTCGACGTGTTGGTGCACGAGGTGATCGAGGCGATCGCCACGTCACCGTTCTGGATGTCGAAATCGCCGCGGAAATCGGTCGAGACGTGCACGGGGTTGCCGTTCGTCTTCTCGGTCACATAGCCGGGCAGCGTCTCTTCGAAGGTCGTCTTCGCTCGGTTGAGCTCGATGCGGTCCTGCGGGCGCTTCGGACCGGCGATCGACGGGACGACGGTCGACAGGTCCAGCTCGAGGTATTCGGAGTACTGCGGTTCCACATACTGCGGGTCGTTGACGTCGTGCCACAGCTTGTTCGCCTTCGCGTACGCCTTGACGAGCGCGACCTGCTCGTCGGAGCGGCCGGTCAGGCGCAGATAGTCGAGCGTGACCTCGTCGATCGGGAAGATGCCGCAGGTCGAGCCGAACTCCGGGCTCATGTTGCCGATTGTCGCGCGGTTGGCGAGCGGGACGGACGCGATGCCCTCGCCGTAGAACTCGACGAACTTGCCGACGACGCCGTGCTTGCGCAGCATGTCGGTGATCGTGAGCACCACGTCGGTCGCGGTGACGCCCTCCGGGATCGAGCCCTTGAGCTTGAAGCCGACGACGCGCGGCACGAGCATCGAGATCGGCTGGCCGAGCATCGCCGCCTCGGCCTCGATGCCGCCGACGCCCCAGCCGAGCACGCCGAGGCCGTTGACGGTCGTCGTGTGCGAGTCGGTGCCGACGCACGAGTCGAGATACGCGAGGGGCCTGCCGGCCTGCATCGCCTTCGTCATGACGACCTGGGCGAGGTATTCGATGTTGACCTGATGAATGATGCCGGTTCCCGGCGGCACCACACGGAAGTTCTCGAAGGCCTGCTGGCCCCAGCGCAGGAACTGGTAGCGTTCGCCGTTGCGCTCGTATTCGATGTCCATGTTGATCTGCACGGCGTCGTCCACGCCGTAGGCGTCGATCTGCACCGAATGGTCGATGATCATGTCGGACTGCACCTGCGGGTTGATCACCTCCGGGTCGCCGCCGAGCGCCTTGACGGCGTCGCGCATCGTGGCGAGGTCGACGACGCACGGCACACCGGTGAAGTCCTGCATGACGACGCGGGACGGCGTGAACTGGATCTCATGGCTCGGATCCGCGGCCGGGTCCCACGCGAGCAGCTCGCGCACCTGCGCGTCGGTGATGTTGGCGCCGTCGATATTGCGCACGAGGTTCTCCACGAGCACCTTGAGCGAATAGGGAAGGTGGTCGATGCCCTCAAGATCGCCGATGCGGTAGTAGTCGTACGACTCTCCCCCGACGTTGAGGACGTCCAGCTGATCGTCGCGCATGGACATAGGTTCCTCCGAACTTCAGTGTCGAACTTGTGATTGTCCCACATGATTGCGTTGTCTTCGCCGCGCGCAGCGTCGTGCGCGAGCGCGGCCGTCGTGCACGAGGATACCGCGGCGATGTTTCAACGCCCGGAGACGCGCTTGTATTGTGAGATGACCGTGCGCGTCGCCTTCGGCAGGAACTTCGGGAACAGCCATACGCTCAGCGCGAAGAGCAGCGTCGCGATGACGATCTGCACGCCGAGCGCGAGCAGGGCCTTGCCTCCGGGAAGCTGGAACGCGAAGAAGCGCGCGATGAAGGGGATGCACATGCCGACGACGCCCGCCGCCGCGAAGGCCGCGACGAGCCAGCCGCGCCACGAGTTGAGCGGCGTCGCGACGCGCGCGAGCACGTAGACGCCCATGACGAACAGCACCGTCGCGCACATCGAACGCCATGAGGTCAGCTCGGCCGCGCAGGACGCCACGTCCCAGCCCATCATCCTCGGGATGAACCACGCGGACAGCAGCACGGCGAGCGCCGTCGCGATGCCGCATGGCAGCGAGAACGCGAAGACGCGGCGCAGGAAGCCGGGGATGTAGCGGCGTGTGTTCGGCGCGAGCGCGAGCAGGAACGCCGGCGCTCCGATCGTCAGCGCGCCGATGTAGCTGATGTGCCGCGGCAGGTACGGGAACGGGATCATGCTGAGCACGACGCCGAAGGAGATGAGCGCCGAATAGACGGTCTTCGTCAGGAACAGGCTCGCGACGCGCTCCATGTTCGCCATGACCTGGCGTCCGCGCGCGACGACGTCGGGCAGATGCGAGAACTTCGAGTCGACGAGCACGACCTCGGCGACGGCCTTCGTCGCAGGCGCCGCGTTGCCCATCGCGATGCCGAGGTCGGCCTCCTTGATCGCGAGCGCGTCGTTGACGCCGTCGCCGGTCATCGCGACGACGTGCCGCTGCGTGTGCAGCGCCTGCACGATCGCCTTCTTCTGTTCGGGCAGCACGCGGCCGAGCACGTCGACGCCTTCGAGGACGCGCGCGAGCTCGTCGACGTCCTGCGGCAGCTTGCGCGCGTCCATCGCGACCGGCTTGCGGTCGCCGGTGAGCCTGACCTTGCCGGCGATCGCGCCGACGGTCACCGGGTTGTCGCCGGAGATGATGCGGCAGCGCACGCCCTGCTCGCGGAACCAGGCGAGCGTCGGCTCGGCGTCGGCACGGATGTGCTCGGAGCACAGCACGATCGCGACCGGCCTCGCGTCCGCCTCGAGCTTCGGGTCGGTCTCGAAATCGGCCGGGACGGGGCCGACCGCGTGGGCGACGAGCAGCACACGCATGCCGTCGTTCGCATAGCCGTCGACCTGTTCGAGGACGTCCGGATACGGTGTCGAAAGCGCGGAGAGCAGCACTTCGGGGGCGCCCATGTACCATACGCCGCCGGGGCCGGCCTCGGGGGCGTCGTGGAACGCGACGGCGCTCCATTTGCGCGCGCTCGAGAACGGCACGCGCTCCAGGTCCGCGGTGCCGGTGAGGCCCTGCGCGCCCAGGCCGGCGAGCACGGCGCGGCCGGTGCCGTTCGGGCTCTGCTCGTTGGCCAGGTCGTAGAGCGCCTGCATCGCCTGGCGCTTGTCGGTGCAGGCGGGCAGCGCGATGAAGTCGTCGTAGACGATGCCGCCGTCGGTGATCGTGCCGGTCTTGTCGAGGTTGAGGCAGTCGACGCGTGCGAGCGTCTCGACCGAATCGAGGTCCTGGACGAGCGTGTCCTTGCGTGCGAGCCTGATCGCCGCGAGCGCGAAGTTGAGCGATGTGAGCAGCACGAGCCCCTCGGGAACCATGCCGACGACGCCGGCGACCGACGAGACGACGGCCTGGCGCCATGCGCCGCTCGCGAGCGCCGCCGACCAGCCGCCCACCGTGTTCATCTGCGTGACGATGAGCAGCACGCACAGCGGCACGACGAGGAGGGTCATGAACTTGAGGATCGTGTTGATGCCCTTGTTGAGGTCGGAGACGTTCTTCTTGTACACCTTCGCCTGCGCGGTCAGCGTCGCCGCGTAGCTGTGCGCGCCGACGGCGGTCACGTGCACCAGGGCCATGCCGGAGACGGCCGTCGATCCCGAATAGACGGTGTCGCCGTCCTGCTTGCGCACGGTGCGCGATTCGCCGGTGATCATCGATTCGTCGAGCTCGAGCCCCCATGTCTCGACGATCGTCGCGTCCGCAGGCACCTGCTCGCCCGAACGCAGCCACAGGAGATCGCCCAGGACGATGCCGTTGTGGGGGACGTCGACGTCCCTGCCGTCGCGGCGCACGAGGTAGTCGGAGGCCACGAGGATCGACAGCCGGTCGAGCGTGCGCTTGGCGCGCAGCTCGGTGACGATGCCGATGCCGGTGTTGATGATGATGACGAAGCCGAAGACGGCGTCCTTCCATGAGCCGGCGACGAGCACCATGACCATAGCCGTCAGGATGATGCCGTTGAACAGCGTGAACACGTTCGCGCGCACGATGTCCGCCAGCGAACGCGACGTCGACGACTTGACGGCGTTCGTCTGCCCGCGTTCGACGCGCTCGGCGACCTGGGCCTGCGTCAACCCCCGTTCGTCCGCGTCCGGCACCCCCGGGACGTCGCGGTGCGTTGCCATGTTCGTCGTTTCGCTCATGCGCGCCAGTCTACCCGACCGTATGCATGGCGGCCATCCCCGCGCCATCGGGGAACAGGGACCGCAAAGTCGACCGTCCCTCCGTCGCCCTGCCGCCGGAAGCCCTCCTGGGGCGGTAGACGGAAGCCGAGATGGCCGTCGATCCGTCCGATCCGCCCTTCTTGCTCATCCTGATTCGGTGTACGGCATCGCGAGCGCCTGCCTGCAGGGGCCGTCCGGTTCGCTCGGATCTGCGGACCCCGCCACGGCGATGCAGTCCATCGGCGGGACGTCGACGATCCGCGGCTGCTCCGCAGGCAGATAGCACTCGCTGCCCCCTTCTTGGGGTCGAAGACCATGGCCTCGTCGCGACGTCGGCGACGGCATTCAGCCGAACACGGCGGCGGCGCCGACCACCGCGAGCGCCTCTTCGTCGATGACGTCACGGCCGTAGGCGTCGAGGAAACGGTCCCGGTACCGGTCCGTATGCAGGTTGAACATGAGCGTCCACGCACCCCAGAACACGTCGACGTGCCGGTCGCCGACGCCCGCCCCGCCCACGTCGATGTAGCCGCTCAGCCGCCAGTCTTCCAGCATGATGTTCGGCAGGCAGTAATCGCCGTGCAGCAGCACCCGCCCGGTCAGCCCGCCAAGGCCTTCGGATGCGACGCGGTACGCCTCTTCGACCGAGGCGTGGCCGAACATCTGCGATTCCTGGGGAGGATGGCGCAGCCTCTCCTCGACGTTCGCCTCGACGTCGGCCCGGCAGCGGTCCATGCAGTCGCGCATCGGGCAATCGGACGCATCCGTCTCGTGCAGCCGGCGCAGCAGCGTGCCGATCGTCTCGGCAAGGCGTTCAGGCCCTTCGAGGTACCGCGCCGCCGTGCAGTCGTCGCCTCCGAGCGCCGCCGTCAGCATCCAGTCCTCCTCGGCGCCGACGTAGCCGAGCAGCCGCGCGCCGATGCCGAGGCCATGGAAATACCCCGTCATCGTCGCCTCACGCGCGAGCGCGCCTGCGGCCGCGCGCTTGAGGTACAGGCCTCCTGCGGCGTCGGCGTAGTACACGCGGGCCTGCGGCGAACTCGAGCTGTCGTGGATCGGCGCCCCTTCGATCAGGGCCCGCATCGTGGCGGGACAGGCGTCGAGCAGCGCGGAGGGGTCGTCGAGCGGCGTATGCTTCATCGCGGATCGTTCATCTCGTGAAGACGGCGACCGTCTCCACATGGTGCGTCATCGGATAGATGTCGAAGGCGGCGATCGAGCGCAGCGCGTATCCGAGCCGCGTCAGCGTCGCCGTGTCGCGCGCGAGCGACGCCGGGTCGCAGGCGATGTAGACGACGACCGGCGCGCCGGAGTCGGCGATCTTCGCGCACACCTTCGCCTTCGCGCCGGCGCGCGGCGGGTCGAGGACGACGACGTCCGGATGCGCGCGCTGCGGGTCGACGTCCTTTTCGAGCGTCCTAAGCACGTCCCCGCACAACGCCTGCACGGTGTGGACGCCGGCGGCCTTGAGGTTGCGGCGGCCGTTGGCGACGGCCGTCTTCGAGCCTTCGATGCTGACGAGCTTCGCGTGGTCGTCGACCAACGTCGCGAGCGGCAGCGTGAACAGCCCCGAGCCGGAGTACAGATCCCAGATGACGAGGTTGCGGCCGTTGCGCGGCGCGCGGCCGGCGAGCGCCTCGCGGACCTGGTCGACGACATACTGCGGCAGCGCCTGCGGCGCCTCGCGGTGCATCTGCCAGAAGCCGGCGGCGTCGACCGTGTACGTGAATTCGCGGCCGTCGACGGAGATCCGCTCGGTGAGGTTGCGGCTGCCGTGGCGCACCTTGCCGTCGACGATGACCGCGTAGTTGTCCCCTATCGCCCGGCGCAGCGCCCCGGGCGTCGCGGTTTCGGCGGCTTCGGCGCGCGGCTCGGGCACCGCGACGCGCAGCTGCGCGTTCGCCGGCAGCGCGCCGTCCCAGATGTCGTTCATCGCGGCCGCCTCGAGCACGGCGCGCGTCGCGAGCGGCATCGTCTCGATCGGCACGCGCAGATGGCTGCCGCGGCGGTGCATCGACGGCCGGCCCTCGTCGTCGGTGATCATCTCGATGCGCGTGCGCCAATGAAGGCCCCGCGCCTCCTCGTCGCCGGGCATCGCGTAGACGGGCACGTCGTCGAGTTCGACGTGCCCGAGCCGGGCCATGACGTCGCGGACGGCGGCCGCCTTCCAACGTTCCTGGCCTTCGAGCGAGACGTGGATGAGGTCGGCGCCGCCGACGCCGCCTCCCATCGCGAGCGGTCCGGCAAACGGCCACGCCGGCTCGACGCGGTCCGGGCTCGCCTCGAGCACCTCGACGACCTCGCCCGTCCAGAAGCGGTCCTTGCGGTCCGCCGGTTCGTCGAGCACGATCCTCACGCGTTCGCCGGGCAGCGCGAAGCGCACGAAGACGACGCGCCCGTCGATGTGCGCGACGCACCTGCCCTGGTCCGCGTACCGTTCGATGTCCACCGTGGCTTCCATGCGCTCTCCTGTCCTGTCCCGTGCCGTCTCGTGCGCGGCATGCGTTGCTGTTGTGTATGGGTTTTTTGGGGATGCCGATGCAATCAATGCAGCGTCGTGACGATGACGTCGCGTCCGTGCGGCTCGTCCTCGATGACCCGGCGCACCGCCTCGCCGACCGGGACCGCGTCCATCATGCGGTCGTTGACCCTGAACGAGGCGGCGAACAGCTCGTCGTCGTCCGGCTGCGAGACGGGGTCGAGCAGCACGACGGGGATGCCTGCGTCGCGTGCGAGCCGCAGCGCGTCGCGCCACCGGTCCGGCTGCCGCGACATGTCCGTCCCCGCGATGACGATCAGGCTCACGTTGCGCCCGACGGCGTCGCGCACCGCCTGGATCCGCGCGTCCCCCGCATCGTCGGCGGCGTCCACCGGCGTGAGGACGACCTTGTAGCCGTCGGCGTCCAGGGCCTCCTCGACGAGTCCGTCCGCGCCGTTCGCGGAGCCGACGACCGCGACGGTCCGCGTCTCGCCCGGCGAATCGACATGCGCCGGGTCGTCCGGGCGCGACGCGCCGGTGTCGCCGACCGCGGCGCCCTTCGGCGCGCATGAGGCCAGCGCGCAGACGGCGAGCGCGCAGCACACGCCCACAGCCACCTTGAAGATGATGCCATTGCCCATGCCAGGCTCCCGTCTCATGATCGTCCGTCGGCGCGCGGGCGCGCGTCCTCATCGGCGGCTTCGCATTCGTTGGCCTCCTCGGCCTCCTGCTCGCTCTCCTCCTCGGTGCGCCTGAGCTCGAGCTGCCTGTGGCGGTGCATCGGATCGGCCACGATCAGGTAGGACACCCAGATCGCGAGCGCCCAGAACGGGATGCCCATCAGCAGCCGCGCCGTGCCGAGCCATCCGACGTGGTTCGTCAGGTACAGCGGCACCTGCACGGCCAGGCGCAGCGCGAACACGCCGATCCACAGCCAGGTGATCGTGGCGTAGGCGCGCATCAGCGCACGGTCGGAGCGCCAGCCGTCGAGCCATGCGCGGAAGCGTTCGGTCGGCAGCGAGCGGATGAACTCGATCATGAAGCCGAGCCCGGGGACCTTGACGAGCAGCGAGACGAGCAGCACGACGATGTATACGGCGTTCGTGATGAAGCCGTACATGTAGTAGTTGCGCGCCTCGCCGCTCTTCCACGCCCATACCAGGCAGATCGCGACGGCCGCCAGCCCCGAGAGCGCGCCCATGACCGACTGCCGCTGGCACAGCCGCACGACGACCTGCGCGACCGCGAGCGCCGCGGAGACGATGACGGTGAGCCTCAGGTCGCTCGTGACGATGAACATGACGACGAAGACGACGCCGGGCAGCATCGATTCGACGACGCCCCGCGGGCCGCCTATCGCCTGGATGACCGAGAAGTCGTCGCCGCCGGCTGCGAGCGCGCCGAGTCCGGTGCGTGTGCGTGTGCGGTCCATGCCGTCAGCGCAGTTCGGAGAACATCGGCCCGCGCGACAGCGTCGTCTTCTGCTCGACCTCGTGGTCGGAGTTCATCGGACCGGTCGGCTTGCCGTCGATCGTCGCAGGGGCTTCGTCGCCGTCCTCGGCCGTCGCGGCCTGCGCCATCGCGCGGCGTTCGCCCGGCGTCAGCGGCTGCGCCATCGGGATGAGGTCGCGCGGCGCGAGCGGCTCCTCGCCGCGGTCGACGACGATGTACGAGAAGAAGCGGTCGAGCACCTTCGCCTCCGGACTGTCGGAATCGTCGGCGGCCGGTCCGGAGAAGATGCCGCGCAGCATCCAGCGCGGGCCGTCGACGCCGACGATGCGCGTGATGTGCTTCTTGCCGTTCGGCAGCTGGATCGGCAGGCGCACCTCGGCGCCGAAGATGCCGGGCTCCACCGTGGCGGCCGGGTTCGCCGCGACGAGGTCGTCGCGCACGTCGTCCCACAGGCCCATCGTCTTGGGCGCCGCGAAGGCCTCGAGCTCGAGGCTCGAGCGGCCAATCGTCACCGTGGCGCCGAGCAGCGTGTTGTCCGCCTTGCTCGCCTTGAGACGCAGCTGGATGCCCTGCACGAACGGTATGTAGAAGGAGCCGAGCGACAGGTATTCGTCATAGTCGGGGCCGTTGTCCTCGCTGATGTCCCACGGGCCGAACTGTTCTCCGCGGCCGGCGTAGTCCATGACCGCCTCGGTCGGCACGGCCAGATCCTCGCCGCCTTCGGCGTCGGCGGCTTCCGGCAGCCCCTCGGATTCGTCGTCGCGCACGGCCTTCGCCTCGGCGGCGCGCTCCTCCTTCGAGACGTCCCGGCCATGCCCGGGCCGCCCGGCGTCTGTGACGTCGATGTCTTCGGCATCCTCCCGCGCGACGTCCTCGGTCTGCGAGGCGACGGCCTGCGCGAGGCGTTCCTCGCGCTCCTTCGCCGTCGTCTCCTTCTCCTTCTTCTTCCTGCCGAATCCGAACAGTCCCATCAGTGCCTCGTCTCCTGTCTGCTGATGCGCGCGCCCATGCCGTCGACGTCGTCGCCCAGAGCGCGCCCATGCCCATGATTTACCGCCACTAGCCTAGCACGAGCGCACGGCCCGCGTCCGCGGCCGGCCGTGTTCCGTCACCACCTTTCCACAGCATGTCCCGAGGGGGTCCGTCGGGTCCGCTCACACGTCGTAGGTGATGCTCAGCGGCGCATGGTCCGACCACCGCTTGTCCCATCCCTCGGCGCGGTCGACGATGAAGCCGCGCGCCGTCTGCGCGAGCTCGGGCGTCGCGAACTGGTAGTCGATGCGCCATCCGGCGTCGTTGTCGAAGGCGCGTCCGCGCTGGCTCCACCACGTGTACGGCCCTTGGATGTCGCCGGCGAGGTCGCGCATGACGTCGACGTATTCCATCTCGTCGAGCCATTTGTCGATGTAGGCGCGTTCGGCGGGCAGGAAGCCGTGCGTCTTCAGGTTCGCCTTCGCGTTCTTCAGGTCGATCGGCTTGTGCGCGATGTTGAAGTCGCCGCAGATGACGGCCTGCCTGCCGCCGGACGCCGCCTCCCGGCGCATCTGCTCCATGCGGGCCGTCATCGCGTCGAGGAAGCGGTACTTCTGCACCTCCTTGATGTCGTCGCCGTCGCCGCCCGCATGCACGTACACGCAGGCGACGGTCAGCGTGTACCCCTGTTCGGTCCTGACGTCGGTCTCCACCCAGCGTCCGGTGTCCACGTCCTCGTCGAGCCCGGGCAGCCCGATGCGCGCGTCCTCGACCGGCAGCACGCTGACGAGCCCGACGCCGGCGCGGCCCTTGATCCTGCACACGTCGTCGATTACATGGACGTCGGCCGGGTCCTGCACCTTCCCCGCCTGCACGTAGTCGTCGCCGATCTGCCGGAAGATCTCGTCGAGGATCTCCTGCGGGGCGCGGGTCTCCTGCATGCACCACACGTCCGGCGTGTGTCCGAGGAGCCATTGGTCCATGCCTTTGCGTTTCGCGGCGCGGATGCCGTTGAGGTTTGAAGTCGTGATCGTCATCGTCATAGGTCACGAGACTACCCGTGCGCATGTCCGAACGCCGCCGGCTTCGCAACGCGCGGGAGCGCGCCGGCGCCGACCGCGTTCGGCCTCGGCGTACTTCTGCGGCGTCATCGAAGGCGCACTACCGTGGGAACCGTCATCGGATGAACAGGTCCCGTCAACGAATCGAGCAATGATGTCCACACCACAGCGTTCCCTGCCCACCGGCGCCCCGCGCCCGCATGTCCCCAGGATGTTCCTCGCGTGCATGGCGCTCGTCGCCGTCGCGCTCGTCTGCGCCGTCGTCTCGTTGCGCGACGACAGCGAGTTCTACAGCGACGTCTTCATCGAGGTCTCAGTGTTCATCGTATTCATCGCCGGCTTCTTCACGAACTCCAGACGTCTGCAGCTGTGGTATCTCATCGGCGCGAACGTCTACGTCATCATCTTCCTGTCGATCTTCGGGAAGGTCTTCTACGACAACTTCAACCAGGGCGTCGGCGTGCTCGTCCTCATCCAGCTCATCTTCTCGGCGATCAACCTCGTGCCGATCTGCATCTACCATCTGAGCAACCGCACGTTCTTCTACAGCTACCAGCGCCAGCTCATCTACCCGACGATGTTCTTCGCGTTCGTGCTGCTCGGCCATCTTCCCGGCGGCGATCTGCTCACGAAGGAGGTCACGCACGAGATCTTCTCGCTGATCATCTTCGCCCAGGCCTTCGATCTGCTGGATTCGATCCACAGGATCGGCAAGGCGCACCACATGGCCGCCTACACCTTCGCGAAGGAGGACGGCTCCGTCGTCGCCGATGACGGGGACGAGGAGGAGCGCAATCCGGTCGAGGAATGACCGGCATACGCTGCAATGCGGCCTTGCATATGCGACAGCGGCGCGGCTCCCGACCATGGGAGCCGCGCCGCTGTCGCGTCTACGGCCGCGAAGGCGGTCACAGGTCGAGGCCGAGCTCGAGCTTGCCTCCCGGGATCGCGTCGAGCAGGTCCTTCGTGTACTGCTGCCGGGGGTGCAGGAAGACCTCGTCGGTCGTGCCGTGCTCGACGAGCCTGCCGTGCTGCATGACGACGACGTCGTCGGCGATCTGTCTCACGACGGCCAGGTCGTGCGTGATGAACAGGTAGCTCAGCCCGTTCTTCGCCTGCAGGTCGTTGAGCAGATGGAGCACCTGGTCCTGCACGAGCACGTCGAGCGCGGATACGGCCTCGTCGCAGACGATGACGTCCGGGTTGAGCGCCATCGCGCGCGCGATCGCGATGCGCTGGCGCTGGCCGCCGGACAGCTCGTTCGGATAGCGCTGCATGACCGATTCGGGCAGCTCGACCATGTCGAGCAGCTCGCGCACACGCGCCGCGCGGCTCTTCTTGTCGCCGATGCCGTGGATGCGCAGCGGCTCCTCGATCGAACGGAAGATCGAATACATCGGATCGAGCGAGCCGTAGGGGTTCTGGAACACCGGCTGCACGTGCCTGCGGAAGTCGAGCAGCGACTTGCCCTTGAACTGGGCGATGTCCTGCCCGTTGTAGGTGACGGTGCCGCTCGTCGGCTCGAGCAGCTTGAGCACCATGTTCGCCACCGTCGACTTGCCGGAACCGGATTCGCCGACGATCGCGAGCGTCGTGCCGCGCTTGACCTTGAAGCTGACGTCGTCGACGGCCTTGAACATCTCCTTGCGGCGCGGGAGCTTGAACTCCTTCGTCAGATGCTCGACGTCGATGATCGTGTCGGCGTGCTCGAGCGAATCCTCGTTGACCCTGTGCTCCATCAGCGCGCTCGCATCCGCGCCGCGCTCCTCGACGGAGACGATGCGCTGCGAGGCGAGCGACGGCGCGGCGGCGACGAGGCGCTTCGTGTATGGATGCTGCGGGTGCTGGAGCACCTCGAGCGACGGGCCGGATTCGACGACGCGCCCCTTGTACATGACGACGATGTGCTGCGCGCGTTCGGCGGCGAGGCCGAGGTCGTGCGTGATGAACAGCACCGCCGTGCCGAGCGAGTCGGTGAGCCCCTGCAGATGGTCGAGGATCCTCTTCTGCACGGTCACGTCGAGCGCCGAGGTCGGTTCGTCGGCGATGAGCAGCTCGGGGCGGCACGCCAGACCGATCGCGATGAGCGCGCGCTGGCGCATGCCGCCGGAGAACTCGTGCGGGTACTGGCGCGCGCGCACGGCCGCGTCCGGCAGGCCGGCCTCGTCGAGCAGGCCGGCGATGCGGTCCTCCATCGAGGAGCCGGTGACGTACTTCTTCGCGATGTACCATGCGTCGTCGTCCTTGACGCCCGCCTTAATCAGGTCGTCGGCGACGCGCCAGCGCGTCTCGGAGCCCGGGACCCATTCGGAGCGCAAGTACGCCATCTTCCTCTCGAGGGCGTCGCCGGTCACGCCGATCCTGACGAGGGCCTGCTCGGCCGCCTCGATCAGCTCGGGCAGCTCCTTCGAGCCGAGGAAGGTCTCGTCGCCTTCGCTCTTGATCTCGATGTCCGCCTCGGCGAGCGCCTTCGCCAGATCGGAGCGCTTCTCGTGCGAGACGTCCATGTTGTTCGCGACGAGCGCCTCCTTGACCTGCGTGCCGATGCGCCACACCGGGTTGAGGTTGCTCATCGGGTCCTGCGGCACGAGGCCCATCTTCGAACCGCGCACGGCGGCGAACTGCTTCTGCGTGTAGTGCGAGATCTCGGTGCCGTTGAGCCTGATCGAACCGCCGACGACCTTGCCGGTGCCCGACAGCAGGCCGAGGCACGCCATCGCCGACGTCGACTTGCCGGAGCCGGATTCGCCGACGATCGCGACCCACTGCCCCGGGTAGACGCTGAACGACGAGTCGCGCACCGCGTGCACGGCGCGTCCCTCGTCGGTCGTGAAGTCGACCTGCAGGTCCTTGACTTCGAGGAGCGGACCCTCCTGACGTTGCAGATCCTCGAGTTTCTCCTCGATCTTCGTGTCTTCTGTCATTGCTTACTCCTACGGAAAATCTCAGGCCGTGCGGCTCTTGGGGTCGAGCGCGTCCTTGACGGCGTCGCCCATCATGATGAACGCCAGCACGGTGATCGCGAGCGCGACGGACGGGTAGAACAACACCATCGGGTCGGTGCGCAGGATCGACTGCGCCTTCGAGATGTCGCCGCCCCAGCTGACGGTCGTCGTCGGCAGGCCGATGCCGAGGAAGCTCAGCGTCGCCTCGGAGACGATGTACGAACCGAGCGACGTCGTCGCGATGACGATGATCGGCGAGACCGAGTTCGGCAGGATGTGGCGGAACAGGTTGCGCGTCGGCGTCGAGCCGAGCGCGGTCGACGCCGTGTTGAACTCGAGGTTCTTCGACGAGAGCACGGCGCCGCGCGCGATGCGGGCGGTGGAGACCCAGCCGAAGAGCGCGAGCACGAGGACGACCTTCCAGATCGACGTGACCGTGCGGAACATCTGCAGCACGACGATCGCGCCCAGCAGCATCGGGATCGCCATGAAGATGTCGACGATGCGGCTGAGGACCGCATCGACCCAGCCGCCGAAGAAGCCGGCGATCGCGCCGACGAGCGTGCCGACGGCCACGACGATGATCGTCGTCAGGATGCCGACGCTCAGCGACGTGCGCGTGCCGTAGATGACTCGCGAGTAGACGTCGCAGCCCTGCAGGTCGTATCCGAACGGATGGCCGGCGCCGGCCGGCTCCAGCGAATTGTCGAGGTTGCAGTAGTTCGGGTCGTTCTTCGTGAAGACGCCCGGGAAGAGCGCGACGAAGACGATGAAGACGATGAGGATGCCCGAGATGATGAACAGCGGGTTCTTGCGCAGCATGCGCCACGCGTCGGCCCACATGCTCGTCGCGGGCGCCGATTCGTCGACGGTGTCCACGGTCTGCAGCGGCGTCTCGTCAAGCGGGGCGACGTAGCGCTCCTGTCCCGGCAACGGTTTCGTGATGTCTGTCATTGTGCCCTCCCTCACGCGTAACGGATGCGCGGATCAAGCGCCGCGTACAGCATGTCGACCAACAGGTTGCAGATGACGAACACGAGCGTGAGCAGCGTGACGACCGAGACGACCATGTTCGCCTCACCCTTGAGGATGCTCTGGTAGGTGAGGAAGCCGATGCCGTGGATGTTGAAGATCTGTTCGGTGATCATCGCGCCGCCCATCAGCGCGCCGAGGTCCTGGCCCAGATAGGTGACGACCGGGATCATCGAGTTGCGCAGGATGTGGCGGAAGGTGACCGAGGTGTTGCTCATGCCCTTCGCGCGGGCGGTGCGCACGTAGTCCAGCGCGATGTTCGACGAGACCTCGGAACGCGCAAGGCGGATGATGTAGGCCATCGAGACCGAGCCGAGCACCATCGCCGGCATCAGCAGATCGAGGAAGCCGGGGTTCGAACCGGCGGTCACCGGCAGGATGCGCCATTTGACGCCGAGGAAGTACTGGCCGAGGAAGCCGGTGACGAAGGTCGGCACCGAAATCAGCAGCAGCGAGACGATCAGGATGACCGAGTCGTACCACTTGCCCTTCTTGAGGCCGGAGATGACGCCGAACACACATCCGAAGATCGCCTCGAAGCAGAACGCCATGAGCGCGAGCTTGATCGTGACCGGGAACGCGCGTCCGATCTCCGCGATGACGGGCTGACCGGCGAAGGTCTCACCGAAGTTGAGGCTCAACGCGTTCTTCAGGAACAGGAAATACTGCACAAAGAACGGTTTGTCCAGATTGTATTCGGCGCGGATCTGGGCAGCGACGGCTTCATTGACGGGCTTGTCTCCGAACATCGCCTTGACCGGGTCACCCGGAAGTGCGAAGACGAGCGCATACACCAACAGTGTCGTACCGAGAACCACGGGGATCATCTGCAGGATACGGCGCAGAAGATATTTGCCCATTGGTTGCTCCTTGTTGTCGTACAGACCGCATCAGGGCATGACGCAGCATGCCGCACGCGGTCGCGGTATCCAGCAAGTCTACCGCATGACTTGACTTCCGCGGCCCGGTCCCCCTGCGATCACCCGAAGCCTGCACCGTTCGTTCACGTTCTGGGTGAACGGCGCGCCGGTGCGTGGGCCGGGAGCCGTCCGGGCCGCCGCAGGCCGCCGCAGGCTGCGGGTGCGAGCGACAGGCGCGACGTCGCCACCATATGGTTAAATTATGCATTTACACCGAAAATGACCGGAAAAGGGGACGTGATGCATGAGCAACAGACCGTGACCGTCCGCATCGAGCTCTTCGACGACGAGCCCGAGACCGCCGCGGAGACGCGACGGGACTGAGCGGAGCACTGGAACCCGCCGCCGCCGCGGCGACGGGCACGCATAGAGGAAGGGGCTCCGGAACCTCGATGGTTCCGGAGCCCCTTCCCGTGCCGTCGCCCGGTCATGCCCCGGACGGCGTCATGCGCCGGTTCACTTCGTCATGTTCTCGTAGATCGGCTGGTTCTGCCAGTCCATCTCGAAGCCCTTGACGCCCTTGGCGGCCACGCCGTTCGCGTTCGAGTAGTACAGCGGGATGGCCGGAAGCTGCTCGAGCAGGATCTCCTCGACCTGATGGTAGAGGTCGATCTGCTCGTCGCTGCTCGTCGCGGAAGCCGCCTTGCTCAGCAGCTCGTCGACCTCGGCGTTCTTGTAGTCGCCGTCATTCGAGCCGTGGCCGTCGGCCGCGGCCGAATCGTAGAGCTGGTACAGGTAGTTCTCGGCAGACGGGTAGTCGGGCTGCCAGCCGGTGCGGAACGCACCCTCGATCTTGCGCTCGGAGACCGCGTTGCGGAACTCCTGGAAGGTCGGCATCGGGTTCGTCGCGGCGTCGATGCCGAGGTTGTTCTTCACCTGATTGACGATCGCGTCAAAGATCGGCTGCGCGCCGCCGTCGGCGTTGAACGAGAAGGTGAGCGTGCCGTCCCACTTGGAGATGGCCTCGGCCTGGGCCCACAGCTTCTTGGCCTCGGCGGGATCGGCCTTGAGGTACTTGGCGTTCTTGAGGTCCTTCGAATAGCCCGGGATGACCGGCGCCGTGAAATCGGTCGCCGGCGTGCCGACGCCGTTGAGCACCTTGCTGACGATCTGCTCGCGGTCGATCGCCATCGACAGCGCCTGACGGCGCAGCTGGCCTTCCTCCGTGTTGGTCTCCCAATGCTTCATGTCCGCCGGAATCGTGAAGGTCTGGATGACCGAACCGGCCTTGTTGTAGGCCTCGACGGACGAATCCTGCTCGAAGGTCTTCGTGTCGGAGGCCGGGACGGTGTCCATCACGTCGAGGTTGCCGGCCTGCACATCGGCGTAGGCGGAATCGGGGGACGTGTAGATCTTGAAGGTGACGCCGTCGTTCTTCGGCTTCTCCTCGCCCTTGTAGTCGGCGTTCTTCGTCAGCACGATCTGCGAGTTGTGGTCCCACTTGTCGAGCTTGTACATGCCGTTGCCGACCGGCTTCTCGCCGAAGGCCTTCGGGTCCTTGTAGAAGGACTCCGGCAGCGGCGCGAAGGCCAGATAGCCGACCTTGATCGGGAAGACCGAATCCGGCTGCGTCAGGTCCACGGTGAAGGTCTTGTCGTCGACGACCTTGAGGCCGGAAAGCTGCTCGTCGCCCTTGAGGCCGTCCTTCTGCAGGTCGTCATAGCCCTTGATCATGCTGAAGAACGACGAGCACTTCTGCGCGTTCTTCGCGTTGGCCGTGTAGCTCCACGATTTCGTGAAGGACTCGGCCGTCACCGGCGTGCCGTCGGTGAACTTCCAGCCGTCCTTGAGCTTGACGGTGTACTGGGTCGCGTCGTCGTTCGGTTCGATCGACTCGGCCACCTCCATCTGCGTGTCGCCCTTCGAGTCGTAGCGCACAAGGTTCGCGAAGAGCAGCTGGCCGACCTTGCCGCCGCCGGTCTCGTTCGTGTCGCCCGGGATCAGCGCGTTCTGCGGTTCCGAGTTGAACGCGGTGATGACGTTGCCGTCGGCGTTGGATGCGTCACCCGATCCGCCGCAGCCACCGAGCAGCATGCCGAGCGCGCAGGCACCTGCGACGACGGCGATTGCCTTCTTCTTCATGGGATCACTCCTTTTTCCTTGGGGTCGGACGACGGGGTCGTCCCCCGCCGAAAACAACGGGGCCGAAACCGTTCGAGTTCCGACCCCATCGCCGATTAACTTCTCATTGTGCCACAGCCATGCAACCGCCGAAGACGATAACGCTGTCATCGACGGCGTCCCTATTCACGGCCACGCCGCCATGCGCCGCGGCGCCAACGGTCCGTCGGCCACGCCGCGAAACGGCTTCACCGCAGCGCGCACGGCGGCACATGGCGCCCGCCCGCCGTCGCCGCCATGACGATGCGAGCGTTTGCAGACGACAGGCCGCCGCCGTCCCGACGTTTTCCGCCGCGTGTTCTCACTGCGTGAAACAAGTGCGGCTCACGCGCGCGGGAAGGCCTGCGCGTAGCGCGCCTTGAGCTGCTCGATCGAGACGTGCGTGTAGCGCTGCGTCGTCTGCAGCGACGAATGCCCGAGCATCTCCTGCACCTCGCGCAGGTCGGCGCCACCGTCGAGCATGTGCGTCGCGGCGCTGTGACGCAGTGCATGCGGCGAGATGTCGGGCACGCCCGCACGGGCCGCCTCGCGGTGCACGACGTCGCGCACGACCCGTTGGTCGATGCGGCCGCCGCGCGCGCCCAGGAACAACGCATCGCCGGAGCGGGCCGTCGCCAGCCGCGGCCTGCCCTGCCCCGTCCACCGTTCGAGCGCGCGCTGCGCCGGCAGTCCGAACGGCACGACGCGCTGCTTGTTCCCCTTGCCGATGACGGTGATCGTGCGGTTGCCGTAGCGCACGCTGTTCAGATCCATCGCGACGAGTTCGGCGACGCGGATGCCGGTCGCGTACAGCAGCTCGAGCATCGCGCAGTCGCGCAGCGCGAGCGCCCTGCGATGCGGATTCTCGTCGTCGGCCGGCTGTGCGTCGGCCGTGTCCATCAGCGTCTCGGCCTGCGCCTCGTTGAGCACGGCGGGAAGCGTCCCGGGCAGTTTCGGCGTGCTCAGCGAGGCCGCAGGGTCGTGCGCGGTGCGCCCGTGCCGTCGGGCCCATGCGAAGAAGCCGCGCACGGCGATCGTCCGACGTGCGAGGCTGCTCTTCGCGATCCGCTTCGAGTCGTGCGCCATCCACATGCGCAGGTCGTCGAGCGTCACGTCGCCAAGATCCGTCCTGCCGAAGGATTCGAGGACGCCGATGCAGGCGAGCAGGTCGCAGCGGTAGGCGGCGATCGTGTGTTCGCTCAGCCCCTTGGCGCCGCGCAGGTATCCGACGTATTCCTCGACCATGCACCGCGCATCCGCCATCATCCGCTCCTTCGTCCGTCGCGCCGCGGGCACGTGCCCGATACGGCGTGCGACCACTGTACCGCCGGCCCCCTATCGCCGCGGCCCCGCGCAACGGTTGCGCGGCGCCCCCGCGATCGACGTGGGTCTCGCATCGCGAGACGGACGGACGTCACCTCGGGAAGACGCCGACCCCATGCGATCGTTGGAACGACGCCGATGCAACCAATGGTTGCCGGCGCCGGCGCGGGACGCAACCACAAGCTGGCGGACAGCGGGCGCGATGTGGACGATAGTGGGGCCAAGCGGCCGCGGCGTGGCCGCGCCGGCGGACGAACGGCCCATGGAAATGGACATATCGCCGCCCGATGCCGCATGACACGCTACGCTTCGGTCGTGGAGATCCGCGTCCCGGCGCGATGCGTCCGGCCGGACCGTGACCGATGTCATATGCGATGCCGACCGGCGTCGCATATCGTGACGGCGGTCACGGCCCCGCGCATGCGCGGCAGCGGATAATTGGGTACAGGGTAACGACATCGGGCGCATGGCCCCGCGCGAACGGCGCATCCATGCGCGCATCCTCGACACACCTACGTGAAAGGTACATATGAGCAGGAAATCAACAGGCGGCACCATGCCGAAAACCGACCCGATCGTCGCGAAGGCGGTCGATCTGTTCAAGACCTACGGCGACACAGACAGTCAGGTGACGGCGCTCGACCATGTCAGCGTCGATTTCCGGCGCGGCGAGCTCACGGCGATCATGGGGCCGTCCGGTTCGGGCAAATCGACGCTCATGCACTGCATGGCGGGCCTCGACGTGCCGACGAGCGGCCGGGTCCTCGTCGAGGACCTCGAGGTCTCGTCGATGAACCAGAAGCAGCTCACGCAGCTGCGGCGCAAGGAGATCGGCTTCATCTTCCAGTCGTTCAACCTCGTGCCGACGCTGACGGCCGAGGAGAACATCCTGCTGCCGCTGCAGATCGCGCACCGTCCGATCGACCGCGCATGGTTCAGGAAGGTCGTGAACGTCGTCGGCCTTGAGAACCGCCTCGATCACCGTCCCAGCCAGCTGTCGGGCGGCCAGCAGCAGCGCGTCGCCTGCGCCCGCGCGATGATGGAGCGCCCGAGCGTCATCTTCGCCGACGAGCCGACCGGCAACCTCGATTCGCGTTCGAGCCGCGAGGTGCTCGAGTTCCTGCGCCAATGCGTGCGCGACTACGGCCAGTCGATCGTCATGGTGACGCACGACCCGCGCGCCGCGAGCTTCGCCGACCGCGTGCTCGTGCTCTCCGACGGCTCGATCACACAGGATATGGACCACCCGAGCTACGACGACATCCTCGCCGTCTTCGCCGAGCACGACGACCCGGACAACGGCCCGGTCGACGTCGAGGCCGCCGGCGTCAAGGAGGGCTGAGCCGACGATGTTGCGTATCGGATTAAGGGATACCAAGGCGCATTTCCGCCGTTTCATCATGTCGATCATCGCGATCGCGCTCGGCGTCGCGTTCGTCGTCGGATCGTTCTGCTTCCGCGAGATGCTCAACGACCAGGTCGCGCAGATGATGGGCTCGAACTCGGACGCCGACGTCTACGTGCGCGGCGCGACCGAACAGAAGAAAGACGGAGAGGACAGCCTCGGCTCCTACAACAGCAGCTACAACGAGATCAGCACCGACGTCATCGCCGACATCGAGAAGGTCGACGGCGTCGTCAGCGCCGATGCGACGCGTCAGCTGGGCAACGCCGTACTGCTCGACCACAACGGCGACGCGATGACGACGATCGGCGCGCCGACGCTCGTCATCGGCTTCGACACGGACGATCCGTGGCGCTCGGCGCATTTCGTCTCCGGCGAATACCCGCAGACGGACGACGAGATCGCGCTGCTTAAGGACACCGCGGACAAGGCTGGACTCAAGACCGGCGACACGGCGAAGCTCGTCATCGACGGCGAGGTGCATGAGATGACGGTCTCAGGCGTCTTCACGACCGCATCCTCCGAGCTCGGCGCGATCCTTATCCTCGCGCGTCCGAGCTTCGTCGAGCATACGCTGCAGCAGGAAGGCGAGGACACGTCGAGCGTCCAGTTCATCGGCGTCTACGGTGACAAGACGACGCCGCTCGACGAGCAGGCGCAGCAGCGACTCGCCGACCGCATCAACAAGGAGCTGCCGGAGAGCGCCGACGCGCACGCCGTGACCGGCGACTCGGTGCGCGACGACGCGACGAAGAGCATCCAGGACCAGCTCGGCTTCATCCAGCCGCTGATCCTCATCTTCGCGGCGATCGCGTTGTTCGTCGGCGCGTTCATCATCGCGAACACGTTCACGATGATCGTGCGCGAATCGATGCGCGGCTACGCGTTGCTGCGCTCGGTCGGCGCCTCGCCGCTGCAGGTGTTCGCGAGCGTGCTCGTCCAGGCCGTCATCCTCGGCATCGTCGGCTCCGGCATCGGCGTTCTGCTCGGCTGGGGCCTGCTCGAGGCGATCGCGAAGGGCATGACGAGCGGCGGCATGCCGCTGTCCGGCTCGCCAGCGCCGTCGGCGACCGATGTGGTCGTCGGCGTCATCGTCGGCGTCGTCGTGACGATCATCGGCGCGACGCTGCCGGCCAAGACGGCCGCGACCGCTCCCCCGATCCAGGCGATGAACGAGACGGTCAATCCCGAGAAGCCGGTCAGGACCCGCGGATGGATCGGCATCGTCATGGTCGCCGTCGGCGCCGCGTGGTGGACGCTGTGCTACCTCGACGCCGCGAAGCGCGTGGATTGGCAGTGGCTCAAGGACATGGGCTCCGGCTGGACGCTCGGCCTCGGCGCCGGATTCGTCGTCATCGGCGCGATCGTCTGCGCACCGGCCTTCGTCGCGCCCGCCGCGAAGGTCCTCGGCTGGCTCCCGTCGAAGACGTTCCCGGTCACCGGCAAGCTCGCGACGCGCAACATCGGCCGTGCGAAGCGACGCACCGCGAACACGGCGGCCGCGCTGTTCATCGGCGTCGCGATCGTCAGCTGCCTCGGCGTCGTCGCCTCCTCGATGAAGACATCGGTGAACAACCTCGTCGACAACAACGTGAACGCCGACTATGTGGCGATGACGGCGAGCATGACGCAGCCGATCTCCACGAAGGCCGTCGACGCGATCGAGGACACCGACGGCGTCGGCGCTTCATCGGCCGTATACATGCTGCCGACCGTGGAGGCGACGAATGCCGGCAAGGACGTCATGACGGCCGCGATCAAAACCGATCTGCTCACGAAGCTCGCCCCGATCGAAAGCCAGGAAGGCGACGCGGCCAAGGCGATCGATGACGGCGACGCCGCGATCGGCCGTACCGTCGCCGATGACGAACACTGGAAGGTCGGCGATATGATCGACCTCGAATCGGAGAACACAATCGTCGACGAAGAGGCCACGAAGCAGGCCTCCGAGGCGTACCAGAAGCAGATCGAGGAGCAGGCGACGGCGCTGCAGGCCGAAGCGCAGCGACTGGCCGCCTCCGGTGACGTCTCCGGCGCCCAAGCCAAGGCGAAGGAGGCCGAGGACGTCGTCAAGCAGGCGCAGGGCGTCGATCCGAAGCAGTTCGTCAAGACGAAGACCGAAACGAGGAAGGAGCAGGTCAGGATCGGCGCGATCATTGACGATTCCCTGTACTCGAACAGCATCTTCATATCATTGCCGACGGCCGAGAAGATCACCGGCAAGGACATGATGATGGTCACGCAGATGTACGTGCAGGCGAAGCCCGGCGCGGACGTCGCGAAGCTCGGCGAGGAACTGAAGAAGACCGTGAAGCCGTTCTACACGGTCTCGGTCCTTAATCGCGACGAATTCAAGTCGTCGATGAGCTCGATGATCAACTCGATGCTCGCGATCATCTACGCACTGCTCGCACTGTCGATCATCATCGCGGTCTTCGGCATCGTCAACACCCTCGCGCTCAACGTGTCCGAACGCACGAAGGAGATCGGCCTGCTGCGCGCGATCGGCACGTCGAACGGCCAGGTGCGCGGCATGCTCGCGATCGAGGCGGTCATCCTCTCGGTGTTCGGCACGCTCGCCGGCATCGTCGTCGGCGTGGCGGCCGGCGTCGTGATCCGCATAGCCTACGAGTCGCAGGGCATGACGACGTTGACGATCCCGTGGGACCAGCTCGTGCTGTTCCTCGTCGCCGCGATCCTCGTCGGCCTTGTCGCCAGCATCTCGCCGGCGCGCCGTGCGCTCAAGCAGCCGGTGCTTGACGCCGTCGCCAGCGAATAGCGACGACCGGCCCGCAGCAACGCAATGGGGAGGGCGCGTCCATCATGATGATGGACGCGCCCTCCCCATTGCGTCCCCTGGTGATTGCGTCTCCTAGCGGCGTCCGATCCGCCGATCCGCACCAGTCGCGCAGGCGATCAGGCGGGCCACGTTCGAGGCGCAGCGCTCGAGGTTCGCCTCCCCGGAGGCGAGCGCCTGCTCCAGGCTCTGCGCGCCGGGAACGATGCCGAACACGGCGTCGATGCCCTCGCCGTACAGCTCTCCGATGCCGTCTCCCACATTCCCGGCGAGCGCCACGACCGTGCAGTGCGGCGCGGCCTCTTTGACGGCATGGACCACGCCGATCGGCGTCTTGCCGTACCGCGTCTGGCCGTCGATGCCGCCTTCGCCGGTGAAGCACCAATCCGCGCCGACCGCCAGTTCCTTGAGACCGGTCGCCTCCACCACGAGGGAGACGCCCGATTGCATCTGCGCGCCGGTGAACGCCAGGAAGCCAGCGCCAAGGCCTCCGGCGGCCCCGGCCCCGGGCACGCTGCGCACGTCACGCCCAAGATCGCGCGCCGCGATGGACGCGTAATGGCGCAACGCCGCGTCGAGTTCGGCCACCGTCGCGGCGTCGGCGCCCTTCTGGGGTCCGAAGACCGCCGACGCGCCCTGCGGGCCGGTCAACGGATTCGTCACGTCGGAGGCCAGACGGATGTCGGCCGTCGCGATCCGTGGATCCAGATCGGAGACGTCGATCGAGTCAAGGCCGGCGAGCGCCGCGCCGCCGAAGGGCAGCTCCTCGCCGCCGGCGTCAAGCAGATGCGCGCCGAGCGCCTGCGCCATGCCCGCACCCCCGTCGTTCGTGGCCGAGCCGCCAAGGCCGATGATGAACGTCGTGACGCCACGGTCGAGCGCGTCGCGGATGAGCTCGCCCACGCCGTAGGTGGTCGTGACGCGCGGGTCGCGGGTCGTCTCGTCCACATAGCCGATGCCGCTGGCGGCCGCCATCTCGATGATCGCCGTGCGGCAGTCGCCGAGCATGCCGTACTGCGCGCGTACCGGTGCGCCCAGCGGCCCGGTCACCGTCGCCTCGAGCATCGTGCCGCCGGTGGCGTCCACGAGCGACCGCACGGTGCCCTCGCCGCCATCGGCCATCGGCACGAGCAGGCATTCGGCGTCGGGCAGCACGCCGCGTACGCCGCGTTCGATCGCCTCGCACGCCTGCCGGGCGCTCATGCATCCTTTGAAGGAATCGGGAGCGATGATGATTTTCATGATGGGTCCTCTCTATTAAGTCGCGTCTATCGGATCATGCGATTCGTTCACCAGACGATCGTGAGCAGCGTGGCCGCGACCGTCATCGTCAGGCCGACGGCCGCTTCGAAGGGGACGACCTTCATGCGCTCGCCGATGGTCATGTTCATCGACTTCGCGGTGACGTGGAAGTAGTTGCCCTGCGGCAGCGCGTCGATGACGGTCGCGCCCGCCTGCATCGTGATCGCCGCCGCGGCCGGCGCCGTGCCGAAGCTCAGGATCGTGTCTCCGAACGAACCGGCGGCGAGGATGACGCCGGTCGAGGTGGACGCCGTGGCCGCGGCCATCAGGATGCCGGAGATCGGCGCCAGCAGCGATCCGGGCACGCCCATCATGTTGATCAGGTCGACGATCCGCTGCGGCAGGTCGGAGGCGGAGATCAGGCCGCCGATCGTGCCGGCGCCGATCAGGATCATCACGACGTTGACCATGCGCCCGATGCCGGACTTCGTGTACTCGAGCACATGGGGGCCCTTGCGCATCGCGAGCAGCCCGACGATCGCGGCGAAGGGCAGGATGTACAGCGCATCGATCTGCAGATGTTCGAGCCATGCGACATGCGTCATCGAGCCGATGGGGCCGAGCATCAGCAGCACGACGGCCGTCACCGGCGCCACCAGCGCGCTGTGCAGGCTCGGCAGGTCGGATTCGGCGAGCTCGGCCTTCTCTTGGGCGTCCAGGTCTCTCAGGGACACCGGCGTGCTCCTGTGCTGCATGATTGACGCGAGCAGCACCGCCATCGCCAGGCCGCACAGCGCGGGCACGAAGCTGCCCACCATCACATCGGCGAGTTCGACGTGGAATCCCGACGCCGCGGCGATCGCGTTCGGATTCGGCGAGATGATGTTGCCGGCCTTGCCGCCGCCCGACAGCGCGACCAGCAGGGCGAGCTTCGAGATGTGCAGCTTCGAGCCCACCTCGATCGCGATCGGCGCGACGATCAGCACGGCCACCGGGATGAACACGCCGATCGCGCAGATGATCATCGTGGCGAACGCGAGTGCGAAGATCGCCAGCTTGTCCCCCATCGTGCCGACGATGGCGCGGGAGATGCGTTCGGCCGCGCCCGATTCCATCATGACGCCGGCGAGCACGCCCGCCGCGAGCACGCGCAGCACCGTTCCCATCACGCTCTGGGAGCCCGAGACGACGATGTTCACCGTGTCCGCGAAGGAGGCGCCACCGAGCAGGCAGCCGACAAGCGCGCCGAGCAGCAACGCATACGTCGCGTTGAGCTTACGCAGAATCAGCACGATCGCGAGCGCCAGACCTATGAGCGCGGCCCACCAGTGCAATGTCCCGTCCATGAGCACACCTTTCTACCGAGGGACATCGTCTCATCGACGTCGATGGACGATATTCCATGGAATAGCCGACCGTGCGCGTTGCGGCAGCGTCATCGCTGACCGCCGCGGCCGCGTCCGGTTTTACGAACAGTTCCCATTATTGGCATGACGCATCGTGCCGGTGCTGTTCCGCATTACAGGAAACCCCGGAGGATCCGCTCCGCGAATTGGTATGCGTACCAATTACCATTTACCATCGGAAACCATGGAGATCGACGAGACCATCGCCGCGACGATCGTGGCCAACATCAAGGGAGTGCTGCGGCACGAGATCAACCTGTTCGACACCCATGGGACCGTCATCGCGAGCACCGACGCGTCGCGTATCGGGCACTACCATGAGGCGGCCGCCATCGCGGCGGCGTCCCGGCGCAGCGTCGTCGTGGACGACGACCACCCCTACCGGGGCGCGAGGAACGGCGTCAATTCGCCGGTGCTGATCGACGGCAGCGTCGCCGCCGTCATCGGCGTGACCGGCGAGCGGGAAAGCGTCGAATCGTTCGGCGATGTGATCGTCAAGATGACCGAGATCCTGCTGCATGAGAACATCGAGCAGACGGCGCGCTACAACCGGCGCATCCTCGAGACCAACCTGATCAACCAGCTGATCGGCGCGCATCAGGACACCGAGCTCATCCGTTACCTCAGCGCGGCGTTGGAATGGGACATGCGCGCACGCCATTGCGTCGCGATCGGCAGACTTGTGCATGAGGACGGTGACGTGGTGCTGTTGCCGCAGCGGCATCTGCAACGGATCGACGACGCCATCTACACGGCGGACGCCGACGAATGCTGTCTGATGCTCGGCCCGTCGCACAACGTCGAGGACACGCTGCGCGCGCTTGCCGAACGCTTCGCCGACGACGGCGCGCATATCGTCTTCGGCGTCGGCGAGCCCACCGACGACCTTCCCCGTCTGCCCCACTGCTACCGCCATGCGCGGCTCGCGCTCGATTGGCAACGGTTCGCCGGCGGCGAACGCATCGTCCACGCCGACCGGCTCGACTACGGCCTGCTGCTGCCGTCGATGCGGCCCGACCGCATGGTGCAGTTCGTCGAGCGTGTGTTCTGCGGCCTCGACGAGGCCGCTATCGAGCGGCACCGCGGCACCTTCGAGGCATATACGCGGTTCAACGGCAGCATCACCCATGCCGCCCAGTCGCTGTTCATCCATAAGAACACGATGCAGAACCACCTCAACGCCATCGCGAAGGACACCGGCTACAATCCACGTACATTGCATGATTACGCGGTGCTCGACATGGCGTTCCGCGTGCACGACTACCTGCGCTTCGCCGGCGTCGCGTCACGCGGCGCCGACGGGCGCGGAACGGAGAAACGATGAGACTTCCCGAACACATCCCCCCCGGGGCGCGCGTCGTCGTGCGCCTCTACGCGGGGGTCGACGAACGTACCGGGCGCATGCAGTACCGCGACGTCGTTGGCCATGTCCGCTCATGGGACGGCACGACGCTCGAGCTGACGCGCGACGCGGCCGCGAACGGCTCGAGGCCGGCGCAGGACGTCAGCATACGCCCCGAGCAGATCGCCGTCCTCAAGCCGGTGCCGGAGCGGCCGGTCAGATCGTGAACTGGCGTTCGGCGAGCGCGTGGTGGCCGGACGTGAACCGGACGATGTGCTCGCCGCGCTTCGCCGAGTCGAGCAGGTCGCGACGCCAGTCGTCGGCGCTGATCTTCAGCGTCGTGAACACCGTCTGCGTCTCGCCGGTCTCGCACGCCGCACGCTGCTTCGCCTTATAGTCGCGATACGGCTGGCCTTCCGTGAAGAAGCCGTGGATCGCCGTCGAATCGCCGTCGTGGAGCGCGTCGGCGATGGACTGCAGCCGCAGCGCCATCGTACGCAGCAGCTCCTCGACGTTGCCGGCGTTCTCGACGACCATCGCCGCCGTGCGCTCCGGGTCGGTGAGCGCGACGCGCGTCATGTCGCGCCATGAGCCTGCGGACAGCGCCGCCGCGATGTTGCGGTCCGCGCTCGCGGTCAGCTCGTTGATGAGCGCCGTCGAGACGACGTGCGGCATGTGCGAGATCAGCGAGGCCGCGCGGTCGTGCGTCGTGTCGTCGATGACGATCATCGTGTTGCGCAGTCCGCGCGTGATCATGCCGGCGACCTGCACGATGCGCGCGTATTCGGTGTGGCTGTCGTAGGTGAGCGCCCACAGCGCGTTCTCGAAGATCGACGGATCGGCGGCCGACCATCCGGAATGCTCGTTGCCGGTCATCGGGTGCGCGCCGACGTAGCAGTCGGTGATGCCGGCGGCGTGCACCTGCTCGCGCACAAGCCCCTTGACGCTGCCGACGTCGGTGAGCGTCGTGCGCGCCGGGTCTATGATCGGCCTGATCGTCTCGAGGATCTTCGGCATCGCGACGAGCGGGTTGCACAGCACGATGACGTCCGGATGCTCGGCGACGAGCTCCTCGAGGCCGTCCTTGCAGTCGATGCCGGCGGCGCGCGCAGCCGCGTACGGGTGCGGACGGTGGTTCCACGCGCTCACATGGACGCCCGCCGAGCGCAGGCGCAGCGCGAGCGAACCGCCGATGAGCCCGAGCCCGACGATCGCGATGTGCCGTGGGCATTCGATGCCCTCCGGCCCGATGGCCGGCATCGTCGCCGTCGCCTCGATCGTTGCCTCCGTCATCTCGACGCAGGCGGCTACCTCTTCTACCACAGCAGCTCCTTTCGCATCGTCGCACCGTCGCTTCGGGAAGCGGACGATGCCCCGTTGGCCTCCATAGTGCATCGTACCCCGCCTTGCGGAAGCATCCATTCGTCCACCGGAGGATGCGGTCTCTCGCGGCGCGGATAGACGGCGAGCGTCTTGATCCAGTCGCCATGCTCGATGATTTCGGCGAGCAGCGCGCGGAAGCGCGGCTCCCACGGCGCCGCGTCGAGCGTCGCGATGAAGCTGTAGGTGCCGTCATGGCCCTTGATCGGCCGCGAGATGAAGCTCGTCATGTTGAGTCCGGCGTCTCGGATCGCGTCGAGCGCGTCGGCGAGGACGCCCGGACCGGTCGCCAACGGGATGAAGGTGAGGATCGATTCGAATTCGGCGACGCCTCGCGCGCATGCGGACTCGAGTTCGGCGCGCGCGTCGGCGCGCCGCGCGATGACGAGGAACTCGGTGCGCGCGCCTTGGAAATCCTCGACGTGGCGCGCCACGCGCCGCAGCCCGTACAGCCTCCCGCAGATCTCGGGGCCGAAGGCGATGCGGCCGTCGGCGAGGTCGCGGCAGGCGGCCGCGTTCGAGGCCGCCGGCACCTCGCGCAGCCGATGGGCCTGCGTGAAGCGGCGGCATTGCGCCAGGCCGTGCGGATGCGCGGCCGCGCTCGCGCAGACGCGGCAGACGGCGTCGAGCTCGGATTCGCCGTCCCTGCGAGACGCCATCGCCTGCCTATGGGTCGCCTGCGTGACGAAGGCGCAGAAGGTCACGTCGACGCCGACGCGCGCGAAGCCGGCGACGTCCCGCGCGTCGATGAGCATATCGAGGTTCGGCACGACGTAGCCTTCGACGTTGTTCTCCCAGGCGACGACGCCCCAGCCACTGCCCTCGCCGACGGCGCGCACGATCGACGCCGCGTCGGCGCACGGCTCCAGCATGATGTCGCCGGCGGCGCCGGTTCCGGCGAGCAGCCGCGACGCCTCGAGCGCGGCCTGATGTGTGAAGGTGCCCTCCGGGCCCAGATAATACAGCCGGCGCATGCCCGTCACACGGCCTTCCTGGCGGCGGCGCCGGACGCCATGCCCGTGGTGACGCGGAACCATCGCGACGGGCACACAAGCAGCACGACCTGGACGATGAGCGAGCCGTACAGCCAGATGTAGCCCGCATGCTGCGACCACCACGGGATCGCCGCCGAATGGAAGCCGACCGGCAGCATCAGGTCGCCGCCGGGACCCGGCATCGCCATGCACCAGACGGCCAGATAGGAGACGCTCAGATGCAGCGCCAAACCGAGGACGCCGCCGCGCGCGCGGGCGCACCATGCGGAAGCGCCGATGAGGACGAACGCGAGCACAAGGCCGTAGGGCACGTTCGCCGACGCGCCCATGCGGTGCGCGAGCGTGCCGAGCACGCCCGCCGCGATGGCGCTGGCGATCGTGACGAGGCTGCGGACGAAGGCGTTCTGCCGGTGACTCCACGGCAGGTCGTCGCGGCGTCGCGCGGCGTCGCGCGGGCGCTTCGGATTGGGGTCGGTGGTGCTCATAGCACCCAGTGTAGGCGCAGCGCACGAAGACCCGTGACGGATTCGGCGCCACGACGACGGGGACCCGCACATCATGCGCGGGTCCCCGTCAGGTCGCATGCCGTCGGCGACGGCTCACTTCGCGTTCTGCGCGTTGTTGTTCGCGCGGCGCTGCTTGGCGCGCCACTTGTACCAATCCTCGCGGTTGAGGATGATCTTGCGCACGCGGATCGACTCCGGCGTGACCTCGACGCACTCGTCCTCGTTCGCGAAGTCGAGCGACTCCTCAAGGCTCATCCTGATCGGCGGCGTCAGCGTCTCGAGCACGTCGGCCGTCGCCGAGCGCATGTTCGTCATGTGCTTGGCGAGCGTGATGTTGACGTCGAGCTCGTCGGGCTTGTTGTTGACGCCGACGACCTGGCCTTCGTAGACCGGCGACTGCGGATCGACGAAGAAGTTGCCGCGCGCCTGCAGGCGTTGCATCGCGTACGGCGTGGCGACGCCCTGGCGGTCGGAGACCATCGAGCCGTTCTGGCGGGTGACGATCTGGCCGGCCCACGGCGCGTAGCCCGCGGACAGCGACGACGAGATGCCAGTGCCGCGCGTCGCGCTCAGCAGCGCGGTGCGGAACCCGATGAGGCCGCGCGACGGGACCGTGAACTGCAGGCGGATCCAGCCGGAGCCGTGGTTGGACATCGACTCCATGCGGCCCTTGCGGTCGGCCATCAGCTGCGTGACGGTGCCCATGTACTCCTCCGGCACGTCGATCGTCGTCGACTCCATCGGCTCGCACAGCTGCCCGTCGATCGTCTTCGTGACGACCTGCGGGCGGCCGACGGTCAGCTCGTAGCCCTCGCGGCGCATCTGCTCGGCGAGGACGGCGAGCGCGAGTTCGCCTCGGCCCTGCACCTCCCAGGCGTCCGGGCGTTCGGTCGGCAGCACCTTGATCGAGACGTTGCCGATGAGCTCGCGGTCGAGACGGTCCTTGATCATGCGGGCGGTCAGCTTGTGGTCCTTGCCCTCGGTGCCGGCGAGCGGCGAGTCGTTCGTGCCGAAAGTCATCGAGATCGCCGGGTCGTCGACATGGATGAGCGGCAGCGGACGCGGGTCGTTCGGGTCGACGATCGTCTCGCCGATCATGATGTCGTTGACGCCGGCGACGGCGACGATGTCGCCGGGACCGGCCGACTCCACCGGCAGGCGGTCGAGGCCCTGCGTGCGCAGCAGCTCGGAGACGCGGAAGTTCTCGATCGAGCCGTCGACGCGCGACAGGCCGTAGGTCTTGCCCTTCTCGAGGTTGCCGTTGTAGATGCGCACGAGGCCGAGGCGGCCCAGGAAGTCGGAGGAGTCGATGTTCGCCACATGCGCCTGCAGCGGCGCGTCCGGGTCGTATTCGGGCGCTGGGATGTTCTTGATGATCGAATCGAACAGCGGCTCGAGGTTGTCGTTGTCGGGCAGCTCGCCGTTCGCGGGCTGGTCCGTCGAGGCGTAGCCCACCTTGGCGGCGCAGTAGATGACCGGCAGGTCGAGCAGCGAATCGAGGTCGAGGTCGACGCCCTCCTCGATGACGTCCTGCGCGAGGCCGAGCAGCAGGTCGGAGGCCTCGCCCACCACTTCCTCGATGCGCGCGTCGGGACGGTCGACCTTGTTCACGCACAGGATGACCGGCAGCTTCGCCTCGAGCGCCTTGCGCAGCACGAAACGGGTCTGCGGCAGCGGGCCTTCGGAGGCGTCGACGAGCAGCACGACGCCGTCGACCATCGAGATGCCGCGTTCGACCTCGCCGCCGAAGTCGGCGTGGCCCGGGGTGTCGATGACGTTGATCGTGATGCCTTCCGGATGCCCGTACTTCTCGGCGAGCGGACCGGTGTATTCCACGGCCGTGTTCTTCGCGAGGATCGTGATGCCCTTCTCACGTTCGAGGTCGTTGGAATCCATCACGCGATCGGGGACTTCCTCGCGTTCGTTGAATACATGGGACTGCTGAAGCATTGCGTTGACGAGCGTGGTCTTGCCGTGGTCGACGTGAGCCACAATTGCCACATTACGAATATCGCCGCGAACCGCCATGAATGTTTTCTCCTAAAGCCATTGATTTCCTGCGTAACCGTGCCGAACCCCCGACGGGCTCGCCATTCGTGCGCAAACCATCAACATGGTACGCGACGATGCTGACACGGCATATGCAGACCCGGCGTCCGACTTCGCGGCGCCCGGCGGCAAGGACGGACGCGAAAACGGCCGCCCCGTCCGGATCCGCCGCAGCTGGCGGGCGATCCGGACATAGGCGGCCGCACGGCGCGCGAGGTCAGTCGTCGAGCGTCTCGCCGGTCTTCTCGGGAAGGAAGAGCGCGGCGACGCATGCGAGGACGAACGCGACGGCGAAGACGACGAAGGCGACCGATTTGTCGCCGCCGGCCATCGACAGGAACCACGGCACGAGCAGCGGCGCGATGATCGCGGCCACGCGGCCGCATGCGGCGGCGGCGCCCGAGGCCGCGCCGCGCAGACGCGTCGGGTAGATCTCCGGCGTGACCGCGTAGAGCACGCCCCATGCGCCGAGGTTCGACGCCGACAGCAGCATGCCGAAGACGAGCACCTGCGTCGCGTTCGCCGAGCGCGAGAACAGGAACGCGGCGAGCGCGGAGACGGCGAGGAACACGCTCAGCGTGCGGCGTCGGCCCCAGCGTTCGACGAGCCATGCGGCGAGGAAGTAGCCGGGCAGCTGCGCGAGCGAGATCGCCAGCGTGTATCCGAAGGACTTCGTCAGCGAGCCGAACTGGTCGGCGAGCAGGCTCGGCATCCACGTGAAGGCGCCGTAGTACGAGAAGTTGACGAAGAACCACGTGGCCCAGATCGCCACCGTCACGCCGAGGTAGCGGCTGCCGAACAGTTCGCGGGTGCGGATCTTCGGCAGCTTGACGGCCTTGCGGCTCTCGACCGGCTCGACGCCGCTCGCCGCCTCGAAGTAACGCACCGAACGCTCGGCCTCCCCGTCGCGGCCCTGCGCCTCGAGGAAGCGGACCGATTCGGGCAACTGGCGACGCGCGACGATCGCGTAGAGCAGCGGCAGCGCGCCGATGAGCAGCGCCCAGCGCCAGCCCCAGTCGCCGGTGTTCGGGATGACGAAGTAGCCGATGGCCGCCGCGACGATCCAGCCGACGGCCCAGAACGATTCGAGAAGCACCGTGATGCGGCCGCGCTGCGCCGCCGGCGAGAATTCGGAGACGAGCGTCGAGGCGACCGGCAGTTCGGCGCCGAGCCCCAGGCCGATGACGAAGCGCGCGGCGAGCAGCATCGCGAGCGTCCACGAGAACGCCATCGCGCCGTTGGCGACGCCGAAGACGATCATCGTCGCCGTGAACACGGTCTTGCGCCCCCAACGGTCGGCGAACCAGCCGCCGAGCGCCGCGCCGAGCGCCATGCCGATGAAGCCGATCGACAGCACCCACGACTTCTGCACGGAGTCGAGGTTGAAGTGGGGGTCGGCGGCGATCGCGGCGACGACGAAGGAGACGAGGCCGACGTCCATCGCGTCGAAGGCCCAGCCGATGCCCGAGGCGACGAGCAGCTTGCGGTGCGCGCGGTTGAACGGAAGACGGTCGAGGCGTTCGTTGCGTGTGAGCGGCGCGCCATCGGCGCCGGCTCGCCTGCGCGGCGGCCGCGGCTGCGCGCTCGCGCCTCGCGAGGGCACAGTGATTGGTCGTTCTGCAGCGGTCATTGGTACCTCCCATGTGCTGCGGGTGATTGGTGTAATGTCGTATGGACGGAAGCGGTCGATGACGGCCCGTATGCCGCGCGACGCCGGTCGCGGACGTTCACGGCCGCATGTCGGTCGTCAGCGCGGAAAGCGCGCCGGCATGCCCATGCGAGGCAGGCGCCGCGGCGGCGATCCTCGACAACTCGCCGGCGTCGAAGCCCTGCGGCAGCGATCCGTCGTCCGCCGGCGCATCGGCGTCGGCACGGAAGCGGTAGAGCGCGGCCGGACGCTGGCGGCCGACGCGGCGGCGCTCGCCGGTCTCCTCGAGCATCCCCGAGGCGAGCGTGCGGCGTCGGAAGTTGGCCAGGTCGATCGGCCGGCCCTCGACCGCCTCGCTCACGGCGTGCAGTTCGCGCAGCGTGAAGGTCGCGCCGACGAGTTCGCGCACGACCTTGGGCATGTCGAGGCGATGGCGCAGCCGCCAGATCGCATAGTCGACGATGCGGCGGTGGTCGAAGGCGAGATCGGGAAGCGCGTCGTCGGCGAACCAGGCCACGTTGTGCCTCGGCTCGAGCGAGGCGACGTCCACCTGCCCGACGAGCGCCCAGTAGCAGATCGAGACCATCGGCACTCCCCCGCGTGAACGCTCGGGGTCGCCGAAGGTGTACAGCTGCTCAAGGTAGCCCGGATGCAGGTCGGTCGTCGACGCGAGCGTCTCGTATGCGGACCGTTCGAGCGAACGGCACGCCCTGAGCGGACCGCCGGGCAGCGCCCACGCGCCGAGGAACGGCTCGCGGACGCGGCGCACGAGCGGCAACCACAGACGCCGGCGATCGCCGTCGTCGGCCGGCCCGAGCGCGAGGATGACCGACGTGACGCCCACCTGGGGCGCCTCGTCGCGACGTTCGCTGACGTTGCCGATGCCCATCGTCCACGCTCCTCCATGTCCATGCGCGCGTGCGCGGTCGAAGTCCCGTGCGCCGCGCGCCCACCGTCAGCGTATCACTTATAGTCAATATGACTATAAGTGATGCCCATATAGTGGTCGATGCCGCGGACGCCGTGCGGGAGCCCTGTGCGGCGCACGGCGCAAGGACGACGAAGACTCCGCGCCCACGATCGTTGCCGTGGGCGCGGAGCCTTCGTCGTCCTTGCGCCGCCGCTACGCGATGATCCCCTTCGCGATGAGCTCGCGCGCGACCTCGCGGTATTCGCGCGCCGTCTTGTGGTTGTGCGCGTAGTAGGTGATCGGCGCCGCGGCGACGTTCGCGTCGGGCAGCTTGATCGACCTCGAGATGACCGAGTGGAACACCTTGTCCCCGAAGGCCTCGTAGATGCGCTGCACGACCTCGTCGCAGTGCAGCGTGTGCGTGTACATCGTCACGAGCACACCGAAGACCTCGAGTCCTGGGTTGATGCGCGCCTGCACCTTCTCGATCGACTGCATCAGCAGCGCGACGCCGCGCAGCGCGAAGAACTCGGCGGCCACCGGGATGATGACGCCGTCCGCCGCGGTCAGCGCGTTGACGGTGAGCAGGCCGAGCGAGGGCTGGCAGTCGATGATGATCGCGTCGTACTCCTTGATGACCGGCCGCAGCACGCTCGCGAGGATCTGCTCACGGCCGACCTCGGTCACGAGCTGCACCTCGGCGGCCGACAGGTCGATGTTCGCCGGGATGATGTCGAGTCCGGCGAACTTCGTCGGCTGGATGATGTCGTGCACGTCGATCCTCGGATTGAACAACGCCGTGTAGATCGTGTTGTCGAGCACGTTCGCGTTGATGCCCAGGCCCACCGTCGCGGCGCCCTGCGGGTCGAAGTCGACGATGAGCACGCGCCTGCCGTATTGCGCGAGCGCGCCGGCGATGTTGATCGAGCTCGTCGTCTTGCCTACGCCGCCCTTCTGGTTGCACATGGCGATGACCCGCGCCGGACCGTGCTGCTGCAACGGCTCGGGTACCGGGAAGGTCTCGTATTCTCGTCCAAGCAAATCCGTAGGCATACCGCTCACTTTATATCAGGTCATGCATTTGCCGACGACGCCGGCGCATCGGCGACGTCCTGTCTTCATAAATGCCCAGTGTACCGCTTCATGCGCACCACGACCGGCTATTTGGCGCGTGGATGAGCGGTGATGTACGTCTCGATGAGAGCTTCGGGGCTGATGTGCGTGTAGATCTGCGTCGTCTTGACCGACGCGTGCCCGAGCAGCTCCTGCACGGTGCGCACGTCCGCGCCGCCCTGGATGAGGTGCGTCGCGAACGAATGCCGCAATGTGTGCGGGTGCAGCGGACGCGTGATGCGAGCGCGCTCGCCTGTGCGGCGCATGATCTCCCACACCGACTGGCGCGACAGGCGACGGCCGCGCAGGTTCAGGAAGGTCGCGCGCAGCTCCGGCGTCCCCTTCGCCTTCTCCTGCAGCGGCGTGCGGCCGCATCTGAGGTAGGCGTCCAGCGCTTCGCGCGCGTAATCACCGAAGGGCACGAGCCGCTGCTTGTCGCCCTTGCCGGTCAGGCGCACGACCTGTTCGTCGAAGTCGAAGTCGTCGAGGTTCGTGCCGACGGCCTCGCTCACGCGGCAGCCGGTCGCGTACATGAACTCGAGCAGCGCGGCGTCGCGCAACCCGGCGGCGTCGTCCATGCTCTCGGGCTGCGCCGCCCTGAGCAGCGCAGCGACCTCGTCCACGTCGAGCACGTCCGGCAGCGTCGAGGCGGCCTTCGGCGCCTTCACCTGCCGCGAGACGTCGTCGTCGACGAGGTGCTCGCCGAGCATGAACCGGTGGAACATGTGCACGCTCGCGAGGTGCCTCGCGCGGCTCGTCGCGCTCTGTCCGTCGATGGCGAGCGACTGTATGAAGGCCTCGACGTGCAGCGGCGTGATCGCGCGCGCATCGTCGATGCCACGCGCGTCGAGCCACTGCAGATAACGGTCGAGGTCACGCTCGTAGGCCTCGACGGTGGCCTTCGCCAGCCCGCGTTCGACGTCGATGCTCGCGAGGAACTTCGCTTCCGCCATCCGCAGCCCGTCCGTCATCCGACCCTCCTTCGCCGATCCCGTCCGTGCACGCCGGCCCCGTGCCGGCGACGCGCATGCATATATACGCCGATAGCCACCGCCATGGTACGGCCATGCCGCCTCCGCCGGCATTCGGAGACGTTCCTTGGGTGAGCCCACGCGCAGAATGCCGTCTGCGGCAGCCGACACGGCATCCATAGCTGACCTCACCCACAGGATGCCGCAGGAATCCGCAGACGATCGGCCGGCGCGACGGCAGACGTCGGCTATACGAAGAGCCGAACCCGCGCGAGGCTGGGTTCGGCTCTTGCGACGTATGCGACGCGCCGGCTCATCGTCCGATGTCCCGGCGCGCCCGCTTGGCGTCTTCGGTTCAGGCGGCGACCGGAGCGTTGACGTCCTCGGGCAGTGCGGCCTTCGCCTGCTCGACGATCGTCTTGAACGTATCCGGATCGTTCACCGCGAGGTCGGCAAGCGCACGGCGGTCGAGCTCGATGCCGGCGAGGCGCAGGCCCTGGATGAAGCGGTTGTAGGTGATGCCTTCGTTGCGGACGGCGATGTTGATGCGCTGGATCCACAGCTTGCGGAAGTCGCCCTTGCGCGCCTTGCGGTCACGGTAGTTGTAGTTGAAGGAGTGCAGCAGCTGTTCCTTCGCCTTGCGGTACAGGCGGGAACGCTGGCCGCGGTAGCCCGAGGCCCTATCGAGTACCGTACGACGCTTCTTGTGGGCGTTCACTGCGCGCTTGACACGTGCCATTGTTGTTCCTCAGCTTTCTTTCTTGAAACGATCTCGACTTGCCGGTCTCAGCCCAGCAGGCCCTTCATCTTCTTGGCCTGCGACGTCGGCAGAACGGAGTCGCGCTTCAGGTCGCGGCGCTTGTGAGCGGACTTGTGCTCGAGGTTGTGGCGCATGCCGCAGCCAGCGTGCATGAGCTTACCGGAACCGGTCACACGAACGCGCTTGGCGGCCGCGGTCTTTGTCTTCATCTTCGGCATTGCTGCCCTCCTTGTTGTTACTTCGTTGCTGAAGTCTCGGTTGCTTCGGCGACGACGGCTTGTGCTTCCTTCGCCTCCTGGGCCTTGGCCTCCTGCTTGGCGGCGAGGCGCGCGGCCTGGCGCGCCTGACGTTCGGCGCGGGATTCCGCTCCGCGACGGCGCTGCTCGGACTGCGTGTGCACCTTCTTGCCCTTCGGGGCGAGGGTCATGATGATGTTGCGGCCCTCCTGCTTCGGCGCGGATTCGATCGTGCCCGATTCCGCGACTTCGTCGGCGAGGCGCTGCAGCAGCTCGACGCCGCCGATCGGACGCGACTGTTCGCGGCCGCGCAGCATGATCGTGACCTTGACTTTGTCGCCGCCGTTGAGGAAGCGCTCGACATGGCCCTTCTTGACCTCGAAGTCGTGTTCGTCGATCTTGAGGCGGAAACGGATCTCCTTGATTTCCGCGGTGCTCTGGTTGCGGCGCGCTTCGCGCTGCTTGATCTTCTCGTTGTACTTGAACTTGCCGTAGTCGATCAGCTTGGCAACCGGAGGCTTCGCGTTGGGTGCCACCTCGACGAGATCGAGGTTCGCTTCCTTGGCCAGGTTCAGTGCGACGGAAGTCGCGATGACCCCCACCTGCTCGCCGTTCGGTCCGATAAGGCGCACCTGTGAGACGCGAATCTCGTCGTTAATGCGTGGTTCGTCGCTAATGATGACTCCAATCCTATGGTTTCCTGCAGTGGTCGCGCCATCCGCGCCGTCATCATACTTGGTTCATGGGCACCAAGGAACATCGCCGACGATCGACGCGCCGTTCCCTGCCGCGCGGCACCGTGCGGACATGCCGTCCACCGTGCGCACGCAGCGCCCACACCGCGAACCGCCGCGCGCAGGCCGTGCCTATGACCCGAAGTCATGACGGACTTCCAGGTGGGTTTCCCACTTTCTTGATTTCTCAAGCCTGAACGATAATACCACACCCCCGGACTTTCGCGACACGGGTATGCCGGGGACGCGCAACCACGGCGCACTTGCCGGCGGAACGCCCGGGCACGATCCAGACGGCGGCGGTGAGCACGTCCGTGGCTATCATCGAGATCATATCAGCGAGGGAATCGAGGAACCATGCCGCAGCCATCATCGCCGTCACGCCCGTCGTCGCCGGTCTGCGTCGTCTTCGCCGCCGGCGACTACTACGGCGCGCCGATCGCCGTGCCGCGGGGCGCCTTCGTCGTCGCCGCGGACGGCGGCTACGACCATGCGCGCGCGCTCGGCGTGGATGTGGACGTCGTCGTCGGCGACTTCGACTCGACCTCCACGCCGCGCGTCGCGATCGGCGCGCGCACCGTCGCGCTGCCTTCGGAAAAGGACGACCCGGATCTGCTGAGCGCGCTGAAGATCGGATGGAGGCACGGCGCGCGCGAGTTCCACGTCCACGGCGCACTCGGAGGCCGCGTCGACCATACGATCTCGAACATCCAGCAGACCGCGCTCGTCGCGGCGCACGGCGGCATCATGTATCTGCACGGCGACGGCCGCGTCGTCACGGCGGTCGCAGACGCCGCCCTCGAGTTCCCGGCGCACGCCGTGCCGTCGACGCAGTACGTCTCGGTGTTCTCGCACACCGACGTCGCGCGGGGCGTGTGCGAGGACGGCCTCAAATACCGGCTCGACGACGCGAGGATGACGAACCTCGAGGTCAACGGCCTGAGCAACGAGTTCGTCGACGGCCTCGGGTCGCGCATCAGCGTGGCCCAAGGCGTCCTGATCGTCGTCTTCGACGACGCGGCGCCGACGCCCGCGCTCGTCGGCGCGCGGGCGCACGGCGACCTCGGCGAGCCGTCGATAGAGGTCACGCCCGCGCTCGTCAGACGCTGACGGCCGGGCCGCCTCGGCGGCGGCTTCGCGTACAGCGCGGCGTGCATACGTTTGCAAGCAATCACAACGCTTTGCCGGCGCGCGAGGAATGGCCTAAGTCAAGCAAAGCCACTACAGTGAAGGTGTTGGTTAACCAAGCCGAAGGGCGTGAGAACGCCCCGAAGCTGTCCCCAAGGGAGAAACTACATGACAGTTAAGATTGGTATCAACGGTTTCGGCCGCATCGGTCGCCTCGCGTTCCGCCGCATCTTCGAGCTGCAGGAGAAGGGCGGCGAAGCCGCCGACATCGAGGTCACCGCGATCAACGATCTGACCTCGCCGGCCGCTCTCGCCTACCTGCTCAAGTACGACAGCACCCACGGCGTCTTCAAGCACGTCGACGGCACCCCGGTCGACGTCAAGGCCACCGACACCGCCATCGTCGTCGATGGCAAGGAATACCCGGTCTACGCCGAGCGCGACGCGCGCGACCTCAAGTGGGTCGCCAACGACGGCGTCGAGTTCGTGCTCGAGTGCACCGGCTTCTACACCTCCGCCGAGAAGTCCCAGGCCCACCTGGACGCCGGCGCCAAGAAGGTCCTCATCTCCGCCCCGGCGAAGGACGAAACCACCCCGACCGTCGTCTTCGGCGTCAACCACGACATCCTCAAGAAGGACGACAACATCGTCTCCGCAGGCTCCTGCACGACCAACTCGATGGCCGCGATGGTCAAGCTTCTCAACGACAAGTGGGGCATCAAGGCCGGCTTCATGACCACGATCCACGCCTACACCGGCACCCAGATGATCCTGGACGGCCCGCGCGGCAACAAGAGCGGCCGTGCGCTGCGCGCCGCCGCGATCAACACGATCCCGCATTCGACCGGCGCTGCGAAGGCGATCGGCAAGGTCGTCCCGGAGGTCAACGGCAAGCTGCAGGGCCATGCCCAGCGCGTGCAGGTCCCGGACGGCTCGATCACCGAGCTGTTCACCGTCCTCGACAAGGACGCGACCGTCGACGAGATCAACGCCGCGTTCAAGGACGCGTTCGAGGATTGCGCCTACTACGGCTACAACGATGACGAGATCGTCTCCGGCGACATCGTCGGCGACACCCACGGCGGCGTCTTCGATCCGACGCAGACCGACGTCAACACCGTCGACGGCGTGACGATGGCCCGCACCGTTGCCTTCTACGACAACGAGTACGGCTTCACGTCGAACATGGTGCGCACGCTCGAGTACTTCGCCGAGATCTCCGAGTGAACCGGCGATGATGCCCGCTGAACGGCATCGTTGACGACAGGGGGCTTTTCGCCGATGCGAGAAGCCCCCCTTCTTCGTTGCCGTGCACCGGTCCTACACTGGTGCGCATGGGCAAGAAGAAGCACAAGGCGGCCGCGACGCCGGCGATCGCGCAGTTGGAACAGGCGGGCGTCGCGTTCACGATCCACGAATACGAACACAGCAACGACGACGCGGAGGGATACGGCCTCGAGGCGGCGCGCAAGCTCGGCTACGACGAGCGGCAGGTATTCAAGACGCTGATGGCGGACACCGGCGACGAGCGCGTCATCGGCGTCGTGCCGGTCAACGGCCACATGAGCCTCAAGGAGCTCGCGCACGCCGTCGGCGCGAAGAAGGCGGAGATGGCCGACCCGAAGGTCGCGATGCGTGAAAGCGGCTACGTCGTCGGCGGCATCTCCCCGCTCGGCCAGAAGACGCGGCACAGGACCGTGCTCGACGCCTCGGCGATGGACTTCGACGTCATCCTCGTCTCCGGCGGCAGACGCGGCCTGAGCCTCGGCGTCGATCCGCACGATCTGGCCGACGTGCTCGACGCGGCCGTCGCGCCGATCGGCACGACGAACAAATCGTACTGAGCCGCACCGAACGCTTATGTGACGCCGCGCGCGCAGCGTCACGAGCGTCTCATCGCCGCGCGCGCAGCTCCTTCGGCAGCACGAAGTGCATGTTCTCCCGGATCGTCTCGACGGTGTCGACCTCGCTGAAACCGAGTTCCCGCAACCGTTCGACGACGCCGACGACGAGCTCGTCGGGAACCGAGGCGCCCGAGGAGACGCCGACCGTCCCGACGCCGTCGAACCATGCCGGATCCATCTCGGCGGCGTCGTCGACGCGGTGCGCGTCGCCGCGCGCGCCGAGCGCCTCGTTCGCGACCTCCATCAGCCGCACCGAGTTCGACGAGTTCGCCGAACCGACGACGACCATGCAGTCCGCCTGCCGCGCGACGAGCTTGACGGCCTCCTGCCGGTTCGACGTCGCATAGCAGATATCCGAGCTCGGCGGCAGCTCGATCCATGGGAAGCGCCGCTGCAGCTCGGCGATGACATCCGCCGTCTCGTCGACGCTGAGCGTCGTCTGCGTGAGCAGCACAAGCTTCGCGTCCGGCGTGAACGCCAGGCCGTCGACGTCGACGGCGTGCTCGATCAGATGCACATGCTCCGGCGACTCGCCTACGACGCCGACGGCCTCGTCATGGCCGTCGTGGCCGATGTAGACGATCTCATACCCCTCGCGCACGAAGCGCAGCACCTCGCGGTGCACCTTGCCAACGAGAGGGCACGTCGCGTCGACGACCGCCAGCCCGCGCCGGTCGGCCTCGCGCTGCACGGCCGGGGATACGCCGTGCGCCGAAAACACGACCGGAATGCCGGCGGCCGCGGCCTCGTCCGGGATCTCGCCGAGCTCCTCGACGAAGGCGGCGCCTCGGGAGGCGAGCTGTTCGACGACATGCCGGTTGTGCACGATCTGACGGCGCACGTAGACCGGCGGCAGCCCGTCCTCCCGCGGTCCGCGCGCGGTCTTGAGGATCGTGTCGACCGTCTGGATCGCGCGGTCCACCCCCGCGCAGAATCCGCGCGGATTCGCCAGAATGATGCGTCGTGCCATATGCGCCCTCCCTGTTTCGGCCGACTCCCCACGATACCAAACCATATGCACGCCGCACAGCACCCCGCTCCCGTCTTTCGCCTCCCCCGCACGTCGGCGTTCGCAGCTGGCGGCGCGCAGGCGTACGCGCGGACGGTGCGCATCCACCGATGCGGACGACTATGATGGGCCCGGTGAACCATCCACTTTCCGGTGCGGGGCCGGCGCACGCACGGACCCGCACCGCCCCAGGCAACCAAGGGAGCATGCCATGTCATTGACGACCACCATGCCGCCGCGCACCGGCGACCAGTACACGATCGAACACGGCCGGTACCGCGCCGTCATCGCAGAACTCGGCGCGACGCTGCGCGTGCTGACCTGCGACGGCGTGCATGTGACCGTTCCTCTCGGCGCGAACGACATCGTCGCATGCTGCGAAGGCCAGCTGCTCATCCCGTTCCCCAACCGCATCGCCGCCGGGCGATACACCTTCGACGGCGTCGACTACCAGCTGCCGATCAACGAACCGGACCGCAACAACGCGATCCACGGCTTCGCGAAGGACCAGTACTGGCGTCTCGAACGGCTCACCGAATGCGAAGCGACGCTCTCATGGCGCATGCCTCCGGCGCCCTACTACCCCTTCGACCTGGTCGTCACCGTGACCTACACGCTCGATGACGACGGCCTGCATATCCTCGTGTGCGCGCACAACCGCTCGGATCAGGCGGCGCCGTGGGCGTTGGCGATCCACCCGTGGATCGCCAACGGCCTCGACGGCCACGGCGACGAGATCGACGCGCACAACGCGCGGTGCACGCTCGAGGTGGATGCCGACACCCATGTGCGCGTCGACAAGAACCTCATTCCGATCGGCACCGAGCCGGTCGAAGGCACGAAGTTCGACTTCCGCGCGCCGCGCCCGCTCGACGAGCAGCCGTACGACGACGCGCTCACCGACGTGCGCCATGACGCGCACGGCGATGCGACGGCGACGTTGACGCGGACGGACGGCAGGCGCGTCGTCGTCGGCGGCGACGAGACGATCACGTCGTTCCAGATCTGCACCGGCACCGGCTTCCCGACGGACATCCGTCCCGCCGGCGTCGCCGTCGAACCGCAGACGGCGTATGCGAACGCGTTCAACACCGGCGTCGACCTGATCCGCATCGAGCCGGGACAGACGAGCGAGACGCGCCTGTTCATCGGCGTGCGCGACTGAGCGGGCCGCCACGTCGGCACGCCATGCGATAATCCTGTAGGCTAATCAAGGCTAGCATTGATTGTTCTATCCAAAGGAGTCCATCATGGGAATGCGCGGACGCAAGCGTAAGGCTCGTCGTAAAAAGGCTGCGAACCACGGCAAAAGGCCAAACGCCTGATTCGCCGGCTTCGGCCTGAGCAATGCGAAAGCCCCTTGGAAACCTTGGTTTCCAAGGGGCTTTCGCATATCCGACGGCCGTTTTGCGAGGTCCGGCCAGTCACCGCCCGTCGGCGCCGTGATGGTGCACGACGGCGTGCGTGACGACCGTATGCGTCACATGGGCGTGCCCGCAGCACGCATCGAGCGTCATCCTGAGCTTCTCGTAGAGGCATTCGGGCGCCTCCTCGGGCCGCAGCACCGCCCGCATCGCGCGGATCATCATCTGCTCATAGCGGTCGCAGCAGGTGTCCGGATCGAAGCAGTCGCCGCCGGCCGCTTCCCTGTTCGCTTCGTTCATCTCGTCGTTTCCCAGTCGTTCCTGTCCGGGCCGTTCATCCGTGCTCATCACGCACCGCCCTTCGCCGTATTGGCCACGAGTTCGTGGTCGCCATCAGATTCAACGGTCTTCGACGTCTTTTTATTTCCGCCGACGACAGCGACGACCCCGGCGACAGGTTTGCGCCCCCGGCCGCGCGTCGGCTTAGCGCCGTCCGCACCGTTGCCGTAGCCACGCGCCGCCGCGTATTCGGCGAGCTCCTTGCGCAGCTGCGTGCGTGCGCGGTTGAGCCGGCTCATGACGGTGCCGATCTTGATGCCCTGCTCATCCGCGACCTGCTGGTATGACTTGCCGTCGATCGCCGCGTCGATGAACACCTGCCGGCGTTCCTCGGGCAGCTTGTTGAGCGCCGCCATGATCTCCTCGGGCGCAAAAGCCTCGAGATACTCCTGCTCCGCCGAGCGCAGCCCCTGCGAGGCATGTTCGGATGCGGCATAGATGTCCCAGTCGTCGTATTCGCCGGTCGAGTCGTTCGCCCGCTGCGGACGGCGCTTCGCCTTCGCGTACTGGTTGAAGAAGGCGTTGCGCTCGATCGTCGTCATCCACGCCTCGAAGTTCGATCCCGGCTTGAACGAGTCGAAGGCCTTGAAGCCGCGTTCGAAGGTGTCCTGGACGAGATCCTGCGCATCCTCCGGATTGTTGGTGAATTTCATCGCCTGACGGTAGAGCGCGTTGACGGCGGGCATCGCGAGCTTCTCGAAGCGCGCGCGCTTGGCCTCCATCGTCTCGGCTTTCGTCTCTTGTTCGCTCACGCCCCCTATTGTACGCAATCGCATGCGCTCAAGCCCACGGCGTTACATGCCGGCCCCACATGCGCCGACGGGCCGATGCAAGCCGCGCGGTAGAATGCTTGGACGACATCACCGGGTACCTCAAGGAGCGCACGAGCCATGACGTTGACATTGCAATCCGCAGCCGCACTACTGGGCGAGCACGACCTGCTGCGGGAGATCATCACACCGGACCGCTGGACCGACTTCGCGTCCACGGTCTCCGATTCCGACGTCCCCTTCGCGCATATCACCTACGATTCCAAGCAGATCAAGCCGCGCACGCTCATGTGCTGCAAAGGCAACTTCAAGGCCGAATACCTCACCGACGCCGACGGGCACGGCATGGCCGCCTACGTCGCCGAACACGACTACAGCGGCGTCACCCGCGCCCCCGGCCTCATCGTCAACGACGCGACCAAGGCGCTCAGCCTGCTTGCGCAGGCCTTCTACGACTATCCGGAGCGCGAGCTCAGGCTCATCGGCGTCACCGGGACGAAAGGCAAGACGACGACCTCGTACTTCACGCACGCGATCATCAACGCGATGAGCGGTAACAAGTGCGCGCTGTTCTCGTCGGTCGACAACTGCGTCGACGGCGTGCACTACGTCGAATCCGACCTGACGACGCCCGAATCGCTCGACGCGGCCCGCATGATGCGCGAGGCGGTCGACAGCGGCATGCGCTACCTCGTCATGGAGGTCTCCTCGCAGGCATACAAGGTCAACCGCGTCTACGGCCTGACCTTCGACGCGGCCGCGTTCCTCAACATCTCACCCGACCACATCAGCCCGATCGAGCACCCCTCCTTCGAGGACTACCTGCACTGCAAACGCCAGATCGTGCGCAACACGCGCGCGCTCGTGCTCGGCGTCCCCGGCGCCTACGCGGGACTCGTCGCCGAGGACGCGATGATCGCGAACGTGCCGGTCACGACCTTCTCGATCGACGAGCCGACCGCCGACGTCACCGCGCGGCCGATCGACGACGAGCATACGGCCTTCATGTTCACGCAAGGTCAGCCGATCGGCGAACTGAGCCTCGCGCTCGAAGGCGACTTCAACTACGCGAACGCCTGCGCAGCGCTCGCGCTCGCGCAGCTCGTCGGCATCGACATCCACGATCCGCGCGCCCTGCAGTCGATGGCCGACGTACGCATCGCCGGAAGGATGGAGGAGACGACCGATCCGCGCTCGGACACGGTCGCCATCGTCGACTACGCGCACAACTACGCCTCGGTCAACGCGCTGCTCGACTTCGTGACACGCAAATACGGCGCGCGGCGTCCGCGGATCACGCTGCTCACCGGGTCGGCCGGCGACAAGGCGATCGACCGGCGCAAGGAGATCATCGAGGCCGCGCAGGACCGCGTGCAGCGCATCGTGCTCACCACCGAGGACACGAACACCGAGGATCCGATGGCGATCGCCGAGCAGATGCTCGGCCATGTGACGAATCCGGACGTCGACGCGTCGATCATCATCGACCGTGCGGCCGCCGTCGAGGACGTCGTCGCCGAAGCGCGCGAACATGACGGATTCGACGTGCTGCTGCTCATCGGCAAGGGCGACGAACGCTGGATCAAGATGCACAACAAGCATGTGCCGTACGAGGGCGATTCGAGCATCATCAGGCGTCTGTTCGGCTGAACGCGCGGAACGCATAGAATAAGGGACGCCAAGGAACGAAAGGACATCATGATCACGATCGAACGCGTCAGTCCGCAGACGATGGAACGCGAGGCCGACGCCAACGGCATCGAACTGCCGATCGAACAGACGTCGGTATGGGCGGACTTCCAGGCGGGCGTCGAGGGACGCACGCCGTGGGGATGCCTGATCATCCGCGACGGCAACGCCATCGTCGCCGTCGTCTCGCTGATCGACATGGAGACGCACGGCTACCACTACCTGCGCGCGATGCACGGGCCGGTCTGGAAGAGCAAGCCGGACAAGCGGCTCGAACAGGCGGTCGTCGCCGAACTCGTCGACTTCGTCAGGACGCACGACAAGCACGTCGCGTTCCTGCGCATCGACACATGGTCGGACGAGGGCACCTATCCGGTGCTGTCGACGGTGCCGTACAACGAGACCGTCGTACTCGACATAACCGGCGGCGACGAGGAGGTTCTCGCACGCATGAAGAGGCGCGGCAGGCGCGACGTGCGCAAGGCGCTGCGCGAGTCGCCGGCGACGTGCGCGGACGAGACCGAGATCGCGACGAAGGACTTCGCCGACTACTACGCGGTCATGGTGGAGACGGCGCGGCGCGACGGCTTCACACCGGCGCCGATGAGCGACTACACGGACATGATCAAGGCGCTCGGCCCCGAGCACTGCCGCGTGTTCGGCGCACGCATCGACGGCAAGGTCGTCGCGTGGACGATCGTCACGCTGCAGGGCAAGACCGGCGTCTACTACTACGCGTCGATGCTCACGTCCGTCAAGCGGCAGCATGTGCCGGACAAGCTGCTGTACACGGTCGCATGCGCACTCGGGCAGATGGGCTACGAGAAGCTCGATCTGATGGGCATCGGCAACGACTTCGCGCCGTCGCTCAAATCCCTCAACGAATTCAAGACGAAGTTCGCCGACGACACGACGACGATCGCCGCCGGCCGCGACATCCCGATCAAGAAACTCTTCTACAGATCGCTGCGGATGCTGCAGGACGTGCGGCGTGCGCTGCGCCCGAAGACGCACGGCAACGCGGAGAAGGCCGAGCAGCGTGAGGCCGCCAGGAAGGCGCAGGCTGAGACGCAAGCGCAGCAGACGAAGGCGGCGGCGCAGCAGAAACCAGTGCAGCGGAGGCAGGCGCAACCGGCGAATGGGCAACAGACGCAGAAGCGATCGGCGAAGCCGCAGCAGACGGCGCAGGCGAAGGCTGATGCGAAACAGCCCCAGGCGCCGACGGAGGATGTAAAGGCAGTACAGGCGGATGCGAAACGGCAGGCTGCGTCTGCGCAGCCGCAGCCGACGACGCGGCAGGCACAGCCCCGGACGCAGGCGGAAGACGCGACAACGACGCAGCCGGATGCGAAGGAGGCGTCACAGGCCGACAAGCCCGACGTCGCGCGGAATGAGGACTCCGCCAAGTAGCGCGGCCACCCCCACTTGCCTATTTGCGAACGGTGGAGGTCGGCGACTGCCCATAGTCGCCGACCTCCACCATTTTTCATTTATCCGTCTGACGGCGTTCTGTGGATGGGGCCACCCATGGAACGCCGCCCACGACGACTGAATCAGTCGCCGGCCGCGTCGCCTCCGTCGCCGTCCTCGCCATCACCGTCATCATCCGCGCCGATGATGCCGCGCACGTCGAAGACGTCGAAGTCGGTGTCCTCGTCGGACTCGTATTCGCGCTCGGCGGCGTCCATTCCGGCATCGCCCGCCGCGCCAGCCGCGCCAGCCGCAGTCTGCGCGGCGGCCGCATCGCGCGTCCGCGGCGTCACCGCGACCTGATGCACGCGCTCCTCCTTCGGCTTTTGCAGGTCCGGATGGATCGATTCCTTGAGCAGCATGCGCGCGTCGCCGGCCGTGACGAAGCTGCCGCAGATGAGCACGCCGTGTCCGTAGCCGACGCCGAGCTCGTCGTCGGCGTCCACACGGTTGACGGCCTCCTGAATCGCATCCGGCAGCGCCGGAATGCAGGTGACGCGTTCCGGCCCGAACACGTCGCGCGCGATCTCGGCGAGCTTGTCCGCCGGCATCACACGATCCTTCCACGAGTTCTCGGTGACGATGATCTCGCTGACGATCGGCTCGAGCACGCCGAGATACTCCTCGACCTGCTTGTCCTCCATCATCGCGACGACGGCGACGAGCTGCGTGAGGTCGTAGTTCTCCTCGATCGCCGCGCGCAACGCCTCGGCAGCGTTGACGTTGTGGCCGCCGTCGATGATGATCGTCGGCGAGTTCCTCACCTGTTCGATGCGCCCCGGGATCTTCACCGAGCTCAACGCCTCGGCCACCAGATCGCCGTCGAGCGCGCCGGTGACCGGGATGACGACCTCGGCCGCGCACAGCGCCGCGAGCGCGTTGTGCGCCTGATGCTCGCCGAACTTGTCGAGCGGCACGTCGGCGTAGGTGCCGTTCGGCGTGCGTAATGTGACCATCTGTCCGCCGACGGCGGGCATGCGCGAGACAACTTCCGCCTCCACGCCGTCGCGCACGAGCGTCGCGTGGTTCTCCGCGGCCGCCCGCTCGATGATCGGCATGACCTCGTCCTCATGCGGTTGCCGTCCGATGACCGCCGTGCAGCCCGGCTTGATGATGCCGACCTTCTCCTCGGCGATCTGTTCGACGGTGTCGCCGAGCCATGCCATGTGGTCCATGTCGATCGGCCCGATGACGGCGGCGTCCGCGTCGAGCACGTTCGTCGCGTCCCAGCGGCCGCCCATGCCGACCTCGACGATCGCGACGTCGACCGGCGCGTCCGCGAACTTCCAGATCGCCATCGCCGTGAGCACCTCGAAGAAGCTCATGCGCGGCGCGCCTTCCTCGTCCATTTTCTTGTCGACGAGCGCGACGAAGTCCTTGACCTGGTCCCACAGCTCGACGAAGTCGTCGTCGGACAGACGCTGACCGTCGATCGCGATGCGTTCGTTGACGTGTTCGAGGTGCGGCGACGTGTACAGGCCGGTGCGCATGCCGTACGCGCGGCAGATCGCCTCGGCCATGCGCGCCGTCGACCCCTTGCCGTTCGTGCCGGTGATGTGGATCACGCGGAACGAATCCTGCGGATTGCCGAGCAGATCAAGAATCATCGTCATCCGCCTGAGGTCAAGGTTCGTCGTGTTCCTTTCGCTCGGACGGCTCATGATGTCGCGTTCGACGTCGTGGATGGTGGGTTGTGCGTCTGCCATGAAAACCTCGTGTTCGTTTCCCGAAAATACGTGAACCGTGTCCATTCTATGCGCACATTCGACCGCTCCCGCTCAACCACTATTCGCTCGGCATTGTGGGCAACGATCCGCTCGTGCTCGATCTGCTCGCCCGCAGTTTCGGCACGCTGAACGCGCCGCTGCGCGTGCGATGGGCGTTCACCGACCCGCAACAGGCATGGCTTGCCTGCGACGACGAGTCCACACGCCCGCAGGTCGTGCTCACTGACATCGAGATGCCCGGTATGAACGGCCGCGAACTGTTCCACAGACTTCGCGCGCACCACCCGAACCTCGTGGTCATCGGCATCTCCGCATTCCCCGACTCCGTTGAGGAGCCCGGCCTCGTGGTGCTGCCCAAGGAGTCGAGGATCGAGGAGATCGTGCATCTCGCAGGCATGCTGCTGCACGACGAGTCGTTGATCCGCTGGTATGAGCAGCCCGCGCGAACCAATCCGCTCTCACCAAGCGAATTGCAGACGCTCGACCACTACGCGCAGGGCAAGGCCACCCCGTGCATCGCGCACACCATGCACGTGAGCGAATCGAGTGTGAAAACATTCGTGAAAAGCGCGTGCAAAAAGCTCGGCGTGCATTCGCGCACCGAGGTGACGGCGACGGGGACGCCCAGCTCCTGTTGTGTCCCTGCCCCTTCCACGGCCCCATATTGCGGATTGGCCTACGGGTCGTTCGAGCGTTGCGTCGCCGACGGCTGCAATGTCTCCTCCGACGATGCCACCGGCGCGCCGGTCACAATGAGATCGGCCGCATCAACCGCCTGCTCGACCGACGAGTACGTCGGGTAATCCGCCTGCAGCTGGTCCACGGTCGACGGTTTTCCTCACTGCGCCACGACGCAGGCCACAGCTGCGATCCCCGCAATCACCAGAATCAGTGTGATCGCGACCTTCATCCGCCTCTTCATATACAACCTCCCATCATGCCGTCAGCATGGCATCAGCCCCAGCTCATCGTTGGATTCGCGGCGAACACCGTCGGGTAGAGTTCCTTGCGATTGCTCAGCAGATCATTGAGCGTGCCCTGTGCGTCGATGGTATGTACGAGTGCCCAATCCGATGTGCGGTAGACGAAGATCTTCGCATCGTCTTTGGAACCGCTTGTCGGCGTGAAGATCATGTACGCGTAGGCATCGGAACCGGCGATGTCATACTGCGCAGTGCCCACATCGAAGAGCTGCGGAGGCTCCTTCGACCGCGTGATCTGCATCGTGCGCATGTCGATGAACTCGACATCGCCGTCGGTGCTCATCGCGATCATCTCACCGGCGTCGGTCGTCAGGTCTTGACCGTAGAAGAAACTCGCCTCCCCCACGTAGAGCTGCGGTTCGCCGTTCTTCTGGGCCGCATTCTCCTGCGTGAGCTTGTGCGTTTTCACATTCCACTTGAGCAAGGTGAGCGTCTGCGAGCCATAACCATTGCCTTTGGCACCGTCGCGCACACCGCCGAACAGTACCAGCTCGTCGCCCACACATGGCACGGCACCCGTGGACGTGCCCGGCACGAACTGCTCGGTCACGGGTTTCGAGTCAATCTGCTTCATGCCACCGGTCTCACTGATTTCGTAGAGCACGTAGGATCCCGGATTGTCATTGCTTCTGGCGGTGGCGAATGTGCCGCTCGGGCATTGCGCCACGGCGTCGGGCAACGCCGCCGGACTCGTCACGAGTGTCTGCGGCTTCGGTGTGAACCACTGCGTCTGCACGGTGGTGCTGTCATCAGCCTGCGCATACCCGCCTTGGTACATCGCCAGCACCGCATCGTCACCCACGGGCGCCATGGCGATCCCCGGAGCAGAGGAGTTCTCACGCTTGCTCACGTATCCATGCCCGCGATCGCGGGAAATATAGAAATGGTTTTCGGAATCGTCGAAGAACAATCCCGCCGTATTCCACGTCATGTTCTGCGGGGCCATGCCCCTCGTGTCGATGAAATCGGCCGTGCCGTCCTCATGTACAAGCGCCACGAGACCCGTGTTGGCGCGAATGACGTCCTTGGAATGCGGATTCAGGCCGACCGCCAGCACCACATCCGCGAGATTCACACGATCGGGCTCGGTTTTTTGCACACCGCATGCGCCGACCATCAGGCATGCGCACACCAGCGCCACCGCCTGCAGCACGGCTTTGTGAACCTTGCGCCACTGCTTATATCCACGCATTGGGGCCTCCTCGCTCACTGCAACCGTTTCCTTCCCTCATCGTAAGCCGTGCAGTGTGGCGAATCCAGTCGGAACTGTCCCCCAAACGGTTGTATATCAAATATCAGTGGGTGCATCTCGCTTACGTACCCGCCAATTCCCGGAAAGTGACATCCGCCAGCTGCGAAAGGCCGCCCAATCAACGGGGCTGAGAGCCCGATACCGGCATGTAGATAAGAATTGGCGGGTACGTAAGCGAGATGCATGGCAGTGGTAGCCGGTCACCAGATGCAGCGATGCTGTTTACCACGACTTACCACGACGTTGCGCACAATACGGACGGCACGTCTGCCTACAGCATTCCCAGTAGAATCACGCCCACCGCAACGGGAATGGGAAGCAATGCAGACAAAATCAGGCCGTACACCGGCAAGCGGTTCTCCTTATCGGTGAATGCTCCCAACGCTACACCAAACACACAGAACGCCAGTCCCAGCGCTTGAATCAGCGGTGTGGAGGGGCCTCCTTTCCAGATCATCTCCGCAATGATCTGAACTGACCATATAATCAGAAAGATGAGACACACTCTGGAAAAAAGATGAATATTCATCCGTTTATTCAACTGCATCATTACACTCACATCCTTCCCAGCGCCATCCAACTTCATGGCTACATCATGAATCGGACTGACTCTTATGGTTCTCTACCTTGATGATACGGTATGCAACCTGGGCCATCGTGTCACCCTGCGCCATAAGCGTCATCGTGCTCTCCTTGGCGTCATCGCCGATCCTCTGCACCGATCTGCGGGAAGCATTGCACGTCGGCCGTGTAGCTTTGCGTGTCGCCAAGGGTCTACTTCGCCTTCACACTGCCGTGACCCATGCACCACACGCCAATCTCATACGCATCGCCTGCATGGTACTCCTTCGAAGACACATTCATCGTCGACCCCTCAAGCAGGGTCGGCCCCATGGATTCCACGAGCGTCCCGTCATTCTTGCGCTGCCATTGGTCCATCGTCTCGTTGAACAGCTTGAGCTGATCCTCGGTCAGCGCGGGCCCCACACTGTCTTGCTGCTTGGTCGTGCCGTTGTCGCCGAAGGCGTCGCCTGCGGGGAATCCACCTGCCCGCACGCTGCAACCATTCCCGTGAGTGCCATCGCCGTCAGCGGCGATCCGATACGTTTGCCCCCAACCCATCTCAACCACCTCTTCATGGTAAAAATAGTATTATTTCTCACATACTATTCCATGAAAAATCAACATGCAATCTGATGCTGTCCCCACAATGGTCACATATGCATCAGGCGTACACCCAATAATCGTAGTAATGCGTGCCGTCGTGCCCGATGAGCGGCTGCGGCTTCGCCACATACCCGGCATTGGCGAGCGCGGCACGGCGTTCCACCGCGTAGATCGGCGCCTTCGTCGCGATCTTCGAGCAGCCGAACAACCGCATGAACGGCACGGAGACCAGGTTGAGCATGTCTTCGATCACAGGCGTGGACTCGTATGCCGTGCCCAGATCGATGCGCAGGATACCGCAGTCGTCGTAGAAATCGTTGGCCGTGCGCCGGAACATCTCCAGCGTTCCGATGATTTTTCCAGTCTCCAATGATTCGACGGCGAATCTCACGAATGCGCGGTTCTCATGGTATTCGACGAGCCAGTATTTGATGCTCTCCTGCACGTCGTGCAGTGTGCGGCAGTAGAAGTTCGCGCCGTGGCAGTTGTCTGAGTTGAAGAACGGGAGGGCGAGCCTGTCTCCGTACACGGCGAGCAGGTCCTCGGCGTCGCGTGGCTCGATGAGTCGGATGCGGTATGCGTCGTCGCACAGTTCCGGGCAGTTCTCGTAGATGCTCATGCCACCATTCTACCGCCGCATTTCATTCATTCCCGCGCCTTCATAGGATTCTATAGATCGGATGCCGCTGAAGGTTGTGCATGAACGCACGTCGAATACGCCCTGAATCCATATCATTCTTAGGATTTTCCACATAAGATGTGCGAACCAGGTCTACCGGCCTTCCCAAGCAACCACTGAAAGCGATGCCAAAAATCAATAATTTTTAGATAATTGTCAGAAGAATCAAGAAGATTATAGATGAAATCAACGTCAGAGTATTCATTTTGCCGAACCACGTACCATGGAACCAAAAAGATACAGTTCATCAACACCATACTCACGCGCCAGAGGAACCACAACATCAGCAATTTCATGCGGTGTCAGATCACTCGCATTTATCCGCTCCTCTATTCGTATGCCGTTCCCGGTCACTTAACAAGATACCTTCTCCTATCTCTATCGCCGCGCGAACAGTTCCGCCTCGCGGCTACGATGTTGCGCGATGGATATGTTCACATCGAACAGTGTAGAAAAGGAAGGCATGAGGCATGCGCATGAAGTGATACAGTTCGCCTATACGTGTGCCCGTAACACGAAAAGCGCTACGGGCACACGTATAGGCGCACAGTGCAACTGCATATCACGGATTCACAAGCTCATAGAGCTTGGATTCGAAGATATGCATCTGCCGCTCGATGGATTTTGCAATTCGAGGATCGTCAATGCGCAGTCCCAGCTCAATATTGAGTGTCTCCGCACTGTAGGAGAAGTTTGCACTCGTCACGAGCAAGTGACGGTGATCCACGCACAAGAACTTCGCATGATTGCGATACCGCTTCCCTCTCCCATCATCATCCGCACAAACCTTCGTACGGAACACCTGGGCTTGCGGAAACGCGCGTGCAATATCCTCAGCCGATGAATGATCCCGATCATCCTCTTGCCGATTGGCATAGCCATCCACGTAGATCGTGATCTCCAGCCCCGGTTGTTTTGACACCTCTTCGAGTGCCTTCCATAGGTCGCTCGAACGTTGGAAGTTAAACGTCGAGCACATGATCGACGCCTGTGCTTCCAGCAAGAGACGACTGCGCACGGAATTGAGTTCTCCCGTATGCACCAATCCCAACGGGGCGGTCCATACTGGCGTCACCTCATAACTGTTGCTGTGAGCACCTTGGATGATGTGCATCAGCACAACATTCTCCACCATCGTGGCAGTACGATCCAACTCGCAGTTGCCCTGCGCAATAGTGGTAAGCAACTCGTCAATCTCTGTGCGTCGGGCAAGCTTGGGAATGGCTTGCCCCAACGCACTGGACAATGGGTACCCTTTTTGCAGCAGATTGGCAAGGTCACGGGCCTCCGTGCCGGTAAGACACTGACCGAGTCGTATGCAGGCCTCTTGCACGTTCATCAACCCATATCCTCATCTGCTGTGAAGAATGCGCAATCCTTATATAGGCAATGCTCATACTCACCGGGCAGCGGCACAATGAATCGGCGGTCGAGGAAACGGTTCGCGCGCTCGCATGAGGTTTCCGACAGCATGCAACAGCAATGGCACGAGGCTCCATGAAGGAAGTCTTCAGGATCTTGTGGAACACGCTGGGCACAGATTGGATCGGATGAGCAACGGCGCATTCCCCGCAGTGCATCCTTCATGATCTGTTCGAACGTTTCTGGTTCGCTCAATGCCACGAGACCGCCCAACGTGCCGTCGGAATCCGAAGCCGTCGTGGAGATGAGAATGCCTGCGGCTGCTGGACGTTCATCCTTCGCGTCCCATGCGTATAGACGTTCCGTCAAACTTGCCATGCCGTAACCCGACGACAGCGCCATGCGTTTGATAAGCGCATGTGCAAGCGTGTGCATCAGCCAATACCGTGGCCGAGGAAGACGTGTGTCGGGGTCAACTTCCTTGGATGTTTCCGAGAACCGGTTGTAGAAGTTGCGCCGATGTGCTTCAACATATGCTTTCCACAGCGGAGTTCCGAGGATGTGCTCTTGCCATTCAGCTATCTTGTGTTCATCAAACTGGATAAAGACGCCTTCGCCGAAGTCCTCGGTGGTGGGAACCCAGTTAATGTCGGGTTCGAGATTGAGACGGACAAGACGCGAGCTGGGATCGTTCGCGCGGTCATAGTCATCGACCCGGGTGAAACCAATGAGTGCGTTGACCTTCCTGAGCCGATCCACAGCCAGCAGACGCCGCACACCCATATTCTGCAATGTCAGCGTGACCAGTTGGTTGCGTACGGTAAGACCGCTTTGCGTATCGGTCTCCCGACCGTCCTTAATGTCGTCCCGGTCAAGATACTCCCATTCCGGGACGAGCAAATCAACCGGTTCCCATGCTGCTCTTGCCTTACGGCGTTCCTCTTCCGTGAGTTCGCGAACGTTCTGCGCCGTAAGAATGAGCTGGCGAAGCTTTGTTTCGGTTATATGATATTGGGCCTTGCTCAAGGATTTATATATGGTACGAATGTTGGTTTCCAGTTCCTCATCAAGCATCCAATCAGCAGCACCGAGTATTTTCCGAATCTCATGGTATTGATCCATGGTTTCGTCCATCTTGTTCAATCGCGGCATATCGATGATGCTCTGTACAACGGGGAACCACAGATTGGATGCACCGATGAGCATGAGACGCGGCACCTTGTCACATCCTTTGGCGGCAAATGCGTTGAGCTGCGGCATGCGTCCCCGACACCGGGGCAACTTGACGCGATTCTCGGAACCTTGCGCTTCTCGCATGGAACGTATTGCACCGCAGCTTTTGCAGATGATTCGGGTACCTACTGCGTTCCGACTGCTTTCCACCATGCGGAGCTGAGGGCGCTCTGCGTTGGGGCATGATCCACCATTATGCACCCACCAGACATATGGGAATTCATCCATATGGCCGTTTTCGCATACAAGCAGATAACGGGCTGACACACATGGCGCATTCTTGATCTTCGTGCTCCGGCGAGCTTTCCCCGGGCAATTCTTATGCACGAATTCGGCGCGATCAGGCCGATATGGATTGGTGTTTGCATACCCGTTGGCAAAGGTCGAGACCGGCGCGAGCAAGTCGCAGCCGGTGCAACGCAACCATTGCGGGAATATGCGTGCGGGTACGCCCAGATCATCTCCTTGGCGGGCGTTGCCATCCGGATTGGGCTGCCATGGGAATGGACGCAACTCGGTGACGCGCGGGCCCAGCATAAGCTGCACATTTTCCAATAGACGCGGTGCGGTAACCGTTGGGATACCTGCGCGACGCTGCCAAATGTATTGCCAAGAATCAAGGCCCATGGGCATGACCGTGAAATGCGGCATGTCCATGATGGCACCGGGACCATAGGTATACAGCAGTGTCGTGCCACGCGCGCCACCGACCTTGGCGTGGTTTTTCCCTGCACCCTGCAGGCGTTCGGCGTCGCCAAGCGGATCGACGTCATTCTCTGGATCGTAGATCCAGGCTTCATCTGCCTCGATTTCGGCGGTAGTGTTCTTGTCACTCATGATTCGGATCCTTCTCATCCTTCTTATTATGTGCTGACACACCCTGAGGCTGCCATTGTGGTGCATCGTCGGAATCGTCATACCCCAGACGATTGGGGTCGGGAGATACAAGAATGTTGATCTCCGGCTGCACCTCACGCATCGAATTGGCGACGACGAATCGCCTGTCTGCCATCGTGGCATCCGATTCGGCGAGCTGTTCGGCGGAACGCATGAGACGGTCAAATCTGTCGTCGTCTTTCGGGACGCGTTCATACGCGAGCACCTTGCCGTCCCCGTTATCGGCATTCGCCAAGGTCTCCCACACACCGATGCGGTTGCGAAGACGCGATATGGCCTCCTGCGACGCGTCTTCGCCACCGGCATTGCGAATGCGCTCGCTCAGCAGATCAACGATGTGCTCGAGGAATTGATGCTCTTCGGCTGCTCGTCCTGCGTTCATCTCAGGGTTGAGACCATTCTGCCGCGTGGCGTCCATGACGCGTGCGGCGCTCACGAGCAATCCATCAAGTCCTCTGTCCAATGATGTGACCGAGAACGGTGTGACCGAGAGTGGTTCGACGCGTGCATAGAAGGATTCATGGTATGCCTTGAATTGTTCATAATGCGCAAGGTCTCGCGGCCGAGCCCAGTTGCCCAAGGTCACCACAAGTCCAGGACGCTTTGCATCTCGCCCGACACGCGACGATGCCTGAATGTATTCAGCCGTGTTCTTCGGCTGCCCCACGATCATCATGAGACCCAGTCGGGGCACATCCACGCCGACCTGCAGCATGGATGTTGCGAGCACGGCATCAAACGGACGAGCCTCTTCGGATGCGCGTCGTTTCCTCTCCGGCTCCTTGATGTCGAGTTCCTTGTTTGGTGTGCCTACGAGGTTGGCGTCATATTCCACGTCGAAGGATGCGGCCATCTCGTTCAATGTGCGCACGATGTCTCCCGACGAGATACGCGATGTCAGTTCGCCAACACGCAGGTTTCCGGCATCAGTGCCAAAGCGGCGTGGTAACCGACTACCAACGCGGCCTTGCTTGGTATGCAGACCGATATCGTCCTGCATGAATCGAGCCATGCCAGCCAATTCACGCACTGTTGAAAAATATGCAACTAGTGTCATATACGGATCGGCGGCATTGCCACCATCCGCGCTATCCATGAGGAGTTGGGCACCCTTCAACAGAGTCTCTGCAGTATGAATCTCCGCTGCGCTCAAACGCACGCCGGTCGTGGAAAGCCCAATGTAACGACGCCCTGGCGTAGTACGGTCGCACGGCTTCTCGTGGGAGAAGAATGTGTCGGATGCATCAAGCACCTGCGGTGGGAACATCGTGGTACTGCGCGCATAGAGCTTATGCACTTGGTCAGGCGCATTGCGCACCGTTGCCGATGATGCAATGACCAACGGCCGGACCTCACGTCCCTCGGCATCCTTCCACGTGCACATCACATCGACGGCGGCTTCAAAGAGACCCACCGAGGTACCCAATGCGCCGGTGATGAGATGCAATTCGTCCTGAATGATGAGGTCCGGAGGCCGCAGTCGCGTGGCCGGATGAATATAGGCAGCCGGATGGCCCTTGGCCGCTTTGTGCTGTGAATCGTCTTGGATCTCGCAGCTCCGGAAATCAGATTTGCCAAGCTTGTCCAGCTTGGGGACATAGCCGTGGCGGTCGCACTTGCGCCCAACATAGCCGAAGAGGCTTGATGCCATTCCTTCACGCGCAAGACGAGCGAACTTGTCGACCGTCGCAATCACGAATGCGGGAACGAGTCGATAGATCTCCTCATCGGTCATGAGCACGGGAATGCCTTCTTCCACCGGTCCGCCCTCCGTAAACGGGCAGGTTCCTCTCTTATCGGAGCAGTGGATGTACACGCGTCCCGCGGTCAGGTCGACTTTCACGTCGGCACCCGTCAACGCATTGCCGCACCATGGGCACGCCATAATCTGCAGCACCGAAGGGTTCGTATTCGCGCGTTGGTACGACTTGCGAATCTCTTCTCTGGCCTCCTCAACGCGCTTTGGCGTCACACTCGTGCCCACCCATAGACCGATGCGGAAGGGTGCTTCACCCCACGTCTTGGGATCTTTTCGACGTTCGAGTTCGGCGGCGCACACAAGTGTGGATGCACGTTGGAACTGCTGCGAGGTCAACAATCGCAACGTGTAGCGCATGAGAACGGTCACGCCTGCGGACCCGTCAAGTCTGTCGGCTCCCTCTCCGATCATGCCCTGACGCCGGCGAATGGCGAACGAGTATGCGGCAAGACCGAGGTAGGCTTCGGTTTTACCACCACCGGTCGGGAAGAAGAGCAACTGCGCTTGGGCCGCCACGCCTTCACCGGAGCGTTCCGCAATATGCGGCTCAGTAAGCGCATGAATCTGCATGAGAATGAAGGCAAGCTGGAACATGCGCCAATGATGCGGATACTGGCTGTCAAGCGCTTTTGCACGCGCCTCATCAATGGAGAGTATCTCATCGTTGGCACGGAGTGCACTGATCTGCGTATGCACGCGCTGTTCGGCCATAACCGTATTCATGAAGTGGAAGCAACGTTGTGCTTCGGCATCATTGCACAGGAAATCAATGCCATCCTGCAGTTGACGAGCAACAAGACGTGCTGTGCCCACCACATCGCGAGCGGTGCGCTGCAAATGCCTCGGCAACGCATCGATGGAGGCTTCCTGCTCATTGAGCCATGTGGCGTATTCCGTGGCGATCGGAGACAGTGCCGCTCGCAATTGATCGCCATCCATCGTGGCCAGCTTGGTCATGTCCAGTTCGACGCCTTCGACCATGCGCGCCTCAGTCTGGGGAATATCAGCAGTGGGCAGCCACGTTGTCCGCACATTCGTCGCACGACGCGGGTGCTCCGGTGCAACCGTCCAATCGGCGGAACACGTACGTCCCACGGCGAACTCGAGCCGATTGCGGTACTGCAATCGCAAACAACGCTGTTCGTAATCCGGTTCCTCCTCGAATGAGGCGTCCTCATTCCAGTCATGCACCGGCAGGAACACCGCACGCCCGTCGGCGTCCACGTTGAGTAGGGTTTGGAACATCCATTTTGCCGTGGGAACCGGCTTTTCGGACTCCATGTCGTTGCACAATGCGATTTCAATGAGGCATCGCTTGAGATCTGAGTCGTCATACCGGTCGACGCGCAGCACCACATGATCCTGTACGGGGAATGATGTGGTGACACCATCGCGTAGATCGCTCAGAGGAATCCTTACCGCTCCCTCCATTGGCACTCGCTGATAGTGCGTTTTGGAGGTCTCCCTGCCGTCCTCCCCCTGCACTTCGACCTTTTTATTCTCATACCGCGCCCACGAGCAATGCACCGTGAACACATCGAGATCATCGGACACCTGGAAACGCAGGCCCATCGACGATGGAATCATGAGGCCACGCCGTGGCGCCGTGTCGCCATCCTCTCCGTCAGGCCCCGCAGTCTGCGCATTGTCGATGTCCTCGGAATCTTGATCGTCGGAGTTCTGCCGGGCAGCCTCCTCCTCATCGAGGCCCACGCGCACAGGAGCAATACGACCGAGGATGTATTTGTTCTGCGGGCGTGTTTCGAGCAGTTCGTCGTCTCCTTGGGCGGGGCCGAGCAATTCACGTGCGAGAATGTCCTGCAGGTTTTCCCGGCACATGTACGACGAACCATCCAATGGTTCGGTCAGATTGAACGGGGATGTGTGTTGGGCCATATGGTACTCCCTACTCTCGTTCGGCGTCGGCACGCCGATGGTTTTCTTCCAACAAACGGTCGAGAATCTCAACGCGCGCCTGCGGACATACGGTCCACCGCGTCACATCACGGTATTCGTAGAACCCATGTTGCAAATCGATATCCGACCAGTCGTACGCCGCCATGACCGTTTCATCGAGTTCCCGGTGGATGGCACGCATGCGTGCAATATCGGCGTCATCATCGTTGGTAATGTCAGAGTTGTTAATCCGGTTGTATAAATCCGTCAATCCGAGTTGACGGCGCAACATGATTTCACGTCGTTCCTCGTCAAGCATCCTACCGATGCGTTGAAGCGCATCAGTTGCCTTTGGCCGTGGGAACGGAACAAACACAGCTGTTGGAACATAGGTAGAATCCTGCCGCATGGTGGTTCCGTATTTCATTACCCAATCGCGATGCATCGATGATGACAACACACTTAAATCGGCATAGTTGCTTGTCGCAAACACAATCAGCTTTGCATCCAGTATCTGATTACTGCTTACCAGTTGCGGCATCAATGTCTTGCTGACTTGTGCTATAACAAGCACACGGTCTAAAGGGGCAATGGCTTTTCGTAGAGCTGGCCGTTTCTCAGCGTATTGCCACCATCGTTCCGGTAAGGGTTTCCGTAACTTATACGTACCATCCGCTTTCTTTTTTTGCCGTTCAGGCTTGACGGTTTCAAGAATATGCTTGTACGGCAGTGAATAGGTCCTTGCTCGTTCCTCAGACCAATCATTGAAATCGATCACCCATCGTGATGCACTGCAATCTGGTCTCGAATTGAGGTCTTTACCATTCAAATACGGATGGAGTACTTCCTTATTCCGCGGGTCGTCCGCAATCCACTCATTCGCTTGCTCTTGTGAGATAATGAATCCCTGCCCAAGCACAATGCAGCCTTGGAAGCTGATATTGTCGTTCTCTTCTAGCGGTTCAGGCTTTCCGGCAACTCGTCCTTGCGGTTCCAACAACGATGAGATTCGCGCGACTTCCACACCATCGCAGTTACGTTGAACAGCATCAGGAACCGCACCTTTGACTCCCCAAATGGTCGAGTATTCCAAATTGGCGCTTTTCACTGGCCATGACCGGGAACGGATGGAACGGTAGATTGTGAAATGCTCTTGCAACATGCGGTCAAGGCTTACTTCTCGCGTCTTGCCTTGCGCAATCGTATTCGTGGCGAGTAACCCCAAGGTACCGCCAGAACGCATAATAGAGAATGCACGTAGGAAAAAATATGCGCATAAATCGGCGCTACCGCGGTTGCCATCAGCAATGGTGGTAATAAGCCATTCGCGCACATTCGCCCCCATGGTTCCCGTCAATTTTTGACCACCGAGGAATGGCGGATTGCCGATAATAGCATCAAATCCGCCATTTTCCATGACCTCGGGGATTTCCAGTGGCCAATGCACGCATTTCCATCGTTCGTAGTCCGTGGGGACTGTCGGCGTAAGGCCACGATCGATAATGGAATCGAGCATTGTGGCATCGCCATCGCCTTCAGCCGGGTACGCCCGCCCGACGGCAATCGACAAATCCTCATAGCTTGTGCCCCATTCCTTACTTGGCTTGCCGTCGGCAAGCAATCCAGCAGCGACAACACCGTCTGCAATCGTGCGTGTACGTTCCAGCGTTTTGTCAATTTCACGCATTTGCCGTTGCTTCGCTTTAGTCGACCGTTGTGGATCGTTGTTGTTGATCTCCTCGGCAAGTTGTTTGCGCAAACGACGCACGGTGCGCATTGCTTCATTCGTATCGTTGGCGAGCGCATATTGGCCTGCCGCATTCATATCCAGCAGCGATAGCGACGCCTCCTCGTCATTGATGCGTTTGCGCTCCACCTGTGCCAGATTGGTCACACCGAGCAATGTGTTGCCATGCAGAATCTTGTTGTCCACAAAACTGAATGGCTGTGCCTTGTCTAATGAAATGAGCCAAAGCGACAGCTTACACATTTCCACGGCCATGTCGTTGATGTCCACGCCATACAGGCAGGACGACACCACCTTGCGTGTTGCACTCAACAGGATCCGGTCGGGTTCCATGGCCGGCAACGCATCCTCCTGCCGCCATGCCTCCACAAGTTCACGCGCGAGATACCGTGCCGCTGCAACAAGGAACGCGCCGGAACCGCAGGCAATATCTGCGACGTGCAGATTGAGCAATGCATCGGAATTGATATGCCCCCACTTGCTTCGATCGCTTGTCTGCAATGGTCCCGGGTTGTAGACGAGCGGTTCGAGCGCATGTTCCACGACTTCCTCCGCCAATGAGCGCGGCGTGTAATGTGCGCCCGCATCCTTGCGCGATGATGTTTCTGACACATACATCATGCCGTCCAGCAAAATGAATGGTTTGCCGCGCATATCGCGCCGAGTCAACGCAATCCAAGGACGTAGGCGGTCACGCAATACTGCGTCACCAGTGACTGACAGCAATGCACGTTCATCGTCTTTTGTTGGCGTGGCCGTCAACTGTGCACTGAGTTTTCTCTCGGAAACAGTCTGTGCACCAGGTTCGTGCATTTTCACCCATGCCTGTATCGCCTTGGCGCGCTCCATACCACTCGGATCATCATCGTATTTGCGTGCGATGCGTTCAAGCTCGTCAAGTGGCATCTCTGGTTCAAATCCAGCTTTGCCATCCAATCCCATCATGATTGTGCTGGCCTTTTTGCACGTATACCCCAAGAGACTTTCGTAAATATAGCCGATTTGCTCCACATCCATATCTCGGAAGGACACACGGCGCGCTTCACTGTTCACATGTGCAACCTGAATGGACCGCAATACATGCAGCATGACGCGGTCGGTTACCGTGATGACAAGTTCGCCCTGCTCATCCACATCCGTGAGGAATGGATGGCGTTCCGGATCGAACACCGAGCCACCATAGGCCGGCAGCCTCATGTCTTCGAAGTTGGCACCGCTATACAAGGCACGGGATGTGGCGAGCAGACGGTGCCATGACAGACTCGTGCCGTCCATGCCCTCCTCGCCTTCCGCCGAGGCACGTACCTCAAGGTCGTCAAGCACACCTGCCATGCCATATGATGCATCGAAGAGGCCACCCTGCGGCAGGAGTCCACGCTCCTGCGCAAACAGCAAGAAGATGATGCGCATCATGATGGTGACAGCGGCCTGATACACTTCGTCACCCTCCGGCAAAACACCGGTCTGGTTCCTCGTAGCGGATTCGCCGAACGCAGCCACGATGAGCTCAACCGCCTGCCGTACCTGCGAACCAAGGGTTTCCGTAATCTCTTCCGCGGCCGTCACGGATCCTGCAAACAATGCCGGCAAACGATTCTCAGGCTTGTCCGTAACCAACTGCGATACACTGAGCAGATTGGTGAACGCATCGCGTACATTCGGCGTATCAATCCACATCTGCGAATCGAACTGTCCCCATGCGGCTGGACCATCCTTCGGTGCACTCACGATGCCCCACCAGCGTCCATCGGTGACCACGCCAATCGAACAATCCGACGTGCGCTGACGCAGCATGAGCTGCATGCGGTCAAGCGGATTCGCGTTCCACCCATCATCAGGCGTATCCGTTAGGGTAGATGCCACCGGATCCGTAATGAGCACAAGCGCTCCCGTGGTACCACGCAACCGCAAGCGACCATTCGGAACAACGCTTACCAATTCATTGGGTGAGATCGCGCGGTATGCCTCCATACCCGATTCGTCAAGCTCCTCATAGTCAGTCTGCCAATCCAACAAGGCCGTCAACACAAAATGCACCCAGACATCACGCTGCTCACGGTACAGCGTCAGCGCATCAGCGAGCGCCTGCTCATCATCAGATTGCAGGGCAGTGCGCCTCCAAGCATCCCATGCCGGCTCGAAAAGCTCTTTCCGCGCATGCAATTGCCTGAGCCGTTCCGGGCCTGCAGGCTGAATGCGCAGCGGTGGCATGCCTTGTGGCCACACCTGAAGCAGTTCGGGAACGGCAAGGAATGGTCCTGCTGCATCAACGAGGGCAAGCCAATCGCGATGTGCCTGTGATCCGGTTTCGGCTGGCATACGGCGTCGTATGTTCATTGTTGCCTCCATTGCTGCGCATCACGCTCATTCACGGCAAAAACGAGTGCCGCAATCGACACGTATGGCCGAATATTGCGGTAGCGCAAATCGACCAGTTCGATTTCCTTGCGTTCCTCGTCGTCCAATGCACCAAGGCGTTCCGTCATGTTTGCTATGTCGCGTGCGCGTTGGCGCTGCTCCTCATCAAGCCACAGCGTCATCTGCTCTTGATCTTCCTCTTCCTTCAAGCGCTGGAGTGAAGCCTGTAGATTGGCTCGAAACTGCGAGAAGATGCCATGCACACGCTGCTTATCGTCCTCCTCCCGCTTATGCAGGCTTGTCTCCACCGCTTGTTGCCGTATCTCGGCACGCCGCATGACAGCATCTTCAAGACGCTGCTTCATGCGCCCCTGGTGTTCATCCCATGCTGCTTCCAAATGCTTGAGGATGGCTTCATCGGCCAATTGCAATGGGCGCTCGGCATCCAGCGTGTCGTCCAGCAGCTCCAGCACCTTTTCCTCAGCCATGTTCTGTGCGCCAAAGCGTATGCCTGTCACGAATATTTCCTCATGAACGCGTAGTCCTGAGCGACCAACGAGCACAAGACGTGCCACAGCCGCCGCACATGTGTACTCCAATCCTGGAACAACCACTGCAGTAACGCGATGCAGTTTGGATTCCTGCCCATAGAGGTTGCTCCGTAATGTGCGTGCAGCTTTGTCTAGCAGCGTGCTTCCCAGATGCATGTAGGCAATGTCATCTGACTTGACTTCATCTTCAACACTGCTATCCGTAGCGCCTGTATTCTTGTCATCTTTGCCCTTAGCAATGATCTCGTTGAAAGTGATGAGGGGAATCTTCTCGGGATCGAGAATCGACCGCAGGGCATTTGCAATCGGCTGCCAACCAGGATTAAGCGAAGGAAGCTTATAGATACCTGCATGGTTGGTCGGAATAAGCGGTGGCTGATTGGTGAGTTCAAGTGCCTCATCGACCACACGCCGTTCCGCACTCTCGCTCAAATGCATACGCGTACGACTGGCGGCATAGTCACGTTCCAGTTCGGTAAGACTGCGGTTGAGTTCCTTGCCCCGCGCAAGAACATTGTTCATTTCAGCAGCAGCCTCGGTGGTTTCCGTAGGCAGTGTCACTGCTGCAGCATCACGTTTACAGAAGTGTGCATAGATCTGTTTATCGATGAGTGGATTGACGGTTTTGAGATCCTGCTGTTCGATGGAGATTTTATTCGCCAGACGTTCCAGGAAATCACTGTCGTCACCCAAACCAGATTTGCTGTCTGATTTGAAATAGAAGATTTCCGGCGCGTGCTGTTGCCCATACCGATCAATACGCCCTACACGCTGTTCGAGTCGTGAAGGATTGAACGGTATGTCAAAGTTGACAAGGCGATGGCAGTATTTCTGCAAGTCAATGCCTTCGCCAGCCGCATCGGTAGCCAGCAATACGCGTAGCGGGTATTCATCTGGGGCTTTATTGAATTGGGTACGAATCAATTCGCGCTCTTCGGCGCTCGTGCTGCCACTAATCGTGGCAAGTCGCTCTTTCGTATAGCCGCGCGATTCAAGAATGCCACGTATCCATTCGAGCGTGTCAGCATATTCCGTGAAGATGACAACACGCTCGTTATTCCAATTGCGCTTACCATCTGGACGGCATACCGAGTCCAACCATTCGATGAGTTTGTTCAAACGTGCATTGGGCTGGCCTTCATAACGGGTCGCCCAGTCGGTCAGTTCGGCAATTTCCTGTTCCGTGGCAGATGCAAGCGGATCGTCATTGCGGTTTTGGGTCAGTGCCACGAACTCCGGCTGTGTTTCGCAGCCTTCTTCCTCGTCAGACTGCCCCGATCCCATGACTTCGGCATAATAGCCATCGCCTTCCCAGCTTTCCCCTTCGCCGGTATCGGAATCCAAGTATCGCGATAATGTGCGGCCGAAAGCCCAAGGACTTGACAATAGCCGCTTACGGAAGAGCAGCGCAGTTACGCCTAATGCGCTTTTATGGGCTACCCCCCCCCCGATCACGTTCAGTGCGATTCAGAATGTCCTGAAGCAGCGTATAGTGCTCCACTTCATCATCCGTTGGAGTGAAGGGCAGGCTCTCAATCTGCCGTTCCTTGAAGTTGAGACTTGTAATGCTTGTTTTGAGTCGTCGCACAGCCACATCTGCCAATGCCTTCTCATCAATGGAGGCGCCACGGGCAAAGCGGCGTGAATCAATCATCTCAAGCAGCGCGGTGAACGATTCCGTATAGCCATTGTGCGGTGTGGCGGACAGGAATAGACGATGCTCGCAATGCTCGGCAAGTTTACGAACATTATGCGTGCGATTCGAATCCACGGCATAGCCACGCACACGACTCGACGATGGGGCAGCCGGTGCCACATGATGTGCCTCGTCCACAACAAGAATGTCAAACGAGTAACGGTTTGCCACTGAGTTTGCATCCGCCTGCGCATACACTTCGTTGAGCATGCGCTGTGCGGTAATCGAGGAGATCCATGCCATGGACATGATGACGCGCGGATACAAGCGCAACGGGTTCGAGCCCAATCCATAGCGTCGGCGCGTATCAGCGAGGGTTTCGGCATTCACAATGGTGAAATCAAGACCAAACTTCTCAAGCATTTCGGTACGCCACTTGATGCATAGCGACGGTGGGCACACAATGATGACAGTGCGGGCACGATGGCGCAAGAGCAGCTCCTCCACAACCATGCCTGCCTCAATCGTCTTGCCAAGACCCACGTCGTCGGCAAGGAGCAGATTGGCTCGCGGTGCGGAGAGCGCGCGGCGCAACGGTTCAAGCTGGTACGGTTCAAGAGTGGCACCAGTACGGAATGGCGCCTGGAATCGTTTCGCGTCTGCATTCGTAACAGCACCCCATCGCATGGCATCGACGAACGCGCCCAACCGATTAGGATCATCAAACGAGTGCACATCGATAAGGTTCGGCAATCCCTGATCCGGCAACACGGTCTGACCGACTTCCAGCTCCCACACAACAGAGAGCTCCTCGCCCATGCGGTCTTCCTCAATGGATTGCAACGACACCACATGCTGTGTTCCCTGAATGTATTCATCCGCAGGGCTTCGAGATATTCGCTGTTCAGTAACGTCAGTCACGGCCCATGTGGCACCACGTACTTCAACCACACTGCCAACGTCTGGCAACGTTGGCATCTCCCCAGCCGTGCGCCCCATGTTCGTAGTCCCTCCTCGGAAAACGTGCGATATACGTGCAATATAACGGTATTGAGCATAACAACGTCAGTGCATGGTTTCAACTTATTGCCGTGTCCGTCTCTCCAATTGAACACCCATGTTCAGCGACCATCTACAAAACCATGCACATACTTATCACTATCTGCTTCTACCGCCGCACAAACAGTTCCGGCCCGTGACTACCATGTTGCGCAACGGATATGTTCGTATTGGAGCCAAACCGCGCAGAAAGAGCAGATATGAGTGAAGTGATCACGGAGCAGGACAAGCAGTATGAGGCGCGCGAGGAGGCGAACGCGCCGGGCGACGACCAGCCGATGGGCGACCGCGTGAACAACCGTTCGCTGCGCCCGCGTTCCGACGCGTTCGTCGAGTTCATGAGCAGTGGGTGGGACGACAACGAGCCCGAGATGGAGCGTCTCGAGTCGGCGGACTACATTCCCGCGCGCCTGCAGGCGCTCAGCGAGGCGTTTCCGGGCGAGCGGCTCGTGATTCCGGCGGGGCAGCCGAAGGTGCGCAACAACGACTGCGACTATGCGTTCCGCCCCGATTCGGCGTTCTCCTACTATACCGGCCTCGGCCAGGACTACGAGGCGGGCGCCGTGCTCGTGCTCGACCCGGACGCCGACGGCACGCACACGCCGATGCTGTTCGTCGCGCCCCGCGCCGACCACTACACACAGGACTTCTTCAAGGACCCGCACTACGGCGAGTACTGGGTGGGTCCCCGCGCGGGACTCAAGGAGCTCGAGGCGATGACCGGCATCGAGACGCATGACATCGCACAGCTGTCCGACATGCTCGGCAAGGACGTCGGCGCCGAGGCCGGCGCCGTGCGGCTGCGCGTGATCCGCGAGACCGACCCGCAGGTCACGGCGACGGTGAATGAGCTGCGCGAGGGGCACGGATTGCCCGACGAGGCCGACAACACGGTGCGCGACGACAGGCTGCATGAGTTCGCCTCCGAGGCGCGCATGGCGAAGGATGACTTCGAGGTACGCGAGATCCGCCGAGCCGTCGACGCGACGAAGCACGGCTTCGACAACATCCTGCGCAAGCTGCCGGGCGCGCTCGGCAAGCCGCGTTCCGAACGCATCCTCGAAGGCGCGTTCAACTCGGTCTCGCGCGAGGAGGGCAACGAGGTCGGCTACGACACGATCATCGCATCCGGCGCCCATGCGCCTATCCTGCACTGGATCCGCAACACCGGCACCGTCGACGCCGGCGAACTGCTGCTCATCGACGCCGGCGTCGAGGTCGACTCCCTGTACACCGCCGACATCACGCGCACGTTCCCGACGAACGGCAGGTTCACCGACTTCCAGAAGAAGCTGTACCAGGCGGTGCTCGACTCGCAGCAGGCCGGCTTCGAGGCCGCCAAGCCGGGCGCGACCTACTCCGACATCCACCACGCCTGCATGCGCGTCATCGCCGAGCGCCTGCACGACTGGGGCATCCTGCCGGTGGACGTCGAGGAGAGCCTGTCCCCGGAAGGCCAGCAGCATCGCCGCTGGCTCGCCTGCGGCGTCGCGCACCACCTCGGCCTCGATGTGCACGACTGCGCGCAGGCCCGCTACGAGTCGTATCAGGGCGCGAAGATCACGCCGGGCATGGTGTTCACGATCGAGCCGGGGCTCTACTTCCGCGAGGACGACCTGATGATCCCGCCGGAATACCGCGGCATCGGCATCCGCATCGAGGACGACGTGCTGATGACCGAGGACGGCCCCGAATGGATCTCCGCCGGCATCCCCAAGCAGATCGACGACGTCGAGGCCTGGATGGCGCAGATGGCCGCCGAGGGCGCGAAGGACGCACGATGACGACGCCGACGTTCATCCTCGAACTGCGCGAGCATATCGGCCACGCGCCGCTATGGCTCACGGGCGTCTGCGCGTACATCGTCGACGACAACGGTCTGCTGCTGCTCGAACAACGTTCGGACACCGGCAAGTGGGCGCTCGTCTCCGGCATCATCGAGCCCGGCGAGCAGCCGGCGGACACGGTCGCGCGCGAGGCGAAGGAGGAGACCGGTGTCGACGTCATCGTCACCGACCTCGTCTCCGTCGAAGCCGACGACCATGTCACCGTCTACGCCAACGGCGACCGCACGCAGTACCTCGACCATCTGTTCGTCGCCGAGGTCGCCCCCGACGGCTGCAGCGAGCCGCGCGTCGCCGACGACGAATCGCTGTCGGTCGGCTGGTTCGACCCCGACGAGCTGCCCGAGCCGATGACGGCGAGCTCGCGCGAGCGCATCGCGGCCGCGCGCGACTTCCTGCGCCGGCGCAACGACGGCGACGCCCGCGCGCAGTTCACGTTCCGAGGCACGACGATCCGCCGCTGACCCGCTTCGTCCGCTTGGTGGCGGCCGTCATCGCCCGGACGCCGCCAAGGGGATGGAGTCGGCGATGCGCATGCCGTATTCCCGATTCATCCGTTCGCGCACAACATCGCGTCCCGGCTCGACACCGCGGCGCGGCCGGACCCAGTTTTCGCAAAAATGAGCTGAGAGCAAGCACGGCGCATCATCGTCCGAACCATCCTAAGATGAACGGCAGCAATGCGGTCGAGGGCTGCCACATGCCCCGTCCGCCACCATCGACGCCCCGACGGGCGCCCGGATCATACGAGGTGATACCCATGAAGATTACGATTCTCGGAGCGAACGGACGCATCGCGCGCATCGCCGAGCAGATGCTGCTCGAGCATGACGACATCGAACTGACGCTGTTCATCCACCGCGACAACGAGCTCGGCGCCGCGATGCTCGACAACGACCATGTGACCGTCGTCACCGGCGACGCGAAGTCCGAAGCCGACGTGCTGCCGGCGATCGAAGGCGCCGACGCCGTCTACGCGAATCTGGCCGGCGGCCGCGACGGCAGCGAGGACATCATCCCGATGGCGAAGGCGACCGTGTCCGCGATGGACAAGGCCGGCGTCAAGCGCCTGATCTGGATCTCGTCGCTCGGCATCCACGGCGAGGTGCCCGGCGAGTTCGGCGCGTGGAACGCGCGCATCCTCGGCGACTACCTGATCAACTACCGCAAGGCCGCCGACGTCATCGAGGCGAGCGACCTCGAGTACACGATCATCCGCCCGGCATGGCTGACCGACAAGGACGAGGTGGACTTCGAGACCACCGAGAAGGGCGAACTGTTCCGGGGCACCGAGGTGTCGCGCAAGTCCGTCGCGAGCGAGGTCGTCACGCTGCTGCTCAATCCGGGCGAGGAGCTCCGCGCATCGATCGGCCTCGACAAGCCGGGAACCGAAGGCGACCGTCCGTCGTGGATGCTGTCGAATTCGACCGAGCACCTGTCCGAGTGACACAGGCGGCTCTTCCGCCGACTCTTCCTCTCCGACCGTGACGGCCGGCGCCGCGTCTGCATGAATGCAGCAGAGCGACGCCGGCCGTCGTCGTATCCATCCCCCCACGCCTCGGCGTGTCGACTTGCCATCATAAATTAACGACGTTAACATTTAACGCAGTTAATCAAATAACGTCCGCGGCTATGGAAGCCACGGACGCGGCGGCGGACACAGGGAGGCGCGATGGCGGCCGAGCAACCCAACCAGTCGGAGTACAACCGTTCGCGCGTCATGCGCTTCCTGTACAACAACGGCGTCTCCTCGCGCGCGCAGATCGCGAAGGCGCTCGGATTGACGCCCGCCGCGATCACGAAGATCACGGCGAAACTCATCGACGAGGGCCTCATCGGCGAGACCGGCGAAATCGAAGGCGCTCGCAACCGCCGCTCGATCGGCCTGCTGCTCAATCCGGAGCGCTTCCACGTCATCGGCGTCAAGTTCGCCCGCAGCCTCATCCAGGTCGGCCTGTTCGACCTGGCCGGCGACGCGCGGCAGATCTGGGTGGATATGACGGCCGACCATCCGTCGATCGCGGACATGATCGCGTCCCTCAAAGCGCTCATCGGGCGCATCATGGCGCGCTTCAACACCGTCGTCGCGATCGGCATGGCCGTGCCCGGCCCCTATCTGCGCGACTGCGGGCACACGGCCGTCGTCTCGTCGATGCGGCAGTGGCGCGACGTCAACTTCCCCGCCGAATTCGCCGACGCCTTCGCGGTGCCGGTGTTCATCGAACAGGACGCACGCGCCGGCGCGCTCGCGCAGCAGCTGTTCGGCGCCGACGACGCGCAGGACGACCTCGCGTACTATCTGATCGGCGAAGGCGTCGGCCTCGGCGTCGTCGAACGGGGCCATACGATCGACGGCGCGCGCGGCACCGCCACCGAGATCGGCCATGTGAGCATCGACGTCAACGGCAGGCGCTGCGACTGCGGCAACTACGGCTGCCTCGAACGCTACTGCTCGGCCGTCGCGATCCACGAGGCGCTCGACGCGACGCTCGACGAGGACGGCGGCATCGTCGCCGGCTCCGACCGGATGACGCACATCGAGGCGTGCGAGGCGCTGTTCACGCTCGCCTCGAACGGCGACGCGCGCGCCCTCGAACTCGTGCGCCGCGCCGGCACGTACGTCGGATACGGTCTCGTCACGATCATCAACGCCTTCAATCCGCGGCGCATCATCATCGGCGACATCGTCTCGCATGCCGGCGCGCCGCTGCTTGAAGCGGCCATGCATGTCGTCGACGACCGCGTGCTGCCCGAGCTGGCGGAGACGACGGCAGTCACGCTCTCCGAACTGCCGACCGACGCGGCGGTCACCGGCGCGGCCGCCGTCGCGATCACCGCGTTCCTGGAGCAGCCGTCACGCTTCGCCGACCTTGCGCGGCGACGACGCGGCGACTGACGTATCCGCACGTCTCCCCCCCCCCCGGACGCCGGACCCGGCCGGCCGATCCGCCAATCAACGACCAACCACAACAGACCAACCCATCAACAACCAACAGAAGAAAGAAGGGTCATCATGGCCAAGCCAATCGTCGTCTCCCTCGGTGAGCTCCTGTGGGACATGCTCCCCACCGGCAAGCGCGCGGGCGGCGCGCCGGTCAACTTCGCCTACCATGCGATGATGAACGGCGCCGAGGCGTACTCGATCAGCGCGGTCGGCGAGGACGACCTCGGCGACGAGCTCGCAATCGCCGCCGAGAAGTCCGGCATCCACGCCGTCCTGCAGCGCAACGCATGGCCGACCGGAACCGTCGAGGTCGCGCTCAAGAACGGCATCCCCGAGTACACGATCGTCGAGAACGTCGCCTGGGACCACATCTCCTACACCCGTCAGCTCATCGACATCATCGAGCAGGCCGACGCCGTGTGCTTCGGCACGCTCGCGCTGCGCTCCCCCGAATCGCATGACACGATCATCGAACTGCTCAAGCACACGAAGAAGGACGCGCTCAGGTTCTTCGACGTCAACCTGCGCGGCGACATGTATTCGAAGAAGCTCATCGAGGAGATGCTCGGATACGCGAACGTGTTCAAAATCAACGACGAGGAGCTGCTGCTGCTGCGCGGCATGTTCGGCATCGAGGACACCTCCGACGAAGAGGCCTGCAAATGGTTCATCGAGCAGTACGACCTGCGCTACCTGATCCTCACCGGCGGCGCGACGTTCTCGACGATCATGTCGAACGACGGCGAGATCTCGACGCTGAGCACGCCGCGCGTGACCGTCGTCGACACGGTCGGCGCGGGCGACTCATTCTCCGGCACCTTCACTGGCCGCATCCTCTCGGGCGATTCGCTCGGTCTGGCGCACCGCACCGCCGTCAACACGGCCGCGTTCGTGTGCACGCAGGAGGGTGCATGGCCGGCCTATCCGCAGACGATGCCCGACTACCTCAAGGACATCCTCGGCCAATGAGCCGCATCCGCGCCCCGCGCATTGCGCGCCGACGCGCCCCGTGGCAACCCGCCGCGGGGCGCCATCGCCGTTCCGCCGGCCGCGCTACAGTGCAGGCATGCGCGTTGTATTGCAGAAAGTGAGTCGGGCGTCCGTGACCGTGACCGACGAGACGACCGGCGAGATTGACCCGACCTTCCCCGAACAGCGGATCGGCGTGGGTTACATGCTGCTCGTCGGCGTGAGCGACGCCGACGGCGAGCGGCAGGTCGCGTGGCTCGCCCATAAAATCGCGAATCTGCGCGTCTTCGATGACGAGGACGGCAGGATGAACCGTTCGATCCACGACGTCGGCGGCGCGATCCTGTCGATCTCGCAGTTCACGCTCTATGGCAACGTGCGCAGGGGCAACCGCCCGAGCTTCGTCGCCGCCGGCGCGCCCGCGCACGCCGAAGAGGTCTGGCTCGGGTTCAACGATGCGCTGCGCGCGCAGGGACTCGACGTGAAGACCGGCCGCTTCGGCGCGCATATGAACGTGTCGCTGACGAACGACGGCCCCGTCACGATTCTCTTCGACACCGAGGAACTCGGCATCTGACGCAATTCGGGCGGCGACCGTCACCGATCGCCGCCCGAATTCCCGTACTTCTTCCCGCAGTCACCCGCGGAAACGCGGATGCACATCACTATACACCACCACCGGTGCGTATGCGTACGGCACCGCGCACGCATACGCGCTCTGGCACGCGCACCGGCGCCCCAGCGTCACGCCCAGCGCATCCGTACGCGCTCCGGCACACACCGCCCCACCTCAGCGTCACGCCCAGCGCACGCATACGCGCGCCGGCACGCGCGCCGGTGCCCCAGCGCCCTACTCTGCGCACATATGCGCCCTCGGGGAGCACATATGCACCCCGTGTCCCGCGCAGCGTATGCATGCGCAATCCGTGCCGCACCCCGGCGCTCCAGCGTCTCACATCGCGTATGCGCGCGCACTGCGTGACGCTACTTCGCGCCCCAGCGTCCTGCAGTGCGTATGCATGCGCCGCAGGGCGCACTTCCACGCGCCTCAGTGTCCCGTATGGCGTATGGCATGCGCCTTAGGCGTCCCGCGCCACACGCGACATCACATCAGGATGTTCATCATGTGCTGCAGCATGCCGGTGCTCAGCATCAGGAACGACATGAGCATCGACAGCGCGCTGATGATGATCCCGGCGATCGCGAATCCGCGTCCGCGCTTGCCGGTACGCCGCACGTTCACGAGCCCGATGATCGAGAAGATGAGGCCGAACAGCGGAATGATCAGCGACATCACGAATCCGGCGATGCACATGCCGTCATAGCCGTTGCCTTCCGGCGTCCCGGTACGCCGCTCATAGCTCTGGTAGCGTTGGCGGTTCGTTCCGTAAGGGTCCGGCTGACCGTAGTAACCGCCGGGCTGCTGCCCGTAAGGGCCGCCGTACGGCGCGCCCTGCTGCTGGCCGTCCGGGTATTGCACACCCGGATAGGGCGCCTGCGGATACTGCCCCGGCTGTCCGGGCTGCGCCGCAGCATTCGCCGCCGGCTCCTCCGGTTTGCCGAAGGGATAGCGTTCGTCGTCGCTCATCCCTGGATTGGCGTAGGCGCCGTATTCCGGCTGCCTCGGCGTCATGCCGGCGCCGGCGGCAGCATCGTCGTCGTGTCCCTTCACCGCATCGCCGTACGGGACCTGGGCGTCGCCGCCCATCGCGTCCATCGGCGAGGGTCCATTCTCGTTTGCCATGCCCTCCATCCTAAAGGACCTCCGAAAATCCCGCGCATTGACCGCGAATCGTACGCACGACCCTCACAATCCGTTCCCGCATGCGGCCCGTCTCCTTGGCATACGATCCACGGCACGCCCATCGCCTTGCGCCGGTCTCACCAGCCCATCGACCGCAACGCCGCGACTGCGTGCGCAATCGGGATGCGTTCCTGCTCGATGCGCGGCACCCCCGCCTCCCCCACCCCGCACAGCGTGCGGTACAGCGCGTATTCGTCGTCGTCGAGCCGCATCGCCGCGCGCGCAAGCGGCTCACGCACGCCGATTGCGTGGCTGCGCGCATCAAGTCCTGTACCAAAGCGCATGGAGTATGCGTAGGTCTCCCGATCCATCAGCATGCTCGTACAGTCGATGCCGGACGCCCGCACGGCGGAGAGGATCTCGAAACCGGAGGCATCGAGATCACCCCAGTACACGACGTCGCAATCGGTGAGGAACGGCAGCAGCCTCGCCGCGCGCACGGCGGCGAAGCCGGAGCCGAACACGCATACCGCGTTGGAGAATGCCGGCATCGCCTGATAGGTGTCCTTGTTCTCGACGATGATCGCGCGACGCACCGGCCGTTCCGGCGTGTGTTGCGGCGTCACGGCGATGCGGTCAGGCTCGCCGGCGGCCGCCGGATCGAGGTAACGGTAGCGCAGCTCGTCGGGACGTTCGCGCAACGGCAGCGTGTCGACGCCGAGCACCATGCAGATCGCCGACCGCCGCCGCGAGCGCGCGCCGCCGAGCCATTTCGCCGAGAACCCCTCGAGCGGCACCTCGCGCGCCGTCATCGATGCGATATCGTCGCGATGCGCGGCGAACCATGCGGCCGCCCTCGCGAACAGCGCGAAATCGACGTCCGTCTCGTCGCGAAGCCGCTGCACCGCCTGCATCGCAATCGCCGGCGCCACGCTGCACTCCCGCGCGAGCTGCGCGGCGCGTACAAGTGTCCGTTCGCGTTCACGCCGCAGCGTTGCTCCGGCGATCGCGAGCGCGGTGCGCTCGTCCGGCACGGTGACGTGGTCGACGAGCATGACGCGCGCGCCGAGCCGCCGCGCCGTGCATGTCACGTCGCAGCCGTGGCGCGCGGCGAAGTCCTTGAGCGCGTTGTTCGCGTCGTGCACGGCGTTGACGTCTGCGATGAGCGTCGCTTCCTTCGGCCAACGCACCGCCTTCGTGCGCGGCCACGGATCGTCGATGGCGAACATCTCACGCTCGACGGTCCGCGCGACCCATGCACGCAGATCGTCGGGCGTCGCCGTACCTTGCGGATGCGCGGCGCGCGTGCCGCTCATCACGCGTCGTCCTTGTCGTCCCCGTCGTGCGCGCCGGCTTCGGAGACATCGGCCGCCCCTCCACCGCCGACACCATCCATCGTCTTCCCGTCGCCATCGATGAGCGCGATCTCGAGCATCGTGCGCCCGCTGTCCGGGTCCTTCCTCGCGATGACCGTCTTCGACGCCGATCCCATGATCTCGTTCGTCTTCGATTCGGGCGCCGAGACGATGACCTGGAAGCCCAGTCCCGGCAATACGCTCAGCGCGCGGCGCGTGTACTGGCCGTCGGCCTTGATGAGCGCCTCGTCAAGGAAGACGGTCGCGTAGGACGGCCGCGTCGCGTTGTCGTTGGCGAGCAGGTACATCAGCGCCGCGCCGTAGGCGAAGGACGTGAGCTCCTGCAGATAGCCGCCGGAACCGCCGCCGGTCGAGTTGATGCGTTCGGTCAGGCCATCCGCGTGCGCGACCGATCCGTAGAAACGCGAACGTCTGCGTGGATCGAGATTCGCGTTGCCGTGCCCGTTGCCGGCGGAGTCGTCGAAGCTTTCCTTGAGCTGCGCGATGAACGGCGCGCACCGGGCGAACAACGTCCTGCAACGGTCGACGTCGCGGCTGCCGCCTTCGCGGAACGCGCTCATCTGCTCGACCTGCCTGCCCAGCGCGGCGAGGAACGCCGGATCGGGCCCATCCACCTGCACGACGATCGACAGCCGACCGTGCCGCGCCCCGAAGGGATAGCGTTCGAGCAGCCGGTTGATCTTGTCGATCTGCTCGCGGATGCGCTGCGTGTCGACCTTGAGCATCTGCTGCAGCTCGGCGAGGTCCTGGTAGATCTTGTTGAGCGAGTTGAAGTACTCGACGTGCACCGCCTCGTCGCCGATCATGTTCGGTCTGAGCTCCTCGAAGTCGTGCATGAAGTACTTCGCGTTCTCGACGTCGGCGCTGATGCGCGCGTCCCCGGACGCGTACTGGTCGAGATAGGTGCGCATGCTCGCCTCGCACGAGCGGCGTCTGGCTTCGCGTTGCGCGGCGAGTTCGCCGATCCTGGCGCGCACGCCGTCGGTGATGGACGCCTTGAGCTCCACGAATCGACGCGCCGACGTCGCGTTCGCGCGTGCATGGCCGCCGTGCGAGCCGTTCGCCTGGTCGTCGAGGGCGAGCAGGCGGCGGACGCGTTCGCCGGCCTCCTTTGTGCCGTCGCCGAAATAGGCGAAGTAGCAGCGTTCGAGCAGCGTCGCGCACGCCTCGTCAACGGCCGGGGCGCCGTCCCGGATCTGCTGTTCGCGGTCGGCGATCCACTTGCGTGATGCAGCGAGCGCCGCCTGTGCGCGCCGCTGGTCGTCCTCGGCGCCGTATGCGGCGGCACGTGCCTTCGCGAGTTCCTTTTGGGCGGCTTCGAGCGCGGCGCTGATCTGCGCGATCTGCGGATCGTGTTTCAGTTCGTCGATCCTCGCCAGCAGCGCCTCGATCCGCAACTGCACGCCATTCGCGTCGACGTCCTGCCAGCTGTAGTCGTGCAGCCGTTCGGCGAGCGCATGGGCGTCCTCGAGCCTGCGTGACTCGGCGTCGAGCTCCTTGACCCGGGCTTGCGCATGCGCAAGCGCATCGCCGGCCTGCCCGATCTCGCGGCGCAGCTCGGCGAGGTAGCCTTCGGTGACGAAGCCGATGACCTGCGTCATGCCCTTCGTGCCATGGCTGCCGCGGCGGCCGTCCTTGATCTGGCCGTCGCGCTGCACCTGACGGCCGTCCTCGTCGAGGTCGTCGATCGCCTCGACGCATCGCGCATCGGTGCGCGGCTCGCAGACGCGGCGGCGCACCCACGCGGCGAACGGCGACTCGTCGTTGAACATGAGCCTGCCGGAGAGCCATCCTGAGCGCGGCGCGGCGTCCGCAGCGTCGTCGACGTCGACGAACTGCCAGTTGCGCCGCGGCATCGCCTCGCGCGGGATCGTCGAGACCTTCGCCGCGAAGCCGTCCTCGTGACGGCGGTCGACGAGCAGGATCGGCGCGATCGGCGCGTAGACGACGTTCATCGCGGCGCGCCAGTCCTCGGCGTCGTCGGCGACGTCCATCAGCTCGGCCACATACGGCAGTTCGGCGGCCGGCAGTCCGGTGGCGCGCGCGATCATCGCACGCGTCTCGTCCATCTCCTTAGTGATGCGCGTGCGCGAACGCTCCTTGCGCGCATAGTCCCTGTTGAGTTCGTCGAGTCGCTCCTGCGCCTGCTTGTGTGCGGTGAAGGCCTCGTACTGCCGGCCTTTGAGCGTCTCGCGCCGCGCGTCGTATTCGCGTTCGCGCGCCGCATAGTCATCGGCGAGCCGTTGCCATTCCTCGCGCGTCCCGGGCAGCTCCTCGCCGGCCTTCGTGAAGTACGGCGCGAGCTTCTCGGCGCGTTCGGCTACCTGCCCCAGATCCCGCTTCGCCTGCGCGAGGTCATGCTCGAGCCCCTCGATCTCGTCGCCGCCGGAGCCGCTGAGCTGGCGGGTGAGCGAGGCGACCTCGCCTTCGAGCCGCGCGACGCGCGCATGCGTCCCGTCGGCGGCTTCGGCGCTGCGTTCGGCGAGGCGCTCGTATTCCGGAAGCACGTTGACGACGTCCTGCGTCAGACGCATGTCAAGCCATTGCGCGCGCAGTTCGGCGGCGGCGTCCCGTTCCGGATCGATCGCGCGCAGCGCACGCACGCCGGAGTCAGCGGACTCGTACTGGCCGTATTCGTCGATGATCGCCTCGAGCTGGCGCACGCGCGCACGGTTGCGCTCCATGCTCGAGAAGTTCTGCGCGTACTGCTCGTAGTCCTCGACCGCGTCGCGGCCGGACCTGATCGCGCGCGGTTCGTCGAGCACGCCCTTGCGGAAGATGTCGTCGAGCTGCGACGGCGCGTCCGACGCCTGCATGCGGTGCAGCAGCCTGCACGCGGCCTCGGTCAGCCCGAAGCGTTTCCAGACGTCCTCGTGGAACTGCTTGGCCGAGTTGTAGGCGACGACGCCCGGATAGAGCTGCTTGAGCAGAGGGATCGTGAACTTCTCGTCGCGTCGCGCGTCCAGCAGGACGGGGTCTATCGGACGCTCGGACACGGCGTACAGTTTCGTCATCGACTCCGACGCGCCGTCCGCCGGCAGCCACATGAGCTTCGCGATCCACAGCGATCCGCTGTTCGCCGTGTCCTCGTATTCGTCGACGATCGCGCCCCAGACGGCGTAGGGGTCGCCGTTCGCGTCGTGGCCGCGCAGGTACAGCGGCTCGTCGTGGCCGTTGTTGTTGCGGATGCCGCGCAGGCCGAGCAGGTACGAGTAGTCGGAACGGTCGGAGCGGCCGGCGTTCGACGCCTTGTTGAAGGCCGCGTTCGCCGGGTACAGCAGCGAGACCTGAGCGTCGACGAGCGTTGACTTGCCCGATTCGCTCTGTCCGGTCAGCAATGTCACCGTGCCGTCCTCGGCCATCGACGGCCGGAAGATGTGGCGGCCGTCGTACGACCCCCAGTTGACGAGCTGGCGTTCCTTGAGCATCCAATGCTGCGGCAGCAGCTCGATCGGCGCATACAGTTCATCGGTCGTCCCGCTCAAAACAGCACCTCCTCAGTCGTCGTGCTTCTCGCGCCTGCGGATACGTCGTCGGCGGTTCCGCTATCCGCGTTGCCGTCGGCGACGGAGTCGTCGTCCACATCGTCCGCGTCGCCGTCGTCCGCAGTGGCTTCCGCAGTCGTTTCATCGTCGGCTGCAGCATCGTCGGCTGCGGTCATGTCGGTTACGATGCCGTCAGTTACAATGGTCGCATCGTCGTCCTCGTCGCGCTCGTCGGGTGCGGCGCTGGACGCGCCGATGATGCCGAGGATGTCGCCAAAGTCGCCGTCGGCGTCCACATCGTCCGCGTGAGCCGACGTCCGCGGCGCGCGCGTCGCGGCCATATCGACGTCCGTGTCCGGCGTCGCGGCTTCCGTTTCGGCGTGTCCGTCGTCGTCGCCGACGGCTGCGGCGTCGCGGTTGGCGTCGTCATCGGCGACATCGTCATCCGCGGCGTCATGTTCGTCGTCCAGGCCGAGCCAGCGGTTGATGCGATCTGCGTTGAGCACGACCGGTACGAGCTTCGTGATCACGTACATCATGTCGTCGCCGCCGTCCTCGAGGAACCCGTAGGTGCGCATCGCGCCGATGAGCCGGTCGGCGCGCTGCACGACCGCCTCCTCGCTGTTGCGGCCGGCGAAGGGACCGCCGCCGACGCTCAACGCCTGCACGATCTCCTCGCGCGAGACGATCCACGAGGCGGCGTCGACGCCCACGTTCTCGTATTCGAGCACCTTGCGGCGCAGCATCGCGACGACCGCCGCCTCCTCGGCGCTGAGCGTCACGCGCGTCTTGAGCGAACGGATGGCGTACTCGTCGGCCCGGATCGGCTCGGCGTACATGACGCCGTAGTATTCGTCGACGACCGGCACGAGCAGGTCGTTGTTGAGCGAACGGCGCACGTCGTCCATGTACTCGCGCGCCTGCCGGTACAGCTCGCCGCTGATCGCGCGGTTGCGCTTGAGCGCGATCGCCGCCTCACGCGCCGGCGCCGGCATGTCGCCGATGTCGCCGTCAAACAGTGCGTGCACGTTCGCGAGGTCGGCGACCCCGGCCCCGTCGTCGACGCCCTCCCGCCAGTCGCCGCCGCTCGCCGCGGAGACGACGCCGGCGTCCACGTCGGCATCGTTGTGCTTCGTCATCGCCTCTGCCACCTTTCCATCCGTCATCGTCGGCCCGGTCGCCTGGCCCGTCGTACTCGTCATGTCGTCGTTCACGCCGTCGTCCGTCATGCCGCCGCCCCGTCGCCGCGCACGGTCGCCGCCATCGGCGCCGCGTCCGTCTCCTCGAGGAAACCGTCGAGCGCCCGCTGCGGCACGAGCAGCGCACGCGTGCGCCAGCGGCGTTCCCGGCCGTCGGCGCCGACGCAGCGCCAGACGCGTTCATCATCGCCGTCATGCGTCTCCGCATCGCCTTCGCCGCCGAAATAGCTGAGGAAACCGACGACCTCGCTTTCCCTGCGTTCGTCGGCGGGCAACGCGTTGAAACTCGCCGCCATGTCCACGTCGGCGCCGACCCGCACCGGGTTCGCGGCGATCAGAGCGACCATGTGGCGCACGCGCGGGCCGCCGGCCGCGACGATCGTGGCCAGATCGGCGATCGGGGCGGCCGACGTCTCCGCGATCGCCGGCGCGACGGCCCGCGCCGGCGTCCGCCTCGGGCGTCGGCGCAGCGTCGGCAGCGACGCCTCGGCGACGCCCGCGTCGAAACGACGCCTCGACTTCGTGCGCGCCTCGTCACTCAACCGGGTGAACAGCCGCGCGAGGCTGCGCGACATCGTGCGGAACTGCATATCGGTCTGCTGGCGCACGATCAGGCGGATGCTTTCGTCGGTGACGCGGATCTGGCGGCGCACGTCGTCGATGCCGCGGTAGATGTCGTCGAACTCGCGGTTGACGACGCTCATCAGGTCGTCGGCTTCGCCATGCAGCCATTCGCTGTTCGAGATGTCCTGCAGCGCCTCGTTGAGTTCGGCGCGGCTCTCCGGCGCGTACATCACCTGGAACGCGTCGTTGAAACGGCGGCCCTCGTCGCTGAGGTTGTAGACACGGTCGAACTGCTCATGGTAGAACGTGAGCATCTCGTCGCCGCTCATCGTGCCGTCGTCGATGCGCCGGCGCAGCGCGTCGCCGTTGTCGCGCTCGGCGATGACGAGTTCCCGCAGATCCACCGGCACGCCGCGCAGCGTGTTGTAGACGACGTTGATGATGTCGGAGACCTGCTCGCGCGTCGGACGGTCCTCGATGCCGTGCGCCTTGAGCTCGTCGATCTGCCGTTGGCGTTGCGCGATCTCGTCCTCCAGCAACTCGATGCGTTCGCCGACGTTCACGGTGAGCTGTTTGCGCGCGTTCTCGATCTCCATGATGATCGAATTGACCTGCGCGCCGGAGAGCGATACGGTGCGCCGCTGCAACGTCGCGAGCGCCTCGATCGCGCGGTGCGCGCGCTGCGTGAGGCGGCACATGACGCGGTGCTGGCGCCGGTCCATCGAGTCGGCGATCCACGCATAGTCGCCGGCATCCTCGGATTTGAGCTCCTTGAGGATGCGGCGCGCGGCCATCATGTCGTCCTCGCCCTCGCGCGGCGCGTACTCGCCGGCGGCGGCCAGTTCGCCGATCGCCTCGCGCATCCTCGACAGCAGCCGCTCCTGTGGCACCTCGGCGGTCAGCGGATCGAAGCACGAACGCAGCATCGCGATGTAGACGTCCGCGTACTTGTGCAGCAGCATGCGCAGCACGCCGGTCTCGTACACAGGCCGCAACTGCGCGAGCTCGGTCCTCACATCCGCCATCTGCCGCCTTTCTCTCACATCATTCCGCACGTCCGTTCGTCCGTGGACATGCCATTTTCCATTGTAGCGAAAGCGCGGCGCGCGGACCGATGAGGCAACGGTGATCCGGGTGCAGATACGGAACCATTGCGTGACGGGCGAACATCGGTTGCGCAGCCGGATGCGAATCCTAGACTGGCGGGTATGACGGAGTTGACGATCAAGCGCGCGTATGCGCCGGCGGACGAGGACGACGGCTACCGGATCCTCGTGGACCGGCTGTGGCCGCGCGGCATGTCCAAGGAACGCGAGCATCTCGACCTGTGGATGAAGCAGATCGCTCCGAGCACCGAGCTGCGCAAGGCGTGGGGCCACGACCCGAACCGGATTCTCGAGTTCGCTGAAAGCTACCGGCTCGAGCTCGACGCGAACCCGGCGGTCGAGCAGCTCGAGCGGATCATCCGCGACCATCCGAAGGTCACGCTCATCTATGGCGCGCGAGACCCGGACGTCAACCACGCCCGTCTGCTGCGCGACTACCTCGAGGAGCGCATGGCAGCGAAGTAGGTCACGGAGACGGGATGACTTCGACGTCTCATTTCATGTCTGAACGGAGCTTCATAAGCTTCATAAGTCGGCTCACTCCTCTTTGCGGCGTCCATGCTGCTTCCCTCGCGCTTTCGAGGTCATGACCAGGGCGGCGACTCCGAGGAGGAGCCATCCGGCTGGCTCCATCACGCATACGGCGAGCGCGCCGACGATGACCGCGGCGACATGGCAGATGCAGATTACGGCCAGCATCCATTTGCCGCCCAGCACCATCTTTTGCCCGAAGCCGAGTCCCGCGAACGGGTTCCTTCCCTGCTCGGTTACATTGAGGAAGCGCTTCAGCCACGCCGTGAAACCGTGCCGCGCCAACGGCCGTCCATCCGATGTAGCCGAGGCTGCCTTCGATTGCGACGTTCGCGCGTGGATCCAACTGTCGGAGAATCGCGCGTCGTTCAGTGCGGCTCGTACATGGTCATCGCCACGAAAACGCAGGCGCAGCTGCCGCTCCAGCGCATTGGCTTCCTCGACCTGTCCGATGGCGCGCAGCGACCGATGCAGCGCCAATCCGTTTTCAACGTCATTGCCATCCGCACGCCAAGACTGCTCGTGCAGGTTCTTCGCGCCCAGAGCCAGTCTTTTGCGTTCGTTCACCAATGAACGCACTTCCATCGCGAGTTCATCGTCGGCAACAAGATCTTCCGCGCAACTGATCGCCGCATCGGCTTCGGCGACATTATCGAGTTCCATCGCCAACATCGCGTGCAAGGTCCATACCTCCGCATCCTCTTCGCCATCTGAAGCCAGATACTGCCGAGTCAATCGCAATGCCCGCGCATGCTCCCCCATCTCATACAGATTCATTGCCTCGATTGCCACGTCCGTCGCGTCTTGCGTGTCCATCGGCGATTCGGCCATCATCGTCTTCTTTTTCATTGCATCCCCCGCAGTCAATCGATCATCGTTCATTGCATCCTGAATGGGCGTCACTCATAGCGCAGTGAAAGCATCCAAGCAGACGCGCCTCGCTACTTCGTCTCGCTCTCCAATGCCAACAAGAGACTTTGTTCCTGCTGATAGCGCTCGTGATTCTCCTCGATACGCGCATGCACGCCTTGCATGGACAGCATGAGCATCTCAATCTGGACACGGGTCGTGCGCATCGTTGCTTCCTGCGCCGCTTCGGTCCGCAACAAATCATGCAGGATCTGCAACTGGGAGGTCATCTGCTCCTGCTGACGCAGCAGCATTTCACGTTCCTGTTCGAGCGATCGCAGCAACTGCTGCTGAATCTGCCAGTCATGCCGCAGCTGCGCCTCATGCTGGTCAAGAATCTTCTCCGTCAGGTTCCTTTGCTCGGTTACCTGTTGCCATGCCTGCTGCTCACGCCTTTCCGCCGCCATCCTGCGGTCGGTCTCCATGGACAGTTTCTCCTGTTCGAACTGCAGACGCTGTTCGGCCAGTTTACGCTTCATCTTCTGCCGCATGCGGCTGCGTTCGAACTTGCGAAGCTCCTGCTGATGCTGCGTTTCGGCAGCAAGACGCTCCTGCAATGCGATCTCGTTTCGTCTTGCCTCCCTGCGAGCGGAAAACATGGAAGCAATTCCGGCAATGCCAATTACGGCGGCCGCAGTCACGACGGCGGCGGCGAGACTTCCACCGGAACCGCTGTCAGCGCCCCGCTCGTCATAGTCGTTATCGTCATCCTCCACCCGTGTCAGATGAGGGATGGCCATCAATCGACCATGATCATCTCGAATGCCGTTGTCCATATGGCCGCCATGATCCCACGCCCATTGGGCCTTATCGTCCATGGTGTAATGCGGTTTCCCCATAGCAGTGCTCTTCCCGTCGCCAAAGTCCCAAACAGTTGCCGCCCTCATTGTATGGAGTCGACTCCGGCGTTCCACATCATGTTGGGAATCATCCACGAAACATCCATCATGGTGTGCATCGTCATTGCGAAGGAACCATGTCATCCCGTATCAGCGTGGCATACACGGTTGATACAGCACCGATATGCACATCAAGCGAAAGGCGGCAAGGCTTGCGTCACATGCAGACCGGCATTCATGAGGGCGGCGGCGCGGGAGGGGTCGGTCGTGACGAATGCGGTGGAGTCAGGGTCGAGGTCGAAGGCGACGAGGGTTTCCTCGGGCGTCAGGCGACCGTCGATCGTGCCGTCGAGCAGGCTCAGCCAGGGGTATTTCTCATGCATGAGGGCGACGGCGCCGCTCGAGCAGTTCGCGAAGCCGTACAGGCGGACGCCGGCGGCGTGCAGTTCACGAAGCCGCGTCGGGACGCCGTCGGGCATGTCGTAGAAGCCCAGCATGCGGTTCTCGAGCAGCAACCGCATGATCCAGCCGACGGCGGGGCCATGCTCACGCGAATAGTCATCGATGATCCGTTCGTCGCCCCAACCTTCGATGGCACGGCGGCGATAGTGGTCGTAGCCGTGCGGGTCGTCGGCGTCGAAGAACATCGCGGTCACGCCGGCCGGATAGAACATGCCGACGACACGCTCGGGACGCCAGTCGACGAGCGCACCGAAATAGTCGAGGACGACGGCGGTGGCCGAAGGTCCGCTGTGCTGGGATTCGAGGGATTCATTGGGCACAGCCGCCATCGTAGCAGCGGCGCGGCGCGCCGGCTGATCGCGGATCAGAACAACGGCTCCATCGACGCGGTCGGGGCCGCCTTCGGCTGCGACGTGGTGCTCTTCACGATCTCAGCCGGCGGTTCCGGTTGCGCCGGATGGTCGCGCAGATCGCGGTCGATCCACGCCATGACGAGCGCTGCGAGCCGGTTCACCTCGGCATCGGTGAGAGCGCGGCCCTTGGGGATGCGGTGCCAGCGCATGATGCAGCCACGGCAGCAGGTGGCCGTCGCATGCTGCGCCGCGAACACCGGATGACCTTTCCACGGCGTCTGTTTGCCGTCCTTGATCGGCTGGGCGCCGCCGACGCGGGTACGCAGCATCTCATGGGCGTGACGGTCGATCGTCGCCCTGCCCTTCGCGCGCGCATAGGCGCGGTCGGCGTCCGACAGCCGGAACTTCGCACGGAACGGCGAGCCGGACAGCCGTCGCAGCGTCCACGCGACCCATTGCGGATCTCCGACGGGTTCTGGCGTCGTCCCCTGAACCGGCATGTCATGTCCCATAGGTCCTCAAGCGTAGTCGTTTCGCCGTGGCGGGCAACCTGCTGCGGCGAATCTTCACGCAAATCGGACGGGGCTCAGGTCAGTCGACACGGCAGTGGACGTTTTCGTCGGCCACGGGCGGCATTCCGCCGTTGCCGTCCGCGGAGCCCGGAATCAGCTTCCCGGGGCGGTGCATTCATCACCGCAATCGGCATGGCCGTGACCAATCCCTGTCTGCGCGACTGCGGACACACGGCCGCCGTCTCGTCGAAGAGGCAGCGGCTTGACGTCAATTCCCGCCGAATCCGCCGACGCCGCCGCAGCGCGAGTGTTCGTCGAATATGCCCTTCTGCGCGACGAGCGAATCCACGACTGTGACTGCCGTAGCCGCACTACTCTAATCCGGTAAATGGGCATATAGGTCATTTTGTGTTGATTTAGAGTTCTAGGCGGTGGTGTCTGGGTATCGGGTGGCGATGTGGAATTCGTTCCAGTCGATGCCGGTGCCGAGGGTGGGTTGGCTGGTGACCGTCCCCGTCCCCACGAGAGCACTCGCCAAATTGTCTCCAGCGCCGTATCTGCGATTTTGGGGTGGATGTCCTCGCAAACCCCGTCACTGAAAGCCCCAATCTGTGCGGTTTACGCGCAAAACCGATAAGAACCGCACAGATCATCGGAAACTCTCCAAGGACACCCACCCCAAAATCGCAAATGCACTCAAGCCTCCGCGCAAACAGCCAACTCAACCAGCAGCAACGGCAACCCTTCTCAGCAAGCCCGTATACCTCCATGAGTCAGAACACGCACCACGGTTCGGCGGATTCCCAGATGCAACCGTTTTGCCGCGGCGGCCCACCCACCGCGGCGAATTTTCAGGGAAATCGGACGGTTTGCAGGTCAGTCGACGAGGTAGTAGACGTTTTCGTCGGCGGGAGGCGGCGGCCGCAGTGCTTCCGGACGATGCAGGAACGGCGTGTCCGGATCCGGCGGCGTCACCCCGTAGAAGGCGTACTGGTCGTATTCGTCATGCTGCAGAAGATCAAGGCCCTTCGCGTAATAGGTCAGAGTAAGCGACTGCCGGATGTCGGAACCGTAGGCGTAGTCGCCGGACAGACAGGCCTCCCCTTGGTTCTCCCCGGCGCGATCGTTCATGCAGTAGGTGTCCGATTCCGGCGCCTTCAATTCCAGCGCATGATCCTTCACCGTGCCTTCCGGGAACCACGTTGCCCTCACCGACGACTGGACGGTGAGTGTCGTCGACATCGCGTCATGCTTTACATAGCCGCTGCGCGGACCGGTTACCGTGCCGTCATCGTCCAACGTCAGGCAGTCACCGGTTTTCTTCTGACAGTACCTGCCGGCGATCGGAGTGAAATCGCCGCGTTTGGCCGCGGATCGGATCTGCGCGATCGTCATGTCGGCGGCCTTCTGCTTCGCTGGCGCCTTCGTCGCCACGTCGCAGCCCTGCTCATCGCAGACCGCTTCACCCTCACCCATCGCCGTCCAATCGAAAGGTGACGACTGCACGAGGTAATACGCGGATTCGGCGCTCGGAGCCGGAGCGAATTTCATCTTCGGAGAGCCGGATTCAGTCGGGATGAACGGATTGACCGCCGTCCCACCATCCGTGGAGAGGGCGCTCACTTCGCGGTCGTCGGCATCATAGAGCTGCGGGTCGCGAATCAGCAGATACGGCCGGTCGGCATCCGCCTCCTCCGCCTTCTCGTCGGATTGCACGAAATACCCGCTTCGACTCACACTCGCGATGTCGGCGTCCACCGGCACAACGATCAGATAATCGCTCATGCGATACACCAGTCCGCTGTCCTCGTGTCGCCGGCCGTCGTCATCCGACTCCTCCCAGTTCTTCGGGGTGCCGTGGTCGCAATACCAGCCGACGCCGTTCCTTGGCTGCGTGCCGCATAGCGCGAGCTGGTTCGTGTCGTAGATGTCCAGGACGCCGGTGGTTCCGGTGCCGAGCTGGTGTCTGAACGCCCCTTCCGGCTTGTCCACGTCATAGTCGGGCATATAGTGCACCCTGGGGAGGTTGTCCAGTCGTTCTGCGCCGACGTGTTCGCCGTCCCGTTTCATCTGCAGGTAGCACACCGGTTGTGTTCCCTCATCGATGGAATCCGTTGGCGCCAGTTCGATGCAATCGCCGGCGTCGGTGCACCATTGCCCGATCAGCGTGGACAAATCGGACGGTGTCTTGCCGTGATACAGCTCGCTCTCCTCGACACCGTCGGCGGTGATCATCATCGACGCACGCAGATCCTTCGCGTTCGCCCCGATGTACATCGTCGCCCGGGAGGCCGCCGACTCCTTGCCGATCTGCGGTTCGGTGCGCACCACCTTGCCGATCATGTCGCGGTCGGCGGGCACTAGTTTCGTCCCGACTTCGAATCCACGCGATTTGAGCAGACCCTCGGCTTCGGCCTGCGCCATGCCATAGACCTCCACCGGCACGCCATCGCCTTTGACCCCAACGACGAACTTGATGCCATCGAGCGAATCGGGGGCGGGCTCACCCCCGCTTGTTCCCGTATCCGTTCCATCCGCTTCGCCGGTATCCGTCTTCGTCGCAGGCGTCTTCGCGGTGTCGTCCCGCTTTTCCAACGCATGTCCGTCCTGCGGGAACGTGGCGACGACTTTGCCCGGATCGTCCGACACCATCGTGTACTTCGTGACAGGCACGCCCATATCGGACAGAATCTTCGTCGCCGTCCCCTCGTCTTCGCCGACGGTCCCTTCCGGCACGCCGGGCCCGAGCGATTCGACGACGGTGATTTCCTGAGTGCGTTCGACCCGCTCGCCTTCCTGTACGCCGTCAAGCCTCAGATACGCGCCACGCTTCTCCTTGCTGAATTCCTGACGTTTCTTCGCGTTGAAACGATCACCTTGCAATCGGGCGAGCACATCGTCTGCCGACAGGATCTCGTCATCCGCGCTGAAATACGGCACCGCATGGCTTCCCCACAGATGCAGGTTATAGGTGACGGCGCATCCGGTGACCACGAGCAGCGCAAAGACAACCATCGCGATGATCGTCAGCGGCAATTTGCGTGGATTGCGGGCCGAAGCCTTCATATGATCGCCGGAAGGCGGGCAAGGTGGCGGCGGCGCCCCCATTTCGGTCGGCGGTGGCACCGACGGCAACGGCACTGCGGGAATTGGCGGCATCGCTCCCTTCGCAACGGTCGTTACATCAACGGAATCCATAGCCGCCCGCAATTTGCCACCGCAGTTACGGCAGAATTCAGCGTCCGGAGCGCGATACGCCCCGCAGCGCGAACATGTCTCCGACGTTTTCTCTTCTCTCATCGGGGTCTCCTCCTCTGCCCGAGCGTTCTGATTTTACCAGCGACTTCATCTTGCTGTCCTCTTTGTTACCCAGATTGCGTATGCGTACAAAAAGCATCCTGGAGCCGTATCTGCGATTTTGGAGTGGGTGTCCTCGCGCACCCCCTCGCTGAAAGCCCCGATCTGTGCGATTTACGCACAAAAACGATAAGAACCGCACGGATCAATGACCGCTTTCCGAAAGCCCCCACCCCAAAATCGCAGATACGACCCGAACCTCCACTTTCCCAACGGGCCGGCGACAACGGGCATGGGCATGACGGCTCCGGAGACGGCGATGGCGAGCGCCACGAAGGCCACGACCGGCAAACCGATGGTGGACAGCGGCGTCCGCGTCGCACCGTCTTTTCCCGCGGCGGAGGCATCGGCCCCGGCCGAGCCATCGGCGCCCGTCTTATCGGAGGAGAGCGGTTCGTCAGGCGTTGCAGCGCCTCCGTTCCCGTTGCCGTTCGCGTCCTTGGCGAGTACATCGTCCGTCCCCCCGTCGGCCCGTCGCCGGGCGCCTGCTCCGTGGTCGCCGGCGTCAACGCGTCGTAGGCCGCATTGAGCGCGTCCTTCGCCGCGGCCACCAAACGCCCAGTCCTTCGTGATCTGCGGCGTCGCGCTGCCGCCGGTGCCGGAAGTGTCGAGCGCCGATCCGGTCGCGTAGTCGAAGGGTGTGCCGTCCTTGCCATCCCATGCGGTGATAATCAGGCTCCTCGAACGGAAAGCGTCCCGCCCGACGCCCATGTAGTTGTAGCCTTTGATCTCCTTGCCGGAACTGACCGTGTCGCCGTTCGCGTCCACCGAGTAGATCGGATTACCGTCCGCGTCGAGCGGATATCCGTCCTGTCCCCACAGGTTCGCGGTGACGGCTGCGAGCCCGTCGCTGTCGGTGTAGCTGCCGATGCGCGATTCACGGTACCACGGGTCGCCGGTCGTGGCGGTCGGATGGATGAGCAGTTCGGCGCCGCTCGCCGCATAGTAGCGGCCGAGTTCGGGATAGAAATGGCCGTCGCGGCAGATGCTGCTGATGCCGGCTTTGAGCGCACCGCCGTCGGAGCCGGTGAATTCCGGCATCTCAAAGATGCGCGGCGTGTTCCCCGGCACCGACCAGACCTGCTTCTCCTGTCCGGCGCGGTGCATCTTCTGGAACGATTCGGTGTGGCCGTCCGGGAAGACGACGGCGGCCGAATTGTAGACCTTCCTCACGCCGTCGGCGTCGGCGATCGGGCCGCCGTCGGGCATTTCCGGCAAGCCGAACACGATGTACATGCCGAGCCGCTTCGCCGTGTCCGCCATCGTCCTGACCGACACGCCGCGCGTGTCGTCGCCGTCGGCGCCCTTGACCTTTTCGGCGAGCAGCACCTGCATGTAGTCATCGCTCGCCGCCAGCGCACGGTTGACGTCGGCGTTCGCGCTGTGCGCGTTCGCGTCGTCCTTCGGATCGGTGCTGTCGTAGCCGGTGAGCACGGTCTCCGGGAACACGAGCAGGTCGACGTCGTCGGCCGCGGCCTGTTCGGCGTATCGGACCATCATGTCGACGTTCGCCTGCTTGTCCGCCCACACGCCGGCGACGTTGGCGACGGCGACGCGCGGACCGTCCTCGGGACCGTAGTAGTTGCTCAGCGATGTGCCCGATTCCTGCTTGTCCGCGAGTTCGGCGTACCACTTGGCGTAGTAGTCAGGATGGGAATCGTTGGCGACGCGCGTCGTCGACGGATAGCTCACCCGCAGGTCCTTCGAGTTCGCCAATGCGCCTTCCGTGCCGACGATGAGCGAGCCGTCGGCGTTCTGGGCGGCGGAGTAGTAGGCGGAACCGCGCACGATGACGCTGCCGCCGGGGAAATCGTAGGGCCGCTTGCCGTCGCCGTCCGGGGCAGCCGTTGGCGCCGACGAGATCGGCGGAGGCGATGACGAGGCCGTCGCCCGACGCAATCGATTCGAGACGGTTGCGGTTAATACCATTCCCATCCCTTGCCGTCCTTGACGCCGTCGCCGTCGATGTCGCGGTAGCTGCGGGAGGTAGCGGTCGGATTGATGAGGATGCCCGCGCCCTGCGCGGCGTAGTAGCGTTCGATCTCCGGATTCGCAGGTGTCGTAGCAGAAGCTCAAGCCCGCCAGGCCCCATTCGGTCTGCAGCAGCGCCGGCGTCGTGCCGGGCGTCGCCCACGAGCCCTCCACCGGCGCGATCTTCTGGTAGCTGACGACCTTGCCGTCCGGGGACGCGGCGAGCGCAGAGTTGTACGTGTGGTCGGCGTCCCCCGGGATGCGCTCCGACGTGCCGAAGACGACCCACATGCCGTATGCGGCGGCCTTGTCGGCGAGTTCGCGGGTGGTCGGGCTGGAGATCGTCTCGGACTGGGACATGGCCATCCTATACGCGGCGGAGTCCGGGTCGCTTGACGAGACGTAGCTGGTGAGCGCCATCTCCGGGAACACGATCATCCTAACGCCGGCGGCGTGCGCCTCGTCGATGCACTTGAGCATGCTCGCCTTGTTCGCTTCCTTGTCTCCCCATACCGGGTGGAAGTTGACGACACTCAGCGCGCCGGCGGGGATGACGCCGTTCGTCACGACGTTCGGCGCCGTGGCCGCGGCCGCGCTGTAGGTGGTGTCGGCGAACGCGGCGTGGGCGCCGAACGCGCCGAGCGACGCGCACATCGCCAGCGCGCCGACGCCCGCCGTTGGAATGCATTGGAATCGCGAACCTGCCATGCACAAGCATATGGTTGCCTCTCTCTTCACGTCCGCACGGAAACGACTTCACTCAACGAACCCCATCTACGACGTGCCGGCAACGGCCATAGGTGAGCTGCAGACAGCAACCACGCTAAAAACGCCGGGTTTCGCGCAGCCGAACGTTGGGTTTCCGGCGCGCTCCCCCACGATTACGAAACGATTTCGGCGCATGCCAACCATTTGCCGGAGCACATCGTTCGGAAACATCGGCGCCGGTATCGCGCGCGGCCGCGCGAGGGAACATGGCGCGCCGCGGGAAACGGTGTATCGTTGAGCGCAGACGTGCGCCCGGCACGCCCAACGGCCGCGAGAAAGGATCGATATGACGCAACTGACGGATATGCTTGACGCATTCAAGAAGGACGACTGCCTGACGTCGCTATCGTACGCGGGCGCACGCGCATGGGACCTCGTCAAGCTCGACATCTCAATCAAAGCCTATGACGGCGGCGGCACGATCGTCTTCACGCAGAAGGGCGACGAGATGCCTGACGCCGACGTGCAGGCGCTGCTCGAACGCGAGGTCCCCTACCTCGTCATGTTCGTCTCGAAGCCGTGGCTCAAGTCGTACATGCGCACACGCTACGCGAGCGATGCGAGCGTCTTCCGCTGGGACGTCGTCGGCCCCGACGGCGGCGACGTCAAGGACGAGGCCGTGCAGCGCGCGGCCGCCGTCACGTTGCCCGGACTGCTCTACGCGACGTTCGGCTATTCGCCGCAGTACTACGAGAAGAACGGCTACCAGATCTGACCGGTGGCGCGCATACGTGCGCATCGCACCACGGCTCGCCGCCGTGCCCGGACCACCGCTCCGCAGACGTCACACGACGGGTGACATGCCGCGTGACGTCTGCGAATCACGTGACCTTCGCGAATACGGGACGGCGCGCTCTTCGCATTTCAACATACGTGACCGCGCCCCACATCGCGGGCGGCGTCACGGAACACCAACCGACCAATCGACCATCATCGAGGTGACCATGGGATTATTCAACGCATTCGCCGGCAACCTGCAGCAGGTCAGCAACGACCAGCTCATGCAGCAGTACGGGCCGTTCCTGTTCAACGGCGAGCAGATCACGAACGGGTATCAGCTGATCCGTGACGCCGTCGTGTTCACGAACATGCGCATCATCTTCATCGACAAGCAGGGCGCGACCGGCGCGAAGGCGCGTTACAAGACGATCCATCTCGACGCGATCGTCGACGTCGAGGTGGAGACGGCCGGCGCGATCGCCGACGACAGCGAGATCAACATCACGTATCTCAAGGACGTCTATCAGCGCAAGACCGGTACGGAGACGCTCGACGAGATCACGCTCGAGTTCCCGCGCAAGTTCGACATCGCGCCGATCTACCGCTATCTGGGCGAACTGGCGATGGCGAACCGGCAGCGCATCAACGCGAAGTGAATGAAGCCGCGTCGCACGGCGCGGACGGCACGAACCGTTGCGAATACAAGAAAACCCGCCATTGCTGGCGGGTTTTCATCCGTGGAGCCGCGGGGAATTGAACCCCGGTCCGGTGACCGTACCCTCGTACTTCTACGTGCGTAGTCTGCTGACCACTGGGGTGGTTTTTCGGCCCCCATCAATGTCGCAGACGACTGATGGCGAGCCTAGCCACAGTCAAAGTCCCCACGTCACCCTGCGGTTCAGTGACGTAGGCAAGTCCTCTAACGACGCCCGACCTCTCCCCGAAGACCCGGGAGAGCGGACGGAGCCACGCTCGCTGGATTAGATCTGATTACGTTGAAAATCAGGCAGCGAGAGCGAACTCAGTGCGGTTAGATTTAGCACTTAATTTAAATTGCAGAGCACATCACGAGCGGACTCTACATTCTCGGCACGCTTCTCCGAAGCGAACAGATCACCGTCGAAACCAAATCGGCCCCTCTTGAATTATCAAACTCCGGCGATGAGCCTCGCGGCCTCACCAAACCGGACTTCTCAATATAACACGACCGTCCTGAATCGGCAAGCCCGACAACGCCATCAGCACAGTTCGCCCCATGCAGACCCCTTCCCGCCGCCCGTCCGCGTCCGCATGTGCGATTACCAGGTGCTCGATACCGTTTCGATTACCATCAGCTCCACAACCGTCCACTATCCGCGTCGTACCAGTATCCGCACTTCGAAGATCGGACCTGAAACCTACGTTTTAGGTACACAGATGGGTACACGCATGGCCTCTGCCGGCCCAAGGATATCTCCTCTCCCTCGCGCCCCAGCGTCCCATCCAGCGCATGCGTACGCAGCCCAAGTCGCAGACGTGCGCCCCAACATCTTAGTCCGCGCACGCATACGCACTCTGAGTCGCACACAGCCTCCCCAGCGTCCTGGTCCGCGCACACGTACGCAATCCGAGCCGGACACCGGACCGCCGCCATCCCGACCAGCGTATGCATACGCAATCTGAGTCGCACCCAATCATCCCAATGTCACATACCGCGCACGCATACGCAGCCCGAGCCGCACACAGCCGCCCCTGCGTCCCGCACAGCGCACGAATGCGCGCGGCGGGACGCGAGTCGTCGGCCGGCCGGCTGCCCGCGCGGCTACTTGATGATCGGCCGATTCGGCGCGGAGACGTTGATCTGCTTTTTGTCGCCGATGACCTTCGGGTCGTTCATGATCTTGTCCGCGATCGCCATCTTGAGCTTGAGGTCGGTGTCGTCGCCCCAAACGACGGTGATGCCGTTCGCGAAGGTCGTCGTGATCGAATCCTGCGTCGGCGCGTTCACAGCGGTGACGTCCGTGCGCCACCCTTCCGGGAACGCATCGAGGATGACGACGGCCGACTGCAGCGCACGGCTTCCGACGGCGTCATCGACCGAGTCCACGTCGATGACGGGGATGCCTTTCACCGACTTCGCGTCGACGGCGTTGAGCACGCGCGCCTTGTTGTCGACGGCCGTGAGCGTGTCTCCTCCTTTGACGCGCAGCATCGCCGCGGGACGCTGCGCCTCGACGTGCACGTCGAGCCCGTTCGGGAACCGCTTCGTCGCCTGTGCCGAGGAGACGCCGGGAATCTGCGACAGCTGCTCCTCGACGGCCCCGTCCGAGACGAGCAGCAGCGATTTGCCGGCCTGTCCGCGCGCGATCGTCATGATCTGCTGCTCGCTCACCCACTGGTTCGCGCCCGACACGGCGATCCTGTCCGGATTGAGCCGCAACACCGGTGAGAAGAACAGCAGCCAGACGATGGCCGCGACGACGGCGATCGCGCCGACGGCGGCCGCGACGCGCGTCACTGTCTGCCGCAGGTTCGCGCGACGACGCTCCTTCTGCCGTTTCGTGAAGTCGACGACCTTCGGGCGCGTCGCCACGCCGACGGCGCCTGCGGTCTGCCTGAGCGTCTTCGCGACGATGTCCTCGCTGCGCATGTTGTTGGCATCGACGAAGGATCCCGGCTCGCTTCTGCTGACCGGCTCGTCGACGATGCGTGTGCGGCGCACCTGCGTCGTCTGGCCGCCGCGTTTCGGCAGCAGCCCTCGCATCCGCGCGACGAGCGACCGTCCGCCGCGTCGCCCCCGCTTCGACGGCGCCGTCGCGGCCGGGCGCGGCGCGGCCGCGTTCCTCTCCGTCGCCGCCGACGACGCCGACCCCGACGACACGGTACGTGCACCGTCATGCCGCGCGCCCGTGTTCGACGCGACGCGCGGTCGCGACGACGGCGTCCCGACCGGGAAGCGATGCTCCCCCGTCTTCGGCGACGGCGATTCCGGATCCTTGGATCGTCTCGCGTCGCCGCTGCGCTTCGACGCCGAATCGGACGTCGCGCCGGCCACGGAAGCCGCGCCGGACGACGACCTGCGGACGCGTCCGCGTTGCGTCGCATCGGCGGTCCCGTCCCGATGCGACGAGATCGTGCGCCCGCGGCCGCCTTCATGCGCGCCGGACGCCCCGCCCGACGCCCTCCTGCGCGTGCCGCCGTCCGTGCCGTCCGACGATGATCTGACGCTGCGCCCGGCCATCAGTCGTCCTTGCCGGCGTGCGCCTCGAGCACGTGCGCGATGACCGGCGCCATCTTCGTGATGTCGCCGGCGCCGACCGTGAAGACCACGTCGCCCGGCTTCGCGCGCATCGCGATCATCTGCGCCGCCGTCTCCATATGCTCCTCGACGTCGATCGGCGTATCCGCGCCGGCCATGCCGGCGATCGTCGCCGCGCCCACGCCCGGGAAGTCCTGCTGCCTCTCACGCGCCGGGAAGACGCCGGTGACGATGACGTCGTCCGCCGATCCGAGCGCGTCGGCGAACTCCTTCGCGAAGAACTTCGTGCGGGAGAACAGATGCGGCTGGAAGAGCACGTGGATCGTCGCCTCCGGGTAGCGGCGGCGCGCCGCGTCGAGCAGCGCGGCGATCTCGGTCGGATGGTGCGCGTAGTCGTCGACGACGGTCACGCCGCCGACCTGCGCGCGGATCTGGAACCTGCGGGCGGCGCCCAGGAAGGTCGAGACGGCTTCGACGGCCTGATGCGGATCCATGCCGAGCAATGTCGCGGCGACGATCGCGGCCGTCGCGTTCCTCGCGTTGTGCAGCCCGGGCACGGCGAGCGTCACCGGCACGGTCACGGTCCCCGCATCGCCGTCGCCGGAGTACGGCCGTCCTTCGGCGACGCTTGCGGGCATCTCGAGCGCGAAACGTTCGGCGCCGTCGCCGGCGTGCTCCGTCTCGGCGGCGATGCGCACATAGCGCGCGCCGTTGAGCTCGCCGACGTCCTCGCGCGCCGCCGTGCCGTAGGCGACCGCGTGCGCCGCCGTCGCCGGGTCGAGCCGGCGCAGCACGGCGAGCGCGTTCGCGTCGTCGGCGCATACGACGATCGCGCCGCGCGCGTGGCCGAGGTGGTCGACGAAGGCGGCGTGGTAGGCGTCGGCATCGCCGTAGTGGTCGAGGTGGTCGGGTTCGGCGTTCGTGACGATCGCGATATGCGGCGCGTACTTCGCGAAGCTGCCGTCGGATTCATCGGCCTCGGCGACGAGCACGTCGCCGGCGCCGGCGTGGCCTCCGTCGAGCGTCGAGCCGTCGGGGCCCTGGATCGATGCGCCGATCGCGTAGCTCGGGTCGGCGAGCGAGCCGGAGCCGGCATGCGTGAGGATATGGGCGAGCATCGAGCTCGTCGTCGTCTTGCCGTGCGCGCCGGCGACGGTGACGGCGCGCCGCCCGTGCATGAGCAGCGCGAGGATGTCGCTGCGGTGCACGATCCGCGAACCCTGCTCGGCGGCCGCGACGATCTCCGGGTTGTCCGCCTTGATCGCGCTCGAGTAGACGACGACCTGCGCGCCGCGCACGTTGTCCTCATGCTGGCCGATGCTCACCGGGATGCCGAGCGCGGTGAGGCGTTCCGTCTTCGCGCCCGCCCGCATGTCCGAGCCGTCGACGTCGACGCCCTGCTCGTGCAGCATCTCGGCGAGGACGGACATGCCGGCGCCGCCGATGCCGATGAAATGCGTCCGTCCGAGGTCCTGAGCCCGCTCCGCTGGCGCGAAGCGCGCGATCGTCGGGTCGAGGTCGATTGGCTGCGGTGTCTGTTCGTTCACTGGAAAACACGCTCCTGTTGTCATTGTGTTGATGTTGCCGTGGCCGATGGTGCGTCCGGCGCGCGGCCGTCGTTATACGGCGGCGGCCTCGGCCCCGGCGATGTCGAGGACGCGGCGCGCCATGCGGTCGGCGGCGTCGCGGATGCCGTAGCGCCAGGCGCGCTCTCCGTAGCCGCGCAGCGTCGCGGGGTCGGCGAGCAGCGCCGGGATGTGTTCCTCGACCCAGGTCGTCGTGAAGTCATGGTCGTCGACGAGCAGGCCGCCGCCGGCCTCGACGACCGGCTGCGCGTTGAAGCGCTGCTCGCCGTTGCCGATCGGCAGCGGCACGTAGACGGCGGGCAGTCCGAGCGCCGTCAGCTCGCTCACGGTGCCCGCGCCGGAGCGGCAGATGACGAGGTCGGCGCAGGCGAAGGCCTTGTCGATCCGTTCGAGGTACTGCGCGACATGGTAGTCGCGTCCCGGCTGCGAGTCCTCGCCGAGTCCGGTGAGCACCTGCGCGCCGGCCGACTGCACGACGCGGTCGCGCACCTCGTCGATCTTGCCCTTGCCGGTCAGGTGGACGATCTGCGTGTGGCGCACAAGCGTGCCGGCGGTGCCGGAGACGGCGCGGTTGAGGCTCGCCGCGCCGAGCGATCCGCCGGTGACGACGATGACCGGACGCTCCGGGTCGAGGCCGAGTTCGCGCGCGTTGCGTTCGCGGACGCCGGCGCGGTCGTGCTGCAGCTGTTCGGCGAGCGCAGCGATCGCCGGACGCAGCGGCAGTCCGACGCGTTCTACGGCGCCGCCCTTGGCCGGCGTCAGGCCGGTGCCGTCGTAGGCGGTGCCGATGAACCGCGCCCAGCGCGAGCCGAGCTTGTTCGCCATGCCGGCGTGCGCGTTCTGCTCGTGGATGACGACGGGGACGCCGAGCTTGTGCGCGGCCGCGTACGCCGGCGCCGAAGCGTAGCCGCCGAAGCCGACGACGACCTGTGTGCCCTGCGCGCCGATGAGATCCCTGACCTTCGCCGTCTCGCGGCGCCATTTCGCGGGGAACTTGACCATGTACACGCCGGGACGGCGCGGGAACGGCACCTTCTCGATCGTCTCGAGGCGGTAGCCGGCTGCCGGCACGAGGTCGGCCTCGAGTCCGACGGCGGTGCCGAGCGCGATGATGTCCGCGTCCGGCTCGCTGCGGCGGATCGCGTCGGCGACCGCCAGCAGCGGGTTGACGTGGCCGGCGGTGCCGCCGCCGGCGAGTATGATGCGATGCCGCGTCCCGGCGTTCTTCGTACTGCTCATCTTGCCTTCGTTCTTGCCTTCGTTCATGCCTTCACTGTAGCCGACGCGCCCGAGCTCAGGCCTTCGCGCGTTCGGCGCGGATCTGCGGCTGGCTGCGCATCGCGCTCATGCACACGCCGGCCGCCGCCAGGCACATGATCAGCGACGTGCCGCCCGCCGAGACGAAGGGCATCGGCAGGCCCATGACGGGCAGCAGGCCGAGCACGACGGCGATGTTGATCAGCGCCTGGCCGACGATCCAGATCGTCATGCACATGATGAGCGACGACGCGAAGCGGTTCGGCGTCTTCACGGCCACGACGAGCATGCACCAGCCGATGACGACGAACAGCAGCAGCACGAGCAGGCCTCCGATGAAACCGAGCTCCTCGCAGATGATCGCGTAGATGAAGTCGTTGTGCGCGGCCGGTAGGTAGTTCCATTTCTCGCGCGAGTTGCCGATGCCGACGCCGAACATGCCGCCGGAGGCGATCGCGTAGCGCGCGTGCGTCGACTGGTAGCACACGGTCTGCGCGCCGTCCTCGCAGCCCCGGTAGGTCGCGAGGATGCGGCTCATGCGGTTGCCGCTCGTCACGACGAACACCGTGATGAACACAAGCGCGGCGACGCCGCCGCCGGCGAGCCACTTCTTCGGGAAGTCGCTCGCCGCGAACGCGACGAGGCCGATGAACACGAGGATCATGCAGGTGCCGAGGTCCTTGCCGCAGATGACAAGGCCGACGGCGGCGACGAACAGCGCAAGCGGCAGCCGGTAGTCCTTCAGCTTCGGCTGCGCGCCGCTTCTGCGGTGGGCGGCCTGCGCATGCTGCAGCGCGAGCGGCAGCACGATGCACAGCATGAGCTTGAGTGATTCGGCCGGCTGCAGCTGGACCGGCCCGAGCTTGATCCAGCCGCGGTTGCCGTACACCTCGACGCCGAGCGGCGAGAACGTGAGCAGCTGCAACGTCATGCACACCCCATACAGCCCGTACATGAATTTGGGCAGCCCGTAGGCGCGCAACGGCAGGAAGCGGCCTATGGCCATCAGCCCGAAACCAAGAAGGGCGAAGCCCGACTGGCTGACGAGCTGCGCCCACGGCGAGGCGCCGGCGGCGACCATCGAGACCGACGAGCTCGAGAACACCATGACGAGGCCGAACAGCGTCAACGCGAGCACGCATGCGAAGAAGCCGTGGTAGCACCACAGCGGGTTGAGGAACATGCGCCATCCACGGTACTGGGCGAAGTCGAGCGCCTCCCCCGCGCCCTTGTCCGACACGGCGCGCCGGGGAGCGGCTGCGCCCTGCGCCGTCGGCTGCGAACGCCTGCGCACCGCGTACCGCCGGCGCGGCGCCTCGACCGCGCCGTCCGACGAGGCGGTGCGCGGCTCGCGCCGCTTGCGTTCAGTCCCGGCCATACTCGCTCACCCACCGACGGGACTCGTCGGCGAACTCGTCGCCGCGCTGCGCATAGGAGCGGAACTGGTCCATCGACGCACAGGCCGGCGCGAGCAGCACGACGTCGCCGCCCTGCGCCATCGACGCGGCCGCCGTGACGGCGCGCGCCATGACGTTGCCGGCATCGGCCGGGTCGATGATCGCGACCGGCAGGTCCGGGGCGCCCGTGCGCAGCGCGTCGAGCATCGGCCGCTGGTCGACGCCGATGACGACGACGCCCTTGAGCCGGTCGCGCACCTCGGCGACAAGCCGCTCGAAGCGGCCGCCCTTGGCCAGGCCGCCGGCGATCCACACGACGCTGCCGGGCGCGAAGCTGGCCAGCGAGGCGCGCGCCGCATGGGCGTTCGTCGCCTTCGAATCGTCGACGAAGCGGATCGCGCAGCCGTCGGGCAGCGTCAGCCTGGCGACCTCCTCGATGCGGTGACCGCCGGGTTTGAAGCGCTTGAGCGCGTCGAGCGCGACGTCGATGTCGACGTCCATCGCCGTCACGAGGATGAGCGCCGTGAGCGCGTCGGCGACCAGATGCGGGTAGAGCGTGCCGTCCGGCTCCATCAGATGCGGGAAGTCGGCGAGCGCGGCGAGGCGGTGCGCGACGCCGATCGGCATGCCGGTGACGCCGGCCATGTCGACGATCCATCCGTCCTTGACGCCGATCTGGCCGGCGGCCGGTTCGTCGAGCGTGAAGCCGACGGCGACGCAGCCCTCGGCCGTCTTCGCCTCGCGCGCCAGCTCGCTGACGCGTTCGTCCTGCGCGTTGTAGGCGATGACGCGGCGCGCGCCGTCGAAGACCTTCGATTTGTCCTCGGCGTAGGCCTCGATGCCGCCGTGCCAGTCGAGATGGTCGGCGGCGATGTTCGTGATCGCGGCGCCGGCGAGCGCGAGCGAATACGTGAAGTGCAACTGGAATGAGCTCAGTTCGACGCACAGCACGTCGTTGGCCGGGTCGAGCGCGGCGTGTGAGACGGCCTTGCCGATGTTGCCGACGGCGGGTGCCGTCAATCCGCATGCGGTGAGCATCGCCGAGGTCATCTCGGTCGTGCTCGTCTTTCCGTTCGTGCCGGTGATGCCGATCCATGGCGCCGGCCGGCCGGTCCTCGCGTTGTCCACGCGCATGAGCCATGCGATTTCGACCTCGCTGACGACCGGGATGCCGCGGCGACGCGCCTCGAGGATGAACGGCGTGCGCGGGTCGAACACAGGCGACGTGCACACGAGGTCGACGCGCTCCCACGGGATGGCGTCGAAGGAGTCGAGGTCGGCGTCCGCCTTGTGCTCGTCGACGCCGATGACCTCCTTGGCGCGCGGGCGCAGGATGTCCACGACGCTGCGTCCCGAAACGCCGAGTCCCGCTACCACGACCGTCATATGCTCAAGGTCGAGTTCCATTTGTTGCTGTCCTTCCGTCCATGTCGTGGATCGTCTCGGGTCCGCGCGCCCGCATGCCGCCCGTCGTTGCGCGCGTCCGCGGGCGGCTTGCGGAACGCGCGGGGACGCTCAGGCGTGCCACAGGCCCGAGCGGGCGACCCAATCTCCGTAGAAGATGACGAGGCCGACCATGACGAACATGAGTTCGATCATCCAGAAGCGCACGACGACCTTGCCTTCCGTCCACCCTTCGAGTTCGAAATGGTGGTGGATCGGCGCCATCTTGAACACACGCTTGCCGGTCGCCTTGAAATAGCCGACCTGGATGACGTCGCTCATCGCCTCGATGACGAACAGGCCGCCGATGATGATCGCGAGGAATTCGGTGTGCGTCTCGATCGACAGCGCCGCGAACAGGCCTCCGAGCGCGAGCGAGCCGGTGTCGCCCATGAAGATCGACGCCGGATTGCAGTTGTACCACAGGAAGCCTAGGCACGCCATCGCCGCGCAGCAGGCGATGATCGCTAGGTCGAGCGGGTCGGAGACGGCGTAGGCGAAGCCGGAGCGCCCCGGTCCGGCCAGATGGTAGCTCTCCCAGATCGCGATGATCGCGTAGCCGACGAAGGCGACCATCGACGACCCCGCGCACAGGCCGTCGAGGCCGTCGGACAGGTTGACGGCGTTCGTCCACGCGGCCATCAGGAAGTTGACCCAGATGACGAAGAGGATGATCGCGAGCGCGCGGCCGGCGAACTCGAAGCTGATGAAGGGCTTCTCGATGAAGCTTATGCCGGCCTGCGCGCTCGGGAACCCGGATTTCGTCGGCAGCACGAGCGCGAGCACGGCGAACAGCGTCGCGAAGACGATCTGGCCGAGGAACTTGCCTCCGACGGTCAGGCCCTCGTTCTGCTTCTTGCGCACCTTCGCGAAGTCGTCGATGAAGCCCAGCAGCCCCATCGACGCCATCGCGAACAGCGCGAGCACGGCCGACCATGACGGCACGATGCCGTGGCAGCAGTAGCGGTACAGCGCGCTCGCGCCCCAGCCGAGGAGCACGGCGAGCACGATGACGACGCCGCCGAGCGTCGGCGTGCCTCGTTTGACGAGGTGCGACTGCGGTCCGTCCTGACGGATGTACTGCCCGTAGTCGAGCTTGTGCACGATGCGGATGAGCAGCGGCGTGCCGATCATCGTCACGATCAGCGAGACCAAGATGCCAATGATGAGTGCGATCACCTGAGGTTCTCCATTCGGTTGCGTGGTTGCCGTGGATTGCGTGGCCTCATCGCGCGCCGCCGGTCCAGCGCGTCGCCAGCGCGCTCAGCCCGGAGGCGTGGGAGCCCTTGAGCAGCACGGCCATATCGGCGTGCGCGGCGTTGAGGCGGCGCACGGCCTCGTCGGCGTCCGCCGTGTTCGTGACGGCGGCGACGCGTCGCGCGTCGCCGGCGCCGAGCGCCTCGCGCGCGCCGTCGGCGATGGCCTGCGCCAACGTGTTGAGATGCCCGTCGCCGTCGGCGCCGACCGCGATGAGCGCGTCGGCGCCCGCCTCGACGGCGTAGCGGCCGACGTCGCGGTGCGCGCGCTCCTCGTCGGCGCCGAGCTCGAGCATCGCGCCGAGCACGGCGACGCGGAACGGCTGCGTGTCCTCCTGCGCGCGCCAAGCGACAAGCCCGTCGATCCCGGCGCGCATCGAATCGGGGTTCGCGTTGAACGAGTCGTCGATGAGCGTGAAGCGGCCGCCGCCGCGCGCGACCTCGGACACGGCCATGCGGTGCGGGCTGACGGCCGTGACCGCGGAGAGCACGTCGGCGATCCGTGCGAGCGGCATCCCCTCGAGGCGTGCGACGGCGGCCGCGGCGAGCGCGTTCATGACGTTGTGCGCGCCGCCGATGCCGAGCGTGACGCGCTGTTCGACGCCGCCGTCGTCGACGATCGTGAACACGGGGCGTCCCAGATCGTCGAGCGTGACGTCGTCGGCGGCCACGTAGCCGTCCTCGTCGTGCGCCTGCGCATGCTCGAGGCCGAACCAGGAGACCTTGCCGGGTGCTATCGCGCTCATCGCCGCGACGCGTTCGTCGTCGGCGTTGAGCACGCTCACGCCGTCGTCGAGCAGGCCGCGCACGATCTCGCTCTTCGCCTGCGCGATGTGCTCGACCGAGCCGAACTCTCCGAGGTGCGCGACGCCGACCTTGAGCACGACGGCGACGTCCGGCGGCGCGATCGTCGTCAGATGCGCGATCTCGCCCAGATGGTTCGCACCCATCTCGGCGATGAGGTAGCGCGTGCGCTCGTCCACTTCGAGCGCCGTCAGCGGCAGACCGATCTCGTTGTTGAACGAGCCGACCGGCGCGATCGTCGCGCCGATCGTGGACAGCAGCGCGTTGAGCAGGTCCTTCGTCGTCGTCTTGCCGACCGAGCCGGTGATGCCGACGACGGTGAACGGCGCGCGGCTCTCGCGGCGCATGCGCAGATTGGCCTTGGCGAGCAGTCCGAGCGCCTCGACGGTGTCCTTGACGACGATCTGCGGGCACGGCACGTCGGGGATCTCGTGGTCGACGACCGCGCCGATCGCGCCCTGCTCGGCGGCCCGCGCGACGAAGTCGTGGCCGTCGACGTGCTCGCCGGCGATCGCGACGAACAGCGAACCTTCGCGCGTCTTGCGCGAATCGGTGACGACGTCGGCCACGATTCGTCCGGCCGTCGCGTCGTCCGCGTTGATCAGGCGGCCGTCGGCCGCCCGGGCCGCCCGGCCCAGCTTCATCCTCATCATCGTTGTTGTCTCCTTCGTCTCGAAGCCTTGTCGATCCGCCAGCGCCGCGCTCAGCGCAGCTCCTTGGACACGCGCAGCGCGTTGCGGATGTTCGCCTTGCGCACGCCGGCGGCGAGCGTCATCGCGATCGCGAGCGACAGCGCGTGCGCATGCCCGTCGCCGAAGTCGGCCTGCTCGGCCATCGCGTCAGTCTCCGCGTCGCGCTGAGCCAGATGCGTGTTCGCGTCGAGCGTGCAGCCGTACTGCTCGGCCACATGCGCGATCATCTCGTCGACGTGGGCGCCGGCGTCGTCGCAGCCGAGCACGTCGACGCCGACCGATTCGAGCGCGCCGGCGGCGACGGTGCGGCTGTTGAGCGCGATGATGATCGCGGCGGCGCCGTCCTCGACGCACACCGAGAGGACGCGCTGCATCGCGAAGGCGTCGACCGGATAGCTCAGCTCGAGGAAACGTTCGAGCGACTGCGAGTCGCCCTCGCACACGGTACCGACCGGGTTGCCGAGCATGTGCAGGAACTGCGCGAGCACGTCGACGTCCTCGCGCACATGGTCGACGTCGCTTCCGGCGATCGCGAAGACGGCGATCGACTCGGCCGGGCGCCCGGCAATCGAGGCGGCGAGCTCGCCGATCCGGCGCGGCGACGGGTCGGCGAACAGCACCGGCACCTGCGGGTCGTCGACCGCGTTGCGCATCGACGTCGGCAGCATGACGGCGTAGGCGCCACGGCGCACGGCGAGCGCGATCCGGCCCCTGTCGACGCGCGCGCCGGGCATGTACAGCGCGCCCGGCGTGACCGAGTCCACGTCGTTGGCGAGCGAGGTGACGGTCACGTCGCGTGCGAAGCCCGGCACAAGCTCGCAGCCGTAGCGGTCCTCGAGCATGCCGAGCGTCAGGCGCTGGGATGTCGTTTCGTTGATTGCGCTCATCGTTGTCTCCTCTCCGTGTGCTTCCTCCGCCTGCGGCTCACCACTCCACCGGGATGGCGTCCGTGCGCGGCTGGGAGTTCGGCACCTCGTACTTCTGCATCAGGAACTTGCCGATCTCGGCGAAGACCGGTCCGGCGGTCAGGCCGCCGTACGCGCCTTCCGGGTCCTTGAGGATGACGGTGATGACGAAGCGCGGGTCATCGGCCGGGATGATGCCCGAATAGTCGCTGATCAGCGACGAGAGCTTGCCGTCGGCGCCGGCGACCTCGGCGGTGCCGGACTTCGAGGCGACCCGGTAGCCGTCGACGCCCGCGAATCCCTGCGACGCGTAGTGTTCGGAGACCGATTCCATCGCGTTGAGCACCTGCTTGGAGACCGATTCGTCGATGACGCGAGTCGAGTCGCCGGTCTCGCTTTCGCGCGTCTTGCCGTCGGCGTCGATGACCGCCTTGATGATCGACTGCGGCTTCCTGACGCCGCCGTTCGCGATGACGCTCACCGCGTTCGTCAGTTGCAGCGCGTTGACCGTGTAGCCCTGGCCGAACAGCACGGTGTTGCGCGTGCGGCCGTCCCACTGCGAGGCCTGCGCGAGCAGCCCCTGCGATTCGCCCGGCAGCCCCAGGCCGGTCGGCTGCCCGATGCCGAATCTGCGCAGATAGTCGTAGCGCTTGTCGTCGCTGAAGTTCTCGGAGGCGAGGATCGTGCCGATGTTCGACGACTGTTCGAGGATGCCCGCCATCGTCCAGCGTTCGTCGCCGTGCTCGAAGGAGTCCTTGTACTGCTGTCCGTCGAGCGTGAGCGTCGAGGGCACCGTGAACTTGTCGCCCATCGTGTGCAGCCCCTCCTGGATGAGGCCGGACATCGTGAACACCTTGCCGATCGAGCCGGGCTCGAAGGTCTCGTTGACCGCACGCGCCACGTTGAGCTTCGCGTCGTCGCTGCCGGCCTCGATGTCGTCGGTGTCGGCGAGCGCGACGATCTGCCCGTTGCGCACGTTCTGCACGACGGCGATGCCCCAGCCGGCCTTGTATTTCTCCTGGCTCTGCTTGAGGATCTGCTCGACGCGCCACTGCACGTCGCGGTCGATCGTCAACTGCACGTCGGCGCCGTTGACGGCGGCCTTCGATTCGGTCATCGTGCCGGGGATCTGCTCGCCGCCGTTGCCCTGCTGGTAGATCTCGTAGCCGTCGGTGCCGGTGAGCGCCTCATCCTCGAGCTGCTCGACGCCGGCGACGCCCTTGCCCTCGTCGTCGACGCCGCCGAGGAAGACGCCGAGCAGCGACCCGTTCGAGTAGACGCGCTCGTTGCTCAGCTCGCCGTAGACGATGCCGCCCAGATGCAGCGCGCTGATCTTGCGCTTGACCTCGGGCGTCACGTCCTTCTTGAGCACCGCGTACTGGCCGGTGCCAGCGAGCTTGCCGCCGATCTCGGCGGCGCTCATGTCGAGCAGCGGCGCGAGCAGCTGCGCGACGGCGGCCACGCCGGTCGTCTCGAGCGGCTTGCCGTCGAGCTGCTGGCAGTAGTCCTGGGTGCGCGGCGTGCAGTCGAGCGGCGTGAAGTCCTGCGCGGCCTGCGGGTTGCCGACAATCGTGTAGCGTTCGACGCTCTGGGCGAGCACGACGCCGTTGGTGTCCATGATCCGGCCGCGTTTGGCGCTGAGCGTGACCTGCACGGTGCGGGCCTGCGCGGCCGCCTGTGCGGTGCGCGCGCCTTCGACGAGCTGGAGCACGCCGAGCTGCACGAGGCACGCCGAGGCGAGCAGCGCGAGCACGACGCCGAGCACGAGGGCGCTGCGCATCGGCTTGGCGAGCGCCCTGAACGAACGGATGGGATGCATCATGGCTTAGTGGGTGCCTTCCTGTGACGGGGTGTATCCGTTGAGGTCGATCGACAGCGAACCTTCGGCGGGGACCATCTTCATCTTCTGCGCGCGCTCGGGCAGCGTGGCCTCGAGCTGCGAAAGCTTCGTCTGGTCCTCCTCGACGTCCTGCTGGAGCATCGTGATGTGCTGCTCGATCGTGGCGGCCTCGAAAGAGTTCGAGCTCATCTGCGTGCGCAGCAGCAGCGCGCCGAGCAGGCACACGCCGAGGAACAGCACGGCGACGACGATGTGCACGGCCGGCGAACGCCGCGTGCGCGTCCAGTCGAGCAGCCGCTCCATGCCGCGGCCGACCTTCGACGACGAGGCGCGGCGGTTCTCGATGACGTGCAGCTGCGGGCGCTTCTGGACATGGCCGACGGCCGGCTCCTGGCCCTGGCGTCCGGCCGGCGCCGCCGACGAACGTGATGAACGCATTGACGATCCCATGATCAGCTCCTCGCCTTCGCGCGCCGGCCCTGGCCGTGGCGTCCGCGCGCGCCGCGGCCGACACGGTCCGCGCGTCCGCCGGCGTCGCCGCGCGCCTGTTCGGCGAAGCGGCGGCGCCAGCGTTCGGGCAGCGGCCGGATCAGCTCGACGCCGCGCAGGCGCACCGAGGCCGCGCGAGGATTGCGCGCGCGCTCCTCGGCGTCGGCCATGACGGCGCCCTTCGTGACGGGCGCGAAGAACGGCTGCATGTCGTCGGGGATGACCGGCATGCCGGCGGGGACGTCGGCGTGCAGTCCCTGGTTCATGAAGGTCTTGACGGAACGGTCTTCGAGTGAATGGTACGACTCGACGACGAGGCGTCCGCCCACGGCGAGGCGGTTCGCGATCTGCGGCAGCGTGCGCGCGAGCTTGTCGAGCTCGCCGTTGACCTCGATGCGCAGCGCCTGGAAGACGCGTTTGGCCGGGTTGCCGCTCGCGCGGTGCGCCTGCGGGATCACCTCGTCGACGAGCGCGTTGAGCTGCGCCGAGGTCTCGAGCGGCCCGCGGGCGCGTTCGGCGACGACGCGGCGCGCGATCTGTCGGGCGAAGCGCTCCTCGCCGTATTCCTTGAAGATATGGGCCAATGCGCGCTCGTCGTAGGTCGCGAGCACGTCGCGCGCCGTCAGCGGCTGCGCGACGTCCATGCGCATGTCGAGCGGCGCGTCATGGGAATAGGAGAAGCCGCGCTCACACTCGTCGATCTGCAGGCTCGACAGCCCGAGGTCCATGAACACGGCGTCCACATGTTCGAGCCCGTTGCCCGCGATCACCTCGTCGAAGGCGTCGAAGGCGGCGTGCACCGGCGTGAACCGGCCGGCCATCCCCTCGGAGGCGATGCGCGCGGTCGCCATCTCGAGCGCCTCGGCGTCACGGTCGATGCCGATGAGCCGGGCCTCGGGGTTCGCCTTGAGGAACGCGACCGCATGCCCGGCCAGTCCGAGCGTGCAGTCGACGACGACCGAGCCGGGGGCGGCGAGCGCCGGCGAGACGAGCTCGACGCAGTCGCGCAGCAGCACCGGCTGGTGGATGTGTGCGTAATCGGTCAAATCGGTCATCAGAACTCCATGTCCGGGAGCACGTCGTCGCTGATGTCGGCGTATCCCTGTTCGTTCCGCGCGAGATAGTCTTCCCACGCGTCGGCGTTCCAGATCTCGGCGCGTGTGCCGACGCCGATGACGACGATGCGCTCGCCCAGGCCGGCGTAGTCGCGCAGCATCGTCGGCACGCTGATGCGGCCCTGGCGGTCGATCAGCGTGTCGACGGCGCCGGACAGGAAGATGCGCAGGTACTGGCGCGCGGCGCGGTCGCCCATCGACGTGCGCTGGATGCGGGCGGCGATGCGGCGGAACTCCCGGCGTGGCAGGACGGTGACGCAGCGTTCCTGGCCTCGCGCGAGCACCATGCCCTCCCCCAGCTGCGTACGCATTTTCGCTGGCAACGCGACCCTTCCTTTGGCATCGATCTTCGGCGTGTAGGTTCCAAGCAGCAGCGGCGCGTCGTCGAGCGGCCCGCAGGCCGCGTCGTCCGGTGTGTCGGCCGTCGCATGCGTGGGGTGCGCGTCGGTGTGATCCGTCATCGCCCACCTCCGCACGCTCTCGACCTGACTCCGACCACTTGCTTGCTCAGACCACCACTCTACCCCACTGTTCACCTAAAATCCCCACCGCGCGGCTAAACACGCCGTGAGCGTGACCCGTCGGCCCGTTTCATGTACGAAATCCGCACATCGCGTCCGTCGGCGCGACGCTGTTGAACGCGTTTGCTACACTTGTACGGCTTAACTTTCACCGAGGGGACGCACAAGAGCATGTCACAGTATTCATCGCAGCTGCAAGAGGAACAGGGAGCCGTCGACCGCGCCTACGGGCGTCTCGACGATCTGCGCGCGCAGGTGCGCAAACGCCTGAGCGACGTGCGCGCGGCCGGATCGCATGGCTCGCCGACGCAGCGCACCGAACGCGACTCCTTCGCGACGATGTACGAGGACCGCCTCGCGCAGCTGCGCGCCGTCGAGGACCGCCTCGTCTTCGGACGGCTCGACGACACGGCCGGACGACGCCGCTACATCGGGCGCATCGGCCTGTCCGACGCCGAGCACGAGCCGATCCTCACCGACTGGCGCGCCGAGGCGGCCCGGCCGTTCTACGAGGCGACGCCGTCGCATCACGGTGACATCGTCATGCGCCGCCACATCACGCTGCACTTCCGCGACGTCGCCGGCATCGAGGACGAGGTGCTCGACGTGCGCTCCGAGCACGTCAACGCCGCCTCCGAACGCGGCACGCTCACCGGCGAGGGTGCGCTGCTGGCCTCGCTCGGCTCGCGGCGCACCGGCAAGATGACCGACATCGTCGCAACGATTCAGGCCGAACAGGACCGCATCATCCGCGCCGACATGCGCGGCGCGCTCGTCGTGCAGGGCGGTCCGGGCACCGGCAAGACGGCGGTCGCGCTGCACCGCGCCGCCTATCTGCTGTACACGCACCGCCGTCGCCTCGAACGGTCGGGCGTGCTCGTCGTCGGCCCGAGCGAGGACTTCCTGCACTACATCGACCAGGTGCTGCCGTCGCTTGGCGAGACCGGTGTCGTCAGCCGCACGATCGGCGTCCTCGTCCCCGGCGTCGTCGCCGCGCGCGAGGACGAGCCCCATGTCGCGAAGCTCAAGGGCGAGCGCCGCATGGCGCAGATGGTCGCGAACGCCGTCGCCGCGCGCGAGCGCGTGCCCTCGAAGCTGCCGACGATCAACGTCAACGGCGTCAGCGTGCCGATGCGCGCCGCCGACATCGAACAGGCGATCGCCGACGCCCGCCGCACGCGCCAGCCGCATAACAAGGCGCGCGAGACCTTCGTCGCGTCGATGCTCGGGATGATGCGCACGCGCGTCGTCGAGCAGCTCGACTACACGCCCGACGCCTCCGAGCTCGCCGACATCCTCGCGCAGCTGCGCATGAACGACCGCCTGCGCGTCACGCTCAACCTCGCATGGCTGCCGATGGACGGCGCGTGGATGCTCGACCAGATGTTCTCGAAGCCGGCGCAGCTCCGCCGCTTCGCGCCGTGGCTCACCGACGAGCAGGTGCGGATGCTCACGCGCGAGCCCGGAGCGCCGCTGACGCGCTCGGACATCCCGCTGCTCGACGAGGCGCTCGAGCTGCTCGGCCCGGATCCGCACGAGGCGGCCCGGCGCGCCGCCCGCGACGCCCGGCGCGCCGAGGAGGAGCAGTACGCGCGCGACACGCTCGCGCAGGCCGGGATCGGATCGGGCATCGTCACCTCGAGGATGCTCGCCGACGAGATGAGCGCCGACGACGTCGAACTCGTCGCGACGCGCGCGGCCGCCGACCGCGAATGGACCTACGGGCACATCGTCGTCGACGAGGCGCAGGAGCTCACGCCGATGGACTGGCGCATGCTGATGCGCCGGTGCCCGTCGCGCTCGTTCACGATCGTCGGCGACGTCGCCCAGACCTCGGCGCTCGGCGGCACGCGCGACTGGGCGAAGTCGATGAACGCGCTCTTCGGCCCGGGCAACTGGGACCTCAAGGAACTGACGATCAACTACCGCAACCCGCGCGAGGTCTCCGACCTCGCCGCCGCCTTCGCGCAAGGCGAAGGCCTGTACATCTCGACGGTCAAGGCGATCCGCTCGGTGCCCGACGCCGTCGAACATGTCCGGCTGGACGACCGACCGGCGCTCTACCGCGCCGTCGGCGAACGGGCGCGCGCGCTCGCCGACGAGTTCGTCGACGACGGCGGCAACGGCCGCGTCGCCGTCATCGTCCCCGACGAGATCGCCGACGCCGTGCATGCCGCCGTCGCCGACGCCCTGGCCGGGCGGCCCGGCCTCGTCGATGACGAGGTCGTCGTATGCGGCGCGCAGGCGGTCAAGGGACTCGAATACGACGCGGTCGTCGTCGTCGAACCCGGCGCCATCGGGCAGGAGGCGCCCGATCACGTCAGCGCGGCCGCCGATCTGTACGTAGCGCTGACGCGCCCGACGCAGCGTCTGCTTATACTACGGACAAACGATGATGAAACGCTGCTCAACCTCTAAGGTGGACTCCATGCCGAAAGCACTGTTACTGGAAAACATCCATCCGCTCGCCGCGCAGGCCCTGCGCGACCATGGCTTCGAAGTCGAGACGATGAAGGGCGCCCTCGCCGAGGACGAGCTCATCGAGGCGCTCGACGGCGTCGACCTGCTCGGCATCCGGTCCAAGACGACGGTGACGCGGCGCGTGCTCGACGCGCGGCCGACGCTCACGGCCATCGGATGCTTCTGCATCGGCACGAACCAGGTCGATCTGGCCGCCGCGGCGAAGGCCGGCGTCGCCGTGTTCAACGCGCCGTATTCGAACACGCGTTCCGTCGTCGAGCTCGTCATCTGCGACATCATCTGCCTGATGCGCCGCATCCCCGCGCACACGCACCATATGAAGCACGGCCTGTGGGACAAGTCCGCCGCCGGCTCGCACGAGGTGCGCGGCAAGACGCTCGGCATCATCGGCTACGGCAACATCGGATCGCAGCTGTCGGTGCTCGCCGAGGCGCTCGGCATGCACGTGCTGTTCTACGACATCGAGGAGAAGCTCGCCCTCGGCAACGCCGAACGCTGCGAGACGCTCGACGAACTGCTCGAACGCTCGGACGCCGTCACGATCCATGTGGACGGCAGGAAGTCGAACGTCGGCTTCTTCGGCGAGGACCAGTTCGCGCACATGAAGCAGGACGCGATCTTCATCAACTGCTCACGCGGCTTCGTCGTCGACCTCGACGCGCTCAAGCGCCATCTCGACTGCGGCCATCTGTCCGGCGCGGCGATCGACGTGTTCCGGACCGAGCCGAAGAAGAGCGGCGACGAGTTCCATACGGTGCTCGCCGACGAGGACAACATGATCCTCACGCCGCACATCGGCGGCTCGACGCTCGAGGCGCAGGAATCGATCGGCCAGTTCGTCTCCCAGCGTCTCGAAGACTACTGGACGAAGGCGTCGACGATGCTGTCGGTCAACCTGCCGCAGATCACGACCGGCCCATGCAAGGGCGCGGTGCGCATCGCGCACCTGCATGACAACCTGCCGGGCATCCTCGCCGCCGTCAACCGCGTGCTCGGCGAGCAGGACATCAACATCTCGGCGCAGGCGCTCGGCACCGAAGGCGAGATCGGCTACGTCGTCACCGACGTCGCGACGGTCCCCGACGAGCGCACGCTCGACGCGCTCGCCGCGATCCCGGGCACGATCCGCATGCGCGTCCTCGAGCACTGACGGCGCCGCGCACAGGGGCATACAGAAAGGGGGCCGCATCCCGGTACGGGATGCGGCCCCCTCGTCATCGGCGCACCTTCACTCCGCTTCGCGCAGGTCGTCGATCGCGCGCTGGAAGTCGTTGAGGTCCTCGAAGTTCTGGTAGACGCTCGCGAAGCGCAGGTACGCCACCTCGTCGAGTTCGCGCAGCGGCTTGAGGATCGCCTTGCCGACCTGCTCGGACGGCACTTCGGCGATGCCCTGCGCGCGCAGGCTCTCCTCGACCTTCTGGCCGAGCTGCTTGAGGTCATCCTCGTTGATCGGCCGTCCCTGGCACGCCTTGCGCACGCCGGAGACGACCTTGTTGCGGTCGAACTGCTCGACGTTGCCCGAGCGTTTCCTCACGAGCAGCGTCGCCGTCTCGACGGTGCTGAAGCGGCGAGCGCATTTGGGGCATTCGCGCCGGCGGCGGATCGAGTGACCGTCGTCGCTGATGCGCGTGTCGATCACCTTGGTATCGGGGTTCTGGCAGAAAGGACAATACATATCTGCAACAATAGCGGCAAGCGCGCCCTTTATAACCGACCGCGCGCCGTGCGCGGCCGCCGCTATGGCCGCCATCGTCACACGCCCATCGGCAGGACGAGGTGCTGGCCGGGGCTGAGCTCGGCCGTGCCCAGATCGTTCATCGCCATCAGTTCGGCCACGCCCTGCTGCTCGTTCGCATAGCCGCACCAACGCGCGATCGACCACAGCGTGTCGCCGGAGCGCACCGTGTAGTGGACGACCGCGTCGGCGGCGACACCGGCCGCCGCCCGCCCGGCGGACGCAGCGGGGGCGCGGCCGCCGGACCATGCGCCGCTGCCCCACAGGGCGAGGAAGGTCGCGCACGCCAACAGCACGACGGCGAGCATGCGCATATGGCGCGCGCACCAGCCGCGGACCGGCGCCGCGACGGCGCGTTCCCCGCTGCGAAGCCGCGTGCACGGCGCCGCGGCGGCCATCGGCACGTCGATGACCGCACGACCGCCATGCGTCTCGGATCCGACCGTCATCCGACGCATTCCCCGAGTCTCCATACGAGCCACCTTTCGAACATCTGTTCTCTTCGATGGCATCGATGTTCACACAGATGTTCGATTCCGTCAAGCCTGATTCGAACATCTGTTTGATTTCCTCGGCGTTTCGCGGTATCGTGGCTACCAACGAAAGGACATGCCATGCACAGCACCGAACCACAGCGCGAGCAGCCGGGCAACGCCGGCCCGCAGGAGCCCCTCACCGAGCGCCAACGGCGCGTGTACGACGCGATCCGCGATCTGATCTCGCGCCAGGGATTCGCCCCGTCGCTGCGCGAGATCGGCCAGTCCGCCGGTCTCAGGAGCACGTCGTCGGTCCAGCATCAGCTGCAGGCGCTCGAGCTCAAGGGATACATCCGCCGTGACGCGAACAAGGGGCGCGCGATCGAAATCACCGGGCCGCAGAACGTGCCGGTCGCCTTCGGCGAGGGCATGCAGGCGACGGGCGACGCCTACACTGCCTCGCAGGACGTGCCGCTCGTCGGCGTGATCGCCGCCGGAGCGCCGATCACGGCGGAGCAGCATGTCGAGGACGTCATGCGACTGCCGGTGCGGCTCACCGGCACCGGCAACCTGTTCATGCTCGAGGTGCACGGCGATTCGATGATCGACGCCGCGATCTGCGACGGCGACTTCGTCGTCGTGCGCGAGCAGCAGAACGCCGAGAACGGCGACATCGTCGCCGCGTTGCTCGGCGACGAGGCGACCGTCAAGACCTTCCGTCAGGAGCATGGCCACATCTGGCTCATCCCCCACAATCCGAACTATTCGCCGATCGACGGCACGCACGCCCAGATCATGGGCAAGGTCGTCACCGTGCTGCGCAGGCTGTGAGCCGCGCCACTCACGAATGGATGCGCGACGCGCTTTCGCTCGTATAGCCCTCCGGTTCGAGCTGGAAGGTCGTGTGCGGGATCGAGACCGGGAAATGCTCGCGCAGGCAGTCCTGCATCCGGCGCAGCACCTCTCCGGCCTGTTCCATCGTCATGCCGCGATCGACGACGACATGCGCGGTGAGGATCGGCATGCCGGTCGCGACGACGCTCGCATGCAGGTCGTGCACGGCGATCACATGCGGCACCTGCTGCAGATGCTCACGCACCTTGTCCAGATCGAGGCCCTCGGGCGTCTCCTCGAGCAGCACGCGCATCGCGTCGCGTACGAGGATGAAGGCGCGCGGGATCATCAGCAGCGCGATGAACGCGCCGGCGATCGCGTCGAACCCGTCCCATCCCGTCGTCATCATGACGACGGCCGAGACGATGACGGCCACCGAACCGAGCGCATCGTTGCATACCTCGAGGAACGCGGCGCGCATGTTCATGTTGTCGCCCGCCTGCGCGCGCAGCACAAGGATCGAGCCGACGTTCGCGGCCAGACCGAGGACGCCGAAGAACAGCAGCAGCCGCACGTCGTGGATCGTATCCGGCTCGGCGCCGAACAGGCGCATCCCGGCCTCGATGAGCGCGTACAGGCCGACGAACAGCAGCAGCGCGCCGCCGCCGGCGGCCGTGATGACCTCGAGGCGCGCCCATCCCCACGTGCGCGCGTTGCTCGGCCGGCGCCGCATCAGATACGCGGTGAGCGTCGACGCGGCGAGCACCGAGACGTCCGTCATCATATGGCCGGCGTCGACGAGCAGCGCGAGCGAGCCGGTGACGACGGCGCCGACGACCTCGGCCACGAAGATCGTGCCGGTCAGGACGAGCGTCGTCGTCAGCCTGCCGGCGTGGTCCATCCCGCCGCCCACCGTATGCGTATGCGAATGCGCCATGCCATCTCCCTGTCCGCGACCTCACCTTCGCGCGGCGTGCCGGAACCGCCTTGCGGCTTCCGTCCCCGTCGCTGCTGCACATCCTAGGACGCGCGCCCCGGCACGGCAACCGTCCGGGGCGCAGGCGGCGCGTCGCCGCCCCCCCGGAAGACGGCAAGGGCCGGGTGGCCGATCGATCGGTCACCCGGCCCTTGGAACATGCCGGTCGCGCGAATCAGAAGCCGAACTGCGCGGCGGTCTCCTTGAGCGTCTCGGCGGAGCGCTTGAGCTCGGCGAGCTCATGCTCGGACACCGGCGTGTTGATGCGGGAGTTCACGCCGTTGCGGTTGAGCAGCGTCGGCACCGACATGCACACGTCCGAGATGCCGTGGAAGTCGTTGAGCAGCGAGGACACCGGCAGGATGCGGTTCGAGTCCTTGAGGATGGCCTCGATGATGTCGACGCCGGACATCGCGATCGCGTAGTTCGTCGCGCCCTTGCCGTTGATGATCTTGTACGCGGCGTTCTTGACCTCCTGGTGGATCTGCTCGCGCATCGCCGCGTCGAGCGGGGCGTGGCCCGGCAGCGGCTGCCAATCGCACATCGGGACGCCGCCGATCGTGGCGGAGGCCCACAGCGGGACTTCGGAATCGCCGTGCTCGCCGGCGATGTAGGCGTGGACGTTCTTGACGTTGACGCCGGTCTGCTGCGCGATCAGGAAGCGCAGACGCGCGGAGTCGAGGTTAGTGCCCGAGCCGAAGATCTGGTTCGACGGCAGGCCCGAGAGCTTCATCGACACATGGGTGACGACGTCGACCGGGTTCGTGATGAGCATGTAGATCGCGTTCGGGGCGACCTTGACCATGTTCGGGATGATCGACTTCATGATGTTGATCGTCGCGCCGGCCAGGTCGAGGCGCGACTGGCCCGGCTTCTGGCGTGCGCCGGCGGTGATGACGACCATGTCGGCGTCGCGGCAGATCTCCGGGTCATCGGATCCGTCGATCGAGACGGTCGGGAAGAAGCTCGAACCGTGCTGCATGTCGAGCACCTCGGCCTCGACGCGTTCCTTCGCGATGTCCTCGAGGACGATTTCACGGGCGACGCCGCGCTCGGCGGCGGCGAAGGCGAGCGTGGAACCGACGGCGCCGGCGCCGACGATGGCGAGCTTTGTGGGCTTAATGGGTGAATCCACCATGATAACCTCTCAATAATCACCGAAGATCCGCTTGTGGCGGATGCGTATTTCATTCGCTGCTCACTGTAGCAGACGTCCCCCTTGTTCACGGTTCGAAAAACGGCGCCATCGGCGCCCCGCCGCCGTCTCCCGTCCCCGTGTTGACAGCGCTGTCAGCAACTTGCGCGCTGGACGGAATGCGCGTCAGGCGCCCCGGCCGCGCGAACGTGCGCAGCCGGGGCGCTTTGCGTGTCGTCAGCCCCCGTCGACGGCCTGTTCCATCACCTGCGCGGCGAGGCGCTCGTCGACGTCCGCCTGCAGCATGACGCCATCGCCGCGGTATTCGACCGATCCGACGTCGCCGTATTCGCGGATCCTCGACAGCAGCGAGCCGGCCGTGTACGGCAGCAGCGCCTCGACGTGCACGTTCGGCTTAGGCAGCATCCCCTCGACGTGCGCACGCAGCCCGTCGACGCCCTCGCCGCTCGCCGACGAGACGAGGAACGCGTCCGGCGCGAGCCGGTGCAGCCGTTCGCGCGTCACGTCGTCGATGAGGTCGGTCTTGTTGAACACGGTGACGACCGGCAGCCGCTCGACGCCGTCGATCGTGCGCAGCACCTCGTTGACGGCGTCGATCTGCCCGAAGGGGTCGGGATGCGACGCGTCGACGACGTGGACGACGAGGTCGGCGTCGGCGATCTCCTCGAGCGTCGACTTGAAGGCCTCGACGAGCTGCGTCGGCAGCCGGCGCACGAAGCCGACCGTGTCGACGTACGCGTACAGGCGGCCGTCCTTCGCGCGCGCACGGCGCACGGCCGTGTCCAGCGTCGCGAACAGCGCGTTCTCGACGAGCTCGTCTGAGCCGGTGAGCCGGTTCGTCAGCGACGACTTGCCGGCGTTCGTGTAGCCGACGACGGCGATCGTCGGCAGCCCGTACTTGCGCCGTGAGCCGCGCTTGACCTCGCGTGACGGCGCCATCTGCGCGATCTGGTGGCGCAGATGCGCGATCCTGGTGCGGATGACGCGGCGGTCGAGCTCGATCTTCGTCTCGCCCGGGCCGCGCGAGCCGATGCCGCCGTCGGCGCCGGCGGCGCGTCCGCCGGCCTGACGCGACAGCGCCGCGCCCCAGCCGCGCAGACGCGGCAGCATGTACTGCAGCTGAGCGAGCTCGACCTGCGCCTTGCCTTCGCGCGACGTCGCATGCTGCGCGAAGATGTCGAGGATGACGGCCGTCCTGTCGACGACCTTGACCTTCGTCGCGTCCTCGAGCGCGCGCCGCTGGCTTGGAGGCAGGTCGTCGTCGACGATGATCGTGTCGGCCTCGTTGACCGCGACGATGTCCGCGATCTGCTTGGCCTTGCCGGCGCCCACGTAGGTGGCCGGATCGGGCCGCGAGCGCTGCTGCAGCACGGCGTCGCACACGACGGCGCCGGCCGTCTGCGCGAGCGCCGCGAGCTCGCGCATCGACTCCTCGGCCTCGCGCTGCGAACCGGTGCGCGCCGACCAGACGCCGACGAGCACGACGCGTTCGAGGCGCACCTTGCGGTATTCGACTTCGGTGACGTCCTCGAGCTCGCCGAGGCCGATGACGTGCTTGAGTTCGTTGCGCGATTCCCTTTCGCGCCAGATTTCGCTTTCGGCGCCGTCCATGTGCCCGTCATCGAGCAGCACGTCGGACTGGTCGGCGAGCACGCCGCGGCGTCCCTGCGCCCCGAAGGGGGCCGTCGCTTCGTCGTCGAAGGTGTTCAATGTGGTCAAATACTACCTCGTCCTTGCTTGGAAAACTTACTGAGCCCTGATTATCATCGGATAAGCAGACATGCCAGTATACAGCAGAGCGAGGCGGAGCACCATGGCGCACATCGAATCCCCACAGGCGAACGAACAGTATTTCTCGGCCTCCCCCTCGTCGAAGGACGTGCGCCATGCGATGCGGGTGACGCTGCGAGGCCATGAGGCGCAGGTCGAGACGTCGAACGGCGTCTTCTCAGCGCATCGCGTCGATCTGGGCACGTCGGTGCTGCTGCGTCACGCGCCGCAGCCCCCCGAGCGCGGCGACTTCCTCGACCTCGGCTGCGGATGGGGCGCGATCAGCCTCGCGCTCGCGCTCGAGTCCCCCCGGGCCGAGGTCTACGCGGTCGACGTCAACGAACGCGCGATCGAGCTGACCGAACGCAACGCCGGGATCAACGGCTGCGCGAACATCCACGCCGGCACGGCCGACGACGTCCCCGACGGCCTCGAGTTCGAGCTCATCTGGTCGAATCCGCCGATCCGCATCGGCAAGGAGGAGCTGCACACGCTGCTGATGACGTGGCTGCCGCGGCTCGCGCCGGACGGCCATGCCTATCTCGTCGTGCAGCGCAACCTCGGCTCCGATTCGCTGATGCGCTGGCTCGCCGACGCGCTCGGCGACGCCTACACGGTCGGCAAGTACGCCAGCTCGAAGGGCTACCGCGTCATCGAGGTCCACCGCCTGCCCTGACGGGGCACGGGTCCCGCGCTGCATGCGGGGCATCGCGGCAGGCCGCCGGCATATGCCCTTCCCCCCCCCCCCCCCGCCCATGCCGGCGCATCGACGTCACATATCATCCATCAAGCACATCGGCACCACGCAGACATCGGTGCCACGGAAAGCACAACGCATAGCATCATATGAAATTCTCATATCCAGAAGAACTGCCGGTCAGCGGCGCGCGCGACGCGATCGCCGAGGCCGTGCGCCACGCGCAGGTCGTCATCGTCTCCGGCCAGACCGGATCGGGCAAGACGACGCAGCTGCCGAAGATCCTGCTCGAACTCGGCCGTGGCGCACATGGCCGTCAGATCGTGCACACGCAACCGCGGCGTCTCGCCGCGCGCACCGTCGCCGAACGCATCGCGGGCGAACTCGGCGTGCATCTGGGCGACGAGGTCGGCTACCAGGTGCGGTTCACCGACGAGTCGTCGCCGAAGACGCGGCTGCGCGTCGTCACCGACGGCATCCTGCTCGCGCAGATCCAACGCGACCCCAAGCTCACGCGCTACGACACGATCGTCATCGACGAGGCGCACGAGCGCACGCTCAACATCGACTTCCTGCTCGGCTATCTGACGGCGCTGCTGCCCCAGCGCCCCGACCTCAAGCTCGTCATCACGTCGGCGACGATCGATTCGGTCAAGTTCCAGAAGCATTTCGAGGACGCGCTCAAGCAGCCTGTGCCGGTCATCGAGGTCTCCGGACGCACCTATCCGGTCACGATCTGCTACGAGCCGCTCGGCGGCGCTCCGTCGCTGATGAGCCACGTGCCCGGCTTCGCCGACGTCCATGCGGACGCAGCCGGCGGCGAACGCGATGCAGACGGCGACATGCCGACCGCCGTCGCGCGCGCCTGCGTCGAGCTCGTGACGATTTCGGCGCATGACCGCGGTCCGCGCGACATCCTCGTCTTCGCGGCCGGCGAGCGCGACATCCGCGACTACGAGCAGGCGATTCGCCATGCCTTCGGCCCGCGCTGCGCCGACATGCGCCGTCCGGACGCGATCGAGATCATGCCGCTGTTCGCGCGCCTGAGCGCGAAGGACCAGCACCGCGTCTTCGAATCGCACAGCCGTCAGCGCATCGTCATCGCGACGAACGTCGCCGAGACCTCGCTGACGGTGCCGGGCATCCGCTACATCGTCGATCCGGGTCTGGCGCGCATCTCGCGCTATTCGAAGAGCGCGAAGGTGCAGCGGCTGCCTATCGAGCCGATCTCGCAGGCGAGCGCCGACCAGCGTTCGGGCCGCTGCGGCCGCATCGCCGACGGCATCGCGATCCGCCTGTATTCGGCCGAGGACTACGAAAGCCGTCCGCGCTTCACCGAACCGGAGATCCTGCGCACGTCGCTCGGCGCCGTCGTGCTGCACATGCTCTCGGTCGGCGTCGCGCACACGGCGCGCGACATCACCGACTTCGGCTTCATCGACCCGCCGGACATGAAATCGGTCTCCGACGGCATCAACGAACTGACCGAGCTGCAGGCGATCTCGCGCACGCGCGGCGACATCCGCCTGACGCACACCGGACGCCAGCTCGCACGTATCCCGATCGACGTGCGTCTGGGACGCATGCTCATCGAGGCGGCGCGTTCGACGACGCCGAACACGCTCGCCGCGCTCATCGTCGTCGTCGCGTTCCTCAGTCTGCAGGATCCGCGCGAACGCCCCGAGGAGGCGCGCGACGAGGCCGACCGCATCCACAACCGCTACGCCGATCCGACGAGCGACTTCCTGACGGCGCTCAACATCTGGGACCGGACGTTCGGCGCCGACGGCGAACGCAGCGGCAACGCGCTGCGCCGCCTGTGCAAAAACGAGTTCCTCCATTATCTGCGCATGCGCCAGTGGCGCGACCTCGTCACGCAGCTGCGCGAGCTGTGCCGCGAGCTCAGGTTCAAGGTCGGCGAACCGATTCCGGTCTCCCGTCCCGACGAGGCGGTGCGCGCGCTGCCGATTAACCAGCAGGCCGCGCATGCGCTGTGCTGCTCGTGGGACGCGCAGGGCATCCACACGTCGATGCTCGCGGGCCTGCTGTCGATGATCGGCATGCAGGTCGTGCGCGAACCGAAGGCCTCCGACTACGCGAACCTCAAGGGCGCCGCGCGCGCACGCGCGCTCAAGCGCGCCCAGAAGACGGCGAAGAACGACTATCAGGGCGCACGCGGCACGCATTTCGCGCTGTTCCCGGCGTCGGCCGTCGCCAAGTCGACGCCGCCGTGGGTCATGAGCACCGAACTCGTCGAGACGAGCCGGCTGTGGGCGCGCTACAGCGCGCAGATCGATCCGGCGTGGGCGGAGCCGCTCGCCAAGGGTCTCACGCGCACGACCTACGCGCAGCCGCACTGGTCGGCGTCACGCGGCAGCGCCGTCGCCGAGGCGAAGGTGCTGCTCTACGGCCTGCCGATCGTGCAGGGCCGTCAGGTGCAGTGGGGCCGCATCAATCCGCTCGAGGCGCGCGACTTCCTGATCCGCCAGGGCCTCGTCGAAGGCGAGATCCAGCAGCGTTTCGCCTTCGACGGCTTCGTCGAGCGCAACCGCCAGATCGTCGCCGACGCGCAGGACGACGCCAGCCGCACGCGCCAGATCGCGCTGAGCCTCAACGACGAGGACCTCTTCGACTTCTACAACGCACTGATTCCGCAGGACGTGACGAGCGTCGCCGATCTGGGCAAATGGTGGAAGACGGAGCATGAGACCCAGCCGCATCTGCTCGACTTCGACCCGTCGAAGGTCGAGCGGCTGCTCGACGCCGAATCCTACGACCCGGGCGACTTCCCCGACCATTGGGTCACCGTCGGATCCGACGGCCGCGCGATCGAGCTGCGGCTGAGCTACGTCTACGACACGAACGACGAGGCCGACGGCGTCAGCGTCCACATCCCGATGACCGCGCTGTCGCGCGTCACTCCGGAGGAGTTCAGCTGGAACGTGCCCGGCCTGCGCCGCGAGCTCATCGTCGCGCTGATCAAGGCGCTGCCGAAGACCCTGCGCGTGCAGTTCGTGCCCGCCCCGGACACGGCTGCGAAGATCGACGAGTGGATCGGCGCGCACTTCCCCGAACAGCCCGGCTCCGGCACACGCGAGCATCCGGCCGAGGCGCCCGACGGCAATTGGCCCGACTTCCTCCATGTGTTCACGAAGGCCGCGATCAGCGTCGTCGGCGCGCAGATCCATCCCGAGGTCCTCGACGGGCTCACCACGAAGCTGCCGCCGTACCTGCGCATGACCTTCGTCATCGAGCAGCCGATGCCCCGCCCCAAGCACGGGCGCCGGCGCGAACGGGTCATGCCGAAGGTCGTCGCGAGCGGCAGATCGCTCGCCGAGCTGCAGCGCCGCTTCGCCGCCGAAGCGCAGGTCTCGGCACGTCAGGTCGTCAAGCGTCAGGCGCAGCAGGCCGCCGACGCCGGCGCGATCGTCAGGCAGGCGGACCTGCTGCGCAACGCCGGTGCGACGACGCGCTCGCGCGAGCAGATGCTCTGGGACGGCGCGCTCGACCGTCTGCGGCTGCCGGCCGAACGCATCTCGTCGCGCTGGCTCGGCGCCGAGGCGCTGCGTCTGGCCGCGGCGCCATACGACGACACGAAGCAGCTCGTCGAGGATCTGCAGCGCGCCGCAGTCAAACGGCTGCTGCCGGACATCGGCGCGCTCACGGACGACGCCGCGCTCGCGCAGGCCGTCGCCGGCGTCGAACAGGTCTACGAGGACGCCGTCTACGCCGTCGCCAAGGACGTCGTCGCGATCCTCGAACAGTACGCGAAGGTCGACAAGGCGGTGAGCGGGCCGGCGGATCTGCCGATGCTGTCGGTGCTCCAGTCGATCCGCGAGCACGTCGCGACGCTCGTCAACCCCGGGTTCATCGGACGCACGCCGCCACTCGCGCTGCCCCGGATCGGCGTCTATCTGCGCGCCGACCTGATGCGGCTCGACAAGGCGAAGGCCGACAAGAACCGCGACGTGCGATGGGCGTGGCAGGCCGACGAGGCGAAGCGGCTCGTCGACGACGCGGCGGCCAAGGCGGACGCGATGCCCGCAGGAGCGGCGCGTGACGAGGCGAGGGCGAAGGCGACGCGCGCACGGTGGCTGCTCGAGGAGTTCTACGTCTCGCTGTGGGCGCAGGAACTCGGCACGAACCAGCCGGTGAGCATGCAGCGCATCGCGAAGGCGCTGCGCTGAGCGTCGGCGGAAAGGAAGAAGATGGCAGCATCGAAGGGCACACCGAAGCGCGGTCCGCGCAAGCCGCGGCGCACCGGCCCCGCGCAGCCGACGCCGAAATCGGCACGACCGGCGGCGCAGCGCAGGACGAAACCGGCGAAACCGGGTAAGTCGGCGCCGAAGGCCGCCAACGACGCGGTGGCGAAACCGACGACGGTGAAGTCGACATCGGCGAAATCGACGGCGAAGCGGACGTCGCGAGGCGGCACCTTCGCGGCGCGCATCGCCGACCGCCGTCGGCGGTCGCGCGCACGACGCTCCTTCGCGACGCTCGCCGCGCGCTGGAGGGGCGGATCGGGCGTCGAACGCGCGACGATGGCGACCTTCGGCGCGCTCGCCGCGGTCGTCGCGATCGCGCTCGTCGTCGCCATCGGCAACATCATCACCGACCGCGTCGAACTCTCCGAGGCGAAGGCACGGCAGGTCGAACTCACCGAGACCTATGGCTTCAATCCCGGCGACATCATCTCGGACGACCAGTTCTTCGACGGCGACGCTATGGACGAGGCGCAGGTGCAGGCCTTCCTCGACGAGCAGGGCGCCGCATGCACGAAGGACTCGTGCCTGCGCGCGCGACGCTTCAGCGTCGAGCGGCGCGCCGCTAACGACTACTGCAGCGAATATCCTGGCGCGCAGGACGGGCAGTCGGCGGCCGCGATCATCACGGCGGCCGCGAAGGCCTGCAATGTCTCGCCGAAGGTGCTGCTCACGATGCTGCAGAAGGAGCAGCAGCTCGTCACCGCGACGAATCCGAAGGAGTTCCAGTTCAAGTCGGCGATGGGCCTGAGCTGCCCCGACGACGACCACTGCGACCCCGAATACGCCGGCTTCTTCAGGCAGGTCTTCGGCTCCGCGGAACGCTACCAGTACTACGTGCACCACGAGGACCGCTACGACTTCCACGCCGGACGTCTCAACTTCGTCCGCTTCAGTCCGGACGTCTCATGCGGCGGCGCGAACGTGTACATCGAGAACAAGGCGACGGCGCTGCTGTACATCTACACGCCCTACCAGCCGAACGACGCGGCGCTCGCCGCCGGCGCCGGCGAAGGCGACGCCTGCTCAACCTACGGCAACCGCAACTTCTCGATCATCTACTCCGACTGGTTCGGCGACCCGAGGGCGGCATAGCAAAGCGGCGGTCCGTGCCTGTGCAGAGCCTGCACAGGCACGGACCGCCGCGACGCATCGGCGAGAGGCGCCGGTCAGAGCTTCGCGAGGTACTTCCTGAGCTCGAACGGCGTCACCTGACTGCGGTACTCCTCCCACTCCTTGCGCTTGTTGCGGATGAAGTACTCGAAGACGTGCTCGCCGAGGACGTCGGCCACGAAATCGGACTTCTCCATGATGCGCAGCGCCTCGTCGAGCGATTCGGGCAGCGGCTGGATGCCCATCGCCTGACGTTCGGCGTCGGTGAGCTCCCAGACGTCGTCGCTCGTCGGTTCGCCGAGCTGCATCTTCTTCTCGATGCCGTCAAGGCCGGCGGCGAGCAGCACCGAATACGCCAGGTACGGGTTCGCCCCCGGATCGAGCGCACGGAACTCGATGCGCGCCGAGTTGCCCTTGCCCGGCTTGTACTGCGGGATGCGCAGCAACGCGGAACGGTTGTTGTGGCCCCAGCAGATGTAGCTCGGCGCCTCGTTGCCGCCCCACAGGCGCTTGTACGAATTGACGAACTGGTCGGTGACGGCGCAGATCTCGGCGGCGTGGTGCAGGATGCCGGCGGCGAACTGGCGCGCCGTCAACGACATGTTGAACTCCTGGCCCGCCTCGTAGAACGCGTTCGTGTCGCCTTCGAACAGGCTCAGATGCGTGTGCATGCCCGAACCGGGCGCGTCGGCGAGCGGCTTGGGCATGAAGCTCGCATGGATGCCTCGCTCGAGCGAGATCTCCTTGACGACGGTGCGGAAGGTCATGATGTTGTCGGCGATCGTCAGCGCGTCCGCGTAGCGCAGGTCGATCTCGTTCTGGCCCGGACCCGCCTCATGGTGCGAGTATTCGACCGAGATGCCCATCTGCTCGAGCATGTTCACCGTCGCACGGCGGAAGTCCATGCCCGGGCTGCGCGGCACATGGTCGAAATAGCCGCCCTGGTCGATCGGCACCGGCGTGAGCGACCAGTCGTCCTGCTTCTCGAACAGATAGAACTCGATCTCCGGGTGCACATAGAACGTGAAGCCCTTCTCCTTCGCCTTCGACAGCGCACGCTTGAGCACATGCCGCGGATCGGCGAGCGAGGGCTCTCCCTCGGGCGAGAGGATGTCGCAGAACATGCGCGCCGTGCCCTGCGGGCCGCCGCGCCATGGAAGGATCTGGAAGGTGCTCGGATCGGGCTTGACGATCATGTCGTCCTCGGAGACGCGCGTCATGCCTTCGATCGCCGAACCGTCGAAACCGATGCCCTCCTCGAACGCAGCCTCCAGCTCCGCAGGCGCGATCGCGACCGATTTAAGCGTTCCCAACACGTCCGTGAACCACAGGCGAATGAAACGTACGTCGCGCTCTTCCACGGTCCTGAGCGCGAACTCTTGCTGTTTGTCCATGCCGCCCATGCTTCCATGCCGATGTTACGGCAGATGTTAACAATCAGATGGCGGACGGGCGCCGGCGCGGACGCCCTCCGCTCCCCTTCCGCCACGCCGTCGGCGCACTGTCACGCTATCGTTGCGGATATGACGCACATGAACGGAAACATCGTCGTATCCAGCCCCGACGCCCCTGTCGTCGACATCACCACATGGCGGCAGTCGCCGACGCCGCGCTCGCGTGCGCGCGCGGGCATCGAGGCCCGCCGGAAGGCCCCGCTCGAATCGCACGCCGTATGGAAGGTCGTCAAGGGCCGACGTGACGTCATCGGACTGCTCGAGGAGCAGTCGAGGACGCGTCTGCAAAGCCTCATCCCGCTGCGCTACCACCGGATGAGCGACTCGGCGTTCACGTTCTACCGCGGCACCGCGCTCATCATGGCGAACGACCTCGCACGCACGCCGATCACCGGCATCCCGGTGCAGGCCGTCGGCGACGCGCACATCGGCAACTTCGGCATCTTCTATTCGCCGACGATGCGTCTCGTCTTCGACGTCAACGACTTCGACGAGACGACAACCGGACCGTGGGAATGGGACATCAAACGCCTCGTCGTCTCCGTCGAGATCTGCGGGCGCGCGAACGGCGTCTATTCGAAGGACCGTCAGGCGGCGGTGCGCGAGTGCGTGAGGACGTACCGCGGCTACATCAACCAGTTCTCGCAGATGCGGTATCTGGACATGTGGTACGACCATCTCGACGTCGAGAACACGCTCGACCAGTTCGAATCGTCGGCGCACGGCAAGCGCAACCGCACATTGCGCGCGGCCGTCATGAAGGCGAAGTCGAAGGATTCGGCGAGCGCGACCGCGAAGCTCACCTATCTCGACGGCGACCGCCTGCGTTTCCGTTCGATGCCGCCCGAGCTCGTGCCGATCAACGAGCTCGAGGGCTACGGCGACATCGACGCGCTGCGGCAACGGCTCGACCTGCTGTTCTCGTCCTACCACGATTCGCTGTACGAGGACCGCCGCCATGTGCTCAGCCAGTACCGCTACCACGATACGGCGCGCAAGGTCGTCGGCGTCGGCTCGGTCGGCACGCGCGCATGGGTGTCGGTGCTCACCGGCCGCGACATCGACGATCCGCTGATGCTGCAGATGAAGGAGGCCACCGACTCCGTGCTCGAACGCTTCGTCGGCCGCTCCCGCTACCCGTCACACGGCGAACGCGTCGTGCAGGGGCAGAAGCTGATCCAGACAACGGCCGACATCATGCTCGGCTGGACGAAGTTCGTCGCCAACGACGGCCATCCGCGCGACTACTATGTGCGCCAACTGTGGAACGGCAAGGGCTCAATCGACATCAACCATCTGACCGCGGTCTCCCTCAACGACCTCGGCCGCATGTGCGCGTGGTGCCTCGCGCACGCGCACGCACGCAGCGGCGACAGCATCGCGATCGCGAACTATCTGGGCGGCACCGACGCCTTCGACGTCGCGATGGCGAGCTTCGCCGACTCCTACGCCGACCAGAACGAGGAGGACTACCGCGTCTTCAAACGGATGATCAAGGACGGCGAGCTGCCCTGCTCGAAGGGGTGACGTGCCGCCGTCCGCCGACGTCGTCGTGGATGGGCCCGTTCCGTCACTCGCCGTTCGCGACGGCGAGCGCCTCCTGGAGCGTGAACGCGCCCGCGTAGAGCGACTTGCCGAGGATTGCCGAATCGACGCCGCAGTCGGCGAGCGCGGCGATCGCGCGCAGGTCGTCGAGCTTCGCGATACCTCCCGAGGCGGTCACCTTCGCGTCGGTGCGTTCGCCGACCTCGCGCAGCAGGTCGATGTTCGGGCCGCTCATCATGCCGTCGCGCGTCACGTCGGTGACGACGTAGCGCGAACAGCCGGCGTCGTCGAGGAACCTCATTGTCTCGAAGAGATCCCCGCCTTCTTTGACCCAGCCGCGCGCGGCGAGCGTGTGGCCGCGCACGTCGAGGCCGACCGCGACGCGGTCGCCGAACTCAGCGATGACGCGCGCCGTCCAGTCGGGGTTCTCGAGTGCGGCCGTGCCGATGTTGACGCGCGCGGCTCCGGCGTCGAGCGCGGCGCGCAGCGAGTCGTCGTCGCGCACGCCGCCGGACATCTCGATGTTGACACGGTCGCCGAGCTCGTGGACGATCGCGCGCAGCTGCGCGCGGTTGTCGCCGGTGCCGAAGGCGGCGTCGAGGTCGACGAGGTGGATCCACTGCGCGCCGGCGTCCACCCAGGTGCGGGCGGCCTCAAGCGGCGAGCCGTAGTCGGTCTCGGATCCGGATTCGCCCTGGCGCAGGCGCACGGCCTTGCCGTCACGCACGTCGACGGCAGGAAGAAGGGTCAATGGCATGGGGGTTCGTTTCCTTCGAATCGGTTGAACGGATGGTCTGGATATCTGGATGATGATGGATGGACGGCGATGCGCGCGTCACAGCACGGACGCCCAGTTACGCAGCAGCTTGGCGCCGGCCTGCGCCGACTTCTCCGGGTGGAACTGCGTCGCGAACAGCGGCCCGTGCTCGTAGGCGGCGACGAAGCGGCTGCGCCCGTAGTCGCACCAGGCGACGCGCTCGGGGGCGTCGGCGAAGTCGATCATGTATTCGCTCGTGTCGGCCGGCCGCACCTCGTGGGCCGCGTACGAGTGCACATAGTAGAAGCGCTCGTGTTCGATGCCGGCGAACAGGATCGAATCGGCCGGCGCCTCGAGCGTGTCCCAGCCCATATGCGGCACGACGTCGGCGTCGAGCTTCGTGACGGCGCCGCCGATCAGGCCGAGCCCCTCGCTTTCCGCGCCGTGCTCGTGGCCTTCCTCGAACATGATCTGCTCGCCGACGCACACGCCGAGCACCGGGCGCTCGGCGCGCAACCGGTCGTAGATGACGCGGTCGCCACTGACCTTGCGCAGGCCCTCCATGCACGCGCCGAACGCGCCGACGCCGGGCACGACGAGACCGTCGGCCTCGAGCGCCTGCCGGTAGTCCGAGGTCAGCGTCACGTCGAGCCCCTGATCGGCGAGCGCGCGCACCATCGAACGCACGTTGCCGAATCCGTAATCGAAAACGACCACCGTCTTCATCTTTTCTGCCTTCCGCCTTTCGGGTGTTCTGGTTCGTGGGATGCCGCGTCCGCGTTCAGCGCCGCGGCTCGTCGTCGGGCGGCATCGGATGCGCGCGCATGAAGGCGCGGAGGCGCCGTTCCGCGTCCTGCGTCGTCGCGATCGATGCCGTGTCGACCGTCTCATCCGCCTCCGCCTCGATGCCGGCGACGTCGACAAGGCCGATCATGTAGTCCTCGACGAAGGGCGCGAGCGTCGGGAACGCGAAGGGCGGCGGGATCTGCTCGACGGCCGCGCCGTCCGCGTAGATCGATGCCTCGATCTTGTCGGCGCGGTTGACGACGAGCAGCGCGTCCATGCCGGAGATGACCGTTGTCAGATCATGAGCGGCCGTCTCCGGCGCGTTGCCCTCGAGGTCGCGCAGGATGGCGACGGCGCCGTAGCGGTCGCCGACGCACAGCGCGTCGACGTCGGCGAGCCGGCAGATCGCGGCGAAAAGCTCCGCGCTCGCCAGATGCGAGCACAGGACGGCGCATTTCGCCTTGTTGCCGAGGATGCCCTGCAGCTCGTCCTCGAAGTCGGCGCCGAGGACGTCGCCGTCGGATCCGGCGGACGCGGGCGCGTCACCGCCGTCAGCAGGCGGACGCGCGTCCGGGCCGTCCGTATCGGCGAACTCCTTTTCGAAGCCTTCGAGCGCGGCCTCGAGGTCGGCGTCGTCGAAATGCACGTCGTCGGGATCGAAGCCGCCGTTGCCGTCCTTGTTGTTATCGTCGTCGGAGGCCATCACAGCGCGCCCTTCGTGCTCGGGACGCCGTCGACGCGTGGATCCGGCTCGATCGCGAAGCGCAGCGCGCGTGCGAAGGCCTTGAACTCGGCCTCGGCGATGTGGTGCGGGTCGCGGCCAGCGATGAGCTGCAGATGCAGGCAGATGTCGGCGTGGAACGCGATCGACTCCATGACGTGGCGCACGAGCGAGCCGGTGAAGTGGCCGCCGATCATCGCGTACTGGAATCCCTCGGGTTCGCCGGTGCACACGCAGTACGGACGTCCGGAGACGTCGACGACGGCCTTCGCGAGCGCCTCGTCGAGCGGCACCGTCGCGTCGGCGAAGCGGCGGATGCCGCGTTTGTCGCCGAGCGCCTGCTTGAGCGCCTCGCCGAAGACGATCGCCGTGTCCTCGACCGTGTGGTGCGCGTCGATGTCGGTGTCGCCGTGCGCGTCGATCCTCAGATCGATGAGCGAATGCTTGCCGAGCGCCGTCATCATATGGTTGTAGAACGGCACCGACGTGTTGATCTCGGTCTTGCCGGTGCCGTCCAGGTCGAGGCTCAGCTCGACCCTCGATTCGCTCGTTTCACGCACGATCGTCGCGGTACGTGCCATCGTCGCGTTCCTCCTGCCTGCTGTCTGTCTGCTGTGGATTGTGGTTGTGGTTCAGCGCGCCGCGCGCTCCTCGACGGCGCGCATCGATTCGACGAGCGCCTTGCGGAAGGCCTTCATCTCCTCGTCGGTGCCCATGCATACGCGCAGCCAGCCTTCGGGTCCGACGACGCGGATGAGCACGCCCCGTTCGAGCATCTCGTCGAAGATCGCGCCGCGGTCGTCGAAGTGGCCGCCGAACATCAGGAAGTTCGACTGCGACGGCGCGACCTCGAGCGGCTTGCCGTCGTAGGTCTGCTCCTTGAGCCATGCGGCCGTCGCCTCGCGCGCGGCGCGCAGATGGCCGACCTGCGAGAGTTGCTCGTCGGTGTGGTCGAAGCCGGCGAGGGCCGCGGCCTGCGTGACGGCGGACAGATGGTACGGCATGCGCACGATGCGCAGGCAGTCGATGATGCCCTTGCTCGCGGCGATGTAGCCGACGCGGGCGCCGGCGAAGGCGAAGGCCTTGCTCATCGTGCGGCTCACGGCGAGGTTCACGTAGGCGCCGACGAGCGTCGTCGCCGACGGCGTGCCAGGGTCGCGGAACTCGATGTAGGCCTCGTCGACGACGACGATCGGGTGCACGCCGTCGGCGGCGCCTGCGACGCGCGCGTTCTGGCAGTGGTCGAGGATGCGTTCGAGGTCGGCCATCGGCAACGGAGTGCCGGTCGGGTTGTTCGGGCTCGTCAGCACGACCATCGACGGTTCGAGCGCGTCGATCGCGGCGATCGTCGCGTCGACGTCGAGCGCGAAGTCGGCACGGCGCGGCGCCGTGTTCCACGTCGTGAACGTGTCGCGCGCGTATTCCGGGTACATCGAGTAGGTCGGGTCGCAGCCGAGCGCGTTGCGCCCCGGGCCGCCGAAGGCCTGGAACAGCTGCAGCATGATCTCGTTCGAGCCGTTCGCGCCCCACACCTCGTCGGTCGTCAGGTCGGCCTGCGACTCCCTGGCCAGATAGTCGACGAAGGCCTGCCGCAGCTCGATGTGCTCACGGTCGGGATAGCGGTTGAGGCCGGCGGCGGTCTCGCGCACGCGCTTCTCGATGCTGCGCACGACGGCGTGGCTCGGCGGATACGGGTTCTCGTTGACGTTGAGGCATACCGGCACGTCGAGCTGCGGGGCGCCGTAGGGCTCCTCGCCGATCAGGTCGTTGCGCAGCGGCAGGCCCGCAGGGATCGTCCCCTCGCTCATCGAAGGCCCGCCTCCTGCTCCTGGTCCTTGAGCGTCGCCTTGTCGTAGGGGTCGTCGACGAAGCGGCTGAGCACGCTCTCGCCGTGCGCCGGCAGATCTTCGGAGACGGCGAAGGCGTTGACGCGCGAGGCGAGCTCCTTGAGGCCCTGCTCGTCGTATTCGATGACCTCGACCGGCTTCATGAACGTGTGCACGCCGAGGCCGGCGGCGAAGCGCGCGGTGCCGGAGGTCGGCAGCACGTGGTTCGAGCCGGACATGTAGTCGCCGAGCGGCACCGGCGAGTACGGGCCGCGGAAGATCGCGCCGGCGTTGCGGATCCGCGCGATGACGGCGTCCGGGTCGGCGGTCTGCACCTCGAGGTGTTCGGCGGCGTAGGCGTTTGCGGCGTCGATCGACTGGTCGAGCGAATCGGTCAGGATGATGCCGGACTGGCGTCCCGACAGCGACGTGGCGACGCGTTCGGCGTGCTCGGTGCGCGGCACGCGCCTGAGCAGCGCGGCCTGCACGGCGTCGGCGAGTTCGGGGCTGTCGGTGATGAGCACGGAGCCGGCGAGCTCGTCGTGTTCGGCCTGGCCGATGAGATCGGCGGCGACCCATTCGGGGTTCGCGTCCTTGTCGGCGATGATCGCGATCTCGGTCGGGCCGGCGACGGCGTCGATGCCGACGATGCCGGAGACGAGGCGCTTGGCCGTGGCGACGAAGATGTTGCCCGGGCCGGTGATCTTGTCGACCGGTTCGCACAGCACCGGGCTCGTCGGGTCGTCGACGTCGGTCGCGCCGTACGCGAACATCGCGATCGCCTGCGCGCCGCCGACCGCGTAGACCTCGTCGACGCCGAGCATCGCGCATGTCGCGAGGATCGTCTTGTTCGGCCAGCCGTCCGGGTCGTTGCGGTTCGGCGGCGTGGCGATCGCGAGCGATTCGACGCCGGCGGCCTGCGCCGGGACGGCGTTCATGATGACCGAGCTCGGGTAGACGGCCTTGCCGCCGGGCACGTACAGGCCGACGCGCTGCACCGGAATCCAGCGCTCGGACACGCGGGCCCCGTCGGCGAGGTCGGTGTGGAAGTCCTCGGGGACCTGGTTCTGCGCGACGGCGCGGGCGCGGCGGATCGACTCCTCGATCGCGGCGCGCACCTCGGGGTCGAGCTCGGCGACGGCGGCGTCCATGACGTCCGCCGGCACGCGCAGCGACTTCGGCACGACGTGGTCGAACTTCTCGGCGTACGCGCGCAGCGCCTCCGCCCCGTGCGCCTTGACGTCGTCGAGGATCGGCTGGACGAGCTCGGTGGCTTCGTCGGTGCCCATCTCGGCACGCGGCATCGCCTCGAGCATCTGGGCACGGTTGAGTTCTTTTCCGCGCAGGTCAATGATGCGCATGTAGTTTTCTTCGCTCATAAGCCACTATCGTAACAACGGTCTGTCACGAGCATGGTTCACGCGCCGCCGTGTCTCACGATGTGGCTGCCGCACGGCGGCGCGCGCAGGTCACGCGGACATCAGCGCCGACGGGCCGAAGATGATCTTGACGTCGGCGAACAGGCTCGTGTCGCGCGTGACGCGGAAGCGGTCACCCATCGTCAGCACCTGCGCGTCGCCGCGGTCGTCGAGGATGACAAGCTTGACCTCGCAGTAGCCGGGATGGTTCGTCAGCACGGCGCCGAGCTGTTCGAGGCGGTCGCGCCGCAGGGCCCCGGCCGGCAGCGCGATGAGCACCGGACGCGCGTCCTCCGCCTCGAGCGAAGGCACCTGCATCTCGGTGGCGCGCAGCGTGACGGTCTCGTCGCGCTCCTCGACCATGCCGCGCATCTGCACGACGGTGTCGACGGCGAGCTCGGCGGCGGCCGATTCGTAGACCTTGCCGAAAAGCATGCACTGGATCGAGCTTTCCATGTCCTCGATCGTCACGATCGCCCACGGGTTGCCTTTCTTCGACATGCGCCGGTCGACGTTCGTGATCAGGCCGGCGACCGTGACCTGCGTGCGTTCAGGCATCGTCGGCGCACGGTCGATCAGATGCGCGATCGACATCTCGCGCAGCGCCGCCAGGATGCTCTGCATGCCCGAAAGCGGATGGTCGGAGACGTACAGGCCGAGCATGTCGCGTTCGTACTGCAGCTTCGTCTTCTTGTCCCATTCCTCGATGTCGGGGATCGTGACGGTCGCGTCGCCCAGCAGCGACGGATCGTCGTCCTCGCCGCCGTCGAGGTCGGCGAACAGGTCGAACTGGCCGTTGGCCTGACGGCGCTTGAGGTCGACGACCGAGTCGATCGCGGCCTCGTGGATCGTGCACAGCGCGCGGCGGTTGGGGTTGACCGAATCGAAGGCGCCGCCCTTGATCAGCGACTCGACGAGGCGCTTGTTGAGCGCGGCGAGCGGCGCGCGGCGGATGTAGTCCATGAAGTCGACGTATTTGCCGCGCGGGCCGTTGCGCTCGGCGATGATCTCCTTGACGGCCGTTTCGCCGACGTTCCTGATCGCGCCCAGACCGAAGCGCACGACGTCGCCGACGGCCGAGTATTCGAACACCGACTCGTTGATGTCCGGCAGCAGCACCTTGATGCCCATGCGCCTCGCCTCGCCGAGGTAGAGCGCCGTCTTGTCCTTGTTGCTCACTGCGCCCTGCAGCAGCGCGGCCATGAACTCGACCGGGTAATGCGTCTTGAGGTACGCGGTCCAGTACGAGATCAGCCCGTAGGCGGCCGAATGCGCCTTGTTGAACGCGTAGCCGGAGAACGGCACGAGCACGTCCCACACCGCCTGCGCCGCCTCCTCGGAATAGCCGTGCTCCTTCATGCCCTCGAAGAACGGCACCTTCTCCTTGGCCAGCACCTCGGGCTTCTTCTTGCCCATCGCGCGGCGCAGCACGTCCGCCTTGCCGAGCGAATAGCCGGCCAGGATGCGCGCCGCCGACTGCACCTGCTCCTGGTAGACGATCAGGCCGTAGGTCTCGTCGAGCACCTCCTTGAGCGGCTCGGCGAGCTCCGGGTGGATCGGCTCGATCTTCTGCAGCCCGTTCTTGCGCTTGGCGTAGTTCGTGTGCGAGTTCATATCCATAGGGCCCGGACGGTATAGCGCGATGAGCGCCGAGATGTCGTTGAAGTTGTCCGGCTTGAGCTGCTTGAGCAGCGCGCGCATGCCGTCCGAATCGAGCTGGAACACGCCCAGCGTGTCGCCGCGGGACAGCAGCTCGTAGGTCTCCTTGTCGTCGAGTGGGATCTTCGTGTAGTCGATCGACTCCTTGCCGTTGGCCGCGATGTTCTTCAACGTGTCGCTGATCACCGTGAGGTTGGACAGGCCGAGGAAGTCCATCTTCACCAGGCCCAGCGTCTCGCAGGTGTGGTACTCGAACGTCGTCGTGATCGTGCCGTCGGTGCGCTCGAGCAGCGGCGACGTGTCGGTGATCGGCGCCGAGCCCATGATCGTCGCGCACGCATGCACGCCGGTCTGACGGATCAGCCCCTCGAGGCCCATCGCCTTGTCGGTGATCGCCTTCGCGTCCGGGTTCGACTCGTACAGCTCGCGGTACTCGCGCGCCTCGGCGTAGCGCTTCGACTTCGGGTCGAAGATGTCGTGCACCGAGATGTCCTTGCCGCCCGTGGCCGCCGGCGGCAGCGCCTTCGTGACCTTCTCGCCCATCGCGAACTCGTAACCCATGATGCGCGCCGAGTCCTTGATCGCCTGCTTCGTCTTGATCGTGCCGTAGATCACGCACTGCGCGACCTTGTCATGCCCGTACTTCTCGCCGCAGTACTCGATCACCTTGAGGCGGCCGTCCGGGTCGAAATCCACGTCGATATCCGGCAGGCTCACACGCTCGGGGTTGAGGAAGCGCTCGAAGATCAGGCCATGCTCGAGCGGATCGAGCTCGGTGATGCCCATCGCGTACGCGACCATCGAGCCTGCCGCCGAGCCGCGGCCCGGGCCGACCATGATGTCATGGTCCTTCGCCCACTGGATGTAGTCGGCGACGACGAGGAAGTAGCCCGGGAACTGCATCTGGCAGATCACGCCGCATTCGTAGTCCGCCTGCGCGAGCACATGCGCCGGCACATCGCCGTCGTAGCGGCGCTCGAGGCCCTCCTCGACCTTCTTCAAAAACAGCGAGGTCTCGTCCCAACCCTCCGGGCACGGGAACTTCGGCATGAACGCGCCGTCCTCATGATCGTCGAACATCACATTGCACCGCTCCGCCACCTCCAGGGTGTTGTCGCACGCCTGCGGCAGGTCGCGGAACAGCTCGCGCATCTGCTCGGCCGTGCGCAGGTAGTAGCCTTCGCCGTCGAACTTGAAGCGGTCCGGGTCGTCGAGCCTCGAACCCGAGTTGATGCACAGCATTGCATCCTGCGTGGCCGCGTCCTGCTCGAGCACGTAGTGCGAGTCGTTCGTCGCGAGCAGCGGCGCGCCGAGCTTGTCGGCGATCTCGAGCAGGTCATCGGTGACCTTGCGCTCGATCTCGATGTTGTGGTCCATCAGCTCGATGAAAAAGTTGTCCTTGCCGTAGATGTCCTGCAGTTCGCCGGCGGCGCGCAGCGCCTCGTCGAACTGCCCGAGGCGCAGACGCGTCTGGATGATGCCCGACGGGCAGCCCGAGCCGCAGATCACGCCTTTGCTGTAGGTGGAGAGCACGTCCTTGTCCATACGCGCATAACGCATGACGCGGCCTTCGAGATTGGCGACCGACGACGCCTTCGTCAGGTTGACGAGGCCCTCGTCGTTCTCGGCCCACAGCGTCAGATGGGTGATCAGGCCGCCGCCGGAGACGTCGTCGCGCTTCTGGTCCTCGGTGCCCCAATGCACGCGGGATTTGTCCCCGCGCGCCGTCTCCGGGGTCACGTATGCCTCGATGCCGAGAATAGGCTTGACGCCCTGTCCGATCGCCGTGCTCCACATCTCGTAGGCGCCGTGCATGTTGCCGTGGTCGGTGATGCCGACGGCCGGCATCCCCAGCTCTTTGGCGCGCGCGACGAGATCGGGGATCTTCGAGGCGCCGTCGAGCAGCGAATAATGCGTGTGGTTGTGCAGATGGACGAAGTTCGCGGATTGAGCCATGCCCACCAATCTAGCGAACTTCGCTGACGCCCCTCAAGGGTCTGTGGGGCGATTCACGGCCCCCGCCGTGCGACACTCCGCAACGCGCTAGCGCGTGCCTCAGTCTTCATCGGCGCCGGCGCGGCGCGCGCGCAGTACTTCGAGCGCGTGCTCGAGATCGGCCGGATACCGCGAGGTGACGACGGTGTTCAGATGCGTGCGCGGATGGCGGAACTCGAGCTGCATCGCATGCAGCCACTGGCGTTTGAGCCCGAGCTCGGCCGACAGCTTCGGGTTCGCCCCGTACATCGTGTCGCCGACGAGCGGATGCCCGATCGACGAGAAGTGCACGCGGATCTGATGGGTGCGCCCGGTCTCCAGGTTGATCCTCGCGAGCGTCGCCTCGCCGAAGCGCTCGAGCACGTCCCAATGGGTGACCGCGTCCTTGCCGCCCGGCGTCACGCAGAAGCGGAAGTCGGAGACCTTCGCGCGCCCGATCGGCGCCTCGATCGTCGCCTTGTCCTCCTTGAGGTTGCCCTGGGCGATCGCATGGTAGGTCTTGGCGACCTCATGCTCGGAGAACTGCCGGCGCATCTCCTTGTACGCGAGGTCGGACTTGCATACGAGCATGAGCCCGGACGTGCCGACGTCGAGCCTCGAGACGATCCCCTGGCGGCCCGGGACGCCGAGCGCCGTGATCCGCACGCCGCGCTTGAGCAGCGAGCCGAGCACGGTCGGTCCGGTCCAGCCGACCGACATATGCGCGGCGACGCCGACCGGCTTGTCCACGACGACGATGTCCTCGTCCTCGTAGACGATCGGCATGTCCTCGGCGATCGGTTCGGGCGCGCGCTGCTCGTCGACGAGGTCGAACTCGACGAGGTCGCCGTCCTGCAGCGTCGCCGACTTGCCGTGGTCCCCCTGACGTCCGGCGATGCGCACCTGACCGGTCTCGATCAGGTCGGTCGCCTTCACGCGCGAGATGCCGAGCATCTTCGCGACGGCGATGTCGAAGCGCCTGCCGATGAGCGTGTCCGGCGCCGGCACGACCTTCAGCATGTCCCCTCGTCCTTTCCCTTCGCCGCCCCGGCGCCATCACGCCCGAGGAACGGCACATTGCACAGGATGAGCACCACGATGCCTACGCCGGCCACCATCAGGAAGACGTCCGCGACGTTGCCGACCGACCATCCGTAGTCGAGGAAGTCGACGACGCTGCCGTTGAGGAACCCGTCCGCATGGACGACGCGGTCGATGAGGTTGCCGAAGGCGCCGGCGAAGGCCAGCGCGAGGAACACTGTCCACGCCATCGACCGCGTGCGCAGCCCGAGCACGAGCAGCACGGCGCAGGCGACGATGGCCAGCAGCGCGATGAGCCATGTCATGTTCGACCCCATGCCGAGCGAGGCGCCGGGGTTGTGCACGAGCGTGAACCTGAGCATCCCGGGGATGACGGCGACCGGTTCGCCGTCGGCGAGCCGCGCCTGCGCGACCCACTTGGTCAGCTGGTCGATGGCGATGGCGATGATGGCGGTACACGCAAAGACGGCCACGCGGATACGCGGCCGTCTTTGCTCGCTGTTCGACTGATGGGTCACTGCGTCCCTCAGTTGCTCTTGTCCATGCTGTTGTAGTTGTTCGTGTCCGAGACCTGCGCCTGCAGCTGGGTGAGGAACTCGGTCAGGCGTGCGCGGTACTCGGTCTCGAACTGCTTGAGTCCCTGGATGTTGCCTTCGATGACCTTCGACTGCGTCTCGAGGTTCGTGCGCACCTGCGTCGCGTAGTCGTCGGCCGCCGTACGGGTCTTCTCGTCGTAGGCCTGGGCGCGCTGCTGCACTTCGCTCTCGTACTCGTCGAGCTCGGCGTGGCGGTCTACGACGTACTGGTCGGCCTCGCTCTTCTTCTGCTGGGCGTAGGTGTTGCCCTCGTCCTGCTTCTTCTGGGCGTATTCGTCAGCCTCATGCGCCTTCGCGTCGGCGTAGGTGTTCGCCTCGTTCGTCTTCGTCTCCGCGTAGTCGTTCGCCTCAGCGGTCTTGTCGACGACGTACTGGTCGGCCTCGGCATGCTTGTTCTGCATGTAGGTGTCGGCGTCCTGGCGCGTCTTCACGCTGTACTCGTCGGCCTCGGTGCGAGTCTTCGTCGAGTAGGCCTCGGCCTGCTCGTGCACGCTCTTGCCGTAGGCGTCCGCGTCGTCGCGAGTGCGCTTGCTGTAGGCGTCCGCCTCCTCGTGGACGCGCTTGTTGTAGTCGTCGGCCTCGGTGCGCGTGCGGTTCGAGTAGTCGTTGGCCTTGCCGATGAGCTCCTCGTACTTGCGCTGGCTCTGCTCGGTGATCTCCTTCGCCGTGGCCTTGCCCTTGTCGACGTACTGGTCGTGCAGCTGCATCGCGAGCGTGAGCATCGCGGTCGCGCGCTCCGGCTCGCTGTTGGCGGCCGCCGCGGCGCTCTTGATCTTCTGCAGGCTGCCGGTCTCGGTGTTCGGCTCGACCTTGGCGACCTGATCGCGCAGCTGCTCCTCGCGCTGCTTCGACTCCTCGAGCTGCTTGCTCAGCTCGGCGATCTGCGCGTCCTGCTGCTGTGCACGGATCGTCTGCTGATGCGCGCTGGACAGCTCGTGGCGCAGGTTCTCGCTATCGGCGCGGAACTGGTCGCGCTGCTTGGTGACCTCGGCGAGCTGCGCCGCCAGATCAGGCTGCTCGGTGTTCTGCGCGGCCTGCGCGGTGAGCTGGTCGACCTGCGCGCTCAGGCGCTCGACCTGCGCCTTGAGCTGCTCGTTCTGCGAGGCGAGCGTGCGGTTCGTGTCCTCGGCCTCGGCGAGTTTGCCCTGCGCGGCCTGGGCGAGCTGATTGGCCTGCGCGATCTGCGACTGGGCCTGCTCGCCGGCGCCCTGCGCGGCCGCGGCGCGCAGCGACTGGTTCTCGTTCTGCAGCTGCTGGACCTGGTTCGTCAGGTCGGAGATCTTCGTGTTGAGTTCGGAAACGTCCGGGCCGAGCGCCTGGGTCGACTGGCTGCCGGCGACGGCCTGCTTGCCCAAAGCTTCGACGGTCTCGGTGACCTGATCGAGGAAGTCGTCGACCTCGTCAACGTCGTACCCTTCTTTGAAGCGCACCGTCTGGAAGGTGTGCTCCCTAATATCCTTAGGCGTCAAAAGAGCCATATATCTTGCACCTCGCTTTGGGTTACCACCCGGCTTAGTTGGACTTATTTGTTGATGCTAGCACGGGTTGCGTGCAAACAATCGCGTTTCTGCGTATTTCCCGTCGCCCGGTCCCGCGTCCGCGGCGCCCTCTCAGATGAGGACCCGCAGCACGATGAGCGCGAAATACAGCACGAGGAAGCTCGTATCGAAGGACAGCGGCCCCATCGGTATCGGCTTGATGTACCGCCGCAGCCAGCGCAGCGGAGGTTCGGTGAGCGCGTAGACGATCGAGACGAGCGTCGCCGCGAATCCGCGCGGCCGCCAACCGCGCGCCAGCACGAAGACCCAGTCGAGGATCATGCGCGCGAACAGCACGAGCAGGTAGGCGTCGATGAGCCAGTCGACGAGCCTGAACAGCGTCGTCATCAGCATCGAGAGCATGCCTGTTCCTTACCTTCCCGCACCGGGCGCGCGTCGTGCGTCGCCCCGGTCACTGCGCGAACAGGTCGTGCGCCGCGTTCTGCTCGGCGTCCTCGGCGACGATGTCGACGCGCGCGGGGCTGAGCAGGAACACGCGCGGCGTGACGCGTTCGATCGATCCGGACACGCCGAATACGACGCCCGACGAGAAATCGACGATGCGGTAGGCGACGGCCTCGGAGACGCCGGTGAGGTTGAGCACGACCGGCACTCCGTCGCGCAGCGCGCGGCCGACGAGCTGCGCATCCTCATACGAATGCGGATGGATCGTCGTGATGCGGCTGACACGTCCCTGGAACGGGGCGGCTGGCTTGCGCGCGGCGGCCGGCTGCGAGGTCGCGGCCGGCATCGGCGTCACCGAACGGTCGGAATCGAAGGATGATGCGGTCTCGTCCTCCTCCTCGTCGAATTCGGCGTCATCGTCCTCGGCGACGTCGCTCATGCCGAGATATGACATCGTCTGTTTGAGAAACCCGGGCATCAGTGTTTCCTTTCTGGCTTTCGTGGCTCAATCAGCGCAGGAAATCCGGGATGTCGATGCCATCCGGATCGTTCGGCGCGTAATGGTCCGGCTCAACGCTCGGATCGAAGATCGGCGTCGCGGGAGTGGCCGGCACGACGGGCGTGACCGGCTGTTCCGGCTCGACCTTCGTCTGGAAGATCGGCGTCGCGTTCGGCGCCGGCGACGTCATCATCGTCGGCAGGCCGCCCGTGTGTTCGGTCGGCGTGACCGTCTCGTCATGGCGGGTCGGGGGGACGCTGATGGCCGGCGCGGCGTTGGCGGCGGCAACGGCGTTGGCGCCGCTCTCGTGCTTCGCGTCGAAGCCGGCGGCGATGACGGTGACGCGGATCTCGTCGCCGTAGGCGTCGTCGAGCGCCAGGCCCCAGATGATCTGTGCCTCCGGATGCGCGGAACGACGCACGAGCTCGGTCGCGGCGTAGGCCTCCTGCAGCTTGAGGTCGGTCGACGCGGCGATGTTGATGAGCACGCCGTTCGCGCCGTCGATGCTCTCCTCGAGCAGCGGCGAGCTGATCGCGATCTCGGCGGCCTGCGTCGCGCGGTCGTCGCCCCGCGCCGAGCCGATGCCGAACATCGCGGTGCCCGAGTCGCGCAGGATCGACGTCACGTCCGAGAAGTCGACGTGGATGTACGAGTTCATCGTGATGAGGTCGGTGATGCCCTGCACGCCGGCGAGCAGCGCCGTGTCGGCGGTCTTGAACGCGTCGACGATGCCGATCGAACGGTCGGCGAGCTCGAGCAGACGGTCGTTCGGGATGACGATGAGCGCGTCGACCTCCTTGCGCAGGTTGTCGATGCCGAGCGCGGCCGAGGCGGCGCGCTGCGGGCCCTCGAAGGAGAACGGGCGGGTGACGACGGCGATCGTCAGCGCGCCCTGCTGGCGCGCGGCGCGCGCGACGAGCGGGCTCGCGCCGGTGCCGGTGCCGCCGCCCTCACCCGCGGTGACGAAGACCATGTCGGCGCCCTTGACGGCCTCCTCGATGTCGGACTGGTGGTCCTGCGCCGCCTTCGCGCCCTTCTCGGGGTCGGCGCCGGCGCCGAGTCCGCGGCTCGAGGCGTCGGAGAGCGAGATCTTGACGTCGGCGTCCGAGCGCAGCAGATCCTTCGCGTCGGTGTTGATCGCGACGAACTCGACGTTCTGCAGACCCTCGGCGATCATGCGGTTGACGGCGTTGCCGCCGGCTCCACCCACGCCGACGACTTTGATGTTGGTTTTGTCGTTGAAATTGTCATTCTGGGCAATCTCGCTCACGATATTCTCCTGTCACTCACGATACTGGTCTCTACTGTATCGCAGACCGCTCGATATTCCGCGCCCCACAAGTCGCCATGTGAAACGCTTCATGGAATACCCCGCGATTGCGCCACGATTTCTTTATTGCATTGCCGCCATCCGTTTTCCGTGCCGGGCAGACGACTAATATCCGGCATCCATCGGGTCGTCGCCGAACAGCCGCTCGCGCTCCTCATGCGTCGTATGCCGCGAATCCAGCCAGCCGTAAGGAAGATGCACTTTCTTCGCAAAGCGAACACGGCCGCGCGGCTTGTCGACGACGCGCGACGGGATCCGCGCCTGCGGGTCGAGCGTCGCGACGAGACGGCGCACGTCGTCGAGGCCCTCGCACTCCATGAACGCGCGGCGCATCCGGCCGCCGACCGGGAATCCCTTGAGATACCAGGCCACGTGCTTGCGCAGGTCGTGCACGGCCATGCGTTCGTCCCCGTCGTAGAAGCGCGTGAGCAGTTCGGCGTGCCGCACGATGATCGCGCCGACCTCGCCGAGCGTCGGATCGGCGCGTTCGTCGTCGCCGGCGAAGGCGTGGCGGATGTCGGCGAAGATCCACGGGCGCCCCTGGCATCCACGACCGATTGCGACGCCGGCGCAGCCGGTCTCGTTGACCATGCGCACGGCGTCGTCAGCGCCCCAGATGTCGCCGTTGCCGAAGACCGGGATGTCGAGCTCGTCGACGAGTTCGGCGATCCTCGACCAGTCGGAGTGGCCGCCGTAGTATTCGGCGGTCGTGCGCGCATGCAGCGTGACTGCCGCGCAGCCCTCCTCCTGCGCGATGCGGCCCGCCTCGTGGAAGGTCACGTGCCCGTCGTCGATGCCGACGCGGAACTTCGCGGTGACCGGGACGCCGGCCGGTGCGCAGACGCCCACGACGCGGCGGATGATGTCGGCGAACAGGTCGGTCTTCCACGGCAGCGCGGAGCCGCCGCCGCGGCGCGTGACCTTCGGGACCGGACAGCCGAAGTTGAGGTCGACGTGGTCGGCCATATGCTCGTCGACGACGATGCGCGCCGCCTGTTCGACGATCGACGGGTTGACGCCGTACAGCTGCAGCGAGCGCGGCCGCTCCTGCGGCGCGAAGCGGCACAGCCGCAGCGCCTTCGGGTTGCGCGCCACGAGCGCGCGGGCCGTGATCATCTCGGCGACGTACAGCCCGTCGGGGCCGTATTCCTCGCACAGCACGCGGAACGGCCAGTTCGTCACGCCGGCCATCGGCGAAAGCATGACGGGCGTCGGCACATCGATCGGCCCGAGCCGCAGCGGTTCAAGGGCGTGGTCGAGCCGTGCGGGCGTCGGGTCGGCGGCCGGGTCGGCCGTCGGCGCGTCGGCCTCGAAGGCCGACATGGGTGGTTCCTGCGAAGCGGTCATGGTTCCTTGTTCGGACATCGACGGATGGATATCGGATGACAGCGGACACTATATGGCAGCGCGCTGAAAGATTCCTGACAAAATGCCTGCCGGACCTGAAGTCCGGCAGGCATCGGTCATGGCGGGGGCCTTCGGGCCGTATCGTCAGTACAGGCCTCCGGCCTGGGCGATATGCACGCTGTCGGGCCATGCCTCGCCGCCCATCTCGACCGGCTTCATCGGCACGCGCGTGCGTTTGTCGTTGATGCGCGCGGCCACGTAGTCGGCGACCTGCGTCAGCGCGACGCGCTCCTGCTGCATCGAATCGCGTTCGCGGATCGTCACGGCCTGGTCGTCGAGCGTGTCGAAGTCGACGGTGATACACAGCGGCGTGCCGATCTCGTCCTGACGGCGGTAGCGGCGTCCGATCGCGCCGGACTCGTCGTAGTCGATCATCCAGTCGTTGAGCCGCAGGTCGCCGGCCAGATCCTGCGCGACCTTCTGCAGCTCGGGCTTCTTGCTCAGCGGCAGCACGGCGGCCTTCATCGGCGCGAGCCTCGGGTCCAGGCGCAGCACGGTGCGCTTGTCGACGCCGCCCTTCGTGTTCGGCGCCTCGTCGACGTCGTAGGCGTCGACGAGGAAGGCCATCAGCGAGCGCGACAGGCCGGCAGCTGGCTCGATGACGTACGGGACGTACTTCTCGCCGGTCGCCTGGTTGAAGTAGCTCAGGTCCTCGCCCGAATGCTCGGAGTGCGCGCCGAGGTCGAAGTCGGTGCGGTTCGCGATGCCCTCGAGCTCGCCCCAGTCGGAGCCCTGGAAGCCGAAGCGGTATTCGATGTCGACGGTGCGCTTCGAATAGTGCGCGAGCTTCTCCTTCGGATGCTCGTAGTGGCGCAGGTTCTCCGGCTTGACGCCGAGGTCGAGGTACCACTGCGTGCGCGCGTCGATCCAGTACTGCTGCCACGCCTCGTCGGTGCCCGGCTCGACGAAGAACTCCATCTCCATCTGCTCGAACTCGCGCGTGCGGAAGATGAAGTTGCCCGGCGTGATCTCGTTGCGGAAGCTCTTGCCGGTGTTCGCGATGCCGAACGGCGGCTTGGAGCGCGAGCTCGTCATGACGTTCTTGAAGTCGACGAAGATGCCCTGCGCGGTCTCCGGGCGCAGGTAGTGCAGCGAGTTGTCGTCCTCGACCGGTCCCAGATGCGTGCGCAGCATCATGTTGAAGTCGCGCGGCTCGGTCCAGTTGCCGCGGGTGCCGCAGTCGGGGCACACGATGTCCTTGAGGCCGTTCGGCGGCATCTGGTCGTCGTGCTTCTCGGCGTAGGACTCCTCGAGCTTGTCGGCGCGGTGGCGCTTGTGGCAGGTGAGGCATTCGATGAGCGGGTCGTTGAAGACCGAGACGTGGCCGGAGGCGACCCAGACGGCCGACGGCAGGATGATCGACGTGTCGACGCCGACGACGTCCGGGCGCGTGACGACCATCGCGCGCCACCATTCGCGCTTGATGTTGTCCTTGAGCGCCACGCCGAGCGGGCCGTAGTCCCATGCGGAGCGGGTGCCGCCGTAGATCTCGCCTGCCGGGAACACGAAGCCGCGACGCTTTGCGAGGGAGACGACTTCATCAAGTTTGGAATTAGCCACAATGCACCTTCTGGTTTGAACGGTTTGGGGTCTTATGTCAACGTCCGCATCCTACCGTCATATCGTGACACGCCGCGGCCGTCCCGGGGCTGTCCCAAGCCGCCGATACGTTCGTGGGGTGCAGGGGAACTTCCATCGGGGAAGTTGAGAGAGGCCGCGCGCCTGACCCTTTGAACCTGTTTGGGTAACGCCATCGTAGGGAGTCAACATATGTCCAAGGCAACGAACGCCGACCATCACGATCTCGCAGCCGACGACGCGCTGCGCGCATCGATCCGCCAGGCCATGCTCGACGTGCGCGCACGCACGCCGCTCGCGCAGTCCTTCACGAACTTCGTCACGATCAACCTCGTCGCGAACGCGCAGCTCGCCGCCGGCGGCACCGCTGCGATGAGCTACCTGCCCGACGACGTCATCGACATCGCGGCCATGTGCGGCGCCACCTACATCAACGTCGGCACGCTGCTGCCGTTCTACAAGGACGCGCTCGGCGAGATCACGGCCGCGCTGCACGAGGCCGGCCACCGCTGGGTCCTCGACCCGGTCGCCGCCGGCCTCGGCGCGACGCGCACGGCGATCCTCGAGGCGATGCGCGACGTGCCGCCGTCGCTCGTGCGCGCGAACGCGTCCGAGATCATCGCGCTCGACGCGCTGTGGGGACTGTCCGACGGCTCCGACGTGGGCGGCGGCCCGGCCGGCGTCGAGTCGACCGACGACGTCGACTCCGCGCTCGCCGCCGCCAAGCGCGTCGCGAGGCATCTGCGCGCGCATGGCGGAGACGGACTCGGCGCCGTCGCCGTCTCCGGCGAGGTCGACCTCGTCACCGACGGCGAGCGTGTGTTCCGCCTTCCGGGCGGCGACATGATGATGACGAAGATCACCGGCGCCGGCTGCGCGCTCGGCGGCGTGGCCGCCACCTACCTGTGCGTCGCCGACCCGCTCGTCGCCGCGCTCGCCGCGTCGTTGCTGTTCGACCGAGCCGGGGAGCGCGCGGCGGCAGAATCCCACGGACCCGGCTCGTTCCAGACCGAGTTCCTCGACGCCCTATGGGCGATCGACGCCGACACCGTGTCGACGTCCACGATCCTGGAGGCGAAGCGATGAGCGCACCGTTCCCGTATCCGTCCATGCGCAGGTCCTTCGACCTGCGGTTCTACTTCGTCGTCGGCCCGGACGATTGCAAGGGGCGCACGCTCCTCGACGTCGTCTCGAAGGCGCTCGACGGCGGCGCGAGCTTCATCCAGCTGCGCGCGAAGCGCGCCGACGTGCGCGACATCGTGTCGATGGCCGCCGACATCGCCGAGGAGATCCGCGGCCACCATCTCGACGGCCGCGTCGCCTTCGTCATCGACGACCGAGTCGACGCCGCGCTCGAGGCGCGCCACCGCGGCATCAAGGTCGACGGCGTCCATATCGGTCAGGACGACCTCTCCCCTCTCGAGGCGCGCCGCCTGCTCGGCAACGACGCGATCGTCGGACTGTCGGCGAACACGCCCGAGCAGGTCGAGGCCGCGAACGCGCTGCCGGCCGGCACGATCGACTACATCGGCGCAGGCCCGCTGCACACGACGGCGACGAAGCCCGAGGCGGGCGTCGCCGGCGGCGCCGGGACGCTCGACGCCGAACGGATCGACGCGTTGTGCGACGCGAGCCTCCACCCGCTCGTCGTCGGCGGCGGCGTGCACGTCGAGGACGTGCCGATGCTCGCCGACACCTACGCCGACGGCTGGTTCGTCGTCTCCGCGATCGCCGCGGCCGACGATCCGGAAGCCGCCACGCAGCGGCTCGTCGACGCATGGACGGCCGTGCGCGGCGACGCGCGCCACGGCTACGAGGAAACGGTCGGCACGCCGGTGAGGCTGCCCGCCGTGCTCACGGTCGCGACGACCGATTCCTCCGGCGGCGCCGGCATCGCCGCCGACCTCAAGACGATGCTCGCCAACGACGTCTACGGCGAATGCGTCATCGCCGGCATCACCGCGCAGAACACAACCGGCGTGCAGGCGATCGCGTCGGTCGACGCGGCGCTCATCGGCCAACAGATCGACTCGGTCTTCGACGACATCCGCCCGGCGGCCGTCAAGATCGGCGTCGTCGTCGGCCGCGAGGCGATCGAGACGGTCGCCGCGAGGCTGCGCGCGCACGGCGCGAAGCACGTCGTCGTCGACCCGGTCATGGTCGCGACGAGCGGCTCGGAGCTCTCCGACGACGAATCGGTCGTCACGATGACGCGCGAGCTGTTCTCCCTCGCCGAGGTCATCACGCCGAACATCCCGGAGGCGTCCGTGCTCGTCGGCGAGACGATCGACGGCCGCGCTGCAATGGAGCGCGCCGCGCGCACCCTCGCGTCGCGCTACGGCTGCGCGGCGCTCGTCAAGGGCGGCCACGGCACGAACGACGCAAGCGACGTGCTCGCCTGGCCCGGCGGCGACGTCCGCTGGTTCGAGGGGACGCGCATCGCGAACACGAACACGCACGGCACCGGCTGCACGTTGTCGTCGGCGATCGCCTCGAGGCTCGCGCTCGGCGACACGCTCGGCGACGCCGTGGCGCACGCGAAGTCGTATCTGGGCGGCGCGCTGCGCGCGCAGCTCGACCTCGGCGCCGGCTCCGGGCCGATGGACCACGGATGGGCGCGCCACTGAACGCGACGGACGCCGACATTTCGACCGAACATCGACAGGAGGAACAGCCATGTCACAGACGCCGGACCGCAACGCCGTCCGCCAGCAGGTGCCAACCAACGAGGACGGCAGGCCGGTCATCAACACCGTCGCCGCCGTCGCGATCGCGCCGAGCGGCGTCGGCGCCGAACTGAGCGAATACGTCGCGCAGGCCATCGCCATCATCCGCGATTCGGGGCTGCCGAACGAGACGAACGCGATGTTCACGAACATCGAGGGCGATCTCGACGACGTGCTGCGCGTCGTGCGCGACGCGACGATGAAGCTCGCCGCGCAGGGCTACCGCACCGGCGTGAGCCTCAAGCTCGACATCCGCCCCGGCTTCAGCGGCCAGATGGCGCAGAAGCCGGCGCTCGTCGACGAGATCATCGCGGGCGGCCAGGACCGCTGACGCGCGGGCGACTATGCACGCCGTACGCCCTCAGTCGAGTCCGATCGACGCGAGCGTGTGCATCGTCAGGTCGTGCAGATGCGCGGTGCCGGATTCGCTGACGAGCCCGATAGCGCGGGGGCCTTCGGACGGGAACGAATACGAGCTCATCGCGTGCTTGCCGCCGTTGACGTAGACCTCGACGCAGCCGCGGTCGACGAAGACGCGCAGGTCGAGCGTGTCCGAGGCAAGCTCGGCCTCGGACAGCCGCGCGACGCGGTAGCCGCGGTCGCCGTTGGCGACGTTCTGACGGTCGATGACGACGCCGCCGATCTGCGCGTCGAAGACGATCGCCGTGTAGCGGCCGTCGTCGGTCATGTGCACGTGCAGTCCGGCGCGTTCGGCGTCGGTGTGCGCCAGGTCGAGGCTCATCTCGATCTCGACGGCGCCGCCGTCGTTCTCGACGACCGTCGCGCGCTCGTTGACGCCCAGGTCGAGCGGGCCGAGGCCGATGGTGCCGGTGCGCAGGCCCCGCATCTCGCCGGCCGGCGCGGTGACGAGGTCGCCGGCGGCGTCCATCGTGATCTCGCGCGGCAGCGTGAGGTTGCCGCACCAGCCGTCCTCCTCCATCGGGATCGGCGCGACGAAGGGGCTCATCCAGCCGAGCATGATCTGCCGTCCGTCGGCGTGGAAGGACTGCGGCGCGTAGAAGTTGTGCCCCTCGTCCCACAGACGGAAGCCGGTCTCGGGCTCGAAGGCCTCCCCCGGCCGCCAGGTGCCGATGATGTAGCCGGCGTTGTTGACGTTGCGGTTCATGAAGCCGGACGGCTTCGCGCCCATCGCCGAGAAGCCGATGACCCATTTCTCGTTGCCCTCGGCGTCACGGATCGGGAAGAAGTCGGGGCATTCGAGCATGAAGACGTCCGGATCGGGGTGCTCGAACAGCACGCGCTCGAAGCTCCAGTGGACCATGTCGTCGGAGGCGTACAGCCACATCTGGCCGCGGCGCTCCTTCGACGAGACGCCGAAGGTCATGTACCAGACGTCCCCGGTCTTCCACACCTTCGGGTCGCGGAAGTGGTGGTCGACCTCGTCGGTCGGGCAGTCGATGATCATGCCCTGCTTCGTGAACGTCGTCATGTCGTCGTCCGGTCTGGCGAGCATCTGCACCTGCCAGTCGCCGCCGGTGTTGTCCTTGCCGTTGGCCCAGCGGTGGCCGGTGTAGTAGATCCACGGCCTGCCGTCGTCGCCGATGACGGCGGAGCCGGAGAAGACGCCGTGGCGTTCCTGCTCGAGGCTCGGCGCGAAGGCTATCGGCTCGCGGCGCCAGTGCAGCATGTCCGGCGAGGAGACGTGGCCCCAGTGCATCGGCCCCCACTGCGTGCCGTAGGGGTGCAGCTGGTAGAACACGTGCCAGCGTCCGTTGTAGCGGCACAGGCCGTTCGGGTCGTTGATCCAGCCGCCGTTCGAGGCGATGTGGAACTTCGGGTACCAGCGGTCGTCGCGCGTCTCGGCGAGCGCGGCGACGCCGGCTTCGGCGAGCCTGAGCTGCTCGGCGTGGTCGGCGATCGGCGTGAGCACCGGCTCGATGCTCGGATCGGGCGTGGGGTTGGTCTGCGGCGTGAAGGTTGCGGAAGTCATGACGGTTCCTTCTGTGTGGTCGGTCGGATGGGATGGAGGGGGGGGGCGGGGATCACATGTCCTCGGAGTCGGCGGACAGCACGGCCTCGTCGGCGGCCAGCGACGGCGTCTTCTGCGAGTCACGGATGAACGGGTCGCCGTCGACCTGCTCGTCGTCGCGCTTGATGACGAAGAAGCCGTAGACCGTCGCGGCGAGAACGATGCCGGAGATCGTCAGGAAGGTCGCGCGGTCGCCCATGCGGTCGTGCAGCATGCCCAGCGGCGTCGAGAAGACGACCTGGCCGATCTGCGAGGCGATCTGGAAGCCGACCATGTACAGCGTCGCCGAGAGCTTCGGATTGAAGTGGAGCGTGAAGTAGCGGAAGGCCGGCAGGCAGAACAGCGGCACCTCGATCGCGTGGAACATCTTGACGATCGAGATCGCGACCGGATCGTGGAAGACGCCGCACAGCCCGATGCGCAGGAACATGACGGTCGAGCCGAGCAGCAGCGCGTTGCGCACGCCGATCTTGCGCATGATGATCGGCACGACGCCCATCATCGCGGACTCGCAGAACACCTGCACCGAGTTGAGCGTGCCGTAGACGGCGTTGCCGGTGGCCTCGCTCGGGAACAGAGACGCGTAGTAGGTCGGGAACATCTGCTGGTCGAAGACCGTGTAGAACGTGTTCGTCAGCAGCATGAAGACGATGAGCACCCACAGCGCCGGCATCTTCAGGACGTGCGCCATCTCCTTGAGCGTCGGGTTCGACGGCGCCGCGGCCGGGTCGGCGGCCTCCTTGAGCGCCTCGCGCTGCTCGGCCGGGTACCACGTCAGATACACGATGAGCATGCCGACGCCGAAGGCGGAGCCGATCCAGAAGTTGATCATCGGGTTGATGTTGAACACGAAGCCGGCGACGAGCGCGACGATCGCGTAGCCGAAGGAGCCCCAGGCGCGCGACTGGCCGTATTCGAAGCCGAAGCGGCGGCTGTAGCGTTCGGTCACCGCCTCGATGAGCGAGCAGCCGGCCATGAATCCGGCGGACAGCACGATCGAGCCGATGAACGCGGCCGCCATCATGTTCGTCTTCATCAACGGCGCGTAGATGAACTGCACGAAGGGGCCGACGAGCGCGGCGATGACCGAGATGCCGAGGACGAGCCTGCGCTTGAGTCCGAGGTTGTCCTGGATGAGCCCGTAGCAGAACATGAGCACGAGCGTGGCGAGCGAGTTGATCGAGTAGATCGTGCCGACCTCGGCGCCGTTGAGCCCCATCGAGTTGAGCCAGCGCTGGAAGAACGACCACCAGATGCCCCACGAGCAGAAGAACAGGAAGATGCCGGTCGAGCTTTGCAGATAGGAGGGGTTCCTCCACACCTTCGCGGTTGTTGATGTTGCCATGATGAACCTCGTTGTCAGGGCTTTTTGCGAAAAGCCGGATGCATGACGGTCGGGCCCGCCCCGTGCGGCGGCGGGCGTCCGGGCGGCCCGCATGTGCGCGGATCCGTCGTCTTGGGCATCAGTCCCGTCGGCTGTGTCGTTCGTGATGTCCGGGTGGCTTCATCATACTGCGTCAATCGTTTAACGTCAAACGATTGACAACTACCACCGCAACATCGGCCGAGCACTGAAACGCATAACGTCAATCGTTTGACGGATTCTCGGTGCGACTATGGGCGCGGCGACGCGGCGACCGCCGGCGTGTCGCCGCCGTTCAGCGCGATGCGCGCACCGACGACTTCTCGATGAGCGTGCAGTGCACCTTCGCCGGCGACGGCGTGTCGAGCAGCGGCATGACGGCCGTCGTGCGCGGCCATGCCGATTCGTTGATCGCGCGTCCCTCGATCCGCGCGACGAGCCGGTTCGCGGCCCAGTAGCCCATCTCGTAGTGCGGCAGCTCGATCGTCGTCAGCTGCGGCTCGAGCGTCTCGGCGAAGACACGGTGGTTGTCGACGCCGACGACCGACACGTCGCCGCCGATCGTCAGTCCCCTGCGCGCGGCGGCCTCGTAGACGTACCAGGCGCGTGCGTCGTTGAAGCAGAAGAAGCCGTCGGGCCTCTCGGCGTCGAACAGCCCCTCGACGGCGCGCAGCGCCGGACCGTTGTTGAGCACGTCGCGCCGCAGGCGCTCGTCGACGTCCATGCCGTGGTCGACGAGCGCCTGCCGGTAGCCTTCGAAACGTCCGGTCTGCGCGACCATCGGCTCGGCGCAGCCGACGTAGGCGATGCGCCTGCAGCCGGCGTCGATGAGCCGCGTCGTCGCGTCGTAGCCGATGCGGAATTCGTCCGGTTCGATCGACGGGAAACGGCCGTCGGCATCGGTCGCGTCGACGAGCACGAGCGGGAAACGCGTGAGCGACTTCGGCACGTCGACGACACGGTTCGACATCGCCGAATAAAGGAAGCCGTCGACTCCGTAGCGGCGCAGCGCGCCAACCTCGGCGTCGACCGCCTGCGCGTCGTCGCCGTTGACGGTGAGCAGCACGTAGCCGAGCGCGCTGAGCGCGTCCTGCGCACCCTGGATCATGCCGCCCGCGTAAGGCGTCGTCGCGACCTCGACGCTGATGAAGCCGACGATATGCGTGCGGCTTGTTCGCAGCGAGCGCGCAAGCGCGTTCGGCTGGTAGCCCATCTCGTCGGCCGCCTCGCGCACGCGCTGCGCGATCTGCGGCTTGACGCGGCCGCCGTCCCTGCCGTTGAGCACAAGCGAGACCGTGGAGACCGAGACCCCGACGCACTGTGCGATCTGCTTCATCGTCGTCATACCTCCACGATAATTGCGGCGCGGATAATTCCCTGCGCGCCGCAACGCCGGATCAGAGGCGCGAAGGCGCGCGTCCACGCCGATGCCCACACCGGGTACTACACTGAATCATCTGTCGCATGGCATGATCGTCTGTTACATGGCATGCGACGATCCCGATACCTTTTCTGGTCGTGCGGCGGTGGACTCCTCACCTTGCCACTGCAAGCCGTCGGCCTTCCAGCGCGCGCGGCGCGCAGAAAGCAAGGTGCACATGACCTCCTGCGGTCGTCTGCATGAACCCGTCCGACACGGCTCCCCGATCTCGCGCGCGCTGCGCCGGCACTGGCCGACCGCGGCCGTCGTGCTGGCGATCCTCGCGCTCTGGCAGATCTGGGTCGACGCCGCCCATCCCCCGGTCACGATGATCGCCTCGCCGGGCCAGATCGTCGTCGCGACGGCGCGCGCATGGCCGACGCTGTGGCCGGCGGCCGCCGTCACCTTCGCCGAAGGCGTGTGCGGCTTCCTGATCGCCTGCGTCGTCGGCGTGCTGCTCGGCGTCGGCATCCACTGCTCGCGCACGGCCTACGCGGCGTTGTTCCCGCTGCTCGCGGCCGCGCAGACGCTGCCGCTCATCTCGATCGCGCCGCTGTTCCTCATCTGGTTCGGCTTCGAGCCGGTCGGCAAGGTCGTCATCGTAGCCGTGTTTGCGCTCTTCCCGATCGTCGTGCAGACGATGCGCGGCCTCGAGGCGGTGCCCGCCTTCTACGGCGACGTCGCGACGACCTGCGGCGCGTCGCGCGCCTGGACGCTGTTCCACGTCGACCTGCGCGTCGCGGCGCGCCAGATCTTCGGCGGCGTGCGCGTCGCCGCCGCCTACGTTTTCGCGACGGCGGCGACCGCCGAATACCTCGGCGCGCGCCGCGGCCTCGGCATCTGGCTGCAGGCCGCCTACAACTCGTTCCAGACGCCGCTCATCTTCGCGGCGACCTTCGTCATCATCGTCATGACCGCGCTGCTGCTGCTCGCCGTGCACATCACCGAACGGCTCACGATCGGCGCGCCCGGCGACGACGAGGACCCGGACGCGCAGTAGTCCGCGCGTCCCTCCGCCGCATCCGCGCGTCCGTCCGACGACCCGCGGCCGGACGCATCCGCCGACCTTTTTCCCCCCCACCCAACCATCATCAGGAGGACCCATATGACCTTCCGCCGCTCCCTCACGCGCATCGCCGCCGCCGCGGCCGCGCTGTGCTCCGTCCTCGCCGTCGCCGCATGCGGCGGCGCGCACTCCGCCGACGCCGACGGGCTGCGCCGCGTCACCTTCATGCTGTCGTGGGCGCCCGACACGAACCACATCGGCGTCTACGTCGCCAGCAACAAAGGCTACTACCGCGACGCCGGGCTCGACGTCGACGTCGTCGCCGTCGCCCAGTCCGGCGCCGAGCAGGCCGTCAACAACGGCGTCGCCGACTTCGCGCTGTCGAACCTGACGAACGTCGGCATCTACGCGACGAAGGGCGCGAAGCTCAAGCAGGTCATGCAGGTGCAGCAGAAGACGAGCGCGATCTGGTGCGCGCTTGCGTCGAACACGGCGATCCAAAGCCCACGGGACTTCGACGGCAGGACCTTCGCAACCTTCGGATCAAGCGAATCGGACGCCGTCGTGCGCCGCATGATCGAGACCGACGGCGGCAAAGGCGACTTCGACAAGGTCACCGTCGGCACGTCGACCTTCGCGACGCTCACGTCGGGCCGCGCCGACTTCGGCGGCTTCTACTCCACCTGGGAGGGCGTGCAGGCGAAGATGAACGGCCCCGAGCTGCGCTGCTTCACCGAACCCGACTACGGCGTGCCCGGCAACGCCGACTCGATCGGCGTCATCACAAGCGACCGGCTCATCGACGACGACCCCGACCTCGTGCGCCGCTTCGTCCAAGCGACGCAGCGCGGCTACCTGTACGCCTACGAACACGGCGACGAGGCCGCGTCGATCCTCGTGCACGACGCACCCGAGGCGAACCTCGACGAGGCCTTCGTCAAGGAGTCGATGCAGACGATCGTCGACGGCCAGTACTGGGGCGAGCGCAAGCGCATCGACGACGGCGACCTCGTCTTCGGCGCGATCGACTACAACGGCACGCAGAGCTACTTCGACTTCCTCGCCGAATCGGACGCCTATGCCGATGAGAACGGGCAGGTCGTGCATCAGGCGCCGCAGTCGCGCGACCTCGCGACCGACGAGTTCCTCGCCACGGACACGACGGACAAGCAATAGGGCCGATCGGGTCTTCGAGGCGCATAGCGCGCAGTGAAACCGCGCATGGCGGAACCATCCGTGGAACAATGGGCGTATGACCGTTCCCCAGCATCTCGTCCTGAGCATGGACACCGGCGTCGACGACGCGCTCGCACTCGCCTACCTCGTCGCCTCCGACGCGCACATCGTCGGCGTCAGCGCCACCTACGGCAACGTGCTGCAGCAGCAGGCCGCGCGCAACACACGCACCGTACTCGCCATGCTCGGCCGCGCCGACGTGCCGGTGTCCGACGGCGCGCGCCATCCGTCGTGGGCGCCGATGTTCGTCGCCGACGCCGGCTGCGCGCGCTTCCACGGGCGCAACGGGCTGGCCGACCTGCGCATCGGCGTGTGCGCGACGCCCAAGGAGCGGCCGGGGCTCGTCATCGCCTCGGACGACGACGGCGTCGTCACCTTGTCCGCGGCGGACGTCGGCGCCCTCATCCGGCAGGGCCATGCGATCTCGGTCGGCGGCTACCCGGTCGGCGACCCGCACGCCGAACTGCCGACGATCCCCGAGTTCTTCACGCGCGCCGGCCTCGCGACGCCGGAAAAGCTCGGTTTCCCCGATGAGGACTGCTCGCCGATGACCGACGGCGCGCGGCTCATCGTCGACGCCGCGCGACGCTACGGCGACGCGCTGACGATCGTCGCGACCGGTCCGCTCACCGACGTCGACGTCGCGCTGCGCGCCGACCCGGACGCCGTGCGCCGCGCACGCATCGTGTTCATGGGCGGCACGCTCACGCAGGAGGGCAACTGCTACGACCTGGTGTGCGAGACGAACGTGCTGCAGGATCCCGAGGCGGCCGACCGCGTGCTGCGCGCGCACGCCGACACGACGATGATCGGCCTCGACGTCACGCACCGCTGCCTGCTCGGGCCGGCTGACGTCGCGCGATGGCTCGCCGGCGAAGGCGAGGCCGGCGCATGCAAGCGCCGCCATGTCGCGTTCCTGCTCGCGAGCCTCGCGAACTTCTCGATCCGCGCAAACCGCGCGAGCGACCCGATCTTCGCCGCCGGCATGCCGCTGCACGACCCGCTCGCCGCGGCCGTCGCGCTCGATCCGTCGCTCGTGACGACCTTCGACCTGCCGATGATCGTCGAGACGCGCACCGGCGACGGCGTCGGTGTGCGCGGCCGCACGATCGGCGACCCGCGCGCGGCGCTCGACGATGCGACGGATACGCATGTCGCGCTCGGCGTCGACGGCGCGGGCTTCGTACGCCGCTTCACCGATGCGATCGCAGGTTTCCTCGCCTCGCTCGGCTAGCGGGCGACGCTCACGACTGCCTGACGCCGCCGAAGCGGCGGTCGCGGTGGATGTAGCGGTCGATCGAGCCCCACAGCACCTCGCGGCCGCAGTCGGGGAACAGCTCGGGCACGAAGTCGAGTTCGGCGTAGGCCGCCTCCCACGGCAGGAAGTTGCTTGTGCGCTGCTCGCCGGAGGTGCGGATGACGAGGTCGCAGTCCGGGATGTCCGGGTTGTACAGATGCTCGGCGACCATCTTCTCGGTGACGCGGTCGCCCTTGATGCGCCCCTCGCGCACCTCGCGCGCAATCGCGGCCGCGGCGTCGGCGATCTCGGCGCGGCCGCCGTAGTTGATGCAGAAGACGACGTCGATGACCTTGTTGCGCTTGGTGCGTTCCATCGCCGTCTCGAGTTCGTCGATGACCGACTTCCACAGCTTCGGGCGGCGCCCCGACCAGCGTACGCGCACGCCCCACTCATCCATCTGCGCGACGCGGCGGCGGATGATGTCGCGAGAGAAGCCCATCAGGAAGCGCACCTCCTGCGGCGAGCGCTTCCAGTTCTCGGTCGAGAACGTGTACAAGCTCAGATAGCGCACGCCGGCCTCGATCGCGCCGGCGATCGTGTCGAAGACGACCGGTTCGGCGGCCTGATGGCCCTCGGTGCGGATCAGGCCGCGCTGCTGCGCCCACCGCCCGTTGCCGTCCATGATGACGCCCACATGGCGCGGCACTTTGCTCTTCGGGAAGTCCGGCACGATCGTCGGATCGGAGAACGGCGCTGCCGGGACGTTGAGGGATGTGTAATCGACGCAGTCAAAAGCCATACGTTCAATCTAGCAAGCGCATCGAACGTATCGGCCGTTCGAGATAGTACTGCGCCCATTCCTCGACGGCGCGCACGGTGCGCGGGTCGGGTCGCTCGCCGTCGAGCGCCGCCCAGTCGCCGTCGGCGAGCGCCCTCAGCCTGCGCAACGTGAACGGGTCGACCGGTTTCGCCTCGGGCGTATGGTCGGCCTCGCACATGACGCCGCCGGCGGCGGCCGACAGATGGGTGAGCCGGTCGGCGCGCCCGCACACGACGCACGAGTCGAGCCGCTGGCGCCATCCGGCGAGTGCGAGCGCGCGCAGCACATAGGATTCAGCGATCATCTGCGCGCCGTGCCGTCCCTGCGCGAGCGCGTTGAGCGCGCCGACGAGCAGCCGGTACTGCGCCGGCGCCGGCTCGTGCTCGCTTGTGATCAGGTCGTTGAGCGTCTCGACGACGACGTTCGCGGCGCGGTACGCCTCATAGTCGGCGCCGATCGGCCCGGCGTAGGCGGCGATCGACTCGGCCTGGCTGATCGTGTCGAAGGTGCGCCCCTCGCCCAGCAGCAGGTCGATGCGCATGAACGGCTCGACGCGCCCGCCGAAGCGCGACTTCGTGCGGCGCACGCCCTTCGCCACGGCGCGCACCTTGCCATGGCCGCGCGTGAACACGGTGATGATGCGGTCGGCCTCGCCGAGCTTCGCCGTCCTGAGCACGACGCCTTCGTCACGGTAGAGCGCCATGCGCCGCTCCTTTCTCACATCGTCACGGGTATCACGCGATCACATCGCCGTGCGTCGCGCATCGGGGCCGTCAGAACAGGAACAGGCCCCAGAACGAGAAGCTCAGCAGGATCAGCAGCATCGTGAAGGCGACGGTCCAGAACAGCACGCGTCCGAGCCTCGTCGTCGCGACGACCGGCTGCGCGCCACTCGCGATCTGCTTGAGCGCACCGCGGCGCATCGGCCATTGCAGCACGCCGCGCACGGACAGCGACTCGATGATGCCGGCGAACACGCGCGACCACGCCCACAACAGCACGATGCACACGACCTGGATGAACGGCCAGCTCCAGTACATCATGCCGCTGTCGTCCGGTGGGGCGCTGCCCCATGCCATATGCACGACGGCGAGGACGACCTCGCCGAAGCCGCCGAGGAACACGAACAGCGCGACGAGCGTCACGATCGTGAGCATGAGCAGCGCGCCGCCGAAGCGTTCACGCATGCCGAGCGCCGGGCCGCGCCCCCTGCGGCGGTTGCGGATGTGCGCGACGAGCGCGATGAGCGAGACGATGAGCGAGACGAGCATCATGACGGCCATCAGCGCGAGCACGATCGTGCCGTAGACGGTCATGACGCGGTGGGCGTGCAGTCCGCGTGGCACCGGGATCGACTGGTAGAGCGGCGTGCCGGCGATGCGTTCGCTCGTCTGCTCAAGGCCGCGCGACGTGCCGACGGCCCACGAGACCATGTCGTCGACGTAGTCGTCGGCGAAGGGCGTGCCGCTCATCGATTCGTCGCCCAGGCGCAGCACATGGTTCGCAATCGGGTAGCTGCGCAGCGAGACGTCCCAGTTGCCGGCCCTGTGCGCGAGCGCGAGGATCTCCTTGAACCCCTCCACCTGCGCCGTCATGACGTCCTTCGAGCCGTAGGCGACCATCGTCGGTATCGAGAACGCCTTCGGCGTCGACGTGCGGATGTCGATGTTGTCGAGGTGGAACATCGCCAGGTCGAACGAGAACACGCGCCGCACGATCGACTGGTAGCCGTCGTTCGCGCCGGCGAGCGCGAAGTTCTGCACGGCGAGGAAGGCGAGCGCGTGGCGCGGCGAGAACACCATCGGGGACAGCAGGATCTGGAAGGCGACGTCGTCGTCGATGTCGAGCAGATACGACGAAATCCATGTCGCCTCGCTCGTCGCGTAGATGCCGACCTTGTGCTCGTCGACGGCGTCCATGGACCGCAGGATGCCGATGACCTGGTCGTAGACGACGGCGGATCCCTCGTAGTCGCGGTCGAGGTCGCTCGTCGACCACACCGGCTTGTCGAGGACGGCGGTGACGAAGCCGGCCGACGCCATGCTCGTGGCGATGTCGCCGAAGGAGTTGTCGCAGGTACCGTAGCCGGCGCCGTGCATGAACACCATGCCGGGCAGTCCCTTCGACGGCGCCCCCTCGGGTGTGCGTATGAGCACGCGGACCTTCTGGATCTCGCCGGTCGACGGCCGCTTCGCGTCGATCGTCAGATACTGCTTGCGCACCTTGTAGGTGCCGTTGCCGGGCAGCTCGTCCTCCGTGTCGAAGGTGACGGCCGTGTCCGGCGTGAGCGTCGCGAAGCTCATCGCGCGCGGCGTGTCCTCGACCTCGATCCTCGTGTTCGTCGAGACGGTCACAAGGATGCCGAGCAGGATGATGAAGATCGGCAACGTGACCATGAGCCGCTTCGTGCGGCTGAAGCCCATCGGGCGCGCCGCCTGGTTCTCGTCGACGTGTTGGATGCTGTCCGTCACGTCACCGTCCTTTCCGCTCACTCGTCCCTCTCGCCGTGTCCCTCATCGACGACCGGGATGACGACGGGGCCCGTCCCCGCCGCCGTGTCCACGCCATCGGCCCGCATCTGCTCGGCGATGGCGTCCGCGTGCTTGAGCAACGTCTCGACGATGCGGTCCTCGGGGACCGTCTCGACGACCTTTCCCTTGATGAAGATCTGCCCCTTGCCGTTGCCGGAGGCGACGCCGAGGTCGGCCTCGCGCGCCTCGCCGGGACCGTTGACGATGCAGCCCATGACGGCGACGCGAATCGGCGCCGTGACGTCCTTGAGGCCGTCGGTGACGGCGTTCGCGAGCTGGATGACGTCGACCTGCGCGCGTCCGCAGCTCGGGCAGCTGATGATATCGAACTTGCGCGCCCGCAGGCCCAGGTATTCGAGGATCTTGCAGCCGACCTTGACCTCCTCGACCGGAGGCGCGGACAGCGAGACGCGGATCGTGTCGCCGATGCCCTCGGCGAGCAACGCACCGAAGGCCACGCACGACTTGATCGTGCCCTGCCAGGCCGGTCCGGCCTCGGTGACGCCCAGATGCAGCGGCCAGTCGCCCTGCCGGGCGAGCAGCCGGTAGGTCTCGACCATCGTGACCGGGTCGTGGTGCTTGACCGAGATCTTGAAGTCATGGAAGCCGACGTCCTCGAACATGCGCGCCTCCTTGAGCGCGGAGGCGACGAGCGCCTCGGGGGTCGGACCGCCGTAGCGTTCGTAGAGCGCCTTGTCGAGCGAGCCGGCATTGACGCCGATGCGCAGCGAGATGCCCGCGTCGGTCGCCGCCCTGCAGATCGCCGGGCCGACCTCGTTGAACTTGCGGATGTTGCCGGGGTTGACGCGCACCGCCGCGCAGCCGGCGTCGATCGCCTCGAACACGTAGTTGCTCTGGAAGTGGATGTCGGCGATGACCGGGATCGGCGATTTGGCAACGATCCTCGGCAACGCGTCGGCGTCCTCCTGCGTCGGCACGGCGACGCGCACGATGTCGCATCCGGCGGCCGTCAGCTCGGCGATCTGCTGCAGCGTCGCACCGACGTCAGCGGTCCTCGTGTTCGTCATCGACTGCACCGAGATCGGTGCCCCGCCGCCGACCGCAACCGGCCCGACCATGATGCGGCGCGATGTGCGCCTCGGGTGCAGCGGGCTTTCGCTGATCGCCTGTTCTCCGGTCTTGCGGAACGGTTTGTCCATCGTCAATCCATCCATCCATTCGTTCGTCGGACAACCATCGCTATGGCTGCGCCGCCCGTATGGGGCGGCGGAATCCATCACAGGATACACCAGCGCGTCAACGCCGTCACCGGTGCGGCCCCTCGCCGGTGACGGCGTGCGGGAACGCGCAGGTCCTCAGCGGGCGGCGATGATCGCATCGGCCCGGGCGCGCGCCTCGTGCTCACAGCCGAGCATGTCGTCGACCGACGTGAAGCGCGGCGCGTCGCGAAGCTCGCCGTCCATCGCGTCGAGCACGTGTTCGACGGTGTCGACGATGCCCAGATACGGCAGGCGCCCCTCGAGGAACGCGTGCACGGCCTGCTCGTTTGCCGCGTTGAGCACGGCCGTGTGCTTCTCGGAGGCGTTCAGGCACCGGCGCGCGAGGTCGACGGCAGGGAACGCCTCGTCGTCGAGCGGTTCGAAGGTCCAGGAGGCGGCCGTGCTCCAGTCGCAGGCCGCGGCGACGTCGCCGAGCCGTTCGGGCGCGGACAGCCCCAACGCGATCGGCAGCCTCATGTCGGGCGGTGAGGCCTGCGCGATCGTCGCGCCGTCACGGAACTCGACCATCGAATGGACGATCGACTGCGGGTGCACGGTGACGACGATGCGTTCGGGCGCGATGGCGAACAGGCGGCTCGCCTCGATGACCTCGAGCCCCTTGTTCATCAGCGTCGACGAGTTGATCGTGACGACCGGCCCCATATGCCAGGTGGGGTGGTTGAGCGCCTGTTCGGGCGTGATGCCGCGCATCCGCTCGCGCGTCCAGCCGCGGAACGGGCCGCCCGATGCGGTCACGACGAGCCGGGAGACCTCGTCGTGCGCGCCGGAGCGCAGCGACTGCCAGATCGCCGAATGCTCGGAGTCGACCGGGTTGATCTGGTCGGGGCGCGTCTGCGCGTCGAAGAGCAGATGGCCGCCGGCGACGACCGACTCCTTGTTCGCGAGCGCGAGCTGCGAGCCGGCCCTGAGCGCCGCGATCGACGGCGTCAGCCCGATCGAGCCGGTGATGCCGTTGAGCACGACGTCGGCGCCGCTTGCGGCGATGGCGTCGACCTCGTCGAGGCCGGCGCGCACCCGCACGCTGCGCGCGCCCCGCGCATCGAGCGCCTCACGCAGCGGACGCGCAGCGGACGGGTCGGCGACGACGACGTCGGGCACGGCGAAGCGCACGGCCTGGTCGGCGAGCAGCTCGACGTGGGAGCCGCCCGCGGCCAGCCCGGTGACGGTGAACCGCTCGGGGTGGCGGGCGATGACGTCGAGTCCCTGCGTGCCGATCGAGCCGGTCGAGCCGAGGATGACGACGTCGCGATGCGGGCCGTCCTGCGGTGCCGCGATGTGCCGTTCCAGCGTCATGTCAGCGCCCGTCCTCGTCCGCGTCGCCGGCGACGAGCGGACCGTCGGTCGAGAAGGTCGGGAATTCGAGGTCCGGGATCTCGACGTTCATCGTGTCCGGCGGCACGAAGCGCGTGTCGTGGCCGTCGCCGGAGGCGGCGGAGGATGCGGGCGCGGCGTCCTCGGAGGCTGCGGACGCGTCCATCGGACGGCGCACCGGCAGGTCGGGGATCGTCACGTTCGTCAGCGTCGGCACCGACAGTCCGCTCGACGTCGTCGACGCCGACGGCTGCTGCGGCTGCTCGGGCAGCGTCTCGGTGCTCTTCGCGAGCGACGCGAGCGCGGCGAGAGACGGCGAATCGAGCGACGGCTGGCGCGTGTCGCCGAAGGTGATCGTCGTCTCGTCGGACACGGCCGTCACCGTCGGCACCGCATTGAGGTCGTCGGACACGGCCGGCGGCGTCGGCGTCACGCGTTCGCGCTCGGGGATCGTGCGCGGCGCCGGCGTGATCGGCTTGATGTCGGACAGCGTATGGGCGCGCGCGACCGGCGACGGCGCATGCCTGGGCTCGGTCGCGGCGAGTGGCGCGCCGAAGGGCTGCGTCTGCGTCAGATCGCGACCGTCGTCATCCGGCTGGCCGGTGGCCACGCTCGCGCCCGCGGCCGCGGCGGCGGCCGCGACGGCGTCGCTGACCGGGATGGTCGAGGCGGCCGCGGCCGACGCCGGCGTCACCGGCGAGACGGCCGGCGCCGCCGACATGAAGATTGCCTGTTCGGCCTTGTGCAGCTCGTCGAAGGACTGTTCGGACGCGCGCGGCTCCGTCACGGCCGCCGGCACGGGGTCGGCCGCCGGTTGCGCGGCCGACGCCGCCGTGCGCGCCGCGCCCGCGTGTTCGGGGATGAGCGGCGCGATGGCCGGCGCGGCGGCCGGTCGTCGCGCGGCGTAGGTGGAGACGCGCGCGTAGGACTCAAGGCGCCCGAGCAGGTCGGCGCAGGCGTTGAGGTAGTAGTCGACCTGACGTTCGTCGTAGCCGCGCCTGCCCTTGCGCTGCGTGAACATGACGTCGGAGACGGACTGCGCCGTCAGCCTCGCGCCGTCGTCGCCGGCCTCTGCGTCGGAGCTGATGCGGTCGAGCTCGCCGCCGGCCTGATCCATGATGCGGTCGATGAGGCGGTCCACCTGCTTGCGGTCGTATGAGGGCTTCTTCGCCTCCCCCGGCGCGAAGCGTTCACCCTCGACGCGCTCGGCATGCGCCTCGAGCTGATGGTAGAGCGCCTCGACCTGCGCCTTCCACGCGACGCGGCCCAGTTCTGCGATCTCATAGGAGGTGTCCTTGTCGCTGACGGCCTTCGCGAGCCGTTCGAGCGTCGCATCGACCTGCGGGATCGCATAGCCGCCTTTGACGATGTCGAAGGACGCGTCCTGGATATCGCTGCGTTTGAGTTCGACGCCGTCCTGCTCGTACAGGGCGTGCGCCTGCTCGAGGAAGGCGTCCACCTGACGCACATCGTAGCCCTTCTTGCGTTTGCTCACGCGTTCGATATTCGCCGTGCCACCCGTCGCTTCGCGTTCCTGCGCCATCGTCTGTCCTCCTCGCGATTTCGTACCAGTGCTAGATTACGTGATGTTTGAGACGCGCGCATGGCACCGGCCGCCCCGCGCCGCCCGCGACACCCGTCGGGGCGCCGTTTTCTTCACCCGTCGTTGTACGATAGTTTCCTATGGGCGATTAGCTCAGTCGGTTAGAGCGCCACCTTTACACGGTGGATGTCGGGGGTTCGAATCCCTCATCGCCCACTTCAACGCCCCGCCTCGAGATCGGCTCGAGGCGGGGCTTTTCCGTTGAGGAAGCAAGGTTCGCATGCTACCCGCGATGTTTTGATGATGTTTGATGGAGATTGCCCGTTTTGGGTGCGGTTTGCTGGTTTTCGCGTCCAAAACGCGTGGTCATCGACGGGTGTCCGGGCTTGGCAGGAGTCCCGCCGCGATGAGCCCGCGCGTGCCTATGATATCTACGTTGACGAGACGCATGCGCGGGTCGAGGACCGCATAGGAGAACATCGCCTCGGTGCGGTAGGCGGTCTGGTTGTGGGCCTTGAGGTCTACGCCGGTCTGGTCTCCGGGTTGCCGTACTGGATGACCTCGGCCCAGATGTCACGGATCATGCCCCACTTGATGAGGCTGTAGTCTCCCATGATGGCCAGCACGTTCGTCGCGGTCTTCACCTTCTTGCCGTCGACCGTGGTGGACGTGGCCGCCGGGATGCCGTCGGACGCACCCACATTGAGGTTGAGATTGATCTCCGGATAGAAGCGCATACCGGTCGCGGGCACACGCAGCTTGCACAGGCGGGACGCCCACGTGCGAGACAACGCCACGCCGTTGATATCGTATTCGTTGACCGCGTCGGCGAGCGCGTCCACGTTCGCGATGTCGTCGCCGGAATCGGTGACCGCGACCGCGTTCGCGGTGAGCGCGTCATAGCCGGTGAGTTTGGTGCCGGCCTTGGGGTCGATGGCGTGGTAGATGACGTAGTCGAGGGCGCGCGCGATGGCCTTGGTCTGGTCCTCCTGAATGGAGCTGATGATCTCGAGGCGGTTGTCCTCGTCGGCCCATTTGAGTTCCTCGGTGACGCGCGTGGTGCACTGCACCTTGAACTTCTTGCCGGTGATGTAGCTCACTTCCTGCTCGTAGGAGCTTTTCTTCTGGCCCTCGGCCACGACCTCGGCCTCGGCCTCGGCGGCACCGTTGAACACCATGTAGTCCTCGTTGAGGAACAGCTGTGGCGTGCTGGGGCTGAGCGCCGCGATCGTGCTGGTATTGCCGACCTTGTTGATGATCGCCCGCGTCACTTCGGCGGGCAGTTTGATTTTGCTGGTGTCCATCACCATGATGGATTCCTTTCGATAGTGCTAGTTGAGGTTGTCGAACATCTGGTGGACCACGTCACCCATCGGGTTGGCTCCAGCTGCGCCGAACGGCTGCATGCCCTGGTTGGGCAGGCCCTGCGGCTTGGGGTGCGCGAACTGGTCGAGCTTGTGCGCGTAGGCGCTCATGCTTTCCTCGTCGTCGCCGACGAGCAGGTCGGCCGGCACACCGGTCTTCTCGCTCACCTGCTGGGCGATGCGAGTACGTTCCTGAGCGTCCTCTGTGCTCTTCTTCCATGCGCGTAGCTCATCCGCTTCCTTGACGGTTTTTGTCGTGCTCCGCTTTGAGCTGTTCCAGCTCGTCGGCGGCGCTCTTGTTCGCCTTGGCGCGTTCCTCCCATTGGCGCGAATGCTTGGTGGCCTGGTCGAGCTTGTCCTGCAGCTCCTTGTTCCTTGCGAGGGCTTCGTCGAGCTGCTGCTGCACGTCATCGTTCGTGGCCATGATGTTCCTTTCGTGTTGGCACGTTTCGGGCAATAAAAAAGCACCCGTGCGGGTGCTTCGTATCGTGGGCTGCGCCGGAATCGAACCAGCGGTGCAAGCCATCCAGCCCCGGATATGCAAAGAGCCCCCCGATGGGACCCTTCACGCATCATTGGTTCATGGCGAGTGGATACTCTTCCTTCGGCCTGCCGTAATAGACGCACCATAGCATCCAACGCTGTAGCTCTTTACCGGTGACGTTGATGGAATTGTCCTCAATGTTGAAGAAACCGACACCTTGGGACCTGAAATACGCTGTCGACAAATCACTGAGCGGAATATCTTTGGCTTCCTTGCAGAAAGCTTCGAAATCTGCGTCTTTCATCGGCATATCACCTCCTTCACCATAGTATTGAACATTGTAACTGATTGCGGGAAGCAACGCTCTATCAACGACCATGCATCAGGATCCGCGATCTGCGAGCTCATCATCTCAGCCCAAGCCTCGGCGCATTGACGTGTGGGATTGAAATACCCATCACCGGGATGGCCAGCCCAGGTATGCGAAAGGCCGCCTCCGTGTGGGCGGCCTTTCGCGATGTTGAACGCCATGAGCTAGCTACTGAGTGCCGAATACGGCAGTACGCCATCTGGAGGGTTCACCTTCCGTCAGCGTTATCAATCATTGGCTCTGGCGTGTGAAGGCTTCCTCCAGTTCGTGCAACTCGTCATATGAGTCGGGTTCGTGTTCGTAGACCTTCTTGGCCAAGTCGATGGATTCCGGAGTGATTGTGACGGCCCCCTCATCGCATATCAGATCGACGGCCATGCCGTAACTGGCGCCCACATCATACTGAAGGAGATCGCGAAGCGTATCCGCATACTCGCGGAATCCGCATTCTCGTATTTCATTGATGAGATGAAGCGTTGTGTCACGCATCAGTTGCACGCTGTCGGACATCCGTCACCTCTTTCGGGAATATGCTTCGGATTGTCTTCACGCCTTTTTTCGTTCCGAACGTTACGCAGATTTCCAGTCCATCTATTATACCGCTCACACGTCCGAGTTTCGCGTCGCTATCCCATTTCTCGCGAGTTCTGCCCAATATGACTCTGGCCGCGTTCGCGATGTCTTCAGCCGTTCAATCCTCGGGGAATTCCGGTTTCCCGTATATCCATCCATAGCCGAATAGATGCCCGCCTCCAGCGTCGTACCCGAACAGCGAATGGTTCCAAGTTTTTGCTGTAAATCGAATCAGGGTATCATCGTCCCAGACCGGCGGTTCCAATGGAGTGAGCGGAGGAATCTTGCATACCGAATACTGCTGAAACAGACGGGTCCGGTCCTTTCTTTTACGCTCCTTCACGCCATTAACGTGTTCGTGCCATTTTCGGTACGAGAGCGAGTTGTCCTTGGACATCTTGTTGTCGTCGGGGAACACGCCGTCGGTTACGCTTTCCGGGTCTATCCGCCTCAGTGCTTTCAGCACTGTCCGTTTCGCCGTAGAGGAAGCTATGTCTCGAGCGTTCCGGTAGAGCCTATGGTATTCGTCCGGATCGTAGCCTTTGAGCGTCTGTCTGCCCCAGCTGGGGATGACGCGGCAGTCGCAGTCGTCGTGGAACCGGGTGCCGCCCTTGCCGCCGGTCTCGGCGCTCAGGTAGGCGAAGCCGCGGGATGCGAGCATGACGCAGAACGCGCATGTCTTGCCGTGTGGCACGCGTGCCCAGCGTGGCTGTGTGGGGTCGCGGCGCATGCATTGTTGTGTCTGCGAGCGCAACGCGGTGCGGATCATGTCGCCGATGAACTGTTGGGCGTCGTCGATGTCGGTCATGTCGGGCCATAGGTCGTTCATGGTCAGGCCGGCCTTGTTGGATCCTGTTTTCACGTCGCGGTATTTCAGGCCTGGATAGTCCGTGTTCGCCATGCCGTGTTGGATCTGCCAGAGGATGCGGTCGGTGTCGATGAGGCCGCCGTCGTTGAATCCGGGGAATTCCTGTCCGGTGTATTCGGCCCATGCCTGGCGCACTGTGTGGTAGTAGTCGCGTGCCAGTTGGGAGGCGGCGTCGGTGTATTCACGCATGATCTCCTTGAGCGCCATATCACCGCGCCTGAGAGCGGTCTCGATCTCGTCGGCGGCCGCGTCGGTCAGCTTCTCGATACTGTCCTGATAATTCTTGGTAGTTGCGGCCGGGCAGCCACACGTTGAAGTCGGTGATGTCGCCGTTCTGGTCGGCGCCGGTGATGGTCAGGGCGGCGGCGATGCGTCGGCGTTGCGCGTCCCACAGGGCTGCCGACGAGTCGGCCGAGCGCGGAGTGATGAGAATACGCTCACCGCTCGGGTCATACGGGTCGTAGTCGATGGTCAGGAACGAGCAGGAGTGTTTGTAGCAGCTGATGGCCGCCTCGCTTGACGTCGGCGGTCAGTTCGTTGTCCATCACGATCCATTGGATGCCATGCGGGTCGTCCACGGGCGGCCCCCTGCGATCAGCCGTTCCCGCGCTCAGCTGTGCGAGGGAACGCCGTCGCCTCCCCTGCCGCGCTCCTTATAATCGTGTGCCATGAACACCCCATTGGACGTATTGTCGAACCCGCTGAAGACGTTGCAGACGCTGCTGCCCGGCCCCTCACGGCGCGAGGCCGGGATCCAGGAGCGCCTCGACGCGCTCGACCTCGAAGTGCGGCGGCTCGAACATGAGGCGCATTGGCGCGCCGTCGACGACGACCGGCGCATCGCCGAGCTGACGCGCGCGCTCGAGGAGGAACGGGCGCGCCGGCCGCATCCCCAACCCGCGTCGAAGCGCGCCGACATGATCGTCGCGCTCGTCATGCTCGTGCTGTCGGCCGGCATGCTCATCCCGGTAATGCTCACGCTGTTCGGCGTCATCGACCCGGCGCATGCCGCCATCCGCTGGGTGGCCTTCGGTCTCGTTGCGCTCGCTTTCGCGTTCGCGCTCTCCTTTGCGATCCTGCGCGAACGTTTCCCCCGCACCTTCGCGATGACGGTCGTGTTCGCCTGCGCCGTCATGATGCAGCTGTGCGCATGTCTGCTGTGAGCGTGGCGCCGATACGACATCGCCGCCGGCCCCCTCTCGCGGGGGATCGCCGGCGGCGACTGACGTCTAGCGGTTCGAACTCTTGCCGAAGGCCCGCAGGCGGATGCCGTTCCAGTCGTCGCTGACGGTCAGCGGCGTCGACGCGTTCATGCCGGCCGTCTTCGACGCGTTCTGCACGGTGTTCGCCCCCGGCGCCCCGTCGCGTCCCGGTTTCGGCGTGAGCACCCACAGCGGGCCGTCCTGGCCGAGCACGGCGTAGGCGTCCATGATCGTGTCCGACAGGCCGTCCTCGTCATCGCCGTCGCGCCACCAGATGATCGCGCCGTCCACGGCGGAATCGTATTCCTCGTCCACCAGCTCCTCACCGGTCAACGTCTCGATGTTCTCGCGGATCGTGTCATCCACATCGTCGTCCCAGAGCCATTCCTGGACCAGGTCCCCCGTGCGGAAGCCGAACTCCTCAGCTTTCTCAGATGCCGTTTGATTCACGTTCGCCAATATAGCAAACACCGGCGAACACGCCCGGCCTGCGGCCGCGGGCCTCACGTCCCGCGCAATCGGCGCGGCGGAGCCGTTCGAGGGTCCCGTCATCCGGCCGTGCAGCTCGGCAGCGAGTCCCCGCGCCCTTCGCCGATCGCGACGAGCGCGCGGTACGCGTCGTCGAGCGTGGACACCTTGACGTCGCGCAGGCCCTCGGGCACATGGCCGACGACCTCGTCGCAGTTGGCGGACGGCGCGAGGAACCATGTGGCGCCGTCGCGTTTCGCGCCGAGCATCTTCAAGTCGATGCCGCCGATCGCGCCGACCTCGCCCTTGTCGTCGATCGTGCCGGTGCCCGCCACCGTCGTCTTCGCCGACTCCTCGGCCGGCGTCAGCATGTCGACGAGGCCGAGCGCGTACATCATGCCGGCCGACGGGCCGCCGATGTCGTCGACGTGCATCGTCACCTTCGCCCCCTTGACGTCGACGCCGAGCTTTGCGGCGTAGTCGAGGCCGGCGGTGACGGCCGCGTCCTGCGACGAGGTCATCTCCTGCTGCGATTCGCGCTTGTACTCCTCGCTCGTCTGGCCGGGAGTGAAGACGGCCTCCTGCGGCATGACGAGCATCTGCGGATCGGCCCAGCCCCACAGCGCCTCGGCGTTCGAGACCGGGTATCCGGGCACGCCGGCGGCGTTGACGGTGACGAGCAGCAGCCTGCCGGAGTCCTTGTAGGTCCGCACGCCGGAGACGTCGATGACCTTCCTGCCGCCGCTGTCGCCGAGCACGTCCTGCGTCGGGCCGGGCGTCTCGACGACGTAGGCGCTCGGCATCAGCAGGATCACGGCGCCGAGCAGCACGGCGAGCGCGCCGACCGCGAAGCCGAAGGGCCGGCCCCGCCAATGCGCGGCGAAACGGCGGAGCGGACCAGGACGCGCGGCGTCCTGCGCCGGGTTGGGTATCTGCGTGTGCGACATGCCTCCCATACTATGGCCGCGGCGGAATTATTTCGGCGTGTCGCGTATTGAGACAGGTAGGAAAAAATGAAGCGTACATACGAGTGCGAAGGGAACCCATGATGGATGAGAACACGTTGCACCAATGGTTCATCGACTGCTTCGGCGCCGTGCAGGGCGAGATGGCGTGGCGGCAGCTCGAGTCGCTGCCCGACCAGATCCGCGAGCAGCTGATGAGCCAGAGCCCCGAGGACCTGCCCGACCCGGCGCAGATCCGCGGCATGATGCAGGCATTCGCCGGAGGCGGACTCAATTCCTTCGGCGAGATGCAGCAGACGATCGCCGAAGGTCCGATCAACGTCAAGCTCGCGAAATCGATCGCGCTGCAGCAGGCGAACGACGCCGACGGCGGACGGATCGTCACCGCCGAGGAGGGCAACGCGATGCGGCGCGCGATGAGCGAGGTCAACCTGTGGCTCGACACGACGACCGGCTTCGATCCGGCGCCGTCCCACGCCGAGGCGCTGACGCGCGCCGCCTGGGTCGAGGGCACGATCGAGCAGTGGGCCCAGTTCGCCGCCCCGGTCGCCGCGTCGATGAACGACGCGCTCGGCGCCGTCATCTCCGAACGGCTCGGCGACGCCTTCGACGGCGAGATCACCGGCATGTTCGCCGGGCCGGTGCCGATCCCGATCCCCGAAGGCATGAAGGACCCCAGGCAGCTGATGAAGCTGTTCGCCAACACCTCCTACGCGATGCAGCTCGGCCAGGCGGCCGGCGCGATGTCGAAGGAGGTGCGCGGCAGCTACGACCAGGGCATCGAACTGCTCAAGAACCCGGCGGGCGGCCTCATCATGCAGAACGTCGACGAATACGCGGGCGAGCTCGAGATCGACGCGTCCGAGGTCACCGCGTTCATCGCGCTGCGCGAACAGGCCTATGCGCGCCTGTACGCGACGGTGCCGTGGCTTATGCCGCGCTTCGCCGCGCTCATCGGCAAGTACGCGCGCGGCATCACGATCGACCTCGACGCGATGGAGGAGCAGCTGCGCGGTGCCTCGTCGCTCGACCCGGACTCGCTGTCCGGCGCCGTCAACCTGTCGAACGTCGGACTGACGACGACCGACGAGCAGAAGGAGACGATGCATTCGATCGAGACGCTGCTCGCGCTCGTCGAGGGCTGGGTCGACTGCGTCGTGTGGCGTTCCGGCATGGCGCACCTGCCGCATCTCGAGCAGCTGCGCGAGATGATGCGCCGCGAGCGCGCCGTCGGCGGCCCCGCCGAGCTGACCTTCGAGAACCTGCTCGGCCTGCAGCTGCGCCCCAAGCGCACACGCGAGGCCGCGCAGCTGTGGGAGCGCATCACCGCCGACCAGGGCGTCGAGGCGCGCGACGCGATGTGGGGGCACCCGGACCTGCTGCCGAGCCTGCCCGACGAGACCGACCGGACCGAGGCGGCCGAACCGAAGGGCGGACGCATCGACTGGGACGCCGAGCTGAGCCGTCTGCTCGACGACGATGCGAACGGCGGCGACGGCACGAACGACCCGGACGACGACGCGCGGTCGAACTGACGGCGCGCATCAGCGAAGAAAGCGGCTTACGTCCCTGGCGAAGCCGCTTTCCTCGTTCATGCGGCGCGCATAGGACAGATGCAGCGCGTCCTCGGCGCGAGTCACCCCCACATAGAGCACGCGCCGCTCCTCCTCGAGCGTCGTCGGATCATCGGAGGCGTGGAACGGCATCAGCCCGTCGGACAGCCCGACGAGGAACACATGCTTGAATTCAAGGCCCTTCGATGCGTGGATCGTGCTGACCGTCGCCCGCCCGCTGCGCGCGCCGGCCGCGTCGTCGATCGCGGACGCGTCCGCCGGGGGCATGTCCGCGACCGCCGACTGCTGCCAGCCGGCGTCGCGGCGCACCTGATACGGCACGCCGGCCTCGCGAAGCGCGCGCACGAACGGCCCCTGCTGCCCGTTGATGCGCGTGAGCACCGCGCAGTCGGCGGCGCGGCCGCCGCCGTCGACGATCCCACGGATCGCCGCGGCCACGGCGCGGGCCTCCTCGGCGTCGGTGCCGTAGATCGCGCTCGTCACGCGCGGGCCGCCGGAACGCACCGCACGCAGCCGCAGGTAGTCGTCGCGCTCGGGCGAGCGCGAGAGCACCCGGTTCGCGAGCGCGACGACCGGCAGCGTCGAGCGGTAGTCGCGGCTCAGCTCGATGTTCGCGGCGAGCGGCGCGAACTCGCGCGCGAAGTCGTCGAGATAGTAGCTCGTCGCCCCCGCGAACGAGTAGATCGTCTGCGCCGGGTCGCCGACGACGCAGATGTCGCGGTTGCCGCCGAGCCATCCGCGCAGCAGCCGGTGCTGCAGCGGCGAGACGTCCTGGTATTCGTCGACGGTGAGCCATCCGATGCGCTCGCGGATGTGCGCGGCCGTCTCGGGGAACGCGTCGAGCACATGAGCGCACATGAGCAGGATGTCGTTGAAGTCGATCTGCAGGCGCGCCGTCTTCTCGAGCTCGTACTGGCGGTAGACGTCGGCGAAGCGGCGCGCGTCGAGCTGCGCGGGCGGTTCGCGCCGCGTCGCCGCGCAGACGCGCTCGTAATCGTCCGGCGCGATCAGCGAGACCTTGCACCAGTCGATCTCGCGCTCGACGTCGAGCGCGACGCGGCGCTCCGGCTCATGGTTGAGCGCGCGCACGCACGCCTGCGCGACGAGGTCGCCGCGTCGCTCGGCGACCTGCGGGAACGGCCCCTCGCATAGTTCGTTCCACACCTCGCGCAGCTGCGCGAGGGCGGCCGAGTGGAAGGTCGCGACGCGCACGCCGTCGACGCCGAGCGCCGCGAGCCGTTCGCGCATCTCGTTCGCCGCCTTGACCGAGAAGGTCACGGCGAGCGCCGCGCCGGGACGCCATGCGCCGCTCGCGCATGCGTAGGCGATGCGCCGCGTGATCGTGCGCGTCTTGCCGGCGCCGGCGCATGCGATGATGCGCACCGGCCCCTCCACGCTCGTCGCCGCGCGACGCTGCGCGTCGTCGAGTCCGTCGAGAATCTCCTGCGCTGATGACTGCATGCCGACCATTGTGCCACGCGGTCGCCGCCCACCCCGCCCGGGCCCGCCGGCGGGTATGCGCGGAACGTTGCAATGCTTGCGTTTGCACAGCGGCTTGTACGCTCCGCATGGAAAAATGGCCGCTGTGAGTGAACGAAGCAATCTGATGTTGGCGGCCCTGGCCTCGGCGGCGATGCCGGATGCGGCCGTCGTCGGCGTGCGCGCCAGCGAACAGGAGAACGACACGGATGCGCGGGCCGGCATCGACCAGGCCGTCGTGCAGGATCTGCGCGGCCATCTCTACAACGTCTATGCGGCCGACGACGCGCGCGGCAGGCGCCGCCTCGCCGGCCGCGTGCGCGCGGCGCAGGTCGTCGCACGCGCGCGCGAGCTCGCCGGTCTGGGCTTCTCCACCGACCGCGTCGTCGCGTTCCAAGCGGGCGGCGACGACCCGCAGCGCGCGTCGGTGCTCGTCACCGCGCATCCCGAGGGCGTCGCCCGTTCGCTCGAACTGCTCACGCTCGACGACTGCGCGTCGGTGGGCACGGCGATCGGCGCCGTGCACCGGCTGCGGCCGACCTTCCTCACCGAATCCGGCTATCCCTCGTACACGACCGGCCAGATCCGCGCGCAGCTGACGTCGTGGATCAAGCGGCTGCGCCAGGCCGGCCATGTGCCCGGCGAGATCACCGACAGCTGGACGCGCATCCTCGAGACCGAGGGGCTGTGGTCGTTCATGACCTGCCCGGTGCACGGAGGCTACGCCGACGGCGACTTCATCTTCTCCGGATCGACGATCACGACGATCACGAACTGGCAGGAGATGCAGATCAACGACCCGGCGCGCGACCTCGCCTGGATCTTCTCGAAGCTCGACGAAACGCACCGCAACGCCGTCATCTCCGCCTACGGCCGCATCCTCGGCAACCGTCTCGACGACCTCATCATGCTGCGCGCGAACCTGTGGGTGCAGATGGCGCAGGTCGGCGACTTCATCCAGGCGCTCAGCCAGGGCGACAACGGGCGTATCATGCAGTTCAAGGCGCAGGTCGACCATCTCGCCCAGCAGCTCGGCGCGACGATGCACCGTACGCGCGGCTACGATGCGGCCCCCGGCGCGAACCCGAGCACCGTCACCGTGAACACGCTGCTGCGCGAGGACGAGGCGCGCCGACGCCACGCGACGACGCCGTCGAGCACGCAGGCGGCCTCGGCCTCGACGATCCTCGACGCGACCGACGAACGCGACATCACCGGCGGCGCGTCGCAGGCCGTGCGGCAGACGGCCGGCGACGACCGCACCGACTCCCATCCGATCGACGCGATCGGCGTCGTCGACGCCGACGACACGGCGTCCCGCCAGATCGCGGCCTCGTCGAGCGAGACGATCGTCATCGGCGTCGAGGAGCGTTCGGACCCGACCGGACAGGCGCATGCGGTCGCCGCACGCCCGCAACGGGCCGCGTCGCCCTCCGGAAGGCCGTCGAACGGACCGGAGGCGCAGACGCTGCTCATCCCGCTGCTCGAACGCGAGGAGCAGGCGATGCGCGACGCGCAGGCCGGCCTCGACCAGACGCGCCCTGCGACCGGCGACGGATCCTCACCGGCCCGGACGCAGGGCTGATTTTCCCCCACCGCCGCGCCTCATCCGTGCGCGTAGCGCGATGGCGCGGCGCATGCCGTCTGCCGTAGAATGCTGTACACCACAAGGACAGCGACCATCAGGACCTAAGGAGAGTCTCACATGGAAATCGAACTCGGCGTCCAGAACGTCACGCGCCCGGTCACATTCAACTCGGACGAGCCGGCTGAGCAGATCGAGCATACGATCGCGCAGGCGGTCGAGCAGCATACGCCGATCGTACTGAGGGACAACAAGAGCCGCCGCTTCATCGTACCGGCCGACGCGCTCGGCTATGCGATCATCGGCTCCGAGACGCGCCACGCCGTCGGTTTCGGCGCGCTCGGCTGACCGACCGCGACCTCGGAGCGATGAAGGGCGGCGGATCGACGCGGTGATCGCGTCGATCCGCCGCCCTTCGTCATGCCGGGGCGCATGCCGCGCCGCCGCGGCTATTGCCACAGCGGGATCGCGCCGCGGCGCACGATCTCGGCGACCGTCTCGTCGTCGGTCAGGCATTCGCCGAGCCGGTTCGGCTTGCCCGCGCCGTGCCAGTCCGAACCGCCGGTCACGAGCAGCCCGTAGCGTTCGGCGAGCCCGAGCAGCCGCGCGCGCTGTTCGGGAGGGTTGCCGCGATGCCGCACCTCGATCCCGTCGAGCCCCTCGTCGACCAGATGCGCGATCTGCGCGTCGGACAGCAACGTCCTGTTGCGGCTCGGATCGGCGGCGTGCGCGACGACGCTGACGCCGCCGGCCTCGGCCACCGCCCGCACGACCTCGTCCGTGCTCGGCGACGGCGTCGGGATGTAGTACTTGCTGCGGGAGCTGACCGCGTCGGCGAAGGCTGCGGAGCGGTCCGGGTAGACGCCGGCCGCGACGAGCGCGTCGGCGATGTGCGGGCGTCCGATCGTCGTCCGGTCGCCCTCCCTGACCTGGGCGAGCACGTCATCCCAGCCGATCGGGAAATCCTTCGCCAGCAGCGCGACCATCTTCTTCGTCCGCGCGAGCCGCGCCGCGCGCGTGGCGCGGAACAGGTCGCAGATGCGCCGGCTGCGAGGATCGTACTGGTAGGCGAGCATATGCACGGAGACGTCGCCGTCCTGCGCCGTGATCTCGGTGCCGCGCACGAGCGGCAGCCCCAGTTCGCCCGACGCCTCCTGCGCCTGCGGCCAGCCGGCCGTCGTGTCATGGTCGGTGATCGCCACGCCGTGCAGTCCGGCACCCTTCGCGCGCCGCACCAGCTCATACGGCGTCTCCGTGCCGTCGGAGAACACCGTGTGGCAATGCATATCCCATCCGCTCGTCGGCGGTGCCATCGCAATCGCTACCTTCGCCATACCCCCATCGTAAACGCTCGGCGCGCACCGGACGCGCGCTTTCGTCGAAATCGCCGATTCGCCCCATGCATCCCGCGTTCGGTACACTGTTCCACAGCGGCGCGCGGCCATCGGCCGCGCCGACGACATGTCCGACGCAGCGAGGAGGCCATCATGCCCGGGAACCGGCAGCAGCGCAACCAATCCGAACCACCGCACGGGGCGAACGCACGGGGCGCCTCGGCCCCGTCGCGCGCCGAGGGCATGCCGGACTCCCCCGCGACGCCGCGCGGCTGGCGCCACGGCCCCATATGGCTGTATCTCGTCATGCTCGCCGCCTCCGGGCTCGCCCTCGTCGTCTCCTTCGTACTGTCCGCCGAGACGCTGCAGATGGCGCGCGAACCCGGCAGGCTGCTGTCATGCGACGTCAACGCCGTGCTCTCATGCTCCGCCGTCGCCGACTCATGGCAGTCGGAGATCGTCAGGTTCGCCGGCCTGAGCTATCCGAACGCGTTCTTCGGCATCGCCGCCGAATCGGTGTTCTGCACGATCGCCGTCATCGGCCTGGCGCGCATGCGCATGTCGCGCTGGTTCGCGGCCTGCACATGGTTCGGCTCCCTCGCCGCGCTCGCCTACTCGTACTGGCTGACCTCGCAGTCGCTGTTCGTCATCAACGCGCTGTGCCCGTGGTGCCTCGCGCTGTGCTTCGCCACGACGATCCAGTTCATCGCCGTCAGCCACGCGACCGTCACCGTCCAGGGACTGCCGGCGCGGGCGGACGGCCTGCGCACCTACTACCGGCTCAACTTCGATCTGATGGTCGACGCCGTCTGGATCGTCGCGCTCGCCACGCTCATCCTCGTCAAGGACGGCGCATACCTCTTCACCTGAACCCCGGTTTTCCCGTCCCCTCGACCAAAGGAGCCTGATGTCCTCGCCGACCCCGCCGCGCGGCGCCGCCGCGCCCGCCACCGCATCCGCCGCGCCGACGCGGGCGCCCGAACGCTGGAGCGTCTTCGCCGTCATAGGCTTCGTCTGCGCATGGCTGCTGGCGCCGGCCGGCCTCGCATGCTCGATCGTCGCGCTCGTCAGGACCGCCGACGACCGGATGCTGCGCGGCCGTAGCCTGGCGATCGCCGGCATCGTCGTCAGCACCGTCGTCATGCTCGCCGCGCTCGCCGTCATCGCCTACTTCGTCTGGTTCGGCCTGATGTTCGTCCCCTACAGCATGCAGTTGCGCGCGGGGTGAGCGGCCCGCGCCCTCCCCGCGCGCGAGGCCGAAGCATGGCGGGCGCGGCCGTCCCCCGTCTTGACGCCGCGCGCCGCGCTCACAGCATCTCGACCTTCGCGACGATCGCCGCCGGCCCGGTGAGCATGACGTCATCGCCGGTCACGTCGACGTCCACCTTGCCGCCACGCACGGTGATGCGCCAATGGTTGACGCCGGTCTTCGCATGCAACACGACGGCCGACGCACACAGCCCGGTGCCGCAGGACAGCGTCTCGCCGCAGCCGCGTTCGAACACGCGCATCGTCGCCTCGCCGTGGTCCGCGCCGGCGTCGATCTCGTCGATGCGCACGAACTCGACGTTCTGCCCCTCGTCGATCGCCGGCGTCACGACCGGCGCCGACGTCAGGTCTATGTCCTCGAGCACCGGCAACGTGCTGAACGCGTCCTCGACGACGGTCACGACGTGCGGGTTGCCCATGTCGACGAAGGTGCCCTTGCCCGCGCCGTCGGAGCCCTCCACCGTCACGACGTGCGCGTCGACGTCGCCGATCCTCCACGCGCCCATGTCGACGCGGAACAGATGCACGCCCAGTTCGTCGTCGTCGGGCATCGGCATCAGCGTCTTGACGCCGGCGCGCGTGCCGAGCCTGAGCGGCTCGTCGCCGTCGATGCCGTGCATCGTGCGGATGAACAGCGCCGTCGCGCGCGAACCGTTGCCGCACATCTGCGCGATCGAACCGTCGGCGTTGCGGTAGTCCATGAACCATTCGACGCCGCCGTCCGTCAAGGCCTTGAGCTCCTCCTCGCCGATGTCCTTGACGTACTGCGGCCTCGTGACGCGGATCAGCCCGTCGGCGCCGATGCCGAAGCGTCTGTCGCAGATCGCCGCGATCTCCTTGGGCTGCGGATCGTAGTCGCCGTCCATGTCCTCGAACATGACGAAGTCGTTGCCGGTGCCCTGCGTCTTGTATACCGTCGTTGCAATGCTCATACGCCCCACTGTACCCGCACAGCCTCCCGTCGGTTCACCGATACGCGTACCGCCGCTCGCGGCGATGCGCGGCGCTTCGTATAATGACGCATGTCAGGCGCGCCCCCTTCACGCGCGCAACGGCTCTGTCAGGAGGCACCACCATGGCTTCGTCGGCTCCGATCGGCGTGTTCGATTCCGGCTTGGGCGGCCTCTCCGTCGTCCGCGAGATCCGCCGCGAGATGCCGCATGAGCGCATCGTGTTCTTCGGCGACTCCGCGCACGCGCCCTATGGCACGAAGACGCCCGAACAGGTGCGCGAACTGTCCGGGCATATCGTCGAGGAGCTCGTCGCGCAGGGCGCCAAGGCGATCGTCATCGCCTGCAACACGGCCACGTCGGCCGCGGCCGCCGGGCTGCGCGACCGTTACGACCTGCCGATCATCGGCATGGAGCCCGCGCTCAAGGTCGCCTGCGAGCGCGGCCATGGGCGCCGCCAGCGCGTCATCGTCGCCGCCACGCCGTTGACGTTGAGGGAACGCAAGTTCGCCGCGCTCATGCGCCGTTTCGAATCCGACCACACGATCCTCCCGCAGCCGTGCCCCGAGCTCGTCCGCATCGTCGAACAGGGCCGCCTCGCCGACCACGACCTCGTCATGCGCACGCTCCACGGCTACTTCGACCGCTACGACCTCGACTCGATTGACTCCGTCGTGCTCGGCTGCACCCACTTCATCTTCTACCGCGACTACTTCCGCGAACTGCTGCCCGACACCGTCGCGATCGTCGACGGCAACGCCGGCACCGTCCATCATCTCGACGTCATCCTCGAATCGCTCGGCGCGCTCGCCCCCGAAACGGCCGAAGGCGGCGTCGCGCTCGCGAACTCCGACCCGTCGCCGCGTGTCGCCGCGCTCGCCGGACAGCTGCTGCGCACCGGCGGCGAAACCGGTCTGCAGCGGTGACGTACAATGCTCGAATGACGAACAGCACAGCAATCATCGACGTCGGCGGCGGTTTCCGCGCGATCTTCGGCGCCGGCGTCCTCGACCGCTGCCTCGATGAAGGCATCGCGTTCGACCACGCCTACGGCATCTCCGCCGGCAGCGCGAACCTCACGTCGTTCATCGCCGGGCAGAACACGCGCACGCACCGTTTCTACACCGAATACGCGTTCCGCAAGGAATACGCGAGCATGGACGCCTACGTGCGCACCGGCAACTACTGCGACCTCGACTACGTCTACAGCACATTGAGCAACCATGACGGCGAGTATCCGCTCGACTACGAGGCCTTCGCCGCGAATCCGACCGGCCTCGACGTCGTCGCCGCGGACGGCCTGACCGGCGAGGCGCGCTATTTCACGAAGCACGACATGCATTACGACGACTACACGGTCCTCAAGGCGTCGTCGGCGGTGCCCGTGGCCTGCAAGCCGGTCGTCATCGACGGCGTGCCGTACTTCGACGGCGGCATCGCCGACCCTATCCCCGTGCAGCGCGCCGTCGACGCCGGCTACGACCGCATCGTCGTCGTGCTGACGCGCCTGAAGGACGTGCTGCGCGAACAGCACAAGGACGTCGCACCGGCCAGGCTGCTCTCCCACTCCTATCCGGCCGCAGCCGAGGCGCTGCTCAACCGCTACCGCACCTACAACGACGAGGTCGCGCTCGCCAAACGCTACGAGGAGGAGGGGCGCGTGCTGATCCTCGCCCCCGAGGACCTCTACGGGCTGTCGACGATGTCGAAGACCTACGAAGGCCTGGAGCGCATGTACCGCGCCGGCTATGCGGCGGCCGGGCCGATCGCCGCGTTCCTCGCCTCCTGAGGCATCCGCGCCGGTACGGGTGCGAACGGACGAAACGCAAAACGGTGCGGGGTCCGCAATCGATTCGGTCGTGGACCCCGCGGCTTGTCCGGCAGACGCCGGTCAGACGCGCGGAGCCGGCGATGGCGACGCCGGCGCATCCTCCTGCGCGGTAAGCATCGCGCTCGTCATCTGCTCATACAGGTCGCGGTAGCCGCCCGGCGTCGACGCCGGCAGCACGACGGTCTTGCCGTTGCGCGAGTCGGAGAGCGAGCGCAGCACGTCGAGGTACTGGTTGAACAGCACGACGTTGTTCACTTCGGTGATGTCCATGCCGACGGCCTGCAGGCTCTTGATCTGGTCGACGATGCCCGTCGCGATCTCGCGCCGGTAGTTCGCCTGGCCTTCGCCCTGCAGACGGACCTTCTCGGCCTCGGCCGCCGCCTGCGTCTCGATCTGGATGCGCTGCGCCTCGGCGCGCTGACGCGTCGCCTCCTTCTCGCGCTGCGCGGCGTTGATCGAGTCCATCGCCGCCTTGACGGCCGGACTCGGGTCGATCGACGTGATCAGCGTCTTGACGACGGTGAAGCCGAAGCGAGCCATCTCGGCGCCGACGGTCTGCTGCACATCGGCGGCGACCGAGTCCTTCTTCGCGAAGGCGTCGTCGAGCGTGAGCATCGGGATCGCGCTCCTGAGCGCGTCCTCCATGTAGGCGCGCAGCTGGCCGGCCGGGTCGCGCAGCTCGTAGTACGCCTTCGCCACGTCCGCGGCGTTGACGCGGTACTGCGTGCTCGCGACGATCTCGACGAACACGTTGTCGAGCGTCTTCGTCTCGATCTTGACGTTGAGCTGGCTCACGCGCATGTTCGTCTTCATCGCGATCTGGTCGACGAAGGGGATCTTCACATGGATGCCGGCGAAGGTCACCTTCTTGAACTTGCCGAACCGTTCGATGATGTACGCCTGCTGCTGCGGCACGATGTAGCACGAGCAGAACAGCACGATGAGCAACAGGACGGCGACGACGATCAGGGCAATCGTACCTGGGTTCATGGTGGTTACCTCATTTCCTGTGCCCGCGCGGGCACAACACCTCCACTGTACCGTGTCGGCGGCCGCCGGCGCCCGGTGGTTCCGGGAGCCGGAACCGTCCGGCGCAAACGGCCGCCCATATCGTGTGAACGGCCCCGCGCATCCGTCGTTCGGATGCGCGGGGCCGTTCACACGAACCGCAGTGCCGTCATGCCGACGGTCCGACGTCACGGCGGCGCAGGGTCACTGCTCGAGTTCGCCGCTTTCGACGACGATGTCGTCCGGGTTGACCTCGTCGCCGTAGACCGGCTTGAGCGTCTTCTCGAAGTCCTTGTGGAAGAAGTTCTCCTTGCCGAGCTTGACGATCTCGTCGTTGATGTAGTCGAGCAGCTGCGTGTTGCCCTTCTGCACGGCGGCGGCGATGACGTCGACGTCGCCGATGTCGGTGACGCCCACCTTGAAGCCCTTGTTGGCCTTCGCCCATGCGAGCACCTCGGTGTTGTCGGTGCTCATCGCGTCGCCGCGTCCGTCGAGCAGCGCGTTGTAGGCGTCGGCGTACTGGTCGTACTTCTGCAGCTTGATCTCCGGATGGTTCTCCTCGAAGTAGGTCTCCGCGGTCGTGCCCTTCGCGACGATGAGCGTCTTGCCCTTGAGCTGGCTGACGTCAGTGATCTCGTTGCTCTCCGGCGAGACGATGCCGAGCGAGACCTTCATGTACGGCTTCGAGAAGTCGACCTTCTCGGCGCGCTCCGGCGTCTCGGTGAAGTTCGCGAGCGTCACGTCGACCTTGTTCGACGCGAGCACGTCGACGCGGGCCGCCGGGTCGACCGACGTGTAGACCGGCTTGACGCCGAGCCCGTCGGCTAGCGCCTCGGCGAATTCGATGTCGTAGCCGGCGTACTTGCCGTCTTGGTCCACATAGCCGAAGGGGGCCTTGTCCGAGAAGACGGCGACGCGCAGTTCGCCCGACTTCTTGATCTCGTCGAGCGTGCGCGCCTTCGCCGTCGTCGTGTTCGACGTGTCGGAGGAGCCGGCTTCGCTCGGCGTGGACGCCGACGGGCCGCAGGCCGCGACCGCCGTCACCATCATGACGGCGGCGCCGGCCGCCGCGATCGCCTTGCCCAGCTGTTTGAAAGTGGATGAGCTCATCTGAGTTCCTTTCTCCGTGTTCTTTACGTGTTCTGTGTTCCGTGTGGCCACAAATCCTGATCGCGACGCCGCCGCGCGTTCACGAGGCGTCGAACTCCTGCAGGTCGCGCTCCGCCTTCTGGCTGCGGTGACGGACGAAGTCGAAGGAGTGCAGGAACTCCCTGGCCCGCTCGGTCTTCGGGTGCGTGAAGAACTCCTCGGCGTCGGTCGAGCGTTCCTCGATCCTGCCGTCCGCGAGCAGGATGACGCGGTCGGCGATCGCGCGCGCGAAGCTCATCTCGTGCGTGACGATGAGCATCGTCTGGCCGGCGTCGGCGAGTTCGACGACGACTTCGAGCACCTCGTGGACCATCTCGGGGTCGAGCGCCGCCGTGATCTCGTCGAGCAGCAGGATCTCCGGATGCAGGATCAGCGCGCGGCAGATCGCGACGCGCTGGCGTTGGCCGCCCGATAGCTCATGCGGTTTCGCATGCGCACGGTCGGCCAGATGGACGCGTTCGAGAAGCTCGAGCGCCTCGCGCTCCACCTCGTCCTTCTTGCGTTTCTGCACGAGCAGCGGCGCCATCGTGATGTTGCCGAGCACGTCCTTGTTCGGGAACAGGTCGTAGCTTTGGAACACCATGCCGAACTTCGTGCGCAGTTCCTCGCTGCGCTTGACGCGGCCGCTCTTCTCGTTGCCGGGGCGGCCGGTCTCGATGACGTCGCCGTCGAGCGCGATCGTGCCGCCCTGGATCGGCTCGAGGCCGGCGATCGTGCGCAGCAGCGTCGATTTTCCCGAGCCAGAGGGGCCGACGATGACGAGGACCTTGCCTTTCGGCACCTCGAAGGAGATGCCGTCGAACACGTTCCTCTCGGCGTCCGCGTAATGCTTCCTCAGATCGGTCACCTTGAGCGCGATCGTTTCGTCGCGTCCGGTACGCTCAGTCGTTTCAGTCATTCGCCCACCTTTTCTCCAGTGCATGCGCCACGAGCGACAGCGGCCAGCACACGATGAAGTACATCAGGAAGATCACGCCGTAGACCCACAGCGTGCCCGTCGGATATTGGAAGCGGTTCGCGTCGATGATCTGCTGGCCGACCTTGATCACCTCGACGACGCCGAGCAGCACGGCCAATGACGTCGTCTTGACGATGCGCGTCGCGAGGTTGACCGATCCCGGCAGCAGCCTGCGCACGGCCTGCGGCAGGATCACATGGATGAAGGCCTGCCAGTTGCTCAGCCCCAGCATGTACGCGGTCTCGTGCTGCACCTCGGGGATCGACTGCAGCGCGCCGCGCGTCAGATCGCCGAGTTCGGCGCCACCCCACAGGATGAAGACGAGCACGCAGGCGCCGGTCGCGTCGAGGTTCCAGTTCCATGCGCGCGCGATGCCGTAGTACGCGATGAACAGCAGCGCGAGCTGCGGCATGATGCGGATGAAATCGAGGTAGACGCGCATGACGAACCGGATGGCCGGGTTGCGCAGCGTCATCAGCCATCCGCAGACGAGCCCGACCGGCACGCTCAGCGCCACCGAGACGACGGCGATCCAGATCGTCACCCACAGGCCCTGCAGCAGACGCGGGAAGACGCCCGGTTCGAGCAGGATGTTAGCGCCTTGCATAGTCGAACCTCCTCTCGAGCCATGTGCCGAGGATCGAGATCGGCAGCAGGATGACCAGATAGGTCACGATGAGCATGAACAGCGCCTCGTAGGTGTCGTAGGTGATGCCCATCAGGTCCTTCGCCATGTACATGACGTCGGCGAGCGCGATCGCCGAAACGACCGACGATTCCTTGATCAGGAAGATGACGTTCGCGACGAGACCCGGCGTCGAGACGCTGATCGCCTGCGGGATGACGACGCGCATGAGCGTCTGCCTGCGGTTGAAGCCGAGCATGTACGCGTTCTCGCGTTGGATCTGCGGCACCGCCTGCAGCCCCGCGCGCATCGATTCGGCCATGTACGAGCCGCCGAGGAACCCCAGGCCGATGATCGCGCACATCTCCGCCGACCAGACGAAGCCGAGCTTCGGCAGGCCGAAATACAGGAAATACAGCTGCACGAGCAACGGCGTGTTGCGGCTGACCTCGATGTACACGGCGACGATCTGGCGCAGCACCGGGACGTGCGCCGTCTGTATCGCCGCGCATGCGGCGCCGGTGACGATGGCGAGCGCGATGCCGAACACGGAGATGAACAGCGTCATCCACGCGCCGTTCACGAAGAACGAAGCATAACGCCCGATGAACGACCAGTCGAGCATCCGCCGAGACCTCCTTCGCTGCCGTCGGGTCAGGTCGCGTGGACCTCCCGAGAGTGTGACCGATGATTATTGCTGTTTGACATGATATTCCACTATGTGGCTATCAATGATGGACGTCCCCACGCATGTGCCCGGCTTCGGGCATCCCCCCCAGGGACGGTTTCACGCCGACGGAACGTCCGTCAACAACACCGGCCGATGCGGCGCACGGCCTCCTCGAGGCGTTCGCCCGGCTGCAGCAGGCTCAGTCGCGCATAATCGGCGCCCGCATGCCCGAAGCACGATCCTGGCAGCACGGCGACGCCGGCGCGTTCGAGGAGCATATCGGCGAAGCGGTCGCCGTCAAGCCCTTGCGGCGCATGCATCCATACATACAGTCCGCCCGGGGAATCAAACAGATCGTACCCCAATGCGCGCAGGCCGCCGGCGACGACGGCGCGGCGCGCCGCATAACGCGCCGCGAGCCGCGCCACGCAGCTCTGGTCGCTTTCCAGAGCCGACGCGCCGGCGTCCTGTACGAATGAAGTGATCATGGAACCCATTTGATAATGGAATTCCTTCGCGACGTCAACTATGCGTTCACTACCGGCGATAAACCCGGCACGCCACCCGGCCATCGCATACATCTTCGAAAGCGAGCACACCTCGACCGCGCGTTCGTCGACGCCGACCGCGGCGAGCAGGCTCACCTGTTGGGCGTCGACGCCGAGTCCCGCGTACGCGAAGTCGTGCAGCACGACGAAATCGTGGATGTGCGCGAGTTCGACCGCGCGACGGAAGAACGAGGCGGGCGCCTGCGCGCCGGTCGGATTGTTCGGATAGTTGAGCACAAGGACGCGCACGTCGTCCCATTCGTGCGCGGGCACGGCGTCGAGGTCCGGCAGCCAGCCGAGTTCGGCGCACGCGGGCAGAGCCAGCTCGTGCGCGCCACGCAGCGCGGCCATGCAATGGTAGGACGGGTAGTACGGATCGGCGAACGCGACCGTGTCCCCCGCGTCAAGCAGGACGCTGAAAAGCGTCGCAAGCCCGTCGACGGCGCCTTCGACGGCGAACAGCTCATGTGACGCGTCGAGCGTCACCCCGTGTTCACGCGCGTACCATCCGGCGGCGGCGTCGAGGAACCGCCGTTTGCCGTCGAACGGCGTGTAGCGCGCGTTGAGCGGCTCGTCGACGCCCGCGCGCGCCGCCTCGCGGATGAAGGCTTCGGGGAATCCGTCCGGATTGCCTTTCGACAGGTCGATGACGTCGGAGCCTGCGGCGCGCGCGGCCGCCACCTTCCTGTCCATCCTTTCGAAGACGTTCGCCGGCATGTTCGCCGTGACCGTCGAGAACCGCACGCCCATGACGCCGCTCCTTTCCTGTTGTCCGTTTGCTTGTCCGTCGCCACCGCCGTCCGCGGGGCATATGCCCCGCGCGCCGCTTAATGCGTGACCTTGAGCGCGATGCGGTCGCCGACCCATTGGATGAGCTGCACGACGGCGACGAGCAGCAGCACGACGGCGACGAGGACGCCGGTCTCATAGCGGTTGTAGCCGTATTGGATCGCAAGGTCGCCTATGCCTCCGGCGCCGATCGTGCCGACCATCGCTGAATAGCCGAGCAACGAGATGATCGTCAGCACGATGCCGCGGATGAAGCCGGGCAGCGCCTGCGGGAACACGGCGCCGAAGATGATCTGCCGCACCGGCGCACCGGTCGAGATCGCCGCTTCGAGCAGGCCGTCGTCCACTTCCTGGAACGCGCTTTCGGCGACGCGCGCGAAGAACGGAATCGCCGCGATCGACAGTGCGATCGCGCCTCCCGCCGGCGTGTACGGGTCGCCGATGATCAGCTGGATGAGCGGGATCAGCACGACGAGCAGGATGAGGAACGGCATCGAACGGATCGCGTTGACGATGAATCCGACGGCTTCGTTGACGATCCTGTTCGGCGTGAACAGCCGGTGTTGCGTGAGGAACAGCAGGATCGCGAGCGCCGTGCCGAACACGACGCCGACGAGAGTCGCGATGCCGACCATCGTGAACGTGTCCCACAGCGCCTGTCCCAGGTTCTCCCTGAGGATCTCAATCGTGTCGTTCATGCGAGCACCTCCTTATGCGCGTCGCCGTCGTACGCGTCAGCGGCATGCGCCGACGGCTCCGTGCCGTATGCATCGTCCGCGAAGATCTCGTCGACGCTCGCGCCGATGTCGTCGTTGAGCGCGACGCTCAGTTCGCGCGCATCGGCGACGCGCGATGTGAGCTCGTCGATCGCCGCCTGCACGATGAACGCGCCCCGCTGCCCTTCCTGCCGTGCGCTCACTAGCACGATGAGCGTGCCGATCGCCTGTGTGCCGAAGTAACCGACATTGCCGTGCAGGACGTTGATCGACACCTCGAAACGCCGCGAGACGTCGCTGATGAGCGGTTCGAAGGCGCCTTCGTCCTTGTACCGCAGTTCGATGAGGCGCCCCGACGGCAGCTGCGGCACGAGCCGCTTCGGGATCGCGACGCCGAGGTAGCGTTCGACGAGCGCGCGCGTCGTCTCGTGGCGCGGTGAGCCGAACACGTCGAAGGTCGTGCCTTGTTCGACGATGACGCCGTGTTCCATGACGGCGACGTGGTCGAAGATCGCCTTCGCGACGTCGAACTGGTGCGTGATGAAGACGATCGTGACTCCGAGATCGGCGTTGATGCGCTTGAGCAGCGCGAGGATCTCCTCGGTCGTCTCCAGGTCGAGCGCGCTCGTCGCCTCGTCGCACAGCAGGATGCGCGGATGGTTCGCGAGGGCGCGCGCGATCGACACGCGCTGCTTCTGCCCTCCGGAAAGCTGCGACGGGTAGCTGTCGATCTTCTCCTCAAGCCCGACGAGCCTGAGCAGCTCCTCGATGCGCGGCCGGCGCCGCGCCTTCGGCACATGCGCCGCCTTGAGCGCGAACGCGATGTTCTGCGCGACGGTCACGTTGTCGATGAGGTTGAAGCTCTGGAAGACGAAGCCGATGCGGCTGCGCAGTTCACGCAGCGCCGCCCCGCGCAACGCCGTCACGTCGCGCCCGTCGATGAGGACACGGCCCGACGTCGGACGTTCGAGGAGGTTGATCGTGCGCACGAGCGTCGATTTGCCGGCGCCCGAGAAGCCGACGATCCCGAAGATCTCGCCTTCCTCGACGTGCACGCTCGCGTGGCTGACCGCCTCGACGGGGAGTCCGTCGCTTTCGAAGACGACCGAGACGTCGTCCAAGGTGATGATGTCCGCCATCGTCTCCCCCTACTCGTTCCAGCTCGCCGGCTTGCCGAAGTCCTTGAAGCGGCTCGCAGCGATCGCGCTCTTGAATTCGTCGCTGCCGAGCAGTTCGCTGACGGTCTTCGCGAAATGCGTGTCCTTGTTCGTCCCCGCGACCGCGAACACCTCGATGACGCCGTCGTCCTGCCGTTCGAGCGCGAGCGCGTCCTTCGGGTCGAGCCCCGCCGCCCACGAGTAGTTGCCGGGCACGAGCGCGACGTCGACGGTATCGAGCGACCGCGCGAGCTGTGCCGCGTCGATCGGTTTGATGTCGAGGTGCTTGGGGTTGTTGGCGATGTCGTTGACCGACGCCTTCGTCGCGTCGACGCCGTCCTTGAGCGTCACGAGCTTGTTCTGCTCGAGGACGCCGAGGCTGCGCGCGAGGTTCGATCCGTCGTTCGCGACCGCGATGCTCGCGCCGTCGGCGATGTCGTCGATTGACGTGAACTTCTTCGAGTAGACGCCGAGGCCGAGCGTCGGCGTCTGTCCGAGCGAGACGAGGTCGAGGTCGTTGTCGGCGCTGAACTTCTTCAGGTAGTTGCCGTGCTGCATGAGGTTCGCGTCGATTTTGCCGCTTGCGAGCGCCTTGTCCGGCTGCACGTAGTCGTTGAAGGTCTTCGTCGTCAGCACGTAGCCGTCGTCCTTGAGGAGCGGCGCGATGACCTCGTCGATCATCTCCCCGTACGGCCCGGGGCATACGCCGACCGTGATCGCCGTCGTCTCGCCGTCCTTCGGCGTCGGGATCTGCTCGGCCGATGCGCTGCTCGCGCCGCCGCATGCGCTGTTCGCGATGATGACCGCGCCGGCGAGCACGGCGGCCGCCGTGCGGATGAGCGTGTGGATGCGCTGCTTCGTCGTCATGATGGTTGTCGTCTCCTTGATGCTTGCTCGGATGGTGGTGTTCCTGTATGCGTCGTTTTGTTCCACGTTATGTTTCACGTTTGGTTTCGGGTGTGTTCGCCCAAGCCGCCGCGTGCCGTGGGCCACGCAGCGGCCGTCCGTCGCCGGTTTTCGGACCCCGCCGCCTCTCAGCGCCCGTCCGCCTCCTGCTGCGCGGCGATGTCGGGATGGTGGATCGCGAACGCATGCTCGGCGAGATGCACTTCGTGCGTCACGAACTCATGGAGCGGGCACGGCGCGCCGTGTTCGCGCCCGAGGCGTGCGATGTAGCCGTTGATGTAGTCGACTTCGGTCGGACGGCACCTCGTGAGGTCCTGGTACATCGACGGATAATGCAAGGGGTGCGCGACCGCGGCCGTATGCATTATCGTCTCCACCTCGCTTTCCCTCGTGCCGAGAAGCGTGATGCCGGCGCGTTCCGCCGCCGTGTACGCCTCGTCGACGAGCCGGCGCGTCAGGACCGGGGCGCTTGGGTGTTCGGCGAATTCGCCGAAGCGGATCTCGTACATCGTGCACAACGTGTTGAGCACCGAGTTGAACACGATCTTCGCGAAGCACATGCCGAGGAAATGCGACACGATCGTCGGATTGAGCGTCGCCGCCTGGAAATCGCGGTACAACGCGAGTTCGACGGGGTCGTCGGCGGCATCGTGGCCGTCGTACGCGCACATGTGCATCGCCTTCGCATGGGCGCCCCCGGTGAAGTTGAAATCGCCGGGACCGTAGACGTACGCGCCGATGAGCGCCGTGCCGCCATAGATATGGTCCTTCGCGAAGTATTCCGCGAGATGTTCGAAGTGGCCGTAGCCGTTCATCGCCGAGAACACATGGTGGCGCGGGCGGATGCGTCCGCCGACGCGCTCGAGGAGCTCCGGGAGCTGATGCTGCTTGACGAAGACGATCCACACGTCGGGGTCGCCGTCGTACTCCTCCGGGTAGTACACGTCAATCGGCACAAGGCGGCGACCTTCGCCGTCCTGCGACACATACGCGCCTCCCTGTGCGCGTATCCGTTCGACGTTCGGCGTCCACGCGTCGATGAAGTCGACGTCGGCGTGCGCATGCTCCTGCAACAGCACACCGTACTGGATGCCCATGCCGCCGGCCCCGAGGATCGCGTATTTCATGTGCCGTTCCTCCTTGCATATGTCGCTTATCCGAACGTATTGTCCGTCGTGCGCAGACCCTCTGCCGTGCCTGCGTGACACACTGTACGGCACTTCACAAGCCGAAACGGCGGCGGCGCTATAGCAAAAATCGATACGATGCTCAACATGCGTGCGAACGCGCCAATCAACCAGAAAAACAAGTGCCGCCACGACGGAAATATCGTGGCGGCACTTGCCGAATATGGAGGGATATGGTCAGGCGACCTTGCGTTCGAGGTCCATCGTGCGATGCATGCCCTTCGTCCACACAAGGTAATAGATGATGCCGAGCGCCGTCCAGATCAGCCCGATGATCCACACGGTCCAGCCCAGGGAGATGAAGATGACGAAGGTCACGACCGCGCCGATGAGCGGGCACAGGATCGTACGCCAGAACGAACGGCCGCGGTAGCCGCGCGCCTTGACCCCCAAGCCCCAGATGACGACGATGTTGAGCATGCAATAGGTGGACAGCGCGCCGAAGTTGCTCACCTTCGCCGCCGTGTTCTGGCCCAGGAGGATGAACACGAAGATGAGCACGAGGTTCACGGCCGCCGTGAACAGCGTGGCGCCGACCGGCACGTTCGTCTTCTTGTCGTACTTGGCGAGGAACTTCGGCAGGCCGCCGTCGACGGCCATCGTGTACATGAGGCTCGAGATCGCCGTCATGCCGGACAGCGACGTGAACAGGCCAAGCGCGAGCGCGTTTGCGACGGCGCAGACGACGCCGAGCCACTTGCCGGCGAGTCCGGCCACCTCGTAGAAGCCGCTGTTCTGGTTCGCCTGCAGGATGTTGCCGGAGGGATCCATGCACATCGTCAGGAAGCTCATCGACATGTACAGGAAGCCGAGGATGAGGACGATGATGATCATCGCCTTGCCCGGCGCCTTCTTCGGACGCACGCATTGGTCGTCGAGCGTCACGATCGAGCCGAATCCCACATAGGACAGCGCGCACAGCGAGACGGCGCTCATCATCGCGCCCATGTCGAACTTGCCGGGGTTGAAGAACGCGGTGCCGGAGAAGTGCGCGGTCTGCGGATGCTTGCAGACGTAGATGACGCCGAATACGAAGAACAGCGCCAGCACGATGAGCTCGGCCGCGAGCGCGAGCTTGTCGACGAGGACGGTGGCGCCCATGCCGCGCATCGCGATCGCCGTGATGACGACGAGGAAGCCTACGCACCACACCCATACCGGGATATGCGGCAGATACTCGTGCAGCGCGTTCGCCGCCATGAGCAGCATGATCGCCGGCGTGATCAGATACTGCAGGATCATCAGCCATCCGACGACGAAGCCGACCGATCCGTTCATCTCATGCGACGCGTAGATGTAGATGCTGCCGCTCGAAGGGAACAACGGCACCATCATGCCGAAGGACAATGCCGTGAACAGCATCGCGACCATCGCGATGAGATAGGCGACCGCCGGCATGCCGTGGGATACGGAGGCGACCGATGCGATGATCGAGAACGGCGCGATCGGCACCATGAAGATCATGCCGAAGACGATGAGGTCCTTCGTCGTCAGCGTTCGTTTGACGACCGATTTCGTCGCGGTCGCCTGGGAGCCGTCGATCTTGCCCGTCGTCCCCGTCCTGACGGCGGATTGCCCTGTGCCTTGTACGTTCCCGGACATGATTCCTCGCTCCTTCATACATATTGGTGGCGTTCCCACGCTTGCGGCGTCATGCCCGCGCGCCGCGACGACGACGTGCGCCATGCGCGGCGGATGCGTATGGCGTGTCGGTCCTCCCGTGGCGGGGCCTGACCGTTCTACGTGTAATATAGCTCACCGGCCCGGCGCCGGTTCCCCTCACGCCGGGGTTTTCCTCACAGCGTCGAAAACGCCGGCGTCCATATCGCGCTACCCGGCGCCGTGTTCGTCCATGCGGCACACAGGCGGTCCGCCCTGCGCTTTTGACTATGCCTTGAGAGACGATGATGCCTATGTTTGTGCGTCATGCAACTTTGGACGACCTCGATGCTCTTTCCAGTATTGAATCAGCGTGTTTCCCTCCCAAGGAGGCCGCGGACATCGAAAGGCTCGCGAATCGCATCGAGACGTATCCGGAGCATTTCTGGCTGCTCGTCAACCCGGACGCCGACGCATCGGACGCCTGTTTCCCGGCGCGTCTCGCCGACGGCATGCTCGTCAGCTTCATCAACGGCATGACGACCAACGTCGCCGATCTGACCGACGCGATGTACGAGCAGGCCGACCTGCATGACGAGGACGGTTCCTGGCAGATGATCCTCGGCGTCGACACGGCGCCGGTCTACCAGCATCGTGGCTGCGCGGCCTATCTGATGCGCCGCGTCATCCTCGATTCGGCGATCGCCCACCGCGCCGGCATCGTGCTTGCCTGCAAGGAGCGGCTCATCGGCTTCTATCAGGGCTTCGGTTTCGTAGACGAAGGCCCGAGCGCCTCGACGCACGGCAACGCGATATGGTACCAGATGCGGCTGCGGCTTGGCCGGCAGGCCGACGGCGACGAGATCGACGAGGCCTATGACATCACGGCGAGCAACATCCGCAAGGCGATGGAGGAGACGACGTCGTACATGGACCACGGACACACCATCACGGCGCAGTTCCCGGTGCTCAGATAACCGTTGCCGACCGGGCGGCCGGATACCGGACAGGGAAACGGGACGGCTGAGTCCCTGCCGTCTGCGATTTGCGAACACCTTGCGCATAAACTGGAACTCACGCCGCGTTCCCGGCGGTTGTACATTAGACTCGGCACTGGAAACAACATGGGAGCAGCGCACGGCCGATACCCGTACAAGGCAGCCGACGGAGGGTCGCCGATGCGTTGGATATCAGAGAGGAATCACGATGTCCGTAGTCATCCGGCCAGCCGAACGCATACCGAAGGATTACACGGCGCTCGATCTGGAGACGACCGGTCTGAGCGCGCAGCGTGATCGCATCACCGAGATCGGTGCGGTGAAGATCCGCAACGGCAGGATTGTCGACACCTTCGAGCAGCTCGTCGATCCAGGCACGCTCATCACACCCAACATCACACGACTGACCGGCATCACCAACGAGATGGTCGAGGGTATGCCGTCGCTCGAGGCCGTGCTCGGCCCGTTCATCGATTTCCTCGATGACGACGTCGTCATCGGCCATAACATCCGCTTCGACATGGGCTTCCTCGCCGAGGCCGAGCACCGCGTATTGGGTTTCACAAACCATTTCATGCGTCCGACATTGGACACGATGACGATCGACAAGCATCTGTTCCCCTCGGAACGGCATCGTCTCGTCGATCTGATCCAGCGTTACGGCATCGCCGACGTCGAAGAGCACCGCGCGCTTTCGGATGCGACGCAAACCTACCAGTGCCTTGAATGGCAGCGCCGCTACATCTCCTGCGACGCCGCCGTCCTCCCCCAGGGCTGACGCGTACAACCGGCGTGCGGTCTATATCATGAAGGCCTCGGACAGGATATGTCCGAGGCCTTCATGATATAGACCATCTGATTCGTCCACCGCCTGTGAGCCGTCCGACGCGGGCAGCTTGAGCGCGCGCAGCCAGTACGAGCGATGGGGACACTGAAGAATGTTCCCTTGGGATCATCCTCGCGCTTGCGGGGAACACCAGCACATGCCGGTCGAGGTCGATGTGCTGGCGGGATTATACCATATGCTATGATTAATGCCTGTTGGAGCCACACCGCCTCTATATGGCACACTACGATGGCAAATATATAGCTCTCTAGGCCACTACCGTTTCGGCACGCACAAACCGGAGGGCTAATCTACATGCGGTGAAGGCCACCCACCCATACAAGGGGAGTGGCCTTCACTGAACTGGACCATGCCCAGTTTTATCACAGAATAGCATAGCACTAAGCACTAGTTGGAACGGCTCAACGCATCGAGATAGTCCTCGTATGTGCTGTCCGTCGGATCGTATGTGGACGAGTGCGAGGGATATGGGGTGTAATTGTATTCGGACTTCTTGCTATGCGCTTGGGCGGACAGGCCACCGAACACCATGAGGGCGGATACTGCCGCACCGGCGACGATGCCGACAATGGTGAGCGTGGACCGCTTGTTCCTTGCCTCGTGTACGACCTTGCGGGCCCGGCGGGAGACGATGCGCTCGATCTCTGCGTTACGTTGATCGACAGGCAATGACTTGACGAGAGATGATTCGGCGGCGTCCTTGAGCATGCTGTCCAAAGATGGCATCGACTCCTTGGCTCGATCTTGTTCCAAAACGTACATCTCTCGCCAGTCGGCGGTTGAGGATGTGTCGATGCCGTCTCGGACTGCGATCCGTATCAGCAGGTATTCGCCGACGAGCGCGCAGATGCTGAATATGATGCAGCCAAGCCATATGAAGAACATGATGGTCCCCTTCTGTTTCCATTTTCCTTATATAGGGAACGATACCCTACCACTGTGTTGTTTTTGTGCAGTATTCCGTAATCTGATTTGCGTAATGACGAATATGCGTTGTAAGGTCAATCAACGACGACGAAGTCATGAGGAACATCGCGAAACATATCCGCAGGCCGCTCTAGGCGATGACTATCCACGATCTGTTGGGCATGGCAACGGGTATTTTTCCGATTTCGCGCATGCCTGCGCCGAGCCATGGGCGGAAATCATGGACGCCCAGCTCGCGAACCCAAAGGCGTATGAGCTGATAGAGCAGTATTTCCCACAATCGGTTACAATATTCAATACCATGGTGAAGGAGGTGCTGGCATGAAAAACTCTGGACTTGACGCTGCTCGCACTGATAGTTTTGAACGGTTTCTCGCCGATGGCCTTGACTGGAATACGTTGCAAAATGCCACCGGAAACGCGTCAATAGTATACCACAGCAAGTTTCATGAACCGTTTCTCAATATCGAGGACACCTCTATCGATGTCTCTGATGAAGAGCTGTACCGATGGCTCTGCTGGTGCATCTTCTACGGTAGATCAAAGGAAGAGTATCCACTCGCGAATCAGTGAATCAACGCAAGGCCTCCACTCTTGGAGGCCTTTTGCATACCAGGACTGAAAGGGCTGCCCCATCGGTTCGATTCCGGTGCAGTCCACTGGAGCCCGTCGCATGGCGGGCTTTTTCATGCCCGCATGGGCCCGAGTGAACAGGAGCCGACATGGACAGGTACCCAGAACGAGAACGTCGACGAGCCGCAGGGCACACAGGACGCATCCACGGACTGGGAGGCGAAATACAGGGAGGCGGTCGCCCAGTCACGCAAATGGGAGGACCGCGCCAAGGCCAGCTTCGCTGATTCCGAGGAGCTCAAGAAGCTCAAGGAGGCGCAGATGAGCGACGCGGAGAAGACCGCCCAAGCGTATTGCCGAGCTCGAGCAGGAGAACGCCGGATACAAGGCCGCCCGACAGCAAGAGCAATGGCGTGCGCAGGTTGCGAAGAAGACTAGGGTGCCGGCCGATGTGCTGCGCGGCACGAGTCTGGAGGAAATCGAGGCGCACGCCGCGTCCCTCGAACCGGGATCATCCCCGCGCTTGCGGGGAGCACAGACGGACGCGATACCGTAGCGAAAAACGCGAGCACCCCCGCAGCCACGCGATATACCATAGAGACGACCGAAAGGAACTGAGATGGGATTACGTGAGCTACGTACAGCAAGGCACCTAACTCAGACAGAGCTCGCCTCGCAAGCGGGCATGTCTCAGGGTTACTACGCGGATTACGAGCGCGGCGATAGGCCAATCACCAACATGACGCTTGGCAAGGCGCTCAAGCTCGCGGACGCTCTCAAAGTCAAGGACTTGCGCAAACTGTTGGACGATTAGCAATCGTCCGAGCGCCAGTGGGTTTAGCTCTACCGGCTCGTAACCGGACTGGCGCGCGAATCATGGGCGGCTCTGCCGCTTGTGGTTAAGTCGCGTGGACACGCGCGGCGCCTGTAATGCACCAACCGCCTGAAGGGTATGAAAATACCCCCAAGTGTCACCTTGGGGGTATTGCTTTTCAGGCCCTACCTGAAAGGTATTTCAATAGCTAAGCATATCAAGGTTGAAGGACGCTTACAAGTCAACGAGCACGCGCTCTCAGTGACTACGGTTAACTGTGCCGTGGTTGTGCAGATCGATGACGGTGCGCCGATTCGTTTAACGACGGCACATAAGTTCATCGAGCTGGGATCATCCCCGCGCTTGCGGGGAGCACCATGATGCTGCGCACGCATCTGGGACCGGTCGAGGATCATCCCCGCGCTTGCGGGGAGCACTCGGCTCGACCAGTCGATGGGGTCGGCGCCCGGGGATCATCCCCGCGCTTGCGGGGAGCACCAGAAGAATTTCACGTACGTGTGGCCGACGCCGGATCATCCCCGCGCTTGCGGGGAGCACGCTAAGAAATCCCTGTGTTTCCAACATATCATTGATCAGCGAGAAGCATTTTTCATTCACTTTTCACGGCGCGCTTCACATCTCCTCCTCCACCATATCATTATCATTCTCCCGGTCTCTTCCCATATCGTCGCGCACGTCGGTATTTCGCAGCATTGCTCCAACCGCGTCGCGGTTTGCCGGCAAATGTCTCGAGAGACTCCTGCTCATCAGACTCATTAGGATGTTTGATCAGCTGCAGACCGTCGCAGTCGAGCAGTCCGCGGATATCCTTCACTGTCCGATTCAGAATCGAGAGATCCATACACCACGCTTGCGGGGAGCACCCGACCTCATATGGTATACCATGGTTCGCCGCCGGACTATGCATGTGGAGTCTGTGGAACTGACCGGTATCCGTTTGGTACTGGGCGGTCAAGGCAAATGGCCCGGTATGCCGTTGGTTCCGTGATTGGTGGTTGAGCGTGAAGGTGATAGCCTTCAGTTGGGTTGGATAGCAGAAGAGCCCGCCGTGGTGGTGGGCTCTTCTTGTGAAGTGTGGGTGCGGCGGCGTGCTACTCTCCCACACCCTGTCGGGTGCAGTACCATCGCCGTGCCAGGTCTTAGCTTCCGGGTTCGGAATGGGACCGGGCGTCTCCCCTGGGCTGTGACCGCCG
>NZ_QXGI01000003.1 GCF_003952025.1 Bifidobacterium castoris | reverse complement strand
GTTCTTACGGGTAGTGTTTTCGTACGGGCAGCGTCTTCTTACCGGCCGTGTCTTTCTTCCGGGCGGCGTTTCCTTACGGGGAGCCGTCGCTACCGGTGGCTCCTCCCCCATAAACGGCCTCGCTCTTACGGCAGGCGCATGCTCATAGACGACGTCCTTCCTACCGGTGGCGCACCCCGGATGACATACGGGCGACGTCCCCTGCCGTCGACGCCTTGCCTACGGGCTGCTGCGGCCCGTAAGCGAATCCTCATTCGGCTTTACGGGTCGCACGTCCCCGTTACGGCCGCGACGTACCACCCGTAACGTGATGACAGGCGCCGACGGTTACCGCGGGATGTCCATATTCGGCCATGGCGTTCGTCCGTTTGTAGCATTCGTTGAGTAGTCTGTCTTGTGGAAAGTCGCAACCGCGACGAACGAAATAACCCAATGGAGGATGCCACAATGGCGAAAACCGTCCTTGTTATCAACTCGGGCTCCAGCTCGATCAAGTACCAGCTCGTCGACCTCGAAACCGGCGAGGGAATCGCATCGGGTCTCGTCGAGAAGATCGGCGAGCCGATCGACGGTCACTACAAGTACGAATACAACGGCGAAAAGCACGAGCTCGAAGAGCGCATCGAGAACCATGAGCAGGGCCTCAAGCGCGTGCTCGGCTTCTTCGACGAGTACGGCCCGAAGCTCGACGAGGCGGGCATCATCGCCGTCGGCCACCGTGTCGTCCAGGGCGGCAACACCTTCCCGGATCCGGCACTCGTGACGCCGGCCACGACGGACAAGGTCGAGGAACTCGCCGTCCTCGCCCCGCTGCACAACGGCCCCGAGGCGAAGGGAGCGCGCGTCATGCGTCAGCTGATGCCGGAAGTGCCGCAGGTGTACGTCTTCGATTCCTCCTTCTTCCAGCAGCTGCCGAAGGCCGCCAGCACCTACGCGCTCAACAAGGAGGTCGCCGACAAGTACAAGATCCGCCGCTACGGCGCGCACGGCACCTCCCACTGGTTCGTCTCCTCGCAGATCCCGGAGTTCCTCGGCATCGACGCGGAGGCCGCAAAGGGCCTCAAGCAGATCGTGCTGCACATCGGCAACGGCGCGTCCGCATCCGCCGAGCTCGGCGGCCGTCCGATCGAGACGTCGATGGGCCTGACGCCGCTCGAGGGCCTCGTCATGGGTTCGCGCACCGGCGACATCGATCCGGCCGCCGTCTTCCACCTGATGCGCAACGCGCACATGGACGTCGACGAACTCGACGACCTCTTCAACAAGAAGTCCGGCATGATGGGCATGACCGGTTTCGGCGATATGCGCGAGGTGCATCGTCTGATCGCCGAAGGTGATGAGAACGCGAAGCTCGCGCTCGACGTCTACGTTCATCGCATCGTCAGCTACGTCGGCGCCTACACCGCGCAGCTCGGCGGCCTCGACGTTCTCACCTTCACCGCCGGCGTCGGCGAGAACGACGAGATCGTGCGCCGCATGGTGTGCGAGAAGCTCGCGCCGTTCGGCGTCAAGCTCGACATGGAGAAGAACGACACGCGTTCCAAGGAACCGCGCATCATCTCCACGCCGGATTCCTCGGTGACCGTCGTCGTCTACCCGACGAACGAGGAACTCGCGATCGCGCAGCGCGCGCAGGCGATCGTCGAGAAGGGCGAGGACACGTACGGCAACAAGATCGCCGCCTGAGCGCATCCATCGTCGCGGCGTCGGTCGTGAGGACCGCATGCCGCATATGACGAGGAGGGACGACCCGGATGGGGTCGTCCCTCCTTTTTTCGTTTGTTCGTTCATGAGCTCGCTCATGAATCCGTTCGCCCATACGCGCATCGTCGCAGCATGCTGCGGGCGGCGATCGCTTACGGGCGTCATGCGCATATGGCGTATTCCGTACGGGATGCCTCTTCGATGACGTGCACGACATCTCGTTACGGGCCGCATGGGCTTACCGGGCGCATCACGTCGCCGAAACCCCTACGGGCAGCGCCTCCGCTTCCCTCACGGGTCCTTCCTCCCCCGCATTCCGGTTCTGTCTGGATGCATGGACCAAAACCACCGCTCATCGCGGACGACGCGACCCATAAGGAACAGCCACCCGTTAGAGGGAGGTCAGCCGAGCTTCCCGTAAGAATGGCTTCCTGCGGCAACGGCTGCCGGTAAGAGTGGCCGCCCGTAGCGGCGGCCGGCGGTGAACGAGGAAGGGCGGCGCATATGATGGGCGGGCGACGCGCGGATCACCGATGCTGCGCGAGCATCGCCGTCCACATCCCGGTGAAGTCGGGGATCGTCTTGCGCGTCGTCTGCACGTCCTTGATCTCGATGCCGGGGATGCGCAGCCCGAGCATCGCCGCGAAGGTGGCCATGCGATGGTCGGCGTAGGTCTCCATGACCGCTCCGTGCAGTTCGTCGTCGGCGACCGGCTCGATGGCGATGCCGTTGTCGAGTTCCTCGGCGTGCGCTCCGACGCGTTCGATCTGCGTGACGAGCGCCTCGAGGCGATTCGTCTCATGGCCGCGCAGATGCCCGATGCCGACGAGTTCCGACGGGCCGTCCGCGAGCGTCGCGATGGCGGCGATGCTGGGCGCGATCTCCCCCGCCGCCGACAGGTCGAGTTCGCCGAGTCCGCGGATGGTGCCGTCACCGGTCACGCACAGCGTTCCGGAGAAGTCGTCGTTGAACATCTCGCAATCGTTGATCTCATCGAACGGTTCGCCGTCGAGCGTGATCGTCGCGCCGAACTTGTGCAGCATCGACGGCAGCAGACCACCCGGCTGCGTCGTATGGGCGGGCCAGTTCGGCACGCGCACGTCGCCGCCGGCGATGAGCGCCGCACCCAGGAACGGCGCGGCGTTCGACAGGTCGGGCTCGACGGTCACGGTCGCCGGCAGGTTGAGTTCGCGCGGCTGCACGAGCCAGCGTCCCCGTTCCGGCATCGTCACATCGCCGCCGGCCGCGTTGATGTCCTCCATCGTCATGCGGATGTGCGGCAGGCTCGGCAACGTCCTGCCGGTGTGGCGCAGCAGCACGCCGTCGGGGATCCGGGACGCCGCGAGCAGCAGGCCGGAGACGAACTGCGAGGACGACGACGAATCGACGCGGATCTTGATCGGCTTGCCGTCGGCCGATCCGAGCCGCTTCGGCGGCGTCACCGTGAACGGGAGGCAGCCTTCCTGACCGTGGTATTCGATATGCGCGCCGAGTTGTTTGAGGCCGAACAGCAGCGGCTCCATCGGCCGTGCATACGCCTGCTCGTCGCCGTCGAAGCGTACGGGACCGTCGGCGAACAGCACGAGCGGGGGCACGAAGCGCATCACCGTCCCGGCGAGGCCGCAGTAGACCTCCGTGTCGCCGGTGAACACGCCAGCCGGCGGCGGCGTCACCGTGACCGTCGTCGGGTCGTCGGCGTCCTCCTGGCAGGTCACGCCGAGCGCGCGCAACGCGTTCATCATCAGGTCGGTGTCGCGCGAACGCAGCAGCCCGTGGATGCGCACCGGGTCGGCGCTCAGCGCGGCGAGGATCAGATAACGGTTGGAAAGCGATTTGCTGCCCGGGATTATGACGCTTGCGTCCAACGGTGCGGTCGCGAGCGGCGCGGGCCACGGATCGGCCACGGCGGCCGTATGGTTCGGTTCGTTCATGTCCCCCATCGTAATGGAGACGGCTGAATTCGGCCGTCCCGGCATCTGCATGCCGGAGGAATATGAAATGCGTCCGGCGCGGGGCCGGACCGGGGATATCGGCGATCATGCGCCTATTGATGGCTCTCGGCCCCGAGGAATGAAAAAGCCGCCCGGAGGCGGCTTGCTGGCTCCTGCGGCTGGGCTTGAACCAGCGACCGTCCGATTAACAGTCGGATGCTCTGCCAACTGAGCTACGCAGGAATACTGCTTTGTCGAATCTCTTCAACGCAACAGAAAGACAATATACGCGCCGCACCCGCAATACGCAAATCCGGCGTGTCGAACCCATTTCCGCAGCCGGGGCTTGGTGCTCACACAAGGCACACCCCGTAAGTACACGGCCGCCCCGCGCGAGCATGGGCCGCGCGTAAGGGCGAGGCCGCCCATTAAGGATTCCGTAAAGAAAAAGAACAAGACCGGGGTGGACGGCCGGCAAAGACGGCGCAAACCATCCGGGAATGGAAAATCAGTTCAAGGCCGACTGGCGTGTCGCGGATCCCGCGCCCCCGAAACCAATGACGCGAACCACCCATGCGTCCGACGGAATCCATTCCGCCGTCGGCCTTGAACCGACGATTTCCACTGTACGCGCTTTATCCGCGGTCGGTGCGCTTGTGCCCGCATGCATACAAATCCCCCATACTTATCTCACGATTCGTCCACATCCGTCCACGACCAGCGGCATATACATATAAAGGCATATGGAAACCCAACGTATCGGCCGTCCCCCGCTTGACGCACGATGGCCGCAAAGGCATCGCCGTCGGTTTACCGCGCCGGCGTGTCCATACGGCGCGGTCGCCGTCCCCGAGGAATGAAAAAGCCGCCCGGAGGCGGCTTGCTGGCTCCTGCGGCTGGGCTTGAACCAGCGACCGTCCGATTAACAGTCGGATGCTCTGCCAACTGAGCTACGCAGGAATACTGCTTCGTCGAATCTCTTCAACGCAACAGAAAGACAATATACGCGCCGCACCCGCAATACGCAAATCCGGCGTGTCGATGTCACGGCATCACGATCCGTTCGAGCGGCATCGCCGAATCGATCGGGAAATCAGGCGACGACGGCGCGACACCCGCCTGAACGAGGTTCGAGCCGAGCATGGCGACCATCGCGCCATTGTCGGTGCACAGCGCGACACGTGGCAGCCGCACGTCGACACCATGCTCCTCGCCCGTAGTGAGTAGCGCCTGACGCAGCTGCGAGTTGGCCGAGAAGCCGCCGCCGACGATAAGCGTGTCCGCATCGTACTGCCCGCAGCCGCGCATCGCCTTCTTCGCGAGCACGTCGGCGACGGACGCCGCGAGCGACGCGCACACGTCGTCCACCGGAATCGACTCCCCGGCCGCCCGCCTCTCCTCGATCCAGCGCGCGACCGCAGTCTTGACGCCCGAGAAGCTGAAGTCGTACGGATGCTGCTTGCCGGCGCGCCCCTGCGTGAGCCCCTGCGGCACATGGATCGCGCGCGGATCGCCACGCTGTGCGTGCGCGTCGATATGCGGCCCTCCCGGATACGGGAAGCCGAGCAGGCGCGCCACCTTGTCGAAGCACTCGCCGGCCGCGTCGTCGAGCGTCGTGCCGACGACGTCCACATGGCGCGCGATGTCCTCGACGTGCAGCAGCGACGTATGGCCGCCCGAGACGATGAGCGCCATCGTGTTTGCCGGCAGTGCGCCGAACTGCAGCTGCGTCACCGCCACATGCCCGATCACGTGGTTGACGCCGTAGACCGGCTTGCCGGCGGCCCAACCAAGCGCTTTCGCGCCGGAGACGCCGACGGCGAGGCATCCGGCGAGGCCCGGACCAGCCGACACGGCGATCGCGTCGACGTCCGAGATTTCCAGCCCCGCGTCCGCGAGCGCCTTCGAGACGACCGGCACGAATGCCTGCGCGTGCGCGCGCGACGCGATCTCGGGGATGACGCCGCCGTAGCGCGCATGCTCGTCCATCGACGACGCGACGACGTTCGAGCGCAATGCGCCGCCCTGCACGACCGCCGCAGCCGTCTCGTCGCATGTCGATTCGATGCCGAGGATGATTGGCCCGCTCATCGTCTCCGTGTGTTCCATGCCTCCACCTTGTCCTGTCCTGCGTTCCTTCTTGTCGTCAGTTCGCGGCGAATCCCACGACGCGCGGCCTCAGTTCGAGGCTCATCGTGTACGCGTCCACGCCTTCGGGCTGATAGTACCGTCTGCGCAGCCCCATGCGCTCGAATCCGATGCTCCGGTAGAGCGCGAGCGCGGCGTCGTTGTCGACGCGCACCTCGAGCAGCATGCGTTCGGCGCCGGCGGCCTTCGCGTCCGCGATCATCCGTTTGAGCAGCGCGCGTCCGATGCCTTCGCGCTGATGGTCGCGGGCGACGCCGATCGTCATGACCTGCGCGTCGTAGCCGTCGTACCAGTATCCCGCGTAGCCGCGTATGCGAGGGCCCGTTCCGTCGTCCCCCTCCTCGTCGTCCACGTCGAAGTAGTAGGCGCGCGCGGGCGCGTCGAGCTCCTGCGCGATGGCGCGTTCGCTCCACGCCCCGGCGCCGAAGAGGTCGCGTTCGAGCGCGGCCATCACCTTGACGGCCGCCGTGCGGTCGAGCGCGTCGTCGGTCACGATCATGCCGTCGCCTCGCCCGGCGTATGCGCGGGGTCGTGACTGAGCACGTGCTTGAGCGGGTTCGGCACGCTCACGTCGGGCCTGCGCAGATACAGCGGCTCGACGGCTCCCGCGCCCTCGTCGGCCGGGGCGTGCGCCTGCGCGGCGGACGCGAACAGCGAGAGCCCTTCGGCGCCCATGTCAAGCGCGGCGGCGTCGCTCACCGTCTCCACGTGTTCGAGTCCCTCCCACGCGGATGCGTATTTGCGTGCGCCGTGGCCGATGACGTCGATGACGACGTCGACGCCGGGATGCGCCGCGCGGTATGCGTCGACGGCTTCGCCGACGCGGCGCGCGATATGGTCCGGGGCGTCGATGTCCATGTCGATGAGCGTCGTCGGATTGCCGGCGTCGGCGCCGAGGTCGGCGTAGAGGCCAAAGTAGAGCTGCCTGCGGCGCGCGTCGTTGACGCTGAGCGTGAGCGCGGCGAGCGGCGAGCCGTCGGTGACGAGGCTCACGTCGGCGTAGTCGAAGCGGTCGGCGAAGCGTGGGTCGTGGCGGTGGACGGCGTGCATGAGCACGGCGTTCGGCGTCAGATCGTCCTGTCCGAGCAGCGTCGTGCCGGTCGCGTAGGCGATCGCCTTCGCCGTGACGATGCCGGCGCGCAGCCCGGTGAACGGCGCCGGTCCGACGCCGACGACGATGCGTTCCACCGCGTGCGGCGCGACGCCCGCCTGCCGGCATGCGGCGTCGATGTCGTCGCGCAGCTTCTCCACATGGGTGCGCGAGTCGTGTTCGACGACCGGATCGTGTCCGACGACGCCCACGGTCGAGCCGAACGATGTGTCGATGACTAGAGTGTGCATGTTCCGTCTTTTCGTTGTAGTGCGTTGGCGGTCGCGCCGCTCAGCGCGGTTCGAGGCCGTCGAGGAATCCTTCCCATCGCGCGCCGACGCCGGTGATCGTCGCGTAGCGCACGCCGCCGCTCGTCAGTGCGGCGTCGTGAGCCGCGTCAGGGCGTCCAAGCGGACGCTCGAGCACGATGTCGAGCCGTTCGTCGGCGAGCGCGGCAGCCATCTGCTCGCCCCATTCCATCAGGACGACGGCGTGGTCGTCGACGTCCTCGAGCTCCTCGTCCAGGCCGAGCGACTCGAGCTCGTCGAGGAGGCGGTCGACGCTGTCCTGGCCGGGCGCGTAGTCGACGCCGCCCAGACGGTAGGCGTCGACGTGGATGAGTCGCGCGGGACGGCCGTCCGCGAAGACGCCGGACAGCTCGCGCGCAATCGTGAACGTCGGCGAGACGATCGGCTCGTCGATGCCCAGCCCTGCACCGAAGCCTTGGGCGAAGGTCGTCTTGCCGGCGCCGAGCGGACCCGACAGCAGGATGACCTCGCCGCCGTGCATGCGTCCGGCCACGGCGGCGCCGAGCGCTCGCATGTCCTCGGCGCGAGGCACCGCGAATCGTTTCGATTCCATGTCCTTCGACCTTCCGATGTTGCCAATGCTGTCCCGGTCCATGTTACTCAACGCCTTTGTTCGCGATGAGCTCCACGCAGCGCTCGAGCGCGTAGGCGGCGTCGCCCCCGGCGGTCTTGCACTGCTCGTCCGCCCACGCGAGACGGCGCACGCAGCGGCCGAGCGCCTGCGACGACCAGCCGGAGAGCTGGCGTTGCGTCTTGCGGATGAGCCACGGCGGCATCTTCGCCTCACCGGACGTGATCGATCCGGCGCGCACGGCGGAGGCCTTCGCCAGCGAACGCAGCTTCATCGCGAGCGCGCCGACGAGCGCAATCGCGTCGATGCCCTGAACGAGCGCCGAGCGCAGCATGACGACGGCCTGCGCGCCGTCGCCGGCGAGCGCGGCGTCGGCCACGTTGAAGCCGGTGACCTGCGGATTGGCGGTCATGTACCGGTTGACCTGTTCGAGCGTGATCGGGTCCTCGTCGAAGTCCATGCACAGCTGGCCGACCATCGCGCACAGCTCGCCGAAGCCGTGCTCGCCGTAGACGGCCGCCAGCTGTTCGGCGGCCTGCGGCTCGACGCGGCGTCCGCGACGTTCGAATTCGCCGATCGCGAAGTTCCTCACGCCGCCTTTCTCCTTGAGCGCCTTGAGGTCGTCGACCTGCTGCATCGCAGCGCCGGCGCGCCGCAAATCGTCGACGAGGCGCTTGCCCTTGGCACCTCCGGTGTGGCGCATGACGACGCCCGACGCGTTCGGGTCGCCTGCCGATTCGCGCACGTAGGCCACGAGCGACTTGCCGAGTGATTCGTCGGCGTCCTCGAGATGGGTGAGCAGCACGCCGGCGCGATCGCTCAGCAGCGACGGGCTGACCGCCTCGTCGAAGTCGTATCCCTCGATCGCGCGCGCGTCGAGTTCGACGAAGTCGGCGTCGCGGTGGTTGTCGAGCCATCGGCGCACGTCGGCGCGCGCCTCGCGTTCGTTGAGGAACTCGATGCCGCCGAAGACGATGACGCAGTTCGCGTCCTTGTTCACTCCCATAGTCCCAATGTGTGCGCATCGTTGGACAATCACGGTCACCGTCCTCCCCACGCCGAGACGCCCGGTGCCGTCTGGCTCGCGCGCGCCGCCGGGGTCTGCCGACGGCGGCCGCGCGCATGCCTGCGTCCGCCTCGGCCGTACGCCGCCAGCGCAGCCGCACGATCATCGCGAACGTGCGCTCATGCCACTGGCGCAGCCGGACGGCCGGCGACGGCGCCGCGGCGAATCCGCGCCGCCGCGGACGGCCGGCGCGCACATGCGCCATCGCACGCATCAGGACGACGATGAGCAGCACGAGGGCCTCGGCGCCGGCAAGCCGCAGCGCACCGTCCGCGTCCTGCGGCCACGCGAGCGTCGATGTGGCGTCGTCCGCGCCGAAGACGTCGGCGGCGACTTCGACGCTCTTCGTACCGAGCGATGCGCACCATGCGAGCGCGAAGCCGATCCGGGGCATGCACCAGCCGACCGCGTACGCGCCGAGCCCGCACACGGTGGCCATATCCATCCACGGCGCGACGAGCAGGTTCGCCGGCACCGCCCACAGCGCGATCCGCGGCTGCATGAGCAGCTGCAGCGGCGCCGTGAGCAGCTGGGCCCCGATCGTCGTCGCGAGCGCGTCGGCCATTCTGTGCGGCAGCCAGCGGCGCAGCGCGGCCGCGAGCGGGCCGGAGACGAGCGCGATGCCGAGGACCGCCGCACACGACAGCGCGAAGCCGAAATCGGCGGCGCGAGCGGGCCGGACGACGATCGCGGCGATCGCCGTCCACAGCAGCAGCGGCGTCGTCTGTTCGCGCCGTCCGAGCAGCACGTATCCGAGGGCGAGCAGATGCATGACGACCGCCCTCGTGATCGATTCGCTCGGCACGAGGACGGCCGTGAGCGCCCCGACCGCGACGGCGCGGGCCGCGGCGACGGCCCAGCGCGGCGCGAGCGCCCATGAGCACAGCGCCGTCGCCGCGGAGACGAGCAGCGCGTAGTGGCCTCCGGAGACGGCCATGAGATGGATGATGCCCGCACGGCGGCATCCTTCCTCGAGCCGGCGCGCGTAGACCTCGTCGACGGGTTCGCCGTCGGTCAGCGCGTCCTGGCCGAGCACGCCGAGCGTCAGCCCCGGCACAAGGACGCGCCCCTGATCCGAAAGCCGGTCGGTGACGGCGAAGAACCTGCGCTGCATCGCGTGCACGGCCCGGCGCCACGCCGGCGGATCGCTCAGGCGCACGGCGCCGGCGGCGTCCTCGGACGCCACCGTCAGCAGCAACGCGCGTGGGTTCCATGACGCGCGCGCGAGCGTGCCGGACAGGCGGTATTCGCCGCCCTGCACGACGTTCGGGCAGAGCGCGGCGGGCAGCAGCACCTGCACGTCGACGTCCGACGGCATACGCACGCCTCCCGCCTGCACGGCGCGTGTGGAGACCCGCACCGTGCAGGCGGCCGAACGCGAAGCCGAACGCATCGCCGGCGCGCGCGTGTGCACGTCGACGGTCGCCCGCGACGCACCGTCGCGGGACATGCGCATCGCCGGATCGGCCGTCTCGTGCGTCGATGCGACGGCCGTCGAGAACGCGCCCGTCAGCGCCGCCGACACGCACACGAGCAGACACGAAGCGCAACGCAGCGCGGGGTGCGCATGCCCTGCGCGGACATGACGCAGCCACAGATGCACGCCGTGCAGCGTCGCGAACATGACAACGCACGCGCCCATGCCGATCGTGACGACGAGGCCGCGCATGCCGGCGGCGCCCTCCTCGGGCAGCACGGCGCGCATCGCGAGCGCCGCGGCCCACAGGCACAGCGCGGCCGGGAGCATCCGCAGGTCGCGGCGTCCCGATTCGCCGTCCTCCCAACGTGGCGTGAGGCCGCGCAGACCGCGGCGAACGGTCCCGAAATTCCGTCGCGCCCTACCTGCCGTCACGCCGCCATCCGTCATCGCACCGTCACCTGCCCGCGGATCTTCTCGAGCGTCTTGGGGCCGATGCCGTCGATGTTGAGCAGATCGTCGACGGCGCCGAACCGTCCCACGCTCGTACGGTAGGCGATGATGTTCGCGGCCGTCACCGGGCCGACCCCCTTGACCGTCTCGAGCTGCTCCTGCGTCGCCGTGTTGAGGTCGATGAGCTGCGGCGTCGCCTGCGGTGCGGCCTGTTGCGTCGGTTGTGACTGCGGCGTCGCGTCCGGCTGTCCCTGCGCCGCGCCGGCCGTCGACGCCTGCGCCGACGAGGCGGGGGCGCTCGACGCGCATGAGGGGGCGTCATCGTCCGCGGCGGCGCGCGACGACGCCGTGACGGGCGTCGGTTCGGGCGAGGCGTCTGCCAGATTGACCGATTGCTGCACGAGCAGCGTGAGGCTCGCCGCGAGCATGACGACGAGGATCGCCATGACGATGAGCGCGTGCACCGGTTCGACGCTTAGCCGGGGGCGCGTACGAGGGGCGGCTTGCCCCGTCTCCTCGCCCGCGCGCACGCCGGCGAGCCCCTCCAGCAGCGCACGCGCGCCGCCGTCCCCGGAGTCGTCGTCCCCCATGCGGCCGTTTCCGGCGCAACCGTCCTTCGCGGCGCCGTCGTCGGCGCACCCGCCATGCGCGCCGCGCCGCGGAGTGGCGGGACGTGGCGGCAGCGGCACGTCGGGCAGGCGCGGACGGTGCACGCCGGACCCCGATGCCGGTGCGGCCGGCGGGACCTCATCGCCCACTTCAACGCCCTGTCTCGAGATTGGCTTGAGGCGGGGCGTTTGCGTTGCGGCAGTAGGAGTAGGTGCCGGTTCGCATGTTTGACGGTGGTTGACGCTGATTGATTGTTTTTGACGCGGTTGCACCGGTTTCGTGTCCAAACCATGTCCACATGTCCACGCCGGGACGCGACCCCCGGATGCCACCGGACCAGTCCTCGCGCTCCGATATGACAGTGGCCGAGCGGACCGCAATTAGCAATGGCGCCCTATCCGGCGTCCTATCCCGACGCCGCCGAAACGCCGGCATACGCGACGCCGGCTGAACCCGCGCAAACACTCACGACACGCCGATGTCGTAATTTACGACAGCATGTGTTATAGTGGTAATCACAAGGAACGAAGCACAAGGCAAGGTTCCAAGGCCACGAAAGGGCAAGTGATCAACATGCAGTACTTCAACACCAGCATCGAGGACATGGTCAACACGGTCGCCGGCGACTACGCGCAGGACTTCGACACCGACGCGATCGTCGACGAGTACATCGCCGCGTTCGACGCCAAGCTCGAGGAGCTCGGCTGCATGTGCAGCCTGCACGCCGACGGCTCCATCACCGACTGGGACTGGGCCGACGAGCCGGGCTGGGCGGAGCGCCACATCCCCGACGACGCCGACCTCGACGCGATCCGCGACGGCATCGACCTCGGCGCCATCATGGCCGCCCACGACGACACCGCCGCCTGACGGCCGACCATCAACCGGGCGGGGCTCCGGCCCCGCCCCCCGCTTTTAGGAGGACATCATGTCAACACAACACCAGAGCCTGCGCCAGCAGGCGCTCATCCGCCTCGGCCGGGCGCTCACCCACCTCTACGGGGCGATGTACGGCACGGGCGACAACTGTTTCGGCCGCGAGGACGCCATGCTCATCCAGACGACCTTGAACCGCGACGACCGGGCGGACCTACTCAAGGAGGCCGCCGGCCACACCGGCCGCGACGAGCACGGCGTCGAGGAGCTCACGCTCTTCATCGACGAGGACCTGCACGACGAGCGCCTCGACGTGTTCGAATGGGTCCGCGACGACGAGGCATGCCTGACCGCCGCCGAGTTCCACTGCCTGCGCCAGCAGCTGGGCCTGACCGCCAGATGGCTCGCCGAACGCTGGGACGTGACCGAGCGCAGCGTGCAACGCTGGGAGACCAGCCGGCGCCTACCGGCCGACCTCACCGAGGACCTGCTGTCGCTGCGCGAGCGGCAGCTGCGCGAGATCGAACACGAGTCGGAAGAGGTAATGCGCACGATGGGCGGCGTCATGGTGCCGCGCAAGCACACGCTGCCGGCCGAATACCCGGCCGAATGGTGGCAGACCATCGCCTGGCACGTGCACGAGCGCACCGGCGCGACCATCCTCTACGACGACGACACGGACGAGGGCCTCGACGCCGGACCCGACGAGGCGGACGGCGACGATGAGTAGGCGACGTCAGGCGAAGCCGAAGCTGACGCCGGTGTGGATGCCGTATCTGCGCGGCAAGCTCGCCGACTGGCTCGACGCGCGGCACGACATGGAATACGGCCGGCCACGCTCGGACTACACCGACATGCTGCAGAAGGCATGGAGCCGCGGGGACTCGCTGCGCACCAGCCCCATGTGGTGGATCAGCCGCGACATGACGACGCTCGCCGTGCACACCGCCCTGCATGAGGAGCCGCCGACCGTGACACCGCCCAGCAGCACCGGGTTCGTGGTCTTCGACGGCGGCCTCGACCTCGAGCAGGCGCCCGACGCGCCGCTCGCGCACATCTGCGCCATCCGATGGGTCATCCAATACGACGAGCGCCACGAGCAGCATGTGGGCTGCGCCATGTTCACCGACGACCCGGGTGTGCGCACGCTGCTGGGCTGCGACCTGCCGCTCGCGCCGATGCCCAGGACGTCGATGGGCACGATCAGCGACGACACCGCCGCCGACGTGTTCGGCCGCATCCTGCAGGCCATGTGGGCGCTCAGCGCCGAACCGACCGTATGCGAAACGAGCGCACCATGCAGGCCGTCGTCGCTCGAGCCGCTGCCGCCGCGCATGGTCGACGACGCCGTGGCCCACGTGCGCATGGTCATCCTGCGCGAGAACCTCCACTCGCCCCGAACCGGTGACAAGGACGACGCGCGGCCCCGGCGCGAATACTCGCACCGGTTCATCGTGCGCGGCTGCTGGCGCAACCAGCCCTACGGCAAAAACCGTGAACTGCGGCGCCGCCAGTGGATACCGCCGTACGTCAAGGGGCCGGCCGACAAGCCGCTGATCGCGAAGGAGACGGTGCGCATATGGCGACGATGATGAGCATGGACGAGGCGATCGCCGGATGGCTGGTCGCCTACCGCGGCCCGACCCTGGCGCGCTACCGCACCGCGGTGCGCGCATGGCTGCGCTGGTGCGACCTCAACGGCGTCGACCCCATGACGGCGCGGCGCAGCCACCTCGAGACATGGTGCGCATACCTCGCCCGCACGAGATCCGAGACGAACGCGCGCAACACTTTAAGCTGCGTGCGGTCCTTCTACCACTATCTGGCCGGCGAGCGGATTGTCGCCCAGGACCCGTCCGAGCATCTGCGCCTGCCGCGACAGTACCGGCATTCGACCGGCACCTACCTGACCGCGCAGCAGGCGGCACGGTTTTTGGACGCCGCACGCGACATGGGACGCCAGGAGTACGCGCTGTGCGCGCTGCTGCTGCTCGCCGGCCCGCGCATCGGCGAGGCGCTCGGCCTCGACGTCGAGGACTGGAACCCGCAGACGGGGACCGTGCGCTACGCGCGCAAAGGCCACTACATGCAGGAAGTGCACGTCGCGGCCGCCGTCCGCGACGCCCTGACCGCCCATCTCGGACGCCGCCGCCACGGACCGATGTTCCGCGGCGCGAAAAACCGACGCATGTCGCAGAACAGGGCGCGCAACATCGTACGAACCTGCGGAGCGCGGATCGGCGTGCTCGACATCACGCCGCATTCGCTGCGACGAACGTTCTGCACGCTCGCGGTCGACGCCGGCGTACCCGAACGAGACATCATGGCCGCCGCAGGCTGGACATCCCAAAACATGCTCATCTACTACGACATGCAATCCCGCAGCATCACACAACAGGCGGGCGACGCGGTCGCCGGACTGCTCGACCTATAAAACACAAAAAACCGCCCCGCTCCCCCACCGTGTTGGTGGGAGGCGGGGCTGTGGTTTCTCAGGATTCCGGGGGATTATCCCCTAGCGTTCCCGAGCATTCCTAGTTGACGGTGCGGTTGGGGTTGTAGGCGACGCCGAACGCGGCCGCAACGGTGGGGATCGCGCCGGCCATCGCGGACAGCAGGATCGTGGCCCATTCGGGCGCGTGCGCCGCGATCGCCACGGGGGCGGCGACCGCGAGGAGCACACCCAAAATGGTGCAGGCGACGTAGATCGCGGTACGCACCGATGGGTCGAACACGGGCGTGTAGGGTTCCGCGCCGGGCAGGTTGCCGGGCAGCGGCTGGTCCGCGTCGTCGTAAATGCGGGTGTCGTCGAAGGTGTCGGTCATGGTTTCGCTCATTTCGTGTCCTTGACGAGCACGCCGAACGCGGCCATGTCGGCCGGGTTGACGTCGCCGTATTCGTCCTTGGCGCCGACGCACTGCGCCCACGTCTTGCACTGCTCGCCGGTCTTCTCGTAGACGTACTTCATGGTCTTGAGCACGTCCATGGTCGGGATGTGCCTGTACTGGCCTGCGGCCATGTCGGCGACGTACAGTTCCTGGGTGCCCTTCTTGCGGAAGATGACATGCATGTTGTTGTGCTCCTTTTTGATGTTTGCCACGGTTGCGGCGGTGTTGGTGGTCATTTTGGATTGGACGAGCTGCTTGAACTTGTCCCAGCTGTAGCCCCATTGGGCGAAGTACGGGTACGGGTCGGTGTGGTCGCTGCCCCCGTACGTCTGGCTGTACCACTGGTGGGGGTGCATCTTGTCGACGCCCCACCCGTGGGCCTTGAGTATCTGCGCGCACACGTCGGCGGCGATCTGGATACCCTTATCGAAATCCGTCTTGTTGGTCGCCTCGCAGATTTCCAATCCGACGCATGTCGAATTGCCGTTGCCTACCTGCCAGCACAGGCGGTTGTCCGGCACGGTGTGGTACGCCTCATTCCAGTCGGACACGTAGTGGACCGCGTAATCATAGCCGCGACTCCACAGGTCGCGGTGGTTCTTGGCGGTCGCCCCCGGGTTCGCCGTGCTGTGGACGGCGAGCATCGTGGGGGCCAACGCGCCATGTCCCTGATTGACGATGTCCTGTTTGATCGTGACCATCATGCTCCTTTCTTGTGATATGAGAAAAGGCCTCGGCGGGATTGCCGTGGCCTTCAGTAGTTTTCCGGGGGTTCGACCGTGTCGTCGCTCATGCGCGACGTGGTGTCGCCCCCGGGCGGGATCGACGGCAGACGGCGGATGTCCTCGATCATCTGCGTACCGGTCCCGTTGCCGCCAATCGAGTGATACGCGGCATACAAGCGTTCGAGGACGTGCTTCTCATTGGGATGCAGCCACCCGTGCCGCATGGCGTTCTCGTGCCGTTCGCGGATACGCAGGTAGGCGAGCTCCTTGACGGCCGTGTTCAACCCTTCCAACTTGCCCGCCAACGTGGATAGGTCGACCTGCGCGTTCAGCTCCTCGATACGCTCGACGAGCTTGTCCACGTCCACGACCGGGTGGCGCCGGTCGTAGCGGTTGAGCATCCAGCTGACGACACCGGACGCGCCGATGCCGGTCGCCAGACCCGCCAACGCGGTCAGCACCTCCACACTCAACAAATTCGTGATGTTCACCTCCCCTCTACTGTTTCGGGAATGACAATCAGCTGATCGGAGTGAGCTGTTCAAACACCGTGTCACGGTTCGTGACCCGGTCGCCGTCGAAATAGTCCACGGGAGGGGTCATGGCGCGCAGGGCGTGCCAGTCGTCGAGCGAGCACAGCAGCAGGTCACGGTAGCGCACCGCGCAGCCCGCGGCCGAATGCGAATACAGGCGCAGGTTGATGTCACCGTCCGCGTCCAGATGGAACGCGCACGCGTACCGGGCCCCCAACTGCTTGTAGGCGATCGACCCGTTCAATCTCCAAGCCGTTTCCGCCGTGGTCACGCACAACACACGCTGGTCATACGAGATGAGCCCGCCCGTGCTACTGCCCTCCAGATACGCAGAAAACACCCAATCGCCGGCAGGCACTGTCATCTGCGTCCACGCGAACGCGTTGGACTCGCTGCCGTCCGACTCAAGACGTATCGAATCGGTTTGTATCTGCGCGGACGCAAGCCCGTTCGCATGCCACACCATGGGCCCCGACGAGTGCGGGAGCGGATTCAATATCAGATTCCGTCGTTCAACCATTACTCACTATCACCTCTCTACGGCTCAGGCCCTTAGGAAGCCCCGGGAACGATGCCGTCACCGTCGAACCATTCGATGTTGTTGTCGACCATGTGCTGGTAATCCTCGTCGCTCATGACGAACAGGCGGCGCACACGCACCGCGTCACCCGCTTTCGGCCCGACCATCAAACGCAACTGGACCGTCGCCGCATCAGACAGCACATTCGCCGGCGTGACAAGCCGGCCGGGCGTGCCGTCCCATTCGGCGCGCTGCATCTCCTGCGTCGGACTGAGCCGAATGAACCGCAGCTCATTGACCGCATAGGCGCCGACCGGCTCGTCGAGCTCCGCACCGAACCGCCAAGCACCCGCCGCCAACTGGATCTGCGCGTACACGTAACAATCATTACCGGTCGTGTTATTCACCAACCGCATCCAGCCGTCATCACTCATGCCGACGCTGATATCCTTACCGGAGCCGACCCTCCACGCCGCCGTGCTCGTCGGTTTCGGATTCGGCCACAGATTATGTAGCTCAGTCATCACCATCACCCTCCGACTGTTGGCGCTGCAATACCTGGACCTGCGCCTGCAGGATCGCGTTGCGCTTGCTCAGGTCGGCGATCTGCTGACACAGCGCGTCGATGACCTGGTTGACATCAATCTCGAGATTGCCCATGGGAATACTCCTCTCTCACTTGAGCTACAAATGTTGTTTCCAGTTCGACGAGCAGGTCGTGCCGGCCGGCCAGCACGCTCTCCTCCGGTATGGCGGCGCTGCGCATGCGCGCCATGCGCGGCTGCGCCACCGGCTCCGGCACCGTGTCAGGATGGTCTGCAAGCGCTTCGTATCGGCTCGACCAGTCGATGGGGTCGGCGCCCGGTTTGGTGTTGTCGATGATCGCGTCGAGCGCCGCATCATAGGAGCCGAGGCCGAGCAACGCCTTCCAGCTCGCCACCGCCTGGTACGGGATGGCGAGCTCGCGTGCGTCGTCGGTCGTGACGAAACAGATCCGCTGCGCGTCGTCGCATGTGATCGTGGTCATAGGTTCGCGTTGCCTCCTGTCGCGATGAGCATGCCGACGACGCAGCGCGCGGCCTGCGAGTTGGGATTCCACCAGTGCAGATCGATCTGCGTGCTCGTGGCCGTCGAGTGCGCGCACGCGGCCGCCAGATTGGATTCGCAGCCGACCACGACGCGGACGGTGCCTTCGGGGAACGGCGTCGGCCACACGTACGTGAAATTCTTCTGCGTCTGTTTTTCGACGTTGCCGTAGTCGACGCGGCAGTGCACGACACGCGGCAGGTCGTCGATACGCCGGTTGTTGACGTAGACGCCAGCCGGGTCGTCGCCGCTGCTGGGGTTGCCGGCCATCGAAATCTCGAACCGTGTCGCGTTCACACTCGTCTTGGTGTAGTAGACGGCGCTTCCGCTCGTGCCAGTGTTGTCGCCGAGCCCGATCTTGCGGCGGAACACGTTAAGCGCTGTGTTGTCGCCGACGGTCAGCGTCCAGCTTTGCGTGTTCTCGTGGCGGGTGCCGGCGCCGGGCACGACCTGGTCGGGAAGCCTGACAAACGCTCCGCTCATATCCCACGCCTGACCGTAATCCGTTTGGAATATGATGTCGGCCAATCCCACGTCATCGCCGGCGTTCATGGCGCCGATGACGATACGACTGCCCGCTCGGGCGGTGCGCAAACCGCCCGTCAGGATGGCGCGGCCCGAACTGCCGTCAAGGTTAATCATCTCCCTTCCGGTGTCATCGTAGGCGACGAGTTCGCTGCCCCGAATCTTCACACCCTTGTCGGCGTCCGGGTAGGTTTGCAGAGTGGCGCCGGTGATCTCGCCATTGGACAGGAACGCGCCCGCCATCATGATGCGTCCCGTGTTGTCGAGCGTAAACGTCACATTCCGGCTCGTGTCATAGGCGACGAGACCGCCCGACGTGAATTTCAGTCCGGTGTTCTCCTCACGCGCCGTCTGCAATACGGGTGCAGTGATGGTCGCGCCCGAGATGTCGCCGCCCGACTGGATCGCACCAGCGAGCGAGAGCACCCACTGTCCGGCCTCGTTTTTCGCGTAGGACAGATGATCGCCGAAAACGATGCCGTCCTCGTTGATGAGGGCAATGATCTGTTTCGAGTCGCCCGTGCCACGATAGAGGGCATATTCGGCCCCCTCGATGTTGCCGCCGCTGATCGCCGGCGTGGACATTCCCGCACCGTTGATGATGACCGAGTTGAAAACCGCCTGGCCGGTGGCAGCGTCGATCGTGACGACCGGCAGGCCCTGCGAGTCCTCGACGAAAAACCCGGAATTGTTGAGCTGGATGCGCTCATTGCTCGTGAGAAACGCGCCGCCCTTGACGATTGCGCCGTCGAAGAAGTCGGCCGTGACGAGGGAGGCGGCGACCGTGCCCGACACGAGCAGATCCTCCGCCGCGAGCAGCAGCGGCACCCACTGAGTACCGTTCCACGTCCAGATGTGCTCGACCTCGTTCGAATAGTCGATGAGCGCCGACACGGAATTGTTGGGTTCTCCGAGCCAGCGCGTCTCGAGATTCGGCGGCGACGTCTGCCACCACTCGTCGGCCGGTTTGAGCAGATCATCCGTCGGCCGTTCAGCCTGCACGAAGCGTTTGTTTTTGCTGTCCGCCGTGGTCTGCGCGCCGACCGCCGCAGCCTCGGCCTTGGTTAGCCTGGCATCGGAATTGGCGAGGTCGATTTCGAGTTTGCGGGCGAGGGCGGTCGCCTCCTGCGCCTGACGCTCCGCGTCCAGCAGCAGCGTCACGTCCTGCACCGAGCAGTCGTCGATGTAGGCGTCGACCGGCGTCGGGAACACGACCGTGGCACGGATCCATTTAACGCCGTCCGTGACGGTGACGGTCTGCTCCGCATGCGTCCACGTGTCACCGGTGTACACGAAATTCGCCGGGTCGGTGAAATCAGCCCACGTCGTGGCGTCCGACACCACATCATCGACGGTGTACTGCAGGCGCAGGCCGCCCTCATCGCCGCCAGCGAGTGCGGTGAGCAGCTTGTACCAGCATCCGAAACGATACGTCTGGCCGACTGTGGCCGCGATTGGCCGCGTGCTCACGATACCCCGCGAGCCGAGCGACCCGTTGAGAGCGGCTCGATGTGAGCCGCTATGCGACCACACGGACTGCTGGATAAAACTCTTGCCGTCGGGGAGGCTCGCCCACCCGTCCTCGCCTGCCTCGAAACCGCCATTGTAGAGCAGTTCGGCGGTCTGCGAGGCGAGCACGTTGGCGAGACGCTGCGCCGAAGCCGCGGCCTCGGCCGCCTCGTCAGCCGTGGCCTTCGTCAGCGCGAACTGCTCGCCGAGCGCTTCCTGCTTGTTCGCGGTCGTCGTGCTGAGCGTGTCCGCTTTCTGCGCGACCTCCTTCGCGTCGTCAGCGGCGTTCTGCGCGGCCTGCGACATCTCGTAGGCGCCGGATTTCGACACCGGCGTCCACGACCACGTGTTATTCGAGTAGTCGACGCGCGTGCACACATAGAGGTTGCTGGCCCGGTCGAGGGCCGGCTCGCTCGTCGTCCAGCCGGCGCCGGGGTTCTGCGCGGTCGGCTGCGACGGCATGGCGGCGGCGAGCCGGTAGTACGTGGTGACGGCAGTGATGCTCACACCGTCCGCACCATTCGCGCCGTCCGCTCCCGGGGCGCCTGCCGGGCCTGCCGGGCCTTCCGGGCCTTGCGCACCCGTATCGCCCTTGTCGCCCTTCGCGCCCGCTTCGCCCTGAGGGCCCTGCGGGCCGGTCGCACCCGTGGCGCCGGTCGCACCGGTCTCGCCCTGCGGCCCCTGAGGGCCCTGCGCGCCGACAGCTCCCGGCACGCCCTGATCGCCTGTGACGGGAGCGGCCGCCGAATACTCAACGCGATTGTCCCCGTACGTGATCTTGGTGCGCATCCACACGGTCGCGCCGGCCGGCCTCGTCACGTTCGCCGTCGTCCACCCGCTCGTCGGCGCGCTCGTAGCGCTGCCAATCGCGTACTCGATGACGCTGCCGACGATTGTTTTGGCCGCGGTATCGCCGGCGAGATCCTTGGCCGCCTGAGCCGTGGACTCCGCACGCGACGCCGCCGATGACGCGTTGGCCGCGTCCGTCTTGACTTTTTCGACGTCCTTCGCCGTCTGCTCCTGCGACGACTCGACACTGTCGATGCGCGACGCGGCCGCGACGAGATCCGATTTGACCGACGCCACATCCGTGCTCATATCCGCGTAGTCGCCCTTGAGCTGCTCCGTGTCGGCCTTGATCGCGGCTGCAGCCTCCTGGGCGGCCTTGTCGCCCTCGGCGCGCAGATACGCCTCCTGCTCGAGGCTCTCACGGTTCGACTCAATCTGCTGCTGCGCCTCATTGATCGTCTGATTGACGATTGTGATCTGCGCGGCCGTGTCCGCCGACGCCGCGCCGAGAATCTCATTGGCTTTGGCGTCGAGCTCCTCCTGGCTTATCCCCTCCCATAGCGGCGACTGGGTCTCGGTGGCCGGGTCGTAGCGGCTGATGCCCGCGTCGGCGGTGTCGCCGATGAGCACGCCGGTGCCCGCGCCGTCGGGGATGTAGATGTTGGCGGCCTTGCGGGTCTGCGCGGATTGTGCGGTACGCAGCGCGGTCTGGGCTACGCGCATGGCGAGCGTGTCCGGGTCGAGATTGATCTGCAAATGCTGCGCCATGCGTGCTCCTCATCTAGATGCTGACGTCCTCCATCACGTCGAACGTCAATGAGATTTCGTTGGTGTCGTCGCCGCTCATGCGCATCAGCCGCGTATGATACGTGCCGTCCGGCAACGGCGCATAATTTCGGATGTTGAGGTCGACGCGTTCTCCCGGCCAGATGTCGCCGAGCGGGAATATCTGCGAGCCGGCCATGTCGGTATCGGCCGCATACACGGATGCCGTGATCTGCATCAACGGCGTACCGTTCGCCGCGAGCACGCCCTGCGCATGCTGTTTGAGCACCGACAGGTTATCCGTGTCGCTGTCGGAATAGGTCGTCTCGCTCAATGGCCAGTTCACGCCCGCCCTGCTCAGAAGTGTCAGGTCCTCGGCGAGTGCGGTGATCTGCGCGGCGTCCGTGCCCGCGCCGGACGCGTAGACGCGGTGCACCGCGCCCAGATGGTCGACGGTAAGGTCGTCCAGACTGCCGGCGGGCGGATCATACGTGAGTGAGTGCAGTTCGCGCTGACCGAGGTAGATTTCGCTGTCCGACCCGGCCAGAAACGCGAACCGCACATGCCCCTGGTCCGGCAGGTACGGGCGGAACTGCATGTCGGGGCCATTGAGGATGTTCGACAGGTTGGTGAGCAGTTTCTGGCCGGAATTGTTTTGGATGTCCCACGCGGAGTATTCGCGTGTGCGCGACCCTTTTTCGCCGCGGTAGGTCCAGTCGATGGGCAATGCGCCGGACGGTTTCGCATCCGTGCACAGGTAGCCGATTTCGGAGGCGATGCCACGATACGAGAGGTTGGTCAACCGTATCGTGTCGGGGCTTGTGCCGTTTTTACCCGTCCCGTACGCGCCCTCACGCACGAGGTAGCGGCGTTCGAGCATGCCCATCGGTGACGTGAGACTGAAACTTGTATCATATGCGGTGTCGGTGCGCATGCCGATAGCGGCGGCGACGACCGGTTTGCCAAGCAGCCCCATGTCGACGTCGTGCTGGCTCGCCCATGCGAGCAGCAGCCCGTACCGGTCGGGTGTCAGGATGCGGCGTTTGGCCTGCATCGTCTCGCCCGGCACCGCGCTCCAGGGCACCGTCACGCCGTTCATGTCGAGGTCGCCGACGCCTTTGTCCTTGAGCGTGGCGAGCGACGAATCCGACACGTCCACGCTCCACGCGAATTTCGGCAAGTCGATCGGTGCATGGATGACGCCCGTCATGGTTTCGAATATCCAGCTGCGCCACACCATGCACGATCTCCTTCATTGTTATTTGGCTACGCCCTCGTCCTTGATGCCCAGTTTGACGCCGGGCCATGCTCCGTTGTAATGGATGCTCGCGTTGACGCCGTAACCCACATAGAGTTTGAGGCTCACCGTGTGCACGCCGCGGCCGCAGAAAACGTTGACACGGTACTGGAACGTCTCCCACGCGCCGCGGAAACAGTAATTGAAATAATCACCCACCGCGGCGCCGTCGATGTAGAGCTGGCCGCGTACCTCGGAGGCCTTGCTCAGGTCGCCGGCGCCCCCCGCTCCCGCGGCGGACGCGCAGATCGTGACCACGCATTCGAGGTTGCGGTCGGTCGGCAGGTTGATCTGGGTGCGGCAGAACTCGGTCGTCTTCGTGCCGAGCGTCATATCCTGTTTGAGCTGCGAACCGGCGACGTAGCCCATCGCGACACCGTACGGCGTCGCGTAGTCGATCTCGTCGACACGCCTCGCTGACGCGAGGCTTGTGGAGTTTGCGGGCACCTGCATGTAGGAGAGGACGGTCACGCCCGCCGGCGGCTCGGGCTTGACCGGCGACGCGGCCGGCGTACCCGACGTCACCCCGATTATGACGAGATTATCGCCGTCCTTGAGCTCCTTTTCGTTGTGGGCCTGCAGCCAGATGCAGTCGATGCGTGGATTCGATGACTGGTTCGCCTCGACCTCGGGCGTCACGCCGCCCGCCCAGTACGCCTCCATCACGCCGTCCGCGTCCGTACGCGAGGTGATGGCGACTCCCTCGGCGACCTGATACATGAGCGTATCCGACCCGGCCACGCCCAGTCCGCGCACGATGCCCGTCGACGCCCATCGGGCCTGCAGCAGTTTGCGATGCGCATGCGCGGAGCAGCCCTGCCATCCGCCGTCAGGCGTGCGGACTGCGCTCACGCCGAGTGCAGTAGTGTCTACCATGAGAATTCTCCTTAAATATAGGTGTCACACACTTCGCAGTCGACCCATCCGTCGCCGATTGTGCGCAGCAGCACGCCTACGCTGCCCTGCGGGGGCACCGTGGGGAAACCGCGCGCGGTGAGCGTCTCGGACACGTCGACGCCGTTGACGCTCGCGGTGCGGGTGCGCGAGTCGAGGATGAGCGGACTGCCCGCGTACACCGGCAACGCGCACCGCAATCGCAGGCCGGTGCCGGGGAATTCGAGGTCGACGCCGTCGGGCATCGGCCCGTACACGCGGAACACCGGATATGCTCTCGACGAGCCGTCGTTGGTCAGCACACCCGTATTCGACGGCGCCGCATCGGTGTCGTCGAGCATGTAGGCGAGCGGATAATGCAACCCCTCGTCACCCTCGAGCGTCTCGAACAGCACGCTCGGGCTGTTGTTGGGGTCGCCCGTCCATCGCGTCGCGAGAAAATCCGGCTGCGGATAGTAGGACAGGCCACCCGACCCATACTCCATATTGGCGCATTGCACCTGGCATCCATGCACGACGCTCGACAGCAGCTCGGGACGGGGACAGACGATGACCACCTGTCCCGTCAGGTACTGCCAGTTGATATTCTGCGCGGTCTGCTCGGTGTCGATGCTATCGACGTAGCCAGTGCAGGACAGGTCATGCTCACCGTCCTGCACGCGCACCGTGACCATGCGATGCACGAACATGCGCAGCCGCGCCTGCAGGTCGAGGACCTGCTCGCGATCATGCGCCGTGTCGGCGAGCAGACGATACTCGATTGTCACCGTCCTCGCCGAGTAGAGGATCTGCGCGTCCTGCACATCATGCGCCCCATCCCCCGCCAACCGCTCGGTCAGGTCGACCTTGGCGGTCGGTGTGCCGAGCCAGCCCGACAGGCCACGCAGGACCATGCCCCGCGCGGCCGCCGAACCATCCAGCACGGCATCCGGGATTCCGGGCGCGCTCAACGTGACCACACTCACCGTGTCACCTCCTAGATTCGTCCGGCCATCAGGCTGCGCGTATCCATCCGAAGCCGCGCAGCCGTCAGCTCGGCCTGCACATACGGCGAACCACTCGACGCGAAATTATTCGTAATCGACTGGTTGAACAGCAACTTCGACCGTTCGAACTGCTGCGCCTGCACATACGGGGCCGCCGGCGTCGCCGTAATCGCGCCGCCGTTCGCGAACGCACCCACCGGCGCATACACGCTGGCTCCGCGGTTGAGCGCCTCCAACAGCGGCCTGTTCTTGCGCGTCGCGGCTGCGGTCATCATGAACTCGCCAGCGGACGCCCAGATCGGCACACTGTCCGATGTGCCCGTGCCAGGACCGACAATCAGACCGCCGCCGGCCTTCTGGGCCGCGAACAGGTGCGTGCCGCTACCGGATTTGACGCCCTGCTCGATGGTCTGCCGCATCTCGGTGATCGTATAGGTCTTGTTCGAGATCTGCATCGCATCGAGCCGTGATACGCGGTCGATGTTCAGCTGCGCCGTGCCATTGTCCGACACGGTGAAATACTTGTCCAAAACCTTCTTATTGTTCACCGCGTTGACGGCTTTGAGCGCATGCCCGTTGTCGCCCTTGATCACGCCGGTCTTCGTGTCGATTTTCCACCCGTTCGCCTTGCACACGGACGCCCAATACTTCGAGTTGTCGCCCTTGAGTTCGCCGGTCTTCGAATCGAGCGTCGCGCCGTTCGCGAGCGCCAGTATAGCGTCATACTGGCTCTTGTCCGCGGTGATCTGGCCGGTTTTCGGGTCGATTTTCGCGCCGACGACCTCCGCGATCTGATTCATCGCCGGCTGATTATTACCGTAGATGAGCACGTTGCCGTTCGGCAGTGACGTGGTCTTCGACGCAAGCTCTCCCAATTTCGACTGCGCCGCTTCGACGTTCATGTCGATCGTCGGCGCGGCGGTCGTGTTGTCGAGGTCCTTGATGGCGTCAGTGAGCTGCTTGGCGGCGTCCTTGCCCAAACCAGACGCCGCCGCCATCTTCTCCGCCTCCTCGGCGGATGCGCCCATCTGCTGCGCATACTGGACGAAACGGTCATGCGCCTCGTTCAACGTGCCGTTGATATCCTCAATACTGCGACCGTTTTTGGCCTGCGCCTCGGCAGCCTTGACCGCCGAACTGGCGAGGTCGTTGAGCGCTTTGCGGTTTGCGATGCCTTTTTCGGTATAGGTGTCGAGCGTGGCGCCGTTTTCCTTGACGGCTTTTTGCACGTCGAGGTAGCCGCTGCGCAGGTCGAGCAGCGCATCCGTCTCCGAGCGTGCGAAACCATAGTAGGTGTCGAGTGCGGAGATGACCTCGGAGAGGGCGGAGGCGAGTTCGTTGACGCCGTCGGTGGTGGCGCCGAACTGGTCGGCGAGGATCTGGTCGGCGTCAGCCGCTTTGCCGGTCGCCGCAGCATACTCGCCCGTCGCATCGGCTCCTTCGAGCAGCGCGGCGGTCTTCTGACGTGCGGCCTCCTGCGCGGCCTCCTCCTGAGCCTGCGTATTCTCGAGCGCCCTCTGGTAGTTGCCCTGCTGCTCGCTCATCGCCTCGAGCACGACATTGCCTGACGAGTCCCACCACTGATCCCACAGATTCAACGAGTAATACCAGTCGTTGACCTTGGTGACGATCTCATCATAGGCCGCCTGGTCGCCCGTGATCGCGTCAATGAACTGCTGGTGTTTGATGCCGACCTTGTCGACCGCATCCCACACCGAATCAAACCCGTTTTTGAGCTTGTTGAAAAATCCCTCAGTGTACATCGAGCTTTCGGACTTCGACAATGCGTCCTCGAAATACTCGGCCGCCGAGGCGCCGTTTTTCAGGCTCGCGGAGAGGTCGTCGACGCGTTCCTTGGCACGCTGATGCTGCTGGATGAGGTCGCCCAGGACGAGTGCGCCGGCGGTGATTGCCATGCCCCACGGGCCGCCGAGCATGTCGATGACCGCGCCGCCGGCGGATTTCAGGCCACCCATGACGCCCTGCGCGCGGCCCATCGTGGTGCCGAACGTGTTGATCTGCTCCTCCGGCGCCATGAACGCGCCGCGGATCATCTGCAATCCGCTCTGCAGATCACCGCTCGCGGCCTTGACGCGCTGGATCGGGTCGACGACCAGACCCATCGTGCGGCCGAATGTTGACGTGCTGCTAGATAGGTGGCCGAAAACCTTGTGTAGGCCGGCGGCGGCGCCGACGACCAGCCCGAACGCGACGACGCCCTGCTGCACGCCGGACGGCAGGTCGGCGAACGCGTCGATGATGTCGGTGATGGTCTGCACGATCGGGCGCAGGATACCGTCACCGGCCTCGCCGATGCGGATGAGCGACGTCTCGACCGCGCCGCCGAGCTGCTCGAGATCGCCTTTGAGATTGTCGGTCTTTTTCGCGGCGAGTTCGGATGCGTAGCCGGATTCGGAGACGGCGTCCGTCCAGTCGCGCACGGCCTGCTCGCCGCCCGCATACAGGTAGTTCGCGGCGCGGATCGCATAGCTGCCGAACATGGTCGCGTTGGCCTGATTGCGCTGCTCCTGCGTCAAATCAGCTTCGGCTTTCTGCAGCTGGCCGGCGAAATTCGCCATGCCGACGAAATTACCGCCGGCGTCGTAGGCTGCGATGCCGAGCTCATCCATCATCTCCTGAGCGTCCTTCGTCGGCGACGCGAGCTTCATCAGCATCGAATTGAGCTGCGTGCCGGCCTCCGCACCGACCAGACCGTTCTCAGCGAACAGGGCGAGCGTGCCGACGGTCTCCTCCATCGACATGCCGAACGCGTACGCCTGCGCGCCGCAGTTGTTGAGCGCCTCGCCAAAATCGGACACCTCGCCCAGCGCCTTGCCCGCACCGGCCGCGAGCGCGTCCGCCACGTCGACCGCGCGGGTGCCTTCGAGATGGAACATGGAGAGTGCGGACGACATGTATTCTGCGGCCTGGGCGACTTCCATGCCGTCGGAGGCGGCGAGGTCGAGTGCGCCGGTCAGGCCGCCGGCGAGGATGTCCGTCACGCTCATGCCGGCTTTGCCGAGTTCGTTGATGGCCTGCGCGGACTCGGTCGCGGAATACACGGTGCTTTTGCCGGCGTCGAGCGCCGCGTCACGCAGCAGCTGCATCTGGTCGCCGGTCGTGTCCACGTTGGCGTTGACCTCGCTCATGGCGGCGTCGAAATCCGCGAAGCTTTTCACCGCGGCCACGCCGATCGCGGCGGAAACGAGACCTACAGCCGTGCCGACTTTCGTGAATCCGGCTTCGAATTTCTCGCCGCTGGTCATGGGCCGTTCGAGCGCCGTGCCGAACTCGGTCGCCGACTGGGAGGCGGCCTTCATTTTCGCCGTGTAGTTGGAGGTGTCGGCGCTGATGCGCACCATGATGTTTTCGTTCAACGCCATACGGGGCACCTCCGATTTGTCTACTGTTCTCGTGTTATGAGTTTCGTTGTCTGCGAGTGCGGGTTTTTCACCACACCGCTTTCGGTGTAGCGGCGCATGGCCTTCTCGCGCAGTTCGGTGACGAAACAGATCTCCACCTGGCCGCCCGCAAATGTGCGGCGGACCGCGTCCTCGTCGTGGCAGAAACGGATGTCGAGGCCGCACAACGGACAGGTGACATTCGTCTCGTAGGCGTGCAGTGCGCGCATCCAGTCCTGTTCGGTCTCGTCCCATTCGACCTCATCACCGGGGGACGGTGTCCAGCCGGTGAATCGTTTGTAGCTGATGCCGAGGCTGCGGGCGCAGGTGAGGTCCGTGACGAGGTCGGGGCGCGTCGCCAACGCGTGCGCGAGGCGGTCTACTCGCGCAGCGCTTTTGGGACCGCGACCTGAGGCGTGTTGAGCCGCTGCACGGTGGAGATGAGCTCGACCGTCTGCGTGTCCACGACCATGCCGAGCAGCGCCGGCACATCCGCATGCGGGTCGAACTCGACCGGTTCGCCCGCCTGCTCGACCTTGATGATCATGTCGGGCAGCGCGTCCGTGAGCATGCCCGCCACGTCGCTCGACTGACGGCCCGTCTTCGGGTCCGTGGTCACGTTCGCGGCGACGATCTGGTTCCACTGCGACGAGCCGAGCCCTCGCAGCGTGAACGTCACCGTCGACGCGTCGACCGCCTTGAGCAGCGTCTTCAATTCGCGGCGTAGCCTGTCGGCGCTCTTTTTGGCGGCGCAGATCTCCGCGTCCGTCATGCCGGCCGTGTCCGGTGTGGCCTCGTCGATGCTTTTTTTGAGGCCGATCGCCTGCGTGAGCGTGTCGAGGTCGGTGACGATGTCCACCGTCGCGGTCGGTCGTTTGATATCAAACATGATGTGTCCCCTAATGTCTTGTTGGTTGGTTGTCCCCGAAATGTGGGTTCGTCCGGCGGGCGGGGACCTACCCGCCGGACGAAGATTCATGGGGCCGCTCAGCTGCCGGCGACGATCTTCACGTCCTCGTCCTGCGAGCCCGGGTCCGCAGAGAAGCTGATCGTCGACATCTGACGCTGGTTAGGCGCGTGCGCGACCGGCGTCTTGATGCCGATGGTGACCTTGTGCACGGCGACGGTCTGGTCGGCCGCGAAATCCTCATCCGTCGGCAGGCCACGACGACGCACGATGTACCCGGTCTTGCCTCGCGTGAGCATCTCGACCGCCGCATTGTCGGCGCCCTCGACGTTCGTGTTGTCGATGACCTGCATCGTCCCGCCGTCGAACTTGTCCTGTCCTGGGATCTGGCCGACGGTCGCGGACCCCTCGCGGTCGTCGTCGATCATCTCCTGCGTATGGTTGAGCTGGTAGCCGTCGCCCGCCAGGTAATAGGACAGGTCGACGACGCCAGCGCCCTTGAGCTCGCTGACCTTCGGCGCCTTGATATCCGCGATGTTCGGTACGAACACCGTCTTGAGCATGCCGTCCTCGAGACTCGTCGAGATTGTGTTAGGCATGATTTTTCCTCCTCAATTGAATTGAGCCTCCCCGACCGGGGAGGCGATGATGCTTGGATTAGGCCGCCCAGTTGACGCGGAACCTCAGTACACGCATCAGGTACGGCAGGTTGGTGGTCGTCGAGACGAGCTCGGACGGGTAGACGCCGGAATCCACATCCAATACGATGCGGCCGAACGGGCGGCCCGGCCACGCGCCGTGCAGCGTGCGGCACAGTTTGTCGCAGATGACGCCGATGCCGTCGGCCGTGTCGCCCACGACGCGGATCTCCAACGTGGCGAGCCGCGTCGTCACCGCGAGCGCCTCGGTGTCGAGTTGGCCGTCCTGCACGAATTTGATGATGATCCACGGCGGATGCGCGCTCGACTGCGCGACATCCTCGAACCGCTTCCAGCCGGGTGTGGCCGGCACCATGTCGAGGATGCGACGCCGCGCCTCGATATGCGTCAAACCGCTCATAAGCCCATCGCCGCCTTCCGCAGCTCGCGCACAAGGTTCGGGAACTCGGCGCGCGCATGCCGGTAGAAATCGTGGGTGCCGCCGCCTTTGGCGGTGCCGAAAAACGCGAGGTTCGCGAGATCTCCGGCACCGCCGTCCGCGGGCGCGATGTCCGCCTCGATAACGGCGCCGCGGTCATGCATGTCGTAATTGATGGGGATGCGCCTGAACGCCGCGTTGCCCGAGCTCGTGAGGTCGGCGCGCGTCTCGTTCTTGACGTTCTGCGCGCCCTTCTTCACGATCATCGCGATTTTGAGGTGCTTTTTCTCGGGCGCGGCGGCGAGTTTCGCCGCGAACGCCTTGACCTCGCTCGTGTCCACTATCACGGTTGCACTCCTCCCTGCGTGACATCGAGCACGCTTGGTGAATTGTCGGGCTCGTCGGTCCATCGTGTGCGCAGCACCGGCATGGCTGGCGGCGACTCTTCACTGGAGTCGTCGTCGGGGATCTGCTGCACATTCCACCTGCGCGCGGTCGCATACGTTTTCTCGGATTGCAGGTTGATGAGGCGCAGGCGCGCGCCGGCGAGGGCCGTGTCGCGCGAACCCGTCACCACCGCGATATCACCCGACCGCGCCCCGGCCACACTGATAGGTAGGTCCAACCTAAGCGTCCAGACGGGGACGACGCCGCCGAGATTCGACGTGTCGCCCGTCGCGGACGCGGACGACTGCTGCGCCACACCGCCATACGTCTGCAGTTTCGCCGGCCCCTCATACACCGTTGTGGATTCGGGCGTGGACAGTCCGGTCTCCGCATCCACGAGGACACGGCCCGTCATGCGCTCGATACGCACCGTATCGCACATGAGCTGCTCGGCCCGGCGTCGCGCCCGGTCGAGCACTGATGTCACGGCGCTCACCATTGGTCACGCCTCCCCGCCGGCACGATCGTGAACGCGCCAGTCGCGACGGTGGCCGTGGTGTTCGGCGCGATCAGTTCCCATTCGGTGTCGAGGATGACGATGCCAGGCTGCGCATTGCGTAGACCCTGCGTCTCCTGATAGTCGTCGATGCTCGTGCTGCGCGACGTGACGCCCTCGGGGTTGAGCGCGTAGCGTGAGACGGCCATCGCCTCGACCATGTCCACCGCATCCGAGCTGATGCGCCCATCGGCGATGAGCGCATCGAGGTTCGGATAGCGGCGGCGGATGAGCATTTCGGCGTATTCGATCCAGCGCGTCATCTGCCGCACCTCGAGCGGGTCGGTGACGTCACGCTGCAGCAGCTCGCCGACCTGGGCAACGCTGGCCGTCATGATGCCTCCTAGGCCGCGTCCGCGCCAGTGATGACGCAGAACTTGGACTTGTCGCGCACGATGAAACCGACCTCGGTCTCAACGAGGAACGCGAGCATGTTGCGCTGCCACAGGTTGATCGTCTGCGAACCCTTCTTAATGGTCGCCTGATCGGACATCTTGATACGAATGCCCTGCACCGTTCCGTAGAACGCGTTGCGCCAGTCGCCGGCGATGCCGAGCACCTCCGGAGCGGCCTTGACGGCGGAGTCGCCGCTGCCGGAGGCCTTGACGGCCTCCTTGTAGCCCCACGGGGACTTGATCATGCGGGCGCCGAAAATCGAGCCGAGCTCGGTGCTGTTGACGCCCGGCGTCATGAGCGGACGGCCGTTCGTGTCCGTCGCCGTGAGGAACTTCGACAGGCCCTGATTAGTGATGGCGACACCGTTGAGGTCGCCGTCATGCTCGAGGACGGTCGTCGCGATCTTAATGAAATCCTTATAGGTGCCGCCCTTGATGCTCACGACCTGCGCGTCGGCGAGCGTGTCCACGCCGTCCGTGCCCGGCAGCGCGATCGTTCCCGCCAGGAACGTCTTGTCGATCGCCTGCGCGATCGCCTCGGACGCCTGCGCCTGAATCGCGGTCCACAGGTTCGCCGCGTCACGCGCGAACTCCTCGGACACGGTGATAATCTGCGCGAGCTTGTGCGGGATCATCGTCTTCGAGCCGAACGTCGGGTCGACGACCGGTTTCTCGGCAGTCTCCTCGACCCATTCGGCGGCGGTCGGCGCGTTGAGCGTCTGCCACTTGACGCCCTTGCCCGGCAGGTTCACGCGCGACGCGAGCTGCGTCAACGCGGACTGCTTGATGGATTCGGTCCAGATCTCGCTGGACATCTCCGGCGTGAGCATCAGCCCATTAGTGAGGCGGCTCACGTCGAGTGCAGTGCTGGTCATATTGACCCTCCTTAACGATTGATTGCGGAACTCACCATGTTCGCGAACGCGAGCGCGTTCATGTCATGGGCGTTCTGCGGGGTTGATTTCACATGGTTCGAGAACCTGAACGGGTCCTCACCGCCCTGCGAGGCAGGTTCTGCGGCGAGTTCGGGGCAGTCCTTGAGCAGCTTGTCGATGGCTGCAACGAGCTGCTCGTCGGTCATGTCCTCGCTCACATCGGCGAGTTTGAGCGCGAGTGTCGGCGTTTTGAGTTTGCCGCTTGCGGCGTCGGTGACGCGACGGTCGAACTGTGCGGCCTTCATCTTCGCGTTCTCCGCCTCGAGCGCCTGCAATCGCTGCTCGAACGTCTGCTGCGCCGCCTTTGCAGCCTGTTCGGCGGCCTTGCGGGCGGCGCGTTCGGCGCGCAACGCCTTGAGACCGCCCTCGCCCAGCTGATCGTCGGACTGCTGAGCGTCGTCGTGACGCTCCTCGCTCTGCGGCGGCTCCTCCGTCGTGGCCGGCTCGGTCGCCGTCGTCTGCACGTCGTCGTTCTGAGTCTCGTTGTCCATGTGCGTGTGTTCCTTCTCCGTCCCATCGCGGGGCGGCTCGGTTGGTTGTGTTTGTTCGCGCCGTCGGGGCGTCATGCTGACCGACGGCAAAAAATTTTCAGAGGATCCACCCGTATTTGTAGAGCAGTTCCTGCGGGTCTCGGCCGGTGCGGGCGCACGAGGCGTATATCGTCTCCGGCATGAGGCGCGGACGGTCGACGCGCGTGTAGCGGCCGCCGAGCTTCGTGTAGTCGTTCGCATAGCCGCTGCTGATCATGCGTGAGGATGCGAAACCGCGTTTCGTCGTGCCCTCGAGCGTGTATTTGATGCGACGGCCGCCCCACTGCGCAGTGCTCACTGCCCCCTTGCGCCTGTAGGCGTTGACGAGCTGGTTCAGATCGGCCCCATCTTTATAGGCGCGCGCGTTCGCTTTGCTGCCCAGGACGCGGGCGAGTTCGTCGTCGGAGAGCGTCTCCAGATACAGGTCGGGCTGCGTGTACGCCTCGGACGGGGCATCGCGGGCCCAGATGAACGTGCAGTCGCAGTTCGGATGCCGCTCGAACCCGCCGGTGGCGGTGCCTGCGAGGATGACGCATCGTGCGCAGCTCGGCGGGTTCAATACGCGCACCGGCGTCGCCTCAACATTGCACGCTTTCGCGGCGACCATGCTCGCCGAGCGTTGCGTGTCCGCGACGCAGGTGCGCGCCATCGTCACCAGTTCGGAACGGACGCGACGCAACGCCACGTCCATGTCGAGGCCCGCGTCGAGCGCGCGTCTGCCGGTGTCGCCGGCGTCCATGAGGATCGCGCCGACCGGCTGCCCGTTGCCGTTCCATCCGAGCCACGCGGCCGCGTCCGGCAGATAGTGCGGCGTGTAGGTGCGCTCGTCGATGATCTCCATGATGGGGCGCGTCAGGTCGAGCGCGTCACGCACCGTCACCGCCTGCACGCCGCGCACGGCGGCCACGATCTGCGGCACCGCCGCCCGCAGCAGCCCGTCGACGTCGTCGGCGTCGGCACGGTTGCAGATGCGGTTAATCAGCGTGACGAGACGGTTCGACCTGCGGCGCAGGTCGCGACCCTGACGACGCTGCAACGGAGTCAATACCTGTCCGTACATCGTCGCCCTCCTCACCTAACGGTTTGAGCATCGGCTCACCCATCCACGCCGACTCCTCATCGGCCAGCAGCCGCTTCGCGCGTTCGATTTTGTCCGGACCCCAACCGAGCTCCTCCCACGCCATCTCACGCGGCAGCAGGCTACGGCCGTTCGCGTCGGCCGCGGCGTACAGTTTCGTGACCGCATCCGCCCGCTGCGCCGTCGTCGGCGTGCCCGCGTCATACCAGAGCGCCTGCGCGGCATCGAGTTCGCCATGGTCGTCGATGTCGCTCATCATGACCGCGATACGGCACGTCTGCACGGCCTGATCGCCGAGCGCACGCTGATCGCGCTCAATCGATTTGACCAGTTTCGCCTCACGGCTCCTGATCGCATCGGCCGAGGCGGCGTCGTCGGCGGCCAGGCCGAAATAGTTCGGCGGCAGGCCGGTCACGCCCGAGCATAGGCGGGCGTAGACGCCGACCATCCGCTCGAAATTCTCCATGCTCGACGACGAGAACTCAAACGTTTTCGCGTTCTCGTTCACGAGCGCCCAGATGCGGCCGAAATACGCCTCCCATGTGGTCAGCCGCTCGCCAGTCTCCGGGTCGACGAAATCACCATTGGTGACGCCGGCGATGACGCGCTGCGGCACCGCGTGCGTCTCCTGCGCCAGCTGCGCGTTCGAGATGTCGCGCGCGCACGCGTCGGTGATGTCGATGACGTCGCTCAGGCAGCTCGTGCCGCGCAGACGCGGCCAACCCGCGTGCAGCGGGATGCTCGTACGCGGATTGCGATAGGCGGGGATGACGGGGATGACGCCGCCAACGGTCGGATACTGGTTGACGACACGCAACTGCGCATCCAACACATACGTAGCGGCGCGCGTCCAATACATGTAGCCGACCGGCTGATACGGATTCACGCCGTCCACGTCGCGATACCAGCGCAACGCGGCGTCGATCTGCCCGCTCATCACATCCCTATGACAGATGATGTCCATCGGCGACACGTTCTCGACGCGCACATCATCACCGATGCGAGTGACGACCTTGAAACTACGCCCGTAGATCTCGAAATCCAGATAGGACGACTGATCCTCGGCCAGTCCGCTCGACTGCCACCACTCCCACAACAGGCGCGCCAACTCGCTGTTGCCCCCGACGCGGAATCCCTTCATGTCGAGGCGGTCGACGCGCGCCTCGGCGACGACGCGAGGCCAGTTCACGATGACCGTGAAATGCTCGAGCTCAGGCGGGATGGCGAGTCCGAGCTGTTTGAGCCGCTGCGCACCGTCGAAATACCGATCATACCGGTCGAACGTCGGCAACGCGGCCTGCAGCTGCCTCAGCAGCTCACCGCACATATCCTCGATTCCAGCCATACACACTCCCTATCGGAACACGAACACCTTGCGCGCCAACGATTTGCCGTCCCAGCCGAGCGCACGCATGTCGGACGCCGCCTCATGCGCCAAAATATCGGCCATCGCGATATCGATCTTCTGGTTTTCGCTCGGTTTGCCGAGCACGTATTTGTCGCCGGGCTTAGCGACCTTGCGGGCGGCCATCATATGCAGTTTCGCGGTCTGGTCGATGCTGTGCGTCGTGCTGCAGTCCGCCGTGTCCTCGAGCATCCTGACGAGCGCGTCGTACATGCGTCCGACACGGTTCGTCGGCCAACCGACCACCGTATCCTCGCCGTAGCGCAGCGCCCACTCATCGATCTGCGACTCCCACGGATGCGGATCGCAGTAAAACCGATTGATTGTGTAGTGCTCGAACAGCTCACTAACGGCGGCGTCGACCTCGAACCGCGGGATACGGCCCTCCCACTCTGCCGGGTTCCAAAACGTCGGACGTTTATCAGGCCCATAGGTCGGCGTGAACCGCCAACCGTCCGCCGTCTCCGCACGCAACGCCGTCCAGTCGCCCGTCTGCGAACCATCGAAACCCAGACACAATTCGGTGCCCTCCGCGGGCAGCGCGCGATCCTCCTCGGCCGAGTCATACAGCGCCTCGGGCATGTAGGAGCCGAGGCCCTGCACCAACTCGCAGCCGAAAAAACGACGCGCCTGCGTCGGATCACGCTGCAACAGCTCCTCGCACATCGCCTCAATCTGCTCGATCTGAATCCACGTCGAACCGCGGTACACAAACTCGAGAATCTTGCGCCGGTCCTCGGCATCCATGAAATCCAGAGACGGGTCATGGCGAGGGAAATACCTCATGATGTCGCTCACGCGGCTCTCGTAGGTCGCCTGCCCAAACGAGGCGTCCATCGGGTCCCACGGGTTCGTGAGCTCGAGTACACGGCCGTCCATGCCGGCGGTGCCACGCGCAACCGTGTCCGCGACCTCAAACATTCCCGACCGCTTCGTATACACGCCGGATTCGTCCATGATCGCGAAATTAACCGGATTGCCCAGCTTCGACTTCGCGGACGACGTCACCGGGTCGATACGGCCGCCATTAGGCAGACGAATGAAGCCCTCGCGAACCTTCATCAGGTCGTCGAGGCGGCCGTTGCGGATCATGGTCTGCAACGGACGGTACACGTTCGCGGTCTGCTCCTCGCTCGTGGCGAGCAGCTGGATGAGCGCGGTACGGCGGGGCATGCCCATCGGCTCCCCCGGACGATACTCATACTCGAATTCACACGAGCAGCCCCAGTCGGAGCAGCGGAACCGCTCACCGCCGGCGGCCCAGCCGCAGAACACGCACGGGCCGACCGCCTCGAAACACGCCACCGCCGCACCAAACGGCGACTTACCGAGCTTCTGGCCGCCAACGATCTGCCCGCGACGCCATTTAAACGCCGAACCGAGCGCCGGACGCGCCGGGTTGAACTCGAGTCCGTCCTTGACCGTGTAGAAATCGACCGCGTTCCGCAGCTGCCAGCCGGTCAGGCGAAACGGCCGGTTCAGGTCGTAGCCGGCGGGCACCACGCAATGCGCCGTGATCCACGACGCCAGGAGAAACCCGAGGCTCTTCGGCGGCTCCTTCCGCCCCTGCTCGCTCATTGCAGCGACTCCCACTCGTCACGCGGATCGGGGAACGGGATCACCTTGCCCGATGAGCCTGACGACGTGACGCCTGGCTTCGGCTCCGGTGCGACGTCGGCGTCGTCGACGATGATCCACCCGTTGAGCTTCAATCCCTGCGGCGTCAGGCCCAACGTGTCCGCATACCGCTGCAATGTGGTGCGGTCCGCGCTTTTCGCCTCCGGCGTCTCGCACAACCGCACCTGACGACAATACAATGCGACCGTCAGCTCCAGATAGCGGTTCTGCGGCATATGCCACGCAACCGCCTGCGGCAGCTTCCACAGCTGGCGCCACAGTTCCTGCTCGCGCCTCGCCCACTCGGCCGTCGCCTCGTCGTCACGCACGAGCATCACCGCGTCACCATCCCTGACCGGACGCCGCACCTCATACTCCGCGAGCGGGAATTTCTTCGGACGGTATTTGTAACCGCTCGCCGGCAGACGGATAAGCCCCGCGGGAATGCCTCTCCGCTCGGAACGATCCGAATTCGGGTCCGGCGGCGGACCGGAACGAGACCTCGCCCCACCCCATCCAGCCATAAAACCACCTCACCAAACGATAATTGAAAAACACATTGATGCCACGCCGGCAACATCTTGAACCCTCCGCACTTGCGAGTCCCCTCACCGGCGGTGCCGAGCCGAACCCTTCAGGGATAACCCCGTAGGGGGTACCCGGCCTCAAAAAATACGCGAACACGATTTAAAAAATAAAATCATCAATCATGTTCGCTGTTGTCGTCGCTGACGGCCGACGCGACAAAACGAAACGAAAAATTTTCAGCAAACCCATCGACGTCGCGCTCTCCCGCGCGCGACGACAGCATGAAGCGACGACGGAACGCGACGAACACAGCGCCCGACTCGCCGACGCTTGTTCATTCATCGATCACAATCGCGACCAATGCTCGCGCATGCGATGCGACGCGACCGCCCCGGCCGCACGGTTGCAGTGCGCATGCTCCGGGCCAGTCCACGCGGTGCGCGCATCATTATGACCGAGGTCCCATGCCTGGCCGGGGAGGATAGGGAGCCCACACCGGGGGCACGTCACCAGCTCGCCGGCCTCGAGCCGCCTCCCCCACTGTCGGCGCATCCTACGGTGCGCCGTGCCATAGCCGCGCTCGCGACTGCTCGCACGCTCATGGTCACGCACAACGAGATGGTCACGACAATACCGCGCCTCATCGGGGACGAGGACGGGGCAGAGATGGTAGGCGCAACGCCGCATGGTCCGATGCCTCCGGGATTGCCGGTCATTGATGGATGGAGGGGGCGGGGCCGGCGGCAGGAAGGTGACCGCTACGGCCCCGCAGTCCAGAGCGCAATGCTCCTAAATGAAAGGAAAGAGTAGACCCACTACTCCCACTGCCTATTATGGTGACAGTCGAAGTTTTTCATTGCGAAGTTTGCTTGCCTGAACACGTCCGAATACCGGTAGAACGGTGTCGTCCCAACGGTTTTCACGCTCTGGATTTTTCCTCGGGCAGCCCACTGCGTGATGGTGTTGCGCCGCAACGGGACACCGCACCCGGTGAACGTGCGTGCGATCTGCGCCGCCGAGCCGACATGTTCGGTATCCCAGCACAGCCGGTACAGCGTGCGCAGTTGGATATCGGCTACCGACGACGTCGTGCCGCACACGCCGCAGGTCACCTCATGCTGACCATCCGAGGCGTAGAGCATGACTCCGCACAGCTCGTTGGGGCAGTGCCCGATCGCGTGCAGGTCCGGCGGAAAGAGCAACATGTCGGCCGCCGCATTGAGTTTGCTCACGCGCCGTACCCATTGCGCAGCGTCAGGGACAGTACCGAGGTTGTCGGCCTGCGCGCAGTCGCAGAGCGTGCCGACGACGTCCTCGAGTCGGTATTCGCCGGCGAGAGTGCAGCCGATGAGCGTGCGGTGGAGTTCGTATGCTGCGGCGTCGATGTCGTCGAGCAGGTCGAGCACGCCGAGCCTGATGGGCGTCGGCGGCGTCGCGGTCTGCGTGCGCGAGATCTCATGGCCGCCGTAATGCACGGTCGCGTCGAGCATGTCACGCAACGGGCGCAGCGTAGCGATGAGGCGCAGCAGGTCGAGGCTGAACCGCAGCTCGCAGCTGCCGCACAGCCCCGGCACATCTCCTACCTTTTTGCAGATGGGGCAGTCGTAGTTCACAATGATTCCTCCGTGGATCGGCTATCGTCGTTCACGGAGTGATTGATTCCTCTCGGCCGCGCACTCTGCGTGCGTTCTCTCTTACAACCATTCCCCACCTCGGTGCGCGGCCTCTCCCCATATTTGATTATCCCATCGCAGACGCGAGCGTGTCGAGCGACGCGTACCATATGCGTTCGAACCGGGCCACGTCGTCCGCACTCGAACCCGTGTACGGGAACGGCACGGCTTGGCGTGTACGCCGCCGTGGCGTGAGCGTCGGCGTCATGCCGCTCAACGGCGGCCGCCCGCAGCAGTGCTGCTGCAGATACTTGAGAGTCTCGTCATAGACCACCTGCGAGGTCAGGTAGACGGACCGCCGGTCCGCGTCCCACTCGAACCGGTCGAGCACGATATTGAGGATGCGAGCACACGCCACCTGGCTGCCGGTGACAACATATGGGTCGTAGATGTCCCACACGTTGTGACGTGGCTGCGACTGGACGGTCCACGCGCCGCATACACATCTGACAGGTTTGAGGCCGCATGGATTGTTTTTGCGGCATGCGACCGTCAGCCATGCCGGACGTTTCGGGCGCCTGCGGTGTGAAGCGGGGGGAGCTGCCCACGGATCCGGGGCCGAACCCCATGGATCCGTGGGCTGCGCGTCGAACAATGTCGGCTGCTCACTCATGGCCGCCGTCGCTGAACGTTGGCCGCTGCTGAGTCTCCGGCGGGTCGAGCTGCTGCTCGAGCTGGATGCATAGGTCGAGCGCACGATTCCAGCCGTCCATCCACGCGACCATGAGCGCCTCGGCCGGGTTCATGCCCTTGACGTCGAGCTGTTTAACCGCGTCGAGGCATGCCTGACGTTTGTCGAAACGATTATCGTCCGTCATGCCGGCACCTCCTCGTTGTTTCGTGGACTGTGGTTGCGCATGCGGCGGATCCAGTCTGACTGTTCGTTCATGACCGCTCCCCAGTCCTGCGGCGCGTCCATGTCGTGCCGTGCGGCCCTGATGACGTCGCTACGGCAGTCGCGGCACATGAGGTATTGGGCGCGCGTGAGCTGCTGCACATCGAAGTCGATGCTTCTGCCGCAGTCGCAACGGCAGGTGAACCATCCGCGCTCTCTGCTGCGATGATGCTGGCTGCCGCCGCGATAGTAGGTCAGCAAAGTCAGTCGGCCGACTCGCATTCCCTCATGGAAGCCATGTTTCGTATAGGTCTGCGTCATGCGTTGGCCCCCTCGCTCTGGTTGGGTACCTCGTTGGGCATGCCGCCGCTGTAGCCGAGATTTTCCAGCACCCACCGATGCACCCTGGCAAGTGCGTGGCGGTAGCCGGCATAGAGATATAACCGCGCTCTCTCCTCCGGCGTCGGATCGTTGATAGTGAACCCGGCCTCGGGGCCATGCACCGTGAGCAATTCGCGACGGAATTCACCTGTATCGGAGTCGAATTTCAACTCACGTTGAATGATGAGGTCGTCCATGCTCGTGCCGGGCCTGATGTTGATCTGAGCGTCACGCCCCTCCCTGACCCAACGTAAAACATGCCTGTATTCGACGAGGTCGAGGTCGTTGATGTATTCGTCGAGGAGTCGCAGGGTTCGGTCTTTTTCGCTGATGTTCGTTGCCATGATGGCGTTCCCTTCTAGAAGTGGTGGGTGCCTGCCCACCAGCTGATTGCGATGAGTGCCGCGAGGATGATGATGAGGCTGATGAGGTTGATCATGGTTTGCGTCTCCGCTCGTGCTGGTCGGTCAGGTGTTGAATGATGTTGGTGAGGATGCGTATGAGTGTGCATGCGGTGATGCCGCCGAAGGCGAATGCCATGAGCGGACTCATGCCCATTCCTCCTCGTCCGGTTCGCCGATGGATTCCTCGACCCAGTCGGCGAGTTCTCGCAGTGTGTCTGCGAGGTCCTGTCTCGCGTTGATGGCCGTTTCATAGGTCGCCGTGCGCAGGTGCTCGTCCGGGAATCGGAGTTTGGAGTGGAACGTGTATGCGTGCAGACCGTGTTTGCTAACTATGCCGAGTGCTCGCAGCCACATGATTGCGCGGTGTGGGTTGAACGGTTCGTAGCCGTGCCCGTCTAACCGCTGTCTGATGGATTTTTCACTGCGGATGGGGCCTTCCTCGGCGAGTAGTGTGCTGACCGCTTCCATTTGGTCGATGAGTGGTGTGTTCATGGTTTTTGTCCTTTCGGCGTGTTGGGCGTGTCGCCTTATGTAAGAACTATTTGAGTGGTTTTGTCCGGTTCCGCGGGGGTGCATCTGACTGGTTCCCGGTGTATGATGCTCCCCATCACAGGGGGAGCATCAATACATCACCGGGATCCAGTCAATGCAGTTATGCGACTGGTTCCGGGAACCAGTGGGAACCAGTCGGGAACCAGTGGGAACCGGTCGGCAGTCGAATTAGCGAACGTTTAAAAATCGTCGTCATCATAATCTTCTTTTCCATTTATTGCTGCTATTTCCTCGTCTGTTATTCGTGGCTGATAGTTGGGTGACTGCGGGTCGTCGGTTTCGACATAGAGGGAGCGGTGAATGTATTCGCGGCTGCCCCGCGGCCCGCTGCGCTCCTCGACATATCCGGCGGTGCGCAATTCCTCGAGCGCTTCGCTGACAGTGCTCTTCCTGGCACCGACATGATCTTCCTTGAGCCACATGTAGACCTTGTTGACGCCGCACCAGCCGCCATCGCTCTTGAGCACCTCGCTTGCCTTCTGCATGACCCATGTCGGCCTCGTGTCGGCGGGTTCTCCGGCGACAGGCAGATTGGTCGGCTTGCCTACGGTGACCTCCATGCGGTTCGGAGTTGTGCTGTCGACGCTGATGCGTGCGGCCTCGCGGAGGCGGTCGTTTTTGTTGTTGGGCGGCGCACAGTGCTCACCGAGGTACCCGTTGCGGTCTTTGGCGAGTTTGAGGGTGATTTCGCCGCGCATGCCGCGCCCGAGAGGACGGCTTGGATATGCGTAGTAGCTGGCGCCGTCGATCTGTGCGAGTTTTTGGATGCTGCCGGCGGCGAAACGTCCCTGGCTGTCCCTGTTTTTGACGACGTGGTCGACGAGGAGGACGCATGCGCCGGCCGCCGACATGGGTTTGAGAATCGTCGTGTATAGCCGGGCGATGTCGGCCGCTTTGTCTTGGTCGAGGCCGATGCCGGAGAGCATGTTGTTGAGGCCGTCGATGACGATGAGGTCGTTGTCGGCGTCGATGATCTGCCTGAACTGGTCGAGGTTGATGGGGTCCAACGGGTTGCCGGTGGGGTTGTGGTAGGTGAATCGGGTCTGGTCGAGGATGATGTCGTCGGGTACGCCCATGAGGCGTAGGCGTTGCAGGATGCTGCCGGCGTTGTCCTCGAAATCGATGTATGCGCAGATCATGTTGTTGTTGAGGCTTTCTGCTGTAACGTATTGGGCGATGAGTGATTTTCCGGATTCGGGTTCGCCGTGCAGGTCGTTGATGCGGCCGCGGTAGAGCAGGCCGATGCCGTCGGCGCGGACGAGCAGGTCGGGGGCCGGGTTGGGGTTGCCGGCAGCCCACGCGGTGAGGTCGACCGCTCCCCAGCTGCCCTGTCGTGTCGGCTGCTGCTGTTCGGTCAGCTGCTGTGGTGTCGTCTGCGCCGCCTCTACGACGGTTTGCGACTGTGGCCGAGTAGTATTTGTCGTGGCTGGTGCCGTGCACGTGTCTGTGCCGCCGTCAGGGGCTGTTTGTGGCGTGTTGGCGTATTGTTCGATCTGGGCGAGTTCGGCGTCGCTCATGCGCGTGTCCATGTTTGGCGTGTGAGCGCATGGGTCGATGGCTCCCTGCATGTCGTGGTTTTGGGCGCGTGCGCCGGCGAGGAGCCGGTCGAATTCGCGCGCCGCCTCCTCCTCATGGCCCTCACGGTCGGGCGCGACCGCAGTGATGAATGCTGGCCGCAGGATGCGGATCGCCTCATCGACGCCCCGGTGGCCCTCCTCCTTGAATCGGATGAGAGCCCAGACGGCCTCGAGCATGGTGTCATGGCGGCTGCCCTTGGCTGCCGGTGCGGTCATGACGGTGTCGAGGAATGTGCGGATGGCCTGGCACATGCCGTCATTGCCAGTGGTGGTCGCGGTGAATGCGAGTGTGCGTTCCGCTGCGGGGCGTGCGGGTTTGCGCAGGTGCTGCACCCACGGGTCGGGGAGGTTGGCGAGTTCCGTGATGGCGGGGATGTGGTAGGCGGGTTCGCCGGTCGGTGTGTACCAGCGGTATTGTTCACCGGTGGGGTGGATGCTGGGCCACACGACGCTGTATCGGTGTGCGGGTTGGAGGATGTCGACGCCGTCGATGGCGCCGCCGCGCCACGACAGGGCTTCGGGGACGCGGTAGAACAGGTGGCGTGCTGGTTGGTCGGCGCCGTGGGCGGTGCTGCTCCATGTGGTGGGCAGTGGGCCGAGTGTGTGTTCGAGTTCGTGGATGCCGTCGATGCCGTTGGCCTTGCGGCGGTGGTCGTCGGCGGTGTCGATGTCGAGGACGAGGACGCCGTCGGGGATGACGATGCCGGTGTTCGCGTCGGGCATGGCTGCGCCCCACCGGCGGATGGTATCGTCGTCGACCGGCGTTGCGTGGCGTCCGGTATAGCCGCTCGGTGGTGGTGTTTTCCTGCCTTCGGGCAGGGGGATGATCTGGGCCCAGCCTGCTGCGCGGTAGAGTGGTGCGGCTGCTGCGTAGCCGAACGTGTCGGCGTCAATGTGAGTGCTGTTGCTCATTGTGTTCGGCCCTTTCTGCGGTGGTAGTTGGTGCGGTTGGTTTCGAGGACGTGTAGCCGGTAGTCGGTGTCGGTGTGGTAGCGGCCCCATCGGTGGCAGTTTTCGCATTCGCCGTCTCTGCGTAGGTATGGGCGTGGTTTGCCGCAGGTGGGACATATGGGCGTGTGGGTCAATTGCGTCTCCTCCCCTCTCTCATCGTTGGTGTGTGGTTGGTGCCCTGTGCGGCCTGTTGCAGTCCGCGTGCACGCTGGTTCGTGTTCAGGGCTGTTGGGGCTACTGTCAGCGGTGACCAGCGTCGTAGACCTGCTGTTCGGTCAGGCCGAGTTGGGCGGCGACGTGTGCGGGCGCCATGCCCTGATCGCGCAGCGCGATGATCTGCGCGCGCTGCTCATCGCTCACCGCTGCCGGCTGCTGCGGGGTGAGGTTGACCTGCTGCGGCGCCGCCTGCTGCATCGGCGGCTGCTGTGGTTCCGCGCCGAATGCGGCGACCTCGGGGCTGTTGCCGCGCTGGATCTCGTAGCGGTAGATTTTCGGCGGCTGCGGCGCGTCTCCGCGTTCGCCGAGTCCGATGTAGGTTGCGGTGAACGTGTCGCCCGGCCGCGGGTCCTTGCCGCCGTTACGGCGCCTCGCATCGCGGTAGGCCGCCATCTGCTTGCCCCACCCCTTGATCCAGATGCTGCGCAGTCCGTCGTCATCAGGGTCGGTCTGCAGATCCGTCTGGATCGTGATGTGCAGCTGCTTCTGAGGCCTGCCGTCTTTCCAGAATCCGGGCGCTTTGGTCTGGAAATCGTGGTATTGGGTTACCTCGATGGCGGTGACGACGCCGGTGACCGATGCGCCTGGCTGCGAGTCGGCGTTGAAGAAGCTCTTTCCGCCGCCGGCTGCGAAGTCCGCGACGCTGCCGAGGTCGACCTGTGGCTGCTGCTGGTATGGGTCGTTGCCGTACTGGCCGCCGTACTGGTTGTTGTAGGCGTTGTTGTAGGGCTGCTGGTAGTTGTTTGGTTGTCCGAACATCACTGGTTCTCCTTGGTTGATTGGTTGGTTGGTTGGTAGTGGGACTCGATGCTGTTGGCGAGTCGTGTCCACCGTTCGGGCAGCTCGTAGAGCGTGCCTTGCGGCAGGTCGAACGGGTTGCTGTCGGCCCATCGGTCGCAGTCGAAACAGTGCTCACGGTCACGCGGCAGCAGGCTGATCCATTCGTCACGCGCCTCGGCGCCGAGCTCGGTTTCGATGTCGTCGAGCATGGTGGTGAGGCGTTGCGCGCGGTCGAGCGCCCACCTGCCCGGCTGCGGGTCGAACGCGAATTCGATGGGCAGCGCGTCGGATAGGGTGACGCTGTTGCGTGGCAGGTAGTAGATCGCCGATGTGTCGACTTTGAGGCCCTCGTTTTCGAGGCCGATGCCGTACAGGCTCGCCTGCACCGTGTACTGCTGGCTGACGCCATGACGTTTGACCTGCTGGAGTGTCGTGTTTCCGACGATTTTCCAGTCGACGGTCATGCGGTGCGCGGGCACCCATAGGTCGATGCTGCCGGCGACGTTGTAGGCGTACATGCGTCCCCTGAGTCGTCCGACGACGACCTGGCGTTCGGTCATGCATCCTTGCCAGTTGCTGAACAGCTGCTCGAATTGTTTGTGGACGCAGGTGCCGATGAACGGGATCCATGCGACCTGTTGCGGTTTGGGCCATGCGGCGAGTTTCGCGGCGAGGCAGTGCACGCATGTCGTGCCGAGCTCGCTGGGCCCGATATTGGTTTGCAGGCTGCGCGGCTGCGTGGCGATGTGCTGTTCGATGCGGTCGCGGACCGGAGCCCACAGTGGGCTCCGGCGTGTGAGGGGAGGCGTGTACGCGTCATCCGCGTTGGCGGCGGCGACGAGGCGTGCGATGTCCGGACTCGTCACTGCACGTCCTCCTCGTTGTTGAGTTCGCTCATTTGACGCTCACCCTTCTGCTACCCTGACGGACGACGTCCGCGATGCGGGCGCTGCCTTCGATCTTCTCGATCTTTGAGAGAGCCTTCGGCTTGAGCTCGTAGTACTGGGGGAACTGTTCGACGGGGAATTCCGCCGCGAAGCGGGTCGGGTCGATGCTGCGTGTTCCGGCGCTGACGGTGAGCGTCAGGTCTCCCGCCTCATAGCGTCCGTCGGCTGCATGCTGCAGGATGTTGCCTTTGAGCGTGCTGATGCGTTGCTCGATGGCTGTTTTCCGCTCCTCGAGGGTGGCGAGCTCTTCCGCCGCCGCGGTCAGATCAATGCTGCTGTCGGTCATGATGTGGTCCTCTCGGTATTTGGTTTGATGGGCGTGTATGAGCATTTGTGATGTTTATGCACGAGCTTGTGGGCCTCGATGCTGGTGACGGCCGTGTTGAGGCTGCAGGGTTCGTGCAGGATGCCGCAGCTGCGGCAGGACGCCACGTAGGAGGCGTGTCGAGGTTCACTCATCGGCAGCCTCCACGTCGTCGGTGTTGGGCTGCTGCTTGGTGATGCGCGTGCCGTGCAGGCGCAGCTGGCGAGACATGTCGTCGCTGATCTTGATGACCTGTTTCGCGGCGACGATGGCCGTGCTGATACGCCGACGGTTCTCGCCCAGGAGCGGACGCTTGTCGTCGGAGAGGCGCTTGTCGGCCTTCGCGATGAACGTCGCCGCGGCGTCGGCGATTTTGTTGGCGAGCGGCACGAATTCGGCGAGGTCGATGTTGATCTCGTCGATGTCCTCGAACAGCAGCTGCTCAATGAGCTCGGGGCCGGTCAGGTCGTTCGGGATGATTTCTGCAGTCATGATTGATTTCCTTCCTGGTTGATGGTTTCCTCGATACGAATCGAGGTGTGCGGCTCATATGGTTCGCCGCAACAGGTGAGCGGGTCGCCCGCTTTGCGCCACCGCGGTTTGCCGTTTCTGCCGGGGACTTTGCGGTCGGGCAGGTGGCGGATTCCCATGAGTAGTTCGATCTGCTCGTCGTCCTTGTAAGCGAGGCCGTTGAGACTGTCGGTGACGAGTTTGAGGAGGTTGTCGACGTCGGGGCGGCCGTTGCGTGGCATCCAGAACTGGCAGGTGACGAGGAGTCGGCCGGTGAGCGGCGTGAAATCTGGATACTCCTCACGGAATATGTCGCGGATGGCCTGCTCCTCACGGCGTGTGCGTTCCGGGGTGACGCCGCGCCCCTTGTAGACGCGCGGACGTCCCTTGGGTACCGGAGGTCGGGGGATGATGAGCGTTAACGCTTGCACGGTCGCCTCTCCTCCTCTGGCTCGTAATCGTCGAACAGTGTGGCGATGATGCCGACTGTGGCGGCGGCGATGCCGGCGACGAGTGTGAGCGTGATGAGGCCTTGCGGCCATGGTGTGGACAGGTAGTCGGGGGCGGCGATGCTCATGCCGAGCAGGATTCCGCCGGCAAGGGTGGCGGCGACGCGCAGCACACGGCTGACGATGGTGCTGCGGCTCATGCCCGTGCCTCCTCGCGCTGGGCGCGGATCTGGTCGACGACCTCGCCGATGCTCGGCAGCGGCTCATATTCGTAGACGCCGGCTTCGATGATCGGTACGTGCAGGTCGCGCAATTTGCCGTCGATGTCCTTGGTCGCCTGGAGGAGGCCGAGCTCGTAGCAGTCGGCCGCGCCTAGCTCCTCCTGATAGGCCTTGTAGCCGGTATAGAATGCGCGTCGCTCGTCGAGCAGGTCGATGATGGCGTCGAGGGGGATGAGGAATCGTGTGGTGCTCATGTCAGGCTCCTGTGTCTGGTGCAATCGGTTGGTTGGGTTGAGGTGCGGCGTTGCAGGTGGTTGTCGAACCACGTGCGTACCGCTGAGGGCTGGTAGAGGATGCGGCGTCCGAGCCGGTGGTAGGGCAGGTCGGGGTGCGTGTCCTGCGAGCGCCATTTGGCGAGCGTCTGCGGTTGGACGCCGATGTAGTCGGCCGTCTGCCGTGGCGTCCACCAGTCGGCGATGCCGTCCGGAGCGGTCACCGCTCCCCCTTGGGTAGGTCGTCGGTGAGGATCTCCTGCAGTCGGTGCTGGACGATGCGGGTCTTGACCGCCCCGTAGTGGCGGCAGGCGTCCTTGAGGCGTTCCGCCTGCCGGGGGTGCCCGTTTTCTATGGCGCGTTCCTCGTTGATGCTGAGCGCTTCCTGCCATTTGTCGAGGTCGGCGATGATGAGCTGGGCGAATCCGTCGAGCAGGTCGCGTTCGCGGTCGGTGAGCTCAAACGGGATGTTGATGCGGGTCATGTCATTTCCTTTTCATCTGCGGCTGGTCATTGTCTGGTTGAATTTTTTTGCCGTTGAGCCAGTGCTCGAGTTCGCTGATGCGGTAGAGCACAGTTCTCTCGCTGACGCGGTAGAACGGCGGGCCTTCGCGCCGGTGCCGCATCCCCCGCAGGCTTTCGGGGGTGATGCCGTATCGGGCGGAGACTTGCGCCGCGGTGAGCATCTGCTCTCTCTGGCCGGTGTCCGGTCTGTTGCTGGTGGCTGTCATCCGGGCCTCCTCTCTGGGTCAGGTTGTCGGGTTGATAACCTCAGCATATCACAGGTTATCGTGTTGACAACCTGATTAACGTTTACGGCGTGTCGAGTTGTTAGACTGACAACATGAGCAACACGACGAGAATCAACGAGATCGCGTACGAGACGATGCAGTCCATACGCAACGCACACGGCATCACCCTGGACAACATCGCAGCAGCGTCGCGCCGATACGGCGCACGCTGGACGCCCGGATTCCTCAGCGGCCTCAAACGCAACCGCTCCTCCGCGACGCTCGAGAACCTGATCATCCTGTGCGCCTGCCTGACCGACCTCACCGGAGAAAAGGTCACGCTCGCCGACCTGTTCGCCGGCGACGGCCCCGTCGACATCGGCGACGACGCTCACACGGACCGTCACGGAGTGCGCGACGCGGTCAGCGGCCGAACCTGCCGCATCGAAGGACCATCCGTCCTCGAGACGGTCACCGCAGCGCTCGTCGACGAGTCGCTCCCCCAGTTGATGCGCGACCTGTCCGACCGCATCGTCAACCTCGCCGCCGAACGCTACGGCGCCCGGTCGCGGACCCATGTGCCGACGTTGTCGGAGATCCGGTTGGCGAAACGACTCGGCGTCACACCGGCGGCGGCCGCGGCCGCGTGCATGCTCGAGTACGGCGACCATCTCGACGAGGTGACGGCTCACATGGCCGGCGAGGACGCGACGCCGCAGCTGCGCGGCCGCAAAACGCGGGAGGTGTCCGACCGGCTCGACCTGCTACTGGACGGCATCGCCGAGACCGGCGAACCGCCCGCGCGCTGGACAGGCACCGGCGACGCCTCCGACAATGGACGTGAGGTGAGCGCGCAGTGGATCGCAGACCACCTCGACCAATTCGACTACGCCGCCAAATACGGCGACACCGAAGCCGAGCAAGAAGCGTACGAAGACATGCCGTAAATCCAATCCAGGAAGAAGAAGGAGGAGAGAATGCGGATACGATGGCGCACCAAGACCGCAATCATACCCATAGCCGCCGCGCTGCTGCTCTCGATGGCGGCATGCAACGGTGGCAATGGTCAAAACGAGAGCGATCCTGTCACATTCGTCGAGGTTGACTACGACGGCTCATTGGCAGACGGAACCTATATCGACAGTATCGACGATTTCATCATCACACTGCACCATGAGAGTGGCCTGAGTGGCATGGCGGGTGAGGCGGATGGATGTGAACTGGAGAATCCCGGCCCGATAAACACAGTCGATGTCAAGGAATATCGCATCGCCTGCCGGGGCGTAACGGGATACGCGAACGTCGTCGCAGACGGCCCCGCAAAGAGTGATGACAGTACACAGAGCGTGACGCATCCGCACGCCATTACTCAAAATGGAATCAATAGCTATAGGAGAGGAAGTATCATGGGAGCTTTTCTTGTCGGAATCATCGCATTCGTAATCAGCGCGGCAATTTTCTACTTTCTTGTGAAGTATGCGGTTATTGCCGCCATCGAGCACACAGGGCTCGGAAAAGCCTCTCGCAAATACACTGGCGACACGAAGAAGACATTGGCGAACGAGCGTCGTCTGGAATCGTATGGATCTTCGAGCGAGTGAGGTTTTCAATTCCATCGAATTCGAGGGAATTAGATGAAGGAAAGGTAAAAGGCATCGATTTTCGGTGCCTTTGGAACGAGAAGGGGTTGGCTACGTCTGAGGACGCATTGATAACCGAGGCGGAGAAACTCTGCCGGGTAGATGAGGCGCGGCTGCATGACGGCAAACAGGGCGTATACATCCGCGCGAAAAACTTGATCCTGCTCGACTCGCGGCTATGTGGCGTGCAACGCCGTTGCGTGCTCGCGCATGAGATCAGCCACGCACGCCACATGGATACCGGGTGCCGCGTGGACAAATGGGTCGAACGGCGCGCCGACCATGAGGCCGCCGCCATGCTCATCGACCCGCTCGAATACGCCTATGCGGAAGCCGTGTATGACGGCAATGTGATGGGCATGGCCCGCGAATTGAACGTGCTCCCATGGGTGATCGCCGCCTACCGCGAGCGCCTGCACGACAACCCGTATCTGGCGGTCCAGTGAGGAGGATGCGCGATGGCGAACGTAACGAGCTATGAGACGCGGTCCGGGCGGCGCTGGGAGGTGAGATACCTCAAACCCGACGGCAGGAGCAGCCGAAAACGCGGGTTCATGCGCCGTCGTGACGCGGAGTTGTGGATGGCGGAGCATGTGACCGCCGCGAAGGCGGCCGATAGTTTCGTGTCGCATGAAGCGGGAATGGTCACGGTCGGACAGCTCTACGAGCAGTACGAGACAGAGAAACTGCCGATCTGGAAACCGTCGCAGGCGTATACGGTCAAATCCCGTTGGAGGGTACACATCGCGCCGACGTTCGCTGATATTCCGGTGAATCGTGTGACGCGGGCGATGCTGCAGCAGTGGGTGAGCGAACTGGCCGCGAAACGCTCGTCGAGCCTGACGTGCGCGACCGCGCACATCATGGCGGGAATCCTGCGGCTCGCGGTGCGCGACCGACGCATCGTGCGAAACCCTATGGATGACGTCACGCTCCCCAGCCGCTCGCAGCGCAAGCTGCTGCGCACGTATCTGACGGTGCCGCAGCTGATGCGGTTAGCTGATGAATGCCTCAACGGGAAGCGGCTCGCCGTGCAGCGACGCGCCATTGTGCTGCTGCTCGGATTCTGCGGGCTGCGCTGGGGCGAGATGTGCGCGCTCAGAGTGGGCGACATCGACTACGAGCGCGGTCGCGTCGAGGTGCATGCGAACCTCGTTAAACTGGGCGAGTGGGTGGAGGGGACGCCGAAAAACGGTCAGGCGCGCAGCGTGCCGATGCCGCGCGTCGTCGCCGACGCACTGCGCATGGTGACGGACGGACGCGCGGCAGGCGAGCGTGTGTTCGTCGAGAACGGGCGACCTCCGCGTCAGCAGTCCGTCAGCCGTGCGAAATCTAATCGCACCTGGTATATCTCCGCGTTGCGTCATGCGGGCGTGCCGTTGGTGTCGCCGCATGAGCTGCGACATACGGCCGCGAGCATCGCGGTGCACGCGGGGGCGAATATCAAGGCACTGCAGCGGATGCTCGGCCACGCAACCGCGAGCATGACGCTCGACGTGTACGCGGATCTGTTCGACAGTGATTTGGATGATGTCGCGCGCATGGTGGATGCGACGATCGCGGTGGAATGTCCGTCGGCGAATCATGTCCAAACCGTGTCCACGGCTGCCAACTCGTCTATGGGCGTTGCTCACTAATCCCAGTGTTTGGGCCGTTTTCACAGCTGCGCGTCGGCTAGGTGGTGCGGCCGGCGGGACCTCATCATCGTCGTCATCGAACATGGCCCCACTATCGCGTCACGGATGCGGCAGCGTCCACCCGGGGGGAGGAATGTGTACGGACGGTCCCGTCGTCCACATTCCTCCGTGGGCCAAGAACGGCGCGGCCGCAACGAAAAGGGAGGACGGCCCATACGGGCCGTCCTCCCCCTCGCGGCGTGTCGCGATCAGTTGCCGGGCACGACCGACACGATCTTCGGCGCCTTGACGATGACCTTGCGCGGAGGCACGCCGCCGAGACGGTCGGCGACCGCTTCGAGCGCCATCCTCTCGAGCTCGTCCGGGTCGATGTCCGGGCTCACCTCGAGCTTGGCGCGTACCTTGCCCTTGATCTGCACGACGGCCGTGACCACGTCCTGGCCCACATAGCGCTCGTCCGCCTGCGGCCACGGATGGTGCGCGAGCGAACGGTCGTGGCCGAGCCTGCTCCACAGCTCCTCGGCGATGTGCGGGGCGATCGGCGAGACCATGAGGATGAGCGGCTCGACCGCCGCGCGCGGCACGCGCCCGAGGCCGGTCAGGTGGTTGTTGAGCACGATGAGCTTCGCGATGGCCGTATTCGGGCGCATCGCCTCCATCTCGACCGTCACCTCGGCGATCGTGTTGTTGAGCAGTTTGAGCGTCTTGTCGTCGGGCGTCTCGTCGCTGACGGTGACCTCGCCGGTCGCCTCGTCGACGACGTTGCGCCACAGACGCTGCAGGAAGCGCATGCCGCCGATGACGTTGCGCGTGTTCCACGGACGGGACTCGTCGAGCGGACCCATGCTCATCTCGTACAGGCGGAACGTGTCCGCGCCGTAGTCGTCGTACATGTCGTCCGGCGTGACGATGTTCTTCAGGCTCTTGCCCATCTTGCCGAACTCGCGGTTGACGTGCTGGCCGTGCCAGGTGAAGGTCGGGTCGCCGGAGACGTCCGCCGGGCCCTCCTCGACCTCATCGGCCTGAACGTACTCGCCGCGGTCGTCGGTGTAGGCCCAGGCCTGGATCATGCCCTGGTTGAACAGCTTGTGGAACGGCTCACTCGAATCCACGTAGCCGAGGTCGAAGAGGATCTTGTGCCAGAAACGCGAATAGAGCAGATGGAGCACGGCGTGCTCGACGCCGCCGATGTACAGGTCGACGCCGCCGGATCGGCCGGCCGTCGGATTGTGGTCCGGTCCCATCCAGTAGTCGTATTCGTCGCGTTCCACCATGTGCTCGGCGTCGTGCGGGTCGAGGTAGCGCATGTAGTACCAGCACGATCCGGCCCAGTTCGGCATCGTGTTCGTCTCGCGGTGGTAGCGCTTGGGCCCGTCGCCCAGATCGAGCGTGACCTCGACCCAGTCCTCGTTGCGGCTCAGCGGCGCCTCCGGGTTGGACTGCGCGTCCTCCGGGTCAAAGGTCTTCGGGCTGTAGTCGGGCACCTCGGGCAGGTCGATCGGCAGCATCGAATCGGGCACGAGGTGCGGCACGCCCTCGTCGTCGTAGACGATCGGGAACGGCTCGCCCCAGTAGCGTTGGCGGCTGAAGAGCCAATCGCGCAGACGGTAGCTGACGGTGCCGCGGCCGACCTGCGCCTGCTCGAGCCATGCCGTGACGGCCGCGATCGCCTCGTCGACGCGCATGCCGTTGATGTCAAGCGCGTCGCCGCGCGCCCAGGTGGCGTCGACCGACGAGTTGACGACGACGCCGTCATGGGAGCCGAACGGCGCCTTGCCCTCGTAGTTCGCGAGCGTGTCGCCGCTGTCGGGCAGCGGTTCGACGGTGTAGATGACCGGCAGGCCGTACTTGGACGCGAAGTCGTAGTCGCGCTGGTCGCCGCCCGGCACCGCCATGATCGCGCCGGTGCCGTAGTCCATCAGCACGTAGTCGGCGGTGAACACCGGCAGCTCGGCGCCGGTGATCGGGTTGACCGCGTACAGGCCGGTGAACAGGCCGGTCTTCTCGCCGGCGTCGTTGACGCGGTCGGCGGCCGTCTTCGCCTCCGCCGTCATGCGGTAGGCGGCCACGGCCTCGGTCGGCGTCGCATAGCCGCCGGTCCACTGCTCGGGCACGCCGTCGGGCCAGCGCTCGGGCACGTGCAGCAGCAGCGGATGCTCCGGGGAGACGACGCAGAAGGTCGTGCCGAACAGCGTGTCGGGACGGGTCGTGTAGATCTCCATGTCCTCGAGGCCGTCGCCGACGCGCACCTGGAAATGCACGGACGCGCCGTGCGACTCGCCGATCCAGTTGCGCTGCATGAGCTTGACCTTCTCGGGCCAGTCGATCGTGTCGAGGTCCTCGATGAGGCGGTGGCCGTAGGCGGTGATGCGCATCGACCACTGGCGCAGCTCGCGCTGGAACACCGGGTAGTTGCCGCGTTCGGAACGGCCCTCGGCGGTCACCTCCTCGTTCGCCAGCACGGTGCCCAGGCCGGGGCACCAGTTGACCGGAGACTTCGAGATGTAGGCGAGGCGATACTCGTTGAGCACGTCCGCCTGCTCGGCCTCGTTCAGGTCGTCCCAGGCGCGCCCCTCATGGCCGTCGATCGCGCGTTCTCCGGAGCGGAACTGCTCGACGAGCTCGCCGATCGGCCGCGCGCAGCCCATCGAACCGCTCGGGTTCCTCTTGTCCGGGTCGTACCAGGCGTCGAAGATGCGAGAAAAAATCCATTGCGTCCAACGCACATAGCCGGGCTCGATCGTCGCGAAGGAGCGGCGGTCGTCGAAGCTCAGGCCCATACGGTGCAGCTGGCGGCGCATGTTCGCGATGTTCTGCTCGGTCGTCACGCGCGGATGCTGGCCGGTCTTGACGGCGTACTGCTCAGCCGGCAGGCCGAAGGCGTCGTAGCCCATCGCGTGCAGCACGTTCTCGCCCTTCATGCGGTGGTAGCGGCTGACCACGTCGGAGGCGAGGTAACCGAGCGGATGGCCCACATGCAGTCCCTTGCCCGACGGGTACGGGAACATGTCCATCGCGAAGAACGGCCGGCGGCCGTCAGCGTGACGCCCCTCGCCGTCGGTCAGCCCGCCTTCGACGTTCGCCGCCCAGAACGTGCCCTGCTCGTCCCAGATCCTCTGCCATTTGTTTTCGATGGTCTGCGCCATTGCGGCGTTGTACCGGAATGCGGACTGGTCCGCATCATGCGCCTGCGCGTTCGGTTCGATCTCACTCATAGGGCACGATTATCGTTTTTCAGCTGGACAGTGTCGCGCCCCGTCCGCAGTGCGAACGCGCGCTCAGTCCTCGGAGCGCGGGGCGACGATGCTGGGCGGGTTGAGCCTCGGATCCGCGTCGAAGCCCGATGCGCGCCCCGCATCGTCGACGATCCGGTTCCATACGCCGTCGTCGACCATGGCCTGCAGCGTCGTGTTGATCTGCCCGAGCAGCTCGTCGCCGCCTGCGATCGCGATGCCGTAGGCGCGTTCGCCGAAGGGGTCGTCGAGCAGGCTCACGTATTCGGCGCCGGCCTGCGAGCGCAGCCCGGTGAGGACGGGCCGCGAACCGGCCACGGCGTCGGCCTCGCCGGCGAGCAGCGCGGAGACGCATTTGGAGAAGTCGCCCTCCTCGCGGAACCGCACGCCGTCGACCCGGCGCGCGAGCTGCTCGCGCACGTCGTCGTCCTCGACGACGCACGCGGTGCGGCCGCGCATGTCGCCGACGCCGTGGATCGCCGCGCGGTCGTCGCTGCGCACGAGCAGCTCGTCCTCGGTGATCAGGTACGGCCCCGAATAGCGCACGTCGCCGCCGCGCGAGGCGAGCTCCTTCGTGAACGTGCGCGCGTCCTTGCCGCCCTCGTAGGCGTACGATGTCATCGCGAAGTCGATCGTGCCGTCGGCGAGCATCGAGTCGCGCCGCGCCATCGTCATCGGGTGGAAGACGATCTGGCGGTTGCTGTAGCCGATCTTCTCGGCGACGTATTTGGCCACCTCGACGCTCAGGCCGCTGTAGCCCTCCTCGTGGTACCAGCCGACGCCGGGCTCGTCGACGGCGACGCCGATGTTGATCATCGGCCCGTCGGCCTGTCCGGGCACCGACACCTGCACCGACGTGCCGCAGCCGGCGAGTGGCGATACGACGGCCGCCGCGCACAGCGCGGCGAGGATCCTCAGACGTCCGCGGCTACGCATGCTGCCTCACTTGAACAGACGGGAACGGGTGAGGAACCACATCACGAGCAGGGCGAGCACTATCGCCAGGACGATGATGATCAGGAAGCCCCACCGCGAGTCGGTGACCGGCATGCCGAGCATGCCGTCCTGGAAGTTCATGCCGTACATCGAGAAGATGAGCGTCGGGATCGACAGCGTGATCGAGATGATCGTGAAGATGCGCATCACGTTGCTCAGGTTGTTGGAGACGACCGACGAGAACGCGTCGGTCATGTTCGCGAGGACGCCGCTGTAGATGTTCGCCATCTCGATCGCCTGCTTGTTCTCGGTGATGACGTCGTCGAGCAGGTCCTCGTCCTCCGGGTACTGCTTGATGCGCGAAAGCGTCGTGAGCTTCTCCATGACGATCTCGTTCGACTTGAGCGACGTGTTGAAGTAGACGAGCGTCTTGCTCAGTTCGAGCAGCATCAGGATCTCGCGGTTCTGCATCGAATGGCGCAGCCTCAGCTCGAGCTTGTCGGTCTCGCCGTCGATGATGCGCAGGTAGCGCAGGTACATCGTCGCGTTGCGGTAGAGGATCTGCAGGATGAAGCGCGAGCGCATGAAGGTGTTGAAGCCGCGGATCGTGCCCTCCATGAACGGATGGAGCACCGGTGTGTCCTGCATGCACACGGTGACGATGAGCGTGCGCGTGACGATGATCGACAACGGGATCGTCTCGTACCAGTTGCGACCGGAGCGCTCCCCGACCGTCGGGATGTCGACGATGATCATCGTGTAGTCGTCCTCGACGTCGACGCGCGAGCGTTCCTCGTCGTCGAGCGGCGCGCGCAGGTCGGCGAGGTCGATGCCGGTCTCCTGGGCGACGGTGGTGAGCTCGACGTCGGTGGGGTCGCACAACGCAAGCCATGAGCCGTTCTCCGGTTTGTCTATCTGTTCCACCTGTCCGTGAACGGTGCTGAACATGCGCAGCATGAAATCACCCGCCTCTCATTCGTCGAGCCGCGCGACGGACGCGGCCTGTCCTTGTGCAAACATCAACAGCTTAGCCGCACCTATGAGACACGCCGCCCAAGGCGCACCCGGGCGGCGCGGCGGCGACGCGGTCAGCCGGCGATCGGCTTCCACGTCGGCATGTCGGGGTTGCGCAACGCCTCGGGGCCGTTCTCCCAGTCGACGAATTCGGCGATCTGCGGCCCCCGGTTGAACTCGGCGAGCAGCCAGCGGTCGCCGTCGGCGCCGCGCTCGAGGCTCATGCGCGACCAGAAGGCGTTGCGCATGGCGTCGAGGCCGTTGGCGTCGTCGACGTCCATGCCCAGCAGCGTCGCGATCGTCGCGACGATCCACGAGCCGTGTGAGACGACGAACAGCGTCTCCTCGCCGGGCACATCCCGCGCCTGACGCACATACGAACGGATCGCCTCGGCGCCGCGCGCGCCGACCTCGCGCCTGCTTTCGACGCCATGGGCGAGCTCGCCGCCCTCATGCCGCTTCCAGGCATGGAAGTCCTCCGGCCAGCGTGCGAGGATCTCCTCGCGCGTCATGCCCTCCCATTCGCCGAAGCTGCGTTCGCGCAACCTCGGATCGAGATGCACCTCGAGGCCGAGGATGTCGGCGAAGGCGTGCGCCGTCTGCTGCGCGCGGAACAGGTCGGAGCTGACGACGACCATCGTGCGCGCGGCCGCCGGCGCCTTGCGGTATTCCTCGACGTCGACGGCGCGCACCGCCGCGACGGGCGGCGTCGGAAGCTGCTCGGGATGGGCGGCGAGGTTGCTCACCTTCGCCCAGTAGTAGCGCTGCGCGAGCGCGAAGCCGCTCTGATCCGCCTGCCACTGGCCGATGATGTCGAGGGGGACCTCGACCTGGCCCTGCAGACGGCGTTCGAGGTTCATCGAGGTGCGCCCGTGGCGCAGCATGACGATGTCGGTGATCATCTTTCCTTCTGGCTCCTTAAGCTTCAGGACGCCCACGACCGCGGCGCCCGGGCCGGGCGCCGCGGTCGTGGGCGTTCACGGGGACGGGTCCGCCTCTCAGTCCTTCGCGATCGTCGTGCCGGCGTGCGCGCCGGCGGACAGGTCCTCGATCGTGTCGATCGTCATGACCGGCACGCATGCCGGCACCTTCGTGCCGCGTTCCTTCGCGAGCCTGACCTGGTCCTCGTAGACCGCGTCGTCGGTGTGCAGGACGACCTCGCCGCGGAAGCGGTATCCCTTCTTCTGCTCGAAGTTGACGAACGCGATGACGAGCGGGCTGCCGTTCTCGAGGTTGCGGTAGGTCTGGCCGGCGGTGCGTTCATGGTAGGCGAGATGGCCGTCGTCGAGCACGAACATGCTCATCTTCGGGCCGAGGTCCGGTACGCCGTCGGGGCTGACGGTGGCGACCCATGCGAGATTGTCCTTGATGAAGTCCTTCATCGCTTCGGTAAGCTGTGCCATTGGGGGCTCCTTTCTATGCGTTCCCCACACTACGCGTCCGCGGGCCGCCACATGCCCCGTTGCGCTGTGGAATGAGCGCGACACACGTCAGCATGCTCACATGTGACGCCGCCCACATCGGCGCCCCGTGCGTCGATAACGAAAAACCCGGCCGAAGCCGGGTGTGAATCGTGGAGCTAAGGGGATTCGAACCCCTGACCCTCTCCATGCCATGGAGATGCGCTACCAGCTGCGCCATAGCCCCATAAGGGGAACCTGTCATCAGGAACCTTCGTGGAGCTAAGGGGATTCGAACCCCTGACCCTCTCCATGCCATGGAGATGCGCTACCAGCTGCGCCATAGCCCCGTCGGCTTGTTTCAGCCAACTCGAGATAGCATACATCATGAATTCCTGATACGCAAAGGACCGGCGTGTCGCGTTGTGCGGCACGCCGGTCCCCCGTCACTGCGCGATCACTGCGCCTGCTGTCCGGAGTCGTCCTTCTGCCGTCCGTCGCCCTGCTGGGTCGCACCGTCCTGGCCCGCGTCCGAGGAGCCGTCGTCCTGCGCCCCGTCCGCGGCGCCCGTCCTCTGGCTCGCCGACGGCGACGCGCTCGGTTCGACGACCTGCGAACCCGAGTCCGAATCGTCCTTCGTGCCCGAGCCGCCCTGCTGGCTCGGCTCCTCCGTCGACTGCGTCGAACCGGTGTCCGGCGTTGATGTCGCATCCGGCGTCGACGTCGCATCCGGCGTCGGCGTGATGACGCCCTGCGACGGCGACGGCGACAGATCACCACCCTCCTCGCTCGTCACGCTCGGGCTGACGATGTCGTGGACGACCGAATCGGTGCCCCTGCCGCCGGTGAGCGCGAGGATGACGCCGGCGGTCACCGCGACGGCGATCAGGCCCGAGACGAGGGCCACGACGATCGCCACGCGCTTGTCGTGGCCGGTGAGCTGCGGCTTGCCGGACGCCGGTGTCCCGGACGCGTCGGCGGCGTCCGACGCGACGACGCGTCCCTTGCGCTTCCCCTCCTTCGACGCCGGGTCGGCCGGCGCGTCGATCCGCGCGCCGTCGGAGGAGGCGCCATCCGCCTGTTCGCCGAGCTGCTGCGCAGCCGCGTCCTGCAGCTTCTTGCTCGAGGCGTCGATGACGTTCTGGTAGATCTGCGACGCCGACGTCGAGACGATCGAGGCGACGGCGACGCCGATCACCGAGCCTGCGATGCCGATCTTCGACGACAGCAGGAACGACGTGACCGCCGCGAGAGCGCCCGCGAGCAGCTGGGAGAACGATAATCCTTTGAAAAAATTCTTCACGGTCGATTCATCCGGTCATGGCGCGCCCGGCGCCCGAATCGGGCGTCAGACGCATCGGTGGGCAAAACTGCCATAAGCATAGACCAGTTCACCGGGTATCGGCTGCATGCCGCGTCGGGTTCTCCCATAGCTCAGTGTCAGCGAGCGCCGGGCCGTGGTTGTAGTCGACGAGGATCCAACGGTCCGGGTCGTCGAGTCCCGCGTTGACCAGACGCGCCCAGTGCGCGTTGCGCATCGAGGTGACGGAGACGAAGTCCGGCAGGGCCGCGCCGATGCCGAACAGCACCTGCAGCGTGTTCTCGATGAGCGCGCCATGGGAGAACACGAACAAATCGGTGTCCGCGTCCGCCCGGTGCGACCAGTCGCGCAGCGCCTCGACGCCGCGCGCGCCGGCGTGCTCGTGCGACTCGGCATGGTGGCGCATCTCGCCGCCGAGGCCCCGGCACCACATTGCGAAGTCCTCCGGCCACTGCGCGTCGAGCTCGTCGCCGGACATGCCCTCCCAATCACCGAAGCTGCGTTCGCGCAGCCGCGGGTCCGGATGGACCTCGAGTCCCAGGGGGTCGGCGAACAGATGCGCGGTGCGGCTCGCGCGCCTCAGGTCCGAGGCGACGACGAGCTGACGCGCGCCGGGGTCGCGCTCGACGTAGAGCGTACGCAGCGCGTCGCCGGTCTTACGCGCCTGCCACAGCCCGACGTCGTCGAGCGGGATGTCGATGCCACCCTGGACGCGTCCGGCGAGGTTGTACGAGGTGCGCCCATGGCGCACGAGCGTGATCGAACGTACCGTTCCGATCGCCGTCATCGCCGCTCCCCCGTCAGGCGGCGTCCGCGTCGGCGGCGTCCATGTCGGGCAGCTCGAGGTCGATGCGCGGGCAGTCGCGCCACAACCGTTCGAGATGGTAGAAGTCGCGCGCCTCCTCATGCATGACATGGACGATGAAGTCGCCGTAGTCGAGCAGGATCCACTGCGCCTCCTGGATGCCCTCGCGGCCCCGCGGCTGCAGCTTGCCGCCCTTCGTGTACAAGTCCTTCTCGATCTCCTCGGCGACGGCGAGCACCTGGCGCTCGTTCGTCGCGGACGCCAGCAGCATGCAGTCGGTGATGCCGATCAGGTCGCTCACGTCGTAGGCGGCGATGTCCGCCGCCTTCATGCGGTCGGCGGCCGCCGCCGCGGTCCTCACCGATTCGATGGATGATTCAAGTGCCGTCATATCAACGCTCCCAAGCTGGTTTCCAATGCTGCACGATGTGCTGCGTGTTCTCCGAATAGACCATCGCGTCCTGCGGGACGTCGTGGCGGATCACCGATCCGGCGCCGCTCGTGACGTGGTCGCCGACCTCGACCGGCGCGACGAGGAGGTTGCCCGCGCCGATGTGCACGTCCGAGCCGATCGTCGTGTGGTTCTTGTGCACGCCGTCGTAGTTCGCCGTGATCGTGCCGCCGCCGATGTTCGTGCGCTCGCCGAGGTCGGCGTCGCCCACGTAGCTCAGATGCGGCACCTTCGTGCCGTCGCCGATATGCGCCTTCTTCATCTCGACGAAGGCGCCCGCCTTCGAGCCCTCGCCGAGCTCGTTGCCGGCGCGCAGGTACGTCCACGGGCCGATGTTCGCGTCGCGGCCGATGTGCGACTCCTGCACGCGTGAACGCTCGACGGTCGCGCCCGCGTCGACGGTCGCGTCGATGAGCGTCGTGTACGGCCCGACGACGGCCTCCTCGCCGACGACGGTGCGCCCCTGCAGGAAGCAGCCGGGCAGGACCGTCGCGTCGCGGCCGATCGTCACGTCGTCCTCGATCCACGTCGTGGACGGGTCGAGGATCGTCACGCCCTCGCGCATCCAATGCTCGCACACGCGCGCGTTGTGCGCGCCGGCGAGCGCGGCGAGCTGCACGCGGTCGTTGACGCCCTCGACGCTCAGCGGATCGGGTGCCGCGAAGGCGCCGACCTTGCCGCTCGCCTTCGCGGCCTTGAGCGCGTCGGTCAGGTAGAACTCGCCCTGCGCGTTGTCCGCGTCGAGGCCGGCGATCGCGTCGGCGAGCACATGCGCGTCGAAGACGTACACCGACGTGTTCACCTCGCGCACGGCCAGCTCGCTGCTGTTCGCGTCCTTCTGCTCGACGATCTTGAGGACGTCGCCGTCGGAGTCGCGGATGATGCGGCCGTAGCCGGTCGGATCGTCGAGCACCGTCGTGAGCACCGTCGCGTCGTCGCCGCTCGCCGCATGGTAGTCGAGCAGCGCCTGCAGCGTCGCCGTGTCGAGCAACGGCATGTCCGAGGCCGTGATGAGCACGTCGCCGTCGAGGTCGCCGTCCGGCGAGAGCCGGTGCATCGCGCACTGCACGGCGCGTCCCGTGCCGGGGATGTCGTCCTGTTCGACGATCGTCACGGCGGGGTCGTAGCCGCGCGCCGCCTCGGCGACGCGTTCGCCCTGATGGCGCACGACGACGGCGAGCGTGTCGGGCCCGAGCGCCCCGACGGAGGACATGACACGCTCGAGGAAGGTCTTGCCCGCGAAGGTGTGCAGCACCTTCGGCTTCGACGAGCGCATGCGCGTGCCCTCGCCGGCTGCCAGCACGATTGCGGCGGTTACCGTCATCTGTTCTCCTTTTGTGGATGTGCCCGATGGTCTGATGGTCCCGGATGTGAAAGGCGCCCGCATCCAAACGCCGAAAAGCCGGATGCGGACGCCGCTGGCTCCCCCACCTGGACTCGAACCAAGACAAAGGGTTCCAAAGACCCGTGTGCTGCCATTACACCATGGGGGAACGGCGGGTCGCGCCCGCCAAGTGTCCATTATGCCATAGGGGCGGACCATACGCCGCCCCGCGGCGAATCAGGCGAAGAGGAAGCCTTTGCCGTGGTGTTCGGGATAGGTGTCGAAGAGCTCGGCGACCGAGCCGTCCTCGAACACGGCCTTGATCGCGCTCGCCAGCAGCGGCGCGATCGACAGGACCGTCAGGCCGTCCCAGCGCTTCTCCTCGGGGATCGGCACCGTGTCGGTGAGCACGACCTCGCGCGCCCCGCAGCTCTTGAGCCGATCGACGGCCGGTCCGGAGAGCACGCCGTGCGTCGCCACGACGGTCACCGACTTCGCGCCGGCCTCCTGCAGCACCTTGCACGCGCCGGCGATCGTGCCGGCCGTGTCGATCAGATCGTCGACGAGCACGCAGTCCTTGCCCTTGACGTCGCCGACGACGCGGTTCGCGACGGCCTGGTTCGGCCGCGTGATGTCGCGCGTCTTGTGCACGAAGGCGAGCGGGCCGCCGCCGAGGCGCTGCGCCCACTGCTCGGCGACGCGGATGCGGCCGGCGTCCGGGGAGACGACGGTCACGTTGTCGAGCTGATTGGAGAACCGGTCGCGGATGTAGTCGACGAGCACCGGCATCGCGATGAGATGGTCGACCGGGCCGTCGAAGAAGCCCTGCGACTGCGCGGCGTGCAGGTCGACGCTCATGATGCGGTCGGCGCCGGCCGTCTTGAGCAGGTCGAAGACCAGACGGCACGAGATCGGCTCGCGTCCCCGGTGCTTCTTGTCCTGGCGCGAATAGCCCAGCAGCGGGCTCACGGCGGTGATCGAACGCGCCGACGCGCGCTTGAGGGCGTCGATCATGATGAGCTGCTCCATGATCGACTGGTTGACCGGGCTGCTGTGGCTCTGCAGCACGAAGACGTCGGCGCCGCGCACGGACTCGGTGTAGCGCACATACATCTCGCCGTTCGCGAAATCGTAGGCGGTCGTCTCGAGCACGTCGATGCCGAGCTGGTCGGCGACGTCCCGGGCGAGCTTGGGATGCGCCCTTCCGGTGACGAGTATCAGGTTCTTGTCTGGTTTGCCTTCGAGGATTGCGCTCACCGTATCTCCAAACGTCAGTTGGTTCGTAACCGTGCCCCACCCAGTGTAGTGCCGGCAGCTGACGTGCGCCGGCGCGGGGCGTTCATCCGCGGTCGCGGTACAGGCCGTGCTTGCCGATGTACTGGACGACGCCGTCGGGCACGAGATACCACACCGGCTCGCCGTGCGTCGCGCGCTCTCGCACGTCGGTCGACGAGATCGCCAGCGCCGGGATCTCGAGCATGTCGACACGCCCCGCCGGCAGCGTGACCGCCGACGAATAGCCGGGGCGTGTGACGGCGACGAAGTGCGCGATGCGGAACATCTGCTCGACGTCCTTCCAGCGCATGATCTCGGCGACGGCGTCCGCGCCGGTGATGAAGAACAGCTCGGCGTCCGGGTACAGCGCGCGCAGGTCGCGCAGCGTGTCGATCGTGTAGGTGACGCCGGGACGGTCGATGTCGACGCGCGAGACGGTGAACTTCGGGTTCGACGCGGTCGCGATGACGGTCATCAGATAGCGGTCCTCGGCGTTCGTCACGTGCCTGTCGAGCTTGAACACCGGGCGGCCGGTCGGCACGAAGACGACCTCGTCGAGGTCGTACACCCACGAGACCTCGGAGGCGGCGACGAGGTGGCCGTTGTGGATCGGGTCGAAGGTGCCGCCCATGATGCCGATGCGCGGACGCGCGTGCCAGTTGCCGCGAGGCGACCGCCGCCCCGGCGGTGAGACGAGATGCGCCGTGGCGGCGTCGGCCACGGACAGTTCGGCCATGCGCCGTGGCGCCCCGGCGGCGTTCGCGGCGTCGCCGGCATCGCTGCGCGCCATGTCAGCGCCTCTCCTGGGCGTCCGCCGCGGCGCTGTCCGCGGCGACGCGGTCGATCTCCTGCTGCAGCGTGAGCTCCTGCGCGCGGTCGTCGGCCGCCTCGCCGTCGGGGTCGATCTTGCCCATGTCCTCGTTCCACTCGTCCTGCACGACGCGCCGTATCTCGGCGAAGGTCGGCAGCAGGAAGGTCGGTTGGAACGCGCGACGCACATGGGCGACGCGTTCGGTGATGCGGATGAGCGTGTCGGTCATGCCGTCGATGTCGTTGTCGCGTTCCATCGCGCGGAAGCGGTCGATGTAGTCCTCCATCAGCACGGCCTGCCCGAGGACGTCGCGGCAGCGTTCGTCGTCGACGGCCACGACGTCGTCGGCGTCCGTCTCCGGCCAGCCGATGAGCACGGCGTCGGCGTATTCGAGCGATGCTCGCTGCGCCGCCGAGGCGATGCCGTCCTCGATCTGCACGAGGAACACGTAACGCACGAGGCTGAGCCGTTCGGAGGCGATCTTGAGCAGGTTGCGCCGGTCGGCGAGGTCCACGCCCCACGGGTTCGCGAGCACATGGGCGTCGTCGAAGGTGACGGTTGTCGCCTCGTCGCGCGTCCCGACGGGGCCCCCGGCGCCGTTCGCGGCGTCGTCCAGCCGATCGCGCCCGCTCATGCCCTCACCTGGCCCGTGCCGTAGCCGATCCACTTCGTCGTCGTCATCTCCTGCAGGCCCATCGGGCCGCGCGCGTGCATCTTCTGCGTGGAGATGCCCAGTTCGGCGCCGAAGCCGAACACGCCGCCGTCGGTGAAGCGGGTGGAGGCGTTGACCATGACTACCGCCGAGTCGACGTCCTTCGTGAAGCGTTCGATCGCGCCGTAGTCCTCGGCGAGGATCGCCTCCGTGTGATGCGTCGAATAGCGGTTGATGTGCGCGATCGCCTCCTGCATCGAATCGACGACGCGCACGCCGATCTCGAGGGCGAGGTACTCGGTGCCCCAGTCGGCATCGTCTGCCTCGAACAGCTTGATGTCGCGGATGTTCGCGTCGCCGATGATCCTGTAGGAGACCTCGTCGGCGTGCATGACGACGTGCTCGTCGGCGAGCGCCCGCGCGACGGCCGGCAGGAACTCCCCGGCGACGTCGCGGTGGACGATGAGCTTCTCGGCGGCGTTGCACACGCCGACGCGCTGCGTCTTCGCGTTGAGGACGACCGGGATGGCCTTGGCGAGGTCGGCGGAACGGTCGACGTAGATGTGGACGTTGCCGGCGCCGGTCTCGATGACGGGGACCTTCGAGTTCTCGACGACGGCCTGGATGAGCCTGGCGCTGCCGCGCGGCACGAGCAGGTCGACGTGGCCGCGCGCCTCCATCATCGCGGTCGCGCCCTCACGGCCGTAGGTGTCGACGGAGGCGACGAGCGCGTCGTCGAAGCCGAGTTCGCGCAGCGTGTCGCCGACGATCGCGAGCGTCGCCGCGTTCGTGTGCTCCGCCGCGTGGCCGCCGCGCAGGATCGCCGCGTTGCCCGACTTGATGCACAGCGCGATGACGTCGACGGTCACGTTCGGCCGCGCCTCGTAGATCATGCCGATGACGCCCATCGGCACGCGCACCTGCTGCAGACGCAGGCCGTTGGGCGCCTCGAAGCCGCGCACGACCTGACCGACCGGGTCGGGCAGCGTCGCGACGTGGCGCATATCGTTCGCCGACGCGGCGACGCGCGTCACGTCGAACTTGAGACGGTCCAGCTTGCCGGCGTCCATGCCGTCGTCGAAGGCCTGGCTCATGTCGAGGGCGTTCGCGCCGGCGATCTCATCGGCGCGCGCGTCGAGCGCGTCGGCGATCGCATTGAGGAGTCCGTTCTTGACGTCGGTCGTGGCCTTCGCGAGCTTCGCCTGCGCAGCCGCCGCACGGTCGGCCATCGCGCACACCGCGTCGAAGACGTCGTCGCTGACCTTGTTGTGTTCGCTCTGTGTGTTCGTCATACTTGCACATTAGTGGACGCCCTGCCCTCATGGCGGCCGCCGTCCCCGGCCGCGCGTTCCGCAACCCGGACAGCGGTCCCGCGGCTTTCGTTTGAGAGCTCTATACTGTAATCATCCGCACACTTTCATCTCTCTACATCGCAAGGACGGACGAGTGAACAAGTTCCACAGCACACGCAGCACCACCGACTCACTGACCTCGAAGCAGGCCATCCGCAAGGGCATCGCGGACGACGGCGGCCTCTTCGTCACCGACGAACTCGGCGAGCGCCTCGTCCCCATCGACGACCTGGCCGGCAAGAGCTACCAGCAAATCGCCTACGACGTGCTTTCCGTGCTCCTCGACGACTTCGGCGCCGATGAGCTCAAGGAGTGCATCGCAAAGGCCTATGGGCCGCAGTGGTCGGACGAACGCATCACCCCGGTCAGGCCGCTCGGCGAGGACTGGGTCATGGAACTGTTCCACGGCCCCACCTGCGCGTTCAAGGACGTCGCGCTGCAGATCCTGCCGCGCTTCATGGCGCGCACGACGCCGACCGACGGCGACCCGGACGAGAAGATCATGATCGTCACGGCGACCTCCGGCGACACCGGCAAGGCCGCGCTCGCCGGCTTCGCCGACGCCGAGGGCACCGGCATCACCGTCTTCTACCCGCAGGGCCGCGTCAGCCGCGTGCAGGAGCTCCAGATGACGACGCAGACCGGCGGAAACGTCAATGTGTGCGCGGTCGAGGGCAACTTCGACGACGCGCAGTCCACCGTCAAGACGATCTTCGGCGACAAGAATCTCGCCGCGCGTCTCGAAAGCGACGCGCACGTCGTGCTCTCGTCGGCCAACTCGATCAACGTCGGACGCCTCGTGCCGCAGGTCGTCTACTACTTCTCCGCGTACGCGCAGCTGCTCGAGAAGCAGGCCGTCAACGTCGGCGACCCGGTCGACTTCGTCGTACCGACCGGCAACTTCGGCGACGTGCTCGCCGGCTACTACGCGAAGATGCTCGGGCTGCCGGTGCGCCAGCTCGTCGTCGCTTCCGACAGGAACAACGTGCTCTTCGACTTCCTGACGACCGGCACCTACAACCGCAAGCGCCCGTTCTACGAGACGATCTCGCCGTCGATGGACATCCTCATCTCCTCGAACCTCGAACGCATGCTCTACTACATGAGCGAGAAGGACCCGCGCCTGATCACCTACCTGATGAACGACCTCGCCGAATGGGGCGCGTTCGAGGTGCCGCCGGAGCTGCTCGCCCAGATCCGCCGCCTGTTCGCCACCGGCTGGGCCGACGAGGACCAGGTGCGCCGGATGATCGCCGACTGCTTCCATGAACACGGCTACGTGCTCGACCCGCACACCGCGTGCGGCTACTTCGTCATGCAGCAGATGCCCGCCGAACCCGGCGTGCCGCGCGTGCTGCTGAGCACCGCCAGCCCGTACAAGTTCCCGCGCGTCGTCAACGAGGCGCTCGGGCTCAAGCACGACGGCACCGACTTCGAATGCATGGACGAGCTGAGCGCCAAGACGGACACCGAGATTCCGCCGATGCTGCGCGCCCTCGAAACCGCCGACGTGCGCTTCCGCGACTGCGTCGAGATCTCCGACATGGGCCACTACGTCGAACAATGCGCCGACCGCCTGTGACATGGGCGCCGTGTCATCGGACGCGCGGCGCCCGCCGCCTTCCGTAACGACGAACGACCGCCCGCGCTCCTTGAGGAGCGCGGGCGGTCGTTCGTCGTTACGGGTCGCGTTCGCAATCGCTACCGGTAGCGGCGACGATGATCACACGTGATGCTACCGGTAGCGTGACTCACCGCAGCCGGCGCGGCGCATCGGCGAAGTCGAAGAGCACGCCGTCCGCGAGCGCGCAGATCCGCTCCCAGTCATGGTCGGAGGAATCGTCGTGCACGGCCCACACCTGCATCCCGACGGACTTCGCCGACCGCATGCCCGCCAGCAGATCCTCGAACACGGTGCAACGGGCCGGGTCCACGCCCACCCGCCGCGCCGCCAGCAGATACACGTCCGGATGTTCCTTGCCTCGGTCGCCGGCATCGTCCACGCCGACGACTGCATCGAACAGGTCCGCCATCCCCGCATGGGCCAACGCCTGCGCGCGCAGATCGGGCAGCATCGTCGTGGCGACGGCGAGTCGCGCGCCGCTCGCCTTGAGCGCGCGCAGATACTCGACGGCGTGGGGCTTGGGCTCCACGACCTGCGCGTACATCCGCTTGGCCATGCCGTTCCATTCGGCGACGAGTTCCTCCGGCGTGTCGCGCAGGCCGAATCGTTCAATCGTGTATTCGGCGATCTCCATGAACTGCATCGCGCTCACCTTCGCCATGTAGTCGTCCGGCACGGCGATGCCGCGTTTTGCGAGGAACTCCTCGTCGATCCGATCCCACACGCCCATCGAATCGAGCAGAGTGCCGTCCAGATCGAAGATCGCGGCACACCCCGTGTTATCGGGGGTGCCTCCGGTAACGGCGTGGGCGGCGCGGACGAAGCCGTCCGTCGCCGCATCGTTCGCCGATGTGCCGCCCGTAAGCGCGTCGTTCATCGCATTGCCTCCTGTCGAGTCGAATCGTTCAGCCATCGTCGAGCACACTGCTTCCCGTAAGCATGACGACTTACGGGCGGCACTCGCAAAAGCGCGCGCCCCGTAACCGGCATCGGCCTCCCGTAAGCAGGACGGCGGCTGCCGGCTGCCTCCTCCACGCGCAGCGCCGCCCATAAGAGCACAATGCCATCCGTACCACCTGTAACATGACGACGTGGACATGACGACGACGGCCGGCATGGCCGCCCGCAGGCGCGATGCCTCCTCCAGACACGGCCGCCGCCCGTAAACGATGCCGCCCGTCAGCATGAGGGGACTTCGGACACCGCCTGCAGGCGTAATGGCGGGCGGGCGGCGCGTCATGCAAGCTTCGAGGACACGAGCAGTTCGCGCGCATGCTCGAGCGACGTGGGCGTCGTGCTGCCGTCGAGCATGCGCGCGATCTCCTCGGTGCGCGCATCACCGATGACCTCGCGCACATGCGTGCTCACGACGCCGTCGCCATCCTCGCTTTTGCCGACGACGAACTGACTGTCGGCCCATGACGCGACCTGCGGCAGATGCGTCACGACGATCACCTGCGCGCGCCGTGCGAGCCTGGCGAGCCTCCTGCCGAGCTCCACGGCGGCCTTGCCGCCCACGCCGGCGTCGATCTCGTCGAAGATGAACGTCATCGCCGGCATCGCCTCGCCGTCCGCATCCGCTTCACCGCCCGCGCGTTCGTCGGCGCACGACAGCTCCAACGCGAGCATGAGACGGCTGAGCTCGCCGCCGGACGCGCTTTTGCCCATCGCGAGCGCCGGCGCCCCCCTGAACGGCGTGAACAGGAATTCGACGTCGTCGCCGCCGTTCATGTCGAGCGCGTCGGCGCCGTCGCGCGCATGCACGGCGATCGTCAGCGACGCGTCGGCCATCGCCAGCTGCGCGAGCTCGCCGTCCACGTCCTTCGATAGCCGCTTCGCCGCACGTTCGCGCGTCTTCGTCAGCGCCGCGGCCGCCTTGCGCGCGGCGAGCAGGCGGCGGTCGCGCTCCGCCGAGAGCTCCTCGAGCTTTTCGGGGGACGCGTCCAGATCCTCGACGTCGAAGCGCGCCTTGTCGCGCCATGCGATGACGTCGTCGAGCGTCGGCCCCCAGCGGCGCGTGAGCTCATCGAGTTCATGGATGCGACCGTTGATCGTATCGAGGTCCTCCCCCGACTCGTCGAGGTCGAGCTGCTGCGACAGCGTGAACGAGATGTCCTCGAGCTCCGCCTGCAGGGAATCGAGACGGTCCGCGCACTGTTCGAACACGCCTCCCAGACGGATGCCGCGCAGCGCCTGCGCGGCATAGCGGACGAGCTCATCGGCGCCCCGGTAGTCGTCGCCGCCGTCGCCCTGCGAGGAGTCGAGCGCCGCGAGCGCGCCGGCGACCCCCGCATTGATCTGCGCGGCGTGCTCGATGCGCTCGCGCTGGCTTTTGAGCTCCTCGAGCTCGCCCGTCTGCGGGTCGACGCGGTCGATGCGCGCGATCGACTCGCGCAGATAGTCCGCCTGCTGGCGCATCGACGATTCCTGCGAACTGAGCCTGCGCAGGCGGTCGTCGATCTCGCGGTACATGTCCCACGCCTTCGCGTAGGCGCGTCGTTCCTTCTCGTTGTTCGCGCAGCGATCGAGGAACTCGCGTTGGCGCGCCGGCGACGCGATGCGCAGCTGGTCGCTCTGCCCGTGGATCGTGATGAGCTCCTGCGCGAGCGCGGCGAGCACCGATTTCGGCGCCGTCCTGCCGCACAGGATGGCGCGCGAGCGTCCGGACGCGGGCACGGTGCGCGATACGAAGATCTCCCCGTCGTCGACCGTCGCCCCCGCCTGCTCCGCGACCGCAAGCGCCGCGTCGCCGTCGCCGACCAGGAAGACACCCTGCGCCCACGCCTGTTTCGCGCCCGCCGAGACGCGGCCGGAATCGGCGGCGCCTCCGGAGATGAGCCTGATCGCGCTGAGTAGCATCGATTTGCCGGCACCGGTCTCGCCGGTAATCGACGTCATGCCGCGCGCGGGGACGAGCTTCGCCTCACGGATCGGTCCCAGATCACGCAGTTCGAGTTCCTCCAGCACCTGTCACCGTTCCTGTTCCGTCGGCGCGTCGCGTCGCGCCGCCATCGTCATGTCCGCCGTCGTCCCGCCGCCGCGTTCGGGGTCGTCGAAGTCGCCCTGTCCGCGCAGCGACGTGTCGACGCGCGCGTCTGCGCCCGGGTGCAGGTCGCGCCATCCGACGACCGGAAGGTTGAACTTCGTGACGAGCCGGCTCGTGAACGGCGCATCGGAGAGTCGGGCGAGGCGAAGACGCCCGGAGGACTGGCGGATGTCGACGCGCGCGCCCCGGGGCAGCGGGCGCTGGCGTCGGCCGTCGCAGCAGATCCAGCCGTCGGAGGTCGAATCGTCGTCGATGCGGATCGAGAACGTCGAATCCGAGCCGATGACGATTGGACGGGAGAACAGCGCGTGGGCCGCGAGCGGCACGAGCAGCAGCGCCTCCACCGTCGGCCAGATGATCGGGCCGCCCGCCGAGAACGCGTACGCGGTTGAACCGGTCGGCGTGGAGACGATGATGCCGTCGCAGCCGAAGGAGCTCATCGCCACGCCGTCGACGGCGATCGACAGCTCGACCATCTTGCCTCGGTCGGCGCGCTCGATCGTGATGTCGTTGAGCGCCCAGTCGCCGAGCGGCGCATGCGAGCCGGGCAGCCACACGTCCACATGCGCGATCATGCGTTCGTCGATGCTGTAGTCGTGCATGGCGACGCGATGGATCGCCTCGTGGATCTGGAAGCTTTCGAATTCGGCGAGGAAGCCGACATGACCCATGTTGATGCCGAGGATGGGCACGTCGGTGCAGGTGACGAGTTCGGCGGCGCGCAGGATAGTGCCGTCGCCGCCGAGCACGAGCACGATCTCGGTGTCCGGGTCGACCTTCGGCGACGGCGAGCCGAAGTCGGGCGCCGCCGTGTTGTCGATGACGGCGACGTCGAAGCCCTCGTCGCGCAGCTGTGCGATCGCGTTCTCGACGACCGCGCTGCGCCGGAGCTTTTCGTGGGTCACGACGACGACGCGACGTGCCCCTCTCGTTTCCGCTGCCTGCATGGACACCCCTTTACGCATGATGTTTCCACTCACAGTGTAATGGAACCGGCGAATGCGCGAAGGCGGTCCCGTGACATCCCGCGGACCCGACGCCCCGGCCATCGCCGCCGTCCCCCGGCCGCCTCTCGCTGCGGGGTTATGGGCGACGCTCCCCGCAGGCGACCCTCCTTACGGGCGGCGGTCCTTACGGGCCCCGATCATCGCCCGCCTTCGGCAGACGGCATACGCAGCGCTTCCCCCGCCCCGCTCGGCGAAACGTCACCGACCCATCTACAATGGCAGCGTACTGAAAACAAGGATGGCAACCAATCGGAGGGCAGCATGGCCAATCTCCTGTTCGACGAATCGGCGTCGAACAGCGACGCGTCGAAGGGATACGCCTGGTGGTTCTCGGGCGACACCTTCGAACAAGCAGCCGCTGATGAACGCCGTCCAATCAAACGCTCGCTCTCTTACCGGCTCAACTCGCACCCGGGACGACTGACGATCCTCTATTTCCTGCTGCTCATCAGCATGTCGACGGGACTGCTGCTGCTGCCGATATCCACCCAGCCCGGGGAGAGGACCGAATTCTCCACCGCGTTCTTCACCGCCGTGTCCGCATTGTCCACCTGCGGCATCGCAATCGTGAACACCACGACGCACTGGACGTACTTCGGACAGGCCGTGCTCATCTTCTCCGTCCAGCTCGGCGGCCTCGGCGTGATGACCTTCGCGTCGCTCATCGCGCTTGCGGTCAACCATCATCTCAAGGCGATGCAGCGTCTGCTCACGGCGAACGAACTCGGCACGAACAAGCTCAGCGAGATCCGCGGCGTCCTCGCCGTCGTCCTCACGACGACCTTCGTCATCGAGCTCGTCACGTTCATCGCCCTGTTCCCCGGCTTGTTCCACGTCAACAAGGGCAACGTCGGCGGCACGTTGTGGGAGTCGCTCTTCTTCGCCGTGATGGCGTACAACAACGCCGGCTTCACGCCCGACGGCGCCGGCCTGTACGTCGACAACTGGGCGGTCGGCATGCCGATCATGCTCTCCGCGTTCTGCGGCACGCTCGGCTTCCCCGTCATCCTCAACATCTACCGCACGGCGCGGCGGCACCAAAGTCCGAAACGGTGGAGCCTGCACACGAAGGTCACATTGGTGACGACCTTCGCGATCGTGCTCGCCTCCCTCGTCTGGTTCCTCACCGTCGAATGGGACAACCCGGCGCTGTTCAAGTACGCCGACGTCGAGACGCGCATGCGCCGCGCGATGGTCGCCGCCGTGATGCCCCGTTCGAGCGGCTTCGACCTGTCGTGGGTGCCGCAGGTGAGCGAGGCGACAAAGGTGTTCATGAGCGCCGTCATGTTCATCGGCGGAGGAAGCACGTCGACGGCCGGCGGTATCCGCGTGACGACCTTTGCGGTAATCCTGCTCGTGTGCAGGGCCGCGTTCACCGGGCACAGCGACGTCACGGCGTTCAAGCGGCGCATCCACACGCATGTCGTCATGACGGCGGTGAGCATCACGACCGCCTGCTTCGCGCTCGTGCTCGTCGCGTCGGTGGCGCTCATGCTCATCTCGGACGCGTCGTTCAGCCACGCCGTCTTCGACGCCTGCTCAGCCTTCGGCCTGGGCGGCTACTCGGTGGGCGTCGCGAACGTGGACAACGCGCCGTCCTTGTATATCCTCGCCGCGACGATGCTGGTGGGCCGCATGGGACCGATGACGCTTGCATACGCCGTGAGCCGCCCCCGTCAGACCGAGCTCGTCCGCTACCCCACCGACCAGATCGTCGTCGGCTGACCGCAGATCCTCCCGCCGCGATCGCTTACGGGAGGCGATGGCGCATCCTTCGGGATGCACATCCTTTACGGGCGGCGCTTTTCCCCCGTCGATCGTCGCCGTCCGCATACCACTTGCGGACCGTACTGCACTCACCCCCGCTTTTTGCCTGCTCCCCGACTACTTCCTGCTTATGGGTGGCGCATGCATCCTGATGGGCGTCACCGGTTACCGGCAGCCCATGCTTACGGGAAGCGCCGACGGCGACCGTCGCCGATGGCCGGTCGTCCGCGCGCCGACGCGCCGTGCATCCGCTACCGGATGCACCCGCTACCGGATGCACATCGTTACGGGTAGCATGCTGTAGCGGAGCACCAAACAGGTGGACGGTCAGCTCGCCGCCGTCGACGCATCGACTACCGGTAAGCGGCCTGCAGCAGCCCTTAGGAGGTCAGGATGGCAGATAATCGCAGCGTGCTCGTCGTGGGACTCGGCCGTTTCGGCAGCGCGGTCGCCACGACGCTCGACGGGATGGGACAGGATGTGCTCGCCGTCGACAAGGACGCAGAACTCGTCAACCGCTGGTCCGCGCAGATCCCCACGGTCCAGGCGGACATGACCGACGTCCTCGCGCTCGAGCAGCTCAACGCCGCGGACTTCGACATCGCCGTCGTGGCGATCGGCGACAGCGTCGAGGCCTCCGTCATCACCGCCGGCAACCTGCTCGACGCCGGCATCTCCGACATCTGGGCGAAATCGGTGTCCAAGGAGCATGCGCGCATCCTGCAGCGCATCGGCGCGCGCCACATCATCAACGCGGAGACCGACGCAGGCAAACGCGTCGGCCATCTCGTCTCCGGCAACTACCTCGACTACATCGAGCTCGAAGGCGCATACAACGTCGTCAAGATCCACACGCCATCCCAGTTCGTCGGCTACACGATCGGCGATGCGAAGATCCATGACCGCTACGGCATCACGATCGTCGGCGTCAAATCGCCGGGACATGAGTTCCAGTACGCGTCCAACGACCTCGAGCTGCGCCGCAACGACGAACTCATCATCATGGGCAAGCAGGACCAGATAGACCACTTCATTCGGGGCTGACCGTTACGGGCGGCACGTCCGCCCGCTGGTGACGATTCGCGAGCGGCATGGCGTTGTTCCCTGTCGTTTTCTTACGGGTGGCGCGCTTTTCTTACGGGTGGCGCGCGCCGCGAACGTGCGCGCATGACGCGCGTCGTCGGCGGACAATCAGTTTCGTGACGGCCGCCGCCCGCAGCAGGCGCGCCGTCCGCAGCACAGGAAACGTCGCGATCGCGGCTGGAGGAGAATCGATCGCCGTTCGCAGGACGACGCCATCGTCATCGCCGCACATGCGCGAATGCGAATACGTCCCATAAGCCCCTCGACCACCGCGCGGCCGCCCGTAGGCACAACGGCTCATGGAGGGGAAAGCGCCTTCCTGGGAGCCACCTCCCATAGGCACAGCTGCCCGTAGGATACCGCCCGTAGGCACGCCCTCCCATACGGACGGCGACCCATAAGGACGACCGCAGGCAAGAGGCTGCCTCTAAAAACAACCCATAAGGGCGGCAGTCTGTAAGAACGGCTGCGTAAGATCGACTGCCCGTAAGATCGGCCGCCCCTGGCATGAGGTCCCGTGGACGGGGCGGCATCGGCGTATACCGCGTGGCAGGTCATCCCATACGCGCGTAGAGCAGGTACTCCATGTTGCCGTGGGTGCCTTCGATCGGCGAGGGGGCGGTCGCCACAACGTGCATCCCGCAGGCGCGGGCGCACTCGACGACATGTTCGAGCGCGGCGCGGCGCCTGTGCGGATCGGTGACGATGCCGTGCTTGCCGAGCCCCTCGCGCCCCACTTCGAACTGCGGCTTGACGAGCAGCACGACCTGCGCGCCCGGCGCCGCGATCCCGGCCACGACCGGCAGGACATAGGTCAATGAGATGAAGGAGACGTCGGAGACGACCATCTGCGGACGGTACGGCAGATCGTCGGCGTCCACGTCGCGAATGTTGACGCCGCTCATCTCGATGACGCGCGCGTCGCCGGCGATCTTCGGGTCGAGCTGGCCGTGCCCGACGTCCAACGCGATGACGCGACGCGCTCCCCCGCGCAGCAGCACGTCGCAGAAACCGCCCGTCGACGCGCCGATGTCGAGGCAGTCGAGTCCCTCCGGCCCCGTCAGACCGTCGGCGGCGAAGACGTCGAAGGCGCCGAGCAGTTTGTATGCGCCGCGCGACACGTAATCGTCGGCGCCGCGCACCTCGATGCGCGCGTACGGCCCCACCTTCGTCGACGCCTTGCGCGCCTGCACGCCGTCGACGTACACATGGCCGTCATCGACGAGCCTGCGCGCCTTCGCGCGCGAAGGCGCCAACGCGCGAGCCGTCATCGCGACGTCGAGCCGTTCGTCCGCGCCCACGTCACGCTCCGGCGAAGGAGAACCCGGGCAATGCCGCGCCGTCCAGATCGACGCCGTCGTCCTGCAGGGCCCAGCCGAGCGCGCAGGCCGCACGCAGCGCGTCGACGCTCGTCACGTCGTCGACGACGATCGCGTCGTTGACGAACCACGCCTTCGCGCCACGGCAGCGGAACACGTCGCCGCGCGCGCCTGCGCCGCCCACGCCGCCATGTTCGCGCGTCACGGCCGGCTGCGCCTCGTTGAGCCCGCGCAGGTCAAGCGCCACATAGGTCGGTCGCAGCTCCTTCGGCGCGCGGATGAGCAGGTCCGGATCGGTGACGCCGGTAAGCACCAGCAGCGAGTCGTAGCCGCCGCGGTTGCCCGCCTCGATGTCCGTGTCGAGCCGGTCGCCGATCGCGAGGCTGTCGCCGACCGAGACCATGTCCTCGCCGTCGTGCGCCGCGAGCATGCGCGCCTCGTCGTACATCGCCGGTTCCGGCTTGCCCGCCGAAGCGACCGGCTGCACGCCGGTCGCGTTGACGACGGCCTGGATCATCGATCCGCAGCCGGGCGCCACGCCGTATTCGCGCGGAATCGTCAGGTCGCGGTTCGTCACGAAGTACCGCGCGCCGCGCTCGACGGCGAACGACGCCTCGGCGAGCTGCTGCCACGTCATCTGCGGGTACCAGCCCTGGACGACGGCGGTCGGCGCGCGGCCTTCGTCGTCCACGCCGGCGTCGACGATGCGCAGCCCCGCCTTGCGCACCTCATCGCGCAGATGATCGGCGCCGACGACGAACACGTCCGCGCCGTCGCCCGCATGGCGCGCGACCATGCGCGCGGCCACGACGGACGACGTGATCACCTGCCACGCGTCCACGTCGAGTCCGAAGCCGCGCAGCTGCCCGGCGACCGTCTCCTGCATGCGCGACGAGTTGTTCGTCGTGTATTCGACCGTCATGCCATGGCCTTCGGCGTCGCGGATGGCGTCGGCGGCGTGCGCGACCGGCTTCCTGCCGTAGTAGACGACGCCGTCGAGGTCGAGCAACGCGAGACGGTAGCGCCGCGACAACGGCGTGTTCGTTGGTTTCAGCACGCCGCGTTCACTCCGTTTCGCTCTTGAGCTGCTCTTCGTAGTCGCCGACCTCGACGTCCTCCTCGTCGACGTCGTCCTCGGCGTCGCTCAGATCGGGATCGCCCATCACGCCCTCCTCGTCGCGGCGGGAGTTGCGCTCCTGCATCTCGGCGGGCTCGATGTCCATTTCGGCGCCGGCGCGCTCCTCCTCCTCGGGGATGCGCGTCTCGTCGTCCATGTTGACGCCGTCCTCGTCGTCCAGCGGCGCGTACTGCGCGTCGTCGGGCGTCACGCCGAGCTTCGCCTGCAGGTCCTCCGGGAGGTCCTCGACGTCGTAGTCGACGACGAAGTCGTCGCTTGTCTCGTCCTCGTCGACGTCGGCGTAGCGCGCCTCGAAGTCGTCGATGAGCTCATCGAGCGCAACGGCCTCGTCGTCGCGTCCCGCCTCGGACAGGAAGTACTGCTCGGCCTGCGCGGCGCGCATGCGGTATTCGCCGGCCAGTCCCTTGGCGTGCACGAGCTTGGAGACGACCTCGATCGCCTGGTCGATCATGCCCATGTCGTTGAGCGCGCCCGCGTAGACGAGGAACATCTCCGCCTTCGCCTCGCCGGCGAGCTGCTTGGCGTTGTCGGACAGCGCGATCTCGACCGCCTTCTTCGGCTTGTCCAGGCCGCGCTCGCAGTCGGCCATGAACGGCAGGTAGTCGAGATAGCCGTTCATGCGGAACGCCGTCTGGAACTCGCGCAGCGCGAGCTTGTAGTCGCCCTGACGGTAGGCGACCATCGCGAGCGTCTCACGGGCGATGTCCACGCGCGACGCCTGCTTGGCGGCCCACTTGGCGTGCGCGAGCGCCGCCTGCGGATCGTCGGCCTCGAGCGTGTACGCGGCGAGGATGTGCAGGCCGATGTTCTCGGCGTGCTCCTTCGACAGGCCGCGCAGACGTTCGCGTTCGTCCTTGCTCAGCATGCTCCATTCGAGGCCCTTCGGCATGACCGGCTCGCCCGGACGGCGGTCCGTGTACGGGTTCTGCGACGGGAAGCTGACGGTGCCGTCCGAATTCTTGCGCGAATGCGCCATGTATTCGGCGCGCTTGCGGTCGTGGTGCGCCTGGCGATCGGCGCCGTCACGGCGCGGGTTGCGGTGGTCGTCGCGGCGGAAGTCGCGACGGTCGTCCCTGTTGCGGTCGTGGCGGAAGTCACGGCGCTGACCGCCCTCGTCGCGGCGGAAGTCGCGACGGTCGTCGTCACGACGGTGGAAGTCACGACGCTGACCGCCGTTGCCGCCGTCGCGGTTGCCGCGGCGGAAGTCGCGACGGTCGTCATCGCGACGGTGGAAGTCACGACGCTGACCGCCGTTGCCGCCGTTGCGGAACTCGCGGCGGTCGTCGTCGCCATGACGGAAATCGCGATGCCGACCCTCGCCGTCACGGCGGAAGCCGCGACGCTGACCGCCGCGCTCGTCGTCACGGCCACGGAAACGGTTGCCTGAACGGTAGCTGCCGTTGCCATTGCCGTTGCGGTGGAAACGACGCTGACCCTCGCCGTCGCGACGGAACTCGCCGCCGCCTTCGCCGTCACGACGGAACTCGTTGTTCCTGCCTGCGCCGTTGCCGTTGCGATGGAAGTTGCGTCCTGCGCCGTTGCGGTTGCCGCGGCGGGAGTCCGAGCCGCCCCGCGAGCGGAATCCGCCGCCGTTGCCTTGACGATGGCCGCCGTTGCCCGATCCGTAGCGGCGGTTGCCGCCCTGGGAATGATGCTGTGATCCGCGTTCGTCTGCCATGTTCGTACCTTTTTCAATCAAGAGGCGGGCATGCGCGCCCGCCTCGTCCGTCATTGTCTTCCAGTGTAGCCAATCGGCGTTCCGGATCCGCCGTTTCGGCTGTCGGTGTGTAAGGATCAGCCGAGTTCGACGGCGCCGAGAGCCTTCTTGCCGCGACGCAGGATCGCGAAACGCCCCTGCAGGAAGTCGTCGCCGCCGAGCAGCTGCTCCTCGTCCTCGACGCGCGCGTTGTTGAGGTACACTCCGCCGGACTTGATCGTCTTGCGCGCCTCGGAGATCGACTTGAAAAGGCCGGCCCTGACGCCGGCCTCGCTGACGCGGTCTCCGGCGGCGGCCTTCGCGAAGGCCTTGGCGCCGTCCTCGTCCTCGACCTTGAGGCCTTCGAGCGCGGCCTCGAGGATGTCCTCGCCGATCTCGGTCACGTCGCCGCCGCGGCCGAACAGCGCGGTGGAGGCCTCGATGGCCTGACGCGTCGCGTCCTCACCGTGCACGAGGCTCGTGACCTCCCAGGCGAGCGCGCGCTGCGCCTCGCGCGCGCCCGGATTCGTCTCGGTGGCTTCGATCAGCTCCTCGATGCGCGCCTTCGGCAGGAACGTGAAGACCTTGAGCAGACGCTCCATCTCGGCGTCCGGACGGTTGACCCAGAACTGGTAGAACTTGTACGGGCTGAGCATCGAACCGTCGAGCCACACGGCGTTGCCTTCGGACTTGCCGAACTTCTTGCCGGTGGCGTCGGTGATGATCGGGCTGGCCATGACGTTGACGTTGACGCCGCGCACCTTGTGGATGAGGTCGAGTCCGGATGTGAGGTTGCCCCACTGGTCGGAACCGCCGAGCTCGAGGACGCAGTCGAAATGGTCGTACAGATGCAGGAAGTCGTTGCCCTGCAGCACCTGGTAGCTGAATTCGGTGAAGGAGATGCCCTCCTCCGAGTTGAGCCGGCGGGCGACGATGTCCTTCGACAGCATCGTGCCGACGCGGAAGTTCTTGCCTACGTCGCGCAGGAAGTCGAGCACGTTCATCGTCGCGGTCCAGTCGTAGTTGGACACGAAGTTCACCGGGTTGCCGCCCTCCTGCACGAGGATGTCGCCGATCTGGATGCGCAGACGCTCGCACCACTGCTCGACGACGTCCTTCGGGTTGAGGACGCGTTCGCCGGACTGGCGCGGATCGCCGATGAGGCCGGTGGCGCCGCCGACGAGGGCGATCGGATGATGGCCGGCCTCCTGCAGGTGGCGCATGATGATGAGCTGCACGAGATTGCCGATGTGCAGCGACGGCGCGGTCGGATCGAAGCCGCAGTAATAATGGATGGGGTCCCCGTTCAACGTCTCGGCGAGTCGATCCCTGTCGGTGGATTGCGAGATCAACCCGCGCCATTGCAATTCATCGAGCACGGAGTCGAATCCGGCTTCCTTGAAATCGATGACGTGAGCCATGCCAAACATCTCCTTGTGAAGTTTTCGAACGGGGTTCCCCCGCCCTCCGATCGGCGCGGGGCAAACATTGTCAGTGTGTCACACCTCGCAGACACCGTTTGCGCCGCCATGGGCGCATTCCCGCGGCATAGGAAAACGCCGTCGGCACAAGGCTGCGCCTCCGCATTGCCCGACCGCGGCATTCGCACACCGTCCGCCATCCGCCGGCGGCGCCTTCGCTTCAGCGACGACGGTCCGCCCGCCTGCAGCGGCATCGCCGCTTACCGGCGGCAGGGGCATGTCCGCGACGAGGCAGTCGGGCCCCGACCGTCTCGCACACCGCGCTCAACGTATCCGCGATGTTCACGATGACGCCCTCAAGATATTTCGGCGGCACCGGAGTAAGCGGGAACATGTGCGTACGGATACTGTTCGCGACGATGTCGTCAATCTGGAAATCCGCGCGCGCGTTGGCTTCGGCCGTGTACGGGTGCCGAAAGCCGTGAAGCCGGTGCGCCCCATTGTCGTAGTCATGCCAATCGTAGAGGAAATAATCGTGCAGCAACGCCGCCCGGACGAGCGCACGTAGATTGACATGGTTCCACAACCGCAATCGGTCCGCGATCTTCACGCTCAACCGTGCCACCCGCAGCGAATGGTCGTACGTGGTGACGTCGCCGTGCTGCATGCTGCGCCGCTCGATGTCCATATGCGCATGCGCAAGGATGTCCTTCCCGTAATGATGGATGATCTGATCCATACGTTCGTCACTGAGCATCATTTCCTCCTCGGCGCCGGTGAATCCATATCCGACGCCTGGCGGCGCCCGTAGGCGCACAGCACCTCGGTTTCCGGTCGGCCTGTTCGCCGGACACGTAACGGATTATACAGTCAGCGGCGTGGCGTCCCATATGTTCCAATGCATGCAGCCGATATCCAATACAATGGGATGTGCATGTGAGCCATGGGCATGTCTTCAGTGGACAATGGAGTCCCGCCGTGCCCGTCGGCGGAAAGGATTCGCATGAATACACACAAAGTAGCCATCGTGACAGGTGCGGCGCGCGGCATCGGACGTGGCATCGCCGTCAAACTCGCCAAAAACGGCTTCGACATCGCGCTCGCCGACCTTCGCGCCCAGCAGGAGGAGGCCAACAAGACGATCGCGGCGATCGAAAACCTCGGCAGACGCGCGTTCTTCCGCCCCACCGACGTCGCCGACCACGACGAGGTCTTCGGGCTCGTCGATGACACCGTCGCCGAACTCGGCACCCTCGACGCCATGGTCAACAATGCCGGCATCTGCCAGATCAAGCCGATCCTCGAAGTCACTCCGGAGGAACTCGAAACGATCTACCGCATCAATCTGTTCGGCATGGTGTACGGCGTGCAGGCCGCGGCGAAGAAGATGATCGAACTGGGCAAGGACACGGGCAGCATCGTCTCCGCCTCGTCGATCGCAGGTTTCGAAGGATTCCCGATCCTTCCCGCCTACAGTTCCACGAAGTTCGCGGTACGAGGCATCACGCAGGCCGCGGCGAAGGAGCTCGCCCCGCACAACATCCGCGTCAACGGTTACGCCCCCGGCATCGTCGATACGCCGATGTGGACGTTCATCGACGAGCAGATGGGCAAACTCAACGGCAAGCCGAAAGGGCAGAACTTCGACGACATGGTCAAGACGATCGCGCTCGGACGCTGCGAGACGCCCGAGGACGTCGCCGGCGTGGTCGCATTCCTGGTAAGCGACGACGCACGCTACGTCACCGGGCAGACGATCATCGTCGACGGCGGCATGCAGTACCGCTGACCGTCACACCCGACGGCCGACGCCACGACGACCGTGCCACGTCGGTCATGTGACATGGCACAAGGCGGCTGCCCGATCTTTGCATCAGGCGAAGGCCGGGCGGCCGCCTCACCAAACGGTGTCCGCGGCGTACGCCGCCATGTGCCGTGCGATCACTGCTTCTTCTCGTTCTTCGCGAGGGAGCCGGCCGCCTTGTAGGCGATGCCATCGCTCTTGGGCTGGAACATGCCGTGCAGACGTTCGATCTGCGACTTCGCCGACATGATCTGCTCGCGCACGCGCGTCGGCGCCGTGCCTCCCTTGCCGGCGCGCGCGGAGACGGAGCCCTCCGTCGACAGCACCTCGCGCACCTTCACCGCCTGCTCCGGCGGCACGAAATCACGGAAGATCTCGATGAAATCGTCGTCGGACAGGTCCCACAGCTCCTCATGACGGCTTTCGGCCAACTTGACGCACGCGCCGGAGAGCTCGTGCGCATGGCGGAACGGCACGCCGTTCTTCACGAGCCACTCGGCGATATCGGTCGCGAGCGCGAAGCCGGTCGGCGCCTCCTGCTCGAGACGTTCCGCGTTGAAGCGCATCGTGCGCACCATGCCGGTGAACGCGGGCAGCAACACCTCGAGCGTGTCGGTCTGGTCGAACACCGCCTCCTTGTCCTCCTGCAGGTCGCGCGCATACGCGGTGGGCAGCCCCTTGAGCGTCGCGAGCAGGCCGGTGAGGTCGCCGATGAGACGTCCCGCCTTGCCGCGCGCGAGTTCGGCGATGTCCGGGTTTTTCTTCTGCGGCATGATCGACGAACCAGTGGAGTAGGCGTCGTCGAGTGTGACGAAGCCGAACTCCTGCGTGTTCCAGATGATGATCTCCTCCGACAGTCTGGAGACGTCGACGCCGATCATCGCGGCGATGAACGAGTATTCGGCGACGAGGTCACGGCTCGACGTGCCGTCGATCGAGTTCTCGGTGACCTTCGTGAAGCCGAGTTCGCGCGCGACGGCCGTCGGCTCCAGGCCGAGCGTGTTGCCGGCAAGCGCGCCGGAGCCGTAGGGGCTCGCATCGACGCGGCCGTCCCAGTCGATGAACCGTTCGACGTCGCGCAGCAACGGCCACACGTGCGCCATGAGCTGATGCGCGAGCAGCACCGGCTGCGCATGCTGCATGTGCGTGCGCCCCGGCATGACGGTGCGTCCCGCCGCCTTCGCCTGATCGCACAACGCGTCGGCGAGCGCGAGCACCTGCTTGGCGACGATGCGCGCGTGGCGGCGCAGCCACATGCGGATGAGCGTCGCGATCTGGTCGTTGCGCGAACGTCCGGCGCGCAGCTTGCCGCCGAGTTCATCACCTGCGATGGCGAGGAGCCCGCGCTCGAGCGCCGTCGCCTCGTCCTCGTCGTCCTCAATCGGCGCGAACTCGCCGTCGTCCACGCGGCGCTGCAGCTCGTCGAGCGCGGCCTCCATGCGCTGCAGCTCGTCGGGGGTGAGCAGGCCCGCGCGTCCGAGCGCTCGTGCATGGGCGCGCGAACCGGCGATGTCGTCGTCGGCGAGCCGCCAATCGAACTGCGTGGACTTGCTCAGCAGCGCGAGCTCCGCCGACGGACCGGAGGAGAAACGTCCTCCCCACAGCGCGAGATGTTCGCCCGACTGTTGCTCCGGCGCACCCGCCGCGGTCTCGGTGTCGGTCGTTTCGACGATGCGTTCGTCACTCATGATGTCTCCATGTCTCCTTCGCCGTCATGCCGACGGCGTGATATGCGCGGCGCGCGGCGTCAGGCGCACCTGTTTGTTCTTCCTGCCGGTGCTCATCCTACCGGTGTTCGCCGAAATCCGCCGCCGGTTTCCATGGCCGCCGCCCGTTACCACCCGCTTCCGGCATCGTTGCGGGTCGCACCTTCCCTTCCATGTTGTTACGGGTTGCATCGGATCGCGCCAAGCGTCACCGGTCGCTTCACCGACACCGTTACGGGTCGTATCAAGCCCGCGCCGGCGATTCATCACAGGATGCAGGCCATTTACGGGAATGAGGAAATCCTCTACGGGATGCGGCTGCCCAGGGACGGCGAGCCGGATTGCACGACGCTTACGGGAGACACCTCCCCCGGCGAGGAACCGCCTGCCAGACGCGATGCGGACCCGGGCGGATCCCGCACCACCCATACGCGGAAAATGAGCGGCGGCCGATATATAAGAAGAAATGCACGACGGCGCGCAGATGAGCGCCGCCGCCCATAGGCAAACGACGGCGCCACCCGAAAGCAGACCGTGCATCCTGTAAGAGAACCGTCCGCGAACCGGGGCCGGGAGCATGATCGGCAAGCATACGACGGGGGCCGCCCGTGAGCGATGCACGCCCGAGGCAGTGCTTATGGGAGACGATACCGCCCATAAGCCCCGTAGCGATGCACCGCCGATAGGATGCGACACCATCGGACGGCGCATCACCCGCAGGCGATGCGAGGAGCATGGGCCGGGACGGCCGGGAGGGCGCACGGCGCGCGGCCGCCACCCTCCCCATGATAGGAACGCTCACATGCGCGTTGCATGCAACGTCACTCGACGTCGTTGACGGGAACCTCGATGCCGTTGCCGAACTTGACGTCGCGCGCGGCGGCGACCTTCGTCGGCAGGCCGTAGATCTCGATGAAGCCGTTCGACGCGTTCTGGTCGAAGGTGTCGCCGGAATCGTAGGTCGCGAGGTTGTAGTCGTAAAGCGATTCCGCGGAACGACGGCCGACGACGACGGCGCGGCCGCCGTGCATGACCATGCGGATCTCGCCGGAGACATACTGCTGCGTGTCGTTGATGAACGCATTGAGCGACTTGACCGCCGGCGAGAACCACTGCGCGTCGTAGACGAGCTCGGCCCAGCGCTTGTCGATGTCGCGCTTGATGCGGTGCTGCTCACGCTCGAGGCACATGTTCTCGAGCTCCTGATGCGCGGTGATGAGCGCGATCGCGCCCGGCGCCTCGTACAGTTCGCGCGACTTGATGCCGACGAGACGATCCTCGATGAGGTCGACGCGGCCGATGCCCTGCGCGCCGGCGCGGCGGTTCATCTCCTCGATCGCCTGCAGCGGAGTGACGTCGCGGCCGTCGATCTTGACGGGCACGCCCTGCCTGAACTCGATGACGACCTCGTCCTCGACCGGCGGGAAGTCGGGGTCGTCGGTGTAGGAGTAGCAGTCCTTCGTCGGCGCGTTCCACGGATCCTCGAGGAAACCGGTCTCGATGGCGCGCCCCCACACGTTCTGGTCGATCGAGAACGGGCTCTTCTCGGTCTGCACGATCGGCAGCTTGTGGTCGTTCGCATAGGCGATCTCGACGTCGCGCGTCAGCGAAAGGTCGCGGATCGGGCTGATGGCCTTGAGTTCGGGGTCGATCGACTGGATCGAGACCTCGAAGCGGACCTGGTCGTTGCCCTTGCCGGTGCAGCCGTGCGCGATCGTGTCGGCGCCGAACTGATGGGCGGCGCGCACGAGGTGCTTCGTGATGAGCGGGCGCGAGATCGCGGAGACGAGCGGGTAGACGCCCTCGTACATCGCGTTCGCCTTGAGCGCCTGCATGCAGTACTCGTTCGCGAATTCATCGCGCGCGTCCACGATATAGGCCTCGACGGCGCCGCACGCGAGCGCACGTTCCTTGATCGTCTCGAGGCTTTCGCCGCCCTGGCCGACGTCGAGTGAGACGGCGACGACGTCCTTGCCCGTGCGATCCTTGAGGTACGGGATGGCGACCGAGGTGTCGAGACCACCGGAATACGCCAGCACAATGCGATTCTGTTCGCTCATGAGTTGACCTTTCTGTTCAGATATTCATGAGTATATACAGTCCTCTGTATAAATATTCATTCCGTGTCCACGAACGCCGTCGCCGACCCCGCCGGCGGCATCGACGACGGCGCACGGCCGCACGAACACACGAACAACACACGGAAAACGAAAGGCCGTACACGTCGTACGGCCTTCCGCATGCGCGCCTCCACGCCGGGCGGGCGCGCTCAGTTCTGCGTGGAGGCGACCTCGAGCAGCCACACGGAGCGGCGCTCCGCCATCGCATCGTCCACGCAGATGACGAGGACTGTGTCATCGCCGGCGATCGTGCCGAGGACGCCGCCTATCGGATGCTTGTCGATGACGCTCGCGACGTACTGCGCGGCGCCCGACGACGTGTGCACGACGATGAGGTTGCGCGCGGCGGCCACGGACGTCACGAGTCCGGACAGGATGCGCGTCATCTGCTGTTGCGAACGCTCGTCGCTGTCGAGGCCGGCGGCGGGGATCGGCTGGTCGTCGATCGTGTACGCCACCTTGCCGTCGGGCAGCCGCGTCTTCGTCGCATTCATCTCGTCGAGGTCGCGGCTGAGCGTCGCCTGCGTCACCTCGATCCCCTGATTCGCGAGGATCTCGGAGAGCTGCGACTGCGACGTGACCACGTGGTTGGCGAGCGCCTGCTCGATCGCGTTGAGACGCGCGGCACGGCTGGCTGGACGCTGCAGCGGCATCGTCGGATCCGTCATCAGACAAGCAGGCTTTCGTCGCCGCGCTGCTTGCCGATGAGCCACGTCAGCAGCGCCTTCTGCGCGTGCAGACGGTTCTCGGCTTCGTCCCAGACCACGGACTGCGGACCGTCGATGACGGCGGCGGTCACCTCCTTGCCGCGGTAGGCGGGCAGGCAATGCTGGAAAAGCGCATCCGGCTTGGCGAGCGCCATGAGCTCCTCGTTGACCTGATACGGCCAGAAGGGCTTCGAACGCACGGCATACTGGTCCTCCTCGCCCATCGACACCCACGTGTCGGTGAAGACGCAATCCGCGTCGCGTACCGCCTCCTGCGGATCGGTGGTCACAAGGATGCTGCCGCCCGTAGTGGCCGCGATCGCCTCGGCGTCCTGCACGATGGCGTCGTCGGGCAGGAATCCGTTCGGCCCCGCCACCCGTACGTGCATGCCGGCGACGGCGCCGGCGAGCAGGTAGGAGTTGGCCATGTTGTTAGCCGAGTCGCCGAGGTAGGCGATCGTCATGCCCTCGAGCGCGTCCACGCCTCCCCTGAACTGCGCGATCGTCAGGAAGTCGGCGAGCACCTGGCACGGATGGAATTCGTCGGTGAGCGCGTTGACCACGGGCACCGTCGCGACGCGCGCCATCTCCTCGATGCGCGACTGCTCGAAGGTGCGCCATACGAGTGCGTACGCCATGCGCGTGAGCACTTCGGTGGTGTCGCGAATCGGCTCGCCGCGGCCGAGCTGGGAGCCCGACTTGTCGATGACGAGCGGATAGCCGCCGAGTTCGGCGACGCCGATCGAGAAACTGGAACGCGTGCGCGTACTCGGCTTGTCGAACAGCACGGCGACGCCCTGCGGCCCTTCGAACGGACGATGATGGAACCTGTTCTCGCGGAACTTCATGCCGAGTTCGAGAATCTGCTTCTGCTCGTCATGGTTGACGTCGTCGTCGCGCAGCATGTGACGGAGCTGTCCCATGATGGCCTCCTTTTCCTTTTCTGTGTCTGTTGTGTTTCTTTTCTGTGTCTGTTGTGGTTGGTTGTTTGCGTGTTGGCGTTGTGGCCGGGCGGGGATTGCCGTTGCGTTACGGGCAGCGGATCGGACGATGATCGGCGATGCCGGCCCGCATGTTTACGGGCAGTCGTCGGTGGTCGCCTCCGGCTCCGTTACGGGCGGCGCCACCCGTAACGGCGTGGAGCGTCGTTCAGGGGTGGCATTACCTGTGATGGACGGCGCACCCGCCGGCAAACCACGGCCTTACAAGTCATCCGGAAATCGATCCTCGGGCAAGGACGGCATGTCTCCCGTAAGAGCCGGCGGATGCGGCAGGTGATGACACCCGTAGGCTTATGCCGCCGCGGCGGCGCGGCTCAGTCGTCCGGCAGGCCGTCGGGCAGCTGGGAAAGGATCGCCACCGCCTCGTTCACCTCCTGCTCGCTGACGACGAGCGGCGGCGCCAGACGGATGACGTCCGGAGCGCAGGCGTTGATGATGAGCCCATGCTCGAGCGCCCAGTCAACGGCGGCGTGCGCGCACGGACGCTTCAGCACGATCGCGTTGAGCAGGCCGCGTCCGCGCACCTGCCCGAACAACGGGTTGTCGGTGGCGCGCAGGTCGGCACGCAGCTGCTCGCCACGCACTTCGGCGCGCTGCACGAGCCCCTCGTCCTCGATCACGCCGATCGTCGCGAGCGCGGCGGCCGCGCCCAACGGGTTGCCGGCAAAGGTCGAGCCATGGGTTCCCGGCGAGAACAGCGAGGACAGCTCCTCACCGAAGCTGATCATGCCGCCCATCGGGAAGCCGCCGGCGACGCCCTTCGCGAAGGTGACGATGTTCGGCGTGACGCCGCCGAGGTCCTTGCGCTGGAACGCGAACCAGGATCCGGTGCGTCCGATGCCGGTCTGCACCTCGTCGACGATCATCAGCGCGCGCCGCTCGTCGCACAGCGCACGCACGCCGCGCACGTATGCGGCGTCGAGCGGCAGCACGCCCGCCTCGCCCTGCACGAGCTCCATGATGACCGCGGCCACGGGTCCCTTATCGGCTGCGTCGAAGGCCGCCCTCATCGCGTCGAGGTCGTTGGCGTCGACGAATTCGAAGTTCGGCACGAGCGGCTCGAAGGGCACGCGGATCGTGGGCTTCCAGGTCGCGGAGAGCGCGCCCATCGTGCGCCCGTGGAAGCCATGCGTCAACGCGATGATGCGGTACGGCTTGTCCGTGCCGAGTTCGTCGCACAGGCGCGCCCCGTGGAGCTTCGCCATCTTGAGCGCGGCCTCGTTGCCTTCGGCGCCCGAGTTGCCGAAGTAGACGTGAGATCCCTCCGGCGCGCCGGCGAGCGCGATGAGTTTCTGCGCGAGCCTGATCTGCGGGCGCGTCGCGAAGTAGTTGCTCACGTGCGCGACCTGCGCGGCCTGCGCGGCGACCGCCTCGATCCACTTCGGATGCGCGTAGCCGATCGAGTTGACGGCGATGCCCGCGAGGAAGTCGAGATATTCGTTGCCGTCGACGTCCCAGACGCGCACGCCCTGTCCGTGGTCGAGGACGCGCAGCGGCGTGCCGAAGACGTGCATGTGCACGTCGTTGTATTCGTCGAGCAGCCGCTTGTCCTCGGTCAGCGTGCCGCGCGTCGCGTCAACGGCCGCGTCCATGTCCGCGCCGCCGGTGACCGACGCCGTGTTCGTGTCATGCTCGGTTGTCATATGAGTTCCTCATTTCCAGTCCCTCGCCGGGTTCGACCATCGTGCCGATTCCGGCGCTTGTGAATACCTCGTTGAGTATCGAATGCGGCTTGCGGCCGTCGATGATATGCGCCTGCCGCACGCCTCCGTCGATGGCGCGGATGCACGCCTCCATCTTCGGGCGCATGCCGCTTTCGAGCTGCGGCAGCATGTCGCGCAGGTCCTCGGCGCCGATGCGGCCGATAAGCGAATCGCGGTTCGGCCAGTCGGCGTACAGGCCGTCGACGTCGGTGAGGATGATGAGCTTGTGCGCGCCCAGCGCGGTCGCGAGCGCGGCGGCCGCCGAGTCGGCGTTCACGTTGAGCACCTCCGTCGCGTCCTCCTCGTTCGGCGCGACCGACGAGACGACCGGTATGCGTCCCGAGTGGATGAGGTCGATGACGGCGGACGCGTCGACGCCGATGACGTCGCCGACCAGACCGATGTCGGTGGGCTTGCCGTCGATGATCGGCATGCGCTGCGTCGCCGAGAAGAGCGCTCCGTCCTCGCCTGACAGACCCACCGCGTACGGGCCGTGGGCGTTGATGAGGCCGACGAGTTCGCGTGACACCTTGCCGGTGAGCACCATGCGCACGACGTCCATCGCCTCGGGCGTCGTGACCCGCAGGCCGCCCTTGAACTCCGAATGGATGCCGAGCGCCTTGAGCATCTGCGAGATCTGAGGTCCGCCGCCGTGCACGATTACGGGATGCAGCCCCACCTGCCGCAGGAACACCATGTCGTCGGCGAAGCAGCTCTTGAGATGATCGTCGACCATCGCGTTGCCGCCGTATTTGATGACGACCGTCTTCCCGTAGAACTCCTCCAGCCACGGCAGCGCCTCGATGAGCACCTCGGCCTTCTGGTCCGGACGCAGATCCGTATGCACGTCCAGGTGGAATCCCGGACCTTTCAGTTGTTTCGTCATGATTCTTTATCGTTCTCCTGTTCTCGCGCCGTCGGCGGCCCATGCAGGCCGCGGCGGCCGCCGACCATCCCTTGCGAAGCGTGCCGTGGTCGCGCATCCGTGACGCATATGCGCACGGACCCGATGTTCTCCATCGTCCCATCCGCCTACAGGCGGCGCATCTCCTACGGGCAGCACGTTCATGTCGGACACCGTTGCACGTGCGTCGCATCCGCTTACGGGCGGCGCCGCACGCCACCCGCAATGGCCGACCGTTACGAATGTCCGCCGCCGCGCCGAGGGACGGTCACCCGTGACGAACATGGGCCGTGCCGCCCGTAACGACGGATGACGTCCCGTGGCCGTCTACCGGTCGGTCCGACCGTCGCCCGTAAGCGGCGCGGGCCGTCGACGAGCACGGTTCAGCTTTCGTAGTCGGCGTTGATGTGCACGTATTCATGGGTGAGGTCGTCGGTCCACACAGTGGCGGTGGCGCCCCCGATGTTGAGTCCGATGACGATGTCGACCTCGCGCGGCGTCATGTCGACTTCGCCGCGGTCGCGCCCCGGCTTGCCGCCGTCGCACACCCGCACCCCGTTGACGTCGACGGTCACCTGATCGGGATCGTAGGGCGCGACGCCCACCGGCACCGTGCCCAGCGAACTGACGATGCGCCCCCAGTTCGGGTCGTTGCCGCTGATCGCGCATTTGAGCAGGTTCGACGCGGCCACTGCACGCCCGCAGGCGAGCGCGGCGTCCTCGTCGGTGGCGCCTTCCACGGTGATCTTGATGTCGTGGCTCGCGCCCTCGCCGTCGCCGATGATCTGGCGGGCGAGCGCGGCGCAGCAGTCGGCGACGATCGCGTTGAACTCGTCCGCGTCCGGCGTGATGCCGGACGCACCGGACGCAAGCAGCAGCACGGTGTCGTTCGTGGACATGCAGCCGTCCACGTCGATGCGGTTGAACGACGTGTCGACGCCGGCGGCGAGTGCGACCCGTAACTGTTCGGGCGTGACGACGGCATCGGTCGTGATGACGCACAGCATCGTCGCGAGCTGCGGCGCGATCATGCCGGACCCTTTAACCATGCCCCCGATGCGGAACCCGTTCGAGCCCAGCCGCGTCACGGTCTTCGGCTTCGTATCCGTCGTCATGATCGCATGCGACGCGTCCTCGCCTGCCTGGACGGTGTCGTCAAGGGCGGCGAACGCGGCCTCGGCGCCGGCGAGCACGTTGCTTAACGGCAGCAGCTCGCCGATGAGCCCGGTGGAGCATACGGCCACGTCGTCCACGGGGCAGCCGAGCAGTTCACTCACTTTGCGCGCGGTCTTCGCCGACTGCTCGTAGCCTTCGACACCGGTGCAGGCGTTGGCGCCGCCGGAGTTGAGGATGACGGCGTCGAGGCGCCCGTCCTTGACCGCTTCGCGCGACCACTGCACCGGCGCCGCGCAGAATCGGTTCGTCGTGAAGACGCCGGCGGCGGCCTTGAGCGGACCGTCGTTCACGACGAGCGCGAGGTCCTTCTTCCCCGCGGTCGACGAGATGCCGGCGACCACGCCGGCGGCCGTGAATCCTTGTGCGAACGTTACGCTCATGGTGCCACTCCGATCTTGCTGAGTCCTGTTTCTTCATTGAGTCCGAACGCGAGGTTGAGCGATTGCACCGCCTGCCCCGCCGTCCCCCGGTTGAGGTTGTCGATCGCCGCGAACGCGTGCAGCGTACGGCTTCGTCGGTCGACCGCCACCTGCACGTGCGCGGCGTTCGAGCCGAGGACGTTCTGTGTCGCCGGCATCACGCCTTCGGGCAGCACGGACACGAACGGCTGCCCCGCATACGCCTTCGCCCACGCGGCGCGGATGCCGTCGTCGCCCATGTCGAGCGCCTTGTCGGTGAGTTTCGCACTCACCGACGCGAGGATGCCGCGCGACATCGGCACGAGCATCGGCGTGAACGCGAGCGTGAACTCGTTCGCCCCCTCGGCGCCGAGTCCCGCCGCGTGCGCGAGGTTCTGCAGGATCTCGGGGATGTGGCGATGCGTGCCCCCGACCGAGTACGGCGTCGCCGAGTTGAGCGCCTCCGAGGCGAGCAGATTCGTGCGTTTGAGGCTTTTGCCCGCCCCCGAATAGCCGACGGCCAGATCGGCGACGATAGTGTGCGGCACGATGAGGTTCTCGGCGACCGCCGGCTGCATCGCGAGCGTCGTGGCCGTGACGTTGCAGCCGGGGCCGGCGATGCGCCGTGCCCCCGTCCTTACGGGCTGAGTCTCGCTTACGGGCTGCGCATCGCCTGCCGCAGCGGCGCCGCTGATGACGTCACGCTGCCGCAGGTACCGCCCGTTGGCGTCCTTGCCCAGGATCAGCTCGGGCATGCCGTAGGTCCAATGCTCGTAGAACGCGCCGCCGTAGTAGTCGTCCCATGCCTGCCGCATCTCCAGACGATGGTCGGCGCCCAGATCGACGACGGTCGCCGACTCGTCGAGCTGCGCGGCGAGGGCGCCCGATGCGCCGTGCGGCAACGCCAGGATGATGACGTCGTGGCCGTTGAGCGCTTCGGCCGTCGTGTCGGCGATGGTCAGGTCGGCCAATTGCGGGATGTGCGGCTGGTAGACGCCGAGCTTCTCGCCGACCGACGAGTGTCCCGCGACGGTCGTCACTTCGAAATCCGGATGGGTCGCGAGAATGCGCAGCGCCTCCCCACCCGCATAGCCGGTCGCACCCGCGACCGCGACGGTGTACTTCGTCATTCCCGTTGCCTTCCTTCCCGACCCCGCCGGGGCCGTGTCGTCAGTGTTCTCCGTTGGTCGCCGATCATCCGCCGCGTGCCGTGCACCGGCGGCGGGCGATGACTCCGCGCCCCGTTTGCGCCGCCCGTTTCCTTACGGGCGGCGCAAGCAGACGTCCGCACGTCCATGCATTTTCGTCTACGGGCGGCAGCCCATCGCCTCCGCATCCGGCGGCCAATTCCTTACGGGCGGCATCCGCGACGGGGACGCGCCGCCCGAATCGGAACACCGCACGGCTTACCGGCGGCGGCAGATCGTCATGCGAATGCATGCGGGTGCGCGGCCAGAGCCGGGGACGGCCCCGCTCACACGCATGCCACCGGTAACGGCAGGGGCCATCATCCGAGCATCCGGTGCGACCAACGTTTTAGTTATACAGACGACGATACACTTTATGCAGTACATTGCATAATTATGCATTCATAATCGAGCGGGAGCACCGCATCCTCCCCTGCGCCTCCGGCACCAGCGAAAACGACCACCCGTAAGCACAGCCGGTCGGCGAGAGCCCGGAGAGGACCCGGGTCGATCCGGCACGACCGCCCGTAAGCGCGTCCATCCGGTTGGCGGTCTTCCAGATATCCCACGGACGCTGCCCATGGATGCAACCTATAAGCCATATGAGCGACGGCACATGGCGACGGCGACCTCGTGACGATATGTGACGGCTCGCGACGCCGCATCCGCCGTGCACCGCCACGCGTCCACGCGGCGCGGGCTAGGCCACGCGCCCCCAAGCGGGAAGCATCGTCCGCAGCTCACGGTCGGCGATCGCCTCGAGCGGGATCACGTCATCGGTCGGATATCGCACGCCGGTGCGTTCCTCGAGAGCGTATGCGACGCGTCTGGCCATCCACGCGCGCGCATCCGGCGTCGCCATGTCGACGCGAGTCACCTGCACGTACCGCCAGCCGGAACACTCGATCTTCGCACGGCGTATGCGGTCCTGCTCCAGCTGGCCGAGATGATGCGCGCCGTCGTACTCGCAGATGACGCCGGCGTCGACGAACACCAGGTCGCCGCGCACGACGGTGCCGTCGTCCAATATGATCGACGGATTGGCGACGGGCTCCGGCAACCCGCGTTTCCTGAGTTCCAGCGACAGGCGCGCCTCCTGCGGCGACTCCATGTTCCCCCGCAGCAGGGCGATGGCGCGCCGAGCCTTTTTCACGCCGCGGGGCGCGCGCTTCCTGCCGAGGGCGTGCAGCTTGCCCAGCTTCTCCATCCGTGTGACGAACACGTCGAAATCCTCGATCGTGACCGGGTCGTGCGCGACGCGGCGCATGAGCAGGCAGTCGCCGAGTGTCACGAGTTCCTCCAGCGAAAGAAAGCGGGCGAGCATGAACCACGTGCACACGACGCTCACGCATCGTATGCCGGGCATCGGTTCGACGATCTGCAACGGGATGTTCATATGGTAGAATCGCGCGCCGCACAATCGGGTGCGCGCGTTGCGGCGCGGCGCGAGAACGCACAGGTCGTCGCCGCCGACCGTGTCCCCGTACCGCTGCAGCGTGTGCGGCAGCGGCACCCCCTGCAGCCTCAGCGCAGTGAAGCCGCCGAACAGCAGATCACGGCTGACCCTCGAGAGGGCGTCCATGCATCGCGTGATCTCGTGCGCCTGCAGCTCCATGAGCCGCATGCGCATCGGCAACAGGTTCGGCGGCGCGCCCTCGCGGAGCCTGCGCTCGCACTCGTCTTCGTATCCGGTCGGCCCATACGCCGACCCATCCATCTGCGTTTCCATGCATCGACGGTACGGACGCGCCATGAGCCGTGTCCATCCGGACGGGGGCATGTGACCGGATGGGCGTGTCGTCGGCGTGTCGACGGCGTGTCGACGGCGTGTCGACGGCGTGTCGATGTGGATAACTTCCTCCAGGGCGCCTTTTCCTCCCGATCTGCGCCGTTTTCCTTGTTCGCCTTGCGCGGCATCGCGAACGTCGTCGCCGGGAATCGGCGCACATTTGCGTCACATTCCCATCGCGGACGTCACATCGCTACCGGACGCGTCGCCCGTAGATGAAGGCGAAGGCGTCGACGTCGGCGTACCGGTAGGCGTCGGCGAGGAGCCGTCCACGGTGCCGCTCAGTCCCAGCATATGCAGCATGTCGTTGAAGACGTCCTGGGTGGAGACGCCGTTGATCATCATCCAGATCATCGCGATCGAGTAGATGACGTTGATGATGACCGCAGTCAGGGCAAAGCCGAAGCCCCTCATCCTCATCAGCTTCGTGCGGTACATCCCGAAGGCGCCCAGCAGCGCCGGCAGGAAGGGCACCGGCAACAGCAGCGACAGCGCGAACGCGATGATCGAGCTCATGTCCCACCGGCCGTAGTACACGTTCTGTTTGGGGTCGTCGAGATCGATGCCCTGCACATAGCGAGGCAGCTTCCCGCGATTGTCGGCGCCGTAGTTGCGCCGGTCGCCGAAGGGTGCGTTCGGGTCGACGTTCCGTCCCGGCTGCGGCGCGCCGGACGACTGCCCGTAGCCCGCGGCGGGCGGCATGGCCATCGGGTTCGGCGTACGCAGCTGCGCGCGGCGCTGCGCGAGGCGGATCTCCTCGTCACGGGCCTCACGCTCGATCTGTTCGTGCGTCTCCCCGTTTTCCGGACGCCCGAAGATGTACGGGTCGTAGTCCGGCGGGAACTGGTTGTCCATCGCGCCGTACGCAAGGCCGTTCGGTTTTCCCTCCACCGGCATGTCGGTCTTCAGGATGGCCTGTGACACCTCCGATTCCGGAATGTCCGCCGCGCTCTTGTCCTTCGAATCGACTGGCGTCGGCGCCATGGCATCCTGCATGGACGACGCGGCATGACGCCCCGCGTCGGGCTCGGCCGCCGATGCATACGCATCGGGATGCGATGCGGTCGGCACGACGTTCGCATCACGCTCGGATGCGCCCTGTGGCTTGTTCTGTTCCGGTTCGCTCATCTCATGTCCTTACCGGGCGTCGATCACGACGTCCGTTCCTGCGTTGCCCTGACGTATGTGATGCCGTCGATGCCGAGTCCTCTTACGGGTGGAGACGTCTCGCGGCGGCGACCATCCGCCAGCCGCACACGGCCGCCTTCCACGTCGCAGAACCGCCCGCGACAACCGGCCCGGCCTTACGGGCGGCAGCCGTTTGCGGGCTTCTGCGCCGTCCGCCGCGGCGGCCCGCCATCGGCGATGGCGCGGCGTTTCGGCTTGTGTGGGCACGCGAACGACGTTCATCGTTATACACGCTACCAGTAAAAGAAAACGCCTACGTGACGTGCTGCCCGTAAGCGCAATCGCCGATCATTGGCCGCCGATCATTGACCGCCCATGGAACAGCCGCCCGTAAACGCGGATGCCGCACACCGTCCATGCGAGTGCGGCATCCAGTAAGAAAACGGCGAATAATGGCGTCGCCCGCGCGATTGCGGGAGACCGCCGCCGGTAAGGTCGCGATGGGCGTCCCTCGAAGAACGCCGGCGTTCGCCGCCCGTACGTTTGCGCACGACGGGCGCCGGCCGTGCATGTCGCGAACAGTCGCCACCTATAAGGAGGCCCCCATAGGACGAACGAGCGCGCCTGCCATGCGCAACGTTTGCGCACGCCGCATACCGCCCGTAAGCATGGATGCCGCCTGTAGGCGCATCGAGCGCCATCGACTTCGACGCCGCAGCCCGTAAGAGTGACGACGCCAAGACGGGAGACGGGGGCCGGCGCCGCATCGGCATCGGCGCCGGTTTCCCGCCTCGGGTGCTTACGCGCGCAGCTGCGCGCCGAGCGTCGCCGCGCGTTCGACGATCCTCGCGCGGATCGCTTCGCTGTCCTCGCTCGTGAGCGTGCGGTCCGGCGCGCGGAAGGTCACCGCGTACGCGAGCGACTTCCTGCCCTCGCCGAGCTGGTCGCCTTCGTAGACGTCGAACAGCTCGATCGATTCGAGGACGTCGCCGGCGGCCTGACGGATCGCCTCCTCGAGCTCGTGCGCGGTCAGCGAATCCGGCATCGTGAACGCGAGATCCTGCTTGACCGGCGGGAACGTCGAAATCGGCTTGGCCTGCACCGGCTTGTCGCTCAGCGTCGCGAACAGCGCGGTCAGATCGATCTCGAAGGCGGCCGTGTGATGCGGGAAGCCGAGCTCGCCGTCGACCTTCGGATGCAGCTCGCCGACGAAACCGACGGTCTCTCCCGCCGCGACGATGCGCGCGGCGCGGCCGGGATGCCACTGCGTCGGCACGTCCTCGGCCTTCGGCTGATCGAGCACGACGTCGGCGCCGAGGCGCTTCGCGACGCGGCGCGCCGCCTCGACGGCGTCGCTCCAGTCGACGGCGCGCCTGTCGCCGAGCCATCCATCGTCCTCGGCGAGCCCGGTCATGATCGCGGCCACGTGCAGCGGCTGCTCGGGCAGGCCCGCATCGAGCGCGGCGAGCTGCTCGTCGGTCGGCTTGACGGCGCCCGGAAGCGCGGGGATAGCCGGGGCGTCCGGGTCGGCGAGATAGACATGGCCGATCTCGTAGCAGCTCACGTTCTCGATGCCCCGACGCAGGTTCCGGCGCACCGTCTGCGCGAGCGTGAGCAGCAGCTCGCGGCGCAGGAACGGACGGTCGTCGGCGAGCGGGTTCACGATCTGCACGCTCACCGGCCCGACCTGATCGGCGTCGATCATGAACGCCTTGTAGTCGGCGGGACCGACGAACGGGTAGCTGAGCGTCTCCACGAGCCCGTACTCGGCGAGCCCGTCGGCGACCTCGCGCTTGCGCCTTTGGTCGGCGGTGAGTCCGACATGACCTTCGACCGGCGCATGCGGCACGCGCGTCGGGATGCGGTCGTAGCCGTAGATGCGCGCGATCTCCTCGACGAGGTCGCATGCCTCGGCCAGGTCGGGACGCCACGACGGCGGCGTCACCGTGAACTCGCCGTTGCCGCCTCCGCCGACGGCGCAGCCGATGTCGGTGAGGATGCCGTTGATCTCGTTGAGGTCGAGGTCGAGGCCGGCCAGACGCTTCACCTCGTTCGCCTTGAAGACAATCGGCGTGCGCCGCGGCGTCGTGTCGACGTCCTGCGGCGTCGGCGACGGCGTCGCCTCGCCGTACTGCTCCAGCAGCCCGGCCGCCATCTGCGCGGCCGCCGGCTGCAGCTTGTCGTCGACGCCGCGTTCGAAGCGCCGCGACGCCTCGGAGGGGATCTTGTGGCGGCGCGCCGAACGCGCGATCGTGATCGGGTCGAAGTGCGCGGCCTCGAGCAGGATGTTCGTCGTCTCGTCGGTCACCTCGCCGTACATGCCGCCCATGACGCCGGCGATGCCGAGGATGCGCGAACCCTGCTGCCCGTTGGGCGAATCGGTGATGAGCAGGTCCTCGGGGTCGAGGTCGTGCTCCTTGCCGTCGAGCGTCGTGAGCTTCTCGCCGGCCTTCGCACGGCGCACAACGATCGGCCCCTCGATCTTGTCGAGGTCGTAGGCGTGCATCGGCTGCCCCAGATCGAGCATGACGTAGTTCGTGACATCCACCGGCAGCGACAGCGAGCGCATGCCGGCGCGAGTGAGCCTGCGGCGCATCCAGTTCGGCGTCGCGCTGCCCGGCTGGTAGCCGCGCACGGCGCGCGCGTAGTAGCGATTGCAGCCGACGACGCCGTGGATCGGGTTGTCGTCGTCGATGATGACGTCGATGTCGCGCGTCTCGTCCTCGGCGTCCTCGACGTGCGGGACACGTTCGTCGAGCGCGGCGACCGGATCGGTGAACTTCGCGCCGGTCGAGTTGTGGAACTCGCGCGCGATGCCGCGGTAGGAGAACGCGTAGCCGCGGTCGGGCGTCACGTTGATCTCGAGGATCGGCTGGTCGAGGTGCAGCAGGCGCATCGCGTCGTCGCCGGGTTTGAGCGCGTCGTACTCCTCGGGCGTGAAGCCGTAGTCGCGCAGCAGGATGATGCCGTCGTGGCTGTCGCCGAGTCCGAGCTCGCGCTCCGACGCGCACATGCCGTCGGAGATGTGGCCGTAGGTCTTGCGCGGCTCGATCCTGAAGTCGCCGGGCAGCACGGCGCCGGGCAGTGTGACGACGACCTTCTCGCCCGCCTTCATGTTGGGCGCGCCGCACACGATGCCGCGCGGCACCTTGTTGCCGTCCTCGTCGACGTCGTTGTACTCGTCGCCGACGTCGACGTGGCACCAGTTGATCGTCTTGCCGTTCTTCTGCGGCTCGGGCGTCGCGTCGACGACGTAGCCGACGACGATCGGGCCGGTCAGCTGCGAGGTGTGGATCTCCTCCTCCTCGAGCCCGACGCGCACCAGGTCCTTCGCGAGCTGCTCGTAGGTCAGGCCCTGGGGGACCTCGACGTCGTCGCGCAGCCAGTCAATATCTACCATTGGCATTGGGTATCACTCCCCCATCACAAACTGTTCGCTGAAACGCACGTCGCCTTCGACGAGGTCGTGCATGTCGTTGATATCGTGGCGCAGCAGCAGCGTGCGCTCCACGCCGACGCCGAACGCGAATCCGGTGTAGTCGTCCGGGTCGATGCCGGCCGAACGCAGCACGTTCGGGTTGACCATGCCGCAGCCGCCCCATTCGATCCAGCCCGGGCCGCCCTTCTTGTCGGGGAACCACAGGTCGATCTCGGCACTCGGCTCGGTGAACGGGAAGTAGCTCGGGCGCAGGCGGCTCTTCGCCTCCGGGCCGAACATCGCGACGGCGAGCTTGTCGAGCACGCCCTTGAGGTCGGCCATCGTCAGGTCCTTGTCGACGGCGAGCGCCTCGACCTGGTGGAAGACCGGCGTGTGCGTCGCGTCGAGCTCGTCGGTGCGGAACACGCGTCCCGGGCAGGCGATGTACAGCGGGACGCCGTGGCCGATCAGGCCGCGGACCTGGTCGGAGGAGGTCTGCGTGCGCAGGATCATGTTCGAACCGACGAAGCCCGCGGCGTCCTTGGCCTGACTGCCCTTGACGTAGAAGGTGTCCTGCATCTGGCGCGCCGGATGGTCGGGGCCGAAGTTGAGCGCGTCGAAGTCGAACCATTCGGTCTCGACCTCCGGGCCGTCGGAGATCTGCCAGCCCATGCCGACGAAGAAGTCCTCGATGTCCTCCATGAGCTTGGGCAGCGGATGGCGCGCGCCGAGCGGCTTGCGGCGTACGGGCAGCGTCATGTCGACCGTCTCGGAGGCGAGTTCGGCGGCCTCCTCGGCGGCCTTGACCTCGGCCTCCTTCGTGCCGTACGCGCGGCCGAAGTCGGCGCGCAGCTTGCCCATGAGCTTGCCGGCCTCCTTCTTCTGATCCTTGTCGAGCGAGCCGATCGCCTTGCTGGCGAGCGTCATCGCCGACTGCGCGCCGGCGTACTTGCTGCGGATGGCCTTGAGAGTCTCCATGCTGGAGGCTTGTTCGATTGCGGCGATGCCTTCGGCGACGGCTTGCTGCACCGCATCGGCATCGAATTGCGTGTTCCCTGCCACGAGTTACCTTTCATCAACAGGCGTCTTTTGGCGCGAAATCGCGTCATTCCAACGTTTTAACGACTTCACATTCTTTCAATACGACTCGACATAGCCAACGTCATCAGCATGACCGCCGCGCTCGTGCCGAGGTTGAGCGACTCCGCCTTCCCGTAGATCGGAATCGAACAGACGACGTCGGCGCGCGACAGCAGCGCGTCGTCGAGTCCGCGCGCCTCATTGCCGAAGAGGACGGCCTTCGCCCCGTCCTGCCCGTCCCCCTGCCGAACGAGGTCGGGAAGGCCTACGGGCGGCATGCCCTCCGTTCCGTACACGTCGGCCGCGATGACGGTCGCCTTGCGGGCGTCGCACATCGCGAAGAACGCGTCCTCGTCCATGCGCATCACCGGCAGATGGAAAAGAGAGCCGGTCGTCGCGCGGATGACCTTCGGATTGAACACGTCGACGCAGTCGCCGACGAGGACGACGGCGTCGCATCCGGCGGCGTCGGCGCTGCGGATGACGGTGCCCGCGTTGCCGGGGTCGCGCACCTGCCAGAACGCGGCGATGAACGGACGCGGCGTCTCGGGCGGTGCCGACAGCCGTTCGCGGCACCGTTCGAGGTCGCCGACCGCGAACACGCCCTGCGCGTCCCGGCTCACATGGTCGATGACGTTACGGGTGGCTTTGTGCACATAGACGCCCTCGCCCATCGCGAGTCCCGCGAGGGACGCGACGGTCGCGTTCGCGAACGCCGCGTCAGGGGCGTCCCCGTCCGCGGCGACGTACAGGTCGCGCACGACGTCGGGCTGCCAGGTGAGCGCTTCGCGCACCGCCTGCGGCCCCTCGATGATGAACCGCCCGCTTCGCTCCCTGTGCTTACGGGATGCAAGCTCGCCGAGCCTACGCACGCGTTCGGATCTCGTGTTCGTGATTACATGGTTGTCGATCGGCATACCCGCCACACTACCGTGATACCCCGTCCTGTCCGCAGCCGGACGCATGCCTCGGTAGCACCCGCCGCCGCGTATGACCCACTACGGGCGGCGGCATCCTTTTCTTCCTGATTCCTGCTGATCCTTACGGGCGGCAGCACCCCCTACGCATCCGCCCCTTCCTCATGCCGTCCCAAAGCGACTCGAGCGCAGCCCGTAGCGCATGCACCACAGATGACGTATGCCCTTACCGGTAGCCTGTAGGACGCTGGCAACGCGCAGGCCGGTAACGTGATGACCGGCGACGACGGGGAAGCGTCGCAGGACGCGCCCGCCGGTGCGGCGCCACGAAGCACTGTCAGCCAATTCACAGAAAGATTTCAGAAAACAGTCGGCACCGATTCGGCATTATCCCAGCGATTCATTCGCCCGGACTCAACTTGGGTCTTTACGCTGTCGGCATACGACATCCGTCGGCATACCAATCCAGATCAATGAACCATTGAAGGACGACCATGTTCATCATCACCAACGCGCTGAGGAACATCACCCGCAACAAGGGGCGCAGCGCGCTCATGATCATCATCGTCGCGATCGTCACCGCGGCGGCCACCATCGGACTCGCCATCGTGCAGGCGGCGCAGCGGGCGCGAACGGATGCGCTCGCGAACACGACGATCTCGGCGCAGATCACGCTCGACCGCAGCGCGCTGATGAGCGGAACACGTTCGGACGGCGCCGACGGCAAGCCGGACATGGACGCGATGCGCGAGGCCGTGGCCGGCAAGACGATGACGCTCGCCGACTACGAACAGTACGCCAAGGAGTCATACGGCGTCGCATCGTCGTATTACATCGAGACGGCGTCCGTCGCCGCCACGGACGGCGGCATCGATGCGGTCGACTCAAACGGCGGCGTCATCACCGAACATGCGGATTCCGACCAGACGTCCGACGCGGAGGACGATGCGTCATCGGACGGCGGCGCCTCGGCACCGCAGGACCTTCCGCAGACGCCTCAGGAAGGCAAGGGCATGGGCGCCGGCGGCGCACGGATGACGGTCGGCGACTTCTCACTCGTAGGATTCTCCAGCGACGAGGCCATCGCGAACGCGCCGAACGGCGTCTTCACGATGGATGACGGGCAGGTCTTCGGCTACGGCACGGCCGACGACGGCGACGTCATCATCTCCGACACGCTCGCACAGGCGAACGACGTCAAGGTCGGCGATTCGATCACGGTCGCGAACGTCGCCGACGAGGACACGACGTACACGTTCAAGGTCGTGGGCGTCTACAGCAACTCAAGCGACGCGTCGACGCCGATGGGCGGCCCGATGGCGTCGACGGCGAGCGACCCGGCGAACGCGATCTACACATCCGTCTCCACGCTCGACAAGCTCGGGCTCACCCCCGACAAGACGGTCGACGTGACCGACGCACACGGCAACGCCCGTCAGACGCAGGCGGCGACGCTCAGCTACACCTATGTGTTCGACGGCAAATCCAATTACGACGAGTTCGTGCGCGACGTGAAGGCGGCGGGGCTCGGCGACGAATACACGGTCACCTCGCAGGACGTGCAACAATACGAATCGAGCCTGCTGCCGATAGAGAACCTCGCGAAGTTCGCGAGGACGCTGCTCATCGTGGTGCTGACGGTGGGCGCCGTGGTACTCGTCGTGCTGACGATATTCAACATCCGCGAGCGCAAATACGAGATCGGCGTGCTCACGGCGATCGGCGTGAAGAAGGTCAAGGTCGCGGCGCAGTACGCGGTGGAGCTGCTCGCCGTGACGCTCATCGGACTAGCGGTGGGAGTGGGTGCCGGGGCGGCCGCATCGGTACCGGTGTCGAACGCGCTGCTTTCCTCCCAGGTCGAGGCGCAGCACACGCAAATCGCCCAGCAGCGCGAGCAGTTCGGCCGAGACATGCAGGCGGCCCCCGGGCAGCGTCCGGGCGCCGGCGCCACGAGCGACGCGACCTCCGGCGACGCTCCGGACAACGGGCAGCAGCAGGTCGGCGAGCATAAGGACGCCGGCAGCGCTTCGCAGGCGATCGCGAAGCTCAACGCGACCGTCAACTGGGCCACGCTCGGATGGATGCTCCTCGTCGGGCTCGGCCTGACGTTACTGGCGGCACTGGTCGCCGCGGTGTTCGTCATGCGATACGAACCGCTGCAGATCCTGGCCGACCGTTCATGACGCCGCGTCTCGACGCCATCCGCGACCGGACCCCCACCGCCGTCCAGGCCGGCGCCTTCCGGCCCGCCGGCGTCCGGCGGCGTGCCGACGGCGCCGTTACCGGCAGCATGCACAGCGGTGCCGCCGGCAGCGCCACTCCCCCGGATGCGCCGGCGGTGGCGACCGCGCTATGGCGGCAGCGGTTTGCCGTGCTTCCGGCGGCCGCTGCCGGTAGCACATCCATCATCCGCAGCGGACGCCGTCGACGGCGTCCGCATCCGTCAATCATCACTCACATATCGAACGCATATCGAATCCGAAGGAGCACATCATGACGAAGGCACCCGTAGAGCAGACGAACGCGGCGCACGACGAGGCCGCCGCCCGTAACCCGGTACTCGTCCTGGACGACGTGAGCTACGCCTACGCGAAAGGCGGCCGAAACGTCATCAGCCACATCAGCACATCGTTCCGCAGCGGCGAAGTGACGTCGATCGTCGGCCCGTCGGGAGCCGGCAAGACGACGCTGTTGTCGCTGATCAGCGGACTGACCACCCCGACCGGGGGCGCCGTGCTCTTCGATGGCCGCGATCTGGCGACGATGGACCGCTACCGCTACCGCAGCCGCGACATCGGCGTCATCTTCCAGAGCTTCAACCTGCTGCCGCAGCTCACCGTGCTGGAGAACATCATGCTGACGATGGACGCTTCCGGCAAGCGCTTCGACCGCCCGAAGAAGGAGATCGCGCTCGATCTGCTCAGGCAGGTGCATCTTCCCGAACGATACGCGGGCGAACGCATCCTGCATCTGTCCGGCGGAGAGCAGCAGCGCGTGGCGATCGCCCGCGCGCTGAGCGACGACCCGCATGTCATCATCGCCGACGAACCGACCGGCAATCTCGACGGTGCGACGCAGGCGGACATCATGAGGATCTTCACCGACCTGGCGCACAAGGACGGCCGCTGCGTCATCATCGTCACGCACAGCCCGCAGATCGCCGCGCAATCGGATACGGTGTTCAAGCTCAATCCGCAGCCGCGCTGAACGATCCGCCAAAGTGCGCTTACCGGCGGTGCCCATCCATTGCCGCCGCCGGTAAGCGATCCGCACCCTCGTCGCTTACGGCGGCAGACCGGACCAGCCGCTACCGGTAGCGCCGTGGTACGCCGGCACGACGGTTCCGTCCGACGAATCGATCCCCCGGAGACCGTTCAGTTGCCCATGAACGAGAAGGTCCCGGCGAGCCCCGCGCACACCAGCGCGATCGTCGGCAGCGCCGCGCAGCCGATAAGGAACCACCAGTCGCGCGCGTGCACCTCGCTCACACGCGCATGGCTGCGCGGGGCGCCCCCGCCGAAACCGCGCGCCTGCATCGCCGTCGCGAGCGTCGTCGACCTGCGGATGGACAGCACGAGCAGCGCGAACGCCTGCGGGAAGAACGCGGCGAACCTGTTGTCGTCGCCGAGTCCACGCGAACGTCTCGACGCCGTGAGCGCCGTCCAATCATCCTGAAGCACCGAGAACAGCCGCATCCCCGCCAATCCGCCGTAGACGAAACGATCGGGCAGATGGAGCAGCTCGCTGAACCCGTCAGCCAGATCGGTCGCGTCGATGCCGAGCACTGCGATGATAGCCGGAATGCCGATCGCGAGGATGCGCAGCGCCGTGGCGAGCGCCAGCTGGGCGGAACGATCGGTGACGGCGATCCATCCCCACTGCCACCAGACGTCGCCGCCCTGCTTGCCGTACAGCAGCACGGCGAGCGCCGAACCCGGCGCGCCGATGAAGATTGGCCACGTCGACCGGATCACGCGCCACGGCGTGAAGCCGATGGCCATCAGCACGAGGAATTCCGCGACGAGCGCGACCGTGGCCGAGACCCAATCGAGGCTGAGCAGCAGCGGCAGCGATGCCAGGAACGCGCCGCCGAGCCGGAACACCGGGTTGAGCGACGCCAGATACGGCGAACGGCTCGCCGGCCGGATGCGATCGCGCCGTTCATTGACCGCGCTCACCCGCACGACCTGCTCGCCGTGCATCGCCGCATCCGCCGAAGCCGTCGTCCCGTTGTTACGGGCGACACGGTCTTCTGTACGGTCTTCTGTCTCCAGCGACGTCTGCGCCGCCTGCGAATCCGTCGTCTTCCGGTTACGGGCGGCATCCTCCATGCCGCTACCGGTAGCATCGTCCGCCGTGATATCGCCGGCGCCGAGTGTGGGGGCGCCGGCGGCGACGAGTTCGACGACGCGCGCGCCGAGCGCGGTCACCAGTTCGCGGTCGTGCGTCACGACGATGATGCTCACGCCGTCGCCGCGCAGACCCAGGATGAGACGCACGATCTGCATCCATGTGCGCCTGTCCTGCCCAAAGGTCGGCTCGTCGAGGATGAGCACCTTCGGCGCGGCGGCAAGCGCGGCGGCCACGGTGAGCCGCCGTTTCTCGCCGCCCGAGAGCGTGTACGGGTTCACGTCCGCGTACCGCGCGAGGTGGAACCGCCCGAGCAGCTCCCGTGCACGCGCCCGCGCCGTCTCCTCGTCGACGCCGGTGCGCCGCGGGCCAAGCATGACCTCGTCGAGAACGCTCGAACACGCGAACTGGTGCTCCGGATTCTGGAACACGTATGAGATGCGCGACGCGAGCTCCGTCGAGCTCCAGTCGATCGGCCACGCGCCGCGCGCCCCCTCGGCGAGCGCCGCTCCGGCCACGACGCGCCCGACGACCGGCTCGAGCAGTCCCGCGAGCGTGAGCGACAACGTCGATTTGCCGGCGCCGTTCGCGCCCACGAGCGCCGTGATCTGCCCGGGTCGGAACGACATGCCGATGTGTTCGGCGATGGCGTCGCCGTTCCTGCCGATGCCGAGGTCGTCGGTGCCCAGCACGACGTCGCCGCGGCCGCTCGCGGGATCGCACCCGGGTTCGCCGTCGACGTGCATCCGCTCGATCTCGTCGCCACGCCGCCGGTAGCGTTGGGGCACCCAGATGCCGAGTTCGGCGAAATCGATCGTGTCGTCGCCGAAGACCTCGTCCGGCGTGCCGTCCGCGATGACGACCGTGTTGCGGAAGCCGTCGCGCGCGATCTCGTCGTCGTATCCCTCCTGATTGACGGCGCGCTCGTCGTCGTCCCTCTCGAGTCCGAGCACGACGACGCGGTCGATGAGTTCAATCCAGCGGTCCGCGCGATGCTCGACGAGCATCATCGTGCATCCGGTACGCTCGAGCACGTCCCGTACGGCGCCGACGATCTGCACGACGCCGTCGGGGTCGAGGTTCGCCGTCGGCTCGTCGAGCAGCAGCACCTTCGGTTCCATCGCGAGCGCGCCGGCGAGTGCGAGGCGCTGCATCTGTCCCCCCGACAGATGCATGACGGAGCGGTCGAGCTGTAGTCCTCCGAGTCCGACTGCGGCGAGCGACCCGTCGACGCGCTCCCATATCTCGTCCCGTGGCACATCGAGGTTCTCCGGACCGAACGCCACATTGTCGCCGATCCGCTGAAAGATCGCCTGCGCGTCCGGGTCCTGGAGCACGAGTCCGACCGCACCGCGCGCGCGGTGCACCTCGATCCCGTCGATGTCGATGGCGCCTTCGGTGACGCCGCCGTCCGCGTCCATGACCGGCTCGTCGCCGTCGTGTTCGGCGAGCGTGGCCGCGTCCTCGTCGCCGAGCAGTCCCGCGGCTCCTTCGAGTATCGTCGATTTGCCGATTCCCGACGCTCCGAGCAGCAGCACATGCTCGCCCGCCTCAATCGTCAGGTCGAGGCCTCGCACGGCGAATCGTTCACGTGACGCGTGGCGGTATCCCCACTTGCGCATGCGCAGCGTGCCGCCGCGCCGGACGTCGTGTTCCGCTCCGCTTGCGCGAGCGTCCGGACGCGTCGCCGACGTGGTCGTGTGTTCGTTTGTCTGGGGCACTGGAATCGTTTCCTTTGTCTAACTCGTTGTGCGCTCGCGGCCGCCGACATGCGCCGACGAGCGCCGCCCATAACGTTACCGGCCGCACTCGTCGGCACGTCGGACGCCCGCATCGGCCCGCTGCGGGCGTCCGACGTATCAATCGCCATGCCGGTCGCCACACCGATCGTCACGGGTGGTATCGTGTCGCCCGCCGCGCGCCGTCATGCTACGGGTCGCGCAACGCGTGGCGTCGCGCGGCGCGTCGTCTGCGTTACCGGAGGCACGTCGCCGCGGCGTCCATCGCTTACGGGCGGCGCTCTCCGATACGCCACCCGTAAGCGATGCGGGAAGACAATGCTCGCCATCGTCGCCGCGTCCCGTCCGCCCCTCGCCCATCGTCCGATGCTCATCGCATGTCGTACACCCCGCGACCTTACGGGCGGCATCCCCCGATGCGCTGCCCGTAAGCGTTGGAGCACGGCGGGTACGGCATATCCCCTCCGCATCCAGTACGTCGGCGGCACCCTCCGATGTGCCGCCCGTAACGACGGGGATTGATTTCGTCTCGACCGATACGACGGGCGTGCGGCGTCCGTGTCCGCCGCAGGGGACGCTACCTGGCGAGCGTCGCCTTCTTCGCGCGGCGGATCCGGCGTCCTGATTCGAAGTTGTCGAGGGCGCCCGTCTTCGCGATCGCGATATAGAGGTACCACATCGCGACGCCGGCGATCAGCGCGCCGGAGACCACGGTCGCCAACAGATAGACGACGCCGTACGTCTTTCCCACATCGATCGCCTGCAGGTTCGTGAGGAATGAATACGCCCAGCAGCCGACTGCGCTCAACGCGCCCGAAAGCACCATCGTGCCGAGGTTCCATTTGCGGTAGCGGAACACCGCGAAGGCGATCTCGGCGCCCAGACCCTGGGCGAAGGCGATGAGGAATGTGCCGACGCCGCCCCACATGTTGCCCATGAGCGCCTCGAGCACGCCGGCGACGATCTCCGCATACAGCGCCGCACCCGGCTTGCGCACGATGATTGCCGCCAGAGGGCCGGCGAACAGCCACAGCCCGTTGATGACGCCGGCGAGCCCCGGCACGACGGCCTCGAGGAACCCCCACGGGGCCGCGGAGAAGCAGGCGACCAGCCAGTAGATCAGCGCGGACGCGACGCCTATGACGGAAGCCACGGCGATGTCGACGACTCGCCATTTCATATTCGGTTTCGCTTCGATGACGGAAGCAGACATGACTTGTGCCTTTCTTGTCTCGCCATGACGATGGTCGTCATGGATGTTCAGGCACGGGAGATCTACGACGTCCGTGCGCCGGCATTGTCCGGATTCACGTTCAATCGGTCGAGGTTCACCCTCTCTCAGCCGGCGCCCGCGCGATACGTCATCGCGCGGGCGTCAGCCCCCGTGTCGCCCAAGAGTCTATTGCGACCCGACGACCGTGGACTGCTCCGCCGCCCCGCCGCGCACGACGGCGTCCGCATGACGCCGACGACCGCCGCGGCGACTATAGTCGTGCTCAGTATCGTATGATCTTATGGGCGGCATGGCGTGCAGCCACATGCCACGCCCGAGGGAAGGCCGATATGCAGTTCATCATCGTGGACAACGACCCGCGCGCCGCGGATAGCATCACAGGATTCATCAGGTCCGCCTATCCACAGGCGATCATCCATCAGCTGCGCGGCACCGAGCAGGACATCATCGAGGAATGCGACGTCGCGGACCTCGTCGTGATGGACATGCAGCTGTTCGAGGAATCAGGTCCCGAGCTGTGCGCGAGACTGCGCAGGATCAACGGGCGTACGCCCGTGCTCGGCATGACCTGCTTCCCGAAGGCCTGCTACGACGAGCAGTTCAGAGAGGCGGGCGGCCAGGCGCTTGTGCATAAGGAGGAGCTCAGCACGCTGCTGACGATGATCGGCCTGCTGCTGCACGGGGGCGCCGAGCCGGGCTACCTGCCAACGGACGCGGCGCGGCGCGCCGTGCTCGCACGCGACGCCCGACCGGACGCGACGGCCGACGACATGACGGACGCGCTGACGCCGACCGAACGCAACGTATACCGTCTCATGGGCGAATACGGCAACGATCCGACGCAGATCGCAGCGCAGCTCGGCATCAGACCGTCGACGGTGCGCACCCACATCCGCGCGATACGCCGCAAACTCGACCTGCCGACGACGAAGGACCTCATGCGTCTGCTGCTGCGACGCCGCAACCGGTAGCATCTGCCGGCAGCCGACCGACGCCCACGGCGCCCGACCGCCATCGCGCGCCGCCGTTCAGACGCGCGCGCCAACCGTCATCCCCACCGACGGCTCGCCACACGTCGTCGACCATCCCATATGCGCGCACACCGCACTCGGGCGTGACGAACGACCGTAGAGTGCGCATTGCCGCCGGCGCCCGATGGGCGATGCGACGCATCCGCGCCGCTTACCCGTGGCATTGCCGGTGCCGCATGCGACGATCACTCGAATCCGCGTTACCCGTAAGATTCCGACTGCTGCCCGTAAGGATGCGCACGCACCGCCCGTAAGGCTGCGCGCGGGCCGCCCATAAGGCGCGCATTCGGGAATCAACGATGCTTGAACAGTCTGAAGAGCTGCGACTGCCGCACCGTGACGCCGGCCGCCACGGCCGCGACGACCGCTGCGGCCGCCGCCGCCAGCGGCGCCCTGCACGCGGCCTGCACGACCGTCTGCGCATCGGACGGCGACGTCCGCACGCAATAGGCGCATATCAGCGCGCAGGAGCTCACGGCGCCCAACGCCGACCAGACGAGCGCCTCCGCCCCTATGCCCAATAGCTGCGCGCCCTTGGACTGGCCCGAATGCAGCGCGCCGGCATATTCCAGACGTCTGCGCTGCACGGCATAGACGCCGATCGCCGCACCGCACAACGCGGCGAGCATCGGCGACCATCGGGTGACGCGCGCGACATACGCCGCATGCGGGTCGTATTGCGCGTCGAATCCCTTGTTCACGCCGATGACCGCCGCCTGCATGCTACGGCCGTCGGCGACCAATGTGGAGTACAGCAGATCGCTCACCTCCTGCGAACGCGGCCATTGCCTCACCCAGCATTCGTCGAATCCCTTCCCCAAAGCCTGCCGAGGGATCAGGAACGTGTACGAGAACCGTGTGTCGCGCCCGTCATTGGGCCATGCATACACCTGTGCGATGTCCATGGCGCCCTGGCTGGTCTGCACATGGCTCCCTGCGCTCATCCCGAAGTCACGCGCCACGTCTTCGGGGATCCACACGCCGGAGAAATCCACCGACGCGATGTGCGGATCGTTGGACGCGATGAGCTCAAGCATCCCCGGGCTGACTTCGAACGACTGCAAAGCCTTGCCCGGCGTGGACAGCAATGCGATCTCCGCGCCGGCGTCCACGGCTCCCGCATGCATGCCCGTGCTTGCGGCGCCCTGCGGCAGACCATCGCATGCCGCACCGTCCACGCCGCCGTCCGTGGCGACCATGTCGGCGTCGGCCAGCGCGTCCACGCGCGCCTGCGCCTCATGCTGCATCATGATGATGTCGTATGCCTCATAGCCGCCGAACAATGCGCCGCATAGCATGACGGCGAGGCACAGGACGACGGCATGCGCCGTGCCGGAACCGATGTTGCGCATGGCTTCGGATAGCACCGAACGGATCCTCATGCCTCCTGCACCCCCTCCCCTTCACGTGGCGCATAATGCGCCAGATCGATGATGCGACCGCAGGCGTCCCGGGTATCGGGGTCATGCGTGGCGACGAGCACGATCATGCCCTGACCGGCCAGATTGCCGAGCACATGGCTCACCGAGTGCGCGGTGCGGGTGTCCAATTGGGCGGTCGGCTCGTCCACGAGCAGCATGTCCGGATGCGAGCACACGGCCCGGGCGAGCATGAGGCGCTGCGCCTCGCCGCCGGAAAGGTCGCTGAACCGGCGGTCCGCGGCGTATTCCAGGTCGAACAACCCCATCGCCTCCAACGCCTGCGGTTCGGCTTGACTGCGGGTCATCCCCTTGGCGAGCAGCGGGAAGACCGCATGGTCCAGCGCGCTGCGGTCGGCCACGCCGTACGGGTTCTGGAACACCCAGCCGGTGCGTATGATTCCCTCACGCCTGACCTGACCGGCGTACGGCCGCTCCCAACCGGCCAATATGGACAGCAGCGTGGATTTGCCGCAGCCCGACGGCCCGCATATGGCCACCGTGCTTCCCGGCTGCACGGTGAAACTCAGATGTTCGAACAGCAGATCGGTGCCGGGAAAACGATGCGCCAGATCCTCCACAATCAATCGCATGATCACTCGCAATGCAACGTGTTGAGCTGCGGCCCGATCGCCACGGTCTTGATCTGGCCGATATTGCCGTTGACCGGCTGCACGAGGCTCGCGCCGAGTTCGCTGCTGATGATCTGCACCGGCATCACGGAGACGTCATCGGAGCCGCGTACGGCGATGCATGCGGCCGTGCCGTCGACGCCGAACACGGCGGCCGCCGGCACCCGCAACACCTGGATCGTGTCGGCGAGCGTCACCTGCGCGTCTATGCCCGCCGCCCGTTCCTCCGGTGTTTTGCCGGCGTAGGCTTCCGTCTGCGCGATCTGCCGCAGAACCTCGGCATCGGTGATCTCCACGCTGCCGGCCGGCAACGCCGATGTCACGCCGCACACGGTGATGCTGCGTTCCTGATCCGACGGCCGTCCGCCGCGGATCGTGAGTTTCGTCAGTGCGCCGGGAACCGTGCCGATCGCGGTCGCCGCGCTGACGGTGGCGCCCTGCTGCGCCTTCCAGTCACGCACTTCGACCACATCGGCGGGTATCCACATCGTGTCGGCGAGGCTCAGCTCCTCGGTGCCGGCGTTGCCCGCGTCGATCATCAGCTGCCTCCAGCCGTTGCCGGTGTTCCAGTTGAATACATTCGAACCGGGCACGGAATCATAGCCCAATCTGCCCAGTTCGTCATTGAGCGAGCGCACGTCCTCGCCCTTGTCGCCGGTCCGGAGATCGCGGTACAGCGGCGTGGCCGTGTGCAGCGCCACGACCGCCCTGTCGTTGACCTGGTAGACGCGCGTGCCCGAACGAATCTCATCGCCCGTCCAGTTCTCCGTCACGATGCCGGATGCATTGCCGAGCAGGTCCTTGTCCGCGGAGATGGTGGGCACCACGTTGACCTGCTGCGCGCCGGAGTAGTCCTGCACGCTCGCGCCCGCCGACGTCAGCGTCCTCGCGGCGTCCAATGCGGCCGGAGCCCTGTCCGGCAGCCATAACGCGCATGCGCCTACGGTCAATGCGGCCACGGTGATCGCCGTGAGCAGCACCCACGTCCATGCCGCGCCGCCATGTCTCATGTTACGCCGCTTGCACTGCTTCGTTCCCTGATGAACCATAGGTCTTCCTCCCCTCCGACCGGCTTCCCTGCCGTTGCGCTCCGCGTATTTATTGTTCAGTGATACAAGCGATAAACGCGCAATGCAACCAATCTACGCATTTTGCGCATATGAGTCCCCCGGCGTGCCGCATATACGCAAAACGCGCAGGTCGGTTGACGACACTCAACGTCCAATGCCATGCTGTATTCAACATCGACGCAGGGAATCGATGCGAAACAAATTGGACGAAGAAGTCCTACGAAGAAAAAAGGAGAAGGAATCATGAAAGTGAAATCCTTCGTCAAAGGTGCGGTGTCCGCACTGCTGGCCGCCGGCGTTGCTGTCAGCTGCGTATCCGTGGCCAACGCGGCAAGTGCTACCTACTACCCGATCAGCAGTGGTGTGATCGAGAACGGCTACTACCGTGGCAACTATACGGCCGCCGCCGACCGTTCGTACATCACCTTGAGCTCCATGTCGCATACCACGAAATGCTACGCAAAGCAGGACGGCCATTCCAAGGAGGCGTCCAGCGTCGGCAACCCCGGCATGGGATGCAGCGCCGTTCAGACCGGCACCAATCTCACCGTCGGGGACTATGTCAGGTATGTAGTGTCCTGACCCTAACAATTGCAATATCACCAACGATTCCGTCAGTTTGGACCAGAGCCTCAATCGATTCAACCTGACGGAATTCCAATCATTTATAGTAATGGATACCAGACAATGAATACCAAGCGACTATATTGCACGGTCCTAGCAGTGGGTCTTCTTATCCTTACCGGATGCGGCACCGTCGATACATCATCATCCCAGCATGCACCCACTGGGTCATCCACTGAGGTGGCCTCCGCGAAAATCGCGTCATCGCTGTCCGAGCGCATTCAGAATCTTCTTGCGATGAACGGCACGATGACACAGCCGATGTCCGAGAAGCAGATAGCGATTCTCAAAAGAGCTCTTGACCATGACGGCAAGGTGTCCAAAGCCGATTATGATCAAGCATGGAGCAACTACCAACAGTGCGTCATCGATAAAGGCTATGCAGCCCCTACCAGCACCATGTATTCCGACGGGATCCGCGGCGACGCAACAGTGACCGACGCTGAAGACCGAGGGGAGGACGCCCTGCATAAGGCCCAAGATGATTCAGGCGCCTGCAGATTGAGCGAGTATCAGTCGGTGGATGAGCTGTACCGACTATCTTTAGGCAATCCACAGCTGTACGCCGACCGTGATGAAGGCTTCGTGGACTGCCTCAAACGCAAAGAACTGGTGGATCCCTCCTACACCGCACAACAGTTCAAGAAGGAATTCGAGCAAAACGGTGAGGAGTACTCGGCAAACCTGGAACAGTATCCCCCCAAAGAAGCTTGGCAGAAGTCACAGGAAGTCTATTCCTTTGATTTTTACGACAGTCAGGTGCAATACTGCTTCGCCACCAATGGGCATGATGTGAAGACATGGGATCCCGAATCAGACGAAGGTGTGTGGTACCCGTTCCGCAACAACCAATAACGTCCACGCCATGATGAGGGAATCATGAAGGTATAACGGACGACACCCACGTACTCCATCGGACATCAACGCATGAAGATGAAGAAGGTTAGATGATGAGGAACTCACATGGACGGAAGATCGCGGTGCTCGCCATCGCGGTATTGGTCACGACGGCTTCATGCACGAACGGCCGCGATCAAGCCGGCATGGACGGCGCGACGGCCGCACCACAATCCGACGTATCCGATGCAGGCGCCAACGCGAAGCTGGCCTCATCCTTCACGGAACGCATCAACACGTTGCTTGAGCTCGACGACCAAAGCGACGAAGCGGACCGCATGAGCCAGCAGCAGCGGGACATGCTGCAGCGGGCGCTCGCGCATGACGGCATCGTCAGCAAAGCGGATTACGAGCAGGCGTGGGAGAACTACAAACAGTGCCTCGTCGACAAGGGATACACCAAGCCCGATCTGCCTCGGTACGCCAACGGATTGTACAGTCCGATCAAATCCACCGACAGCTCGACGCTGACCGAGGAGGAACGCGACAAGCTGATGGCGGATATGCACGCATGCTCGAACCATTATGTCGCAGTGGACGAGATGTACCGCTACAGCATAGCCAATCCGGATATGCTCTCCAACAACGAGGAGGCGGCCGTCGACTGTCTGCACCGTAAACACGCCGCCGAATCCTCGTACACTGCTGCCGAATACCGCCGGGACAACGCCTCCTACGAAACATATCTATCGCAGCATTCCGAAGACCCAGACCGTTACGAGCAGGCGCGCAGACAGTACAGGCTGGATCTCGGCAACGGCGACGTCGTCACCTGTCTGGTCGCGAACGCCAATCAGATGTACACCGACGACACCGACCCATGGAAACCATTCGGCTGATGAACGCCAATGGCATGGCGGAAATCATGGATCCATGCATGGCCGGCATGAGGGCGCCGAGATCGGAATGGACATGAACATTGCTTCATGGAACGCAGGAAGACATGCCTCCGGCGATGGCGGAGAACGACCCGCGCCGCCGGGAGCATCGACGGCTATCTGAAGCCGCAATGGCCAAGCATCAGCATCCACGTCTTGCGCGGCTACGAACATGACATGGCGTCGCAGTGCGACGAATCGGACATCGTGCTCCTCGACATGCATCTCATTCCCCGGTCGGGTCCGGCAATTTGCAGACGGCTTCGCGCCATCAACGATCACGCTCCCGTGCTCGGCATGATATGCTTCGCGATGGAGCATTATCTCGACGAGATCACAGCGACCGGCGCACGGGGACCGATGCAGAAGGAGCAGCCGGTCTCCATGCCCAAGCTCGTCGGGCTGCTCGTCCACGGCGGCATGATGGGCGGATTCCGGACTGCCCGTGACCCGCATGCCGCAAATCGCACAGGCGCCGGTCCAGACGGGGAAGGTCACTGTTTTCGCATTCCCCGTCCGGCCAGCTCACGCCCCAGGAACGTCAGGCCGCCGCTGAACGGACGTTGACGGCGCGCGCCGGGTGCAGCTCATCTGCGCTGATCGGCAGTTCGACGCACCCCTTCCAGACGCCATCCGCCCGTTCATGGCTGAAGGTACCGCCCATGGACGTGATGAGCGAACGCAGGACGCGGATGCCGTTGCCTCCCTGTATCTTCGCTTCGCCTGATTCGGCGACATCGTTCTCGTAGACGATGCGCACGCGGGTGGCGGTTTCCTCCATGCGCACCCGGTATCGTCCCGCGGCGTCGCCGTGCTTGAGGATGTTGGCATAGATCTCGTGGCAGATCAGCATGACCAGTCCGTTGATCTCACGGTCCTGACTGTTCGCGTCGTGTATGACATCCACCTCGGTGCCGCCGGAGAATCCATGCCTGTGCAGCAGTTCGTCGCCCGCCTTCCCTTGGTTTTTCAGTACCGTGGCGATGTCCTTGTCCTGACTGTCGGACAACCGCAGCGACATCGAATCATCACGCAGCTGCATGATGATCTCACGCAGGTCACCTAAGGCGTTGCCGGCGTATTCCCCGACGCGTTCCCACCGTTCGTCGTCGGACTTGCTCGGATCCGCGTTCCGCAGCTGCACCTCCATGGCGATGAGGGCCAGCTCCTGGGACAGGGCGTCATGCAGATAGGCCGCCAGGTACTGGTTCGATTCCAGCTGCCTGACCTTGACTTCGAGCTGCACGGTCCTGCGCAACTGTTCGTTGCGTCGGTCGTTCCAGGCCAGGAACCGGCCGACGACGACCATGACGAGATACACCGCGCAGAACGCCGTGCAGCCGTAGAGGGAGAAGGAACCCTGCTCCACAGCCATCTCTATGCATGTATATACGGCCATGATGCACCACAGGACCGCGGCGATCCTGACCGACGTCCTGTAGCTGATCAGCACCACGGCGAGGAACAGAAAGTAGGCTGTGAACTGCGCGTAACCAGGGATGGCGTATTCGCCGACGCCGTTGAGAAGCAGCACCGCGACGGACGCCCACACCGGGGACCAATAGCAGCATACGACGATGGCCTGGGCCAGCATCAGCCACGCCAAGGTGCCGGGCGGAGGCACGGGCATGGCGTACACCCATACATTCAGCTCATACAACAGCGAGAACATAATGATGAAGAAAGCGATGTATGGGTGCCAGATGCGCCTCATCCCGCGTCGTTTCGACGTCATTGCGCGCGCATCCCGCCGCTCAGCACAGGCCGAGCAAATGCAGGAACGCATTGCAGGCCCTGCCCGATTCGGCCGTGGTCGGCGCGGCGTCCATCGTGTCGACCTGCATGGAGGCGGCCGGCGCGGCCTGCAGGGAGCATACCAGACCGATGGAGGCGATGATGGAGGCAATGGACATGATGATCTTCTCCTTTATTCGTGATGATCTCATTCGGGATCATCCGCGGCTTCAGTTCCTGCCAAGCTTATCAAGCAGCAGCGCCTCGGCGACGACGTCCTTCTCGAGTCCGGAGACGCTCACCGATTCGTTCGGGCTGTGCGCGTTCGAGATCGGGTCCTCGGGGCCGGTGACGAGCACCTGCGCGTCGGGGAAGATCTTCTGCAGCTGCGGAATGAACGGGATCGAACCGCCCTCGCCCTTGTTCACCGGGGCGACGCCGAAGGCCTCCTCGAGCGCGGCGGACGCGTCGGCGCTCGCCTCGCAGTCGGGATCCATCGCCCAGCCCATGCCGGCGTCGAGCGGCGTGACGCGCACGTCGGCGCCGAAGGGCGCGTTGCCTTCGAAGAACTCGACCATCGCGTTCATCGCGGCGTGCGGGTCCTGCAGCGGCGAGACACGCAGGCTCACGCGGAACGTCGTCTCCGGGCTGATCACGTTGAACGAGCCGTCGACCGGATGGGCGTCGAAGCCGATGACGGTCGCGCTCGGCTTCGTCCACAGCCGCGAGGCGAGCGAGCCGTCGCCGGCGAGCCGGTAGGAGTCGACGACGCCCGCAGCCGCGCGCATGTCCGTCTCGTCGATGTCGCGCTGCAGGCCGCCGATCGGCTCGCCGCCCTCGACGCCCGGGATCGCGAGCGCGCCGTCCTCGTCGTACATCTTCGCGATGAGCATCGCCGCGAGCGTGTTCGCATCGAGCACGGGGCCGCCGTACTGGCCGGAGTGCACCGGATGCTCGAGCACCTTGACGTGCACGTCGCAGGTCGCGTTGCCGCGCAGCGACGTCGTCAGCGACGGCACGTCGGGAGCCCAGTTGCCCGAGTCGGCGACGATGATCACGTCGGAGTCGAATTCGTCGTGGTGTTCCTCGATGAAGGGGATGAAGCTCGCGGAGCCCATCTCCTCCTCGCCCTCGAAGAAGATCTTGATGTTGACGCCGAGGTCGTCGCCGAGCGCCTTGAGCGCGCCGTAGTGGATCGCGATGCCGCCGGTGTCGTCGCAGGTGCCGCGTCCATACAGGCGGTCGCCCACCTGCGTGACCTCGAAGGGGTCGGTGTCCCATTCGTTCGGATCCGGTACGGGCTGCACGTCGTGATGCGCGTACAGCAGCACCGTCGGCGCGTCCGGATTCGTCTCAAGCGAGCCGATGACCTCCCACGCGCCGGCGGTTCCGTCCGGGTTGTGCGACTGCACGACGCGCGCGTCGACGCCGACCTCGCGCATGATCCGCGCGACGTACTGCGCGGACTGCTCCATATGGTCGCCGGTGATGCCCTGCGCGGACACCGACCTGAGCGCCACCTTCTGGCGCACGACGTCCATGATGCCCTGCCAGTCTGCCGCCACGCGCGCGCGAATCTCCTGTGCCGATATCTCCATGTCGTTCCTTTCGTCGTCGCCGCCCGCACCTGCCGGCAGCGAGCGTCCGTCCCCGTCACGCCGCGCACGCCATGCACGACGCGCGCATGCGCGCCGTATGCGCCGCGCGCGACGCGAATCCCTTACGGGCGGCACGTCGTGTTTACGAGCCGCGCGACGGCGTGTGCGCCGCATGGACGACGTCGTTTCCTTACGGGCGACGTCTGCAACGCGCCTGCGAGCAACGTCTGACTACGGGCCGCGTCGCTTACGGGCGGCACATGCCTCGCCGGCCGCCGTATGAACCACGGCATCCGCGGGGCGCCGCATGCGCCGCCCGTAACGCGGCGCCGGCCGCATCGGCGGTCCGGACGCTTACGGGTCGTATGTCTCGATTGTCGATTGTAGGCGGCTCCGTCGCCCTGCGCCGCCACCTGCGCCGAGGGCGGCGCAGTCTCCTCGGCGTCGATGTCTTCACGTACGCTCGTGCATCATGGCAGTGAACAAGAAGGACGAAGGCAACGAAGGACAGGTCGAGCGCAACGTGCACGGCGCGAACGCGCAGCCCAAGGAGGAGCAGGCCGGCAAGGGCCGTCCGACGCCGAAACGCAAGGAGGCGCAGGCGAAGAACATCCGGCCGCTCGTGCCGAAGGACAGCGCGGCGCAGCGCAAGGAGGCGAAGCGTCGCCTGCGCGAGCGCGAGAACCGCGAATACGAGGCGATGCGCACCGGCGACCTGCAGCACATGCCGAAGGCCGAGCGCCTTCCCTGGCGCGTCTATGTGCGCGACTATGTGGACGCCCGCTTCAACATCGGCGAGTTCTTCATCCCCGTGGCGCTCGTCATCCTTGTCCTGTCCGTCATCGTCACGGCCTTCGCCAGGCAGATCCCCTACAGCATCCAGATCACGCTTATCCTGATGACGCTCCTGTATCTGTATCTGTTCGCGATCATCATCGATGTCGTCGTGATGTGGCGCAAGCTCAAGAAGCTGCTCATCGCCAAATACGGCGAGCAGGCGGTCGCCAAGGGCATGCGCACCGGATCCTACGCGTGGAGCCGCGCGATCCAGCTGCGTCGCTGGCGTCTGCCGAAGCCGCGCTACAAGAAGCGCGGCCATTGGCCTAAGTAAGACACCGCCAAAGGGCCGGGAGGACGCGAGACGCCCTCCCGGCCCTTTTCGCTGCTTTTGCCTTTTCCCCTTTCTTATCCCGATCTTCCCCCGTCCCGTCTCGACGACGCACGGCGCCATCACCTCCGGTCCTGACCTTCTTCCGCTTGCACCTGCATTCCCCGCCCCTATCTCTTTTTCCACTTTTTCCTTATGTGCCGCCCCGTAGCGGTGCACCGCCATGGCGCCTTGCCGTGACGCCTTGCATTACAATGGTTGCCAATTATCGGTCGCATATCGCAACTTTCTGGAGGCATCGTGGCATCGCTACAATTCGACATCGCAATCATCGGCGCAGGCCCCGGCGGTTATTCCGCCGCCCTGCGCGCCGCCGAGCTCGGCAAATCGGTCGTCATGGTCGAACGCGACGAGACGCTCGGCGGCACCTGCCTCAACCGCGGATGCATCCCGTCGAAGGCGCTCATCACCGCCACCCGTACGCTCGACGCGCTCGCGCACGGCGAGGCGATGGGCATCGTCTCCAAACTCGAGGAGATCGATTTCGGCCGTCTGCGCGACTACCGCGAGCGCACCGTCGCAACGCTCGTCGACGGCCTGCGCGCACTGGTCGAATACCGCGGCATCATCGTCTACCACGGCGACGCGTCGCTGGGAGCGGACCGCCACGTGCGCGTCGTGCCCTCCCCCGGCCAGGATCACGTGCATCGATTCGCGAAAAACGGCGGATTCGACGAAATCGACGGCGACCTCGACATCACGGCCGACGACGTCGTGCTCGCCACCGGTTCGCGTCCGCGCGAGCTGCCCGGCACGACGTACCACGGCGCGATCGTCGATTCGACGGCCGCGCTGTCGCTCGACACGTTCCCCCACAGCGCGGTGATCATCGGGTCCGGCGCCGTCGCGCTCGAGTTCGCGTCGATCTGGAACAGTGCGGGCAGCGACGTGACGCTGCTCATCCGCAAGGACAATGTGTTGTCGAAAAGCGACCGCCGCGCCGCGCTCGCGCTGTCACGCGAACTCAAGCGCCGCGGCATCCACATCATCCGCGATGCCCATGTTCGCGGCGTCGACACCGGCATCAACCTCGGCGCGTGCGTGCACTACACGCTCGGCGACGACGATGAGGAGCGTACGATCTGCGCGGAGATCGTCCTCGGCGCGATCGGCCGCACGCCGAACACGGACGAGCCATGGTTCGCCGACAGCGGCGTCGCGCTCGACGACGCCGGCATGGTCGTCATCGATGCATACGGCCGCACGAACCTCGACCATGTCTGGGCGTTGGGCGACATCACCGCCGGCCATGCGCTCGCGCACCGCGCCTTCGCGCAGGGACTCGTCGTCGCCGAGACGATCGCCGGGCTCGACGCGAGACCTGTGAACGAGGATGCCATCGCGAACATCGTGTTCAGTTCGCCGGAGTTCGCCACCGTCGGCCTCACGCTGCACGACGCGCAGGCGGACGCGCGCTACGCCGACGTCAAGGAGACCGTGTTCCCGGTGATGTCGAATCCACGCATGGTCATGAGCGGCACGGGCGGCTCCTTCTCGATCGTCACCGGGCGGGACGCGGAACGGGACGGCGTCGAGGTCGTGCTCGGCGTGCACGTCGTCGCGCCGGACGCGAGCGACATGATCGCCGAGGCCCAGCAGATCGTCGCCAACCACACCCCGCTGCATGAGGCGGCCGACGCGATCCATCCGCATCCGACCTTCAGCGAGATGATCGGCGAGACGCTGCTCAAAGCCGACGGCCGTCCGCTGCACACCCGCTGATATCGGCGACCCCGCTCGCCTTCACGGCGGGGCTACGCCGTCCAAGCCGACGCAGCCCCGCCGATACGCATCCCCTTCCCGTCTTACGGGTGGCGCAAGACGGTCGCGTCACGCCACGGCGCGGACCGGGCGCCGCCGTCGTCTTACGGGTGGCGTGAATCCCTTACCGGCAATGCGACATCACCCGGTGGGATATTCTCCCGACGTTCCCTATGGCGGTTTCCTTATGGGTCCCTATGGGCGGTGCGACGTCTTCACGTCTTATGGCGGCACGACATCTTACGGGCAGTACGACGCCTGCCTGCGAGACGCCGATCCCTGCCGGATGCACAACCATGGTCTTGCGTTTCCACGGGCGCCCCGTAGGCGACGCAAGATGGGGATGGTCAGCTGATAGAGTATGAAACCATTGCAACAGCACGCATCCGATAGCGTTCGCAAAATGTTCGCAAAGTAATTAGGAGAGGCGATACATGGCATCGAAGGACGAGCAGCCGAAGAAGAAAAAGCGCGGCATGTTCAGCCAGCTCAAGCAGATCTACCAGTTCACGCACAGGGAGGACAAGGCGCTGCCGTGGATCGTCGGCGGCGTGTTCGCGATTCCGATCGTCATCGGACTGGTCTGCGGATTCGTGTTCCACTGGGGATGGTTCGGATGGATCAGCTGGATGATCCTCGCCGCCGTCACCGGCCTGCTGTTCGCCACGATCATGCTCACGCGCCGCGCGGACGCCGTCGGCTTCAAGCAGCTCGAGGGGCAGCCGGGCGCGGCCATCAGCGTCCTCGGCAACATGAAGAGGGCGGGCTATGACTTCCCGCAGGAACCGGCGTGGGTCGACCCGCGCTCGCATGACGCGATCTGGCGCGGCACCGGCTATCAGGGCATCTATCTGATCGGCGAGGGCGACTACGGCCGCGTCATGCGCGCGATGGACCGCCAGGAGAAGATGATCAAGGGCGTGACCGCCGGCTCGCAGATCCCGATCTACCGCATCTGCGTCGGCACCGGCCCCAAGCAGGTGCGTCTCAAGGATCTGCGCAATGTCATCCTCAAGAAGCGCACGTACATTCCGAACACGACCTCCAACAAGCTTGTGCGCACGGTGAAGAAGCGCCGTCGGTTTATGATGACCAAGGACCAGCTCATCACGCTCAACGAGCGTCTGCATACGCTGCAGCGCAAGAGCGGCATGGGCGTCCCCAAGGGCATCGACCCGATGCGCATGCAGAAGGTCAGCAAGCGCGCGATGCGCGGACGCTGACCGTCGTCGCCCAGATTTTCCGGGACCGGTTTCTCCGGTCCCTTTTTGTTTCTCTGGACGCCGCTTGTCTGTCGACGTCCGCGTCCCGCGTCGGCCTTCCTGCCGGCGTTTTGCGATGACCGTCCGCGTATCGCGGTGCGATGCCCGAGGAACGGCCACCCATAACGATCGCCACCGGCAGGAACTACCGCCACGGCGACGCGGCGTCCACATCGTGTGCAGCCGCACGGCGCACGCGGCCAGGCTCCCCTCATCACGCCAGCGCGGCCGTTCGAACGATTCCGACGCTCCGTCGACCCCATCCGCGCCATCCGAAACATGTTCGTAACTCAAACTTCGAGTGAGCGAAACGCTGTGACCTATGCTGATATGCGTAATCCACTTATTGAAAGGAGCGGTCCCGTGACCACACTCGAAACCAAGGAAGACGCCGAGGCCCTGATCAATCAGGAAGGCATTGAGTATGTCTCCGTTCGCTTCACCGATCTGATTGGTGTTCAGCAGCACTTCACGGTCCCTGCCAGCGAATTCCTCAAGGACGCGTTCGACGAGGGCATGCCGTTCGACGGCTCCTCCATCGAAGGCTTCCAGGCCATCAACGAGTCCGACATGAAGCTCGTCCCGGACATCACGACCGCCTACGTCGACCCGTTCCGCAAGCACAAGACGCTCAACGTCGCATTCTCGATCGTCGACCCGCTGACCGATGAGCCGTATTCGCGCGATCCGCGTCAGGTCGCGGCGAAGGCCGAAGCCTACCTGAAGGCCACCGGCATCGCCGACACCGCCTCCTTCGCCCCGGAAGCCGAGTTCTTCATCTTCGACAAGGTCCGCTTCGGCAACGACATGCGCGGCTCCTTCTACGAGGTCGATTCCGTCGAGGCCCCATGGAACTCCGGACTCGACGTCGAGGAGGACGGCACGCCGAACATCGGTTTCAAGAACCGTGTCAAGCGCGGCTACTTCCCGGTCCCGCCGATCGACCACACGCAGGATCTGCGCGACGACATGGTCGCCAACCTGCAGAAGGTCGGCCTCATCCTCGAGCGCGCGCATCACGAGGTCGCCGGCGCCGGCCAGCAGGAGATCAACTACCGCTTCAACTCGCTGCAGCACGCGGGCGACGACCTGATGAAGTACAAGTACGTCGTCCATGAGACGGCCGCGCTCGCCGGCAAGGCCGCGACCTTCATGCCGAAGCCGATCGCCGGTGACAACGGCACCGGCATGCACTGCCACCAGTCGCTGTGGAAGGACGGCAAGCCGCTGTTCTACGACGAGAAGAACTACGGCGGCCTTTCCGACATGGCCCGTTGGTACATCGGCGGCCTGATCAAGCACTCCTCGGCGGTGCTCGCGTTCACGAACCCGTCGCTCAACTCGTATCATCGACTCGTCCCGGGCTTCGAGGCGCCGGTCAACCTCGTCTATTCGGCCCGCAACCGCTCCGCCGCGATCCGCATCCCGCTCGCGGGCACGTCGCCGGCCGCGAAGCGCATCGAGTTCCGCGCCCCGGATCCGTCGTGCAATCCGTTCCTCGCGTTCTCCGCGCAGCTCATGGCGGGCCTCGACGGCATCCTCAACCACATCGAGCCGCCGGAGCCGGTCGACAAGGACCTCTATGAGCTTCCTCCGGAGGAGCACGCCGGCATCAAGCAGGTGCCGTCCTCGCTCGCCGAGGCGCTCGACGCGCTCGAGGAGGATCACGACTTCCTGACCGCCGGCGACGTCTTCACCGAGGACCTCATCGAGACCTGGATCGACCTCAAGCGCAGCGAGATCGATCAGGCCCGTCTGCAGCCGACCCCGCTCGAGTACGAGCTCTACTTCCACATCTGATCCTTCCCGGATCCGATGAGAGCAAAACGGGCGGCACCCTTCCGGTGCCGCCCGTTTTTTCCATCGTCGCCGTCATACCTCCCGCTTTCTCTCTCGGCCGCCCGTAAGCGCAATCCTCCTCCCCTATGGCCGGCATGCCCTGTACGGGTGCAGCACTTGTTCTTCTACCGCTTCTATGGGCGGCACTTTCTCTATCGGCAGCCCTCTCCCACGGACGGCGTCCTCTTACGGGCGGCATTCCCCCATGGGCGGCACTCTTTCTACCGGCGGCACTCCTTACGGGTAGCGCCCGCCTATCGGCCGCACTCTCCTACGGGCGGCGCCTTCGTTACAGGCAGCGTCCTTCTCATTGGGCCGTCGTTCCTCCATCGGTCATCCGCACCGCCGACGTCCTGCAATCCGTTCGAACGGCGAAAGTGCACAGTCCCTGCTTTACTGGATGCGGACACGGGGGCTTGCCAAGCAGGCTGAGAGGAAGCACAAGCTTCGACCGCATGAACGTGAATCGGGTAATGCCGACGCACGGACGTCTCTTTCCCCGTGCCTTCCATCATCTGCATGTGACAAGGAAAGGCACTTCCATGACCGATATCAAAACCGACGCCGCCCGCATCCCGTATATGTCACGCCGATGGCGCGTCGTCGACCTGGTGACCGCCACCGCCATCGCCGCCTCATCCGGACTCGTCTTCTGGGTGTGGGATTTCATCTGCACCGCGCCGCTGACGCTGTTCGGCGCCGTCACTCCCGGATTCGAGGGCATCCTCAACGCGTTCTGGCTGTTCGCAGGCCCGCTTGCGGCCATCATCATTCGCAAACCCGGCGCGGCGTTGTATGCGGAGACCGTCGCGGCGATGCTTGAACTGCTGCTCGGCAACCAGTGGGGCGCAGGCGGTTCACTTGTCGTCGGCATCATGCAGGGGATCGGCGCCGAGCTCGGTTTCGCTCTGCTCGCCTACCGAGTGTGGAATCTGGCGAGCGCGATGCTTTCGGGAGCATTGGCGGGACTCGGCTGCGGCGTCTACTACTGGATCACGAATCCCGGCTGGGGCGCGCTGCGCGCAAGCGTCTATCTGGCCACGTCGGTGGTCTCCGGCGCGCTCATCGTGGGCGGTCTGAGCTGGATGCTCTACCGGATGCTGATGAAAACCGGCGCGCTCGACCATTTCGCCTCCGGACGCCGATGACGTCCGTTCCCCGCCGGGCTGCCCGTAGGCGCCGACGCATGCGCGTACCGTGCGTACGGGCGGCATCCGGCTAACACGACCTCTTTCTCATCCGAAGCTGCGGGCGGCGCGATCCGTCCTTCCCGGACCGCGCCGCCCGTTTCCGTCCCGTTCGCCTCTGGCGCGTCCGACCCGCATGCAATACAGTGGGGCCTTGTCCCAACCCCGGCGAAATCCTCGGCGGGATCCTTCCCCTCCATGCAGAAAGGCATCGAAATCGAATGAACGATGAGACGACGATCATTGAACACGCCGTGTTGGAACGTCTGGATCACGTCATCGACCCCGAATTGGGTCGTTCCGTGACGCAATTGGGAATGATCGCCAACGTCACCGTCATTCCGACCTCCGACGCCCCGTTCCCCGCTGTTACCGGCAGCGCCTCCCCCGCGCTTACGGGCGACGGCCTCAACGATGCCGCCCGTAACGATCCGGGGACCGCCCATGACGATTCCGAGGATGCCGCCCGTAGCGATGAATACGGCACGACAGACCGCGCCTATGACGTCGTCGTCGACGTCGAGCTGACCGTGCCGGGATGCCCGTTGTCCGACCAGCTCGCCGCGCAGATCGAGCAGGCGGTGGCGAGCTACCCGTACGCGAGGCTCACGCCGCGCATCAACGTCGGCACGATGTCCGACGAGAAACTGCACGCGCTCGTCAGCGACCTCAAGGCCGCGCGCCGCGAGAACCCGTTCAACAAGCCCGGCACCAAGACCCGCATCTTCGCGATCGCGTCCGGCAAGGGCGGCGTCGGCAAATCGTCGATCTCCGCGAACCTCGCGGCCACCTTCGCCGCGCTCGGCTACGACACGGCGGCGATCGACGCCGACATCTACGGATTCTCACTGCCTCGCCTCTTCGGCGTGCACAGCCAGCCGACGAATCTCAACGGCATGCTGATGCCGGTCACGTCATGGGGTGTCAAGCTCATGTCGATCGGCATGTTCGCAGGCTCCGACCGCGCGATCCTGTGGCGAGGCCCGCGTCTGCAGCGCTCCCTCGAACAGTTCCTCGCCGACGTGTGGTGGGGCGAGCCGGATGTGCTCATCCTCGATCTGGCCCCCGGCACCGGCGACATGGCGATCTCCGTCGCGCAGGCGCTGCCGAACGCCGAACTCGTCGTCGTCACGACGCCGCAGCCCTCCGCGTCCGACATCGCCGTGCGTTCGGGGCTCGTCGCGCTGCAGGTGCCGATGCAGGTGCGCGGCGTCGTCGAGAACATGAGCTATTTCGAGCATGCCGGCGAACGGCTCGAGATCTTCGGAGCCGGCGGCGGCGAACGCGTCAGCGAGCAGCTGTCGCACGCGCTCGGCCACGACGTGCCGCTGCTCGCCCGGCTGCCGCTCGATCCGCGCATCCGCGAGATTGGCGAAAGCGAAGGCCGTCCGGCCGTGCTCAACGAGGACGGCACGCTGCGCGACGACGACTTCGGCGACACCTTCGTCCGCCTCGCGCGCACGCTCATCGACGCCTATCCCTCGTCGGCCGCCGACGATCCACGCTGACACGGCTGCCGTCGCCGACGTCATCAGCGTCGCCCGTCGTCCCGGTCAGGCGACGTCGGGCGACGAAGACAACTGCGCCGTTAGTTCCGTCACCCACGCATATGCATCATCCATGAGCAAGCCGTCCCGCCCATGCGCGCGTCGGCCGCACGCATATCGCGGCGCCTACGACGTCCCGACGCCACGCGGGAGGACCCGCCGTCGATGCCGATGCCGACGCCGACGACGCGGAGCCGTCGCATCGGCATCGCGCGCCCGTCATGCTTCGGCGGACACGCTTCTTTTGTCGGCGTGCGCCTGGCTGACGCCTTCGACGGTGCCGGTGACGAGCAGTTCGTCGAACTGCCGTTCGTCGATCATCGGGATGCCGAGTTCCTCGGCCTTGGCCGCCTTCGACCCCGCATTGGCGCCGACGACGACCCAATCCGTCTTTTTGCTGACCGATCCCGCGGCACGACCGCCGCGTTCCATGATCGCCTCCTTCGCCGAATCGCGCGAATAGGTCTCCAGCGAACCGGTCACGACGACGGTCTGCCCGGCGAGCGTCTGCGGCAGGTCGTTCTTGTCCGCCTCCATGCCCACGCCGGCCCTCTTCCATGCTGCGAGCACCTTGCCCCGCCAGCTCATCGGATCCTTCGCCTGGGCGAACCAGTCAACGACCGATTCGGCGATCTCGGGGCCGATGCCGTCGATCTGCATGAGCTCGTCGGCGGTCGCGTCGCCGATCGCGTCGAGCGTGCCGAAATGCTGCGCGATGAGGCGCGCGGTCGGAGGTCCGAGCCGGCGGATCGACAACGCGACGAGCACGCGGTCGAGATCCGTGTGCTTGGCTTTGTCGACCTCGTCGAGCATCTTACGCGTCGTCTCCGCCGGGCAGATGTAGATGTCGCGGCCGCTGCGCTCATCGACGCCGACGATGACGCCGTCGGCGGGCACCGGCTTCGCGCCGCTCGCCTTCGTCGGCGTCGTCCAGAACGCCGGCGCCCGGTGCCACAGCCCCGAGCCGCCGATGCGCTTGCGCACCTTGCGCCGCCTGCCGTCCTCGACCCGTTCGATCACCTCGATGATCGGCGCCTCGCGCCACACGTACACGTCCTTGAGACGCCGCGCGTCAAGGTCGAACACGTCCGCCTCGCTCGAGAGCACCGGCTGCTGCACGTCGGGCAGTCCCAGTCCCTCCGGGGCGGTGTACGGCTCGGGCTCCTCCCCCGGCCCCACCCGCACCTCGACGATGTTCGGCGCATACGCCTCGACCGAATCCGGCCTGTCGGCCTCCGGGTTCGTCAGCGCGATCGCGCTCTGCTCGCCAAGATGCTCGATGTCGAATGCCTTGCGCGAGGCGAGGTTGATGATGCGCTCCGTCAGCTGCGCGGGGCACGATTCGGCGTTCGGGCAGCGCAGGTCCTTGTCTCCCTCCTTCATCTGGCGCAGCAACGTGCCGCACGACGGGCAGTGCGTCGGCATGTGGAACTCGCGCAGCCGCCCTTCGCGTCCCTTGCGGCGCGCGAGCACGGGGCCGACGAGTTCGGGGATGACGTCGCCGGCCTTGCGCACGATGACGACGTCGCCGATCAGGATGCCTTTGCGCTTGACCTCGTACCCGTTGTGCAACGTCGTGCGCGAGACCGTCGAACCGGCCACGTAGACGGGCTTGAGGATCGCGACCGGCGTGACGCGCCCGGTGCGGCCCACCTGCACGACGACGTCGAGCAGCTCGGTGTTCACCTCCTCGGGCGGATACTTGTAGGCGATCGCCCAGCGCGGCGCGCGCGACGTGGCGCCGAGCCGGCGCTGCAGGGCGAGGTCGTCGACCTTGACGACGATGCCGTCGAGCGCGTGCTCGATGTCGTAGCGGTGCTCGCCGTAGTATTCGATCATCGCGATGATCTCGTCGAAGTTCGTCACCTCGCGCGTGTGCGGCGAGACCGGCACACCCCATTTCGCATACAGCGCGTACGCCTCGGACTGGTCGTGCACCTCGTCGGCGACGTCGACCGGCTTGCCCGTGCCCCAGACGAGCTCTCCCAGGCCATGCGCGTAGAAGCTCAGATGCCTGCCCGCGGTGATGCGCGGATCCTTCTGGCGCAGCGAACCCGCCGCCGCGTTGCGCGGATTGGCGAACGGCGCCTTGCCTTCCTCCTCCTGCCGCTCGTTGAGCGCGCGGAAGTCGTCCCAGCGCATGAACACCTCGCCGCGGATCTCCACAAGTTCGGGGATGTCGCCTTCGGGGCCGCCGAGCGTCGCGGGTATCGTCTGGAACGTGCGCACGTTCATCGTGATGTCCTCGCCGGTCACGCCGTCGCCGCGCGTCAGGCCCTGCGTGAGCACGCCGTCGCGGTAGATGAGGTTGAGCGCCAGGCCGTCGATCTTGATCTCGCAGGTCATCGGCAGCGGCTTGTCCTCGGGCCAGTCGAGCGCCGCGCGCACGCCGTCGTACCAGGCGCGCAGCTCCTCGTAGGAGAACACGTCGTCGAGGCTCATCATGCGCGACGGATGACGCACCGAGGCGAACTCGTTCGAGAACGTGCCTCCCACGCGCCGCGTCGGCGAGGACGGCGAGTCGAGCTGCGGGAACGCCGCCTCGAGCCGCTGCAGGCAGCGCATGCGCGCATCGTAGGCGGCGTCGGAGGAGACCGGGGCGTCGTCGACGTAATAGGCCATCTGGTCGGTCTCCACCCAGGCCGCGAGCCTCGCCCACAGCCGCGCCGCCTGTTCGGCGCTCAGCGCGTCCACATCGAGGTCGTCGAGGCTCATCGCGTCGTTGTCGTCGTATCGGAGCGCGTCGATCCGCATGTCGGATCCGACGGCGTCCTTCGCGTCCCTCGTGTCCCGTCCGTCCGCGTCGTGTCGAGTCGCCTGCATCTGCCGCACCTTTCCGTCCTTGCGCCATGGCCGGCCGGCGCGGCGCCGCAGGCGCCGAAGGCGCCGACCTCCTCCAATATATCGGCCGCGCGCCGCCGACCCGCCGCCGGCTGCGCGAAAAACCTTACGCGTTGAGCGAGCGCAGGAACTGCAGCTGCACGATGTCCGTCTCGTCGCCAACGAGGCGCATCGCGGCGACGACGAGCGTGCGCGCCGGGACGAACATCGCGCGGTCGACGCACACGCGCGCCGCGTCGAGCACGATCGGCACGACCTCGGTGCGCGGCCACACCGGCACGTCGTGTGCCTCGAGCGTGTCCATCGCCTCCTGCAGCGTCATCGGCAGGCGGATGCACTGCGACTGGGCGCGCGCCCCCACCTCGTTCATCTCGGTCGTCCGCGTCGCCGTGTCGTCGCCGATTGCCCCGCTGAGCATGTATGCGGCGTAGGCGACTTCGAACTCGTCATGCATCCACGCCGCCTGCGCGAGGCGGTAGTAGGCGTAGGCGGCGTCGGAGCGGTCGAGCGAGACCCGCAGCGCGTTCAGGCAGGCCGCCCTCGCCGAATCCCAGTCCTCATTCTGGGCGAGCTGCACGGCGAGCTTGAGATGCGTGAGCGCGTAGGACGGCGCATAGGCGACGAGCGCATTGAGATGCCTGAGCGCGGCGTCGGGCCCTTCGATCTGCCCGAGCGCGTCGGCGAGTTCGAGATGCGCGTAGAACAGCGTGTCCGGGATGAGCACGGTGCGCTCGTCCGGCAGCGCGAACAGCCGGTTGTAGACGACGCGGTCGGCGTACGAGTTGAAGTAGCGCGGCACGCCGTCGATGCCGCGGTACACCTCGTCGAGGGCCTCGACGGCCCGTTCGACGCCGGCGAGCGCCTGCTTGGGCTGCCCGGAGAAGAAGAGGTCGCGCGCCTTGAGCCGCGCATCGTCGAGGTCCCTGAGCAGCGTCGAGGCGGGGTCGGGCGTGTCGTCGCCGTCGATGAGCGCCGACGTGACGTCGGTCGCGCGCGAGATCAGTTCGGGGTCGCCGATCCGTTCGATGACGTCCATCGCCTGCTGCGCCTTGAGCGCCGACGGCATCCGCGTGTCGGCCGCGAGCGTGTGGAAGCGGCGCAGCGCGCTGCTGATGAGGTCGTCGCGCTGGATCGCCAGTCCGAAGGTGTCGGCGGCTCCGAGCACATGCGCCGCACCCGGGTCGAGTCTCCTGTCGTGCTCCTCGGGGGCGTCCTGCGCGCCCTGCGGGGAGAAGCGCGCGTCCGAGACCGAGAATCCAGGGTCCACCGGCGCCAGTCCGCCGTCGGCGTCCAGCGAGAGCGCCGCGCCGAACATCCGGTAGGTGCCGGCCGGATCGGCCAGGCCGTCCGTCGCCAGACGTTCGAGGAACATGGCGCGGGTGAAGACGACCGTCGTCAGCGCGCGCATCGTCGGCCCCTGGCGCAGCCGTTCGATCGCGTCGTCGCCGGTCGCGGGCGACGACGCGTCGCGTCCGGGGCCGTCCGTACGCTCCGGGGAACCGCCCGCGGCGTGCGCGTCCCGCGCGGCGCGCGCCGCGTCGAACGGAGGCGCATCGTCGGGACCGTCGTCGCGGTGGATGTCGTCGAAGGCGAAGGCGACCTCGTCGATGCCGCCGCCGCGCATCAGCGCGTCGAAGTCCTCGTCGTCCCCGCCTGCCCCCTGTCCGCCGTCCTCGCGTGCGGCGTCCATCGACGGCATGGACGGGGGCGTCATGATGCGCGTCGGGTTGCCGTGGCGGTCGCCGTCCTTCGGACCGGACTTGCCGCCGATATGGTCCGCGCCGGCCTCGCCGAGCCGTTCGAACGCGCTGAGCGCGTCGCTGATCGTCGAATGGATGACGTCGTCCTGCTCGGCGATCGCCTCCTCGAGGCCGGGCGAGTCGATGCGTATCGCCACCTCGTCGATCCGTTCGTCGGCGCCGAACATGAGCGCCGCGAAGATGATGCCGGCGCGCAGGTTGTACCGCGCGCTCATCCGTGCGCGCCATGCGTCGTCGGTCCTCGTCCATCCCCGCTGCCCGGTGTCGTAGACGCCGCGCGGCATGAGCGCCGGGCCGGCGGCCGTGAAGGCGAGCGAGGCGGCGCCGCCGTCGAGGTTGAGCCGGAAGTCGCAGTCGAAGCGGTACGGCAGCCGCATCGAACGGATGAGCCGTGAGAGCGTCTGGCGCACGACCCATTCGCCGTGACGGTCGTCGGACGCGCCGCCGCCGGGCGCGGCGTCGTGCAGGTCCTCGGCGAACAACGCGTCGGTATGCGCGGCGCGTTCGCGCACCGGGTCCGGATGCTGGGTCGCGATTGCCCGCGCCGTCAGCGCGGACAGGGAGACGAAGTCGTTCACAACGCCGAAGTCGGGCTCGTCGGGATTCACATCCCGCGACGTGTCGAAGGCGATGAGCGCCGGATTCTCGAGGAACGTGCGGTCGGCGAGCGCGATCTGCGCCGCCGTCGCCGTGTCCTCGGTCGGCCGCGCGCCGCGCGCCGCGTTCCCGTCGAGCCAGGCTCGCAACGCGGCCACGCGGTTGAGGGCGCCTTCGATCTTGAGCGACGTGAGGGCGGCATCGAAGGGCATCGGCGTGTCCCAGGTCAGGAAATAGTTGCCCGAATACGGCGAGCGCAGCGTGTGCATCGGTTCGGCGCCGTGATCGGGAAGCAGCCCTGGCACGTCGTCAAGCGCGCCGGATTCGCGCATGAGCCGCATCGCGTACTCCTCAAGCCCCGAGACGCGCATGCCGAGCATCCTCGTCTCCTCCTCGTCGCGCACGCTCATGCGGATCGCGCTCAACGGAGCCTGCCGCGACAGACGCCAGATCAGGTCGCCGGCCCCGAAGGGGATGAGGCGCCCGCGCAGCCGCGGCTGCAGGTAGTCGGCGAAGAAGGCCACGGTCACGGCGTCGCGGTAGCCGAGTCCGGTCCGCAGCGCGTCGGACAAGTCGGCGCGCATCGATTCGAGCGTGTAGCCGGCGCGCGCCTTCGTCCATCGGCCCACGACGACGCCGCCATCGTCGTCGAACGCGGTGAGCGTGCCTCGCCGGACGCCGTCGCGCGGCCCGGGCGCGCCGTCGGCATCGAGCACGAGCCGCGGTTCGAGGCCCTGCAGGTCGGCGCGCGGCTCGCCGGTCGCGAACACGCGTCCGCGGTCGTCGGCGAGCGCAAGCTGCACGAAACGGTCATGGCGGACGAACAGGCCGATCGCGAAGGTGCGCGTGCCGGGGATCTGCAGCCATCCGGGGAGGGCGTCGTGCCGCTCCATCGGGAATCCGTCGAACACGTGGCGGCGCGCGAAGGCGCCGACGCGGTAGGTCTGCGCGTCCGGCGCCACGTCGTCGCTCCAGCGGAGCATGGCGCGCAGCGAGCGCAGCATGCGCTCGACCGGCGCCGGCAGCGCGTCCTCGCGCGCGTCGCCGCGGCCCCGTCCTTCGAGCCGTCCCCGTCGTCCCTGCGCTGCGTGCCGTTGTCTCATACGACTAATGTACAACGTCTCCGCCGATACCCATGGTGCCGTTAGAATAATGGCTGTGATTTCCCGCTCTGGTCATCGGCCGCGTCCGATGCGCGTCCTGCGTTCCGCGCTCGTCGCGCTCGCGCTCGTCCTCATCGTCGAATGCGTCGTGTGCAATCTCGCGCACTGGCGCTCGATCGGCGCGTCCACCGATTCCGCGTCGGCCGCCAACGCCCTCGGCCCGGGACTGTCGCGCACCGCGCAGGGGCTGCTCGAGGTGCGCGATCCCGCCGGCGCCTATGTCGAGGTGAAGGCGGACGGCAGCAGCGAATACTGGCGCGCCGACGCGACGCCGGCGACGCATGTGCAGGCCGTGAGCGACGGCGCGCGCGGCGACGACGTCGTCTCCACCGTCCATCTGCGGCTGGCGACGCGAGACGGCGACGGCTGGGACATGCGTTCCCCGTCCGTCACCGTCTCGCCGGCGACGCCGTCGGCGCTGCTGTTCCGCGCGCCCGCGCGGGGCCTTGTGCGCATCTGGATCGAGGAGCCGCGCGGCACGCTCGTGCCGATCGAGAACTTCCGCGCGAACGTGCGCGTGCCCTTCGTCTTCGACTGGGCGCGCGTCGCGGCGATGGCGGTCCTCGCCGCCTTCGTCATCCTGCTACTGCCGTCGACCGGACTGTGGGGCGTCGCGCTGGACGTCTCGAGCCGGCGTCAGCGGCTCGCCTTCGCGCTGGCCGCCGGCGCGCTCGGCGTCTACGTCGTCGTCCGCAGCGTCATGATCATCGGCTACGCGCAGCAGCCGCTCGTCTTCCACAAGGACGGTGGCTACACCTTCGACTTCGACCAGTACGGCCATCTCGCCGACGCGCTGCTGCACGGCCGCGTCTGGCTCGACCTTCCCGTCCCCGACGAGCTCGCCGGCGCCGCCGATCCCTATGACGCCGCCTCACGCGCGCGCATGCTCGCCGACGGCGTGACGCCGATCTACTGGGACCACGCGTTCCATGACGGCCGCTGGTACTCGTATTTCGGCGTGCTGCCCGCGGTGGCGCTGTTCGCGCCGTTCCGCCTCGTCACCTCATGGTTCACGCCCGGCGGCCTCATGCTGCCGACGACCTGCGCGCAGCTGTGGCTGATGGCCGGCGTGAGCGTCGTCGCCTGCCTGCTCGTCATCCGCCTGCTCGGACTCGTCGCGCCGCGCACATCGCTCGCCGGCGCCGCGCTGCTGTGCATCGCGATGATGCTCGGCGCGAACCTGCCGTATCTGTGGTTCCGCACGAACTTCTACTCGGTCCCCTTCTCCTCGGGCCTGCTGCTTGCGATGCTCGGCCTGTGGCTGTGGCTCGGCGCCGTGCGCACGGAAGGCGGCGGCGGGGACGCCCCGCGCACATTGCGGATCGTCTCGATGGCACGCGTCGCCTGGGGCGCGCTGTGCATCGCGGCGACGATCGGATGCCGTCCGACCTTCGCGTTCACGGCGCTGTTCGCGCTGCCGCTGTTCCTGCCCGACCTGCGCCGCGCGGCACGGGGGCGCCGGCGCGGGCGCATCGCGCGTCTCGGCGCCGCGCTGCTGCTCCCCGCGCTCGCCGTGACGGCGCCGGTCCTCGTCTACAACCAGCTGCGCTTCGCGTCGCCCTTCGACTTCGGCAACGCCTACCAGCTCACCGTCACCGACATGACGCGCTTCCACACGCCGGCCGAGAACATGCCGCTGACCGTCTTCTACTACCTGTTCCTGCCGCCGCGGCTCACCGACGCGTTCCCATTCCTCGCATTGTCGCCGACGCCGTTGCCGCGCTGGTCGTTCACCGAGCCGTGCGTCGGCGGCCTGTTCGCGTTGATGCCGCTCGCGCTGTGCGCTTTCGCGCTGCCGTGGCCCGCCGTGCGCCGCCGTTGCGGCGTCTGGTGGCCGACGCTCGCCACTGCGCTTGCGCTCGCGGCCCTCCTCGTCGTCTTCGACGCGTTCGTCGGCGGCCTCGGATGGCGTTACATCGCCGATTTCGGATGGCTGTTCATGGTGGCCGCCGTGCCCGTCGTCGCGCTGATGATGCGCCGATGGCCGTGGACGCGCGCGCCCGTCGCGATCGTCGTATGCGCGGCGCTCGTGTTCGCCATCGCCTCCTGCTTCGTCGTCGGCCGCGACGACATGCTCGTCGCCAATGACCCGGCGCTCTTCCACCGCGTGCGCAGCTGGTTCGCGCTGCCGTAGCCGCAAAAGGCGCGGGGTCGCCTTGCATCCACGGGGCGGCGCCTTGCATTGCGCCGTCGGTGACGCCCGTCGTCACCGACGGCATCGCCGCGCTTCGCCACCGGCGGCGTCATCCGCCGACGGTGAATGCGGAGCGCCCGGTAACGCCCACGGGCGCAAACGGCGGCGACGCATGGACACGCATGGATACAATGGCCGCATGAGCGTTTTCGATTCGTTGTTCCCCTCCCGCCGACGCCGGCCGCCCGCCGAGACCGTCGACATCGGTCTGCGCGGCGCCGGCTATGTCTACGCGGACGGCGCGGTCGGCTGCGAACCCACCGACCTGCGCATCACGCACGACGGCGGCAACGTGGCCGTCATCGGACTCAACGGCGCCGGCAAATCGACGCTCATCCGGATGATCGGCGCACAGGAGTCGCCGACGTCCGGCGTCGTCGACTACGCCGTCGACGGCGAGCCGCGCGACCTGTCGCGCCGCGCCGACCGTACGGTCATCCGATCGGCGATCGGCTATGTCAGCCTCGACCATGTGCGCGCGCACTTCCAGCGTGCGAAATCCCTCGAGGACGCGCTCGACGGCTATCTCGAACGCCACCATGTGCCGCCGACCGAGCGCGCCGCGCGCATCGGCGACCTGCTCGCCGCCTTCGATCTGGGCGACGTGCGCCGTATGCGGCTCGACGCGCTCGACGGCGAACGGCTGCATCTGCTCGCGATGGCCGTCGCCTGCTGCCATGCGCCGGCGATGCTCGTCGCCGATGAACCGACGCGCGGCCTCGACGAGATCAGCTCGGCGCATGTCGCGCAACGGCTGTTCCGCTACGGCAGGCCGGTCGTGTTCACGACGCACGACGTCGAACTCATCGCCGACGAACGCTACGAGATCCGGCGTGTGCTCGTCATGGACGAGGCGCACATCGTCTTCGACGGCGACCCGCAGCATGCGACAGACTTCTACACGCAGCTCATCCGCAGCAAATATCAGGCGATGTCGAGCCGCTGACGCACCGCGTCGAGCACGGTCGCGACGTTGCGTTCGAACCGCCGCGCTTCGGGCAGCAGCGAGATCGCGAGGTAGCCGTTCGACGCCATGTCGAAGAAATACCCCGGCTGCCCGCTCGTACAGGCGTCGTCGATCATCGACAGCACAAGGTCGTTCTCGTCGATGACGCCGGGGAAACGCAGCAGCACGTTCCAGCCGCCCTCGGCGCGCAGCACGTCGACGACGCCGAGGCCGTCCCCGTCGAGCATGCGGTGCAGCGTCGCCAGGTTCGCGCGGATGCGCGTGCCGACGGCGTCAAGCTGACGGGGCGCCTCGCGCAGCATCGTCGGAATCTCGCGGGCGACGAGCTCGCTCATCGGCAGGAAGTCGTCGGCGATGACGTCGAGTCGGCGCCGCGCCTCGCGCACGTCGTCGGCGGGTCCGGACACGCGGATCCATCCCACCTTCGCATGCGGCGCGGCCAGCGTCTTCGAGAATCCGTCGAGCGCGAAGGTGAGCACGCGCCGCTCGCCGCTGAGCCTGCGGTTGCCGTCGAACGGCTCCAACGGGTAGTCGAAGAACACCTCGTCGGCGATGATCGCGATCCCGTATCGGATGCACAGCGCGACGAGCGCCTCACGCTCCCCCGGCTTGATGTAGGAGCCGGTCGGGTTGTTCGGGTTGATGACGACGATCGCCCGGATGCGACGATCCGTGTCCTCGGCGAGCATCCGTTCGATCTGCGGGATGTCGATGAACCACGAGCCGTCGAAACGCAGCTGGTAGAAGCGCGCCTCGACGCATTCAAGCCGTGCGATCGATTCGATGAGCGGATATCCGGGCTTCGGCGCGAGCACTGCGTCCCCGGCGTCGCACAGCAGCTTCATCAGCCATGCATACGCCTGCGACGTGGAACTGAGCAGATACACATCGTCGGCATCCGCCGGCCTTTCCGCCTCCCGCGACTTCCCCTCCTTACGGGCAGCGGCATCGTCATCGGCGTCATCGGCAGCGCCTTCTCCATCCTTATCGACGGCACGACCATCGTCACCGGCGGCTCTGCCGCCGCGGGCGGCGCAATCCTTATCGGCGGCATCGTCTCCGCCGGCCCCGTTCACGCCCGCATCACCATCGCCGGCGGCATCTGCGCTACCGGCGGCACGCTGCGTTCTTTCACCCATGTCCTTATATATGCGATCCTCCGCATACGCCGTTTTACGGGCGCCGGTCCCGGCGGCGCCACCCGTGACGACGCCGGCCGCGCATGCCGCATCGGCCGCGATGCGCTCGCCGGCGAAGTCCAGGACGCCGGAATCGACGGAAGCGTTGATGTATGAGGCGATCGCCTCGCGCGCATAGCGCTGTCCGCGCGGCTCGGCGGCGTAGACCGACGGAAGCGACGACGGCGCCAGGCCATGCCGCGTCGGATTCGAATCATTGAGCGCGAGCGGCCGTATCCCCCGCGCCTTCAACGCGGCCTCGGCCTTCGCGATTGGATTTGGTTCATCGATGTCTACTCTTCGGGAAAAACGCACATCACCAATCTACGCGCACCTCCACATCTTCGTTCGTTTTTCGTCGGCTTTCCGCAGGCGGCAGCCGTCCGCCGCCCTTAACGACCTCCCGTAGGCGGTTGCCGCCGTCGCCTTCCCGTACGAGTCACCGTTTCGATGGGGCCTGCGCCGTTCTCCGCGTGGCGACTGCCGCCCGTAAAAGCGACCACCAGTAAGAACAACTCAACACGCGGCAACGGCTGCCCGTAACGACGACCGCCCGTAAGAACAACCACCCGTAACGGCAGCAGCCCGCAGCAATAGCCGCCCGTAACAACGGCTTCCCATAAACGACTGCCCGTAACGGCGGACGACATGATTCTCGGGACGGCGCATGGAGAATAGAGGGGCGGACGCCGGAGTGTTCGCTCCGGCGTCCGCCCCTCACAACGTTTCGGCGCCGCTCACGACGCCTTGCATGTCCGCCGGCTCAGGCGGCGTCCTCGTTCTTCTGCATCTTCGTGCTCGCGTAGTACGCGGCGCCGATGATGCCCGCCTCGTTGTGCAGCTTCGCGGCGACGATCGGCGTCTTGATGTCGATGTACGGCAGGAACTTCTCCGAGACGCGGCTCACGCCGCCTCCGACGACGAACAGCTGCGGGCTGAAGTACAGCTCCATCAGGCTGTAGTACTTCGTCAGGCGCTTCGCCCACTTTTTGTAGCCCATGTCGAGCTTCTCGCGCACCGAAGAGGCCGCGTACTTCTCGGCGTCGCCCTTGCCCTTCGGCAGCTGGATGTGGCCGAGTTCGGTGTTCGGGATGAGCACGCCATCGTAGATGAGCGCGGTGCCGATGCCGGTGCCGAGCGTCGTCGCGATGACGAGGCCCTCCTGGCCGGCCGCCGCGCCGAAGCGCTGCTCGGCGACGCCGGCGGCGTCCGCGTCGTTGACGACGGTCACCGGACGACCGCAGGCCTCCGAGAAGACCTCGGTGACGTCGACGCCGATCCAGGACTGATCGAGGTTGGCCATGTAGTCGAGCTTCTGTCCGGGCTTGATCGGCGCCGGGAACGCGATGCCGACCGGGACGTCCTCGGGCACATCGAAGTGTTCGAGCTGCTGCCGAACGATGTCTCCGACCGCCTTAGGCGTCGAATGCTCCGGGGTGAGGATCTTCAGGCGCGGCTCCGCGAACTCGCCCTTCTCCAGATTGACCGGCGCGGCCTTGATGCCCGATCCTCCAATGTCCACGCCGAACGCCTGTGCGGTCTCAATCATCGTCAACCTTCCTTACCGTTTCCAGGGTGTCACCCAGTGATCCACCATCTCGGGCCCATCCGCGGAAGCATCATGTATCCGGGATGACGGCCTCTACATACATAATATATTAGTTCAGTCGGTAAACATTCATGTTTCGCAAACTATCCACATTCTGGAACAATGTTTCGTGATAACGATTGCCATGCTGCGTTTCCTCACATTTGCGCGTCATATAAGGGTTTTCATGCCCATCGTTTGCCCTACGATTCGCCGTCCTCCCCGTTTTCCGATGCGTCCGGGGCGAGGCATCGGCGTCCGTTTATCCCGACCTGCGTATACAGATGGAGAACGTAGTTTCAGGGAAGGTGCAATTCCTTACTGGCGGTAGCGCCGCGCATCCGATGCGTCTGCGGCGAAGCCCGCAACCCGCGAAAGCGGTGGATTCGGTCGAATTCCGAAGCCAACGGTGACAGTCCGGATGAAAGAAACGGAGCTCTGCGATGAGCATAATCAACGATGCCCTCATGCCCGCATCCAACCAGACGACCGACGCCCACCCGACCGGTGACGGCGATGTCCGATCCGCCTCCCCAGCCGTTACCGGTAGCGCATCCACTGACGGTAACACCGCCATCACCCCCGATGCCACCACCGGCGCATCCACTGACGATCGCGCCGACGACGACACGACCGTTACCGGCACCCCCGCCGCAGCGATCGCTTCGGCATCCGCCGCACGCACGCCGCGCGACCACCGTCCCGACGACGCGCATTCGACGGGCGTCGGCGACGTGGGCCGCTGGTCCACGCGCCGCATCGCGATGTACGCCCTGTTCGTCGCGCTCTCGATGGCCGTCAGCTTCATCGAGTTCCCGCTCATGCCCGCGGCGCCATGGCTCAAATACGACCCCTCCGGCGTCGTGTGCCTCGTCGCCGGCTTCGCGTTCGGCCCATCGGCGGCCGCGATCGTAAGCGTCCTCGGCTTCCTGCCCCACCTGTTCACGAATCCGTGGGGCACGCTGATGTCCGTGCTCGTGGCGCTCGCCCTTTCCGTGCCCGCCGCGCTCATCTACCGTCGTCGCCGCACCCGCGCATCGGCGCTCGTCGGCATCCTCGTCGGCGCGCTGTTCGCGCTCGTCGTCGCACTCGGCGCGAACCTCGTCATCACACCGATGTACGCGCATATGTCGATGGCCGACGTCGCGAAGCTCATCGTCCCGGTGCTGCTGCCGTTCAACCTCATCAAGTTCGCGCTCAACGGCGTCATCACGTTCCTGGTCTACAAGCCGATCTCCACGCTGCTCAACCGGGGACAGCAGTGACGGCGACCCCCCGCACCGTCGTCGACATGCGCGACGTGCGGTTCAGCCACGACGGCGGCGCGACCTGGACGCTCGACGGCGTGGACCTGCTCGTGCGGGAGGGCGAGCGCGTCGCGCTCGTCGGATCGAACGGCTCGGGCAAGTCGACGCTGTCGCTGCTCGCCGCAGGCCTCGCCGCCCCCGACGGCGGCACCGTGGAACTCGCCGGCGAGCCCGTCTTCGACGACGCCGTCGGCGCGCGCGCCGACGCCTATCGCCGCGCGCGCCGCGACATCGGCATCGTCTTCCAGAATCCCGAGGACCAGATCGTCACGACCGTCGTCTCCGAGGACGTCGCGTTCGGCCCGGAGAACCTCTCGACGCCGCGCGAACAGATCGGCGAACGTGTGCGCGACGCGCTCGCGACCGTCGGCATGACCGCGTTCGCCGAGGCGAATCCGGCGGATCTTTCGGGCGGCCAGCAGCAGCGCATCGCGATCGCCGGCATGCTCGCGATGCGCTCGCGGCTGCTCATCCTCGACGAGCCGACGGCGATGCTCGACCCCGAGGCGCGCGCCGAGGTGCTCGCCGCGCTCGACGACATCCAGGCCCGCGGCACCGCGATCATCATCGTGACCCATGACGCCGCCGAACTCGCGCATGCGACGCGCACACTGCGCCTGGAGCACGGCCGCCTGCATCCGGTGGGCCACGATGCCTCTTTCGCATCGACATCCCCGCTCGCCGCCCGCCCCTTGTCATCCCCGACCCCGCTGTCCGCAGTCCCCTCCGACCGCTTACCCGCAGTACCTCCGACCCCGGCGACTCCGTCCGTCGATTCCTTACGGGATGCGCCGGCGACGACCGGGCACCCCCTTCCCGATTCCCTACCGGATGCGCCGTCCGCGACCGCCCACGGCATGCAGCCCATAGCATCGGCCCCGGCGGTCGTCTTCGACCATGTGACCTTCCGCTACCCCGGTTGCGCCACCGCGGTGCTCGACGACTTCTCGCTACAGGTGGCGTCGGGATCGACGCTCGCGGTCGTCGGCAGGAATGGATCGGGCAAGACGACCTTCGCGAAACTGCTGTGCGCGCTGTTGAAACCCGACGCCGGTTCGATCCGCGTGGCCGACGTCGAACTCGTCCACGCAAGCCGAGGGGAGCGCTCGGCCCTGCGTCGTCGGCTAGGTTTCATCATGCAGCACCCCGAACGGCAGCTGTTCGCGGGCACCGTCGCGCAGGACGTGGCGTACGGCCCACACAATCAGGGCCTTCCCGACGAGGATGTGCGCTCGCGCGTCGACGAGGCGCTGCGACTCGTGGGCGCCGAGCATCTGTCGGCCCGCGACCCCTTCACGCTTTCGGGCGGCCAGCAGCGGCTCGTCGCGATCGCCGGGGTGCTCGCATGCCACCCGAAGGTGCTCGTCATGGACGAGCCCACCGCCTCGCTTGACGACGACGCACGCGCACGCGTCTGCGACATCATCCGCAGCCTGCACATGCGCGGCGTCACGATCATCATGATCACGCACGACCTCACGATGGCGCATGTGCTCGCGGACGCCGTCGTCGAATTCCCGCCGTCGGACGATCCGGCGGCGCGCGGCGCCTCGGCCGACGCCATCGGCGATGAGGAGAGCGTCACCGGGCACGAGGCGCGTCCCGTCGCCCGTGACGGCGTCGACGAACCATGCGAGAAGGTTACGGGTGGCACGGACAGGCAGCCGCATCCCACCCTCGACGCAAGCGGCGCTGACGGCGACGCACACGCATGCACCGCCGTCAGCGCACGCGTGTGCGAACGATCGTCCCGTCCGATGCCTTCGGAGACGATCTCCATGAGCGACGCCGACTATTCCTGGATCTCCTCTCTGGATCCACGCGCGAAGATGCTCGGCATCCTCGCGCTCATGTTCACGGCCTTCGCGATGTCGACATGGCCGCAGCTCGCCGTCGGCTTCGTCACGACCGCCGCGATAACGCTCGCGAGCCGCGTCGGCGTGCGTCGGCTGCTCTCGTCGGTGCGCGTCTTCCTGGCGCTGTTCGTCGTGACCGGACTGCTCAACCTCGCCGTCGTCCGCGACGGCACGCCGCTGCTGCACATCGGCGGATGGGCGATCACCACAGGCGGCGTGCATGTCGCGCTCCTCTATATGATTCGCTTCGCGTTCGTCATCGTCCTCGGGGCGGTCGTGCTGCTCACGACGACGCCGACGGCGATGTCGAGCGCCTTCGAACGGCTGCTGCACCCGTTGCGTCGGTGGATCCACGTGCAGGAGATCTGCCTGGTGCTGTCGCTCGCGCTGCGGTTCCTCCCCACGCTCGTCCGCGAAGCCGTCTCGATCCGCGACGCGCAGGCGGCCCGCGGCGGCTCGATCGAGTCAGGCGGCATGACCAAACGGGTGCGTGCGATGTGCGCGATAGTCATCCCTGTTTTCGCCGGTGCGATCCGGCACGCCGACAACCTCGCGCTCGCATTGGACGCCCGCTGCTATCAGGAAGGCGTGCGGCGCACGCAATGGCATCCGCTGACGATGCGTGCGCGAGACTGGCTGTTCTGCGGCGGCGTCGCGCTCACCATCATCCTGGTCATCGTGGCACATGTGTTCAATATGTGAACAAAACATATGAGGCAGGTCACTGTATGGCATGATGTGATTCAGCGACAAGCGAACAGTCGATGACACAATCTTCACCTGTTCGCGAACAGAAGACGATAACGTCAACGGAGCGGAGTCATCGCCCACGGTTCCCACAAGGAACAAGCCGTGCACGGGCTTCCTTCGCGAGTCGTATACGTGCGGCCGTCCGGCAATCACGGGCAGCCGCACATCTTTTTTCCACGCGCCCGCCTATTCATGATTCCCGGATATCGCGTTGCGCGGCATCGCCACCCGTAAGCGATCGCCCATAGACGGTCGACCATCACGATGCAGAGGACCCCCGCCCATAAGCGATTCGACATCCGTGCGTACTGCTTCCAGTAGGCACCTGCTCCCTTAAGTGAAGGGCAGCCGCTTACAGCAAACCGCCATGCAGCCGTAGACGACGCGTCCCACCCGTAAACGATGGGTGCGTAAGCGCATGGCGCGTCTTCGGCACACAGAAGACACGCCATGGTCGAAGTACCGCCCGTAGGCGATGCAGAGGGGCATCGCCGTTCCTCGCATCGCTGATTGCGGCGCATATCCTGCGCCCGACCTCTACGATGGGACGCACAGGGACAAGTCCCTTCGGCCCGTCCGTTTGCCATCCGGCGCATCCGGATCACGCGGCGTGCAGGCGGCCCGAAGGTACGTCGCAGCGAACGAGGAATCGAGGAATCGTGAAGCCCACAGCCCATGACGTCGTACTCAACAACGACGTGCTCATCCCGCAGGTCGGTCTCGGAGTCTTCCAGACGCCCGACGGCCGCACCACCGTCGACGCCGTGCATGCGGCGCTCGAATGCGGTTACCGTCACATCGACACGGCAAGCATCTACGGCAACGAGAAGTCGGTCGGCGAAGCCATCTCCACGAGCGGCGTGCCGCGCGAGGACGTGTTCATCACGACGAAACTGTGGAACGAGGACATCCGCAGGCATCGCACGATGGACGCGTTCCAGGAGAGCCTCGACCGTCTCGGCACCGACTACGTCGACCTCTACCTCATCCATTGGCCGGCGGAAGGCTGGCAGGACGCATGGGACGCGATGCAGGAGATCTACCGCGGCGGCCGCGCACATGCCATCGGCGTGAGCAACTTCGCGAAGAACCACCTTGACGAGCTGCTGGCGAACACCGACGTCAAGCCGGCCGTGAACCAGATCGAGTCCTCCCCGACCTTCCCGAACCAGGACATGGTCGACTACTGCCATGCGCTGGGCATCGCCGTCGAGGCATGGAGCCCGCTCGGCGGCACCGGCAGCGACCTGCTCAAGGACGAACGACTCATCGAAATCGGCGAGAAATACGGCAAGTCATCGGCGCAGGTCGTCATCCGCTGGCATCTGCAGCGCGACATGATCGTGCTGCCGAAGTCGGTGCACAATACGCGCATCCAGCAGAACATCCACGTGTTCGATTTCGAACTCGACGACGAGGACATGCGCAGGATCAGCGCGATGGACACCGACACGCGCAACGGCGCCGATCCGAACGACTTCGACTTCTGATGCCGCATGGCGACGCCGTCTTCCACCGGGCGCCGATCGGGTGCGTCGGATATGATGGCGCGGTTACGCACTTGATGAATCGATGAACCACGTCACAGAAGGAAGACGACGCCCATGGCATTGACGAAGAAGCAGACGAAGCAGCTGCGCGCGATGGCGAACCAGCTCAGGCCGCTCGTGTACATCGGCAGGAACGACCTGACCGAATCCGCGATCCGGCAGGCGGACGAGACGATCGAGAAACGCGAGCTGATCAAGGGGCAGGTCCAGGACGGCTCCGGCATGGACGCGCGCGAAGCCGCCGAAGGCCTCGCTGCCGCGCTCGGCGCCGACGTCGTGCAGGTCATCGGCAACCGCTTCGTCCTGTTCCGCATCTCGAAGCGCGACGATGTGGAGCATATCCGCCTCGTGCGCGAGTGACGCGCGCCGGACGAAGCGCATGTTCAACGGCCGAGAGGGGTGCGGTCCACCAACCAAGGTGGACCGCACCCCTCTCGGCCGTTCCGGGCCCTTCCCTGCCGCGGCGGCCGCCGATCCTTCACCGGCGGCCGTCCGCCCTCTTACGGGGGCGCCCCTCTTTACGGGATGTGCATCCTCTTATGGGGCGCACCGGCGCGATCATCGCGAGGTCACTGCGCGTCGAGCGCCTCCCACTGCGGCTTCCAGCTCATCTGCTCGTCGTACGCGCTCGCCCAGAACATGTATTCGTTCTCGACGCCGTGGATGAACAGTTCGACGAGTCGTTCGCGCCTGCCTTCATCGGCGTGCGCGACGAGCCGTTCGATGTGTTCGAGCAACCATGCCGACGACTGCCAGAACTCGTCGGTCTTGTAGGTGTCGATCCAGCTCTTGTACGGGTTGGCGTCAAGCGTGTCCGCGAACTCGGCCGCAAGCCGCTGACCGTAATCGGCGTACACCCACGCGCACGGCAGCACGGCGACGAGCACGTCGAGCAGGTCGCCGCCGTACGCGACCGACAGCATATGCGTCGTATAGGCACGCGCGAACGCCGACTGCCTGGCGTGCGCCATCTCCTCGGGCGTGATGCCGTATGACGCCAGATAGTCGCCGTGCAGCGATTTCTCGACGTCGAAGATCGCACGCTGCACGTCGACCATGAACTTCATGATCTCCGCGTCGTCAGTCTTCGTGAGCGCGAGCGCGTGCACCTTCGCGTAATCGTTGAGATAGAGCTCGTCCTGCTTGAGGTAGAACGCGAACTTGCGCGTCGGCAGCGTGCCCGCGCCGAGCTCGCGGATGAACGGCTGCCTGTAGCCTTCCTCCCACACCGGATTCGCCGCTTCGCGCATCCGCCGTGCGAACGGCGGCAGATTCGTCAACGTGATGGCGGATGCATTGCCGGATTCGGCTGTGATCATATTCGACTCCCTACGCTGGTATCAACCAACAGGTTCAAAGGGTCAGACCGAGGTCTTCTCAACCCCGGGCGCGACGGCCGCGGGGTTCCCCTGCGTGTGATGTGATGCGCATGACGCGCGCCCCCAGTATGGCAGCATTCCGCGACGGCTCGCATAAAGTCCCGTCGGCATCTGCCTTATGGGCGGCCGTTCTACAGGTGGTCGTCTTACGGGCAGCAACCTTACGGGCAGCCGATCGGCCGTAGACAACCGGTTGCCCGTAAGAGGCATCCGTCCATGGACGATCGGATCGCGCACGCGAGAATCGCTTCCCGTAAGAGCGATGGCTGCGTGCAAAAGCAGGGCTTGCCGGACCAGGCATCCATGCGCAAGAGGCGACGGCCGCCGGTGTGCGTTCCGCCGCCCATACAGCGGCGCCGAACATCCGCGAGAGAACCGCCTCCCGTAAGCAACGACTACCGATAAGCGGCAGTCGTCCGTATACTGCTGGTATGAGATTGATCGGCAATATCCTGTGGCTCATCCTCGGCGGTCTGGAGATCGCGCTCGCGTGGCTCATCGTCGGCCTGGTGCTGTGCATCACGATCGTCGGCATCCCCTTGGGGCTGCAGGCGTTCAAGATGGCGAAGCTGACGCTGACCCCCTTCGGCACGCATGTCGTCTACGGCGGCGGCGCCGGATCGCTGCTGCTCAACATCATCTGGGTCGTGCTCGTCGGCGTGTGGATGGCGATCGGCTACTGCTTCGCAGGCCTGCTCAACTGCATCACGATCATCGGCGTTCCCTTCGGCATTCAATCCTTCAAGATGGCGAAGCTGGCCCTGTGGCCCTTCGGCTCGCAGATCGTGTGAGGCATTGCGATTACTGGTATAACAAGCTATCGAAGCAGGCAACCACAGCCGATACATATCGGTACCGATGTAATGAAAATTTAATGAAAACTTCAGATACGAGAAAACGCCCCGCTCCTCACGCCATGACGGCGCGTGGGGCGGGGCTGTGGTTATTCGAGTTGTGCGGATGATATCGCGTTCTCGTGGCGAAAGTTCCCGGACGAAATCATTGGCCTCTTTGACCGCTTTGGCATACCTCGCCTGTAATGCACGACCCACGAGGAAACCGCTGCCGAGCATGCCTTTGCTGTGCGACGCGGGCCACCTCGCTGCGGGAGATGAGCAGGTTGATGCCGTGATGGTCGAGCTGTCCGAGCCCGCTGACGGTGAGACCTCGGGCAGGTATTCATATGAGGGGCGCCATCGGCGTTCCCGGATATCAGCGCCGCGTCCGACCCGCGACGTACGCGCCCGCCGGTCAGTAGCCGTGCGAATGCAGATACGCGTCGTCGAAGCCGAAGTAGTGTCCGATCTCGTGCAGCACCGTCTTCTGGATCTGCGTGACGAGCTCCTTGTGCGTATGGCAGACGCGCTCGTGCGGGCCGCGGAAGATCGTGATGACGTCCGGCAGCTCGCCGGCGAAGCTGAACCCGCGCTTCGTGATCGGCGTGCCCTGATAGAGGCCGAGCAGCTCGCCGTGTTCGGCGTCGACCGATTCGAGCTGTTCCTTCGTAGGCTCGTCGGCGGTCGTGATCGCGATATTCTGCAGCGCGTCCTTGAACTTCTGCGGCAGTCCCGCGATCGCCTCGCGCACGGCGGCGTCGAAATCCTTCTTACTGATCTGCATCGTCGTCTCCTTCCGTTCTCCGATCCGCGCCGGCGGCCCTTGCACCATCGAGGCCGCCATCGGCGTCGTCTTCCGCACGCGCGGCCTCGATGGCCGCGACCGCCGTCTCGACCTCGCGCAGCCGCATGCGCAGGTCGCGTTCGATGTCGACGCCGTCACGCGCCGCCTCGCGCACGATCCGCAAGATCCGGTCGGCGTGGTCATATGTGAGCGTGCTCGGCGTATCGAAGGCGGCGTCCAGCTCGTCCGCCCGCTGCGACTTGCCGACCCTCGAGACGACCTTCGCGGCGCGCGGCAGTGCGCCCTGCGCCTTCGAGATTCCGTCGAGCACCGACGCCCGGCGCTTCTCGCGTTGTTTCATCCGTTCCCACAGCGCGAGCGTCTCATCCGCGCCGAGCGCCCGCGGCGTCTCGTCATCGGACGCGAACACCTGCGGATGGCGCGTGATGAGCTTGTCGACGAGCCTGTCGCACACCTCGTCGATACTGAAGGGATCCTCCGGGTCCTCAGAGCATACCTGCGCCTGGAACACCGACTGCAGCAGCACGTCGCCGAGTTCCTCGCGCATGTTGTCGCGATCATCGGTCTCGACGGCGTCGATGTATTCGTAGGTCTCCTCGAGCAGCGGCTTGAGCAACGACTCGTTCGTCTGTGCACCGTCCCACGGGCAGCCGTCGGGACCATGCAGAATCGCCACGAGCGCGCGCACGCGCCCGAACGCGTCCGGCGCGTCGCGCACGGGGGCGAGTTTCGCGCACCGTTCATAGCCTTCCGGCAGCCGGTAGCCGCCTTCGGCCTCCTGCTTATGCATATACGTCACCGTTCAGTCGCGGCCGAGCGGGTTGACGCCCTCGTTCGCCGGCGACGTCTCGTTGTCGTAGACGAAGGCGTGCAGATGGTCGTCGATCGCGTCACGCTCGGCGTGCACCTCGGCGTCCTCCTTCGGTGTGTGCGGCTCGTTGTCGAGCACGATCGACTCCGCGCGCCGCGTCAGCCCGGCCTTGTCGTAGAACGAGTAGTCGCACGCGCTGTCGGTGAACAGGAAGTACCGTTCGACGCCCGCCTGGCGGAAGCGGTCGGTCATCCACTCGAACAGATGGGCGCCGACTCCCCGGCCGCGCATGTCGGGCCTGACGAGCAGCAGCACGAGCTCGCCCTGATAGGCGTGGCCGTCCTTCTTCGCCTCGGCGATCATCTTCAGGTTCGTGTCCTCATAACGCTTCAGGTCGAGCAGCGCCTTGCGGCCGCGCGACGACGCGAGCAGCGACGTGAGCAGCCGCATGTTGCGCACATGGTGGCTGTTGAGCCCATTGCGCGTCTCATGCGAGTCGATCCTGCCGAGCACGACGCCGACGACCTCGCCGGCTCTGATGGCCACCTGCGCGGCCGTCGCACGCCCCAGGCAATGCTCCAGATCGATCTCGGCGAGCTTCATCTCCAGATCGTGGTCCATCGTCGGATCGGTGTGCCATGCGTCGCACAGCATCTGCGTGATCGCCGGGTAGTCCTCGCGGCGCAGCGTCCTATACGTGATTGCTTCGTTCATACCTCACATGCTACGCGCCGGACGGCCCGCCACGTCGTGATTCACCTTCCGGCGTGGGCGCGACGACGGCGGCGGCGCCTGCGCCGTGCATTCGGCATCGGCGCCCACGCCGCGTCACACGAGCCGTCCGGTGACGCCGTCGATGTCGCGCAGCCGCCTAAGCAGCCGCACGAGGACGCCGTTTTCGAGGCATTCGGCGAGGTATCCCTCGTTGCGGCGCTCGCGGTGGACGATCATCGCGACGAGTGCGTCGATGAGCTCGGCGTCGAGCGTGTCGACGTTGAGGATCGGGATCGACACATCCTTATCGAGCCCGTATCCGCGCAACGTGCGTACGTAGTCGGGGTCGCCCTGGTTGATGACGACGTCGATGAAGCTCAGGACGACCTCGCTGTACACGCAGTATCCCACGTTGTGCATCGCGAGCGGGCCCGCTGTGAGGAACTCGACGTGGTAGAGCGGCGCCGACGGCGTCTCGAAGGGTTCGATGTACGAGGTGAGCCAGTCGTAGCGCGGTCCGTCGACCTCGTCCTCGCGCATCACGTCGAGCACGTCCGCGTAGTGGCCGAACATGGCGCCGTCGACCGTCGCTGCACCGTCGGTCCGCGTCATCGCGCCGCCCGTCGACTCCGCGGACGTCGGCAGCGTGATGCGGAAACGGTAGCGCCGCGCGATCTCAAGCACCATCGCGACGATGTGCGCGCACACGTGATGCGACTGCGCGGCGTCGCAGGTGCAGCTGACCTTCGCGACGACGTCGTGGCGTGTGAGCAGCTCCACCTGTTCGTCGCGCCCCGCGTCGCGCACGACGGCGTGGCGGATGCCGAAGGACGTGTCCACGAGTTCGACGACGGCGTCGCGGTCGAACAGCCGCGCGCCTTCCGCAAGCACCTCCGGGCTCGACCATGACGCGAGCTCGCGTATGCCGCGTCCGATGATGATGCCCGATCCGATGAGGCGCAGGCGCGCATGGTTGCCGATGCGCAGCGCGGCGCGGCGCTCGTCGGGGATCTCGAGCTCGCGCTCGGCGGCCATCTCGATCGTGTCGCTCGCGTCGTGGCGCAGCGGGTCGGCGTTGAGTCCGTTGATGCGCACGATGTCGGAGTTCTTGATCGCCGTCCCCGGGATGCGGTGCCAGGCGCTGACGATCTGCAGGGCCTTGGAGTCCTCGTACAGCACGATGAAGTTGCGTCCGATCGACGCGTACCACCACTCGTCAAGCGCGTTGTTGGCGACGTCCAGCATCGCGTCCTTGGCGACCTTCCAGCTGGGCATGTGCCGTTCGTCCGTGCGGAACAGCTCGGCGAGGTTGGCCCGGAACGCCTGCGAGTACATGACGCCGCCGGTCACGCCCGAGGACATGAGCGCGCGGAACGACCGGTAGGTCACGGGCACGGACGCGATGTCGCATTGCTCGTAGACGGTTCCCGGGCCGTAGGTGATGAGCGGATCGTCGCCACGCAGCGAGCCGTCGAGCGTCGGGTATTCGCACAGCGTCATCGCGCCGCACGTCAGGCATTGTTCGAAGACGCGGCCGCCGGGAAGCGTGACGCCGGTGTCGAACTCGCAGTCGTAGTTGTAATGGGCAAGCGACGACGACGGGATGAACCCGAACATCTGCGGGCCCTTCGTGTTGAGCCCGTGCAGCGGCGCGCCGCATACGCACTGTCTCCTGACCAAGCATGCCTCCTTCACCGGCCTACGCGCATAAGGGCATTATCCCTTGCGCCCCGCCTTTCGAGGAAATGATTATCGGCCACCAAAGAAACAGGGCGATCAATAGTCATCATTCAGTAGTAATGCTGCATTTAGTATATCAGTTTGTTCTCTGATAGCGAACCTCGCGCGTCGGCGCACGACACGCGAGGTTCGCGCTCCGGAACGCTCCGTGAACGCTTACGTAACCGTAGGAAGAGGACATGTCGGGACGTGTTTTTGTATCATCGATCGAGTAATCGTATACCTATGAGCGAAGACAACACAAAGCGCGTCGGGCGCACCGACGACGAAGTCACCAACGCGACGGCGATCGTCAAGGAATACACGACACCGTTGCACAAGCCGATCGATCCGGATATCAACCTCTTCGATTTCCTCGCGGGCCGAGCGCAGCGCGACGCCGACGGTTCGATGGTCTGCTACAAGGACGACGCCGGCACATGGCAGACGTTCTCGGCCGCCGAGTTCCGCGACAAGGTCGTCCAGATCGCGAAGGGCCTCATCGGCTGGGGCGCGCGTCCGGGCGAATCGATCGCGATCATCGCGCACACCCGATGGGAGTGGGTCGCGCTCGATCTGGCGATCATGGCGATCGGCTGCGTGACGGTCCCCGTCTACGAGACGAACTCCCCCGCGCAGATCCGCACCGTCTTCAACGACGCGTCGGTCGTGCTAGCGTTCGCCGAGGACGACGGCCAACGCGACAAGATCGAATCGATCGGCGCCGACGTCGCGTCGCTGCGCGCGACCTATATCATCGAATCCGACGCCGTCGACGCGATCATCGCCTTCGGCGCCCACGTCGGCGACGAGGAGTTCGAGAAGCGCCGCAACGCCGCGCACGGCGACACGCTCGCGACGATCATCTACACCTCCGGATCAACCGGCACGCCCAAGGGCATCGAGATCAGCCATCGCAACATGGCGGCCGAATGCATGCATGCGCTGCAGTACATGCCGCGCGCGATCGACATCCCCGACCGCCGCCTGCTGCTGTTCCTGCCGATGTCACACGTCTTCGCGCGCTTCATGACGATCGTCTCCTTCTCGGGCACGCTCACGCTCGGCCTGAGCGGCGACATGAAGACGATCATCAAGGACTTCGAGAACTTCGGCCCGACGCTGCTGCTCGCCGTGCCACGCGTGTTCGAGAAGGTGTACAACGCCGCGTCGCAGCGCGCCGGCAGCGGCTTCGCCGGGCGCATGTTCCTTCGCGGCGTCCGGGCGGCGCAGGACTGGTCGTCCTACGAACAGTCCGGCGAGCGGATGCCGATGTCTGTAAGGATGCGGCACGCGTTCTACGATCGGGTCGTCTACAGGAAGATCCGCACCGTCTTCGGACCGAACGCCGACTTCGCGATCACCGGCGGAGCGCCGATGGACCCCGATCTGGCGCACTTCTACAACGGCATCGGCATGCCGCTGCTCGAGGGATACGGTATGACCGAGACCTGCGGGCCGGTGAGCGTGAGCCTGCCGGAGAACAACCACATCGGCACGATCGGACAGCCGCTGTGCGGGACGACGGTCGGCGTCGCCGAGGACGGCGAGCTGTGCTTCAAGGGCGAAAGCGTGTGCATGGGCTACCACAACCAGCCCGAGGTCACCGCGCAGCAGATCACCGACGGATGGCTGCACACCGGAGACCTCGGCGACGTCGACGAGGAGGGCTTCATCACGCTCACCGGCCGCAAGAAGGACCTCATCATAACCGCCGGCGGCAAGAACGTCTCCCCCAGCCAGCTGGAGACGACGGTCATGACGTCGCCGGTCGTCGCGCAGTGCCTGGTCATCGGCGACCGCAAGCCGTTCATCGCCGCGCTCATCACGCTCGACCTCGACGACGCGAACGCATGGCTCACGTCGCAGGGCGCCGCGCCGGCGGCCTCGCTCGAGGAGCTCTCGAAGAACCCGATCGTCTACGCCGAGGTCGAACGCATCGTCAACAAGGCGAACGAGGGCGTCTCGCGCGCCGAATCGATCCGCAAGTTCGAAATCCTGCCCGACGAGTTCACGCAGGACAACGGCATGATCACGGCGAGCCTCAAGACGCGCCGCAAACAGATCATCGACCACTACCGCAAGCTCATCGACACGGTCATCTACGTGCCGCGCAAGAAGTAGCGGACAGGACCACCGGCGAAGCGGACGGGGGCGCGGTTCACATCGAACGTATGCGAACCGCACCCCCGTCCGCTTCGTACATCCCGCGGAACGTCGGAGAACGCCCCAACCGTCCGGGTCGGCGCCTTGCGGGCGCGATCAGCGGACGACGCGCCTCGCCCGCAGCCGGAAGGCGGCGAACAACAGGCACCACGACGCCATGACGATGAGCAGCATGATCGCGAAGGTCCACGCGCCGCCGATAGCGGTCGCATGCGCGAACCGCGCGGTGCCCTGGCCGCCCGCACCCGCCTGCGCGATCGCGAACACGGTCGAGAACAGCGTCGTCCCGGCGGCGCCGCCGAACTGCAGCGACGTGTTGAACACGGCGTTGCCGTCGGGGGAGAATTCGGGCGCGACGCCGCGCAGCGCCGAGGTCAGGATGTTCGAATAGCCGAGCGCGTATCCCACGCCGAAGACGAAATACAATCCGGCGAGCAGCGCCGGCGTCATGTGCATCGAGCACGCGAGCATGAGCGCAAGCGCCACGACGCACGCCGCGAACGCGGAAAGGATCGGCCGCGGCGCATCGTAACGGTCGTAGAACATGCCGCCGACCGGCGCGAAGAACGCGCCGATGAGCGCGCCCGGCAGCACGAGCAGGCCGGCGACGAGAGGCGTCGTGCCGAGCGAGAGCTGCGCGAGGTTCGTGATGACGTAGCCGAACCCGATGCCGACCATCGGCATGAGCAGATAGGCGGCGAGGTGGAACATGACGACGCGGTCGCGCATCCACCCCAGACGGATGAGCGGCGAGTACGAGCGCCGCGTCGACCATACGAAGAACGCGAGCGACGCGACGCCGGCGACGAACGCTACCGCGGCCACTACAACCGTGGCGGCGGCGCGGCGTCCGGACACGGCGTCGCTGATGGCGACGCCGCCCTGGTTGATCGCGAGTATGAGCGAGGCCAGCCCGACCACGATGGCCAGGAACTGCAGCGGGTTGAGCCTCACCTCCTCGAGCGGACGCCGCTGACGGATGCACACCAGGCCGATCGGCAGCGAGACGAGCAGCACGACGGGGATGACGCACACGAAGATGCTGCGCCACGGCAGTACGCTCGTCACGGCGCCGCCGACCGTCGGTCCGATCGCCGGCGCGACGGTGATGACGAGGGAGCCGACGCCCATGAGCCTACCGACCTTCGAGCGCGGCGACTGCTGAAGGATGATGTTCATCATCAACGGTGTCGCGACGCCCGATCCGACGCCCTGGATGACGCGCGCCAGCAGGATGACGGCGAAGTCCGACGTGAAGACCATGATCGCCGAGCCGACGACGGCGAGCACGACGGCGGCCACGAAGGTCGACTTCATCGCGAACCGGCGGTTGAGGTACGAGGACAGCGGCATCGTGACGCCAACCGACAGCAGGTAGATCGTCGTGATCCACTGCACGGTCGCCATGTCGACGCCGAACTCCTCCATAAGCTGCGGGAACAGCACCGTCATGACCGTCTCGGTGAGAATGCCGATGAAGGCGAGCGACCCCACCGCCACGATCGAGCCGATGAGCCTGCGCGGGATGCGTTCATCGGCCGCCACGGCCATGTCGGCGACGTGTTCCGTTCCGTGCTCGCCGGCATCACCGGATCTCGTCTGTTTCACGCTCAAAACGGGCATGCTCCTTCCTGTCCGGCGCTTCGCGACGGCGAAGGCCGGAACGCATATCGGCTATTCACTGGTCGGCCGCGCCGTCATGCGTCTGCGACGCGCCCGGTGCGGGCGCCCGGCGCAGAATCGAACGGATGGCCTCGAGACGTGGCCCGAGCTCGCGCTCGTAGCCTCTGTCATTGGGATGATAGTACTCGCGTCCCACCAGCTCGTCGGGCATGTACCGCTGGGCGGCGACGGCGCCGGGAGCATCATGCGCGTACTGGTAGCCGCGGTGGTTGCCCCAGCTTTCCATCAGCTTCGTAGGCGCGTTGCGCAGATGCAGCGGCACCTGCCCGATACGGCCGGCGTCCACGTCCGCGAGCGCGTCGTTGATCGCCCGGTAGCTCGCATTGGACTTCGGCGCCGTCGCCACGGCGAGCGCGGCCTCCGACAGGATGATCCGCGCCTCGGGCATGCCGACCATCGCCACCGCCTGCGCCGCGGCGACGGTGACCTGCAGGATCTGCGGGGCGGCCATGCCCACCTCCTCGGCGGCGGCGATCATGATGCGCCGGGCGATGAACCGCGGGTCCTCCCCCGCACGAATCATCCGCGCCAGATAGTGCAACGTGGCGTCCGGATCCGAGCCGCGCATCGATTTGATGAACGCGGAGATGACGTCGTAGTGGTCGTCGCCGTCCTTGTCATAGCGCACGGTGGCGGCGTCCATGACCTGCGCGACCACCTGCGGCGTGATGGCCGGCTTCGGCGCCTGCGGACCGTCCTGCGCCGCGACCCGCGACCCGTCGAGCGCGCCCGCGGCGGCCTCGAGGATCGTCAGCGACTTCCTCGCGTCGCCGCCGGCCATGCGGATGATGTCGTCGAGGGCCGCCGTCTCGAGCACGACCTTCCCGTCGAGGCCGCGCGGATCGTCGACGGCGCGCGAGACGACGGTCCTCAGCTCGTCCGCTTCGAGCGGTTCGAGCTTGACGACGACCGATCGGCTCAGCAGCGGCTTGATCACCGAGAAACTCGGGTTCTCGGTCGTGGCCGCGATGAAGGTGACGTCGCGGTTCTCGACGCTCGGCAGCAGCGCGTCCTGCTGCGATTTGGAGAAGCGGTGCACCTCGTCGATGAACAGCACCGTCTCGCGCCCCTCGGTCACGAGCCGCTCATGGGCCCGCGAGAGCACGGCGCGCACGTCCTTGACGCCGGACGTGACCGCGGACAGCTCCTCGAAGACGCGTCCCGACTGCCGCGCGACGATGTACGCGAGCGTCGTCTTGCCCACGCCGGGCGGTCCGTACAGGATGATGGAGCTCGGCGCCGTGAGCGAACCGCGTGACGCGGGGTCGGCGAGCCTGCGCAGCGGCGAGCCGTTCGCGAGCACGCGCCGCTGTCCGACGACGTCGTCGAGCGTCGTCGGGCGCATCCGCACGGCCAGCGGCCGCACGAGTTCATCATCGGCGTCCGTGGCCGAGAACAGGTCTTCCGTCATGGACTCCAGTCTAACGCCTTTCGATTCGAACATTTGTTCGACACGCCGCCCGGGCGTCCCGCCCCTCCCCCCATTAGACTGGACGGTATGACGGATGCAACGAAGTACGGTTCCCTCGGCGAGCTCGCGCCGAACTGGGGATCGCATATGGAACCCCTGAGCGACGACGAGATCTACGAACGCTTCTTCACCTGGGTCAACGACGTGAAGGGCGTCGAACCCTGGCCGCATCAGGAGGAGGCGATCATGGGCCTGCTCGCCGGCGACCATGTCATCCTCAACACGCCCACCGGCTCGGGCAAGTCCCTCGTGGCGCTCGGCATGCACTTCGCCGCGCTGTGCACCGGCAGGCGCTCCTACTACACGGCGCCGATCAAGGCGCTCGTCTCGGAGAAGTTCTTCGATCTCGTCGACGTGTTCGGTCGCGACAACGTCGGCATGATCACCGGCGACTCCCATATCAACGCCGAAGCGCCGATCATCTGCTGCACGGCGGAGATCCTCGCGAACCAGGCGTTGCGCGAGGGCGTGCACGCGGACATCGGCTGCGTCGCGATGGACGAGTTCCACTTCTACGGCGACCCCGAGCGCGGCTGGGCATGGCAGGTGCCGCTGCTCACGCTGCCGCAGACGCAGTTCCTGCTGATGAGCGCCACGCTCGGCAACGTGGACGCGATCGCGGACAAGCTCGAGGAGATGACCGACGCCGACGTCGACGTCATCGCCGATGCGCCGCGCCCGGTCCCCCTCTCCTACGAGTACACGCTCGACCCGCTCGAGAAGACCGTCGAACTGGCCATCGCGAAGCATGAGACGCCGATCTACGTCGTGCACTTCTCGCAGGACGCCGCCCTCGACACCGCGCAGTCGCTCGCAAGCGCCGGCGTCTCCAGCAAGGAGCAACGCAAGGCGATCGCCGAGGCCGTCGCCGGCACGAAGTTCACGACGGCCTTCGGCAAGATCCTCAAGCGCCTGCTGGCCAACGGCGTCGGCATCCACCACGCCGGCATGCTCCCGCGCTACCGACGCCTCGTCGAGCAGCTCGCGCAGAAGGGGCTGCTGCCGGTGATCTGCGGCACCGACACGCTCGGCGTCGGCATCAACGTGCCGATCCACTCCGTCGTGCTCACCCAGCTCACGAAGTTCGACGGCTCGCGCATGCGCCGCCTGCGCGCCCGCGAATTCCATCAGATCGCCGGCCGCGCCGGCCGCAGCGGCTTCGACACCGAGGGACTCGTCATCGCCGAGGCGCCCGAATACGAGATCGAGAACGCGAAGGCCGTCGCGAAGGCGGGCGACGACCCGAAGAAGCTGCGCAAGATCAAGCGCAAGAAGGCGCCGGAAGGGTTCGTGACCTGGAACGGGCAGACCTTCGACAAGCTGATCGACGCCGCGCCGGAGACCCTCGTCCCCCAGATGAGGATCACGCATGCGATGGTGCTCAACGAGGTCGAGCAGGGCGGCGACGCGCGCAGGCGCATCGACGCGCTCATCGACGATTCGCAGCAGACCCCCGAGCAGAAGGACCAGCTGCACACACGCGCCGACGAGATCTTCACTACGCTGTTCGACACCGACGTCATCGAGACCGAGGACCGTCCCGACGGCGGCAGGGACTACTACCTGACGGTGGACGTCCCGCGCGACTTCGCGCTCGACCAGCCGCTGAGCCCGTTCCTGCTCGCCGCGCTCGAGCTGCTCGATCCGGACAGCGAGACCTACGCGCTCGACGTGATCTCGATGGTCGAGGCGACGCTCGAGGACCCCAAGCAGGTGCTGCGCGCCCAGAAGCGCCAGGCGCGCGACGCGGCGATGGCGGACATGAAGGCGGACGGCGTCGGCTACGACGAACGCATGGAGCGCATCCAGGAGATCACCTATCCGAAGCCGCTCGCCGAGCTGCTCGACGCCGCCTTCGCCAAATACCGCCATGACGTGCCCTGGGCGAACGACTACTGGCTGAGCCCGAAGTCGGTCGTGCGCGACATGGTCGAGACGGCGTCCGATTTCACCGGATACATCGCCCGGTACAACATCGCGCGCTCCGAGGGCACGCTGCTGCGCTACCTGTCCGACGCCTACCGCGTGCTGTCCCGCACGGTGCCCCCCGAGAAACGCGACGAGCGGCTCGACGACATCATCGCATGGCTGCGTGTCGTCGTCCGTTCGATCGATTCGAGTCTGGTGGACGAATGGGAGAACGCCGGCCGTCTCGACGCCGGCGAGGCGGCGACGCTCGCCGCGCCCGCCACGGCGGACGCCGTCGTCGAGGACCGCCGTGGACTCACCGTGCTCGTGCGCAACGCGCTGTTCCGCCGCGTCCAGCTCATCGACCTCGACGACCCCGAGGCACTCGGCGCGCTCGACAAGGACTGGCATTACGGCGTGCACGAATGGGAGGACGCGCTCGACGCGTTCTACGACGAGCATGAATACGTCGGCACCGACATGAAGGCGCGCAGCGGCGAGTTCTTCATCATCGACGACCGCGACGAGAAACGCGGCCATACGTGGACGGTGCGGCAGATCCTCGACGACTCCGACGGCGACCACGACTGGGCGATCACCGGCGTCGTCGACCTGGACGCCACGCAGGAGCAGGGCGAGGTCGTCTTCCGCGACTACAGCGTCAGGAACATGACCGAATCCGACTGAGCCGCAGGATACGGCCGACGACGGCGTTCGCCGGCCGCGATCACGAATCGGCGGCGAGCCTTCGGATGGCCTCGTCGCGGTCCACGTCGAGCGGCGGCCACGTCATGTTGAAGTTCTTCATCGTCGTGCGCAGCAGCTCGGAGACGACGATGCGCGAATACCAACGCTTGTCGGCCGGCACAAGATACCACGGCGCATAGGAGGTGCTCGTGCGCTCGAACACGTCCTGCCACGCGATCATGTATTCGTCCCAACGGTCTCGCGCATCAAGGTCGCTCGGGTCGAACTTCCAGTATTTGCGCGGGTCGTCGAGGCGGTCGAGGAAATGCTTGCGCTGGGCCTCCTTGCTGGAGATGAGGAATATCTTGATGATCGCGCAGCCTCCGGCGACGAGGTCGCGCTCGAAGGCATTGATCTCGTCGTAGCGTTCCCTCCACACCTCCTCCGGCACGGTCCCCTGGATGCGCGGCATGACGATGTCCTCGTACTGCGAACGGTCGAAGATCGAGATCCAGCCGTTCGCCGGCAGCTCCTTGCGGATGCGCCACAGGTAGTCGTGACGGCGCTCCTGCGGCGTGGGCGCGCCGAAGCCATGGTAGTGGATGCCCATCGGGTCGACCTGGCTGAACACGTGCCGGACGATGCCTCCCTTGCCGGAGGCGTCCATGCCCTGCAGCACGATGAGCAGCCGGTGATGGTCCCCACGTATGCCATTGGCGTACATGAGCCGTTGGTAGCGCGCGATCTCGGTGGCGCTCAACGCGATGAACCGCTCGCCGTCCTCCTGGTCGCCATCGAATCCGGGCGTCGAGCCGGCGTCGATGCCGGTGAGCTCGGTGTTCGCCGAGAAACGCAGCCGCTGCGCCGGCGGCAGCGTCCACACCGAGCTGAGCATGTCGCTGGATTTCGCCGCACGCGCGAGGCGCTCGGTAATCGTGTCCGCGTCCTTGACGTCCTGGGCCTGCGAGGCGATCCGCTTCATCGTCTTCCTGATGTTCTTCAACTGCTTGTCCTTCGCCATGTCCCCAGTCTAACGCCCGATCCGCCGCCCGGACCCCATCGCCCCATATGCCCCGCCGCCTCCCCCTCCCTTGAGGATTACGGGCAGCGCCTTTCCCCGAGGGCTGCTGGCAGCGCCACCCGTAACGATGCACCACCCGTAAAGACGAAAGCGGCCGCGGCCGGAGCGGAGTGGCTGATTCCCGTTCCGACCGCGGCCGCCTTACGACCGTGACCGCCTCACTGCTTTCCGGGGTCCGGCTTCGTACGGCCGGCGTGCCCCCTGTGGTGATGCTGATGGCCGTTCTTGGCGACCTGGCTTTGCGGCTGCGTCTCGTCGTAGCCCTGTGTGTAGCGCGTGCGCCTCCAGTTGTGGATCGACGCGTTCGAACCGCGGTGATGCACATGGTAGAGGCGCTGCGAACCGCCCAGCGGGCGCTCCTCGCGTGCGACGGCGATCTGGTTGACGTTCGACGGGTCGAGGATCGCGATCGGCGCGACCGGCTCGGCCGCGGCAGGCGCCATCGTGCGCTGCTGCATGCGCACAGGCAGCCATTCGGCGAGCCTCGACAGCAGCCAGCAGAGGATGAAGTAGACGACGCCGGCGACGACGAGCGTCTGCAGGATGTTGAAGTACATCGAGCCCAGTCGGCGCGACTCCTGCAGCAGATCGGTGTACATGATGATCGAGCCGAGCGCCGTGTCCTTGAGCACGACGACGAGCTGCGTGACCGCCGCCGGCATCATCGCGTAGATCGCCTGCGGCACCTCGACGTTCAGCAACGACTGCGTGCGCGTCAGGCCGAGCGCGACGGCCGCCTCATGCTGCCCGTTGGGCAGGTTGCCGACGCCGGAGCGCACAAGTTCGGCGACGACCGAGCCGTTGTACAGCACGAGCGAGATGACGACCGCCCAGTACGCGGGGCTCGGCAGGTCCATGAACGCGAACCAACGCCAGAAGAAGATCATCATGATGAGCACCGGCACGGCGCGGCAGAACTCGATGATGACGCCGCACACGCCGCGCACGACGGCGTTCGGGATGAGTCGGCCCACGCCGAACAGCAGGCCGAAGACGACGGCGCCGATCACTGCGAGGAACGTCGCGCGCAGCGTCGCCCACAGGCCCGGCAGATAGAAGTCGGCCCATGCCTCGCCGTCGAGCGCCGGCTTCCACAGCTCCCAGCTGAGCTGGTTCTCGCCGTCCGGCGGGTTGTGCAGACGCATGATGATGAGGACGGCGATCGCGACGAACACGATCGCGGCGACCCAGTTGATGATCTTGATCCTGCGGAGCATCCTCGGACCGGGCTGGTCGAAGAGCAACGCGCTTTCGTTTGCGGCCATGACTCACCTCCGAACCGCGAGCTTGTTGGACAGGAACGTCGTCAGCAGACCGATCGGGATGATCAGGATGACGTAGCCGAACGCGAAGATCAGGAAGATCTGGATGATGACGTCCGGACGGAACTCGATCATCTCGCTCATCAGCGACGAGGTCTCGGTGGCGACCGAGGCGGCCGCGGCGACCGTCGAGTTCTTGAGCAGCGCGATGAGCGTGTTGCCAAGCGGCGCGACGGAGCCGCGCAGCGCCTGCGGCATGATGACGAGCGTCGCCGACTGCATGAAGTTGAGGCCCATCGCGCGGGCCGCCTCGGCCTGCCCGAGAGGCACCGTGTTGATGCCGCTTCGCAGCGACTCGCAGACGAAGGCCGCCGTATACAGCGACAGGCCGACGACCGCGAGCCAGAAGAAGTTCGTCTCGAAGTTGTCCGAGAAGCTCAGCTTGAGCTGCGCGAACGCGCCGAGCACCATGAAGACCATGATGATCGTCAGCGGCATGTTCTTGAAGAACTCGACGTAGCCGCCCGCGACATGCCGCATCGACGCGATCGGCGAGATGCGCATGAGCACGAGGATGATGCCGAGGATCGCCGAGAACAGCGCCGACCAGAACGTCAGTTCGAGGTTGACAAGGAATGCGGCCGGCACGTTGTACTGCTGGAACAGCGAGATGAATCCTTCCATGTCACTCCCCCTCGTCCGGTTTGGGCGGATTGTACTTCGGGTTCGGCCTGTAACCGGTGCCCTCGGTCGCGTTCTCGATCGCGCGTTCCCATTCGCCGGTCTTCTCCATCTCCTCGATGGCCGCGTTGATCTTCGTCGCGAACTCCTTGGAATCGGCGTCCTTCTTGATGCCGACGCCGTAGTATTCCTCGGTGAACGGCTTGCCGACGACCTTGAGCTTGCCGCGCGAAGCCGATGCGAGGCCGGCGAGGATGATGTCGTCGGTCGTCACGGCGTCGACGATGCCGGAGAGCAGCGCCGTCGCGCATTCCGCGTATCCCGGCTGCTCCATGAGCTGCACCTCCTTCGCGAACTTCTCCTTGACGACCTTCGCCGACGTCGATCCGGTGACCGAGCACAGGCGCTTGCCGTTGAGATCCTGCGGCCCCTTGATCGAGTCGTCGTTCGCGCGGACCATGAGATCCTGGCCGGCCACGAAGTACGGGCCGGCGAAATCGACCGCCTTCTTGCGTTCGTCGGTGATCGAATACGATGCGAGGATCATGTCGACGTCGCCGTTCTGCAGCATCGCCTCACGTTGCTTGCTCGGCGCCTCCTTGAACACGATCTGCGAATCGGTGTAGCCGAGCTGGTTCGCGATGTAACGGGCCACGTCCACGTCGAACCCCTCATAGGTCCCGGACTTCTTGAAGCCGAGTCCCGGCTGGTCGAATTTGATGCCGACCTTGATGACGTCGCCGTCTTCGTCGCCGCTCGAGCCGCACGCCGCCACCCCCGCGGCGCACGCGAGCGCGCACAGCGCGGCGAGCCCTTTGCGCAGCAGCGTGCGCATGCTTGTTCGTTGGGTCATTGTTCCTTCTTTGCTTGCTTTCGTTGCGTGTCCGGATCCCGTTCCTCCCGCGGGAGCCGTCGGCCGTCGCGGGACGGCGCCGGCACGCGCCGTCAGTGGGTGAGGATCTTCGACAGGAAGTCCTTCGCGCGCTCCGTCTGCGGATGCTCGAAGAACTCGTCCGGCGTGCCGCGTTCGAGGATCTGCCCGTCGGCCATGAAGATGATGCGGTCGGCGGCCTTGCGCGCGAAGCCCATCTCATGGGTGACGCACAGCATCGTCATGCCTTCATGGGCGAGTTCGACCATGACGTCGAGCACTTCGTTGACCATTTCCGGATCGAGCGCCGAGGTCGGCTCGTCGAAGAGCATGACCTTCGGGTGCATCGCGAGCGCGCGGGCGATCGCGACGCGCTGCTGCTGGCCGCCGGAAAGCTGCGACGGCATCTTGTTCGCCTGGGAGTCGACGCCGACGCGCGCGAGCAGGTCCATCGCCTCGCGTTCGGCCTGCGTCTTGTCCATGTGGCGGACCTTGATCGGCGCGAGCGTCACGTTGTCGAGGATCGTCTTGTTCGCGAAGAGGTTGAAGGACTGGAAGACCATGCCTACCTCGGCGCGCAGCTGCGCGAGCCCGCGGCCCTCCTTCGGCAGCGGCTGCCCATCGATGCGGATCACGCCCGAATCGATCGTCTCGAGACGGTTGATCGTGCGGCACATCGTCGATTTTCCGGAACCGGAAGGCCCGACGATGACGAGCACCTCGCCCTTCTTGACCTTGAGATTGATGTCGCGCAGCACATGCAGATTGCCGAAGTGCTTCTCCACGTGCTCGAGCTCGACGAGGTAACGGTCGTCGCCCTGCGCGTCCTGTTGTGTCACTGTAGTTGCTGTCATAGGCGCACAGTCTAGGGTTTGTATGTTTCATCTGGCAAACGCGACGACGCCCGTTCGCCGATTCCGAATATCATCCGGTCATATTGTGGGACGATGTATCATTATCCGCTCTGCCGGATGAGCAAACATGGCCGCGCAGGCGGAACATCGGCGCCCCGCACGCTCCCCGCAAGTGGATTCATGCACCGTCTCATCGAGTCCCCTCACAGGCGTGCTGTACGTTCCGTTCCATATGCTTTGTGCGCGCGACACGGCCGTGCCCACATCCCCGTCGCGCATGCGCATGGCATGGACTTGCGCGACGGCATGGACGCCGGCTCAGACGATGCGCTTGTGCGATGCGAGGAACTGCACGGCCTCGGCGACGGCGGCGTCGCGGTCGGCCCCGGTGAGGGGATGGCCGAGATGCGTGTACAGGCTCACCGCGCAATTGGGCATCGCCGCGCCGTACCGACGGGCCGCCCCGTCGCCGACGACGGCGTCGTCCTCGCCTTGGATGACGAGCGCGGGCCCCCTGAACATCGCCGTCGTCTCGTAGATCGGCAAGGTCTGCGCGATGCGCACGTACTTGCCGGCGACGTCCTTGCCGTTCCTGAGTGTGATCTCGTCGGGGATGTGGTTCGCGTCGAAGGGCACGCCGAGCAGCGTGCCGCGCAGCGCGTCGTCCTTGATCGCCGCGGCCGGCGCGAGCATGACGAGGTTGTTGATCACGTCGGAGTACATGCCCGCGGTCATGCCGGCGACGACGGCGCCCTGCGAATGGCCCATCAGCGAGATCCCGGCCGGCCGGATGCGCGCGCGCACATCATCGAGCACGGCGATCGCGTCCTCGATCTGGTTGAACACGTCGGAGTCCTCGAAGGCGCCGTCGCTGCGTCCGCGCCCGTTGAAGTCGAAGCGCACGACGGTGAAGCCCTGCCCGACGAGCCCGTCGGCGATCTGCTGGTAGACGTCGCCCTCTTTGGCTCCCATGTCGCGCATGAAGCCGTGCATGAAGACGACGGCCGGTCCGTGCGGCGAATCCTGCGGCCGTTCGACGAGTCCGCGCAGCGTGAGCCCGTCGCGCCTGACTTCGATTTCCTCGCTTGTCCTGTCCGTCATCTGCTGTCCTCCTGACCATTGGCGTGCACTACCGGCCATCGTAGACGCCGAGGCCGCGAGACGTCCGCCGTCATGCCGAGGGCCAACCCGGAGAGACGACCGGCGGCGGACACGCCAAATACCGCCACCGATAAGCACTGGACGCCGATAAGCATCGCAACCACCCATAGGCCCGCAACCGGTAGGGCATGCAGCAGGGGCGGATATGCCGCCAGCGGCGCATGACGAAGAGGGCTGGGCGCAACCGTATGGTTGCGCCCAGCCCTCTTCGCATCGGTCAGATCGGCCGAATCATCCGAATCGGCGCGGACTCAGTCGTCCTCCTCCGGATCGTAGTCGACTCCGGTCTCCGCGCGCTGCTCATCGCTGATCGGAGCGGGTGCGCCGGTGAGCGGATCGCGGCCGCCGCCGGCCTTCGGGAAGGCGATGACGTCGCGGATCGAGTCCGCACCGGCGAGCAGTGCGACGGTGCGGTCCCAGCCGAGCGCGATGCCCGCGTGCGGCGGCGCGCCGTACTTGAAGGCCTCGAGCAGGAAGCCGAACTTGTCGTTCGCCTCCTCGGGCGTGATGCCGAGCACGTTGAGCACGCGGTCCTGGATGTCGTCGCGGTGGATACGCACCGAGCCGCCGCCCATCTCGTTGCCGTTGCACACGATGTCATACGAATCGCTCATCGCGTGCTCCGGATCCTTGTCGAAGGTGTCGATCCAATCCTTCGACGGCATCGTGAACGGATGGTGCATCGACGTCCACTTCGAGTGACCGACGGCCACGTCGTCGTCATCCGGATCATCGGTGCGCTTGAACAGCGGGAAGTCGACGACCCACGTGAACGCGAACTCGTCGGGCTTGAGCAGTCCGGCGCGCTCGGCGAGCTCGACGCGCACGGCTCCGAGCAGCAGCTGCGAGGATTCGCGCGCGCCCGCGGCGAAGAACACAGCGTCGCCGTCCTCGGCGCCGACGGCCTCCTTGAGCCCGGCGCGCTCCTGCTCGGAGAGGTTCTTCGCGACCGGCCCCTTGAGCTCGCCGTCCTCGGCGAAGACGACGTATGCGAGTCCCTTCGCGCCGCGCTGCTTCGCCCAATCCTGCCACGCGTCGAACTGACGGCGCGGCGTGGCGGCGCCGCCCTTGAAGAGCACGGCGCCCACATACGGGGCCTGGAATACGCGGAACGGCGTGTCCTTGAAGTAGTCGGTGAGCTCGACGAGCTCATTGCCGAAGCGCAGGTCCGGCTTGTCCGAACCGTACTTGTCCATCGCGTCCTGCCAGGTGATGCGGTTGATCGGCAGCTTGACGTCGTAGCCGTCGGCCTTCCAGATCGCCGCGATGACCTGCTCGGCCATCGCCATGACGTCCTCCTGATCGACGAAGGCCATCTCCATGTCGAGCTGCGTGAACTCCGGCTGGCGGTCCGCGCGGAAGTCCTCGTCACGGTAGCAGCGCGCGAACTGGTAGTAGCGCTCGACGCCCGCGACCATGAGCAGCTGCTTGAGCAGCTGCGGCGACTGCGGCAGCGCATACCACGAACCCGGCACGAGGCGCGCCGGCACGACGAAGTCGCGCGCGCCCTCCGGAGTCGACTTGATCATCGTCGGCGTCTCGACCTCGGTGAAGCCGAGCTTGTCGAGCACGGCGCGCGCGGCGCGCATCATGTCCGAACGCAGCTTGACGTTGCGCTGCATCGCCGGACGACGCAGGTCGAGATAACGGTACTTGAGGCGCACGTCCTCGCCCGGCAGCTTGTTCTCGGATTCGTTCTCGAGCGCCGTGGACACCTGGAACGGCAGCGCGTCCGACTTCGCGAGCACGTCGATGCGGTCGGCGACGACCTCGACCTTGCCGGTCGCGAGATGGTCGTTCTCGTTGCCTTCCGGACGCAGGCGCACCGCGCCCTCGACCTCGATGACGTATTCGCTGCGCAGCGGCCGCGCCATCTCCTCGTCGTTGATGACGACCTGCACGAGTCCGCTGCTGTCACGAAGATCGATGAATGCGACGCCGCCGTGGTCGCGGCGACGGTCGACCCAACCGGCGAGCGTGACGCGTTCGCCGACGAGATCCTCGGTAACCTCGGTGGCGTGATGGGTGCGATAAGCCGTCTGGCTCATACTTCCTCTATTCTGTTCGTTTTTCGGTTGTTGTGGTTCCTGCGTCGCGCCGGCGCGCCCGCATCCGCAGAGCGTGCCGGCGCGGGCGGCTCAGGCGTTCGTCTTCACCGTTTGCTGGGCATACACAGTATCCGGCTCCCATGACCGCGCATCGGCGTCGGTCTGCTCGCCGCTGACGATGTTCTTCACCTGGTCGGGGCCGTCGTCCGCCGGGTCCTCGTTGGGGAACCACACATAGGGGATACCGAGTTTGTCGGCATATTTGATCTGCTTGCCGAGCTTGGCGGCCGTCGGCGCGACGTCCGCCGCGATGCCGCGCGCGCGCAGCAGGCGCGCGACCTCGTTCGAGTCGGCGCGGTTCTCCTCGTTCCACACGGCGACGAGGACGCACGCCGGCGAGATGCGCGACGCGGTCGCGCCGGCCGAGTGCAGCATGTAGGAGACGAGCCTCGACAGGCCGATGGACAGGCCGACCCCCGGATATTTGCGGCTGCCCTGCGTCGCGAGGTTGTCGTAGCGGCCGCCCGAGCAGATCGAGCCGAGCGAGTCGGCGCCGTCGAGGAAGGTCTCGTAGACGGATCCGGTGTAGTAGTCGAGTCCGCGGGCGATCTTGAGGTCGGCGATGACCGAGCCCGGGCGGATGCGCGCGGCCTCATCGACGATCATCGTCAGCGTGTCGAGACCCTCCTTCGCCATCGCGTAGTCGCCGCCGTCCATATCGATGTGGTGGATCTCGCACAGGCCGTCGAAACGGTCGATGAGCGCGGCGCCGTCGGACGCGGTGATCTGCGCGAGCTCGAGGCACGCCTTCGCCTGGTCGGGCGTCGCTCCGCATTCGGACACGAGCAGCGAGGCCACCTCGTCGGCGCCGATCTTGTCGAGCTTGTCGATCTCACGCAGCACGCCTTCGATGTCCGTCAGGCCCAGGCCGCGGTAAAAGCCTTCGGAAAGCTTGCGGTTGTTCGCGTGGACGGTGGCCTTCGGCAGGCCGAACTCGCGCAGCCGCTCGAGCGCGCCGACCATGACGAGCGGCAGCTCGACTTCGTAGTGCTCGGGCAGCGTGCCTTCGCCGACGACGTCGATGTCGGCCTGGACGAACTCGCGGAAACGCCCCTCCTGCGGACGCTCGCCGCGCCACACCTTCTGGATCTGCCAGCGCTTGAACGGGAACGGCAGCTGCCCCGAATGCTCGACGACATAGCGGCTCAGCGGCACCGTGAGGTCGAAATGCAGCCCGAGACGCTGCTCGACGGGGGTGTCCGACTCATGGCCGACCTCCTGCAGACGCGAGAGCAGGTAGATCTCCTTGCTCGTCTCGCCTTTCTTGAGCAGGCTCGACCCCTGTTCGATCGCGCGGGTCTCGATGCCGATGAACCCGTTGAGCTCGAATACTTCACGGAGCGTGTCGATGACACGCTGCTCCACTACGCGTTCAGAGGGGAGCCACTCTGGGAAACCTGATATAGATGCACCTTTTGCCACGGTTCCACATCATAAGGGATGTCGCGGAAAATGTATCGATACCATTGCCTACACTAGAGGCGTAAGAGTGTGGATACGTTCCCATTCTTACGTGTCCACCAAGCCTAAGGAGCTGACTATGGCCGACAACAACGTCACCGAACCCCAGACCAACGACCCGACGCAGCAGACGTCCGCCACCGAAGCGGCGAAGAACGCGAAGGCAGCGCCGACGCCGGCGGCCATCAAGGCCCATGCTCCCTCGCCGGCGGCGTTCGCGAAGAACGCGGCGCACGTTCCGACCCCGAAGACCGGCGGCTTCGGCGAATCGGAGATCAAGGACGCGGAGCGCTTCGGCCGCGTCGACGACAACGGCGCCGTCTACGTCAAGGACGGCGACGAGGAACGTGAGGTCGGTCAGTTCCCGGACGCCTCGAAGGAGGAGGCGCTCTCGCTGTACGCGCGCCGCTACCTCGACCTCAAGGCGAAGCTCGACCTGTTCGCGCAGCGTCTCAAGTCGAACTCGATCAAGCCGCGCGAGATCGACGAGACGGTGACGGCGCTGAGCGAGGAGCTCGCCAAGCCCGACGTCGTCGGCGACATCCCCGCGCTGCGCAGCCGTTTCGAGGAGCTCAAGACGAAGGCGCAGGAGAAGAAGACGGCGATCGCCGCCGCGCGCAAGGAGGCCGTCGCGAAGGCGGTCACCGAACGCACGAAGATCGTCGAGAAGGCGGAGGAGCTCGCCGCGGGCCTCGGCGACAACACGAACTGGCGTTCCACGGCGGACAAGTTCCGTTCGCTGTTCGACCAGTGGCAGCAGCATCAGCGCACGACCGTGCGCATCGACAAGACCGACGCGGACGCGCTGTGGAAGCGCTTCTCGTCGGCGCGCACGACCTTCAACCAGTCGCGCCGCAAGTGGGCGCAGGCGCGTGACAACGAACGCGCGGCCGCACGCAAGGCCAAGGAGGCGATCATCGCCGAGGCGAACGAGCTCAAGGATTCGACCGCATGGGCGGAGACCTCGCATCGCTTCAACGACCTGATGGCCCGCTGGAAGCAGGCGGGACGCGCCGGCCGCCAGGAGGACGACGCGCTGTGGGCGCAGTTCCGCGAGGCCGCCGACACGTTCTTCAACGCGCGTCAGGCCGACCGCGACCAGATGAACAGCGCCGAGAAGGAGAACCTCGCGAAGAAGGAGGCGCTGCTCGTCAAGGCCGAGGCGCTCGTGCCGGTCAAGGACGAGGCCGAGGCGAAGCAGGCGCGCCGCCAACTCGCCGAGATCCAGGAGGAATGGGATCAGATCGGCTATGTGCCGCGCGAGGACATGCGCCGCATCGAATCGCGTCTCGATGACGTGGACAAGCAGATCAAGGCCGTCGAGGACGCCGCGTGGAAGCGCAGCGATCCGGAGGCCGACGCCCGCAAGTCCAGCTTCGAGGGGCAGCTCAAGGCGCAGCTCGATGAACTCGACGAGCGGATCGCCAAGGCGAGCGACCCGAAGGTCAAGGCGAAGCTCGAAGCCGAGAAGGCTACGAAGGAGCAGTGGCTCAACGCGATCATGTGATCGCGTCCGCTTCCGGAGCGACGCATAAGGAGGGACGCACCCGATGGTGCGTCCCTCCTTCGTTTTCCTGTTCGTTTCCTGTCCATTCGTTTTTCGCGTCCATCGCCTGACGCCACGTTTCCGCCATCCCTCTGCGCACGCTCTCCGCTCCCCCGTCGCTCATCGGGACGCCGCCTCCGATCGTTTACCGGCGCCACCGTTCCCGATCACCGGCTACGGGCGGCACGCGCCGCCTATGCCCCTTACCGGCGGTGCCCATCCCCGGCCTTGGCTTACCCGGATGCGGCCCGCATCCAACGCTTACGGGCGGCATCCGCCGAACTTGAGATTAGAAGTCACATGCTCGGGGCGCATCCATCGCCCTCCCCCTGCCGACGGCATCGTCGCCGCCGGCGCTCCCGCCACATCATCTTGCGGAATCTTACGGCACGTACAACGCCGTCCCGCTTACGGGCGGCGGCTCCGATCGCAATGCCCCTGGTCCGCATCCTCTTGCGGCGGCGATCGACGCCCTCGCCGCCATCAGCAGGCAGGCGCCGCGAAAAGACGCAAAAGGAAAGGTGCGGCGGACAACCGTATCGGATGTCCGCCGCACCATGAAGAACACTGCGACCGATAGGGAATCGCAATCGCAACAATCAAAACCACTAGGTCATGGGTGGCGCGCGCCGCCTACAAGCAATGCCATCGGCAGGAGTCGCTACCGGTGGCGCAGGGAGGCATGCGTCATTCGAAGAGCACCATGTTCGGATCGTCGGTGGCGGTTCCGTACTTGGTGCCGTCGTAGACGAGGAAGGCGCCGGACTGCAGGTCGTTGCCGGACAGATGCTCGATGTTGACTTCGCTGATCTCGTTGATGATGGCCGCGAGCGCCGGACCTTCCTGAATGTATTGCGCGGCGTTGAGCGAAGCCTCCTGCTCGTCGCGCGGCGCGGCGGCGAACACGTCGTCGGCGTAGGCGCCGATCGCGGTGCGCAGTGGATCGTCAGCGTCCTCGAACTGCGCGGCGAGCCACGACTTCACCGTCTCATGGGCGATGGTGAGCAGCGGTGTGCGGAAGCCGTCCGTCTTCAACGACGAACGCAGCGTGTCCACGTCCTGCGCCGCCGTGTCCTCGTTGATGAACGACGTCTCCTCGCCGGATCCGGCATGTGCCGCGATCGTGGACACCGCCGCGCCGACGAAGCCCGACGCGAGCGCGCCCACGCCTTCCTCGTCGGGGAAGTATCCGTCGAAAGCGTCATGCTGATAGGCGTCGTATGCGCGCGTCAACGCCTCCGGATCGATGGTCTGCGCGTCGATCGTACCAAGTTCCAAAGTGGCCATAATCAAGTCCTTTCGTGCTCATCGACTTTCCGATGACTATTGACGATGGTAGGCGCGACGCCCGTGACATCCTCCGATTCTCCCCATCAGGATAATCGCCGCGCGTCCGCCGTCATTCCCGCGCCGTACTGCCGTATTTTCCGTCCGTCGCTTTTACGCATGGCGAACCTTCTCACGTCGTCGCATGATCCGGACTGACGCGGGCTGCGGGACGCACGATACGAAAGGGCGCGCACCGGGATTCGGTGCGCGCCCTTTCATCGCGGCGGATACGCGTCGTCAGCACAGGCTCATTCGGCGCCGCCCACCGGCTGCGGCTCCTCGACGACGACGTCCTTGCTCGCATCGCCCTCGTCGGCCGCCGGCAGCTCGAAGGGTTCGCCCTTGAAGGTGAACTCGCCGAGGATGCCGTCGCCTTCGGCGTCGACGACCACGCGTTCGTTGTCGTTGAGTTCGCCCATCAGGATCTTCTCGGAGATCGTGTCCTCGATGTCGCGCTGGATGACGCGACGCAGCGGACGCGCGCCGAGCAGCGGGTCGAAGCCCTTCTGCGCGAGCAGGTCCTTCGCCTTGTCCGTCAGGTCGAGCTCCATGTGGCGTTCGAAGAGGCGGTCGTTGAGCTGCTTGACGTCCAGATCGACGATCTGGCGCACCTGCGGCTCGGTGAGCTGGCGGAACACGATGATGTCGTCGAGACGGTTGAGGAACTCGGGGCGGAACTGCTGCTTGAGCTCGTTCGAGACCTGGTCCTTCATCCGCTGGTAGCTCGACTCGGTGTTGCCGCCCATGTTGAAGCCGGTGTTCGCCGCCTTCGCGATGTCGCGCGTGCCGAGGTTCGTCGTCAGGATGATGATCGTGTTCTTGAAATCGACCTTACGTCCCTGGCCATCGGTGAGATGACCGTCGTCGAGCACCTGCAGCAGCGTGTTGAAGATGTCCGGATGCGCCTTCTCGATCTCGTCGAAGAGCACGACCGAGAACGGCTTGCGGCGCACCTTCTCGGTGAGCTCGCCGCCCTCCTCGTAGCCGACGTATCCCGGAGGCGCGCCGAAGAGGCGCGACGCGGCGTACTTCTCGGAGAACTCCGACATGTCGACGCGGATGAGCGCGTCCTCGTCGTCGAACAGGAACTGCGCGAGCGTCTTCGCGAGCTCGGTCTTGCCTACGCCGGTCGGGCCGGCGAAGATGAACGAGCCCGCCGGGCGCTTCGGATCCTTGAGACCCACACGCGTGCGGCGAATCGAACGGGACAGCGCGGAGACCGCCTCGTCCTGGCCGATGATGCGCTTGTGGAGCTCCGATTCCATCGACATGAGCTTCTTCGATTCCGCCTGCGTGAGCTTGAACACCGGGATGCCGGTGCTCTGCGAGATGACCTCGGCGATGACTTCCTCATCGACGACCATACGGACGTCGGATTCGCCTTCGCGCCAGGCCTTCTCCTTCTCCTTGCGTTCGCCCTCCAGCTTCTCCTGGCTGTCGCGAAGCTCGGCGGCCTTCTCGAACTCCTGGTCCTTGATCGCCTGGTCCTTGTCCTTGGCGATCTTCGCGATGCGGCCGTCGAGCTCCTTGAGCTCCGGCGGCGCCGTGAGACGCTTGATGCGCAGACGCGCGCCGGCCTCGTCGATCAGGTCGATCGCCTTGTCCGGCAGGTTGCGGTCCTGTATGTAGCGCGCGGAGAGCTCCGCGGCCGATTGCAGCGCGCCGTCGGTGATCGTCACATGATGATGGTTCTCGTAACGTGCACGCAGACCTTTAAGGATCTCGATCGTCTCGGCGATCGACGGCTCGGCGACCTGAATCGGCTGGAAACGGCGTTCGAGCGCCGCGTCCTTCTCGATGTATTTGCGGTATTCGTCGGTCGTCGTCGCGCCGATCGTCTGCAGCTCGCCGCGCGCGAGCATCGGCTTGAGCATATCGGACGCGCCGAGCGCGCCGTCCGCGGAGCCCGCGCCGACGATCGTGTGGATCTCGTCGATGAACAGCACGATGTCGCCGCGCGTCTTGATCTCCTTGAGCACCTTCTTGAGGCGCTCCTCGAAATCACCGCGGTAGCGCGATCCCGCTACCATCGAGCCGAGGTCGAGCGAATACACCTGCTTGTCCTTGAGCGTCTCGGGCACGTCCCCCGAGACGATCTTCTGCGCGAGCCCTTCGACGACGGCGGTCTTGCCGACGCCCGGCTCGCCGATGAGCACCGGGTTGTTCTTCGTGCGACGCGAGAGCACGACCATGACGCGCTCGATCTCCTTGCTGCGCCCGATGACCGGGTCGAGCTTGCCTTCCTGCGCCTCGGCGGTGAGGTTGCGGCCGAACTGGTCGAGGATGGCGGAGCCGCTCTGGCCGCGCTTGTCCTGCACGCCGCCGGCGTTCGCCATGTCGCCCTTGTCTTCCGAACCGTTCGAATTGCCACGGATCATGTCGATCGTCGTGGTACGCAGTTCCCCGAGGTCCACGTCCATCTTGATGAGGACCTGGGTGCCCACGCCTTCACCCTCGCGGATGAGGCCGAGCAGGATGTGTTCGGTGCCGATGTAGCTGTGCCCCAGCTGCAGCGCCTCACGCAGCGAGAGCTCCAGCACCTGCTTGGCGTGCGGCGTGAAGGGGATGTGGCCGTTCGGCGCCGCATTGCCCTTGCCGATCATCTCCTCGACCTGCTTGCGCGTGTCCTCGAGCGTGACGCCCTTGGCCTCCAAGGCCTTCGCGGCGACGCCCTCTCCCTCACGAATCAGGCCGAGCAGCAGATGCTCGGTGCCAATATAGTTGTGCTGGAGGGCACGAGCCTCTTCCTGCGCGAGCACGATGACGCGCCGCGCACGGTCGGTGAACCGTTCGAACATGCTTGTCCTTCCATGACTTAGTAATTCCACACCACTCTACAGATTTCTGATGACGTTTATTTCCATGCCGTCCGAGTTTCTCCGCCGGACGACTACGTTATGCTTGAAGATGGTGAGCGAAGCCGCGCGCGGGGCGCGCGACGAGGAACGAGTCCGGCGCCGTATGCGCACGGGCCGGCCGATACTACCAACGAAGGAGCAACGCATGAACGCAGCAATCGATTCCCTCAATCCCTCCGGGGACATCGTCGTCGGCGTCGACGGCTCCCCCGAATCGTTCTCGGCGCTGCGCTGGTCGCTGCAGCAGGCGCGGCTGTCCGGGCAGCGAGTCAACGCCGTGTACGGGTGGTCGTATTCGTGGGACATGGGTCCCGAGCCGGCGAACAAGGCGGATGCGCTGCGCGAGCGCATCGCCGACGAACTGCATGTCTGGGTCGAGGCGGCGTCGAAGGACATGGACCTCGCCGACGAGCAGATCGAGCTGACGTCGTTCCGCGCGGCCGCGAGCACGGCATTGCTCGAGATCGGCGCGAACGCACAGCAGATCGTCATCGGACGGCGTTCGATGAGCCGCGTCGCGCGCTGGCTGCTCGGCTCGCTCTCCTCGTCGCTCGCCGAGGAGGCGAGTGTTCCTGTCACGATCATCCGCAGCGCGCAGGACGAGGACATCGACGTGCAGGACCAGATCGCGAACGCGCTGTCGCCGAACGACCAGGACGTGCATTTCGTGACGCCGCACGTCGAGATCCCGCGTACGGCGCGCCCGATCGTCGTCGGCGTCGACGGCTCGGACATATCGCGGCGCGCGCTCGTGTTCGCGGCCGGCCTCGCCAGGCTCAACGACGCGCCGCTGCATGTCATGTTCTTCTGGAGGATCAAGGATCTGGACACGGTGCCCGGCTATGAGACGAGCGTCGCGCCGATGGACGTCGCCCAGAAGTACGCGATGCGCCGCCTCGAGGGGTTCATCGACGACGTGAAGCTGCCGAAGCCGCTCGACGTGACGCCGAACGCGTTCCACATCTCCCCCGGCAAGGGGCTCGTGAGCGCGTCGCGGTACGCGCGGCACGTCGTCGTCGGTTCACGCGGCCTCAGCGGTCTCGACGCGCACTTCCTCGGCTCCGTCTCCAAGCAGGTGATCAACTCGGCCGAATGCAACGTCACCGTCGTGCACTGAGCGGCGCGCGCCTCGGCGCGGTTCACCCTGAGCTCAGCGTCGCGGCGCGTCCCTCCGTGCGGCGCATAGACTGAGTGCATCCGGAAGGCTGATGAGGACACGATGACGAACGACACGCACTCACGAGACGACGAGACGACGAACGACGAGACGACGTCGGCGCACGAGATCGAGGAATCCATCTCGGCATGCGACGCGACGCGGGAGGCGTCGAGCGACACGGCCGAGTTCAACAGGCAGACGCCTTCCTCCTTCGCACCGCGCGATGACGATGACGATGACGATGACGACGGCGAAGGACGCAGGTCGGAGCGCTCGAAGCATCAGGACGGCGACGACCATCCCGATCATGAGGACCGCTCCGAGCTGCGCCGTTCGACGAAGCGGCGCCGGCGCCTGCCGTGGCTGACGGCCGTCGTCGGCGTGCTCGTGCTGTGCGCGGCCTTCGGCTACCTGTACGCGAACGGCAACATCAGCGGCACGCCGCGCGCGAAGGCGATGGCCTCGTGCCAGACGCAGGCGGCGCAGGCCGCCGAGGCGAAACGGCTCGCGGACATGGCGATCGACTCGACGAAGACGTACATCGACGACACGAAGACGCGGATCGACACCGACGACCTGCGCAGGCTCAACGTCCTGATGGACGACGCCGGCAAGGAACCGGCGATCCCGGCATGCACGATCACGACGCGGGACAACGATCTCAAGGCGCATGCGAAGACGTCGAAGGAGCTGCACGACGTCTACATCACGATCGCGAAGGAGCTGCTCGCGATCACCGGTGGCACAATCGACGGCCTCGACAACGGGTCCTCCTCCGATGCGACGACGCCGGAGCCGACCGCGACCGTCACCGAGGAACCGTCGCCGGCGCCGAGCGCGACGAGCGACCCGTCGGCGAGCGCGACGCCGACGCCCGACGCGACGGCCACATCCTCGCCGGAGCCGAGCACGTCGGCCTCGCCGACCTCCTCGCCGAGCGCGACGCCGACGCCTACCCAGACCGGCGCTGCGTCGCCGTCGCCCGATTCCTCCGCCCGGCAGTCGGCGGCGGCGCAGTCGGACACGCAGTCTAACAGTGCGCGGCGCGATACGGCGTCGGCGGCGGACCGCTGACGGCGGGAAGGAGCCCAGTCTTCGCGGATACGGCGGGGGCGTGTGACGGATGATGCCGTCACACGCCCCCGCCGTATCCGCCGTCATCCGCATCGGCGGCGCCGCGGATCGGTCAGTCGTGCGCCTCCTGATACGGCTCGACGACGTCCTCATTCCCCTGCGTCGCGTCGGATGCGGCCCCGGCGATGTTCTCGACTTCGATCTCGGCACGCTCGAGCGTTTCCTGCTGCGCAGCGTCCTCCATCTGGGCGGAGTCCTCCGGCTCGACGACGGCCGACGCCCCGGCGTCCGCCGTCGTCGCAGCGGCATCGGCGTCCTGCGCCGCCTCGGCCTTCGCCTCCAGCGCATCGACGAAGTCCTCTCCTTCGCCTTCGGCGTCCGTCGTCAACTCGGCGACGACCTGTGTGTGGCCGATCGTGTCCTCGTCGCCGGTGGCGGCGACCGTCTCGCGCTGTTCGTCGGTGACGATGTCCTCGGCCGCGTCGACGATCTGCTGCGCTTGGGCCTGCCGCGGCGCATCGGCGGCCGCCTCGTCGGCGATCGCGTCACGAGCCGCCTCACGCTGCGCGTCGGCGTCGGGCATCGGCACGACGGCGCCCTGCACGGCACGCCGCTCCTCGCGGCGCACGTCGTCGCCGTCCGCCGCGTCCGCGCCGTGCAGGCCGCCGGCAACGCCGTGCCTCTTCGCGTCGACGATCGTTTCGATCAACTCGACTTCGCCGCGTTCCTCGCGCGGGCTCTGCGCGACGATGTCGATATGCACGTCGTCGTAGGCGGGCTTCGTCTGGATCCACAGACGGCTCGGCTCGGGCGGCTCGATCTGCGAATGCTCGCCGCAGCCGTGGTCGAGCGAGACGACGCGTCCGTCGTCGGGGCTCCAACGGTTCGCGCAGACGCCGAACATCTCGGACAGGTCGCCGCGCAGCGAGATGAAGAAACCGCAGGTCGAGCACACGTTGCCGTTCGCCGTCTTCGTCGAAAGCGACTTGGGGCCGTGCGGCCCGTCGTACCAGCGCTGCGCCGTCTGCGCGCGTCCGATCGGCGACATCACCGAACGCCGCGACAGGTCGAACTCCTCGATCGCGTCATGCAGGTCCTGCTGCGTCGTCGCCGAGCCGGCGCCATCCGCCCCATCGGCGTCGCGCCGCCCTTCCTCGACATCCTCGACCGCCTCGGTCACCGTCTCGACGCCTTCGACGACCGCCGCGGCGGCGTCGAGGCGCGTCCCGGCGATCGTCTCGGCCGTCTGCGCCCCCCGGACGGCGTCCTTCGCGGCGGCCTCGTCGACGGGTCCATGGGTCGTCTCGATCCGCTCGACCGCCTCCTCGGTGACGCCGGCCTCGAGCCGTTCGTCGCTGGGCTCGGTGCCGATCGAGTCGGTCACCGACAGATCCGAGGGTTCGAGGCGGTCCTTCCACGGCACCCATGGCGGGGGCAGCAGCGCCTTGTCGGTCGGGATCAGCGACGCCTCGTCGACGGTCCATCGGTCCGCACCGACGTCGTGGAACAACGTGACCGACCATTGCCAGCCCTCATAGCCGACCATCGTCGCCACGAAACGGAAATCGGTCACCCCGTCGCAGGTCGTCTCGCTCGTCACGAAGTCGCCGACGTGGGAGGCGTCCTGGGCCGTGTCGATCGCGACGGCGCGCGCAAGCGCCTCAGGGTCAAATTCTTCTGCCATCGTTCATTCCTGTACGTCGAAGTTGTCCGCGACGGCGCGCAGCAGCTGCGCGAGCTTGTGGCTGTCCGCCTGCGACGGGTAGCGGCGGCGGTGCAGCTGGTTGCCGGCGTCGTCGAGGAGCTTGATGAGGTCCTCGACGATCGCAGCCATGTCGTCCGGCTTCGGCCGTGTCGCCTTGACGAGCGACGGGGCCGTCCTGACCGGAGTCACGCTCATCGCGACCGGTCCGCGGTTGCCGTCGACGACCGAGTACTCGACACGGGCGCCCTTGCGCAGTTCGCTCACCCCCGCAGGCAGCGAGGTCTGCGGAAGGAACACGTCCGGACCCTCATCGCCGGCGATGAACCCAAATCCCTTCTTCGCATCGAACCAACGTACACGTCCGCTAGGCATGTCCACCTCTCACTGTTCACCAGATTATCGTCTTGTTACTGTTGCCGTCCTGACGCGGGGACCTCCCCGCGTTCTTACCAAATCTTCATTCTACCGCACCGCCTGCGCATCCGTCGAGCGCTTGCGTTCGGCATAGGCGGCGCATGGGGTCCGGCGTGTACGGGGCGCATGCGCCGCTCATGCGGTCCGGAGCCGTCCCCTGGACTCGAAGCCCTTCCTTCCGCCTTCGCCGGACGGCGTGCGCGCCGCGGGGGGACGGCGGACGGTCTTGCCGGCGGCCTCCTTGTGCGCGGTGCCCTTGCGCGTCCTGTCCCTGCGGTCGGCGTCCTTATGCGCCTGATCGGCGCCCGCGGCATCGTCCAACGTCGTGTCGTCGCCGCGCGTGAGCGGCAGGACCAACGTCAGCGTCAGGCCGCCGCCGTCGCTCTCGCCGGCGCAGATGAAGCCCTGATGCGCGTTGACGACCGAGTGCGCAATCGCCATGCCCAGTCCGGTGCCGCCCTTGAGTCGCGCGCGGGAGGGGTCGGCGGTGTAGAAGCGTTCGAAGATCTTCGCACGCGCCTCGGCCGGCACGCCGGGACCGTGGTCGGCGAAGCGCGCGACGGCGACCATCATGCCGCGGTTCGTCGTCGTGTATTCGGCGGCTGCGCGCAACACGCGCGCCATCGACTCGTCGTCGGGCGGCAGCTGCGCCAGTTCGTCGACGTCCATCGCCACACCGATGACGCCGAGCGACAGCTCGACCGGCGAATCGTGCGGCGTGTAGCGGTGGATGTTGCCGACGATGTTCGTGACGACCTGCTGCAGACGCGCGCCATCGGCGATGATCGTGACCTTCGGCAGCGGCCCGTCGGTCATCGTCAGCGCCGGATGCGCCGGGTCGGCCATGTCGAGGCCCACGACGCCGGTACTGATGCGGCGTTCCGGGTCGAGCGCGTGCAGGTCGCTCGCCGAGTCCGCGAGGACGGCGCCGAGGTCGACGCGCTGCGTGATCGAGATGCCTTGGCCCTCGTCGAGCCTGGTGAGCGAGAGCAGGTCCTCGACGAGCACCGTCATGCGCGCGCTCGACGCCTCGATGTGGTCGATCGAATCGTCGGCGCGCAAGAGCGCGTCGGCGGCGTCGCCGGTTCCGCGCTGCATCTTGTACAGCTCGGCGTAGCCGTGGATCGCGGCGAGCGGCGTGCGCAGCTCATGGCTCGCGTCGGAGACGAAGCGTTTCATCTTGTCGGTCGTCGCCTGCTGCTGGCGGAAGCTGCGTTCGATCTGCGCGAGCATGAGGTTGAGCGAACGCGACAGCGAGCCGATCTCAGTGCCCTCCGGCGCCGACGGGATGCGCTGCGACAGGTCGCCGTTGGCGATCTTCGCGGCCGTCTTCTCGATGCGTTTGAGCGGCTCGAGCGTGCGCTGCACGAGCAACGCGCTGACGACGCCGCCGAGCATGACGACGGCTATGCTCACCATGACGCAGAACTTCGTCAGGTTGTCAATCATGTCGATCTGGTTGCCCAGCGACAGGCCGATATAGATGATGCCGCGGTCGTGCTGGATGCCGTTCGCGTCCTCGCTGATCCAGCGCAGCGCGACGACGCGCCACGGATACTCGGCCATCGTCATCGTCGAATGGTCGGGGGTGCGCGTCGCGTTCGACGTGTCGACGATCGCCGGCGTCGTGTACGGCTTCGCGAGTTCGTGGCCGGAGAGGTCGCCGTTCGCCGGCAGCTGCGGGCGGGAGACGACGCCGTCCTTGTAGACCGGCTGCAGCAGCACCGTCGACGTGTGCGAGGACGCGTCGTAGGCCTGCACATAGTAGCTGATCATCGGATTCGACGCGTTCGCTTTGTCGTTGAGCAGCACCGTGTTCTTGAACACGAGCTCCGCCTGCTGCAGCAGCTGGCTGTCGGTGCGCTGCATCATGTAGTTGCTGACGAGCTGCGTGAGCGCCAGCGAGATGCACACGGTGCCCACCGACAGCAGCACGATGATCGAGGCGACGAGCTTCGCGCTCAACGAGACACGCGCAAGCGGCCCGCCCTCGCCTCGCGAGGCCGCGCCTGTGCCGGTCCTGCCCATCGTCCGTGCCTCCTGCCGTTCCTTGCCGTTCCCCCGTGAGGATCCACCCGCCGTCCCGGGCGCGTTCAGCTGCGCGGGACCCTGATCATGTAGCCGATGCCGCGCTTCGTCTCGATCAGCGGCTGCACCTTGCGCTTCGTGCCGTCCTCGTCGGTCACCTCGAGGTCGTCGACCTTCTTGCGCAGATAGGAGATGTACGATTCGACGATCGCCGCATCGCCGCCCCAGTCGTACTGCCAGACGTGGTCGAGGATCTGCGCCTTCGACAGCACGCGCCCCTCGTTGTCCATCAGGTAGCGCAGCAGCTTGTACTCGGTGGGGCTCAGGTCGATGGGCTGGCCGGCGCGCGTCACGTCGTGCGAGTCCTCGTTGATCTCGAGATCGCCGACGCGGATGACCGGATCGTCCTCGACGTGCTCGCGCGTACGGCGCAGGATCGCCCGGATGCGCGCGACGACCTCCTCGAGGCTGAAGGGCTTGGTCACGTAGTCGTCGCCGCCGACGGTCAGCCCCATGACCTTGTCCTGCGTGTCGTCGCGTGCGGTCAGGAAGAGGACCGGCGCGTCGATGCCCTCCTGGCGGATGCGGCGCGTGACGGTGAAGCCGTCGATGTCCGGCAGCATGACGTCGAGGATGATCAGGTCCGGCTTCGTGCGTTCGATGACCTCGATCGCCTCGGACCCGGAGGCCGCGGTCTCGACCTCGTAGCCGGCGAAATGCAGCGAGGCGACGAGGAGCTCGCGGATGGACGGCTCGTCGTCGACGACGACGATCTTTGCTTCAGTACCTTTGCTCGCGTTCATACCGCTCATGATGGACTCGCCGTCTGAAGGTTTCCTGAATGTCCTCTGTGAGTTCCGTCGCATACCGGCGCATCCTCGCGACCGCCGGCTCATCCCTTGTACTTCGCATGCGGATCGGCGCCCTCGACGGCGGTCTCGGCGGTTGGGGAGGCGGCATCGGCCGCGGGCGCCACGGCCGCGGCGTCCGTCCCCGCCGATGCGGCGTCCGCGTCGGCGGCATCAGTGCCCTCGGTGACATCGGTGGCATCAGTGGCATCAGTGGCATCAGTGGACGCATTGTCATGCGCAACCTGCTCCTCGTCGCGGACCCCCGCTTCCGCGCTGGCGGCGACCTCGCGCCGGCGGCGCACGACGACGGCGACGCCGACGACGACGGCCGCGAGCGCGACGGCGCCACCGAACGCGATGAGGCCGACCGCGACGGCCGAACGGGACGTCGCCGTGTCCTTCTCCTTGGCGATGACGTCCATCATGTCGATCGCCGAACGCGCCCAGTCGGGGCTTTCGCCGGCCTTGACGTCGGTGAGAGGGGCCGACGCCGCCTCGGAGAGCGCGTCGACGCTTTTCTGGCTGCCCAGCCATTCGTCCGAGCCCGGCGAGACGACGACGGCGAGGTTGCCGTCGTTCGACGCGACGGCGAGCAGCACGGTGTTCGGCTCCGGATCGAGCGACCGGAGCGTCTGGCGCGCCCATTCGTCCGGCGGGTCGGTCGAGTTGAACGAATCGACGTAGATGAGGCGCACCTGCACGCCGGTCTGCTCACGCGTGCGCGTGATCGCGTCGGAGACTTTCGCGATGTCGTTGCCGAGCAGGTTCTGCGTGTCGAGGATGTAGCCGCCGTTGGGGTCGACGGCGGTCGTCGCGTCGTCGGTCGCGGCGCCGTCGGCGGTCTGCGACGTCGTCGGCGAGGGCGACGGGTCGTCGGCGAGGGCGACGGGCGCGCCGGCGAGCGCGCCGGCGAGGACGAAGGCGAGCGCGGACGCCGCGCATCGGCGCGCGAGCCGCCGCATCACGCCGTCGGTGGAATGTGGACGACCGTTCCGTCCGTACACAGGGGTCGTCTCGCCTTGGTTCTCGATTCGCGTTGTCATACATTCCACAGTACCGGTCGGCGGTCACATGCCCTCCGGCGTTCCGCCAAGGCGGAGCGGCAGTTCATCGGAACAACGGAAGAAAGGAACAGGGACGATGCCCCAGTATCAGGTGGATTCGGAACGCATCCAGGCGTCGAGCGCGGCGGTGTGCTCGTCGGTCGCGCAGATCAGGCAGGCGGTGGGCGGCATGTACGCGAACCTCAACGCGTTGCAGGACTGCTGGCACGGCGCCGCGGCGACGCAGTTCACGGCGCTCGCCGCGCAGTGGCGCGCCGCGCAGCAACAGATGGAGCGGTCGCTGGAATCGATCCAGCAGGCGCTCACGCAGGCGTCGACGGTGTACGCCGACGCCGAGCATGCGGCCGCAAGGCTCTTCGCGGCCGGCTGACGCGGCGCGGCGCCCCTCGCCGAACGACGAAGGTCCCGGCTCCCCCTCCGGGGAGTCGGGACCTTCCCATGGTCAGGCGGCCATGGTCATCGTCGCATGGTAGCGGACGTGGATCAGTAGCCCATGTCCTGGCCCGCGCCGGCGGCCGGGGCCGGTTCCGGCTTGTTCGCGACGACGGCCTCGGTCGTCAGGAACAGGCCGGCGATCGACGCGGCGTTCTGCAGCGCGGAACGGGTGACCTTGACCGGGTCGGTGACGCCGGCGGCCATCAAGTCCTCGTAGGTGTCGGTCGCGGCATTGAAGCCTTCGCCCTCGGGCAGCGACAGCACCTTGTCGAGCACGACGTCGCCGGAGAGGCCGGCGTTGTCGGCGATCTGCTTGAGCGGCGCCTCGATGCCGCCGAAGACGATCGCGGCACCGGTGGCCTCGTCGCCTTCGAGCTTGACGTTCTTCTCGGCCTTCGCAGCGGCCTGCACGAGCGCGACACCGCCGCCGGGCACGAGGCCCTCTTCGATGGCGGCCTTCGCGTTGCGCACGGCGTCCTCGATGCGATGCTTGCGTTCCTTGGCCTCGACCTCGGTCGCGGCGCCCACCTTGATGACGGCGACGCCGCCGGCGAGCTTGGCGAGACGCTCCTGCAGCTTCTCGCGGTCGTAGTCGGAGTCGGTGTTCTCGATCTCGGCGCGGATCTGCGCGACGCGGGCCTCGACGTCCTCCTTCGAGCCGCCGCCGGAGACGATCGTCGTCTCGTCTTTGGAGACGATGACCTTCTTCGCGGTGCCGAAGACGGACAGGTCGATCGAGTCGAGCTTGAGACCGATCTCCTCGGAGACGACCTGGCCGCCGGTGAGGATGGCCATGTCCTGAAGCATCGCCTTACGGCGGTCGCCGAAGCCCGGGGCCTTGACGGCGCAGGACTTGAAGGTGCCGCGGATGTTGTTGAGGATCAGCGTCGGCAGCGCCTCGCCGTCGACGTCCTCGGCCACGATGAGCAGCGGCTTGCCGGTCTTCATGACGAGCTCGGCGATGTGGACGACGTCCTGCTGCGACGAGACCTTGTTCGACGTGAGCAGGATGTACGGGTCGTCGAGGACCGCGGTCTGATCTTCGGCGTTGGTGACGAAGTACGGGGAGATGTAGCCCTTGTCGAAGCGCATGCCCTCGGTGAACTCGAGGTCGAGGCCGAAGCGGTTGTTGTCCTCGACGGTCACGACGCCGTCCTGGCCGACCTTGTCGAGCGCCTCGGCGATCTTCTCGCCGACCTCGGGATCGGCGGCGGAGATCGTCGCGGTCGCGGCGATCTGCTCCTTCGTCTCGACCGGCTTGGCCGAGGCGACGAGCTCCTTGACGATGGCGTCCGAGGCCTTCTCGATGCCGCGGCGCAGCGCGATCGGATTCGAGCCGGCGACGACGTTCTTGAGGCCCTCGTGCACGAGCGACTGGGCGAGCACGGTCGCGGTGGTGGTGCCGTCGCCTGCGACGTCATCGGTCTTCTTCGCGACTTCCTTGACGAGCTCGGCGCCGATGCGCTCGAACGGATCCTCAAGGTCGATCTCCTTGGCGATGGAGACGCCGTCGTTGGTGATGGTCGGCGCACCGTAGGTCTTGTCGAGCACGACGTTGCGGCCCTTCGGTCCCAGCGTCACCTTGACGGTGTCCGCGAGCTTGTCGAGACCGGCCAGCATGCCCTGGCGCGCTTCCTCATCATATTCAATGATCTTTGCCATGTGTTCCTCCGCTATGGGATAGATACGTCATTACGACATCACCCGGGACATCGAAGCGGCCGCCGACCGTCAGCTTTCGGCGATCACTCCCATCGCCCGAGTGCTACATCGCAGATTAGCACTCTCACCGCTCGAGTGCCAACCCGACATGCTGCACATTGCGCTGTGGGCAAGATATGACCGGCCGGATGTGCGGCGCGCCGCGCCGGCGCCCATCGGTGTGTCCCGGATACGACAAGGCCGGACGGCGTTCCCGCGGGCGGTTCCACGCGGGTCGGCGTCCGGCCGGGACGGGGCTTGCGGCGGGATGCTACCGTTTGATCACCGATACCTTCGTCGCGCGCAGCCCCTTCGGCGTGTCCTCCAGCGCGAACTCGACGGCGTCGCCCTCGCGCAGCGTGCGGAAGCCGTCCGACTGAATCGCCGAATAATGGACGAAGACGTCGCTTCCTCCCTCCGCCGCCGTGATGAAACCATAACCCTTGCCAGCACTGAAGAACTTGACGGTTCCCTGTGTCATTTCCCTATTTCTTTCTTTAGCCAAACCATAGAAGATCACGATCGGCATGACCCGTGACCTAAAACGTCCCCAATCATCGGGAATCAGACCGCAATCGCTACCCCAGTGTAGCCACCCATATGACCGGGATGCGGCGCACGCCCCGAATTTGGACGCCCCGGACGGCGTTTCCTCCCGTCCCGGGCGCAGAAAAACGGGTCCGCGCACCCAAAGGCGCGCGGACCCGTGACGTCTGCCGTGAACCGGGGATCACTGCATGAGCACGACGACGACCGGCGCCCCGATGCCGGGCGCCTGCTCGACGGCGGAGATGCCAAGCGTGTTGGCGACCGCCTGGGCCGTGGCCAGATCGGCGTCGTTCTGGTACCACACGACGCTCTGCCCGGGCAGCGCCATGTCGCCGGGGTTCATCGGCGTCGCGTTCGTGTAGCCTTCGGCGACGAGCTTCTGCGCCTCGGTGGATGCGTAGCCGTCCTGGGCGGTGCCGTTGACGACGCTGATCGCCGCCGCCTTGTTGACCTGCTGCGACTCCTCGGGCGTCGGCGCCTGGGACGATTCGCTCGGGGAGGCCGGTTCGGACGGCGACGCCGATTCGCTCGGGGAGGCCGGTTCGGACGACGCAGACGAGGATTCGTCCGACGAGGCCGCGGATTCGCCGTTCCCGGCGGCCGCCGTCGTCTGCGCGACCTGCGCGCTCGAGCTCGCCGACGACGAGACGCGGCCGCGCAGCAGGTTCGCCGCCTCGCCGGAGAAGATGCCCCAGAACAGCACGCCGGCGGCGACCGCGGCGATGATGACGATGGCGAACGGCGTGAGCCTGACGCCCCAGGGGCGGGCGCCCCGGTGCACGCCGACCGGCCCCTGGGGCGGGTCGTCGTAGGCGTCCTTCGGGTAGGAGTCGTAACCTTCGCTGTCCTTGCGAGCCATAATGGTCCTTCCGTGTCGTACGGGCGTGTGCGCGGCCGGCGCGGTCATCAAGGCGCGCGCACGACGTTCCCGCAACTCACTATAACGAAGGCACTGGGCACGCCGCAACGCCGCAGGACCCACGCCGCGGGTACGCTTGGAGCCATGAGCAGACCATGCAAGCCACTGAGCGAATCGATAGACCCGCAGTGGGCGCTCGCCCTCGCCCCCGTCGAGGAGCAGATCCACCATATGGGCGACTTCCTGCGCGAACAGGCCGCCGAAGGCAGGCAGATCCTGCCGGCCGCGCACGACATCCTGCGCGCGTTCCGGGTGCCGCCGATGCGCGACGTCAAGGTGCTCATCGTCGGGCAGGACCCGTATCCGACGCCGGGATACCCGGTCGGCCTGAGCTTCTCGGTGGCGCCCGATGTGCGCCCGCTTCCCAAGAGCCTGATCAACATATATAAGGAACTGCAGGACGACCTGCATGTGCCGCCGCCGCGCAACGGCGACCTGAGCCCCTGGACGCGGCGGGGCGTCATGCTGCTCAACAGGAGCCTGACGGTCGAGGCGCACCATCCGAACAGCCATCAGGACAAGGGATGGCGACCGGTCACCGACGCCGCGGTCAAGGCGCTCAACGCGCGCGTGGACGAACAGGGCCGCCCGCTGCCGCTCGTCGCGATCCTGTGGGGCCGCAACGCGCAGACGCTCGCGCCGCTGCTGTCGAACGCCTTCATCATCGCCTCGGCGCATCCGAGCCCGCTGTCCGCCTCGCGCGGGTTCTTCGGCTCGCGCCCGTTCTCGCGCGCGAACGCCGCACTCGAGGCGATGGGCGCCTCCCCGATCGACTGGTCGCTCTAGACGCCGCCGGGGCATCGGAGGGCCGGCGCCGCCCCCAGTGAACACGGCCCACGCTCAAGCACGGCAAGTACAATGTGCTCTCGAACCCATCCGAACTACAGAAGAGTGCATGCCATGGCCTTGTTCCAACAGCAACCACAGACGCCGCCGGCCGCCCCGCCGGCCGCCCCCAAACCCCCGGCGCTGTCCGCCCAGGACGCGGCGCGTGCGCAGCAGCTCGTCGCACAGATCCGCAACCGCTTCGCGGCGACGCTCGTCGGACAGGACAACCTGCGCGAATCGCTGATCACGACGCTCGTCGCCGGCGGCCACATCCTCATCGAATCAGTGCCGGGCCTCGCGAAGACGACGGCCGCCCAGACGCTCGCCACCTCGGTCTCCGGCACCTTCAAACGCGTCCAGTGCACACCCGACCTGATGCCCTCCGACCTCGTGGGCACGCAGGTCTTCGACTTCTCGACGCAGCGCTTCTCGACGCAGATCGGTCCGATCCACGCGAACTTCGTACTCCTCGACGAGATCAACCGTTCGAACGCGAAGACGCAGTCGGCGATGCTCGAGGCGATGGCCGAGGGCGCCACGACGATCGGAGGCCAGCGCATCCCGCTGCCCAAGCCGTTCATGGTCATCGCCACGCAGAACCCGATCGAGGAGGAGGGCACCTTCAACCTGCCCGAGGCGCAGATGGACCGCTTCATGATGAAGGCCGTCATGACCTACCCGACGCCCGAGCAGGAGGTCGCGATGCTCGCGATGCTCGCGCGCCGCGGCTCCGACACGCTCGATCCGACTGCCGTGACGCCGGACGTCGTCTCAATCCCCGACGTCGAGTTCCTGTGCGCCGCCGCCCGGAAGGTCCACGTTTCGGACCCGATCATGAAATACGCGGTCGACATCGCCGACACGTCCCGCGGCGGCGGCCCGAAGCCCGTCCAGGGGCTGTCGTCGCTCGTACGCCTGGGGGCCTCGCCGCGCGCCTCGATCGCGCTCGTGCGCATCGGCCAGGCCTCGGCGCTGATGGCCGGCCGCGACTATGTGATCCCCGAGGACCTCAAGCGCTTCGCGCACGAGGTGCTGCGCCACCGCATCCTGCTGACCTTCGAGGCCCTCGCCGACGGCGTCGACGCCGATCAGGTCGTCGACCAGATCGTCAGGGCGGTCCCGGTTCCATGATCGACGCCCGCCGACACGAAGACCCGGTGCGCCGGCGCATCGAGGCCCTGGGCACGTCGATGTCGCTGCCGACCGTCGCACGCGCGCTCGGCGTGCTCGAGGGCGAGCACCGCTCGCCGCGGCGCGGCGGCACCGACGACCTGCTCGACGTGCGCGCCTACGAGATCGGCGACGAGGCGCGCCGGATCGACTGGAAGATCAGCGCGCGCTCCGGCCGCACGATGGTCGTGCAGCGCGAGCGCTGCTCGAGCAGCCGCGTCCATCTGCTGATGGACGCCGGCCGCGAGATGACGGCCACGTGCCCGTCGGGCGAACGCGCGTACGCCGTCGCCGCGAACGCGCTGTGCATGTTCGCGGCGCTGACGCTGCGCCGCAGCGACAACGTCTCCCTCGTGCTGGGCGACGCGTCGCGCATCATGCGCGTGCCGTTCCACGGCGGCTTCGCGCAGTTCGAGCGCAGGATCGACGAGACGCTCGACCGCCCGTGGCGCTGCCCGCGCAACCTCGGCGCGTTGCTCGACTACGCGGTCCGTCTGCGCGACCGCCACGCGCTCATCGTGCTGGCGACCTGCGGCGGCGCCGTCGGCGACGACGAGCTGCGCCGCGTCCGCCGCATCGCGCAGACCCATCCCTTCGTCCTCATCGACGTCGCCACCATCAACCCCTTCGCCGCCGAGCCGGTCGCGGGCAGGCGCGGCATGCGCGTCGTCGACGGAGCGAGCGGCCGGCGCATCCCCGCGTTCCTGACGCGCCGCACGCTCACCGACGAGGTCGCCACGCACCGCGCATACCGCGTCTCGGCGCTGCGCCAGGAGCTGTCGCGCGCCGGCGCACGCCTCATCCACGCCGATTCGAGCGAGGCGATGTTCCACGATTTCGTCCGTCTGATCTCGCTGAGCCGTCTGGGCGCGCCCGGCGCGCGCTCCCATCTGCGCGTCGGCGCGGCGCGACCGCGCAAGGGGGTGTCCGCATGAGACCATCCGTCATGATGATGCCGTCCGGTCTCGCCGCCTCCGATGAGCTCAGGCCTGTTCCGGCGCCACAGCTCGCGACGCCGCTGTGGATCTGCTGCGCCGTCGCGCTCGCCCTCGCCGCCGTGTGCATCGCGCTCGCGTTCATGCCACGGCGCGCGGACGCGAGGCGACGCCCCGCCGGCGCGCACGCCGATGGTTCCGACAAACGCGCCTGGCTTGCGCGTATCGACGCCGTCGTGCATGACTACGACGCGCGGCGAATCACGGCCGACGATGCCTATGCGCGCCTCGCCGCGATCGCGCGCGCCTTCGCGTCGGCGCGCTCGGGCCGTCCGCTCGCCACGCGCACGTTGCGCGAGCTCGAACGCGAACCACGTGGCGGCGACGCCGGCAACTGGGATGCGCTGCGCATGACGATCGCCGCGCTCTACCCGCCCGAATTCGCCGACGCCGACCATCCGCGCGTGCGTGAGGCGTCGGTGGCGACGGCCGCCGGCTGGGTGTCCGATCTCGTGGAAAGGTGGCGCTGACGATGCTGCACTGGCAATGGCCCTGGGTGATCCCGGTCGCCCTCGCCGCGGCGTGCGCGATCGGCGCGTTCGCCTTCTGGCTCAACGCGCGCGGCGGCGCCGACCCGGCGGACGCCGAGGCGTGGGACGTCGACGACGGCCTCGGGACCGAGCAGGGCTCGCGGCTGCTGCGCCTGTGGCGCAGGCTCAACCGCGCAGCCGCCGCGCTCATCGCGCTCGCGCTCATGCTCGTCTGCGTGTTCGCGGCGCGCCCGGCCCAAGTGGACGCGCAGTCCGAACGCAGCGCGACGCGCGACATCGTGCTGTGCCTCGACGTCTCCGGTTCGGCGCTGCCCTACGACCGTCAGGTAATCGACACCTACCGCTCGCTCGTCGCGCACTTCCGCGGAGAACGCATCGGCATGAGCATCTTCAATTCGACGTCGCGCACCGTGTTCCCGCTCACCGACGACTACGCGATGGTCAGCCGGCAGCTCGACGAAGCGAGCGAGCTACTCGCCGGCGTCGAATCGCAGGACGACATCGACGGCATGAGCGAACAACAGTACCAGCAGATCTCCGACTGGCTCGCCGGCACGCAGAACCGCAAGAACGCGACGAGCCTGATCGGCGACGGCCTCGTCAGCTGCGCGGCGATGCTGCCCGGATTCTCCTACGGACGCTCGTCCTCGGACATGAGCCGTGACGCGTCGATCGTATTGGCGACCGACAACGTCGTCTCCGGCACGCCCACCTACACGCTCGACGAGGCGCTCGCGATGACGTCGAAGGCGCATATCGCCGTCGACGGCCTGTTCTCCGGACCTCCCCAGAGCGAAGGCGACGAGGCGACGACGCGGATGCGCACGCTCATCGAGGAGCACGGCGGCGTCTTCCTGACGCGCTCGAACGGCGATTCGGTCGACGAGCTCGTGCGCTCAATCGACGCACGGCGCACGAAGGACGTCGAGGATGAGGGCCGCGCCGCATGGACGGACGCGCCGGGCTGGTGGACGCTCGCACTCGCCGTGCTCGTCGGCGCATGGCTGCTTGTGGCATGGAGGTTGGGACGATGAACGGATTCACCTTCGCTCCCGCGCTCGGATGGGTCGCCGCGTCGATCATCGCGGCCGCGCTCGTCGCGCTCGCCGTCGGCGTCGTCGCGCTGTATGCGCGACGGCATGGCGACGAGACGCTCGGCATGTGCGTCAGGCGCGTCGTGATCTGCGTGCTGCTCGCCGTGCTCGCGTTCACGCCGAGCGTCGCCGCGACGACGACGAGCCGCGCCGTGAACGCGACCGACGTCGTCATCGCGGCCGACGTGACCGGATCGATGGGCGTGGGCGACGCGACCTACGGCGACCGGCGCGACATCAGCCGCCTCGATGCGGCGAAGGCCGCGATCGACGACATCACGGCGTCCTACGCGAACTCGAGCTTCGCAGCGGTCAGCTTCGGCTCGGCGGGCACGCTCGACGTGCCGCTGACCCCGGACGCGGCGGCGATCGACCATTGGGCGGCGTCGCTGCGCGCCGAGGCGACGGCCGCGTCGTCGGGATCGTCGGCGGACGCGGCGATCGACCAGCTGCTGCTCACGCTCAAGTCGATCCGCGATGCGCATCCCGACGACCGCATCGTGCTGTATCTGATCACCGACGGCGAGCAGACGATCCCGACGTCGCGGCGCACGTTCTCGTCGCTGCGCCGCTATCTCGACGACGCCTGCGTCATCGGCGTGGGCACCGAGTCCGGCGGCAAGGTGCCGAAGCCGGCGGCGGACGGCGCGGACGGCGGCTGGGTCGTCGACCCGTCGACCGGGCAGCCGGGCGTCTCGATCATGGACAGGAGCCAGATCGAGTCGATCGCCGACGAGCTGAGCGGCACGGCGCTGTTCACCGAGGACGGCGGCACCGTCGCCTCGTCGGCGATCGCGAAGGAATCGCGGCGCTGGCGCTCGACGACGACGTACAAGGAACGCGTGCGCGTCACGCCGGTCGTCTGGCCGGTCGTGCTCGCGCTGCTCGCCGTCATGGCATGGGAGACCGGCGCCTGGTTCGGCCGATCAAGGAGGCTGCTGCAATGACCGACGCACCATCCGAGGCACCGCGCACGGCGCGGACGCGGCGTCTCCCGCTCGCCGCCCGCATCGTCCTGCTCGTCGTCGCCGCCGTGGCCGTGGCCACAGCCGTCTGGTCGCTGTGGAACATCCACGCCGCCGATGAGAACGCCGACGCCACGGCGACGCTGACGCGCACGATCGACGAGGCGTCCAAATCTGACGCCGACCTCAAGCGGCTGCTGACGCAGCAGCGGCAGACCGACGCACGCTACGACGCGCTCATGGCCGCGAAGGCGACGCTGCTGCCGCAGCTCGCCTCGTCCGTCGAGGCGAACGCCGAGGTCTCCAAGGCGCTGACGGGGCGGCTCGAGGAACGCATCGCGCAGGAGGAGCGCGACAAGCAGCCGCAGGATTCCGGCGGCACGTCGACGCAGAACGCCGGGGGCGGCGCCGATCCGGCGCTCGACGAGCAGGAACGGCGCAAGCTCGAGGAGCTGCTCAAGAACAACGAGCCGACCGAAAGCGACCAATCCGACCCGGCGCAGGACGGCACGCGCACACAGCAGGGAGGCACGGCCGGCGATCGCGACGCCAAACCCTGGTGAGCCGCTCCCCCACGCCGATGCATCCATCCCCCGGGGCCCGTCTCATCCACATGCCGTGGACGCGACGGGCCCCGTCCACATGCGGTGTGGATGCACGCGGCTGTTATCCACACGCCGTGTCGTCCACATTCCGGGGCCGAGCCGGCCTTCCGGTCACCATGGACGGCACGGCTGGACACGTCCGTATAGGTCGGCGTCCAATGGAGGCATGGACATGACACAAGACACGATGCGGACGGCCGGCCCCCTCCACGGGCGCCGGCCGATACGAACGCTGGACGGCGCGCCGACGCTCATGCCGCCCACGACCCCGGAACCCCTGTTGCGCGGCAACGACCCCATGGCGACGCTCGAGGCCGCCATGGCCGACTGCCACCTGATCATGCAGCGGATGGCGCGCGAATGCGCGTCGACGATCGACGGGGCCATCGCCTCGCTCGGCGCCTGTGCGATCGACGGATGGCACGGCACGGCCTGCGAACTCTACCGCGAGCGCATCCGCTCGGTCTCGACGCAGGCGCGCATCGTACGCGCGCAGGCCGAGCTCGCGCCGGCGATGCTGCTGGGGACGGGAGGCGCGCGATGACCAGACTGGTGACCTCCTCGGTGCACGGCGGCTCCTACGGCGTCGCCGACGACGGCGGGTATCTCGAGGCCTGGGCGCGGCTCGAGGCGACGCAGCGGGCGCTCACGGCCTGCGCCGACGCCTGGACGGGCACGGCCTTCGCGCTGTCGACGCGACAGATGGACATGCTCGCGCGCCTGCCCGCCATCGAGACGGCGGGCGGCGCGGCGGGGGCGTCGGCGACGGCGTCGCACCGCATCGCACGCGCCGTCGACGCCTGCAACGACATCGGCGCGATGCTGCGTCGCGTCGGCGATGAATGCGGACGTCTCGCCGATCTCGTCGCGCGCGCCCACGGCCTGTACAGCGCGGCCGAATCGGACAGCCGCGGACTGACGTCGAAGGCCGTGCAGCTGCTGACGACGCTCAATCCGCTGGCGATGACGGCCATCGGCGCCTCGGTCGGCCTGTGCGGCGCGGCGTACGGCTACGCCGTCGAAGGGTCCTTCGGCATCGCCCATGCGTCGCGGGCCACATCCTGGATGCAGGAGGGGCTGATGGCCGGCATCGGCGCGCATCTGTCCGGCATGGCGGGCCTGCCCGGCCTGATGGGCGTCGGAGCGCTCGGCGGCGACGGAAGGCACGTCGCCGCGGCGGCCGGACGGATCGCGGCCGTGAGCGCGCCGCTCAACGACCGCGCGCAGGGCGACCGCCTCGTCGTGACGCAGACCACGCCGGTCGCCTCCGAACGGCCGGTGGGCTACGTCGACGGCACGGCCGCGGCGCTGCACGACCTGCGCCGGCTCGGCGCCGCGAACGGCGACGGCGGGCGCACCGGGCTGTCGTATGCGACGATCGCGATCTCACGCTATGCGCGCGCGGACGGCACGAACGCATGGCTCGTTACGATCCCCGGCACCGACGGCCAGCCGGACTCGCCGTTCGGATGGGAGCAGAACGTCGAGCTCATGGGCGACGACGCGGCGCGGCGGGCGCGTGCGGACAGCGCGCGCTTCGTCGCCGAGGCGATGAGGCGCGCCGGCGTCGGCGCCGATGAGCCGGTCGCGCTCGTCGGGCATTCACAGGGCGGCATCGTCGCGGCGACGCTCGCGAGCGACTACGTCGGCGAGTTCCGCGTCGAGCACATCGTGACCGCCGGCTCGCCGATCGCGAACCACCCGATCGGCGAGGACGTGTGGGTGACGAGCATCGAGATGGAGGACGAGCTCGTCGCCGCGCTCGACGGGGCCGCGAACCCGGAGCGCGACCGTTGGCTCACGGTGCGAGGCCGGCTCGCCGACGCCGGCGACGACCGGCCGCTCGTCTCGAGCCCGGTCGACATCGATGACGGGCCGCTGCGCCTGACGCACGACCTCGCATTCCACGAGGCCGCGTACGCGAGCGCCGCGCAGCTCGGCTCGCCGGCGCTCGAACGGCACGACGCGCATCTGCGCTCAACGATCGGGGGCGACTACCAAGGCACAACGTACTGGCGGGGCCGCCTCGGCGACGACGCGGACGAGTGACGGCCGGCGGGCGTCCCCGTCTCATGGATGGGACGGGGACGCCCCCGCGTTCACGGTCCTGCGTAGAGTGAGGAGCATGAAGCTCACCGACATCACCCCAGCCATCGCGCTCACGCCGCTCGATGGCCGTTACCATGCCCAGACCGCCGAACTCGTCGAATACCTCAGCGAGCCGGCACTCAACCGCGAGCGCATGCGCGTCGAGGTCGAATGGATGATCATGCTCGCCAACGGCTACGCCGGCAACGGCTGGAAGCCGATCGTCCCCGGCGTCGAGCCGCTGACCGAGCAGGAGCAGGCGTTCCTGCGCGCGATCCCGGAGGAGTTCGGCGCCGAGGGCATCAGGAGCCATGCGGCGCACGAGGCCGTCACCCATCATGACGTCAAGGCAGTCGAATACTACATCGACGACCAGCTCGACAAGGCCGCGGACGTGCTCGGCCGGCCCACGCAGCTGACCGGCCTCAAGACGCTCGTGCACTTCGCCTGCACCTCCGAGGACATCAACAACCTGTCGACGGCGCGCTGCGTCAAGAACGCCGTCGAACATGTCTGGCTGCCGGGCGCCGACGCGATCGTCGACCTGCTCGCCGAGCAGGCGGAGCGTTTCCGGGACCTGCCGCTGCTGTCGCTGACGCACGGCCAGCCGGCCACGCCGACGACGCTCGGCAAGGAGCTCGCCGTCTACGTCTACCGCCTGAACCGCCAGATCGGCCATGTGCGCGCGCAGCAGTACCTCGGCAAGATCAACGGCGCGACCGGCACCTTCGGCGCCCATCTGGCCGCCGTCCCGGACGTCGACTGGATCGACGTGTCGCGCGTCTTCGTCGAGGACCGCATGGGCCTGACGTGGAACCCGCTGACGACGCAGATCGAATCGCACGACTGGCAGGCGGAGCTCTACGGCACGATGAGCCACGCGAACCGCATCATGCACAACCTGTGCGTCGACGTGTGGATGTACATCTCGCGCGGCGTGTTCGCGCAGGTTCCGGTCAAGGGCGCGACCGGATCGTCGACGATGCCGCACAAGGTCAACCCGATCCGCTTCGAGAACGCCGAAGCGAACTTCGAGATCTCGTGCTCGCTGCTGGACACGCTCGCGGCGACGCTCGTCGAATCGCGCTGGCAGCGCGACCTGACCGATTCGACGACGCAGCGCAACATCGGCTCGGCGATCGGCTATTCGGTGCTCGCCCTGAACAACCTGCTCGGCGGCCTCAAGTCGATCCATCCGAACGAGGCCGTCATCGCGCGCGAGCTCGACGAGAACTGGGAGGTGCTCGGCGAGCCGATCCAGACGGCGATGCGCGCCTGCGAACTCGCGGGGCTGCCCGGCATGGACAAGCCCTACGAGAAGGTCAAGGAGCTGATGCGCGGCCATGAGATCGGCCAGCGCGACGTCGAGGCGTTCATCGACTCGCTCGCCTTCGACGAGGCGACGGCCGCACGCCTCAAGGCGCTGACGCCGGCGACCTATGTCGGCGACGCCGCGAAGCTCGTCTCCCACGACCGCTGACGCGTCGAAACCCCTGCAGGCCGCCGCCCGGTCGCCGTCCGATCCTCCAAAGGGTCCGACGGCGACCGGGCGGCGGCCTTTGCGCGGGCGGCGTGCAGGCGCGGCCGTCCCCTGCGCCGCCGGCGCCTTTTTTGGCAGCCGCTCCCCTAGAATGGTAAGGTTCGAAGACGGCACGACATGGCGGGGACGACGCCCGCCGCCACCCATGGGAAAAGGACGCCGATGCAAGCATCTGAACAGGAAACGCCGACGAGCCGGCCGCACGCCGACGACGGGCCGCAGGTCGCCGACGTCGTCATCGCGGACAACGAACCGCAGCGCGCGCATGTCTTCTCCGATCTGCTCCATGCGGCCGCCGCGCTCATTGCAGGCGTGCTCATCATCGTGTTCGCCGTCTACCTGCGCGGCATCACGCAGGGCGTCGAGAGCGACGCGCACACGGCCGCGCGCGCCCTCGAATGGCTGCTCGACGTTCCGGCGTCGTTCCTGCAGCAGCTCATCGTCGTGTTCACCGTCGTCAGCGTGCTCATCCAGCTCGTCATCAACCGCGACTGGCTGCGCTCGGCATGCGCGGTCGGCGCGCTCATACTCGGCTTCGGCGCCGTCTGGGGCGTCTCCTATCTGCTGTCCTCGCAGGGTTCGGCGATCCTCGTCAACTCGCTGCTGTCGACCGGCACGCACAGCGGCCCGTCGCTGCTGCCGGACTTCTATGCGGCGATCGGCGCCTTCCTGACGGTGGCGGGTCCGCGGCGCATGCATTCGACCGTCAAATGGGGCTGGAACGTGCTGCTCGTCGGCGCGCTGCTGCTCATCGTCAGCTCGTGGGACTCCGTCCCCGGCGTCATCGTCTCGATCTGTGTCGGCCGCGTCGTCGGACTCGTCATCCGTTTCGCCATCGGCACGCCGAACTCGGGTGCCTGGGGCGTCCACGTCGTCTCGGCGCTCCGGCAGATCGGCCTCGACCCGGCCGAGCTGCGGCTGCGCGACGCCGACGGCGCGCACGACGGCATCCTGCACACCTCGCTCAAGGACGACCTCGTCGAGAACTCGCGCATCTACTCGTGCCGCACGAAGGACGGCGCGCGCTACGTCGTCTCCGTCCTCGACAACCAGCTGCACGTGACCGGCTACCTCAACCAGCTGTGGCAGCTCATCCGGCTGAGCGGTGTCGCCGTGCGCCACGACCGTTCCGCCGTCAGCGCGACGCACCATCATTTCGCGATGCTGCTCGGCCTGCGCAACCTCGGCCTCGCCTCGATGCGCCCCTACGGCGTCGTCGACTCGGGCGAGTCGTCGATCCTCGTGCTCGACCGCGACTCGGCGCTGCGCCCCGCCGACGTCGACCATCTCGACGACAAGGCGATCGCCGGATACATGACCTACCTGCAGCGCGCGCACCGGCGCGGCTACACGCACCGGCGCATCACGACCGACGTCCTCGCCCGCACCGCGCACGGCGCGCCGGTCATCGCCGGATGGCAGAACGGCGACGACGCGAGCTCGCCGGCCAACGTCTCGCTCGACAAGGTGCAGCTGCTCGCGCTGTGCGCGGCGCTCGCCGGCATCGACCGCACGATCCGCATCGCGCGCCGCGTCTGGGGAGACGAAACGCTCGTCAACCTGATCCCCTTCGTGCAGAAGGCCGCCGTGCCCGCCTCCACGCGCACGCTCGACGGATGGAGCAAGACGCTGCTAGAGGACCTGCGCAAGTCCATGGGCACGCTCGCGCCCGAGGAGGTCTCCGAATCACTCGAGCAGGTGACGCTCTCGCGATTCAGCGCGCGCTCGTTCTTCGCTCTCGCGCTGCTCGTCGTCGCCGTCGTCGTCGTCATCACGCAGATGAACCCGAGCGAGATGATCAAGGCGGCGCGCGACGCGAACATCTGGATGGCGCTCGTCGTGCTGCTGTTCAGCTTCCTCGCCTGGGTCGGCTCGGCCGTCTCGCTGGGCGGCTTCATCGACCCCGACCGCAGGCATCCGCTCGGCATCCTGTTCTCGCAGATGGCCGCCGGCTTCACCGCCGTCTCTATGCCCGCCGGCATCGGCCCGGCCTTCGTCAACCTGCAGTTCCTGCGCAAGAGCGGCTACCGCAACACCGTCGCCACGGCGATCATGAGCGCCGTCTGGGCCGTGCAGGCCGCCGTCACCGTGCTGCTGCTCATCGCCATCGGTATCTTCACCGGCCGCAACTCGTTGTCGAGCATGGTGCCGACGAACACATTGATCATGGTCATCGCCGCCGTCGCGCTCATCGTGTCGGTCGCGATGGCGATCCCGCCGGTGCGCAAGAAGGTGACGGACAAGTACCTGCCGCTCGTCAAATCGTATGCGCGCAGCCTGCTCGAGACGCTGACGCAGCCGACGAAGCTCATCGTGAGCGCCGCCGGCGGCCTGCTGCTCAACGTGGCCACCGGCTTCGGCTTCTGGGCGGCCCTCGAGGCCTTCGGATACTCGACGAACCCGATCGAGACGACCTTCCTCTTCCTGCTCGCGAACACACTCGGCTCCGCCGTGCCGACGCCGGGCGGCCTCGGCGCCGTCGAGGCCGCGCTGTCGGTAGCGTTCACGGCCGTGGGCGTGCCGTCGACGATCGCGATCTCGGCGACGCTCGTCTACCGCCTCGGCTTCTACTGGCTGCGCATCCCGATCGGCGCGCTCGCAATGAAATGGCTCGACAAGCACAATATGATCTGATTTCGCGCCCCGACGGTGCCCCGCAGGGCGCCGAACGCGAAAAAAGTTCCCGAAACCCTTGCGAAACGCCGCTTTCGCCACATTTATGCGCTAAGATTCATTACTGAACATGTGGTTGAGACGTGCAATGGGCTCAACCCCTGAACCAAGAAGGATGCTCACATGGCATACAACAAGTCTGATCTCGTCACCAAGATCGCTCAGAAGTCCCACCTGACCAAGGCTCAGGCTGAGGCCGCCGTCAACGCATTCCAGGATGTGTTCGTCGAGGCCATGAAGTCCGGCGAAGGCCTGAAGCTGACCGGTCTGTTCTCCGCCGAGCGCGTCAAGCGCGCCGCCCGCACCGGCCGCAACCCCCGCACCGGCGAGACCATCGAGATCCCGGCGACCTACGGCGTGCGCATCTCGGCCGGCTCCCTGCTGAAGAAGGCCGTCACCGAGTGATCGGCTGAATCTGCTGAAGGCATCAACCGATGAGGCCCCCGACCAGCGCTGGTCGGGGGCCTCATCGTATCCGCGCGCCTATCGGCGATCGCCGTGCACGCTCATACGGCCGCGTCGGCGCCAGTGCGCCGGGCCTCGTCGATCAACGCGAGCAGCCGCGCATACCGCGCGTCGCTGACGGCGTCGAAGGGGTCGAGGAGCATGACCTCGTCCTTCACCGGATCCGTGAGCCTCAGCTGCGTCCAGTCGCAGGACCACGTCACCGGCGCGGCCTCGGCGCGCGCGACGAAGGCGCCGCGCAGCACGGCGCGCGTACCCGCCGGCGGCGTCGTCATGGCATGCCCGATCTGCGCGTCGTCGCACAGCGCGCGCATCATGCCGTGCCGCGAGAGCGACGCGAACAATGCGCCGTTGGCGATGTCGTGGTAGTCGAGGTCGAGCTGCGCGAGACGCATCGGGTCGACGGCGCCGCGGCCGGCGAGCCGGGCCGCGAATCGGCGCTTGCACGACCAGTCGGCGCGGTCGGCGAGCGCGGCCTCGTCGTGGTCGGCGAGCGCGGCGAGGCCGCGTTCCCAGTCGCCGAGCACGTCGTCGAGCGTCGTGAGCGGGTCGCCGTCGAAGGATGCGGCGACCCGCTCACGCCGCGCGTCGACGAAGCGCAGCACCGCGTCGAGCACGCGCCGCTGCAGCGCGAGCGCGCTCGTCGCCGTGCCGTCGGCGAGCCGCAGCGGCGCGTCGGCGCCGTCGGCGTCGACGGCGAGGTTCGCCTCGACCGGGTCGGCGAGCGCGATCGATTCGAGTCCGGTGCGCCGATCGTGCCGGGCGCCCCATTCCATCAGGCACAGCACGAGGTGCGTCATCGCGAGCTTCATCATCGTCGCCCACTGCGAGCGGTTCGAGTCGCCGATGATGACGTGCAGGCGGCGGAAGGATTCGGGGTCGGCGTGCGGCTCGTCGCGCGTGTTGATCATCGGCCGCGAGCGCGTCGTCGCCGACGAGACGGTCTCGTCGACGAAGGCGGCGCGTTGCGTGATGTGCCAGCGGGCGCCGTCGAAGCGGCCGGCGCCGGTGAGGATCTGGCGGGTGATCAGGAACGGTAGCAGCTGCGTCTCGATCCGGCCGAGTGCGACGCCGCGGCGCACGAGGTAGTTCTCGTGGCAGCCGAAGGAGTGCCCGGCGCTGTCCGCGTTGTTCTTGAACAGATGGATCGTCGCGTCCTGCCCGTGCGTCGCGCGCAGCCGACGTTGCGCGTCGAGCGCCAGGTCGCGCATGATCCGCTCGCCGGCGACGTCGGCGAGCGTCGCGTCGCCGGGCGTGCGCGCCTCGGCGGTCGCGTACTCGGGGTGCGCCCCGACGTCGAGGTAGAGCCGTGAGCCGTTGGTCAGATATGTGTTCGTCGAGCGCACGCGCTGCACGATCGGCTGGAACATCATCATCGCGACCTGACCGGCGTCGCAGTGTCGCGATGCGCCGGTGACGCTCAGGCCGTATTCGGTCTCGATGCCGAAGATCCTCGCGAAGTCGCCGGCGTGCGCCAAGGCCGAGGCGCCGGCGTGCCCGCGGTTGCCGCTGTCGTGCAGCTGCGGCATCACTGGCCGCCCTTCTGCACGAAGCCGCTGACGTATTCCTCGGCGTTCGTCTCGAGCACCGCGCCGATGTCGTCGAGGATCGCGTCGAGGTCGTCGATCGCGGCGTCGGCGGCCGCCTCGCGCGCCGTGCCGACGCCGATCGCGGCGTCCTCCTCGTGCTGGTCGTCGTGTGCCATGGACTGGCTGTGCTGCTCCTGTGGCATCGTCGTTCCTCCCGTCGGGTCGGGTTTCGTTCTCCGATTGCCACACTACTGCATCGGCTGCATCGGCTGCATCGGCACGAGCGGCGCGGCCGGCCTACCGCGTCGGCGGCCGCGAGCCGGCGCCGGCCGTGTCGCCGGCGTCCCAGGATTCGACGAGGTAGGGTTTGAGCTCGTCGAGGATGAGGCCGTTCGTGGCGACGAGGTTGTTCTCGCTGCGCCAGTGGATCAGGTCGCCGCGCCAGTTGCTCAGCTGCCCCTGCGCCTCCCACAGCACGACGGCGCCGGCGGAGAGCGCAGGCACGTCCCACTTGTGCAGATGCGGCTCGAAGTAGGCGTCGTAGGTGCCGTCGGCCACCTTGCACAGGTCGAGCGACGACGGTCCGATGCGCTTCATGTCGGCGGGCAGCCCGGCGATGTCGCCGACGACCTTGAGCGCGTGGCGAGCCTCAACGGACTTGAACGACATGCCGAATCCGATGACCGAGCCGTCGAGGCTGCGCGTCGTCGACGGCATGATCTTCTCGCGCTTCTCGCCGAGCGGCGTCGCACGCATGCGGATCGCGCCGCTGCGGCGCGCGGCGATGTAGGTCAGCTGCAGCGCCGGCGCGTGCACGACACCGAGAATCGGCTGCGCGGAGCCGAACTCGTTGAACTCGAACAGCGAGACGGTGACCGACCATTCGGCCATGTTGCGCGTGTAGTTGATGACGCCGTCGATGCCGCCGATGCACCAGTAGCGATCCCCCGCGTGCCATGCGTCGCTGCGTTCGTCCCAGCGCCCGTTGAACGCGTCCACATAGGTGAGCCGGTTGTAGATGAACTGGCTGAGTCGCCCGTCCAGTTCGAGTCCGCGCGAGTAGTCGCGCGCGGCCGCGCTCATCTCGGTCAGGCTTCTGGGCGTCACCTGGTTGCTGAGCGCATGCTTGCCGGCGTCCTGGGCGATGCGGGCGACCTGCATCGCCAGCTCGCGCAGTTCCATCGTCATCGTGCCCGTCCTCGATTCTCGTCGGCTGCGTCCGCACGGCGCACCGGCGCGTTCACGTCGGCCGGCGCGTCCCTCCGGCATCGCTTCGATACGACGTCGGCAAAGTGGTTGGAACACAACGGCGACCGGAATAAGTATAACGTTTGCATACCTGCTTCAGCCATCATAGCGTACGCCCGTCACCGTCGGCCTGAGGCCGCCCGGCCGGCGCGCCCCCGAGCGCGCGCACGGCCTGCCATGCGTCTCCGGCGCCGTCGAGCACCTCGGCGCAGGCCTCCTTCGTGAAGGCGCACGGGTCGGCCATGTCGAGCGTCCACTGCCTGCCGTCGGCGTCGTCGCGCGTCGTGGCATGCGTCCACGATACCGCGCGCAGCTGCTCGGGCCATCGGCGCACAAGCGTTCCGCGCAGCCATGCGCGCGTGTCCTCGGGCGGCGCGTCCACGGCGGCGGCGATCTCCTCGTCGCTCGCCGTGCGCTCGGTGCGCCCGCGCAGCTTCGCATAGATCGACTCGGACTCGTCGAGGCTCGCCCACCTCAGATCGATCGCCTGCAGTCGCGGGTCCTCCAATGCGTCGGCGAGCGGCTCGTCCGGGTGCAGCCTGCGGCGCATCCCCTCGATGAGCTGCCATTTGCACAGCCATTCGAGACGGCTCGCCTCGGCATGCGACTGCAAACGTTCGCCGTCGTCGGCGTGGCGGATGGCGGCCACGTCGAGCAGCGCCTGTCTCCACATCGCCATGACGGACCGGGTCTCGCGGTCCGGCCACACCGGCTCGCCGCGCGTGTCGGTGCCGTGGATCGCGGCGGCCGTCTCGTAGACGAGCTCGTTGAGCATGACCTGGATCTGCCATGCGGTCATCGTGCCGCCGTGCGCCATCGCGAGCGGCTCGGAGAGCGTCAGGTCGTGCGAGACGCGGTGCATCGCGTCGACCGGATCGGCCAGGCGCAGCTCCCCGAGGCGCGCGGCGATGTCGACGCCCGCCTCGTCGGCGTGCTCGAGCGTCCACAGCAGCATGCTCGTCGTGCCGAGCTTGAGCACGCGCGGCACGTCCATGCGGTTCGCGTCGCCGACGATGACGTGCAGCCGGCGCATGTCGGCCGGCGCGTGCGCCTCGTCGCGCGTGTTGACGATCGGACGGTCGAAGGTCGTCTGCAGCGCGACCTGCATATGGAAGTAGTCGGCGCGCTGGCTCAGCTGGTAGCCCATCCGCTCGCCGCGCTCACCCAGGCCGATCCTGCCCGAGCCGGTGTACTGCTGACGGGTGACGAAATGCGCCGTCATCATCGCCGCCGTCACGTCGAAGGGCACGTCGCGGCGCATCAGGTAGTTCTCGTGCGACCCCCAGCTCGCGCCCTTGCCGTCGACGTTGTTACGGTAGAGCCGCAGCGTGCCGCCGGCCCGCCCCTCGGCGTTCGCGCGCGCGGCGGCGCGTCGCATCAGCACGTCGCCCGCCGCGTCGTAGACGACGGCCGTGAACGGGTCGTCGGTCTCCGGCGACGAGTATTCGGGATGCGCATGGTCCACATAGATCCTGCCGCCGTTGTCGGCGAGCACGTTCGTGATCTGCGGCTGCGGCTCGTCGGTGAGCATCTCCGGGCGCGCGGCGGCGCGGTCGAGACGCCGTCCGCGCATGTCGTTGACCGGGTCCTCCTGCCGGTAGTCCCAGCGGATGCGGCGCGCATCGTCGCTTGCGGCGGCGCCTGCGACGACGTCGAAGGACCACTGCACCGGGTTGCCCCGATCCGCCATGACCGCGTACTCCGTCTCGGTGCCGACCACCCTTCTGACGCTCATGCATGTGTCCTTTCCCATTCCGGCGCGCGATGCGCCACGTCCGCCTCGTCGCCATCATCGTCGATCCGGCCGATCCTGCGCAGTTCGACGGCGCGGCCGTCGCCGAGCGCGTTGACCTTCGCCCACTGCGCGGCGTCGACGTCGCCGAGCGTGTCCCATGCCGATCGGTATTCGTCGGCCACCGCCTGCGCGATCATCGCCGCGTCGAGCGCGACGGGCTCGCCGCGGCCGACGCTCGCCTTGACGGCCGCCGTCTTGGCGCGGTCGACGATGTTGCGCAGCATCGCGCCGGAGACGACGTCGGCGAGGTCGAGCGGCCGCTCGGAGCCGTCGTCGAGCCGCAGGGCGCCGAGCCTGCGCGTCCCGTCGCGCCGGTAGACGCCATCGACGAGCGCGCATGCGAGCGCGTCCGCGTCGACGCCGTCGGCGTACGGCAGCCGCGGCGTCAGGTAGCGCGCGGCGATCTCGAGCGCCGCGTCCCGGTCCGGCCGCTCGACGCGGATCTTGACGTCGAGCCTGCCCGGGCGCAGCACGGCCGGGTCAATCATGTCGACGCGGTTCGACGCGCCGATGACGATGACGTTGTCGAGCCGTTCGACGCCGTCGAGTTCGGCGAGGAACTGCGGCACGATCGTCGTCTCGACGTCCGAGGAGACGCCCGAGCCGCGCGTGCGCAGCAGCGCGTCCATCTCGTCGATGAAGACGATGACGGCCTGCCCGTCCGCGGCGCGTTCGCGTGCGCGGTCGAACAGCAGGCGGATGAGCCGTTCCGATTCGCCGACGTATTTGTTGAGCAGCTCGGGGCCCTTGACGGCGAGGAAGACGCCGCGCGCATCCTCCCCGGCGAGTTCGTGCGCGATCGCCTTCGCGATCAGCGTCTTGCCGTTGCCGGGCGGCCCGTACAGCAGCACGCCTTTCGGCGGCGTCAACCCGTAGGCCGTGTACAGGTCGCGGTGCTCGAACGGCAGCTGCACGGCGTCTCGGATGCGCGCGATCTGCGCGTCGAGGCCGCCGATGTCGGCGAAGGAGACGTCCGGCGTCTCCTCGAGCAGCAGCTGCGCCGTGTCCTCGCGCGGCACCATCGCCACGGCGAATCGGTTCGACGGGTCGACGACGACGCGGTCGGCGCAGGTCAGGCGCGCGTCGCGCAGGTCGTGGGCGCGGCGCACGAGACGGTGGTCGCCGGAGGCGTCGACGACGATGAGGCGTCCGTCGTCGAGCACGTCGTCGATGGCGCGCACGGCGCCGACGGTCTCGGCCGCCGCCGTCGCGACGACGACGAGGTTCTCGTCGAGCAGCAGCGTCATGCCCGGTTCGAGCCGGGACGCGTCGACCTGCGCGGCCACCGGCACGATCATCCGCCGTGCGCCGTGCATCACCTCAACGCTTGCGTGGCGTACGCCGTGTTCGTCGCGGCTGCTGCCGTGCGCCCGCAGCATCGTCGCGAAGCCCAGCGGCGGCTTCGTGAACTGCTCGAGCTGGGATTTCGCCTTGGCGAGCTCGTCGGTCGCGCGCCTGAGGGCGGCCGCGAGCGCGTGGTTCTTCGCCTGCAGGCGGTCGGCGTGCGCGGCGGGCGTCTCGGGGCAGTCGGCGCGGGATTCGCCGCAATCGTCGCAAACGTGCATCATCCACCTCGCCATGCGCTTCATCGGGTGTCCGGCCTGCGGCGACGGCATGGTGTGTCCGGCGAAGCGCATGCATGAAAAACGGCCGGACGGCTTCCGCCGCCGCATCGGGGCGTCGCCGCGAAGGCGACCCATCCCAGTGTAGCGGAAGCGACCATCCGGCCTTGACTTCAACGCGTAACGCGTACCGCCATGCTACCCGTCGGCGCGCGAGGCTCGCCGCTCGCGTATCAGATTGCGAATCCAACGTGCGCCGAAGAGGACGAGGACGGCGGCGAAGACGACGATGATGACGTCCTCGAACACATTGAGCACGCCGAGGATCGAGCACCACCGGTCGCCGAGCATGTATCCGGCGGTGACGAGCACCGTGTTCCAGACGGCCGAGCCGATGAAGGTCCACAGCGAGAACTGCGCGAAGTTCATCCGATTGAAGCCGGCCGGGATCGAGATGAGCGAGCGCACGACCGGGATGACGCGTCCGAGCAGCACCGACCAGCTGCCGTACTTCGTGAACCAGCGGTTCGCCTTGTCGACGTCGTCGCGGCTGACGCCGGGGATGCGGTCGGCGGCGCGGTGGATGCGGTGCAGACCGAACCAGCGGGCGATGCCGTAGAGCGCCCACGCGCCGATCAGCGAACCCATCGTCGCCCACAGGACCGCGGCAACGAGGCCCATGCTGCCACGGGCCGCCGTGAAGCCGGCAAGCGGCAGGATGATCTCGCTCGGGATCGGCGGGAAGATCGACTCGAGTGCGATCGCGAGCGCGACGCCGACGCCGCCGACGGTCTCCATGAGCTGCACGAGCCACGCGGTCATCGAGCCGATGAGGCCGTCCGAGCTCGTCGCGCACTGCAGCCGCTCGTCGACCGGGATCTGGGAGAGAATCATCGAAAAGCGCATTGCATTATTGTCCCAGCGTTTTTCGACAATCGTCACATGAGCCCAACACCTTTGCAAATCCTTGACGAGACGCCCACGCTGCGCCGTCCCGGCCTGCTCGTCATGGACGTCGACTCCACGCTGATCGACGAGGAGGTCATCGACGAACTCGGCGAGGCCGCCGGCGTCGGCGAACGCATCAGCGCGGTGACGGCGCGCGCGATGAACGGCGAGCTCGACTTCGCGCAGGCGCTCGACGCGCGCGTCGCGCTGCTCAAGGGACTGCCCACATCGATCTTCGACGACGTGTACCGCAGGCTGCATTTCACGAACGGCGCGCTGCAGCTCATCGACGAGCTGCATGCGCACGGGTGGAAGGTAGGCGTCGTCTCCGGCGGCTTCCATGAGATCGTCGACCGGCTCGCCGAGGCGGCCGGCCTCGACTACCGGATCGCGAACCGGCTCGAGGTGGACGGATCCACATGCACTCTCACCGGACGCGTCGACGGCCCGATCGTCACGAAGGACGTCAAGCTGCGCGCGATGCGTCGCTGGACGGCCGCCGACGGCGTCGACGCCACCCAGACGATTGCCGTCGGCGACGGAGCGAACGACCTGCCGATGATCGGCGAGGCGGCCTTGGGCATCGCGTTCTGCGCGAAGCCGGCCGTGCGCCGCGCCGCGCCGCACACGATCGACGAACGCGACCTGACGCGCGTCCTCGACTATCTGCGCCGCTGAGCGCGCGGCGCGGCGACGATGCAAAACGGCCGCAGGCTCCGCGGAGCCTGCGGCCGTCGTCGTACGTCAGCCTTCAGTCGAGGAACGCGCCGGGGCCCAGATGCGCGCCGCGCGCCCATTCGGCCGCGCCCATCTCCTTCTTGCCCTGCGCCTTGACGAGCTGCAGCTCAAGCGCCTCGGTGCTCGTGCCGACCCACACATGGTGCTTCGTGGCGCGCAGCTCGCCGGGCTTGAGGTCGTCGGGGACCTCGACGCTTTCGCGCAGCTCGGCGCTCGCCGGCGATGCCTTCGTCACATGCAGCGTCGTCGGTGCGAGCGCGTCGCCCTGCGCATGCAGACCGCACCATGCGCCGGGCAGCGGCGTGCAGGCGCGGATCTGGCGGTCGAGCGCGAAGACCGGCACGTCGAAGCGCATATGCGCGTCGTCGTGCGAGATCTTCGCGGCCACTTCGAAGGCGCCGGCCGGCTGTTCGACCGGCGTGATCTGGCCTTCGGCCATGCCCTCGAGCGAGGCGGCGAGCAGATGCGCGCCGTCCTCGGCGAGGCGGCCGAGCAGCTCGCCGGCGTTCTCGTGCGCGCCGATCTCGACCGTCGACTGCGCGAGCACCGGCCCCTCGTCCATGCCCTTCGTGACGCGGAACACCGACGCACCGGTCACCGACTCGCCCGCCCAGATCGCGCGCTGCGCCGGGGCGGCGCCGCGCCACTGCGGCAGCAGCGAGAAGTGCAGGTTGTACCAGCCCAGCGGCAGCGCCTCGAGCACCGGCTCCTTGAGAATCCTGCCGTAGGCGACGATCGCGGCGGCCTCCGCGCCGGTCGCCTTGAGCGCGGACAGGAAGGCCTCCTCGTTCGGATCGCATTCCATGACCGGCAGCCCCAGCTCGAGCGCGGCCATCTTGACCGGGCTCGCCATGAGCCTGCGGCCGCGGCCGGTCGGCGCGTCGGGACGCGTGAGCACGGCGACGACCTCGAAATGCTCGGTGTCCTTCGCCAGCGTCCTCAACGAGGGCACCGCCACCTCCGGCGTGCCCGCAAACAGTACTCGCAGCATCCTCACGTTCTCCTTGTCCGTTGTCCATCCATGATGACGTCGCCATCGCGAGCGGGCGGACGGTCCGGCCATCCGCCGCAGGTCGTCCCCCATCGTAGTCGACGAGGCCGGCGCACGGCGCGTGTCGCCGTAAGCTGAGCGCTACAGCAGGTCCTTGGGGTCGATGCGGAAGCGCAGCTCGCCGAACTCACGCGCCGCGACATGCCTCGCGACGGCGGTGCGCAGCCGCGTCGCCAGTTCGGCGCGCCGCGCATGCGTGACGAGCACGACGGCCTTGACGCGGTCGCGCATCTGCTCGAGTTCGCGCGAGTCCACGGTACGTTCGGGCGCGATCGGCACCGGGCCGAGCACCGCCGGGAACTCGTCGTCGCCGATGTGCAGCGCCGCCCAGTCGCCGCCGCCGACGACCCCGATGCGCCGCAGCGCCTCGGCGACGGCGTTGCGCTGCCCCCACACGCAGGCCGCGCTCACGAACGGCGGCAGACCGGCCTCGCGCCGCTGCGCGAGCTCGGCGCGGGCGAGGACGCGCGAATCCCATGTCATCAGCGACTGCGCGATCACCGGATCGGTCTCGCCGACGAGGAGCCCCACTCCCCCGTCGGCACGCGGCGCGCACAGCGCCATCGCGCGCATCCAGTCGCGCAGCACGTCGACGTACGCGTCGATGTTCTGCCGGTACAGGCTCGTCCACGCGTCAAGGATCGCGACGGCGCAGTAGGCGCCGTCGCGCACGCGGGGCTCCGCGCCCGGGGTCGCGATGACGATCGCCGGCGCGTCGGCGACCTGCTCGATGACGCCCTGCGGCTGATGCGGGCTCGACAGGATCATCGGCACGCCGCGGAACAGCCCCTGCAGCTCCTGCGCGGTGCCGGCGGCGCCCACGCGCACGACGCGCATGCGCTCGCCGCCGCAGTGCGGGCAGTGCCAGTCGACGGCCGGGGCGCCGCACCAGCGGCAGCGCGGCGCGGCGTTCGGCCCGCCGCGCTCGAGCGGCCCCGTGCAGCGCAGGCAGCGCGCCTGCCGCAGGCAGCGCGCGCACACCGGCGATTCGCTGATGCCGTCGGAGGGGATCGAGAACAGGACCGGGCCGTGTTCGAGCGCGGCCGACAACGCGCGCACGGCGGTGTGCGGCACGCGCGCGCCGATGCTCGGATCGGCCAGGCGCGCGAGCTCGTCGCGGTTGAGCCAACGCACCGGGGGCGCGGCGGCCCGCGCGATGTCCCGGCGGGGCACGATCGCCGTGCTAGGTCCGCTCACGGCGACAGGCATCGCCGTCGTGTCCTCGCACTCCCATTGGCTGAGCACGCTGCGCGCGTAGGCCATCGCGACGAAGACGCCGTCATGCAGCCGCGCGCGAAGCCGGCACACGCCGCGCGCGTTCGCGTACGGCATCAGACCGTCCGCATACTGGTAGGCGCCGTCGTCGAGCACGGCGAACAGCGCGTGGCCCGACACCGGCGCGTACATCGCCGCGCGCGTGCCGACGACGCAGCGCACACGTCCCGAGGCCACGGCCAGGTAGGAGCGGTAGCGTTGCGCCGGTCCGAGCGATCCGCTGAACACGGCCACTTCGCCGTCCCAGGACTCGCCGTCGGGCGCGAAGGCTCGCAGACCGGCGCCTTCGAGCGCGCGCATGACCTCCCACACCTCGCGCATCGTCGGCATGACGAGCACCGCCGATCCGCCGTGCGTAAGCGCCGACGCTGCCATCCACGCGAGATCGTCGGCGGCCGCGCCGGCGACGGCGTCGACGACGAAGGAGCGGAAACGGCCGGCGCCGAGCGCGTCTGCGAGGAGCTGCGCCTGCTCGTAGCGGCGCGCGAAGTCGGCGTACATCGCCTGCGCCGCGACGGCGCGCCCGCCTGCATCGGATTCCGGCGCACCGTCGAGCGCGGCGTCGGCCTGCGCCATCTGCTTGTCGACCGCGGCGATGCGCTGCGGCAGCGCGACGCGCACGATGTTCGCGCAGGTGCCTCCGTAGGCCTCGGCGATCGCGGCGACGTCGCGGCGCATCTGCCCGTCCATGACGACGCCGCTGAGCACACGCTCGATGTAGCGCAGCGCCGACGGGTCGGTGTCGCTGCGCTCGACGCGCTGCCAGATGATGCCGGATACGCGCTGTCCGCCGAAGCGCACGCGAACGAGGCAACCGGGACGCGCCGCGGCATCGAGGCGTTCGTCGATCAGATAGTCGAAGCAGCGTCCCAGATGGGTGGCCTGGATGTCGAGGACGACGCGCGCGACCGGCATCCGCGCGGCCGGCGTGCGCGGCGCCTTGCCGCGGGGGCGCCGCGCACGCGGCTGCATGCCGTCGAAGGTCGGTTGCGTCGCTTCGCTCGTGTTCATGGTTCCCACTGTAACGGCCTACCGCCGGCGCGCGGCGACGGCGTCCCGTTCAGTGGCGCGGCCACCACGGGCGCAGCGGGTAGACGTCGGTGCCGTCGTCCTGAGGCTTGATGGCAAGGAACTGGTGCACCTGGATGTTGTTCATCTCGAAGTTGTAGGCGCAGCCGGCCATGTACAGGCCCCACAGACGGGCCTTCGGCGCGCCGACGAGCTGGACCGCCTCGTCCCAGTGCGCGACGAGGTTCTCGTTCCAGCGGTGCAGCGTGAGCGCATAGTGCTGGCGCAGGTTCTCCTGGTTGACGACCTCGAATCCGGTGTCCTGGATGACCATCTCGATCTCGGCCGGGCTCGACAGTTCGCCGTCGGGGAAGATGTAGCGGTCGATGAACTCGCCCGCCTTCTTGCCCTGATGCGAGTTGCAGCGGGTGATCTGGTGGTTGAGCAGCATCGCGCCCGGCTTGAGCTTGTCGTAGATCTCCTGGAAATACGCCGGATAGTGCTTGTGGCCGACGTGCTCCATCATGCCGATCGAGCAGATCGCGTCGAAGTCGCCTTCGGGCACGTCGCGGTAGTCCATGAGACGCACCTCGGCGAGGTCGTCGAGACCTTCCTCGTGGATCCAGCGCTGCGCCCATTCGACCTGCTCTTCGGAGAGCGTGACGCCGAGCACGTGGATGCCGCGCTTGGCCGCCTCGATCTCCATCGAGCCCCAGCCGCAGCCGATGTCGAGCAGGCGGTCGCCGGGCTTGAGCGCGAGCTTGTCGAGGATGAGATCGAGCTTGGCCTGCTGCGCGGCCTCGAGCGACGTGTCCGGCGAATCGAAGACGGCGCAGGTGTAGGTCATCGACGGACCGAGGAACAGAGCGTAGAAGTCGTTCGACTGGTCGTAGTGGTAGCTGACGGTAGCCGCGTCGCCGGCCTTCGAATGCGGCAGCAGCCCTTCGGTCAGGCGGCGCAGCCTGCCGGGCCCCTCGATTTGAGGCGCGGCGGGACGCCGGATGCCGTGGGAGGCGATCGCGGCGAGCGCGCGTGCGAGCTGCGCCGGGTTCGGCGCGCGCAGATACGGCTTGACGGCCACGAGGTCGCCGAACAGCGTGTACGGGTCGCCGGGCACGAGCTGCGGCGAGCCGATGTCGCCCTGCAGATAGGCGCGCGCCAGGCCGAGTTCGCCGGGGGCGTTGACGAGGTGGTAGACGGCCCGCGAGTTGTTCACGGTGAGCGTGACCGGCGCGTCCGGGTCGCCGAAGCTCGAGCCGTCGAAGGCGGTCACATGGATCGGGGCGTCCGGTTTTATGAAAAGTTCCACCATCTGCGCGACGGTCATCGATGCCATTGTTCGTTCCTCCTTCTTGCGCGTCCGGCCGCGTCCTGTCGCGGTGCCGGTTTGGAAGCACAGTCTACCCATGCGATGTTGCGCGGGTGTTCAGCTGCCGGTAAAACCGGCGACGGCGCGACATGCATGACCGGGCGCCGTCCGTCGGACGGCGCCCGGTCATGCGCAGGCCGTGTCGGGCTCAGTCCGCGTCGTGTTCGGCGGCGATCGCGTCCCTGAGCGCGTCGACGCGGTTCGTCGCCTCCCAGGGGAAGTCGGCGTCCTCGCGTCCGAAATGGCCGTAGGCGGCGGTCTTCGCGTAGATCGGGCGCAGCAGGTCGAGCTCGTCGACGATCGCGGCGGGCCGCAGGTCGAAGACGCGGCGCACGGCGCGCTGGATCTGCTCGCGCGTCACGCCGTCGGCCTCCGTGCCGTAGGTCTCGACGTTGATGCTCACCGGATCGGCGACGCCGATCGCGTACGCGACCTGCACCTCGACCTTGTGCGCCAGGCCCGCGGCCACGATGTTCTTCGCGACCCAGCGCGCCGCGTAGGCGGCGGAGCGGTCGACCTTGCTCGGGTCCTTGCCGGAGAACGCGCCGCCGCCGTGGTGCGCGGCGCCGCCGTAGGTGTCGACGATGATCTTGCGGCCGGTCAGTCCGGCGTCGGCGGCCGGGCCGCCCATGATGAACGAGCCGGTCGGGTTGACGAGCACGCGGTAGTCGTCATGGCGTACGCGCTCGCCGAGGACCTCGTCGAGCACCGGTCTGATGACGTGCTCGTCGAGCTGCTCCCTGAGCCAGTCCTGCCGCACGGAGGGATCGTGCTGCGTCGAGACGAGGACGGTGTCGAGGCGCACCGGCACGTCGTGCTCGTCGTATTCGATCGTCACCTGCGTCTTACCGTCGGGGCGCAGGAACGGCACCTCGCCGGACTTGCGCACGTCGGTCAGGCGCTTGGCGAGGCGGTGCGCCAGATGGATCGGCAGCGGCATGAGCGCGTCGGTCTCGTCGCTCGCATAGCCGAACATGACGCCCTGGTCGCCGGCGCCCTGCGCCTCGTAGCGTTCCTCGCGCGACGCGGCGCCTTCGGCCCCGCGGCCCAGCCGCGAGACGCCCTGATTGATCTCGGGGCTCTGCTCGGTGATCGAGACGAGGACGCCGCACGAGTCGGCGTCGAGTCCCACCTCGGAGCTCGTGTAGCCGATGTCGCGCACGACGGAGCGCACGATGTTCTGGATGTCGCTGTATCCTTCGCTCGAGACCTCGCCGAAGACGAAGAACTGCCCGGTCGTCGCCGACGTCTCGACGGCGACGTGCGAATGGGGGTCCTGACGCAGCATGTCGTCGAGGATCGCGTCGGAAATCTGGTCGCAGATCTTGTCCGGATGCCCTTCGGTCACCGATTCCGCGGAAATCAACTTGAGTTCGGCCATAAAACTCCCCTGGTGCTGGTGGTGTGCGATGCTGCGGGCGCATGGGTTGGAAAACGTCCGCAACACATCATAGTCGTCGTGTCGCATATTAGGCGACCTCCGGTTTCCCATGCCGCGCATTACGCGGCGTGGGAAACCGGAGGTCGGGGACCGAGGGCGGCCCGGGGCCGCCGGTCGGTCAGTTGCCCTCGCTGAGGTCGTCCTCGCCGAGGGTCTCCTCGAGCAGTCCCTCGTTGATCTCGCGGAAGGCGATCGACAGCGGCTTCTCCTGGCTCTGGTACTCGACGAGCGGGCCGACGTTCTGCAGCAGTCCCTCGTTGAGCTGCGTGAAGTAGGAATTGATCTGACGGGCGCGCTTCGCGGCGAAGATCGCCAGCGCGTACTTGGAGTCCGCGTGCTCCATCAGGTCGTCGATCGGCGGATTCGCAAGTCCGGTCGGGGTAGGCTCGGTACCGAATGCCATAGTTGAGGTCTCCAAATCACTCGCACGATGCTTGTTCAGCTTGTTCAAAACAGTCATTCTATCTCAGGGCGCAGACCCGTTCGAGCGTCGCCGTGCATGCCATACGGGCTCCGCGACCGCCGAGTTGTCAAGGTTCGGCGAAGATTGCCCACGATATGACCATTCGGCGGCATGGCGCACGGCCGGTGCTGTTGAATGGTCTGTTATGGAAATGCGATCTGCGAAAATCATGAACGGAAGAATGTTCGCCGGCGCCCGTGCGCTCTACCGCGCCGCCGGTGTGGATGGCAAGGACTTCGGCAAGCCGATCGTCGCCATCGCGAATTCCTTCGACGAGTTCGTCCCAGGGCATGTCCATCTCAACAAGGTGGGTCGCCTCGTCTCCGAAGCCGTCAAGAGGGCCGGCGGCATCCCGCGTGAATTCAACACGATGGCCGTCGACGACGGCATCGCGATGGGCCACACCGGCATGCTCTACTCGCTGCCGAGCCGCGAGATCATCGCCGACACCGTCGAATACCAGGTCAACGCCCATTGCGCCGACGCGCTCATCTGCATCTCGAACTGCGACAAGATCACGCCGGGCATGCTGATGGCCGCGCTGCGCCTGAACATCCCGACCGTCTTCGTCTCCGGCGGCCCGATGGAGTCGGGCACCACCGTGCTGCCCGACGGCACCGTCAAGGAGAACACCGACCTCATCGACGTCATGTACGCGTCGGCCGACGACGCCATGACCGACGAGGACCTGCTCGCGTACGAGCGCACCGTCTGCCCGACCTGCGGATCGTGCGCCGGCATGTTCACGGCGAACTCGATGAACTGCCTGACCGAGGCGATCGGCCTCGCGCTGCCCGGCAACGGCACCGTCCTCGCCTCCCACGGCTACCGCAAGCAGCTCTTCGAGCGCGCCGCGCAGACGGTCGTCGACATCGCGAACCGCTACTACCACGAGGACGACGAATCCGTGCTGCCCCGTTCGATCGCGACGAAGCACGCCTTCGAGAACGCGATGACGATGGACGTGGCGATGGGCGGCTCGACGAACACCGTGCTGCATATCCTCGCGATGGCGCAGTCGGCCGACGTCGACTTCACGCTCAACGATATCGAGCGCATCTCGCACACCGTCCAGTGCATCTGCAAGGCCTCCCCTTCCGGCGAATGGGAGATCTCCGACGTGCACCGCGCCGGCGGCATCACCGGCATCCTCGGCGAGCTCGACCGCGCCGGCAAGCTGCACCGCGACGTGCATTCGATCGACTATCCGTCGCTCGAGGCGAAGCTCGACGACTGGGACGTCATGCGAGAGACCTGCACCGACCATGCGAGGGACTTCTTCAGGGCGGCGCCGGGCCACATCGTCTCCCCCGAGCCGTGGACGCATGAGACGAAATTCGATTCGCTCGACACCGACCGCGTCGACGGCGCGATCCACGACGTCGAGCATCCGGCCGTCACCGAAGGCGGTCTCGCCGTGCTGCGCGGCAACCTCGCCCCCGACGGCTGCGTCGTCAAGACCGCCGGCGTGCCCAAGGAGATCTGGACCTTCCGTGGCCCGGCGCTCGTCGTCGAATCGCAGGAGCAGGCCGTCGAGGTCATCCTCAACGACACGCTCAAACCCGGCCAGGCGCTCATCATCCGCTATGAGGGCCCCAAGGGCGGCCCGGGAATGCAGGAGATGCTCTACCCGACCTCCTTCGTCAAGGGCAAGGGCATCGGCAAGGAGGTCGCGCTCATCACCGACGGCCGCTATTCGGGTGGTTCCTCGGGCCTGTCGATCGGCCATGTCGCCCCGGAGGCCGCCAGCGGCGGCACGATCGCGCTCGTCGAGGACGGCGACATCATCTCCATCGACATCCCGAACCGCAGGATCGACGTCGAGCTGTCCGATGAGGAGCTCGCCGAACGCCGCGCGAAGCTTGAGGCCGGCGACGGCTACGTCGCGCACCGCGACCGTCAGGTCAGTCAGGCGCTCAAGGCCTTCGCCGCGTTCGCGCGCTCCGCGGACAAGGGCGCGACGCGCGACCCGGAGCTCATCGACCGTCTCTCCGGTCTGGCCTGACCGGGCCGGCACCCGGCGACGGCGCACACGAAAGCCCCCACCGGCATTGCTGTCGGTGGGGGGCTTTCGTGTCTGACAGGCCGCCTATTCGGCGATGCCGTATTCGTCGGCGATGATCCTCCACAGGTCGTCGGCGGTGCGCTCGACCTCACGATTGACGATCGTCACGTCGAACTCCGGTTCGGCCGCCAGTTCGACCTTCGCCGTCTCGAGCCGCTTCGCCTGCTGCTCGGGCGTTTCGGTGCCGCGTCCGGCGAGCCGCCGCTTGAGTTCGTCGAAGTTCGGCGGGGCGATGAACACGGTGACGATCTCAAGGCCGAGCTCCTTGGCTCGTTCCTTGACGCGGCGCGCGCCCTGCAGATCGATCTCGAGCAGCGTCGGCGTGTTCGCGGCGAGATGCTCGCGCACCGGCTCGAGCGGTGTACCGTAGTGCGCCATGCCGTGCACGACGGCCGTCTCGAGGAACTCGCCGGCGGCCTCCTTGGCGACGAACTCGCCGTCGTCCATGAACCAGTAGTCGACGCCGTCGCGTTCTCCCGGGCGCGGCGCGCGCGTCGTCGCCGACACCGACACCCACACCTCGGGGTGCTTGTCGAGCATCGCCGCCTCGACGGTGCCCTTGCCGACCGCCGTCGGCCCGGTGAGCACGACAAGCCTGCCGCCCTTGCCATCCGGTGCCGCCGCGTCGACGACGGCCTGCGCCGGCTGCTGTTGAGAATGTGCCACGTTCCGCCTCCCGTATGTCATGCGGCGGTGACGCCGCCGCGTCCGTTGGTCTGGTATGCATGCCGCGCCGATCGCCCGGCGCGCTCAGTCGAGCGTCTCCTCCATCAGCGCGAGGCGCACGTCGAGCGCGATGCTTTCGGTGGCCTGAATGAGCGACTGGATGTTCGGTCCGTGCTCGGCGATCGCACGGGAGACGGTGACGAGGACGTTGCCGTGGGTGCCGCGGAACACGGTCTTGAGGTCGTGCGCCTCGGCGCCCTGCCAGCCGTAGCCGGGCGAGAGGATCGGACCGGTGAAGCTCGACGGCGCCACGCCGCTCTCCTGCAGCCACTGGCCGATAGTCGCGCCGATGATCAGCCCGACCGAGCCGAGGCCGGGCACCTCCACATTGTATTTCTGCGCGGTGTTGGCGATGCCGTAGGCGACCGTCTTGCCCTTGTACTCGCCGGTCTGGCGGATCGCCGTCTGCAGGCTTGCGCCTTCCGGGTTCGACGTGAGCGACGCGATGAACACGCCTCGTCCGTTGTTGAGCGCGTCCTCGATGACGCCGCCGAGCGAGCGTGCGCCGTAGTACGGCAGCAGCGTGATCGCGTCGGCGAGCATCGGCGCGTTCGGCTTGAAGTAGGCGTCGGCGATCGCCGAGATCGTCGTCGACAGGCCGCCGTGCAGGCAGTCGACGATCGTGATGATGTCCATCTGCCGCGCGGCGAAGAGGACGCGTTCGAGCGCCGCGTAGCCGCGTGAGCCGTAGCGCTCGAACATCGAGGTCTGGAATTTGACGGCGGCCGCGCGTCCGTTGGCCGCCTGCAGCATGCGCATCGCGTAGAGCTCGGCGCCCTGCGCGTCGATGTCGTACCCCCAGTCCGCGAGGAGCCTGCGATGCGGGTCGATGCCCACGCACAGCGGGCCGTACTGCTTCATCGAATTGCTCAGCCGCAACCCGAAATCGGATCGCAACGCGAGCTGCTCCTGCGTGCCGGGGTCGGTCATGATGCTGCTCCTCCCCTTGTGTGAAGGTCGGTTATCCGTTGTCTTTTGACTGGCGTTCGAGGGCGAACAGTTCGCGGGCATGATCCTGGATGCTCATGACCTGATAGTCGTTCGCCTTGACCGCCTCTATCGCCAATAGTACCGCAGAGAACTCGGTCATCGTTGTGAACTGCGGCACATCCGCGGCGATCGCCGCGGCGCGGATCGAATACCCGTCCGAACGCGAGCCACGCGAGTTCGGCGTGTTGAGGATGAGGTCGATCCTGCCTTCCTCGATGAGCTCGACGACGTTCTTGCCGATGCTGCCGGCCGCCTTCCTCACCTCGACCGGAGCCTCGGGATCGGAGTCGACGCGCGCCGTGATCTTGTCGACGATCTTCGAGTCGATGCCGTAGCGGCGCAGCACCGATGCGGTGCCTTCGGTCGCGCAGATCGTGAATCCGAGTTCGACGAGGCGCACCGCGAACAGCGGCAGCTGGCGCTTGTCGGTGTCGTTGACCGAGATGAAGACAGTGCCGGACGTCGGCAGGCCACCCTCGTAGGCCGACAGCTGGCTCTTCGCGAAGGCGTGCGGGAAGTCGCGGTCGAAGCCCATGACCTCGCCGGTCGAACGCATCTCGGGTCCGAGCAGGATGTCGACGGTCTTGCCGACCGGCGTGCGGAAGCGCTTGAACGGCAGCACCGACTCCTTGACCGCCACCTGCTGGCCGATGCGCACGTCGCCGCCGTCGCCGTGCGGCAGCAGCAGGCCGCTGTCGCGCTGCTGCTGGATCGTCTCGCCGACCATGATGCGCGCCGCGGCCTTCGCGAGCGCGACGCCGGTCGCCTTCGACGCGAAGGGCACGGTGCGCGAGGCGCGCGGGTTCGCCTCGATGACGTAGAGCGTGTTCGCCATGAACGCGTACTGCACGTTGATCAGGCCCTGCACGCCGCAGCCCTTGGCGATCGCGAGCGTCGCCTCGCGCAGACGGCGGATCTGGTCGTCGCTCAACGTGCTCGGCGGCAATGTGCACGCCGCGTCGCCGGAGTGGACGCCCGCCTCCTCGATGTGCTCCATGATGCCGCCGATGTAGAGCTCGTGGCCGTCGAACAGCGCGTCGACGTCGATCTCGATCGCGTCCTGCAGGAACTTGTCGATGAGCAGCGGCGAGGGCAGGCGTCCGGAGACGACGGTGTCGGCCTTCGCCTGGTCGAGCGCGCGGTTGACGTACTTCTCGAGCTGCGCGTCGTCGTAGACGATTTCCATGCCGCGTCCGCCGAGCACGTAGCTCGGGCGCACGAGCACGGGATAGCCGATCGAATGCGCGGCCTCAAGCGCCTCGTCGAGGCTGAGCGCGGTGCCGAAGCGCGGCGCGTTGAGCTTCTCGGCGCGCAGCACGTCGCCGAAGAGCTCGCGGTTCTCGGCCAGGTCGATCGATTCGGGGCTCGTGCCGAGAATCGGCACGCCGGCGGCCTTGAGGCGCGCGGCGAGCGACAGCGGCGTCTGGCCGCCGAGCTGCACGATGACGCCCTTGATCGGCCCCATCTTCTTCTCGGCCTCGTAGATCTCGAGGACGTCCTCGAAGGTCAGCGGCTCGAAGTAGAGACGGTCGGACATGTCATAGTCGGTCGAGACGGTCTCCGGGTTGCAGTTGACCATGATCGTGTCGTAGTCCTTGCCGAGCTCCTGCACCGCGTGCACGCAGGTGTAGTCGAACTCGATGCCCTGGCCGATGCGGTTGGGGCCGGAGCCGAGGATGATGACGGCTTCGCGGTCGCGCTTACGCAGCTCGGTCTCGTCGGCGTAGCACGAGTAGTAGTACGGCGTGGCCGCGTCGAACTCAGCGGCACAGGTGTCGACGGTCTTGTAGACCGGGTGCAGCCCGTAGTTCCAGCGCAGTTCGCGGATCGTGTTCTCGCCGGCGTCGCCCAGGCCGCGCAGATGCGCGATCTGCAGGTCGGACAGGCCTGCGAGCTTCGCCTTCCTCAGCAGGCGCGGCGAAAGCGTCTCGGCGTCGCGCACCTGCATCGCCATGTCGTTGATGCGGGTGAGCTGGCGGATGAACCACGGGTCGATCTTCGTGGCCTTGAAGATCTGCGCCTCGGTGGCGCCGCCCCAGATTGCGCGCATGAGCTGCAGGTAGCGGTGCTCGGTCGGCGTCCTCATCGCCCGCAGCAGTTCGGCGACCTCGTCGGCGGACGGCCTCTCGCCGTCCCATGAGAAGCCCATGTCGCGCTTGTCGATCGAGCGCATCGCCTTACCGAGCGACTCGGCGAAGTTGCCGGCGAGCGCCATCGCCTCGCCGACCGACTTCATCGACGTCGTCAGCGTCGGGTCGGCGCCCGGGAACTTCTCGAACGCGAAGCGCGGCACCTTCGTGACGACGTAGTCGATCGTCGGCTCGAAGCTCGCCGGCGTGGACTTCGTGATGTCGTTCTGGATCTCGTCGAGCGTGTAGCCGAGCGCGAGTTTCGTCGCGATCTTCGCGATCGGGAAGCCGGTGGCCTTCGACGCGAGCGCCGACGAACGCGAGACGCGGGGGTTCATCTCGATGACGATGATGCGGCCGGTCTCGGGGTGGATCGCGAACTGGATGTTGCAGCCGCCGGTGTCGACGCCGACGCCGCGGATGATCGCGATGCCGATGTCGCGCAGCTTCTGGTACTCGCGGTCGGTGAGCGTGAACACCGGGGCGACGGTGATCGAGTCGCCGGTGTGCACGCCGACCGGGTCGACGTTCTCGATCGGGCAGACGACCACGACGTTGTCGTTGCGGTCGCGCATGAGCTCGAGCTCGTATTCCTTCCAGCCCTCGATGCCCTCCTCGATGAGCACCTCGTCGGTCGGCGAATAGTGGATGCCGGCGCCGGCGATGCGGTGCAGCTCCTCGGTGTCGTGCGCGATGCCCGAGCCGAGGCCGCCCATCGTGAACGACGGGCGCACGACGAGCGGGAATCCGAAGCGTTCGGCGATTGCGTCGACCTCCTCGATCGTGTGCGCGATGTCGGAGCGCGCCGACTCGGCGCCGGCCTCCTCGACGACTTTCTTGAACGATTCGCGGTCCTCGCCGCGGTCGATCGCCTCGAGCGAGGCGCCGATGAGCTCGACGCCGTACTTCTCGAGCACGCCGGCCTCGCCGAGCGCGACGGCCGCGTTGAGCGCGGTCTGGCCGCCGAGCGTCGGCAGCAGCGCGTCGGGGCGCTCCTTGGCGATGATGCGTTCGAGGATCGGCGTGGCGATCGGCTCGATGTAGGTGGCGTCGGCCATCTCCGGGTCGGTCATGATCGTGGCCGGATTGGAGTTGACGAGGATGACGCGGATGCCTTCCTCACGCAGGATGCGGCAGGCCTGGGTTCCCGAATAGTCGAACTCGGCGGCCTGACCGATGACGATCGGGCCGGAGCCGATGACCATCACCGACTTGATGTCGTTACGCTTGGGCATTCGTGGATTCCTCCTTGACATTCTTGGCGTTGGCGTCGTTCATCATCGCGACGAAGCGGTCGAACAGATAGGCGGCGTCGTGCGGGCCGGCGGCGGCCTCGGGATGGTACTGGACGGAGAAGGCGGGGATGTCGACGCACTGCAGGCCTTCGACGACGTCGTCGTTGAGGTCGACGTGGCTGACGAAGACCTTGCCGTAGCGGCCGTCGCCGTACGGGGCGTCGACGGTCTCGCCGATCGGGGCGTCGACGGCGAAGCCGTGGTTGTGCGCGGTCACCTCGACCTTGCCGGTCGTCAGGTCCTTGACCGGCTGGTTGACGCCGCGGTGGCCGAACTTGAGCTTGTAGGTGCCGAAGCCGAGCGCGCGGCCGAGCAGCTGGTTGCCGAAGCAGATGCCGAAGAACGGGTAGCCGGCGTCGAGCACGCGGCGCAGTAGCGCGACCATGTCGCCGGCCTGCTCCGGGTCGCCCGGGCCGTTGGAGAAGAAGACGCCGTCGGGGCCGAGCGCCTCGATCTGCTCGAAGGTCGTCGTCGAGGGCAGCACATGCACGCGGCAGCCGCGTTCGGCCATGCGGCGCGGCGTCATCGCCTTGATGCCCAGGTCGATCGCGGCGACGGTCGCGACGGGCTCATGCCCTTCGAACGCGCCGGCCGGTTCGATGACGTAGGCCTCGTCGGTGCTCACCTCGTCGTACAGGCTCATGCCCTTCATCTGCGGCGTGGCGCGCACGTCGGCGAGCAGCGACTCGATCGTGCGCGCTTCTCCGTCGGCGCCGACGAGCGCGTCGCCGGAGAAGATGCCGGCGCGCATGACGCCCGCGTCGCGCAGATGACGCACGAGCCTGCGGGTGTCGATGTGGCTGATGCCGACGATGCCGTCGGCGTCGAGCGCATCGTCGAGTGTGCCGTCGGCGCGCCAGTTGCTCACTGTCGGACTGGGATCGCGCACGACGTAGCCGGCGACCCAGATGCGCGGGGACTCCGGGTCCTCGGCGTTGACGCCGGTGTCCCCGATATGCGGGAACGTCTGCACGACGATCTGACGGTCGTAGCTTGGATCGGTGAGCGTCTCCTGATAGCCGGTCATCGCGGTGGAGAAGACGATCTCGCCGCGTGTCTCGCCGCGCGCGCCGTAAGGTTCGCCTACATAGACCTGCCCGTCCTCGAGCACGAGGACGGCGTCGTCGGCGGTGAAAGTGGATGCCGAGTCGATCTGGTTCACCAAAACCCCCATTCATCAAGGTTGTCGAAAAACGATGGATAGCGGCCGGTTGAGACTCGCGACCCGGCCAAACGCGTCGGCTTATTCGGCCTGGTCCGATCGCCCGTCCTCGCCGTCGGGATGCCCGGAGGCGCTTATCGCGCTGAGCAGGCCGTGGATGAAGGACGGCGCGTCGTCGTCGCACAAGGTCTTGGCGAGGTTGATCGCTTCGTCGATGGCCACTTTGTCGGGTACCTCGTCGTTGTAGACGATCTCCCATGTCGCAATACGAAGGATATTACGGTCGATGACGTGCATGCGGCGCACCTTCCAGCTGGTGGAATGGTCGTTGAGCATGCGGTCGATGTCACGGCGGTGGTCGGCGACGCCGCGCACGATTTCGACGGCGTAGTCGGGAAGCGGTGTCTGCGCGCCCGGTTCGGCGATGCGCTCATCAAGAAGGGACAGGATGTCCTGTCCCTTCTCGTCCGCTTCATACAACGTGTTCAGAGCCCTCTTGCGAGCGGTGGAACGTGCCATGGAGCTGATGGTCCTTTACTTGCCCGGTCTGGATCAGTTCTCGCGGCCCAGATAGGAGCCGTCCTCGGTGCTGACCTTGACCTTCTCGCCCTCGCCGATGAACAGCGGCACCTGGATCTCGGCGCCGGTCTCGACCGTGGCCGGCTTCGTGCCGGCGTTCGAACGGTTGCCCTGCAGGCCCGGCTCGGTGTGGGTGATGGTCAGGACGACGGAGGCCGGCAGCTCCACGGACAGCGGCTGGCCGTCATGGAAGGAGACGATGCAGTCGGTGCCCTCGAGCAGGTACTTCGCCTTGTCGCCGACGAGTGCCTTCGGGATCATGATCTGGTCGTAGGAGGTCATGTCCATGAAGACGAAGTTGTCGCCGTCGTCGTAGGAGTACTGCAGCGTGCGGTTGTCGACGGTCTCGAACTCCATCTTCATGCCCGCGTTGAAGGTCTTGTCGACGATCTTGCCCGACAGGACGTTCTTGATCGTCGTGCGCACGAAGGCGGGGCCCTTGCCCGGCTTGACGTGCTGGAACTTGATGACCTGCCACAGCTGGCCGTCCAGGTTGAGGATGGATCCGTTCTTGATGTCGTTGGTAGTCTGTGCCAAATTACTCACCTATTCATTCGACGTGTCGTACAGCTATACAAAGAGCCTTGCATATTATGCCAGTACCTCTATACACGCCGCCGCGCCAGCGGTTACGCCATCGACCGCAACGGCGGCGGGGCGCGTCCGGGACGGACTATACCTGTGAGCAGACACTACGTCAAGGAGGCATCCATGATCGATCCACTCGTCAACGACGCGCTGCTCGACGGCCGCTCCGTCATCATCGTCGGAGACGCGCCGCTCGCCGACAAGGTGACGACGTTCCAGTCCCTCGTCGACGCCGTCGCCGACATGCGCAAGCTCGCCGTCATCGACGAAAAACACGTCCTGCCGACCGTGCCGCCGTCCGCGGACGTCATCGACGCCGATTTCAGGGGCGTCGATGCGATCCACCGCGAGATCCGCGAGCACGGCGACACGGTCGTCGCGGTGCCGGACATGCGCCGCGGCGACATCGTCCGTCTGCTGATGGACTTCGCCGGTCAGGAGGACGGCCAGGTCCTCCTCATCAACGACGCGCGCTCGGACGCCGAGGACACGCTGCGCGACGACCTGCCGATGATCCTGCTCAAGTCGTCGCCGTCGGGCCACACCGAGTTCTCCGACGCGGCGATCAAGGCGATGAACCCGGTCGTCGTCTCCCTCGACGCCAACGGCAACGTCGAGTCGCTCAAGGTGGTCGACCTGCACAAGGATGGCCTGCACACGGTCACGTTCCGTTGATCCGCATGGCGGCCACAACGGCCGTCCGCGCTTCCCCCGGGGGATCGCGGACGGCTGTTTTTTGTGCTTCCCCACAAATTCGCGCCGCGCGCTTGGCGCGAGTCGCACAACGCGCGTGCACGCCGACTGCCGTAGATTGGACCGGTCGTGACCGCGCATCTTCCGTGCACGGGCGGCCCATCATCCCCTCAGCGCCCATCCGGCGCCCATCCAAGGAGCATCCCATCCCATGGTACGCAGCAGAACCGCGCAGCTCATCATCCAGACCTTCTACGTCGCCTTCGGCCTCGTCGGCGTCCTCGGCAGCCTCGGGCTGTACGACGCCGAGTTCGACCCCGACTTCTTCGTCTACTTCACGAACCTGTCGAACTACCTGTGCATCGGCGTCATGCTGTGCGAACTCGTCCAGACCGCGCGCCGCCGCGATGACGGCCCGGTAACCTTCGCCCCGCAGCTCAAGTTCGTCAGCGTCATCGCGATCCTGCTCACGTTCTTCGTCTTCAACCTGCTGCTCGCCGGACGGCCCGACCGCGATCCGGCGCAGAACTTCCAGGTGACGAGCCTGCTCTTCCACGTCGCGCTGCCGCTGCTGTTCACTTTCGACTGGCTGCTGTGCTACGAGCACCGCCGCGCGCGCTGGACCTATCCGCTCACCGCGACGATCTTCCCGCTGTGTTACGTCGGCTTCGTCTATATCCGCGCATGGCTGTGCCATTTCGATCCCGACACGCCGCTGCTCTACCCCTATTTCTTCCTTGATGCCGCGCAGCTCGGCGTCGGCGGCGTCCTGCGCTGGATCGGCGTGCTGCTCGTCGCCTTCGTCGTCTTCGGCGCGCTGATGGCCGCGCTCGACCACGTGCTGCCTGCCTCCGACGGCTCCCCCGCATCGGCGCGCGCCGCCACGTCCGAGGCCGACTGATCCGCACGCGAGAACGCAGCCGCCCCGACGGGCGGCTGTTTTTCGTATCCACCAATCCGCGCATAAATCCGCCGATATGAAGCAAGCCCCCACCTGAAACCAGGTGGGGGCTTGCGATCAGTCGCGTACTACCGCGTCAGATCATCGCATCGAATCAGGCGAGGATCTTGGTGACACGGCCCGAGCCGACGGTGTGGCCGCCTTCGCGCACTGCGAAGGTGAGGCCCTCTTCCATGGCGATCGGCTGGATGAGCTCGACCGTGAAGGTCGCGTGATCGCCAGGCTGAACCATCTCGACGCCTTCCGGCAGCGTGATGACGCCGGTGACGTCCGTCGTGCGGAAGTAGAACTGCGGACGGTAGTTCGAGAAGAACGGCGAGTGGCGGCCGCCCTCGTCCTTGGTGAGGACGTAGACTTCGCCTTCGAACTTGGTGTGCGGGGTGACCGAACCCGGGGCGGCCACGACCTGGCCACGCTCGACATCGGTGCGGTTGATGCCGCGCAGCAGCAGACCGGTGTTGTCGCCTGCCTCGCACTCATCCATCTGCTTGTGGAAGGTCTCGATGGAGGTGACGGTGGTGGTCTGGGTCGGGCGGATGCCGACGATCTCGACGTTGGTGTTGATCGGCAGGCGGCCACGCTCGACACGACCGGTGACGACGGTGCCACGACCGGAGATCGTGAAGACATCCTCGATCGGCATCAGGAACGGCTTGTCGAGGTCATGGACCGGCGTCGGGATGTAGTCGTCGACGTCGTTCATCAGTTCCTTGACGGTCTCGACCCACTTCTCGTGATCCGGAGCGTCGTCGTGCAGCGCGCCGTAAGCGGAGGTGTGGACGACCGGGCAGTCGCGATCGAAGCCGTTCTCGTCGAGGAGGTCACGGACCTCTTCCTCGACGAGCTCGATGAGCTCTTCGTCATCGACCATATCGCACTTGTTCAGCGCGACGAGGATCTTCGGAACGCCGACCTGACGGGCGAGCAGGACGTGCTCGCGGGTCTGGGCCATCGGGCCGTCGGTGGCGGCCACAACGAGAATCGCGCCATCCATCTGGGCGGCGCCGGTGATCATGTTCTTGACGAAGTCGGCGTGGCCCGGGCAGTCGACGTGAGCGTAGTGACGCTTCTCGGTCTGGTACTCGATGTGGGCGATGTTGATGGTGATACCACGCTGCTGCTCTTCCGGAGCGGCGTCGATCTGGTTGAAGTCGTACTCCGGGTTCAGATCCGGGAACTCATCGTGCAGGACCTTGGAGATCGCTGCGGTGAGGGTCGTCTTGCCGTGATCGACGTGGCCGATCGTACCGATGTTAACGTGCGGCTTAGTACGCTCGTACTTTTCCTTTGCCATGTGTTTGTCCTCCTGGACGTTCTCGTAGTAAGCCTTGATCGCTCAAGGCACTTGCTACAGTTTACTGGGTTTCTGGGTTGTCGCCACTTGTAGAGCCCGAACCCAGTCAGCGCTACAGAATATTAGCGCTGACTGGAGACAGGTTCAAGCCAAATGGCAGCGCGTGTCACTCGCCGCGCTGGGCCTTGATGATCTCGTCCGCGACGGCCTTCGGGACCTCCGCGTAGGAATCCATCTGCATCGTGAACATCGCACGGCCCTGGGTCTTGGAACGCAGGTCGCCGATGTAGCCGAACATCTCGGACAGCGGGACCTTCGCGTCGATGACCTTGACGCCGGTGGCGTCGTTCATCGACTGGATGGCGCCACGACGGGAGTTAAGGTCGCCCATGACGTCGCCCATGTACTCCTCCGGGGTGCGGACCTCGACGGCCATGATCGGCTCGAGGATGACCGGCTTGGCCTTCGGGGCGGCTTCCTTGAAGCACATCGAGCCCGCGATCTTGAACGCCATTTCCGAGGAATCGACGTCGTGGACCTGGCCGTCGACGATCGTCGCCTTGACGCCGACGACCGGGAAGCCCGCGAGGATGCCGGATTCCATGGCCTCCTGCACGCCGGCATCGATCGAGGGGATGAACTCCTTCGTGATGTGGCCGCCGGTGACCTCGTTCGCGAACTCGTAGACCTCGCCGTTCTCGGTGTCGAGCGGCTCGAAGTTCATGAGCACCTTCGCGAACTGGCCGGAACCACCGGTCTGCTTCTTGTGCGTGTACTCCTGGCCCATGACGGCCTTGCGGATCGTCTCGCGGTAGGCGACCTGCGGCTTGCCGACGTTGCACTCGACCTTGAACTCGCGGCGCATGCGGTCGACGATGATGTCGAGCTGGAGCTCGCCCATGCCGGAGATGAGGGTCTGGCCGGACTCTTCGTCGGTCTTGACCTGGAAGGTCGGATCCTCGTCGGAGAGCTTCGCGAGGGCGAGGCTCATCTTCTCCTGATCGGCCTTCGTCTTCGGCTCGACGGCCACCTCGATGACCGGATCCGGGAAGGTCATGGACTCGAGCGAGATCGGGTGCTTCTCATCGCACAGCGTGTCGCCGGTCGTGACGTTCTTCAGACCGACGAAGGTGTAGATGTTGCCCGCCTCGGCCGCGTCGACCGGGTTCTCCTTGTCGGCGTGCATCTGGAAGATCTTGCCGACGCGCTCCTTCTTGCCCTTCGTCGAATCGAGCACGTTGTCGCCCGGCTTGACGGCGCCGGAGTAGACGCGCACGAAGACGAGCTTGCCGTAGAACGGGTGCGTCGAGATCTTGAAGACGAGCGCCGAGAACGGATCGTCGAGCGTCGGCTTGCGGTCGATCTCGATGGACTCGTCGGACGGGTCGAAGCCGACGATGGACGGGACGTCCTCCGGGCTCGGCAGGTAGTCGACGACGGCGTCCAGCATCGGCTGCACGCCCTTGTCCTTGAACGCGGAACCGCACAGGACCGGGTAGGCCTGACGCGAGATCGTGAGCGTGCGGATGCCCTTGCGGATCTCCTCCTCGCTCAGCTCGCCGGTCTCGAGGTACTTCTCGATGAGCTCCTCGTCGGACTCCGCGACCTGGTCGAGGAGTTCGGCGCGGTACTGCTCGGCGCGGTCCTTGAGGTCGTCCGGGATGTCCACGGTGTCGTAGTGCGCGCCCATGTCGTCCTTGACGTCGTTCCAGACGTAGGCCTTCATGCGGATCAGGTCGACGACGCCGACGAAGTCGTTCTCGGCGCCGATCGGCAGCTGGACGACGAGCGGGGTTGCGCCGAGCTTCTCCTTGATGGTGTCCACCGAGTAGTAGAAGTCGGCACCGAGCTTGTCCATCTTGTTGATGAAGCAGATGCGCGGGACGCCGTACTTGTCGGCCTGACGCCACACGGTCTCGGACTGCGGCTCGACGCCCTCCTTGCCGTCGAAGACGGCGACGGCGCCGTCGAGGACGCGCAGCGAACGCTCCACCTCGGCGGTGAAGTCGACGTGGCCCGGCGTATCGATGATGTTGATCTGGAACTTCTCGCCCGTGTCATGGGTCTGGCGGTTCCAGAAGCAGGTCGTCGCGGCGGACTGGATGGTGATGCCGCGCTCCTGCTCCTGGGCCATGAAGTCCATCGTCGAAGCGCCGTCGTGGGTTTCGCCGATCTTGTAGTTCTTACCGGTGTAGTACAGAATACGCTCGGTAGTGGTGGTCTTACCGGCATCGATGTGCGCCATGATGCCGATGTTACGAACCTGGTTGAGGTTGGTAAGCACGTCCAGTGCCATGAATGTTCCTTAACTCTTCGTTTCTGTGGCTAATTACCAGCGGTAATGAGCGAAGGCCTTGTTGGCTTCCGCCATCTTGTGCGTATCCTCGCGGCGCTTCACGGAAGCGCCCAGACCGTTGGAGGCGTCGAGGATCTCGTTGGCGAGACGCTCAGCCATCGTCTTCTCGCGGCGGGCGCGGGAGAAGTCGGTCAGCCAGCGCAGCGACAGCGTGTTCGCGCGGGCCGGCTTGACCTCGACCGGGACCTGATAGGTCGCGCCGCCGACGCGGCGGGAACGGACCTCGAGCGACGGGCGGATGTTGTCCAGCGCGCGCTTGAGCACCGCGACCGGCTCCTGATCGGTCTTCTCCTTGACCATGTCGAGCGCCGAGTAGACGATGTCCTCGGCGATCGACTTCTTGCCGTCGAGCAGAATCTTGTTGATGAGCTGCGCCACGACGGTCGAGCCGTAGATCGGGTCCGGCAGCAGCTGGTGTTTCTTGGCGGGTCCTTTACGTGACATATCTCTTACTTCGCCTTCTTTGCTCCGTACAGGGAACGGCCCTGCTTACGATCCTTGACACCCTGGGTATCGAGCGCGCCGCGCACGATGTGGTAGCGCACGCCCGGCAGATCCTTGACACGGCCGCCGCGCACGAGCACGATCGAGTGCTCCTGCAGGTTGTGGCCCTCGCCCGGGATGTAGGCGGTGACTTCGACGCCCGAGCTCAGACGCACACGGGCGACCTTGCGCAGAGCCGAGTTCGGCTTCTTCGGCGTCGTCGTGTACACACGGGTGCACACGCCGCGGCGCAGCGGGCTTCCCTTGAGCGCCAGCGTCTTGGACTTCTTCGGCTTTGCCTTACGTCCCTTACGGACAAGCTGTTCAATAGTAGGCAACTTGAATTCTCCGATTCAGTGGTTTCTGTTCTTCCTAGTGAAGCCGACTGATCGCAGCCTCACTCTCCCCCGATGCACTGAACGAAGAAAAGACAGCCACTGTTCACCGGCCCGATGACCCTTCGTTCTCTCACCGGTCGCATTGCTGCGCGTGATGCGGACGAACTCGGGGATATCCCAGCACATGCTCCTGTCACATAAGGTGCGCGGCTGGCACACACAATCGATGAATATACCACGAGACACCGATAAGAATCAATTGTGAAGACGCCGTCGGTGTGTCTTCACAATCGCCCGTCGCAACCGCCTCCCGTTGCGCGACCCGCCGCCGTCGATCTCGTCGGCCCATCCCGCAGGCCGCCGTTTGCGGTCCGGCTCATCGGCCGGGCCGACGAACCATCCCCGCAAACGCATCCCCCGCAGGACGGACCGGCGACTTCGTCGACGAAGCAGGACGCTACGGGACGGGCCGCCGGAACCGCCGACGAAACGGGACACGAACACGCCCGTCTGCGGGACGGAGCGTCCACACCCCCGACGAAGCGGGATGGGAGGCGGCGAGCGGAAAAACAAAAGACCCTCCGCGAGGGAGGGTCTTCGGTGGGGTGGCTAACGCGGCTCGAACGCGCGACCTTCTGAACCACAATCAGATGCTCTACCAACTGAGCTATAGCCACCATCGCAACGGCTCTGTGAAGAACCGGGCAACAGATGAACACTATACACCCTCCCTGCCCGACCCGCCTCCACGGCGTGTCGCATCCGCCTCCCGGCCTGTCGCGAACCAATCAGGAGTAAACTGGAAGCATAATTCAACAGGGTCATAAATGAAGCGCATGTGGCGCTAGGCTCCTTTCCAGCATGATGGTTTCCTGATGCGAATGCGGTATGGATGATCGATATGGGTGAGAGCATATGGTGCTCATGGTGAAGCGACCTGCACGTCGGGCATCGGAGGCGCCCCTGCCCGACGACCACGCCACCGGTTGACGACGACCGATTCCACAGGGCGTTGCTGCGCAGAGGATCTGCGCGGAGGAGGCGCCCCCCCCCCGGAGGAATCGCCCGCGAGGATTCGGCGGAAAAGCAGGCACAAGGCGGTGCCCATCCCCCGCGGATCCGGATGGCGGTCAGGTCGCATGATGATGAGGATGGAAACAGAACAAAACAGACGAGGCGGCCCCCGAAGGTACCTAGACACTTCGGGGGCCGCCCCTTTTTCGGCGCCGTCCCGCATCCGGCGTCGATGCGCAACGGCATGCGACGTCCGGACCCGGCCATGGCGCCGAGCGCGGCGCCCGAGCCCGCTTCATTCACACCGGCCGCCACGGGGCCGACGCCGGGGATCCGGCCCCCGTCGTCTACGCTGAAACCATGATGACCCTTTCCCTCCCTGCAACGGCCGCGGCCACCGCGGCCGATTTCGTCGCACGCCGCCAGTTCGCCCCGTGCTACATCTGGCTCGACATCGCGTTCCTCGTCCTCTACGCCGGACTGCTGCTATGGCGCCGGCGGCGCACGACCGTGCTCGTCGGCCTCGCCGCCGGGCTCCTGTATTTCGCCGTCGACTTCGGCGTCTTCCATCTGGCCCTGCACACACGCTCGATCTCGCCGAACGCGTCGCTGTTCTGGGTGCTGCTGTGGATGTCGATGAGCTACGGATTCACGAACTTCACCTGGATCTGGCTGTATCTGCGACGTGACGCGAGACTCGTCGAATGGTCGACGCTGATCTTCGGCTGGTGGTTCTGCGCCCCGCTCATCGCACAGACGCTCACCTCCCGTTTCCTGCCCAACCAGGCCGCCCATCCGATCGTCATCCAGCGCACGACCGGCGCCTACCACGGATGGATGGCGATCATCCTGTTCGTCGGCTACGCGGCCGTCATCGTCCACAATCTGGCCTTCGCCGCGCGGCCCGCGCTGCGCGTCGACATCCGCTGGCTGCTCGTGTGCGGCATCGGAATCCAGTTCGCATGGGAGCTCGCGCTGCTGCTCGGCGGCATCCGCAGCGCCGGACTGAGCCCGCTGCAGTCGCTCAAGCCTCTCGTCATCGACTCGCTGCTCGAGACGAACCTCGGCATGCCGTACATCTATCTGATCTTCCTCACCGTCTCGGCGCGCCGCCATGAGAATCTGGCCGCACGTACGCCCGCGCTGTCGCTCGCGCAGTCGCTCGAACGCTCCAACCGCACCCCGCGGCGTCCGTTCACCGTCGCCGCAATCCGCGGCGCGCAGGCCACGACGGACTAGACTGTCCTACGACACGGACCACCCGCACCCAGACCCAAGGAGCCCATCATGCTGTCCTTTCAGAACGACTATTCCTCGACGGCCGCGCCGCAGATCCTGACGCGCATGCAGCAGATCCAGCAGGAGCAGCATCCCGGCTACGGCACTGACGACTACTGCAGGATCGCGGCGGACAAGATCACCAAGCTGTGCGACGACCCCGAGGCCCAGGTGTGGTTCCTCGTCGGCGGCACGCAGACGAACCAAACGGTGATCTCGGCGATCACGCCGCAGTACGGCGGCGTCGTATGCGCGGACAGCGGCCACATCAACACGCACGAGGCCGGCGCGATCGAAGCCACCGGCCACAAGGTGCTCGCGCTGGCGAACGAGGACGGCAAGATCTCCGCCGCCCAGCTCGACGACTACTGCGAGCGCTTCTACGCCGACGCCAACCACGATCACATGGTCTTCCCCGGCGCCGTCTACGTCTCCCAGCCGACCGAATACGGCACCGTCTACACGCTCGAGGAGCTCGAGGCGCTCTCGCAGGTCGCGCACGACCGCAAGCTGCCGCTGTTCATCGACGGCGCGCGCCTCGGCTACGCGCTGACGAGCGACGGCAACGACGCGGACCTCGACGACATCGCGCGCGTCGCCAACGTGTTCACGATCGGCGGCACGAAGGTCGGCGCGATGTTCGGCGAGGCCGTCGTGTTCACGCGCGGCAACACGCCGACGAACTTCACGACGCTCGTCAAGCAGCACGGCGCGCTGCTCGCGAAGGGCTGGCTGCTGGGCCTGCAGTTCGACACGCTGTTCACCGACGACTTGTACTTCAAGCTGTCCGAACATGCGAACAAAGAGGCCGACAAGATCCGTCAGGCGCTGACGGACAAGGGCTACGACGTGGCCTTCGTCTCGCAGACGAACCAGATCTTCATCATCGTCTCCGACAAGAAGGCCGCCGAACTGGCCAAGCATGTGACGCTCGGCTTCATGGAGGCGGTCGGCGCTGACCGCGTCATGCTGCGCATCTGCACGAGCTGGGCGACGACCGACGAGCAGACGGCCGAGCTCATCTCCTATCTGTGAACGCTGTCCCGATACGGCTGCGGCCGCCCGCATCCCACGATGCCGGCGGCCGCAGCCGTATGCGCCGTCGCCACGCGATTCCGTCAGCGCCCGTCGATGTCGCCGGCGGCGCGCTTGCCGGCCCGGTGCGCGGCGATGACCTCGCGTTCCATCCGCACGAAGCGCTTCACCGACTGTTCGACCGAATACGTCCCCTTCGTATGGTCGGCATAGGTGCTCCCCCATTCGTTGAGCTCGCGCGGGTGGTCGATCCACCAGTCGATGCGCTCGGCGAGCTGTTCGGGATGCCCGACCGGATACGACGATTCCGGCGTGAGCGAGAACTGGCCGGCCGCGCTCAGCGGCGAGTCGGCGATGACCGGAACGAGACCGCACGCCATGCCCTCGATGACGCTCACCGATTCGAGGTCGGCGATCGAGGGATGGCATAGCAGGTCGCATGAACGCAGCAGGTCCGGCATGTCGGCGTTGCGGTGGAATCCGACCGTCGCCGGGCGTTTGAGCAGCTTGTGCGCCTTGCGCATGACGCGTCGCCTGATCGGCCCGGTGCCGGCGATCGTCAGATGGATGTCGTCGGCGTGCGCGCTCATCGAGATCGCCTCGATGAGCTCCACATGGTTCTTCTCGTTGGCGAGCCTGCCGGAGGCGACGATGCGGAACGGCACGCCGGCGGGCTCGGCGCCCGGACGCTGCCGCTTCGCCGTGAACCTGGGCTGGTAGCCGTTCGAGATGACGTAGATAGGCTCGTCGTAGTGGTGCTCCTCGAGCAGGTGCGCGCCGAGCTTCGTCGGGACGTGGATCGCGTCGACGTCGCGGTAGAGCCAATGGCGGAACAGCCAGTACAGGAACGAGTTCATGCCGGGGACGTAGCGCAGCGGGCCGGCCGAATACATGACGTTCTCCGGCTGCACGTGGAAGCCGGCGGTCACCGGAAGCCCGTGCTCGCGCGCGCACTCGAGCGCATGCCTGCCGAACTTGAACGGCTCGTAGATGTGCACGACGTCGACGCCATCGAAGGCGCGGTCGAACAGCGCACGGTTCGGCTGCGCGAACTGCATCTGCTGCTTCGCCGATATCCAGCTGACAAGCGGGATGTGGTTCTCCCGGGCCGGGTATTCCGGTGCGCCGATGCCGACGAGCCGCACCTCGTGCCCCTGCCGGCGCAGCTCGGCCGCCCACTGGGTCGCCGAGTTGGACGTGCCGTTGCCGCCGTTGCCGGATGTGTCGACGACGAGCGCGACCTTGAGCGGCCGTTCGTCGTGCTGCTGCTCCGCGTCGGCGGATGCCGTGTTCTGTTGTGCGCACATAGTCGCCCAGTCTAGCGGCGACGCCGCCGAAGCGGCGGTTCGCGCCCGCGCGGCGCGGCGCCGGGGCCGTGCACCGCCGGTGGCACAATGGGTGCCATGACGAAAATCGATTGTGCACTCGGCACCCCCAACGGCAAACATCCCACCCGCGCGCTCCTGCTCGGCTCCGGCGAGCTCGGCAAGGAGGTCGCGATCTCGCTGACGCGTCTCGGCGTGCGCGTCATCGCGGCCGACTCGTACGCGGACGCGCCGGCGCAGCAGGTCGCGCACGAGGCGCGCGTCGTCGACATGGCGAACGCCGACGCGCTGCGCGCGCTCATCACCGACGTGCGTCCGGACATCATCATCCCCGAGGTCGAGGCGATCGCGACGTCGGTGCTCGAGACGGCCGAGCACGACGGCGTGCGCGTCGTGCCGAGCGCGCGGATCGCGGCGACGTGCATGGACCGCGAGGCGCTGCGCACGCTCGCGGCCCAGGAGCTGGGACTGCCGACGACGCCGTTCCGCTTCGCCGGATCGCTCGACGAACTCAAGGAGGCGGCCGGAGCGATCGGCTTCCCCTGCGTCGTCAAACCGGTCATGAGCTCCTCCGGCCACGGCCAGTCAGTCGTGCGCGCGGCCGACGGGATCGAAGACGCGTGGACGGCGGCGCAGCAGGGACGGCGCGCCCATGACGAGGGCGACGTCTCGCGCGTCATCGTCGAGCGTCTCGTCGATCTCGACTACGAGCTGACGATGCTCACCGTCAGCTCGATCGCCGGCGTCGTCGTATGCGAACCGATCGGCCAGCGTCAGCAGGACGGCGACTACCGCGACTCATGGCAGCCGGCGAACGTGGCCGCCGACGTGCTCGAGGAATCGCGCCGCATCGCGCACGCCGTCGTCGAGGGGCTCGTCGCGCGCGCCGGCACCGACACTGCGTGGGGCGTCTTCGGCGTCGAGCTGTTCGTGCTCAAGGACGGCTCCGTGCTGTTCAACGAGGTCTCGCCGCGCCCGCACGACACCGGCATGGTCACGATGATCAGCCAGCGGCTGAGCGAATTCGACCTGCATGCGCGCGCGATGCTCGGCGTCCCTGTCAAGGACGGCCATGTCGCGCTCGACATCCCGAAGTACACGGCCGCGGCGAGCCACGCAATCGTCGTCGAGGGGCACGGCGAGGCCGAGTTCCACGATCTCGACGAGGCCCTCGCGCAGCCGGGCGTCGACGTGCGCGTGTTCGCCAAGCCGAAGGTCGACGGCCACCGCCGCATGGGCGTCGCGCTCGCGCTCGGAGCGGATGTCGAGGAGGCGCGCGTGCGCGCCGTCGAGACCGCGCAGGCGCTGCAGATCGCCATCGTGTGAGCCGCGCTCGCAGGTGCGCCCCGCACGCCGCTTGAAACGTGAGAAGGGGCGCGCCCATGTTGCCGCCGCTTGCTACGCTGAGGGCGTCAGTTCACAGCGTTCCATTTCTCTTATCCACGGAAGGCAAAGGCACTAACATGCAGAAGATGGACAAGCTCTACGAGGGCAAGGCCAAGAAACTGTACGCAACCGACGATCCGGACGTCCTCTGGGTCGAATACATGAACCAGGCGACCGCCGGCAACGGCGCGAAGAAGGCCCAGATTGAAGGCAAGGGCAGCCTCAACAACCGCATCACCTCGGTCCTCTTCGACCTGCTCAAGGCGCGCGGCGTGGACTCCCACTTCATCAAGCGCATCTCGGACACCGAGCAGCTCGTGCGCTCGATGGACATGTATCCGCTTGAGATCATCATGCGCAACACGGCGGCCGGTTCCTTCGCAAAGCGCTACGGCGTCGAGGAGGGCACGAAGCTCAACCGCCCGATTCTCGAATTCTGCTACAAGTCCGACGAACTCGGCGACCCCTTCATCAACGACGACGGCATCGTGGCGCTCGGCCTGGCCTCCGACGAGGAGCTCGCCGAGATCTCGAAGCAGGCGCGCGCCGTCAACGACGCGCTGCTCGACATCTTCTCGAAGATCGACGTGCAGCTCGTCGATTTCAAGATCGAGGAGGGCAGGACCTCGGACGGCACGATCCTGCTCGCCGACGAGATCACGCCGGACACCTGCCGCCTGTGGGATCTGAAGGACGGCTCCGGACAGATCGAGCATCTCGACAAGGATCTGTTCCGCCGCGATCTGGGCAACATCATCCCCGCCTACGAGGAGATCTACGACCGCCTGACCGCGCTCGCCGAGCAGGAAGGCGTCGAACGCGCCGAATGACGCCGACGGCCCGCATCCGGTGCGCTTCCGGATGCGGGCCGTTTTCGCCGGTCATCGCGTTCCCCGGCCGTCCCGAACCCATTCCCCCATTCCTACCCCATCATCACCTGCAACCATCAGAGTCAAGAGAGCAAGGAAGAACCGTGGTTTTCCGCGTATATGTTGAAAAGAAGCCGGGCTTTGACGTCGAAGCCCAGCAGCTCACCCAGGAACTCAGGACGATTCTGGGCGTCAAGCCGCTCGAACGAATCCGCCTGATCAACCGCTACGACGTCGAAGGCATCGGCGAGGAGCTGTTCGAACAGGTCGTACCGACCGTCTTCAGCGAACCGCAGTCCGACGACGTGTCCTTCGACCTTCCCGACTTCGGCGACGACGCCGTCTTCGCCGTCGAATTCCTGCCCGGCCAGTTCGACCAGCGCGCCGACTCGGCGAGCGAATGCATCCAGCTCATCAGCCAGGGCGAACGGCCGACCGTGCGTTCGGCCACGCTCTACGCGCTCAAGGGAGACCTGAGCACGCCGTACGTCGACGCGATCAAGAAGTACGTCATCAACCCGGTCGAGGCGCGCGAGGCGAGCCTCGCGACGCGCGACACGCTGGCCACGCGGATTCCGACGCCGGGCAAGGTCGAGGTCATCGACGGCCTGCGCGACATGGACGACGAGCAGCTCGTACGCTTCATCGACGACCGCGGGCTCGCGATGGACGTCGCCGACCTGCGGTTCTGCCGCGACTACTTCGCCGCCGAGGACCGCGACCCGACGATCACCGAGATCAAGGTCATCGACACGTACTGGTCCGACCACTGCCGCCACACGACCTTCGGCACGCAGCTCGACCATGTGACGATCGACGACGCGACCGTCAAGGCCGCCTTCGAACGCTACCTGAAGATGCGCGAGAAACTCGGGCGCGACGACCGCCCGGTGACGCTGATGGACATGGGCACGCTCGGCGCGAAGTGGCTCAAGGCGAACGGCATCCTGACGAACCTCGACGAATCCGAGGAGATCAACGCCTGCACCGTCAAGGTGAAGGTGGACGTCGACGGCGAGGACGAGGACTGGCTGTTCCTGTTCAAGAACGAGACTCACAACCATCCGACCGAGATCGAACCCTTCGGCGGCGCGGCGACCTGCATCGGCGGATGCATCCGCGACCCGCTGTCGGGACGCTCCTACGTCTACCAGGCGATGCGCGTGACCGGCGCTGCCGATCCGCGCGTGCCGATCGACGAGACGCTCGAAGGCAAGCTGCCGCAGCGCAAGCTCGTCACGACGGCCGCGCACGGCTACTCCTCCTACGGCAACCAGATCGGATTGGCGACCGGTCAGGTCGACGAGATCTACCATCCGGGCTACGTCGCCAAGCGCATGGAGGTCGGCGCCGTCGTCGCGGCGACGCCCGCCGACCATGTGCGCCGCGAGACGCCGGCGCCGGGAGACCGCATCATCCTGCTCGGCGGCCGCACCGGCCGCGACGGCATCGGCGGCGCGACGGGGTCGTCGAAGGCGCACAACGTCGAATCGCTCGAACTCGACGGCGCCGAGGTGCAGAAGGGCAACGCGCCGGTCGAGCGCAAGCTGCAGCGCCTGTTCCGCCGCGGCGACGCATGCCGTCTGATCAAGCGCTGCAACGACTTCGGCGCCGGCGGCGTCTCGGTTGCGGTCGGAGAGATCGCCGACGGCCTCGACGTCGACCTCAACCAGGTGCCGAAGAAGTATGAGGGTCTTGACGGCACCGAGCTCGCGATCTCCGAATCGCAGGAGCGCATGGCCGTCGACGTGGCCGCCGAGGACGTCGACGAGTTCCTCAGGTACGCCGCCGAGGAGAACCTCGAGGCGTCGGTCATCGCGACCGTCACCGAGGAGCCGCGCATGGTCATGCGTTGGAACGGCGACACGATCGTCGACCTGTCGCGCGAGTTCCTCGCGTCCAACGGCGCCGACAAGCATCAGGACGCTCATGTTACCGCGCAGAACGCGTACGTCACGCCGTTCAACGAGGGCACGCTCGCCGAGCGCATGGACATACTGCTCTCCGACGTCAACGTCGCCTCGAACAAGGGCCTGTCCGAGCGCTTCGACTCGACGATCGGCGCCGGCACCGTGCTGATGCCCTTCGGCGGCCGCACGCAGCTGACCGCGCCGATGGCGATGGTCGCGAAGCTGCCGGTGTTCGGCGAGACGACGACCGCGTCGGCGATGGCGTGGGGCTTCAACCCGTACATCATGGAGAAGAACCAGTTCACCGGCGCCTACCTGTCCGTCGTCGAATCGCTCGCCAAGCTCGTGGCCGCCGGCTTCGAGCACGAGAAGGCGTACCTGAGCTTCCAGGAGTACTTCGAGAAGCTGCGCGACGAGCCGGAACGCTGGGGCAAGCCGCTCGCGGCCGTGCTCGGCGCGCTGATGGCGCAGGTCGACCTCGGCGTCGGCGCGATCGGCGGCAAGGATTCGATGTCCGGATCCTTCGAGGACCTCGACGTGCCGCCGACGCTGATCTCCTTCGCCGTCGCCGTCGGCAACATGAACCGCGCGACGAGCCCGGAGTTCAAGCAGGCCGGGCACCGCGTCGTGCGCATCGCGCCGCGCTACCTCGCCGACGGCCTCACGCCGGACAAGGACGCGCTGCTCGAGGCGTTCCACGTCGTCGAGGAGCTCGTCGACTTCCGCGATGCGCTCGCCGTGGCCACGCCGGGATACGGCGGCACCGCGGAGTCGCTGTTCCGCATGGCGCTCGGCAACCGGATCGGCGTCAGGCTCGACGACTCGATCGCCGTCGACGACCTGTTCGCGCCGGCGTACGGATCGTTCATCGTCGAACTGGCCGACGATGCGAAGCTCCCGGCGACGTCGAACCTCGTCGAGGTCGGGCTGATCGGCGAGACCACCGACGACTACGTCTTCCATGCGGCCGGCGAGGATCTGCCGATGGCGCAGCTGCAGGAGACGTGGGAACGCGGCCTCGAATCGGTGTTCCCGTACCGCACGCCGGCCGACGGCGAACCCGAGCAGGTCGAGACCATCTCCTTCGAGACGGAACGCCGCGTGCGCTATGCGGGACCGAAGATCGCCAAGCCGCGCGTCGTCATCCCGGTGTTCCCCGGCAACAACTGCGAATACGACACGGCGGCGGCCTTCGAACGCGTGGGCGCCGAGGTGACGACGCTCATCGTCAACAACCTCACGCCGCAGGCGGTCTCCGACTCCGCGCAGGCGCTCGTCGACGAGATCGGCCGCAGCCAGATCGTCATGATCCCCGGCGGATTCTCGGGCGGCGACGAGCCGGACGGCTCGGCGAAGTTCATCACGGCCTTCTTCCGCGCGCCGGCAGTCACCGAGGCGGTGCGTGACCTGCTCAAGAACCGCGACGGCCTGATGCTCGGCATCTGCAACGGCTTCCAGGCGCTCATCAAGCTCGGCCTCGTGCCGTTCGGCGACATTGTGCCGATGACCGACACATGCCCGACGCTCACGTTCAACGAGATCGGACGCCACCAGAGCCGCCTCGTGCGCACGCGCGTCGCATCGAACCTCTCGCCGTGGCTCGCAAAGACCGAGGTCGGCGACGTGCACACCGTCGCGATCTCACACGGCGAAGGCCGCTTCGTCGCCTCCTACGACATGCTCGCGCAGCTGGCCACGAACGGCCAGATCGCCACGCAGTACGTGGACGAGGACGGCGTGCCCGGCATGGACCTGTCGGTCAATCCGAACGGTTCGATGCTCGCCGTGGAGGGCATCACGAGCCCCGACGGCCGCGTCTTCGGCAAGATGGGGCACTCGGAACGTTCCGGCAACGGCCTGTATCTCAACGTGCCGGGCAACACCTACCAGCCGATCTTCGAAGCCGGCGTCGAGTACTTCGCCTGACCGGGCGGTCGACGCTCGCTCGGGCGCATGAATCGGCCCCGCAGAATCCGTTCTGCGGGGCCGATTCCCATATCCGGCCATCCAGCACGCATATATTAAGGAGCAGAGCACCATGGCCCCATCCATCGCGCAACCCCGTCCGATGCGGCGCGCCGACCGCGAGGTGACGTCACCGGAGGAAATCGAGGAGATCCTGCGTGCCTGCGACGATGCATCGCCTATCAGGATGCGCAGGGCCTGACGATCGTACCGGTCAACTTCGCCTACGTCGCCGATTTCGCACAGCGGCCGCATCGGCTGCGGCTGTTCGCGCATTCAGCGCTCGAGGGGCGCAAGGTCGATGCGATCCGGGCGGCGGGAAACGCGCTGCCGGTCGCATTCGAAATGGATTGCGACGCGCGGATCTACACCGGACGCACGCCATGCGCGACGACGACGGCGTTCCGATCGATCATCGGCACCGGCACGGCTAGCCTGGTCGAGGAAACCAGGGAGAAAATCGACGTACTGGAGCTGCTGCTTGCGCAATGCGCCGCCATGCCCGACGCGCGACTGCTGCCGCGCCAGATGGACAAGGTGGCCGTATGGCGGATCGATTCCACCGATTTCACGGCCAAACACCATCCGGCACCAGCCATGCACCGCGAATGAGCGTCCTCTCCGCGCCGTCAAGTCCCTATCTGCGATTTTGGGGTGGTCATTCTCGAAGACTCCGGCTCCAGCAGCCTCTAAAGCTACCATATGTGAACAAATGCGATAAGAACAGCACGTTTACGCACCCGGTCTTCAGAAGTCCCCACCCCAAAATCGCAGATAGGGCCACGACACCCATCCGCCATCGCTCCATAACGATGGGTCGACCCCCAACCGCAACCACCCAACCGCATAGCTCGATTGTTTACCTGGACGACCGAGCTATGCGGCCACGGTAGCATCCAGCGGGGAATGCGCATGGGCCAGAATGAGCGGTTACATGCGGATCTGAGACAATATGCGCGCATACGATGATCCAAGCCGAGACAGCCTCCTGCCCTGTGGCGCATATCTCGTTTCCCCATATGAACTACCGAGATATGCGTCCGACCTTGGCTGGCTCCGCAGGCGATATGAATCGATGCCGCCGAATTCATGACCAAGCACCAGTCCGCACCGGCCATGTGCTGTGGCCGAACCGCTTCTCCCCTCGCCTTCACAGCGAAACGCGGGAACGCGCACCCAACCGGATGCGCATCCCCGCGTTTCGGAATCCGCCGTCGAATCACTTGGCTCGCCGCTTGGCGGCAATCATCCAGATCGCGCCGATAACGGCGACGATCGCGGCGAGGAAGAACAGATAGTAGCCGAAGCCCCAGCCGTAATTGTCCGAGGAGATGACGCCGCGTTCGCTGAAGTCCCAGTTCAGCACGAGGAACAGCATGAATCCGATGACGCTGAACACCAACGACGGAATGCCCTTCGAGACGCATGCGAAGATCAGCGCGAGGATCGCCGCGACGGCGACGGCAATGACGAGCACCATGATGATCGTAGCGACTTCCGAACCACCGGCGACGTTATCCTTGAGCTTGTTGTAGAGCGTCACGAACTTGAACAGCGACGGATCGGCCAATTCGCCGGCGCGCACGCCGTCAATTATCTCATCGGCGTATTGCCGGTACGGCGAATCCTTCGTTGCCGAGGCGTACGGCAGGAAGATGCACAGCAGCATGAGCGCGTTGCCCACGATTGCGATGATCTTCGGAATCGTCAGATTCCTGGCAGTGGTCTGATTGGACATCATGTCCCCCTTCCTTTGATTTGATTTCCAATTCCCATGGCGAAACAGACTTACAGTCCCAGGATCTGCTTCTTCTTGAGGTTGAACTCCTCCTGCGTGAGGATGCCGGCGTCCAGCAGCTCCTTGAGGTTCTTCAGCGCTTCCATCTGCTCGGACAGCGACATCGAATGCTGCGCGGACGACGACGCAGGACCGTTCTGCGCCGCCGCGTCGGACTGCGCGGTCGACGGCGTCACCGCGGCGTTCATCGAATTGACGGGCTGTCCCATCTGCTGCCCGGGCATCGCCCCGGTCATCGGGTTGACGCCCTGCGCGAAGCCGACGCCGAGCATCATGCCGCCCATGTCGCCGAACCCGTTCTCCTGCACGCCCTGCGCGATCTTCTGCTGCGCCGCGATGTTCGACGCCTGCTGCGAGACGTTCTCATACGCCGTCACATTCATGCGGTTCGCCGCATATTGCTTGACGAGTTCGCGCGACTCCGGCGTGAATTCGATGCTTTCGATGCCGATGCCCGCCAGATGGATACCGAAACGCGACTCCCACGTACCGGCGTTGCCCGCATCGGCGCAGATCGCCTGCGCGATGGCGTTCGCTTGGCTCGGCAGTTCGGAGATGCGGTGTTCGTTGGACAGCGAGTTCAACGCGACCGAGAACGACTGCATGAACTCACTGAGCAGCTGCGATTTCGTCTTCGGGTCGTCGAAGCTGATGTAGTCGACATTCGGCGGCACGAACTGCCGAATGAACGCGGTCGGATTCGTGATGCGCAGCGACATCATGCCACGCGCGCGGATGTCCAGATCGGTGTCGTAGAACCTGTCGTGGTACATCAGCGGCGCGGGGGTGCCGAATTTGAGGCCGCGGATTTCCCGAAGGTTGACGAAGGCGACGCGTTTGTTCGCCACCGGCTCGCCGCCGTATTTGAAGCGTTCGCCGATCTGCCCGAAGATCGATTTGCCGATGCCGTCGCCGGCGAACACGCTGTCGGTGCCGCCGGTGCGGTATTCGTAGCCGCCGGCTTCGGTGATGATGTTCTCGATGCCCGACTGGTCGAAGATGAACGCGGCCGTGTTCTCCGGCACGTAGATACGCGAACCGTTGGAGATCACCGCGTCCGAATGCCGCGTGTTCGAGCCACGTCCCCGATTCGTCTCCTGATAGATGCCCGGCATCAACGCCGCATGCTCGTCGAAGCGCTCCACGGTGATGATGTCGAGCCACTGGTCGGCGAAGGTGCCGCCCAACGCCCCGGTGAATGCCCTGATTAACGCCATAGCTACCTACTTTCCTGAAGTTCCCGTGGATGGTTCAGAGGTGACGCGTGCCGCCACAGTATTCACAGATGACTGTCTTACCATGCCAACCATTGAGCGTCGCACCGCATCCCGGACATGGTATGCTGACCTTCTCCGCAGCCGGCTTTGCCTGTATGGTGGATTTCTTACTGAAGGCGGCACTGAACTGGCCGGTAACGCTACTCAACGCATTTGCCACATCTGAAACCAGCGTCTGCTTCGGCCCCACCAAAGGGGTATCATTACCGGTGATTTCGGCGTTAAGCGCATTGACGAACGGAGCGAAATCGTCATAATTATGATCCCGGAATTCAATAACTCCCTTCTTCAAATACACCTTGCACTTATACCAACTGTCATCTCGACTGTTTTTGGGCAGCTGCGTCACTTCGACACGATCCACCGAGGACAACGGATATGAATACGAATACTCCTCATTGGCACGAAACACATGAAGCTTCGCATAGGTGAACACCAGACGCTTCGTCGTGATGTAAACTCGCCCTGATTCAGATAGTCCCGAAATCCGATCCGACCAACTCAGTCCGGAATCGTTAATGATCGTTTCGCCATATTCGAGCTTGAACTTCTCCATAGCATCCTCGCCTCAATCCAACAGATAAGGAATAGGTGGGAACGGCCTCTTATGACGCGCTCCCACCTCTATCTGGTCAATGTTCACATTGTCACTGCGCCTTGAACTGGGCCGTCTTCTTCTGGAAGCGTTCAATCGCCTTCGTGAAGTCAAACTCATCGTCCCAGATCTCCGAGTTCACATCCGAATACAGTGTGTAAACGGCCGATTTCATATCCGACCAATTAGAATAGAAATCAGACTTGGAATTAGACCATTCTTTGTACGCTTCGCTACGAAGATCCGACCATTCCGAGTATTCCATATTTTCTGGCCTATCATCAAGAATACCATCATAATATTTATCATATACATCTTCATAAGCAGTATCGTAAATATCATCATAGTAATCCTCGAATGCATCTTCATACACGGATTTATAGAAATCATCAAGCAGAGCATCTGCATCAAGATATTTATCCGCAGTAGCTTTCTGCGACAGCGTCTGCATATACTTCACAGCGCTATCACTGACCTTGGCATACAACGCGTCCGTCTCAGTAGACACAAAGGCATACCAATCCGTCAACGCCGACTTGTTTGCCTTATACGAATCGATGGTTTCGCCAAGCTTCCCTTGCATTTCCGTCATCTTGGCATTAATGGCCTCCGAACTCGACTGGAAATCTTTTTCAATCCCTGCCGTGATCTCTTCAAGACCGTTCGCCACACTAGATTGGCTCTGCGTTTCATTCGCATCAGGAGTCTGCGTCTCTGACGACTTATTCTCCGAATTTGCATCTACCTTGCTATCCGAGGAATCCGATGACGTCCCAGTGCTACCTATTGACGACGAAGACTTAGACGGTTGACCGGTCTCAGCTTTCGGGGCATTGACGAAACCTAGAACAAGCGCCAGCACGGATACAACCGCTGCAACCGCCGCAAGGATCCGAGACGTCGTGTTTTTGTTGAGCGCAAATGCCGCATAGAGAGAGAACCCCGAGAACGCCAGCGACACCAGGCCCACCACCCATACGAGCCACACGCCAATCTTCGGCGTGAGCACAATAAGCAAGATAAGCGCTGCAACCGCCAACGCAAGCGCGCCGATAGCGACATACAGCACCCATGCAGCCGGCTTCCTCGGCGCATGAGCCGCGGCGCCGTTGTCCATATTCCGAGGAGCCCAAGTCTGCTGCTCGCCTGCGTTCTGCTGCGGCGCCGGATTCTGCTGAGACACGGCATTCATCTGCTGCATCATCAGTTCGCGGTTCAGCTCCCCGAAGAAGACCATGGATTCCATCTGTATGTTGGCACTCGCTCGCCCCTGCGGAATGAGCTGGACTACGGATCCACCCAACGGGCTCTCCATGACCTGCACCATGTAGGCAGCGCCATCGTCACGCGAAGTGATATTCGCCGTCTTGATGACATCGTCCGCCATGACGAGCATGAAACCCTGACTCTTCAGCAACGCATTCTTCATCGCCTGATACACCACATCGGCGGACTGCGGGAACTGCTGTGAAGGAGCCTGCGGCATCGTCTGGGTCGGCATCGTCTGCATCGAATCCGTTTCCGACGTTGCCGGCATCGGCATCGTCTGCTCCTGCATCTGCGTAGGCTGCGCGGCATCCGTCTGCATGGAATCTGACGGAGCGCAATCGTTCTGGGGACCCGCCCCCGGGTTCACTTCTGGCGTGGTCATGGCTTCTTCCCTCCTTCTTGGCGACAAGGTGTGCGGATGCATAATCGCATCCGCACACCCGATCACCTATCGGTCGTTCTGTTCCGGCGCGGAACTCCCCATAGAGGACGACGCCGGGCCCCCGTCATCCGCCGTACGCGGACGATGCTCACCCGACGACGCCTCACGTGCCGCCTCATCCAACTCTCGAACGCCGCGCAGAATCATGCTTGCCAACTGAGCGAACATATCCGCACTCCTTTCTGACGAGAGATGTTCCACGACCGGCTTTCGGTCATGTCGGGTTTGCGCCCTGTCATGCTTCTCGTCATTAAGGGGCATGTTTTATTCGCGAATCGCACTCCTTATCTATCGCGACAATCGGCGGTTTTCCGGGGATATGACGAGTCCTCTGCCCTGTTGTTCCATTCTCGAAGCTTCGTCATATAGTGTCAATGACATAACATGTTATAAATACGCGGATTAAGAGAAGGGAAATATAGCATGGATGATATAAACCAGTTTCGCGCCACCTGCTGGCGGCAACGACTGCGCGAATGCCTGAAGGAACGCGGCCTCACACAGGTGGAGTTCGTCAGCGCGCTCAACCGCGCCTATCTGACGAGGTTCCATCAGAAGGACGTGAGCAGATGGCTCAACACCGGCAATCAGACCGCCAACGGCGTCATCGGTTTTCCCAAATACGAGACGATGATGCTCATCGCGGACTTCTTCGGAGTCGACGTGGGGTATCTGACCGGCGAGACGGATGAGACATCTTTCGATCTGGAAAAGGCGAGTTCCTACACGGGCCTGAGCAGCAACGCCATATTGGCCATCCGCCAATGGATAGACTCTCCCGACGGCTCTCCCGACGACGAGCTGCGCGATTGGCGCGCCGATACGATCAACCGCATGTTCTTCTCGGATCTCTTCAACGAGCTGGCGGCCAAAATGCTCACGCTCTATGAGATGTCCACGATCTACTGCACCAATCCCGAGCGTTTCCACAATCTGATGCGATCGCTCGCCTCCAGCAGCGACCTGCCAGACGATCTGACCTTCCAATTGATCATCGGCGCATTCTACGGTATGGCGAACGAATCATTCTCGGCATTGCTCAAAGACGCCTACCCCACCCCAAGCGAGCGTCAATTCGAAGCTACCCTTGATCCACAAGACATCCCGGATGCGCAGGATATCTCCGATGCACAGGAGGTTTCCGACGCCGACGACCTTTGGTACGGCGCGCTCTGAGGCCCACTGGATGGCGCAGTGGCATGCACGTTCTGCATGCAGCCGCCGCAACTGCGAAGATTCGTGTCATATTTCACCATCCCCCCTTCCGAAAACAGCAGTGTGGGGATAATCGGAATCGTAGAAGGTTTGCAACATCGAAGCAGTCAGCTCAACCTAAACGACATAGAAAGGAACGCCATGAACGAAGAGATCGAGGTGTACGGCGATGATGACGGAATCATGCTGTTGGGGGATTCCGAAGACATCCGACAGGCTCTTGCCGAGCTTCAGATCAGCGAAGAGCACACTACGGACATCAGCAAGGCCGCGATATTGAAAACCGCGCATCGTGCCACAAAAATGTTCAGCAAAGCACAGGACCGTTCGGGACGGTGGGTGAAGCTCACGAAGGAATCCGCGCAGAAGGCCCGCAAGCACGGTCTGTTGCGTAATAACTCCACCGGCAATTTCATGGGAGTGATCGGCAAAGGCGGCAAAGGCGGCATCAAAGGCAATGTGCAGTTCGAGAAGATAGCAGGAGGCTTCAACCCTGCGAAAGTGGCGAATGTCGAGATGCTCATGCTGACGATGGCGCTTGAGCAGGCGATGAAGGAAATGACCGATTACCTCAAGCAGATCGATGCGAAAGTCGATCAAGTACTGCGCCAGCAGAAGAACGCCGAACTTGCCAAATTCCTCAGCGTCGCAGGGCTCGTGTCGGAAGCCGAGAACGAACTGTCCCATATCGGCAGCCTTTCGGACGCCACATGGGACCAGTTGTCCAACAGCGCCCAGACAGTGAACGAAGTCCAACAGTATTCGCTGCTCCAACTCAAGGACATCGCCGAGAAGATCACTTCGTCGGTCAACGATACCCGAACCACAAAGGACGCACTGGTCAAGGCCCGGTCAGGCATCGGCGATTGGCTCGCCGTCGCCGCCGATTGTCTTCGCATGCGGGACCGCATCGATATGCTCAAAGTGCAACGGTTCATCGATACCGACATCAATCCGGATCTGCTCAGCAAACATCGTTTCGTCATTGCGGACAATCGACGCGCACGCTACCATTCAATCACCGACGCTACCGCCAAACTGCAACAAGCCATCAAACAGGCAGTACAGGGCAAGGACGACACGATGCGCGTGATCCTGCTGCCGATGGACGCACCTGTCGTCATACGGGAAGGCAATGAGATCGCGAGCTCGCTCGCACGCTTCGACAAAGCGTTGGGACTGGAGTACAAAACCCCGCATTTCTCCGAGAAGCAGTGGAATCAGGCAATGGGCGAAGTCGGGCAGAGCATCGCGAACAGTACGGAACAGTTGATGCAGCAGACCAGAAGCACATTGGGAGAAGGCGCCAAGCAGATCGGGAACGTCGCCAACGAGGCAGGAAACCAGATCAAGAAGGCCTTCGGCAATTTCCCGAAGCTGCGGTGAGTCGCACAACCACCCCACCTCATCACCCCGCCCCACATGCGGCCTTTCTCGGCATCTTTGGGTGCCTGAAATGGCCATGTGCGGGCATATCAGCCTCAAAACAAGGCTACCCGGATATCTTTGGGCACCTCGAACACCCAAAGATATCCGGAAAGCCCCGCCTGCGCCCTTATGACGCCTTTGCGAAACTGAAATTGAGTGTCGTGTTGGGTTCGACGCTGTGCACGATGGACGTGTAGAACGACTTCGCCTGCTCTTCGAGAATGTCCCGGTTCGAATCGACGTATTCCTTCTTCGCTTTGTCGGTGAGGATGTTGTTGACCATATCAAGGGAATCGATCTGCTTCGTACCGAAGCTCAACGCCCCGTTCTGCTCGACGATCACCCGGTACTCGGGGTCGTCATACCCGATGAATTTGAACTCGGGAATCGCAACGTCAAAGGTGTTTTCGCCGGTCTCCTTGATGGTGACATCCTTGCCCTCAAATCCGAGTTTCGCGTCGAATGTGTATTGGATGAACCGCGCACGTTCCGTACCAGGAATCTCCATATTGAAGAAATGGCCCTTGTTCTCCTTTGATATGATGCCGGTTACCCCCAGCCTCAGCAATGACACTTCCTTCGTGCGCTGCATGGAGCGAATCACCTGCGTGTCTTCCGTGCCCCTCTCCCTCAATCCTGGTGGCATCGCCCAAGGACACAGCGAGTAGAACCCGATGCTAGCGATCCACCCCGCCGCCAAAGCAGCCAACAGCGCGGAAGCAATGATCCAGAATCGCCATTTCTGCCACGGCTTCCCTTTTCCTCCGTTGTTATCAGCACGGCTGCTATGTCCACTTATTGCCATTGCCTCTCCTCCTTCATGCCCTCTTGAGCAACCACCGGTTCCTCATGCAACGATGCATTTGGCACGGCTCAGCGGAAGCGACATGCAGTCCTTGCGTTCACACTTCGCCTTACCACAGATTTACTCTATCAGAGAACGCAACAACGACAAGATCAATCATGCATAATCTCAACACACATCAGGAAACAGTTGCAGTAAAGAGACAATCATTACGCCAATCAACATCTGTTCCCACAAAATAAACAGACAAGTATACCTTTGTTGACATGTAAATTCAAGGCCTACAAGGCCCATACGAACACCGCTACGGCAAACCCTCCCTTGCCCTAGTCGTGCCCTACGCTCGCGCCGCAATCCCTACTTCCCACGCTTCAGGAACGCGGCTTTGACGAGGTCGATGATCATCTGCGTCATGTCCTTGCCGCCACCTTGCGTCGCTTCGGCGATGCCGCTGACTTTGCCGATGAATCCGTCTCCGAACTGCTCCTCCATGAGATGCCGCACCCAACTGGTGTCGCGCACGCTTCTCTGGCCGGTGTACACCTGTTCAAACGCCAGCACGGCCCCTTCACCGAGCGCCGCGATGATGCTCGCCGCCACAATCGCATTGAGCACACTGGCGGCGATGTTGATGCCGGGAATCGCCTTGATCGCGCTGATCGCCGAATGCGCGACGACGCTCGCCGTGCCCACCTGCACGATCGAATCGAGGAACTGCTTGGAGTCCTCGCCCTTGTCGATGCCGTACAACCGAGCCAAGCCGTTCAGCTCAGCGAGCTCCAGCGGGGACAACACGAGCGTGTCGGCGATCGGGATCGGCACGGCGCCCACCGTGGCGCCGGCCGCGACGCATGCGCCGATCAAGCCTTGCGCGAGCATGCGCTTGCGCGTCAGTTTGAACTGCTGCAGGTCGTGTGCACCGCCACGAAGCCCGTCGGGCATCGCCTCCATCGTCGCGTCGATAAGGTCGGCGATGCCCTCCGGCGCTGCGAACGCCGTGTCGTTGATGACGTAGGTCTGCGCGACGACCGGCACGATCGCGCGCAGGTTCTGTTCGATGCGAGTCCCGTGGAACGCCTCCCGCACCATCGCGACGTTGCGTTCGCGGTCCGGCTGCGAATACGATTTCGTGACGACGGCGATGATCGGCACCGACTTCCACATCCGCACCGCGTTCGCCAGGTTGCGGATCGTCTCATGGAACAGCTTCGCCGCCGTGCCGTCCACACAGAACCAGATCACGTTGATGCGTGTGTTCTCGTTGCCTTCCTTCGCGCTCGCCCGCGACCATTTGCGCACCGCGTGCACGGCGCGCAGGCTCGCGATCGGCGACGGCTCGAAGCCGATCGAGTCGATGACGCGGAACGGCACCGACGGGCTTTCGTGGATCGAGAGCTCCTCGGTCGTGCCGCGCGTGCCGAAGCTCGCCTTCGCGACGTCGTCGCCTATGACGGCGTTGATGAGCGTGGATTTGCCGACGCCCGAGTTGCCCAGCACGAGCACGTTGCCTTTGGGCGCGAGCCGCCGCGACGGCGGCACGGACCGTGCGCCGTCCGTCTTGCCGTTATCGTATGCCATGCCGCCATCTTAGCCTTATCCGGCGCGACCGCGGTCGCCGTGCCCGTCGGCGCGAGCCCGTCCGGCAGCCGCGTTCCGAGCCCCCTCTTTCCCGGCATCCGTACCGCTCCGCGAATATGCGTCGCCCTCCACATGGCCATCCATGTGGAGGGCGACGCATATCACCTCGTTTTCACGTCCATGCTTCTATCAGACGTCGGCATGGTTTCGGCGCGCCTCCGTGCCATCGCACTTCGCATACGCCGAATCCGCGCGCGACCGATACCGTCACTGCGTCTGCGACGACGATTCCGACTGGTCGTCGCTGCTCGAGTCGGAACCTCCGGTCAGCGCGTTGCGCGACTCCTCGGCAGCCTTCTCACGGTCCTTGGCCTGCTGCTCGGCCTCCTCGGCCGACCGCGGCGTGCGCACGAGCTCCGAGCCGGTGGCCTCGACCATCATGTCGTCCACACGGTCGAGCATCGCATCGAACCTTTTCTGCTGCTCGGGGGTGAGCTCCGTGTCCTGGACGGCCTCGAGCTGGGCGAGGACGTCCTCCATCTGGCTGTTCCATTCGATGTAGCCGTCCACCTCGTCCGCCGGAAGACCGTCCTGGCTGTTGAGCAGCGTCGCGTAGTATGCGTACTTCGTCATGAACTCCTCGTAGTTCTTCATGACCTGCTCCGGATCGGTCGTGGAGGGCGTGACCGTATCTTCTGTTTCTGCACCCTGCGACGCGGACGCGGACGGCTTGGCCTCGGCCACCGTGTCAGCCTTTGCGTTGAGGCGCAGCGCGACGATGACGCCGACGGCGACGAGCGCGGCGACGACGACGCCGACGACGGCGGCGATGATCCAGACCTTCTTCTTCGACTGCTTCGCTTCCGTGGTTTCCATCCGAACTCCTTGACCTCATCGACGTCGTACAGCGCCGCCATCGTCCATGCGCGCGATCGCGGTCCGCGGCATATCCATCGTTTGCATAACGACGGACGCAATTCATATTCCATCCTAACAAATCAAACGATGACAACGTCAGCCGGCACGCTGTTTCATGATGTTTTTAGACACAATCTTCACGCGCACCGCGCAGGGCGGCGCCGTTCATCCATCGACGACGATCCTCACGATGTCCGCGCATGGTACGTCGATGCGCCCATCGCCCCGCCCGTCGATCCGCAACCGCCGCGTGACGTCGTCGTAACCGCTCGCCAGACCACGCGCCGTCACATACTCACCGACGCCGGCGTCGTCGCGCTCCGGCACGAAGTACGTCACTTCGACGCACGACGTCTCGTCGAGATGAGCGAGCAGCGCGGCGAGACGCCGGTCGAGCTCCTCGCGCGCGTCCTCGCCCAGCTCGACGCGCCGCGCATGCGGACGTGCGACGTCGTCGATGATCGCCTCGTATCCGCTCAGCGCCGCGAAGGGCATGAACTGCGCGGCCCGTTGCGCCGTCGGCATCGGACTGCGAGTGCGCGAACGGTGGTGCGGCAGTCCGATGATGTCGTCGTAGCGATGCGTCCGTTCGAGGCTCATGCGGCGTGCCCTCCGATCTGCCGGTTGCGTTCGACGCCGGTCGCGCCGTCCTCGAGATTGAGACCGGTGATCACGGCGTTGCCGCCGAAGCGTTCCTTGACGCCGAGCAACGCGCGCTGCACGGCGAGCTCGCGCGCGTCGCGCTCGGCGTCGCGGCCTTCCTCGCCGCATGGCCCTTCGGCCGTCATGTCCGTGCCGTCCATGCCGATCGCGGCGAACAGATCAGGCTGCTCGTACCGCGTGGCGACGGACATGCCTTCTCCGCCGCCTTCGCGACCGCCAGATCCGTCCGCGGCGATTCTGGAGGCGCCGACGGTGACGCGCCGCACGAGCAGCCACGGGTCGGCGACGCGGTCGAAGATCTCGGCGAAGGCCCCGCGCAGCCGCGTCATGTTCGCCGTCGGCGCCTCCATCCGATGCGAGCCGTGCGCGCTCTTCGGCACCCGCCTGCCGAATCGGTCGACGTCGACCGCCCCCGCATAGCCGGCGGCACGCTCACCGTCAAGGCTCGCGACGTCGTAGCCGACCGTGAGCGTGACGTGATCGGTCACGTCGCCGTGCCCGAGCAGCTCGTAGGCGACCTCATCGGCCATCTCGAGCACGATCGTGCGCGCCCGACGCCAGTCGTAGGGTTCATGGAGCACCTGCCCGCAGCTCAGCGTCGTGCGGGCCGGCCGGTAGCGTTTGATGTCGGCGATCGAGCACGGCTCCCATCCCCATGCGTGGTCAATGAGCAGCTCCGCGTTGACGCCGAACAGCCGGTAGAGCAGCACCTCGTTGTGGTAGTCGTTCGGAGAGCCGACCGAGCAGCGCGCGACGTCGCCCATCGTCATCAGCCCATGCCGTTCGAGCGTGCGCGACACACCGGGGCCGACGCGCCAGAAGTCGGTGAGCGGCCGATGCGCCCATAGCGAGCGCCGGTATTCCATCTCGTCGAGCCGTGCGATGCGCACGCCATCCGCGTCGGCCGGGACGTGCTTGGCGACGATGTCCATCGCGACCTTCGCCAGATACAGATTGGTGCCGATGCCCGCCGTCGCCGTGATGCCGGTCTCGGCGGCGATCGCGGCGACGATGCGCCGCGCGAGCTCATGCGCGTCGCAGCCGAAGTACCCCAGATACGACGTGGCGTCGATGAAGACCTCGTCGACCGAGTAGACGTGGATGTCGCGCGCGTCCGCGTAGCGCAGGTAGATGGCGTAGATGCGCGCGCTCGCCTCGAGATAATGCGCCATGCGGGGCTTCGCGACGATGAACTCGGCCTTGAGCGCCGGGTCCGCCGCGAGCGCGGCCGCGCTCGTCGAGGCGCCGGCGAACCGACGGCCGGGCGCCCGCAGCCGCCGCCGCTCGTTGACTTCGCGCATGCGCTCCTCAACTTCGAACAGCCGAGGGCGGCCGGCGATGCCGAGCGCCTTGAGCGCCGGCGAGACGGCGAGACAGATCGTCTTGGACGTGCGAGAACGGTCCGCGACGACCAGGTTGGCGTCGAGCGGATCGAGCCCACGTTCCACGCATTCCTCGGATGCGTAGAACGACTTGAGGTCTATGGCGAGATAGCTTCGTGCGTCCATGCCCTCCATTATCGAACAAACGTTCGAATCTGTCGACTCCGGCGCGCCGACGTGGCGATGCTCGTACGCGAGAGCCGTACGTTGTTCACCTCTGTCAACACGATCGGCACAGGGGTGCCAATCCTCTCTGAATAACCGCCCCGAGCGCAGCCGGTCATGCACACACGATGCGTCGACCGGGAAGGATTGCACCCGATACCGAAAGACCGCATGACCCAGTGGATTATAATGACGGGAGCGGCGCGACACCCGTGCCGCGACAGCAATGGAGGTGTGCAGCCCATCATGTTCTACACTTACGGCGATGTGCGACTGCATTACGAGGATATCGGCACCGGCGACCCGATGCTGCTCATCCATGGCATGGGTTGCGACATGCGAATCATGACCGATTGCATGGAGCCCGTCTTTCGCAAGCATGGGGCCCATGCGTACCGACGTCTGTATCTGGACCTGCCGGGCATGGGCTCCTCGACGGCGCCGCTCGGCTTCGCCTCCTCCGACCGCATCCTCGAGGCGATCGTCGCATTCGCGGACGATGTCGCGGGAGACCGGTTCGCGCTCGTCGGTGAATCATACGGCGGCTATCTCGCCCGGGGCGTGCTGTCCCGCCGGCCATCGGATGTGACCGGCCTGATGCTCGTCTGCCCGGTGGTCAACGCTCCGCACGGCATGCGCGATCTGCCCGATGATGTGACGCATTTCACGGATGACGACTATCTGCGTTCCCTTGATGCCAAGGACCGCAGCAGGTTCATGGACTCCTTCGTCATCGCGGACAAACGCACGCACGACCGGTACGTTACCGCATTGCGCGACGGGATGGACGCCGCCGACCCGCCGTTCCTGCACGCGCTTTCCCAGTCATATGCGTATTCATTCGATGTGGACGCGCGTATCGCGCAGCTGGGGTTCGACCGACCCTCGCTGTTCGTTACCGGCAGGCAGGACGACGTCGTGGGGTATCGCGACCTCATGCGGCTGCTCCCGTCGTATCCGCGTGCGACGTTCGCGGTGCTCGATGCCGCCGGGCACAATGCCCAGATCGAGCGCAGCGACCCCTTCGACGCATTGGCCGCGGACTGGCTCGATCGCCTCGAGCATTACGCCCATTGAACCCGTAACCCATCTGCGGTCGCGGCACGTCACCCATCGAGTCATCGAGCGCCGCGACCACATGACGCCCAGCCGGATGCGCGGGGCGATTCCATACGCCTCCGCACACCGGCGGACCATCCGTCCACAATGCGAAAGCACCGATGCCCCGCCTCCTTGCGATTTCGCCGTTTTCGCAAAATCCGCGTTTCCCGATGTAGCCGACACTTGCTAGGGTTTATCCCGTAGCGAATCCCTTGTCTCCAGTTGTGGAAGGAGTTTTGGCTTGTCGGCTGAACTCGAAGAGATCCATGAGGAATGTGGCATTTTCGGCGTATGGGGACACCCCGATGCCGCGCGCCTCACCTACTTCGGATTACACGCATTGCAACATCGTGGCCAGGAGGGGGCGGGCATCGTCTCCAACGACCACGGCCATCTCATCGGACACCGCGGCCTCGGCCTGCTCACCCAGGTGTTCCAGGACGAGAAGGACATCCAGCGGCTGCAGGGGGACGCCGCGATCGGCCATGTCCGGTACGCGACCGCCGGCTCCGGCGGCATCGACAACATCCAGCCCTTCGTCTTCCGCTTCCATGACGGGGACATGGCGCTGTGCCACAACGGCAACCTGACGAACTGCTTCTCGCTGCGCCGCGCGCTCGAGAACGAGGGCGCGATCTTCCACTCCAACTCGGACACCGAGGTGCTCATGCATCTGGTGCGCCGCTCGGTGCGCAGCACCGTCGTCGACAAGCTGCAGGAGGCGCTCAACACCGTGCACGGCGGCTTCGCCTACCTGATCATGACCGAGCACGAGATGATCGGCGCGCTCGACCCCAACGGCTTCCGCCCGCTTTCGCTCGGCCGCATGACGAACGGCGCCTACGTGCTCGCCTCCGAGACCTGCGCGCTCGACGTCGTCGGCGCCGAGCGCATCCGCGACATCCAGCCCGGCGAGATGATCATCATCAACGATTCCGGCTACCGCACCGTCAAGTACACGAGCCGCACGCAGCTGTCGATCTGCTCGATGGAGTACATCTACTTCGCGCGCCCCGACTCCGACATCTACGGCGTCAACGTGCATTCGGCGCGCAAGCGCATGGGCGCGCGCCTCGCGCAGGAGTCGCCGGTCGAGGCGGACATGGTCATCGGCGTGCCGAACTCGTCGCTGTCGGCGGCCTCCGGCTATTCAGAAGAGGCCGGACTGCCTAACGAGATGGGCCTGATCAAGAACCAGTACGTCGCGCGCACCTTCATCCAGCCGACGCAGGCGCTGCGCGAGCAGGGAGTGCGCATGAAGCTCTCCGCCGTCAAATCGGTCGTCAAGGGCAAGCGCATCGTCGTCATCGACGATTCGATCGTGCGCGGCACGACGTCGAAGCGCATCGTGCAGCTGCTCAAGGAGGCCGGCGCCGCCGAGGTGCACATGCGCATCAGCTCGCCGCCGCTCAAGTACCCGTGCTTCTACGGCATCGACATCTCGACGACGCAGGAGCTCATCGCCGCGAAGAAATCGGTCGATGAGATCCGCGAGTTCATCGGCGCGGACTCCCTCGCCTTCCTCTCCCTCGACGGCCTGATCGAATCGATCGGCCTGAACGCGGACGCGCCGTACGGCGGCCTGTGCGTCGCCTACTTCAACGGCGACTATCCGACCGCGCTCGACGACTACGAGGCCGACTTCCTCGCCTCGCTCACGCCGGAGGACCGCGTCACGCTGCCCGGATACAACGGCAAGAAGACGATGTACGAGGGCACCGAGTACACGATGCACCAGAAGCCCTTCGGCGAGCACGCCTCCGACGCGCCCACCGAATACATGGTCCCGAACATCTAGGACGTCCCCCTTGCGTCCGCGGACCGCCCCACCAACCATCCGAACACCAATGAAACGACTCGCCGATCTACGCGGCGGACAGGAAGGTCACCATGCCACAAGCATATGAAGACGCGGGTGTGAGCGTCGAAGCCGGCTACGAAGTGGTCAAGCGCATCAAATCGCACGTCGCACGCACGGACCGCCCGGGCGTCGTCAGCGGCATCGGCGGCTTCGGAGGCCTCTTCGACCTCGCCTCGCTCAACTACAAGGAGCCGGTGCTCATCTCCGGCACCGACGGCGTCGGCACGAAGCTCGTCATCGCCAAGCTCATGGACAAGCACGACACGATCGGCGTCGACTGCGTCGCGATGTGCGTCAACGACGTCGTCGCCCAGGGCGCGCAGCCGCTGTTCTTCCTCGACTACATCGCCTGTGGCAAGAACGATCCGGCCATGCTCGAACAGGTCGTCTCCGGCGTCGCCGACGGCTGCGTGCAGGCCGGCGCCGCGCTCATCGGCGGCGAGACCGCCGAGATGCCGGGCATGTACGACGCCGACGAGTACGATCTGGCCGGATTCACGGTCGGCTGCGTCGAACGCGCGAAGATCGTCGACGGCTCCGCGATCCGCTCCGGCGACGTCCTCATCGGCCTGCCGTCCACCGGCGTGCATTCGAACGGCTTCTCGCTCGTGCGCAAGGCGCTCTTCGAGCAGGCCGGCTACACGGTGCGCACGCGTCTGCCCGAGCTGGGAGACCGCGAGCTCGGCGACGTGCTGCTCACGCCGACGAAGATCTACGTGAACGCGCTCATGCCGCTGTTCGAGGCCGGCCTCGTGCACGGCGTCGCCCACATCACCGGCGGCGGCTTCATCGAGAACGTGCCGCGCATGCTGCCCGACGGCCTCGCCGCGCGCATCGATCTGGACGCCTGGCCGGTGCCGCCGATCTTCGACGTCATCGAGAAGGCCGGAGACGTCGACCATATGGAGATGTACAACATCTTCAACATGGGCGTCGGTATGGTCGTCGCCGTGCCCGCCGACCGCGTCGACGAGGTCATGAACCTGCTCGATCATGCGAACGAGGCGGCGTACCGCATCGGCTCCGTCGTCGAGAGGTCCGACCGGGACGTGGAGCTCGTCTGAGCCCTCCGAAGGCCGCGCGCGTCACGCGTGCGGCCTTCCACGTTGTCTCCCCCGACGATTTTGCGTTGTTTCCAACGATTTTCCCAACCACTCCCCCGAAGAAAGAAGAGACATGAAGGTTTTGGTCATCGGTTCCGGCGCGCGCGAGCACGCGATCGCCGACGCGCTGCTGCGCGGCGGCAGCGTCGAAGAGGTCACCGTCGCTCCGGGCAACCCGGGCATGGAGCTCGAGGACGGCATCCGCACGTTGCAGCTCGCGCCTTCAAATCAGGCCGCGCTCATCGACTTCGTGCGCAACAACGACTACGACTGGGTCTTCGTCGGCCCCGAGGTCCCGCTCATCGACGGCATCGTCGATGCTTTCGCCGAGGCCGGCATCAAGGCCTTCGGCCCGCGCAAGGCCGCCGCGCAGATCGAGGGCTCGAAGGACTTCGCCAAGCAGCTCATGGAACGCTACGGCATTCCGACGGCCGCCTACAGGACCTTCGACGAGCTCGCCCCGGCCGTCGAGTACGTGCACGGGCACGGCGCGCCGATCGTCATCAAGGCGGACGGCCTGGCCGCCGGCAAGGGCGTGACCGTCGCGATGGACGAGGAGACGGCCGTCGCCGCGCTCAACGACATCTTCGTCGACCATCGTTTCGGCTCCGCCGGAGCGAAGGTCGTCATCGAGGACTTCCTCGAGGGTCAGGAGTTCTCGCTGATGAGCTTCGTCAACGGCACCGACTTCTGGCCGATGCCGATCAGCCAGGACCACAAGCGCGCCTACGACGACGATCGGGGTCCGAACACCGGCGGCATGGGCGCCTACAGCCCGGTTCCGCAAATCGGCCAGGACGTCGTCGACGAGGCGATCGCTACGATCGTCAAGCCGACCGTCGAGGCGATGGCGCAGGACGGCACGCCGTTCACCGGCATCCTCTACGCCGGCCTCATCGCGACCGCCGACGGCCCGAAGGTCATCGAGTTCAACGCGCGCTTCGGCGACCCGGAGACCGAGGTCGTGTTGCCGAAGCTCACGAGCGACCTCGGCGCCGCGATCGACGCGATCCTCAACGGCGAGACGCCCGAGTTCACATGGGACGAGGACAACGCGACGCTCGGCGTCGTGCTCGCCTCCGACGGCTATCCGAACGACGTCGTCAAGGGCGCGCGCATCCCCGAGCTGCACGTCGACGACGACTCGCACGTCTACTACGCGGGTGTCGCGCGCGACGGAGACGACCTCGTCGCGAACTCCGGCCGCGTGCTGCTCGTCGAGTCCTCGGCGCCGACGCTCGCCGAGGCGCAGCGCAAGGTCTACGCGATTCTCGACGACGCCGACACGACCGGCATGTTCTACCGTCACGACATCGGCGCGAAGGCGCTCAAGGGCTGACGGCACCTAACCCCATCCCCATAGCGCGGGGCGGCATCGATGATGCCGCCCCGCTATTCGTTCGAGCCGGATGCGCATGTCATGCTCGGTCCCGTCATCCGACATGATCTCGGCATCCATGTCATTCAACCGCATATCTCAATGGCTTCACAATACAGGCCCATACCCGAAATGCGTAGAGTGAGGGACAGGACATCAACACTTCATTTATGATGACCCCAAAGCTTCAACGATGAAGAAACGGGGATAACGACGAGAAAGACATTCACCTCACTATCGGCATTGTGCATCGTGGCCATGCTGGCAGGGTGCGGGCAGTCACAATCCGCACAACCGGTCGATTTCGACAAGAACGATGTCACGTTCACGGGACCGAATTCGATTACTTTTCAAAAAGCATACGATATGACACAATCCGATGTCGTACGAAAGATACTCATCGATGAACATATCACCGATGCCGAATTCGATCAGATAAGAGAAATGTATTCAAACTGTCTTGAAGAAGGATACGAAGTCGAATTTGAGGGGGATGCCGGTGCTCGCAGCGAACATGCCCCCGTAGGCGTAAGCGGCGAGCAGGCGCTCAAGGACGCCAAACAATGTGAAACACGAACCGCCTTGCCATACATCGAAATCCTTCATAGCGTCGAGGGCTATGCCTCTGGCGAAGACACTGTCACACCGCTTGTCGACTGTCTCAAGCGCCACGGGATCGCCGACGAAACGATGACGGCGGAAGACTACAAGCGCATCGTCACCGACCCCGACCTCGACGACGAGTATTTCGGCAAGTACTTCAACGAGCAACGTCCCGACTACGACGCCGAGAAATCACCAGCCTACTGGGCCTGCAACGCCAACCCCAACTCCTGATTGCCATACTCCTCAACGGATGCGGCCACCGGCAGATACTCATGGCGCTGCACCAGGAGTTCGGCGCGCAATCTAGAGGGTGGCAGTAATCGTTGCAACGCTTCGTTGTGGTTGTGTTCTTCATTAAACGTATCGCACAGTGTTGAGCAGTTCGATGAAGGGGCAGAGAGCGCAGAATGGCAACATATCTAATCACATACCCGAAATGGGTAGACCGATGGACAGAATATTTGGCGTTCTCCTACAATGATTTCAGGTTTTGAAGACGAAAAACAGGGGGACGGCATGGGGAAAACGACCATCGCTATCATGGATGATGATATCTGGTGCCTTCAATCGCTTGGTGCTTGGCTGCGCGGGCAACCTCAGCTATGCACGCTTCTCCGGCAGACATCATCATCGGACGAAGCATTGCTGCGTTGTCTCAATAAGCAAAAGGAACAGCAGCCTCAGATACTTCTTCTCGACACGTCACTTGACACGGCAAACGCTCCGGAGATCTGCCATCAGATCCGATCGGCGACGGACTCCATAAGCATTCTCGGTATGTCATCCGGGATGTGTGAGCCCCATATCGAAGCGTTGGCACAGGCCGGCGCGCAAGGCATCGTGTCAAAGAGACATCTCGCCAGGCAACTTTCCGCAAGCCTTATCCTTTTTAGCCAACGGAAAGCCTATCGACCCCCAACATTTCAAGGACACAAAGACCGCACATGCGGACCTTGAAAGCACTGCGCCCACACGGCGCAAGCCACTCAGCGCACGGGAAGCACAGGTTCTGCACCTCTACTCTCAACACAAAACGACGCGACAAAACGCGAGCCACCTTGGTGTTTCATTAAGCACTGTTTACACCTTTAAAAATCGAGCGATAGAAAAAATGAAAGTAAATACACTAACCGAAGCTATACATTACTTTAAGAACGATACTCGAAATAACAATATTTAGCGACGATATATATCTCAACTTATGTCTTTATGGATACGGCATGTCAGACACCATCCTACAATGTCGTAAAACTGCTACAAACATCAAAAAGTAAATCGTAATCATGTAATACTAAGAAACAAGGAATATAACGACGTGTTCCTCGATTATCAAAGAAAGGAGAAGATTGACGATGAAGTCAAAGACACGCAAGCTACTGGCTGTCGCTGCGATACTGGGATCGCTGTTCGGATTCACCGGTATCGCACAAGCGTACGAAGTTTACGGAAAAGGCGTGGTCTATCTGGATTATTCCATGGCCACCTCTGTACCGTACAGTTCACAACACTACCAGAAGGCTCAATACCCGGATGGTTCGACCCAGACATTCTGGGGCGCGAATGCTGCCACATACCATAAGTCATCGGCATATTCCCGCGGACTTCCCGTCATCGATTTCGGAGCCAACTTCTCCTGAACAGCGAACCCTCGCTTCCGATGGTCTGGTCGGCTACAGCCGACCAGACCAAACTTCATGTTTACTTATTTGTTTTAGTAAAGGAGCATAGCATGAAACGATTAAGCATCATTATTCCTCTATTATGCAGTGTCCTCACTCTGACTGGTTGCGGCCGGACGTCAACATCGTCACCAGTCGATTTCGATAAGAACCATGTCACATTCTCCGGCCCGAACTCAATCACCTATGAAAAAGCCTACAACTTCACACAATCCGACGTTGTACGAAGGATACTCATCGATGAGCATATTACCGATGCGGAATTCGATCAGGTAAGACAGATGTATGCCGACTGCCTCGGGGAAAAGGGCGCCACCGTGGAATACGAGGGAACGGACGGTAGAAGAAGCGAACGTTTTCCTCCCGGAGTCAGCGTCGATCAAATAGATGAATATATACAAGAGTGTGTCGCAGACACTGCGTTGCCTTATGTGGAGCAGCTGCATCAGCTCGATGGGCAAGATCCCGACTCCGATTCCGTGGAGGCGCTTGTCGCCTGCCTCAAGCGTCATGATATCGCCGACCAGACAATGACCGCCGACGACTACAAACGCATCGTCACCGACCCCGACCTCGACGACGAGTACTTCGGCAAGTACTTCAATGAACAACGTTCCGACTACGACGCCGAGAAATCACCAGCCTACTGGGCCTGCAACGCCAACCCCAACGCATAAGGCCTAATCCGCAACGTCACGAGAGAAGCCACCCCCATGAGCAATCACACGCGCCCAAGGATCATGCGCCACACGCCGCGCATCAGCATGTCAGTCATCGTGTTGCTTTGCGCGGTCATGCTCGCCATCGGCATGGGACTTGCATTGCTCCTGATACGGCCCGTCCCTCCCTCGGACCTTGATTCGAAGACGACAGCCGGCACGATGACCGTCGAGGACGGCGTCTTCGACGATCGGCGCGCCGTGACCTTCCGTCTCGCCCAAAGCGACGCCTCGACATTGCAGATGCCGCAGGACGGGACGCTCACATCCTCCACCTGCACCGCCGGCGCCGCATTGCAATCGGGAACGTCGATGTTCTCCATCAACGATCATGCCGTGCTGTCGCTGCATACCAGCATCCCGTTGTATCGGCCGCTCGCCATCGGCACACAGGGGAACGATGTGCGCTCGTTGCATGACGCGCTGCGTGACCTTGGATATGCGGCCCCCGATACGGATACATTCTCCTCCGACTCCATCGCCGCGTTCAACGCGCTCGCCGAGAAGACCGGAGCTCCCCTCATCACGGCGGACAACGGATGGAACCTCGATCCAGCTCAGGTTCTATGGCAACCCGCCAAGGCGATGACGATCCGTCAATGCCCGGTGCGAGTCGGCGCGCAGGTCCATGCAGGAGACGGCATCGCGCAGACTGCGCCGATCATCACCAACGCCATCATCATCCGCACTTCCGAGAATGCGGACGGCCAGCCGGCCGCGGGTAAACGCACGGTGACGATAGCCGACAAGACCTTCGAAATAGACGACGATGTCACACAGATGAACGATCCGGCTTTCCTCAACGCAATCGCGGCCAGCCACGAATACCAGTCGATGCTCTCCGGCAGCGGATCGGGCGTTTCGGCATCGTCGTCCTCGGGCGCATCATCACAGCAATCCGCCGTCGCAGACGGCTCGCCCGTCGACGTCATCTATCAGTGGTCGCTGGCGGAACCGCGCGCAGTATCGATCATCCCTCCGTCCGCACTGACCGGTGTAAGCAGCGGGAAGGGCTGCGTGACCGTCGACGGCAAACCGCAGCAGGTGACGATCGTGGCCTCGCAGTTGGGAAGATCGATGGTCTCCCCGCAATCAGGCACATTGGAGCATGTTGACGTACCCGCCGACAAGACGGTGAGTTGCCGATGAACGCGGCGGACAAGACGGACGCAATGGTCCTGCTGCATGATGTGGGCCACGCCTTCCATGCGAACCAGGGGGGCCATGACGGTACGGACATGCTGTTCCACGGACTCACGCGGCGATTGGACGCAGGCCACGTCTATGCATTGATCGGACCGTCCGGCTCGGGCAAGTCCACGTTGCTCTCGATCATCGCCGGATGGATCGCGCCGTTGGAGGGAAGCGTCGAGCGCGTGCATTGCGAACAGCTGCATTGGGTGCAGCAGAACCCGCATGGCGTCGCCCACCGCAGCGCCCTTGACCATGTGGCGCTGCCGTTCATCGCACGAGGTGAGCGTCGCGAGGCGGCGAACCGCCACGCGCTTGCGCTGCTCGCCGCTTTTGGACTTGGATCCCTTGCCATGCGCAGGTTCTGCGACCTGTCCGGCGGCGAAGCGCAGCGTCTGATGCTCGCCCGCGGCGTCGCCACCTCACCGCAGCTGCTGCTTGTGGACGAGCCGACAGCGCAGCTCGACCGGCACACCGCGAGGGAAGTGAACGACCATCTTCATGCGTTGAGCCGGTCCGGCGTCATCGTCGTCATCGCCACCCACGATCCGGATACCCGCGACGCATGCACCGACGTGATCGATCTGAGGGACTACCAATGAGCGCCGTACGAAACGGGCACGGTCGCGCACAGCGAGCGCAGATGCGACTGCGCGGCGTGACCGGCGAAGCCATGCGAGACATCCTCTCCGGCACGACGCATGCGCTGCTGTACGCGGCGGCGCTTATGGCCATCATGTTCGCCGCCGCGGGCGCCGAGCTGCTCCAGCTGCGCTCGATCGGCGAACGCATCGACGACTACGTCTCCTCAGGGGCCTCGACCTACGTCGTGGAATACCCCGGCCGTATCGACGCGCGATCCTGCGAATCGCTCGCCGACGCACCGGGAGTGCATGCCGCCGGTGCGATCCGGACCGCCGATTCGCGCATATCGTTCGCCGTGCTTCCCTCCACGTCGCTGCCGCTGCTGGAGGCGACGCCGGGCGCGGTGCAGGCGCTGGCCTCGGCGAACAGCCGCGACACACGCGCGCTTACCGGCTCCGAATCGAGCGGTGTCTGGCTGTCCGGACAGGCCGCCGAGACGCTCGGCCTGACAAGCGGACAGACGGCGAGGCTCGCCGACGACACGCCGGCGACGATCGCCGGGGTCTACCCCTCCCCCGAGGACGGACGCAGCTCCAATGCGACCTATGCCGTCGTGCAGCCGGTGCCCGGGGACGGCGTATTCGATGAATGCCTGATCAAGACATGGCCCGTGCCCGATTCGATCGAATCGTTGGCGCTGCTCAGCGTCGGCACCGTGTCCGCCGACGGGGACAACCGCCCCACCGTACGCCAGCTCAACACGAGGTTCGGATCCCGGCTTGATTCCTCCGCGTTGTTCTCATCGCGCGCAACGGCATGGATGCCTGCGCTGGCCGGTGGCGTCGCATTGGCGCTGGGCTTCGTCGCCGTGTGGACGCGGCGTCTCGAATTGGCTTCCGCGTTGCATTGCGGTGTGCCGAAACCGGCGCTTGTGCTCCAGATGATGCTGGAGACGGTCAGCTGGACGTTCGCGGCCGCCGTGCTGTGCCTGCCGTTGCCGTTGGCCGTCATGCATCTGTGGGCGGGTTCCGCGCCGCAGCAGATCGTCGTGCTGACGCTGCGCCCGATGCTCGCCGCCGCTTTGGGTGCGCTTGCCGGGGCCGTGGCCGCGTCGCTGTGCGTGCGCGAGCGCGATCTCTTCGCCTATTTCAAGCGCCTCATATGACATCGGCCCTACAGCACAGACGCGGTCGCCGGCGGGATGTCCGCCGGCGACCGCGTCATGGACGAAGCCGGGTCAGCGCTCCTGCTGCGGCTTGGGGATCAGGAACGAGCAGGCGAGGGCGAGGACGAGCAGGACGATGCCGCCGACCATCGACGCCATGTATCCGAAGGTGGCCCCGCCGGATGCCGTGAACGCCTTCTGCAGCCCGTACAGGATCGCGTAGCTCAATCCGGATCCCAGATTGAACGCGCCGGCGTTCAGGCCGGGCAGGTAGCCCGGATTGTCCTCCGGGGACAGCACGATGCCCAATCCGTTGAGCATGATGTTCGCGGTGCCCGCATACGAGACGCCGAGCACGACCGACAGGACGATGAGGTTCCAGATCGCCGGGCCGTGGCAGACGAAGACGCCGAAGACCATCGCGATCGCGGAGACGACGAGGCCCGCACGCAGCACGAATCGGTATCCGCGCTTGGACGCGAGCACGCCGGCGACGGGGCCGAAGGCCAGACCGACGAGCGCGTACGGGGTGAGCGTGAACAGCGAGACGGTGTCGGTGGAGATGCCCGCGCCGAAACGCGTGTCCTGCGCGAGCGCCGGGACGATGCCGTTCATGATCGCGAAGACGCCGGTCATCGTCAGCAGCGTGGTGAGCAGCAGGCCCCAGGTGCGGCGCTGCTTGAGGTACTTGGTGGCGACCATCGGATTCTTCTTGTGGTTCTCGACATGCCAGAAGCCGATGAACAGCGCGGCGCCGACGATGAGCTCGACGGCCACGAGCCACCAGTTGGCCCCGGCGAGCTTCTGGATCTGGTCGATGGCGAGGTAGATGGACAGGAAGGCCGCGGACAGCAGCACCACGCCGAGCCAATCCATCTTCTGGCTCTCCTCGGCATGGCTTTCGCTGGCGAAGAGCCACACGAGGATGATCGCGACGAGCGCGACGCCCGCCATCACCCAGAAGATCGAACGGAAGCCGAAGTGGCCGGCGAGCCAGCCACCGAGCAGCGCGTCGACGCCGCCGATGCCGCCGTTGACGGCGGTCAGGATGGCCATGAGCCGTGCATAGCGCGCGTCGTCGGTGACGCGCGCATGCAGCATGAGCAGCGTCATCGGCACGACCGGTCCGGCGACGCCCTGGATGACGCGTCCCACCATCAGCATCGGCACGTTGACGGCGAGCGCCGAGATGCAGCAGCCCACGCCGGTGAGCGCGAGCATTCCGATAAGCACCTTCTTGCGCCCGGCCAGATCACCCAATCGCGGCAGGAACAGCGAGAACACGGCGCATGCGGTGAAGAACACGGTCTGCGTCAGGCCTATCTGGGCGTCGTCGCTGTGCAGCTGGTCGGCCATCGTGGTGAGCGCCGGGGAGAGCATGGACGCGTTGAGCTGGAACGCGAAGATGGCCGCCATGAGCGCGACCATGAGCGCGATGATGGATTTGCCGTCGCCGCCGTTCCTGGCGGGTACGACGGGCTTCGTCGATGCGGTAGTCATGATGGATGCTTCCTTCGCTGAATCCTCGTTGATTCCTCTGTGTTGATTCCTCTGGTCCTGCGCGGCCGTTCAGCCGAGCGTCCTGATGGCGTCGATGACGAGATCCCAGAATCTCTCGACGTCCAGGTGGACGGCCACCTGCGTATGGCATTCCTCGGGGGTGGGTTCGGCCCCGCGGAAGTCGGCCACGGTCATGCCGAGGGTGAGGTCGCCGTGGATCTCCACGTCCACCGGGCAACGCCTCGTCGTGATGACGGTGGGGTCGATGAGGTACGCGACGGTGCACGGATCATGCACGGGCGGGTCGACGAAGTCCTGGTTCTCGCGGTAGGAGGCGCGGAAGAAGTCCATGAGCCCACTGACGAAGGAGGCGAGGTCGGTGCCGAGCGCCTCCATGCGCCGCTGCACAGCGGGCGTGCACAGCGCCTGATGCGTCAGGTCGAGGCCCACCATCGTGATGGGCCAGGATTCGTTGAACACGATGTGGGCGGCCTCGGGGTCGACCTTCACGTTGAATTCGGCGACGGCGCTCCAGTTGCCCACATGGTAGCCGCCTCCCATCAGGACGACCTCCTTGACGCGTTCGACGATGCGCGGCTCGAGGCGCGCCGCCAGCGCGATGTTCGTCAACGGGCCGGTCGGCACGAGCGTGATCGTCTGCGGCGGGTTGGCCATGATCGTGTCGATGATCCAGTTGACGGCGTGGCCTTCGTCGAGGGGGCGGCTCGGCACCGGAAGTTCGACGCCGTCGAGTCCGCTCTGCCCGTGGATCGTCGCGGCGGCTTCGGGCTCGCGGATGAGCGGGCGGCCGCAGCCCATGTGCACCGGCACATCGGCGGCGTGCGCCTTCTCCAGGACGGCGCGGGCGTTGTAGGTCACCTTGTCGAGGCTCTGGTTGCCGCCGACGGTGGTCACGCCCAGCAGGTCGATCGCTGGGTTGCCGAGGGCGAGCAGGATGGCCACGGCGTCGTCGTGCCCGGGGTCGCAGTCGAGGATGATCTTCTTTCCCATGGTATTCTCCTTTGAATCCAATCGCAGTGCCGTGGTGGGGTGGGTCGTCGCATGGCCGTCCCACATCGTCGCCACATCGGTAAAACGTTTTACCATTACAAGGATAAACGCTGGCGACAAAAATCCCCTGACGTTTTACTCTGGGTAAAATGTCAGGGGATCGTGGCTGGCGCATGCCGGCGATGCCGCGTCACATGGGGACGGGCGCGGGCGTCACTTCGGCAGCGTCATGAAATCGGTGTCCTTGAGGTAGTTCGCGCCGGCCGTGATGTCGTATTGGATGAGGCGGTAGTCGGCGAGCAGCTGCTTCGTGGCCTCGTCCATGTCCGCGACGCTCATCGGCTTGCCGTCCTCGTCGAGGTAGATCGCCTGGCCTTCGGGGATGCGGTCCCAGCCTTGGATCGTGTTGACGACCGGCGGCTCCATCGCGGCCACATGCTCGTGCATGCGCGTCAGGAAGCCGATGTACGGCGAGACCTTCGCGTTCATCTGCTCGGCGGCCTGCGCGATGAAGAAGTTCGGCGACGTGTACGCGCTGTCCTCGATCTTCGTGTCGCGGCTCCACGACGCCTGGTTCGACCAGATGAAGTAGTCGGTCAGGTGCAGGTCGATCGAGTTGCTCGCGTCCGCGCCGGCCGTCGAGTAGATGCCCGGCAGGTGGTCGCCGTAGAAGACGACGGTGATCGGCTTGTCGATCTTATCAAGCTGCTCAAGGAAGTCCTTCGTGGCCGCGTCGGTCAGCTCCATGCCCTTCGCGTAGGTGCGGATCGACTTCTTCTCCTTGTCGGTGAGCGGCTTGTCCGAGCCGGCCGCGTCGGTGACCTCGAACTCGTTGTCCTTGTACCAGTCGTTGTACGGCATGTGGTTCTGCATCGTGATGACCTGCAGGAACTGGTTGTCGTCGGTCTTCTTGATCTCCTCGACGGTGCTCTTGTAGGTCGCCTCGTCGGAGACGTACGGCGAATCGTCGATCTTGTCCTGGTGCGAGATGATGTCGTCGCCCTTGAGCGCGTAGAAATGCGAGAACCCGAGCTTCTTGTAGTTCGTCTCGCGCGAGTACATGTTCGGCTCGTACGGGTGCAGCCCAATCGAATTGCTCGGCGGCCCCCACAGCTGGTTGACGCTCGGCGTCCAGCAGGCGCTGGGCACGAGCTGCTGGTAGGGGCTCGTCAGCGACGCGTCGAAGTTGGCCATGCTCATGCCCGTCAGGCCCATGTACTCGAGGTTCGCGGTGCCGCCGCCGTAGCCGGACGAGAGCATCAGTCCGCTCGTCGTCTCCCCCTTGATCTTGCGGATTTCGGGCATCGGGTCCTTGTTGAGCTCGACGCCGGGCACGCGCGTGGGATCGGAGAATGATTCGGACAGGACGTAGACGACGGTGCTGTCGTCGAGCGAATGCGTCCTCGTGCGGTTGATCTCGGACGCCTCCTTCGCGTAGCGCGCCGCGATCTGCTCCATCGTCTCCTTGCTGTAGTCGGACGGCATCTCCATGACCTTCGGATGGACCTGCCGCAGGAAGGAGACGACGACGCCGTTGCGCTGCGCGTCATAGACGGAGTCCCACATCGACGGCGTGTCGCCCATTCCGCGGGAGACGTGGTATCCCCACGAGCCGACGCTGCCGACGGACTGCGCGTAGCCGGCGACGGCGAGTGCGGGCAGCAGCACGAGCAGGATGCGCGTGCAGGCGCCGACGGCCTTGTTGCCGCCGGCGACGAGCGCGCCGCGACGCGGGTCGAGACGCCAGCAGACGACGGCGAGCACGACCGAGACGACGATGACGGCGGCGGCCGCGACGATGACGCCCGATGCCCCGGACGGCAGGAACTTCATCAGATCGCCGGCGTTGCCGTCCAGGAAATTGAGATCGGAAGGCAGGATCGCCTCGTAGCGCGCCGCGATCTTCAACTTCTCGGCGGCCGCGATGACGGCGGCGGCGGACAGCAGGATCGGCGTCGCCACCCAGAAGCGGTTCGTCGCCATGAGCAATATCAGATAAACGAGCCCGATGAGCAGCAGGTTGAGCGGCAGCACGCAGTTGCCTTGCGTGAACATCTTGTGCCACATCGCCCCGATCCCCTCGTTCGCGCTCGACAGCTGCACACGCGTCGACGTCAGCGCCACGCCCCACTGCAGGATCGCGAACGCCGCGTAGTCGGCGAGCAGGAAGAGGACGGTGTAGACGACCGCCCAGATGGTGCGTGAGCCGTGCGCGCCACGCGGATGCGCATCACGGACGTGTTCCGGATCGATCGTCCGGATCGTCAGTTCCTCGATGTTTGCGTCTGCTCGCCGTTGTTCGTTGTCCACTGTCTGCCGCTCCAGCTGTCTTATGTTCTTGGGTTCGTGGGTGCCGATCCGTCCGCGATGCGTCGGCGGTACGGTTTCCCGACGGGAAAGGGCGCGACCATTGTCCCCCGACAAGCTGACAATCCGCTGTGCGATGAGCCGCGCGACGGACGGTTCAGCGATGCGGCGAATCGTTGGCGCACTCCCCGGCGCCGCCGTTACAGTGTGTACCGCCCGTGCCGGGCATCGAAGGACATCGCAGCCGCCACCGAGGAGGACGATCATGGCTTCCGCCGCCGCATGGGAGGGGTTCTACGCGATCCGCATCACGCGCGGATGGTTCCCGATCCTGTTCTGGGCGCTCGTCGCGCTTGGACTCGCCACGCTCATCATCGCACAATCCATCGCGCAATCGGGCCGGGGACGGCGCCGCGCGGTCGCCCGACAAGGGCTCGTCGCGCTCGCCTGCGGCCTCGTCGGTGGCGCCGCCGTCTGGTTCGTCTCGAACGGCATCGTGCTCTTCGGCGTCGAACTGGGATGGGACGTCATCATCGCCTGCGCCGTCGGATTCCTGCTGCTCGGCTTCTTCGTCGCCGCCGCCGTCGGCACGCACGGCTGGCGGCGCGCGCTTGCGATCGCCATGGTCCCGTTGACGCTCATCGCCACCGGCGTGCGCGTCAACGCGATCTACGGCGAATACCAGACGATCGGTTCGCTCGTCGACTATTCGCCGTATCCGCACATCTCGACACTGCACATCTCGCTCGACACGGTCAGCGTCGACGCATGGGCCAGGCAGGTCGACGCCGGCGAGCAGACGCCGGCGAAGGAAGGCAGGCTGCTGTCCGTGGACATCCCGAACCCCGCCTCGAGGTTCCGCGCGCGCAAGGGACTCGTGTGGCTGCCGCCGGCGGCCCTCGCGAAGCGGCCCCCGAGGCTGCCCGTCATGGTCATGCTCGCCGGGCAGCCCGGCAGCCCGACGCGCTTCTTCACGGCGAGCGACACGATCGCCGACCTGACGCGGTACGCGAACGAGCATGACGGTCTGGCGCCGATCGTCGTCTCCCCCGACCAGAACACGGCGGCCTCGCGCAACTCGCTGTGCGCGGACACGACCCGATGGGGCAAGGCGGAGACCTACCTGACGCGCGACGTGCCCGACTGGATCCGCAGGAACCTGCCGGTGAGCACCGATCCGGCGGATTGGACGATCGGCGGCTTCTCGCAGGGCGGCACCTGCTCGACGCAGATCGGCCCGAACCATCCGGAGCTCTACGGCAACGTGCTCGCCGTGGACGGCGAGATCGCGCCGACCGACGGCAGCGTCGAGCAGATGGTCGAAAACTACTTCGGCGGCGACCGCGCCGCCTACGAGCGGCAGGTGCCCGTCAACGCGCTGCGCGCCCACGCGCCGTCGAAGCAGGTGATGATTCTGGCGGCCGGAGAAAATGACACGGTCTCGACAGCCAACATCGCTACGATTGATGAGGAGGCCAGAAAATCCGGATGGACGGTCGTCCAGATCAAGGTCAAGGACGCCGGCCACGACTGGCGCGCGGTCAACAGGACCCTCACCATCGCGCTGCCGTGGCTGTGCGACCGGATGGGATTGGACGTCGGCGTGGCGTCCCGGCACGGATCGGGCGCCGACGAACGGCAACGGGAGGAGAAACGGATGGAAGAGCATCCGGGAATCGAGGTGCAGCAATGAACGCACGGACGGCGGCCGCACGGCCGCATGACGGCGGCGTGGGCGTCCAGCTCGGCCGCGACCTGCGCCGATGGGCGCACGAGCAGCGTTTCGCGCTGTGGACGACCTTCGGATTCATCGTCGTCAACCTGTGCTGGTGGCTGTGGTACGCGGTGCAGCACCGCACGCTGCCGTACGCGTCGATGCACACGACGCTCGGCGCCTTCGACCTCGCGCGGCTGATGCCGTCGCTCGTGCTCACGCGCAGCGTGTTCCAGCTCATCGTCGAGGCGCTGCTGATCGCGTGCATGCTGTGCATCGCCGAGCCGATGATGGGCGTGTGGCGCACGATCGGCGCGAGCCTGGCGAGCGCCGCCATCGGCATCACGTTCGGCCTGCTGCTGTGCGCCGGCTTCAATGCGCTGCTGCAGGACAACGCGATCATCTACCACGTGCAGTTCACGTTGTCGCCGCTCGTGCTCGTCATCGGCGCGCTGTTCGCGTCCACGGCCTTCGCCTACCAGCTGTGGCGCCGGCGCATCCGGCTGATCGGCTACACGGCGATCCTCGTCGTGCTGCTCTACGGCGGCAACCCCGGCGACTACTGCATGCTCGTCGCCGCGATCGCCGGCCAGCTCATCGGCCGCGCGATGGCGGGACCGCCGATCGAGGACGAGGCCTGGCATTGGCAGTACAGCAGCTCGTCCGAGACGCGCCGCGTCCTCGGCGCGATCGGCGCCGTGCTCGCGCTCGGCCCGGTCGTCGCCGCCACGTCGCGCTCGCATGCGGGTCCGCTCACCGGACTCGCCTGGGTGCTCAGCCCCGGCTCGGTCAACACCGGCAAGCTCGCGAGCTGCATGCACGGGCAGGTCACGAGCGGCTGCTTCCAGCAGTACGAGCTGATGCGCGCGAGCATGACCGGCGACCTGATCCGCTCGGTGCTTCCGCTGCTCGTCATGCTCGCGCTCGCCTGGGGCGTCTATCTGGGTCGGCGCACGGCGGCGATCTGCAGCATCGTCTTCTATCTGGCCTCGAGCGTGATCACCGTGAGCTATTACCTCGTCATGCCCTTCGCGCTCGGCGGCCCGGCCACGGCGTTCTCGGGCCGCGCGGTCGAGACGTGCCTCGTCAACGCGCTCGTGCCGCTGCTGTACGCCATCGCGATCATCGCGAAGCTGCCGGACTTCTCGATCCGCACGAAGGCGCGTCCGCTGCACGTCAGCCTGATAGTGCTCGGCGCGACCTTCGTGGCATGCGCGGCCGTCTATCTGGTCTTCGGTCTGACGCGTCCCGGCGATTTCACGCCGCGTCCGGGCCTGCGCGTGCTGCTCGCCGAGCTTCCCGGCCGGTTCCTGCCGATCGGCTTCCTGACGAACACGCGGTTGGCCTTCGTGCCGGACACGGCGATCGCCTCGCTCGTCTACCAGGGCGTCGGCGTCGTGTTCTGGATCGTCTTCGTCGTCGTCGCCTTCGCATGGCTCAACGCGACGATCGACTACGACAGGAAGGCGCGTGCGCGCGCCGAGGAGCTCGTCGAGCGCGGCGGCGAATCGATGAGCTTCATGACGACGTGGGAGGGCAACGAGTACTGGATCTCGCCGACCGGCCGTTCAGCCGTCGCCTACCGCGTGCTCAACCACATCGCGTTGACGACGACCGGCCCCTTCGGCGACCCCGAGGAGTGGATGAGCGACCTCGACGAGTTCGCGCGCTTCTGCCGCGACCATTCGTGGTCGCCGGTGTTCTACGCCGTCCACCAGCCGGCGCGCGACCATCTGGCGCGCCTGGGATGGCATTCGATCATGGTCGGCGACGAGATGGTCATCGATCCGCAGAGCTGGAAGACGACCGGCAAGAAATGGCAGGACGTGCGCACCGCGATCAACAAGGCGAAGCGCGAAGGCATCACCGATGAGATGGGCACCTACGAGGATGCGCCGGCCGATGTGCAGACGCAGATCCAGGAGATCTCCGAACAATGGTCCCAGGGCAAGGCGCTGCCGGAGATGAAGTTCACGCTCGGCGGCGTCGAGGAGCTCAAGGATCCGCGCGTGCGCATCCTCTATGCGATCGACGCCGACGGCGTCGTGCAGGCGGTCACGAGCTGGCTGCCGACGTGGCGCGACGGGCACGTCGCCGGCTGGACGCTCGATTTCATGCGCTACCGTCCCGGCAGCTACAACGGCATCATGGAGTTCCTCATCGCGCGCATGGCGCAGCGCATGCACGACTGGGACGAGGAGCATCCGGACGAGAAGGTCGACTTCATCTCGCTGTCGGCGGCGCCGCTGACCGGACTGCACGACGCGTCCGAGGCGAAGCCGGACGACGAGACGAACATCGACGGCACCGTCATGCTGCAGCATTCGCTCGCGCTCGTCGCCGACCTGCTCGAACCCGCCTACGGCTTCAAGTCGCTGTACAACTTCAAGAAGAAGTTCCAGCCCTCCGACCATCCGGTCTACATCTGCTACCCGGATTCGGCGCTGCTCGCGAACCTCGGCATCGCGATCGTGCGCGCGTATCTGCCTACGCTCACGTTCCGCGGCGCCCTCGGCATGCTGTCCACCTTCAAGCCGAAGAAGAAGGAGACGCCCGCGGGCAAGGAGCGCACGGACGCGAAGACGGAAGCGGACGCGAAGAGCGCGCCTGAGGGCTCGCCGGACCATGACGGGGCGGCGTCCGGGCAGGCTTAGCGCATCCGAATCGGCAGGAGGGGCGGCGTCGCGCACGAATGGACCCATCGTGCGCGGCCCCGCCCCTCCTGCCGTTCCCTACCTCTGCCCTTCTGCCGGCCCTGTCTGGTCGGCGTCCGCCGTGCGGGCCCCGCGTCCACGGCATTCGGCGCACAGGCCGAAGACCTCGAGCGTATGGGACTCGATCGTGAAACCGTAGGCGTCGGCGACCTTCCGCAGCCACTGCTCGCTCGGCGGATCGATCTGGACGGTCCTGCCGCACGACACGCACACGAGGTGGTGATGGTGGCGGTCGTCGCCGCACAGGCGGAACAGCTGCTGCCCGTTCATGCGCACGGTGTCCACGAGGCCCTGCTCCTCCATCGCGTTGAGCTGACGGTAGACGGTGGCCAGGGCGATGTGCTCGCCGACCGCCTCGAGCCTTTCGTGCAGCTGGCGTGCGGAGACGAAGCCGTCTGCGCCCTTGAGCGATTCGCGGATCACATCCTTCTGCCGTGTGTTGCGCATGCGGTCGCTGTGCTCCTTCCCAGGCGGCGCCCGGACGACGGCGCCGATGTCCGTCCGGTCCACGGACGCCTATGATTCTACCGGCGGATCATACCGCCGATTCCCGCGGACACGCGATGCGCACGGAACGTGCACGCGTGCGGCGCCCGTCGTGCGCCGTCTCAGCCGCGATCGGTGATGTCGGCCCAGCAGCCGGTCGCGTCGAGCTCGGCGACGGTGCGTTCGGCGTCGTCGGTCAGGACGGTGATGTGCCCCATCTTGCGGTCGCGCTTCGCCTCCGCCTTGCCGTAATCGTGCACATGCCACTCGGGATGCCCGGCGATCGCCTCGCGCGTCGGGGCGACGTGCTGGCCGAGCACGTTGACCATGACGGCCGCCGGCGTGAGCGTCCGCGGCTGCGCGAGCGGCCAGCCGCAGATGCCGCGCACATGCAGGTCGTACTGGTCGAAGTCGCACGCCTCGATCGTGTAGTGGCCTGAGTTGTGCGGGCGCGGCGCGAGCTCGTTGACGATGAGCGTGCCGTCGGCGCACACGAACAGCTCGATCGCGAGCGTGCCGGCCAGTGCGAAGCCCTTCGCGAGCGCGACGGCCAGTTCGCGTGCGCGTTCCTGCATGCCGTCATCCATCGGCGCCGGCATGATCGTCTTATGCAGGATGTTGTCGCAGTGGATGTTGCGCACGACCGGGAAGGTCACGTGGTCCTCGCCGTTGCCGCTCACGAGGATCGAGGCCTCGTAGGCGAAGTCGACGAAGCCTTCGAGGATCGCCGGCGGGAAGTCCTCGTCCGGCCAGACCTGCTCGAGGTCGGAGGCGTCGCGCAGCACGATCTGGCCGTGGCCGTCGTAGCCGCCTTCGGCCGTTTTGAGCACGGCCGGGTAGCCGATCCGCCCGAGTGCGGCGTCCAGTTCGGCGCGGCTGTTCACCGGCGCCCACGGGGCGGTCGAGATGCCGTGGTCGTTGATGAAGGTCTTCTCGGCGACGCGGTTCTGCGTCACGCGCAGCAGGTCGGTGCCCTGCGGGATCGCGACGCGGTCGCGCACCGCGTCGAGCGCGTCGGCGTCCACGTTCTCGAATTCATAGGTGAGCACATCGCTGCGTTCGGCGAGCTCGCGGATCGCCGCGGTGTCGTCGTAGTCGGCCACGATCTGGAAGTCGGCGACCTGCGCGGTCGGGCAATCCTCGGTCGGATCGAGCGTGCCGACGTGGAATCCCATGTATTTCGCGGACAACGCCATCATGCGGCCGAGCTGGCCGCCGCCGACGATGCCGATCGTGGCGCCCGGAGCCAATGCGGGCACGCGGCCCCCGGTTTCCTCAGACAAGCTTGGCATTGGATTCGTCCACCTTCTCCTTGAGTTCCTCGCGGTAGTCGTCGAGCGCCTTGGCGAGCGCCGCATCGTTCATCGACAGCATGCTCACGGCGAGCAGTCCGGCGTTCGTGGCGCCCGAGTTGCCGATCGCCGTCGTGGCGACCGGGATGCCGCCGGGCATCTGCACGATCGACAGCAGCGAATCCAGGCCGGAGAGCGCGCGCGACCGCACCGGCACGCCGATGACCGGCAGCGTCGTCTGCGCGGCGACCATGCCCGGCAGATGCGCCGCGCCGCCCGCGCCGGCGATGATGACCTTGATGCCGTCGGCGCGCGCGGCGTGTGCGAACTCACCCATGAGCTCGGGCGTGCGATGCGCGGAGACGACCTGCTTGAGATAGGGCACGCCGAAACGGTCGAGCATCTCGCAGGCGTGCTTCATCGTCTCCCAATCGCTGGCCGATCCCATGATCACGGCCACTTCGGGCTTGCTGGCTGTCATTTGTTACCTCCGCAATGATGTGGACGGGTGGTTTGCTGCGTGTTCCACTGTACGCCGACCCGGCGCGCAGGGCGCCGAGGCGCGCGGTCGCCGTCTCACATCGCGGCGCGCTTCCCGATCGCCCCGCCCCGATCCGGCTCAGGCCGTGTGCGGCAGCTCGCGGATGCGGCCGACGATCGCCTCGACCGTCATCCCGTAGCGCGAGTCGAGTTCGGCGAGCGGCGTACGGTCGGTGAACTCCTTGTCGGCGCCGAAGTTGAGCACGCGCATGCCCGCTTCGGGAAGCATGTTCGCATAGAACGCGGTGACCTTCTCGCCCCAACCGCCTTCGAGCTGCGCGTCCTCGAGCGTGACGACGACGCGGTGGCGCGATGCGAGCGCCGTGAGCGTGCGTTCGTCGAGCGTCGAGAACTGCAGCGGGTCGATCAGCGTAGCGTCGACGCTTCCGGCGCCGTGGGCGAGCGCGTCGACGACGGCCTGCGCCGTCGGGTAGGCGTCGCCCAGCCCCAGCACGGCCACGTCGCGCCCGTCGCGTGCGATGCGGTAGCCGCTCCACGGTGCGTCCGCGTCGGTGCGCTGCGGCATGGCCGTCGCCTCGGAGTCGAGAAGACCCGCGCGTTCGGCGTCGAGGATCGCGCTGCCGGGCACACGGATCAATGTCGGCGCCGTGTTCGCCGGCGACGTCGACCAGGCGAGCATGTCGAGGAACATCCGTCGCGACGTCGGCGCCAGACAGCGCAGTCCCGGGATGTTGCCGAACATCGTGACGTCGAAGGCGCCCGAATGCGTGTTGTCGGCGTCGGAAATCCCGCCGCCGAAGGACAGCAGCGTCACCGGGGCGCCGTTGATCGCGACCTCCTGCTGCAGCTGGTCGAAGGCGCGTTGGAAGAACGTCGCCGATGTGGCGACGACCGGACGTCCGCCGGCCTTCGCGATGCCGGCCGCGAACGCGACCGCGTGCTCCTCGGTGATGCCGGTGTCCACGTAATGCGCGCCGGCGCGGGAGCGGAACCTCTGCGTGATGCCGTTCGACCCCGGGGTCGCCGGTGAGACGACGACGAGTCCCGGTTCGGCGTCGAAACGCCGCTCGAGCGCCTCCATCGCCAACCGTCCGTAGTATTTGCGCGCGCCGAGCGGCTTGTCGGACTCGCCCATCGGCGACTGCCAGTGGTTGTCCTCACAACGACCTTCCCGGATGCCGTGCGCGGCGTCCTCGGCATCCAGGCCCAGACCTTTCGTCGTATGGATGTGCAGCACGATCGGGTGGTCGATGTCCTTGACTTCCTCGAAGGCGCGCACGAGCGCATGCACGTCGTTGCCGTCCTCGACGTAGCGGTAGTCGAGGCCGAAGGCGCGGAACAGGTTCGCGCCGCAGCGGCCGCGCGACGCGCGCATCTCGGCGAGCGTCGCATACATGCCGCCGTGGTTGCCGGCGATCGACATCTCGTTGTCGTTGAACACGATGATCAGGTTGCCGCCCTGCTCGGCCGCGTTGTTGAGCCCCTCGAAGGCGATGCCGGAGCTCAGCGCGCCGTCGCCGATGACGGCGACGACGTTGTTCGTCTGCGGCGTGCGACCGGCCGCGCGCCGCATGTCCCGCTCCTTCGCCAGACCGCACGCGAGCGAGATCGACGTGCCGGTGTGCCCCAGCACGAACAGATCGTGCTCGCTTTCGTCGGGGTTCGTGAAACCGGTCACCGAGTCGAACAGCGCCGCGTCGCGAAACGCCCGCGCGCGCCCCGTCAGCATCTTGTGCACGTAGCTTTGGTGGGAGACGTCGAAGACGATCTTGTCGAACGGCGATTCGAAGACGCGGTGCAGCGCGACGCTTGCCTCCACAAGGCCCAGGTTCGAGCCGATATGGCCGCCATGGCGTTTGCCGAAGTCGACGAGCGTGTCACGGATCTGCGCGCACAGGGCATCCAGTTCGTCCCCGTCCAGCCCCTTGACGTCCTCGGGTGCATGCATGTTCGCCAGAATGTCGCCGGTCATGAGCCTGATCTGATCCTTACGGTTGCGTTCGGTGGACGCGGGTGCGCGCCCCGCGAACCATATTATAGTGCGCCGCCCTCGAGGCGGTCCGCGACGCGTTAGAATGACGTTGGCGGGTGGACGACGGACCGCCCGAACGGACGTAAGGAGCGGCGATGAGGGCCGTATACGCACAGCACATCAATCCCGAACAGCCTCTGGAGGCGCTCGCGGTGGGCGAACTGCCGACGCCGAGGCTGCCGTACGGATGGACACGCATCAGGACGCGCGCCGTCTCGGTCAACCATCACGACATCTGGTCGCTCAAGGGCGTCGGGCTGCCGGCGGACATGACGCCGATGATCCTCGGCACCGACGTATGCGGCGTGCTCGAGGAGGAGCCCGAAGGACGCACCGGGCTCAAGGCCGGCGACGAGATCGTCGCGTACACGGTCATCGGCGCGGACGGCGCGGGCGTGGCCGCCGGCGAGCGCCGCACGATCCTGTCGGAGAAGTATCCGGGCACGATGGCCGACGAGACGCAGGTCCCGGCGGCGAATCTATTCGCAAAGCCGGCGAACTGCACGATCGAGGAGGCGGCGGCGCTCGGCACCAGCTGGCTCACCGCGTATTCGATGCTGTTCTCGCGCGAGCACGGCGCGCAGGTGCAACCCGGCGACAGCGTGCTGATCCAGGGAGCGGGCGGCGGCGTGGCGAGCGCGGCGATCCAGCTCGCGCATGCGGCCGGTCTCGAGGTCTTCGTCACGTCGCGCAGCCAGGAGAAGCTCGACGCGGCGCGGCGCATCGGCGCGGACGCCGCCGTGCATATCGGCGAACGCCTGCCGCACAAGGTGGATGCCGTGCTCGATTCGGTCGGTTCGGCCACATGGGCCCATTCGATCCGCTCGGTGCGCCCCGGCGGCGTCATCGTCACCTGCGGCGCGACGAGCGGCGACCAGCCGGGCGCCGAGCTGACGCGCGTGTTCTTCCAGGACATCCGCATCCAAGGCAACACGATGGGTTCGCGCGACGATTTCGCGCGCATGCTGCGTTTCGTCGAACACGCGAACCTGCATCCGATCATCGACGCGACCTATCCGGTCGAATACGCGAAGGACGCCTTCGCCCGCGTGCTGTCCGCCGACCTCTTCGGCAAGGTCGTGCTCACGTTCTGACGGCCTGCCGGCGTCCCCCTGAGCGCACACATACGCAACCAAGGACTCCGACACGTCCCATCATGTCCCGCGCCGCGCACGCATACGCCCTGCAGGACGCAACCGCACCCTCCAGCGTCCCCCTGAGCGCACATATACGCGCCACAGGACGTCGGCCAGCCTTGCAGCGTCCCGTGTGGCGCACACATACGCCATCTAGGACTTCGCCACTCCTCTCCTCATCCCGTGTTGCGCATGCATACGCCGACCGAGACGCCCATATGCCCCCCCTGCGTCTCGGGCAGTGTATCCTTACGCAATCCGAGACGCCAAGTGTGCTCCCCCCATAGGCATGCAAATAGGGATGGCGCGAACGCCATCCCTGATCGTGACCCCGGACGGGCTCGAACCGTCGACCTTGAGATTAGAAGTCACATGCTCTATCCAGCTGAGCTACGGGGCCAAACCTGAATCAGTATAGCGCACATTATGGTACGTCATCGAACGCAGACCGTCACCACCCGCATTCCGTCCCGAACCGTCGAACCCATTGACGAAACGGGACGTTCCGGGCCGGAACGTAGACCACGTCGACGAAACGAGCCGCACAAGCGGATGCGGCTGCGTCGCGACCGCCCGCTACTCGATGATCAGCGCGAGGATGTACAGCAGCAGCAGGAACAACACGCTCACGGCCGTGTACGTGGCCAGATAGCGGCTCTTCTTGCGAGGATAGGCGCGGGCGTAGTTCTTGTAGGTGATCAGCGACGCCATCGAGGCGATGAGCGTGCCCATGCCGCCGATGTTCGTGCCGATGATGAGCGGCACCCACTGGTCGCAGAACCCGGACAGCAGCAGCGAGGTCGGCACGTTGCTGATGACCTGGCTGGAGATGACCGACACCTCGAGCGGATGCTGTCCGACGAAGGCCTGTGCGATCGCGCAGAACTCCGGCACGCGCTTCATGTTGCCGATGAAGATGAAGAACATGACGAACGTGAGCGGCAGACCCCAGTCGGCGTGCAGGAAGGATCTGCGGTCGCAGACGAGCATCGCGACGACGGTCACGACGCACATCACCCACAGCGGGATGAGGTCGCTGACCGTGAGCACGCACACGAGGAACACGCCGGTGTACACGATCGCACGCCATCCGCCGTAGCCGGCGCCGTAGCCGGTGACCTTGATCTCATCCGGCTGCGCGCGCGAGGAGTCCGGCGCAAGCACGCCGCGTTCGATGCCCTTGCCGTCCAGGCCTTCGAACTCGGTGATCGTGCGGCCGCGGAACACGACCGCCGTGACGATGACGAGCAGCACGGCCGCGAGCGCCGAGTACGGCGCCATGATCTCGAGGAAACGCCCGGTGCTGATGCCGGTGAGCGCCTTGAAGTACAGGTTGTGCGCGTTGCCGATCGGCGTGAGCATGCTGCCGGTGTTCGCGGCGACCGTCATCAGCGCGCACACTATGATCGTCTTGTCCTCCATGTGCGCCATCGTGAGCACGGCCAGTCCGAAGGGCACGAAGGTGAGCAGCGCGACGTCATTCGTGATGAACATCGACGAGACGAAGGTCAGCGACAGCAGCGTGAGCACGAGCCCGCGCGCCGTGTGCACGCGGCGCAGCAGCGACGCGCCGATGATCCTGAAGACGCCGATGCGCTGGAATCCCGCCACGACGAGCATCAGGCAGATGAGCTGCGCGATCGTGCTCACGTGCACGTAGCCGCCGTAGTCCCCGTCCGGGGGCACGATGAAGCATGATATTAATGCGAGTATGGACGCGACGATCAATATGGTCTCGCTGCGCATGAACGTGAGCACCCGTTGCCGCATTCATCCTCCAGAACGCACTTGCAAAAACAAGCCCATCCTACACGAAATCGCGCCGTTGCAACGATTCGGCGTGGTGTATCGCCGACCGTTTCCGGCGCGCGGGCCCGCAAGCTGTTGCAATCATTGCGCTCGCGCGCCGACGTTTTCGCATGGGCCCGCGTCGTCGGATGGACCGCGCCCCGTTAGTTCGCCGGAATGACTAAAGCGGTCGGTCACACAGCCGTCCGCGCCGCCGCATCGCACGCCCGCGCATGCCCCCGACGACCGTTGCGACGATGCCCGCGCAAACCGCGGCCTTCCGCCGCGACTCACCCGTCACCCGCCGAAGATGCTCGCCTTGAGCTCCTTGCGCGCCGTCTCGAGATGCTGCAGCACGCCGAGCAGCTCGATCTGCTGCTTCGAGTCCTGCGTATGCGCGATGCGTCGCTTCGTCTGTGCGATCGTGCGCATGTAGCCGGCGTCGAGCAGACTCGCGAGCAGCTGGTTCGCGTACTGCCGTTCCGCCTGCGTCGCCTCGCGCAGCGGCTGCGTGACGACGCCGGCGCCCCCATGCGTGTCCTGCTCGCGCTGCACTACGCCCTCGTCGAAGGGTAACGGCAGTGGCAAGACAGCGAGTTCGTTGATGACCTGGCCGAGCATCGGGCCGCCCGCTTCGAGCAGATGCTCGAACCACTGCTGCTGCGTCGCCGAATCCGGCGGCAGCCCGCCCGCCACGTCGACCGCCTGATACAGCGTCTGGAACACCGGCGTCTGGAAGCAGTGCACGCTGAGGCCGCGGAACAGCTCGGCGTTGACGGCGCGCGGGATCTGGATGAGCGTCGCCATGAAATGCTGCTCGCAGATGAACACCGGATCGGGCACGCGGTAGAAGGTCTGCCTTTCGGCGTTCGCCTGCTCGATGAGCCGCGCCTGCACGGCGGTCGGCGCGCTCTGGCGCTCGCCCTCGCCGGAGCGCGGGTAGCGGCTGCGTCTGGGCGCGTACGCGTCCTCGTCGCGCACATGCAGCGCCTTGCGCGCCGCGATGACCTCGCGCCGCATGACGTCGAGGTCGACGCCGATCGCGCGCGCCTCCTTGCTGGCGTATTCATTCCACAGCGAACGGTCGCGGATCTGCGCGATGAGCGGCGCCGTCGCCTTGACGGCGCCCATCCGCCCGGTCGTGTACGAGGTGTCGAAGCGGTTGACGGCGGCGCCGAGCACGAAGTCGTACAGCGGCTTCGCGTTCTCGACGAGCGCGCGCAGTGCGTCGTCGCCGTGCCGGATGCGCAGATCGCAAGGGTCGAGGTTGTCCTCGGCGACGGCGACGAAGGTCTGAGACAGGAACGCCGTGTCGAGGCCGAACGCGTGCAGCGCCGCCTTCTGCCCGGCCGCGTCGCCGTCGAACGTGAAGACGATGCGCGAGCTGAGCGCCTGCCCCTCGACCTTGAGCGGACCGACGAGCTGCACGGCGCCGAGCGAGTCGTCGTGGATGAGGCGGCGCACGATCTTCGCATGCTCCTCGCCGAACGCGGTGCCGCATGTGGCGACGGCGGTGTCGACGCCGGCCAGATGCATCGCCATGACGTCGGTGTAGCCTTCGACGATGACGACCTGCCGTTTCTTGACGATCGCGTCCTTGGCCAGGTCGATGCCGTAGAGCACCTGGTTCTTGTGGTAGAGCTGCGTGTCCGGCGTGTTGATGTACTTCGCGCCGATCTGGTCGTCGTCGTACAGCTTGCGCGCGCCGAAGCCGAGCGTGCGGCCGGTCGAGTCGCGGATCGGCCATGTGGCGCGCCCGCGGAAGTAGTCGTAGACGCCGCGCTGGCCTTGACGTGCGAGGCCGGCGTCGAGCATCTCCTGCTGCGTGTATCCCTTGCCGGCGAGATGGCGCACGAGGTTGTCCCAGCCCTGCGGCGCGTAGCCGCATCCGAAGCGCACGCAGTCCTCTCGGCTGAAATCGCGTCCGCCGAGCAGCTGGCGCGCCGGCAGCGCCTCCTGCGTCGTGAGCTGTTCGACGAAGAAGCGCTGCGCCTCCTCGTTCATCTCGAGCAGCCGCGTGCGCTTCGAGCCTTTGCGCGCGTTGTCCGGGCCGCGCCCCTGTTCGCGGTGCAGGTCGATGTGGTATTTGTCGGCGAGCAGTTCGACGGCGTCGGGGAAGTCGAGGTTCTCCCGTTCCTGCACATAGCCGAAGACGTCGCCGGAGCGTCCGCATCCGAAGCAGTGCCACAGGCCCATCGACGGGCGCACGTAGAAGCTCGCCGTCTTCTCGTCATGGAACGGGCACAGGCCGGAGAACGAGCCTACGCCCGCCGGTTTGAGCGACACGCTCGCGGACACGATGTCGTACAGATCGGCCGCGTTCCTCACCTTGTCTATGTCTTCTTGCCTGATCAAGCCCGCCATGAGCCAACATCATATCAGCCGATCGTCATCGCCGGTCCGGCATGCACCGATGCTTCACGAACACGGCGGCCCACGCGCACGGCGACGTTCACGAGCACAGCAGCGTGTGCATCGTCATCGCCGACGCGTCGGTCAGGCTCGCGACCTGGTCGATCGCGACGCGCAGCCGGGCGCCGTCGTCGCCCGCATCCATCCAGTCCTCCCAGAACACGCGTTCCAGCGCGAAGGGCGGCGTCGACGGGTCGTCCATGATCACGTCGACGAGGTCGGTCACGATCCGCTGTTCGTCCTGCTGCATCGGCGAATGGTCGCGCGGCTCCATCAGATAGTGCACGGCGATGCCCTTGAGCACGAGGATCTCGTATCGCGTCTCGTCGGGCACGGCGAGCGCGCCCATGTACCGCGTCAGCGCGCCGGCGCCGTGGATCGCGCGCATCGCCGCCTCGACGCTCAGCGCGAACCTGCCGATGAGCATGCTCGTGACGTTCTTGAGCTGTGCGAGCGCGCGGCGGGAGCCGTCGAAGGCCTCGGGGAACGCGCCGATCGCTCGCAGCCTGCCGAAGGCGCGCACAAGCTCGCCGGGATCCCACTGCGGCCCGTACCATGCGTTGATCTCGCGCACGACGGCGTCGATGGTCCCCGCCCGGTTCAGCTCGGCCAGATCGGCGGCGCCTGTGGCGACCGCGTCCTCGAAGTCGTGCACGCTGTACGCGATGTCGTCGGCGAGGTCCATGACCTGCCCTTCGAGCGGCACCGTCTCCGCCGGCGCACCCTCCTTGAGCCATCGGAAGACGTCCGCGTCGTCCGGGTAGACGCCGAACTTGCGGCCGCGCTCGCCTTTCGGATGCGCGTCGGCGCGCGCGTAGCCCCACGGGTATTTGACGGACGCGTCGAGGCATGCGCGCGTGAGGTTGACGCCGGCCGGACGCCCCGAGGCACGGAAGATCTTCGGCTCAAGACGGGTGAGCAGACGGAAGGTCTGCGCGTTGCCCTCGAATCCGCCGATGTCCCTCGCGAGCGCGGCGAGCGCGCGTTCGCCGTTGTGTCCGAAGGGCGGGTGGCCAAGGTCGTGCGCGAGGCATGCGCAGTCGACGACGTCGGGGTCGCAGCCGAGCATCCGCGCGATCTGGCGGCCTATCTGCGCGACTTCGAGCGTGTGCGTGAGGCGTGTGCGCGCGAAATCGTCGGTGCCCGCGACGAGGATCTGGCTTTTCGCGCCGAGCCTGCGCAGCGCCGACGAGTGGATGAGGCGTGCGCGATCGCGTTCGAAGGGCGTGCGGCGGCGCGATTTGGGCGGCTCGGCGACCCATCGTTCGACGTCGTGCGCCGTGTAGCCGTCCGGCGCCGGGCCGCCGGCCGTCGTCTGCCCGTCCATAGGCTCCCCTCTCCCATTGAGCGCGCCGTGCGACTTCGTTACAGGATGCTCGCCGGGTCGAGTTTCGCGAGGTCGTCGGGGCCGAGCACCTCGGCCGCGTGCTCGTACAGCCGCGGGATGCGGTTGCGCAGGCATGTGAAGATCTCGTAGCTGATCGTGTCGGCGGCGCGCGCCCAGTCATCGGCGGTCGGTTCGCCGTACTGCTCGCCGCGGCCCGGCCCGAAAAGCTCCACGGTGTCGCCGATCGCTACGCCGAGGTCGTCGGCCATGCCGTGCAGGTCGATGATGAACTGGTCCATGCACACGCGGCCGCTGACGCGCATGAGCCTGGGGCCGTCCTTCGTCATGACGCGCACCGGACCGCCGGGCATCGTGCGGCCGCGCTCGCCGAGCGCGCCGATCGCGTCGGCGCCGGATGCGGAACGGTGGATGCCGTCGGCGTAGCCGACCGGCACGATCGCGACGCTCGTGCGGCCCTCGGTCAGGTAGATGCGCCCGTAGGACAGGCCGCTGTGCGCGTCGACGTCCTTGACCGAGCTCAGCTGCGCCTGCAGCGTCATCGCCGGCTTGAGCCCGTAGCGTTCAGGGCTGCCCATGGCCGGATCGGCCTCGTAGCCGTACAGGCCGACACCGGGGCGCACGAGGTCGTAGTGGATCGACGGACGGCTCAATGTGGCCGCCGTGTTCGCCAGATGCCTGATCCGCGGTTCGATGCCGGCGCCGGCGAGCCGCGCCGTGAACTCCTCGAAGCGCGTGATCTGTGCCTCGGTCTGCTCGACGAAGTCGGCGTTGCCCGGGGCATCGGCGACGGCGAGGTGGCTCCACTGGCCGACGATGTCGAGGAGGCCTTCGTCACGCAGCGCGACGAGCGCGCCGATCGCCTCGGGCAGGTTTTCGAACGTGAAGCCGTTGCGTCCGAATCCTGTGTCGACCTTGATGTGCACGCGGGCGGGGCGTCCCGCCTCGCGCGCGGAGGCGGCGATGCGCTCGAGCGCCGCCGTCGTGGCCACCGACAGGTCGATGTCCTCCTCGATGAGTTCGCGGTACGGCGCCTCGAGCGGGTTGTTGACCCAGGTGAGGATGTGCGCGCGATCGGGGCCGATGCCGGCGCGGCGCAGCAGCAGCGCCTCGCGCGCCTGCGCGGTGCCGAGCCAGGTGGCGCCGCCGGCGAGCGCGGCGAGCGCGGCCGGGATCAGGCCGTGGCCGTAGGCGTCAGCCTTGACGACGCCCATCACTGCAGTCTCTTCCCCCTCGCGGTTCACGACGTCGACGAGATGGCGCATGTTGTCGCGGATGGCGGCCAGGTCCACGATCGCCTGCGCCGGATACCGCCGGAGCGCGGCCCGGTAGTTGGCTTCGCCCTGAGGCGAGGAGAAATGCGGTTCGGCAAGTGCTTGTGCGGTCATATCCGGTATTGTCGCGCACCGCTGTGACGTCGGCGCCGGCGGCGGTTCACGGCATGCGAGGCGACGCAGCCGCCCTAGGCGCAGCGGCCGATCACCACTCGTGCCGCTGGTAGGCGATGCGCGTCGTGTCCTCGTCGCGGTCGAGCAGCTGGATCAGGCCGCAGCGCGCGAAGCCGCAGCTTTCGAGCACATGCTGCATCGCCTTGTTGTTCGGATGCGTGTCGACGCGCACGTTGCCGTAATGCTTGAGGCACCATTCGACGCAGTCGCGCGCCGCGTGCCGCACGAGACCGCTCGACGCGATCCGGTGGATCGTGACGTAGGAGGCGTTGTCAAGCCACGCGCCGTTGATTTTCACGTAGGTCGGGTCGATGCCCGGGCACACGGCGAACTGCGCGAGGACGCGCTCATGGCCGCCCACCGTGTCCACGAGCAGCATCGTGCGGTGGTTGGCGATGTCGTCCTTGACCACTTCGGGTCTGGGGAACGTGCTGCCCCACTGCGTCGGGTTGCCGTTGCGCGCCATCAGTTCGCGCGCGCGGGCGTAGTTGCGTTCGATCTGCGGATAGTCCTTCATCGTCGCGTGGCGGAACCGTCGTATCGATGCGCTGGCCATTGCCTCTTGTGCCTCTCCCTTGTCGTCCATGCCATTGCCGTCCATGCCATGTTCGGCGGATTCGCCGCACCGTGTGGGGCGCCCGACCATGACGGGCGTCCGCGCGGCGGTTCGGGCGGCCGTCTCAGACGATCCTGCGTTCGAAGGGGTCGGAGCTGATGCCTTGCGCGAGGATGTCCCTCGCCCACTCCTTCGCCGTGAACAGGCTGTGATCGCGGTAGTTGCCGCAGCTCTCGACCGTCGTGGCCGGCACATCGTCCCACGTCGCCTCGTTCGCGATGAACTCGAGCGACTCCTTGAGCGCCTTCGCGACGTCCTCGGTCGAGTGCTCGCCCCAGGTGAGCAGGTGGAAGCCGGTGCGGCAGCCGAACGGCGAGCAGTCGATGTAGCCGGGGATGCGCTCGCGCAGCAGCACGGCGATTGTGTGCTCGATCGTGTGCAGGCCGCCGGTCGGGATCGCGTTCTCGTTCGGCTGGACGAGACGCAGGTCGTAGTTGGAGATGACATCGCCGTTCGGACCGGTCTGCGTGTCGATGTAGCGCACATATGGCGCCTTGACCTTCGTGTGGTCGAGCTGGAAGCTTTCGACGACCGGCTTGTCCTGCTGCTCCTGTGCCATGGTCTCCTCTTTTCGTTTCGTCGTTGTTCGTCACGCCGTTTGACGGTCGCGTCCCGGCGGACCCATGCCGCCCGGATGGCGCGATGCGGGACGCCGCGCGGATGGTACCGCCGCCTTGTGATGACGTCCGGACGTCGGGCGGACGTCATGCCGGCGCCGTCCGGGCGCATGCCAACCCACAGTGTATCGCCGCGAGTGTATCAGCGCGCGGACGCACCGGACGCATGGCGGGACGCCGCGCATCGTCCTTCCACTACGCGCGGCCGGCGGCCAGGACGCCGCGACGGCGCGCGCACGGCGCGCACCCTCGTCTCCGGCCCGGCGCACGCTTCGGCGTCGCCCGCATGGGCCCCCGAAACGGCAAGAAATTAGACAGATACCACTCCGGCACCCTTTTCTCCACCCGAAGCGAACACCAGTCGTCGGTATTCATAGTATGGCCATCAACGCGTCGGTACGCCACAAGCTCTTCGCCGTCGCCAGCAATGCATCAGGTCCGCAGCCGACCGCATGCGGCGCCATGTTCCATCAGAACGTTCCGCCGCAGACGGAGGCAGCCCTCCACTGAACGCCGTCCGTCGCATGCGACGCGCGGACGGGCCAACGAGCGTTTCCCATGGAGGAAACACAAGAGACAAGAAAGAAGAGCTTCCCATGGCCACCTTCGTCCAAGACACCGATGTCCGTCCCGGCCCGAACCGCTACGTGAGCGATCCGGGAGTCGCCAAGATCGTCCCGAAATACCTCGAGGACTACGACCATCCGGTCATCATCACCGGCGTGAAGTCTGCGCAGGCGTTCCTGGACTACACCGGCGCGGACGAGTTCTTCGCGCCGGCGCTGCGCTACGACGGCACATCGAGCGAACGCAACGCGCGCGAACTCGCCGAGCAGGCGAAGGCGCTCGACGCGGATGCGATCGTGGCGATCGGCGCCGGCAAACTGTCGGACACGGCGAAGAACGTCGCCGAGATCCTCGACGTGGACCTCGTCATCGTGCCGACGCTCGCCTGCGCGTGCGCCGCCTACTCGCCGTATTCGGTGGACTACGACGACGAGCACCGTTTCCTCGGCGTGCCGGTGCATCCGAAGAACAGCACGGCGCTGCTCGTCGACGCGGCGATGATCGCGCAGGCGCCGTCCGAGAAGTTCGTCGGCGGCATCGGCGACACGCTCGCGAAGTTCTACGAGTCCGACCCGGTCTTCGCGCAGGCGGACGATCTGACCGTCTTCGACAGGCTGTCCCGGCACAGCGCGCGTCTCGTGCGCGACACGCTGCTCGAGGAGAGCGAACCGGCGCTCGAGGCGCTGCGCGCCGGCGACTACGACGACGGGCATGTGCGCACGCTCGTCGACACGATCATCGGCCTGGCCGGCACCGTGGCCGGCTTCGGCGGTGTGCGCGCCCGCGAATCCGGCGCGCACACGGTGCACGACGGACTGACGCGCATTCCCGGGTCGGCCGAGACGATGCACGGCGAGAAGGTGGCGTACGGCGTCATGGTCCAGCTCGTGACCGAAGGCAAGGAGGACGAGGCGCGGGCGTTGCTGCCGTTCTACGACCGCATCGGGCTGCCGCATTCGTTCCGGCAGATGAACCTGCCGTTCACCGACGAGAACCTCCAGACCGTGGCCGACTTCGCCGCCGCCGAAGGCTCGCCGTTCCACGCGGCCGTGCCGGACGTGACCACCGAGCGGATCATCGAAGCGATGCAGGTCGTCGAGGGCTTCGCACAGCCGTGATCCTCCGTCCGGGCGACCTCCGAGAGGCGCTCTTCTGCTGCTATGCTCGGGTATGCGGACGAGGATCCGACGGGAGGTGAACGGTCATGCGGCGCAGAATCATCATGAACCGCACCCACGAGACCTTGGCGTTCGATTTCGACGAGCGCACCGGGCATCCCGCGGGGCACCGCCGCGGTAATCGATGAACGACGCATACCGCCGGAATTCACCACGCATGGCAAGCGCGCCGTCTACGCGCATCGCGTGGATTCCTGGTGGCGAGGAAGGGCGATTCCCTCCACGCGCGACGGCATTACCCGCGTGCTCACTGACCTGCGTCTTTCCAATACCGTCGAACTGCTCGACCGCACCCGCGGCCTGAGCCTGTCCGACCAATACTGGGTACGGGATGCGGACGAGGACGTGTGCTGGGAGGACATCAACTTCTTCAACAACACCTTCCCCGAACAGCTTGGATACGCGTTGCTGTCCGAACGCTCGTCGTCGCATCGGTTCAGTTTCGACGCACCCGACGCATCCACCGGCGGCGACTTGCCGAAACGATGGACGGTAGGAGCGGACGGGACACGACTGCTCATCAAGGCCGGCCGTACCGGTCAGGAACCGATCAACGAGCTGATCGCTTCCCGCCTCGCGGGCCGTCTGCATATTCCCGCCGTACGGTATACGCTCGGCGAATACGACAACCGTCCCGTCTCAATCTGCGCGGAGATGCTCTCGGACACCGAGGAGCTGATCAGCGCATGGCAGGCGTTGGGCACCGTAAAACGGGACAACCGCCTGTCCGCCCGCGACCAATGGCCTGCCGCCGCATCCGCATTGGGCGCCGATGCGCAGGATACGTCCGACGCCACGGAAGACTGGCTGCTCATCGACTGGCTCATGCGCAACATCGACCGCCATTACAACAATTTCGCGTTGATCCGCGATGTGGAGACCCTTCACGTGCGTCCCGCTCCCCTGTTCGATACGGAGACTCGCTGTGGGCCGGCGAACTGCGCATCAGCAATGCGGACTACAAGACCAGACCGTTCTTCGTCACAACCACATCCCCCACGGCGCGCCGGCAGCTGCATCTGATACGCCATTGGGACCGCTATGACCTGGATGCACTGGACGACTGGCCCGAGGACGTTGCCCGCCACTTGGGCCAGTATGGCCTCATGTCGGAAGCCCGGATCCGCCTGATCCGACAGGCGCTGCAGGAACGCGTCCAGCAGGCGAAGCAGGCACGCGACCGATAACGCACGCCGATTCGGCCGATGCACCCCCACCGTCCCCTCGGCATTTCTTCCCTGAACTTCCCATTATCTCATCCGTTTCGCCATCCTTCCCTTAGACGCCTCCCACAAACATGCGGGGCAAGGCATGGCGGCCGCGCCGACCGGCGACGATGCCCAGACCCATGATCCAGCGCATCTTGGCTGAAAAGGAGCTTTTTCTTTGCATGCCCCAAGTATGAGGCTTCGGAATAGCATTCTCTCGGGGACCGTATCTGGGCTCCTCGCGGAAAATGCTCCTTTTCAGCCGAGATACATCCGAGCCTTGGATGACGCCCCTCGGGCATCCTTGATACCGTCCTTCCGCTCACCCCTGCCGGCGCATAATCCCCGATCCACATGCCTTTTGATTCAAGGCTACGTCTGTGCGCCACCTGAGAGCCTCTTTCCCGAACGGCTCCGCGTCACAAGACCGCCAAGCATGCGTCTGCAGAAACCAAAGATCGCGCCAATCCGTTCGCTTCCACAGCCTTCGTCGTCCCGTCCTCGATCCCCTCCCCTCATTGCACCAAGCCACGCAACCGCTTCCCCTCCCGCCGTCCGGCACGCCACACAATGCCACACACCCATTTTGCAAAATAGTCATTTCTTATTACTATGTGTCATATTGCATCGACGATGACGCAACACAACCACACTGTGGCGAGGAGGGCAACGCGTATCGCACAACCGGAACCATCCAATGCACCCCACCGCACATCACTACACATACCAAACAACCAGTACAGCAGAAGGGACCTGAACGACCATGGACGACAATACCACCACACCAGGCACCAATCCCATCAACGAACCGCCCTACGATTCCTCCATCAGCGAATCAGTTGCGCCCGCGACGCAGGCATACAACGCCGAACAACCCAGTGCCCACCCCGATTTCCGGCAATACATGAACACTGCCCCATACCAGCAGGCCGTTCCCGACGTTTCCACCTCTCCACCGAATCAGTTCGCCCCCACACCAAACGGTACAGCCGCCGTCCATAAGTCAGGGTTGACGAAATGGGTCCATGCAGCATACATCAGCGCCATCCTCATCCTCGCCGCCCTGCTCGTCTACTCGCTTGTAGCTGGCGGCAATCTGCGCACGCAACTCGCAGAGGAGCAGGCGCAGGCACAGACCGAGCAAGCGGATTGGAAGAAAAGGAACAATGAACTCGCCGAGCGCTATGAGACGCTGAATTCCGACTATCTTGCGCTCAAGGACGAGATGGAGAACGGCAGCAGCCGGATGCTCATCGACGTCAAGAACGCCTACGATGCCGAGGACTGGAACGGCACGATCGAGGCCGCCAATCAGCTGCACGAGAAGTACAACGGCGACGCAAAGGATCAGGAGGGACAACAGCTCAAGAAGAAAGCCCAGCAGAAAATCGACGAGGCGAAAGCCGAGGAGGAGAAGAAGAAGCAGGAGGAGGAACAGAGGAAGCGTGAGGAGGAGGCCAGGGGGTACGACACCGGCATCACCTACGATCAGCTCGCCCGCACACCTGATGACTTCCTCGGCAAGAAAGTCAAGTTCACAGGTCGTGTCGTGCAGGTCGTACGCGGCGACGAGACCACCGACATCCGACTGGCCGTTGACGGCAACTACGACACGATCTTGTACGGCACCTTCTCGAACGATCTGACGAAATCGCGCATCCTCGAGGACGACACGATCACGATCTCCGGCACATCGCTCGGCGAGTACAGCTACAAAGCCGTGCTCGGCAACACGATCTCGGTGCCGCTTGTGGCCGTCGCCAAGATCGACCAGTGATGGTAGGCAATCAGACAACGACCATCCGCGAAGCGGCGCCAGCATCCTGTATGATGCATGGCGCCGCTTCCGTTTTCCACCGTTTCCTCCACATCCGAGGGCATCCTCCGTTCCGTTATCCACCGTTTCCACATGTTTCGTCGACGCGACTGACGTGCCGGCACGAACCCGCTAGAGTCGGCACCACATTCGGTTCGACGACGGGACGGAGGACGATGACCTCGCATTTCGAGACTCCACAGGAACGGCAGATCAACCAGCTGAAGACATGCATGCAGTCCGAGCGGCATTGCAGACGCGCCACGGCATGCATCTTCACATTGACGACGGCGCTCCGGCTACTCGGCGTGGACTGGGATCCAACCGCCGCCATCGCGTCCAGACCCAGACTTCACGCCAACATGTTGCAGATCGTCGTGAACCATCGCAACAACAAGGGCCGTGACCGCGCAGCCCAGATCCGCCCGGGCGTCACACGACTCAGCCCCACCGCCGTCTTCGTCAGCGGCGTGTCGATAGAGACGACGGAGATCGCCGAAGGCATCACCTGCACGACACCCGCATTCACCTGGTTTCTGTTCTCACGGTTCCTCGAACTCGAGGATCTCGTGATCCTAGGCGATGCGATGATGCGCCGGAAGACGCTCCACGAGCCGCTGACGTTGAACGATTTCACCGAGTGCATCGCCCGCATCGAGCATCATGCGCACAGAGCCGGGTTGCGGCCGCCCAAAGGCATCGCCCAATGCCGCAAGGCCTTGGATCTGATGGAGGAGCGTACCGATTCCGTCATGGAAAGCGTTCTTCGGCTCACACTCGAACGCCATGGACTCCCGCGTCCGGCGGTCAACCTTCCGGTACGGCTCCACGATGGCCGACTTATCTATCTGGATCTCGCGTTTCCCGATGCGAAGGTGGCCGTCGAATACGACGGCGAGCACCACCGGGAGCAATGGGAGTTAGATTCACTGCGGCGGTTCAGGATCGAGGAAGCCGGCTGGGTTTATGTGCAGGTCATAGGCATCGGATTCATCACGGATTCGGACAAAAGGCGCGTTGCGGAGCTCGTCGCGAGGCACATCCGCGAGCGCACCGGCGAAGACTACCTACGGGACACCCCGCTCGCCCTTGATCTCGTCCCGGATAAGCGGCGCAAGGCATGGCGGCCGCGCCGACCGGCGCCCCCACCCACCGCCTACGACCCGTGATCCGGCGTATCTCGGCTGAAAAGGAGCATTTTCTTTGCACATCCCAAGTATGAGGCTTCGGAATGGCGTTCTCTCGAAGGTTGTATCCGGGCTCCTCGCGGAAAATGCTCCTTTTCAGCCGAGATACATCCGAGACGCATCCAAAAACCGTCCGGATGCACCCCTCAGATGCCCCAACCGCCCGAGAACGTACACGCCACCTCGTCCGCCCCCGGACCATACGATGAACCCATGACCACCACTGCGCACACTTCGAACGCGCCGATCACGCCGGCCATTTCCCCCATCCGCCGCGCCAGGCTTTCCGATTCCGCCGCCATCATGGACCTATTGCGTCAGGTCAACGATGTGCACGCCCACGGCCGCCCCGACCTGTTCGTCGAGGGCCGCACCAAGTACACGACCGACGAGCTCGCGCGGATCATCGGCGACGACGACCGTCCGATCTTCGTCGCCGCCGACGAGGACGGCGCCGTGCTCGGCTACGCCTTCTGCGTGCGCGAGGACCATGCGGGCAGCAACAACCTGCAGCCGATCGCCACGCTGTACATCGACGACATCTGCGTCGACGAGGCAGCCCGCGGCAAACACGTGGGCACCGCGCTGTACCGTCACGTCCTCGACTACGCCCGCACGCACGGCTACCACAACGTGACGCTCAACGCCTGGGCCGCGAATCCCTCTGCCGTCAAGTTCTACGAGTCGCTCGGCATGCGCGTCTACAAGTACGGCATGGAGCAGATCCTGTAGGGATATAATTCGTTCACTATGCGATCCCCTACCCCACTCGCACCGCGTGCCCGCGCAGGAAGCCGGCGAGTTCGTCCGCACCGCCATGACCGGTGACGATGTCCTGCACCCACTGATACAGCTCGTTGCCTTCGGCGTCCCCGGCATCCGTCGCCCGTACGTCCCAGCCGCGCATCGCGAGGATCGCGAGCGCCATCTTCACGGCCGTGCGCTTGTTGCCGTCGGGGAAGATGTGGTCTTTCGCGAAGCGCGTCGCGAAGTCGGCGATCTGCGCGAACACGTCCGTGTAACGCTGCCGCGGCGTGACGCCGAAGAAGCTCAGGAAGGTCGCGCCGAGCACCGACTGCACGCGTCCGAGGATCCTCTCGTCCACCGATGCGGGCGCGGTCCGCGTGATGTCGAGTCCGGTGCCGCGAATCGTGTCCAGATACACTTCGAAGATCGATTCGGCGATCGCGTCCATCTCCATCACGTCGCCGTCGAGTTCGATCGGCGCGACGTCGCTTTCCGCATCACGCATGTTCCGCTCTCCGTTCATCACGAGTTCTCCAACAGCCGCAGCGCGTTCGGGTATTCCCGCGTCACCTTGTCGACGCAGCCGGCGAGCGTGCGCGACGGCACCGTGCGCCGCATGTCCGCCGACACGAGGATGTCGTCGACGTCGACCGTCGCCGATCCCCTGTCCTTCGCGCACCGCCATGCGCCGTCGTCGGCGCACGACATCTCCAGCAGATCGATCGCGGTCAGCGCGCCGAGCGTATCGACGACATGCGCGATGATCCGCTCCGCCGATTCGTCGAGCGCCGACTCCTGCCATTCGTCGCGCTGCCGTATCATCCGCGAGCCGAACGGCGCGTATTCATCCCACACGTCCGTCTCGATGGGTCCGCACTCCCCGACGGCGATTGCGTCCGCGAACAGCGGCTCGCCGGTTTCACGCAACGTCTCGATCTGACACCAGTAAGTGAGCAGATTGAGTTTGAGATTCGTCAGGAACCGTTCGCTCCCGTATGCCGCGACGATCCGCCGTGCGACCTGCAATGATGACATTGTTTCACCAATCAGTTGTTCCGCTTGCTCCACCGTACCGCCGTATACATCACGACCTACACGATACGAATACCGAAGCTTGCGGTGAACGCAAGCGCGAAATCGGCAATCTGGTCGAGCGTCATCGTAATCCCATGCAGAGATTCCGCATACTCAATGCGGCGCAAATGCGCACCGCGCAGATCGGCATACCAACTGCGGTGTACTGCAATTGAGCGTACCACAATTAATCGAATCGATATGCGCGCTTCGAAACGCTACACGAGCCAATTACACACCTACGATTTCGAATTCGTCAATCACACAATCGACGAATTGTACATCGCATCATTTGGCATCGCACAGGTTGAGATAGCCAACGTGACAGTCGCGCATCGCCAAATCCATCGCAACGAATGATCCGAAGCGGTCACTTGTGAGCATACAGTCCGCAAATCCCTATTTCTGCTATATACAGCCATGCAACATTACATTATTCTGCGAATATCATATGACCGATATACCCTCAACCGAACGTCAACGACGCTTGAATCCGCTCGAACATGCAGTCAGAAACGTGGCGAGTGGCGCATTGAAATCATCGCCATTCTGGTCGATACAGTAGGCGGAATCACAAGCGCCCCCATTTCAACAATGCCAATCATGCTTCACATAGATACTCCGCGGGCTCAAAGCACGCGATGGACGGTGCTTTCGCCTCATTCATAACGTTCGTGCGCGACGCCAGTTTGCTTATCTCACTCCACCTATAGCGTTTCACCACCGCGTTCCACATATCGCTTTGAGTGGGGTGACGCCGGCACAACTCCACGCTCAATAGTTTCACGAGCCGCGAACCCATCTCCATGAGCCAAACAATTCCAACATCATCTCAGGTAGATTCACACACAACTTAACACGGACGAAATACCAATAAATTTTGAATTCTTAATCTTTCACTAGATAATAATCTATTTGACGTCAAATAATGTGCGAGGTTGAACACCTATATTATTTTCCAGTTTAATAATTGTTTCAATAAATCTATTTTCTTCAGTGTTGTTATCCAGCATTGCCTGATGATGCTCTCGATCTAGATTCGCTTCCATACGAGCAATTCCCAAAAATTCTTTTTTTATTCGCAGCGTATGAGCTAAGAACGGAAAACTCTTCCCTTCACTTTGCATATATCCAAGAAAACTCGACATGGAATCAATCCATACTTGGTCTCGCGCCGTGACAAGCACAGCGCGTGCAGGTCGATTTCGCCATCTTTCATCCACAACTCCCTCTTTTCCCATTCTATAACCATCAAGAACAAACATGAAAAAACAATCCCATGCAGAATTCCATGCCTTATCCGCAATAGCCATATCGCGCTTGTCCATCTTCAACAATGAGCGCGCACTGTTATGCTCGTCAGCCTGCCCAAGGAATAAAGAGCGAGCAACCATCCTCGGATAAGCCGAGACGCAACCCAACTCATCCCTCACCCAGCGACAATGAGCAGAATAAGCATCCCCTCTATTCTTTCCATTTTTTTCATATGTCATTATCGTATGAAGATTTGTTCCATACATTATATATAATACACTTGGAAAATCTATGGACGCCTTAATTTCATCTTCCGTAAGCTGCGCGAATCTTCCTCCAGTTTCCCTACCAACCATCGTAGATCCACGAGAAAGCATCTCATCTATTTTCCCCAAATCACTATTCCACATCGCATAAATTGCATCCATCATCCTTCCCGCATGAGCGGCATCATGCTTCGTTCTTCTAAAGCAAGTCTCCATAAGCGCATAGCGATAATCGACTTCATCAACTCTTTCGAACTTATGTAAAAGAGTACAAAGATTATCGCAAGATTGCTTAGATAATCCTTTATAATAAAATTTGTCTATATCAATTAATATATTAGAATCTAAAATGATAACATCTGCCTCAGACGAATCAAATTCACCTGTAGTTATAATAGAATATTTACCTATTCTCTGCATTCTCAAGTCTCCATCTGGCCTGTTTTTTTAGCTCATGCTTCATCCGAACGGACAGCAACACATATGCTCCCTCATCAATGTTATAAGATACCAGACCAACGTCCACCTGGACTTTTCTCAGTTTCTTTCCTATACTGAACTGTCATGCACACCTTCATCGAACTTTTCGCGGGATGCGGAGGCCTTAGTCTTGGCCTCCATTCCGCCGGTTTCGGGGAGTTGCTCGCCAATGAGCTCTCCCCCATGCCGGCCGAGACGTTTGCCCTCAATCTCATGGGCGTCGACATGCGATCTCCGGAGTTTGCCCAGACCAAACCATCCGACCGTCCCGTTCTCTGGCTCGATTCGGACACCGACGACGTCATTGAACGTCTATCAGACAATCCATTCGAACGACCGCAAACCGACATGAGCGAAGTCGGGAACGCGGATGACCTCACTGGTCGTCTTATCGTCGGGGACATCCGTCGACTGAACCAGTTCATCGAAGACCGGCATAGTCCGCTCATTCACGGGGAAGTTGACCTCGTCTCCGGCGGACCACCTTGCCAGAGCTTTTCGCTTGCCGGACGTCGCGAACTCGGCAACCAGCGCAATCAGCTACCGTGGGAGTTCGCGAAGTTCGTCAATTTCCAACGCCCGCGTATGGTGTTGCTGGAAAACGTGGAAGGCATCCTCCGACCATTCAAAGAGGAATCGAAGACCTACTACGCATGGTTCGAAGTCTGCAAGGCGTTCGCCTCCATCGGTTACGTCACCCGTCCGCTCCTGATCAACGCACGTTATGCGGGCGTGGCACAGAATCGTCCGCGTTTCATCATGCTTGCAATTCGCGAGGATCTCGTGGACCAGCTGTCCGAAGAAACTTCGGAATGGTTCAAGCAGGGCGAGCAGCTGATCGAAGCCGTCAAGAACAACGATGCCGATTATGATAAGGATCATTGGTCCTATCGCGACCTCACCACGCCGGAATGGCAGAAGGCCGCCGAGAGTTCCGTCTTCGCACCGCTCGTCGCATTCCATGACGACGCAACGCAGCACACCATCGAAGACGCTATCGGAGATCTGCAGGATGAGAATTCAGCTCCGCAAAGTCAGTATGTTATCGATCTGAACTCTGAACTCGGCACGCATCTCGCCAATCCCGAGCATCCGATGCTCAATCGGCAGCACCCCAACAGCACGCCACGCGTGCGAGCGCGGTTCCGCATCTACCAGATCATGGCAAACACCACGAAACCGATTGCGGACGAAATCAAAAATGTCATGCGCGGCACTTCAGACGAACTATCCGCCGAAGCCGTCAACGCACTGAAGGAAGGACATCTGCTCAAGTACGACAAGCCCGTACCGAAATCGAAGAAAAGGCTCGTTGAATATCTCGCGGGCCTGAAGACGAAGAAATTCTCCCAGCGAGCGCTGCGCCGCGGCGTTCCGGCGCCCGCCGCCTTGTCCATTCCCGACGACGTGTGCCACTACACCGAAGCGCGCACGCTGTCGGTTCGAGAGATGGCACGAATCCAGTCGTTCCCCGATGCATTCGAATTCCGCGGCATCACCACGACCGGCGGCCTGCGGCGACGCTATCAGGTGCCGCAGTACACGCAAATCGGGAACGCCGTCCCACCTCTCCTCGGTAAAGCTCTGGGAGAGGTGGTCAATAGCATTCTTGACGAAATCAAAGGATGAACTCCTCAGGAGTAGCGAACAATAGAGGCAGATTCTTCTTCTCTATCTTGAAGAGCGCTCCATGATCCCTATATTTTCCGGCCTCCGTGATGTGAGCAGCGAGATCGACGGTAATCACGCCGGAGGCCAGCAACGGGGTCAGCAGCGCCGTATTCGGATTCTTGGTGTAGAGGATTTTCGTATACAGGAAATGCTCTACACCACTGATCGTCTCCGATTCAGCGGTGACCCAGAACGTGCGCGGATGCTTTTGCAGCAATCGTTTACGCAGCTCCGACATATCCCACCAGCTTACCCGCATCTGCTTTCCAGTCTCGGGATCCTGATGCAGGATATACAGTCGATCGCTCGCCTCATCCACATCGAGCAGCAACCCATATCCATTGACATGCGCCACTCGGAACGTCTCATAAAGCTGGAATCGCGGCTTGTCCTTGTTCCGAGGAATCTGCATTTTGCCGTATGTGTCAAGTATTTCGCGGTACTTCAACCCGCCATCGGGCACCTGTGAAAACAGAGTACTTCTCGTCTCCCTCTTGGTCTTGCCGTTGCGCTTGGCTCGTAGCGTCTTGAGCTCAATGCCCTTGTAGTCCGGGTTCTTATCATTGTTCCGGTTGATGCCGAGCGCATGCTCAAGTGTATCGCCAACGCCGGGATCTCCTTCGGTGACCGATGGGAGGAATCCTTCATCGTGAATCGCCTGAATCTTCCTGAGCAGTTCTCGCTCGATGATACTTCCCTCGGTATCATCGGCGGTCAGCAAGCTATGCACATACCCGCCATCGATCAAAGACTGGGCGATGTCCGGATTCGACAAATCGATTACATAGATGACACCATCGATCACAACAAGTGCGAGAAGGTTATACGGGTCGCAGTATTGCTTGAGCCCCGAGAACCATATGCGCGGATCGCCATGCTTCGTCTTAGGTCTGTACAGTGACGCCTCAGTCTTCTCCAGATGGTCGGGATATACGAAGCAGGACTCGACTTTCTTTTTGTTGTCCGGTCCCTGCAGTTGCTCCTCGTAGACATGCACCCTCGCATCCTCAAGAAGCTCGCGGACCGGAGCCGTCGCATCCATAATTGACTTCGTGTAACCCGTCTGCGTAGGCACTAGGAACGCAACAGGAATGTTCAACTGCGCAAACTGAGCCAGAAACGGCTCCAGCGGCACATCAGCGGCACTTAGCACAATAGCCTCCCTTCATAGAAAGGTATGATAGCAAGAGACGTCACCACCTAGTCAAATTAGATGACAGTATCCTGACATGGCATTAAATATGATTCAGTTGAATCACTCGACCAACCACCTCTCCCCCATTCGACGAGATTGATGGCTTTAATCAAAGATGGTGAAACAACCCTCTCTTATTCACAGATGACGACGACGAAGATCTATAGGGTTTACGAAAACAATCGCGAAGTAGCCAGAGCATTATCTCCAGCAGCACTTTATCCCTAGAGCTCTACACAAAACCTTTATCTAAGTATGCTTTATTTATTGATCTTTTCGAAGTTAGAGAATCAAACCAAAGACAGAGGACGTGAAGTAGAGCAGTAGATTTATTAATTCATTACTACGAAAACAAATCTTTAGTAGCATTCACCAAAGACGAGACCACAGAATCATTCCGATCTTCAACAAAGTTCACATATATCTCAAGAATTGACAAAAGAAGACACCCTAGAGTTATAAAGCAGAAGTTATATCATTATATATAATTCTTATTAACCCTTTCAAGTCTCATTGAAATCAGTTCCACCGCATCGTAATCGACCGGCGCCCAGTTGAGCTGCGGCATATCGGCCGGATTCATCCATTCGATGCGTTCATGCTCGGTCAGCACCGGCACGCCTTCGATCAGATGGCACAGGAAGGTCGTCAGCTCCACCCTGCCGAAATCGTAGAGGTGGTCGCTTGTGCAGATCTCCTTGTCGACGTCGATCTCGCACAGCAGCTCCTCCTCGATCTCACGTCGGAGCGCCTGGCGCGGCGTCTCCCCCGCTTCGATCTTGCCGCCGGGAAACTCCCAGTATCCGGCGAGCGACTTCCCTGCACCCCTTTGCGCGCACAGCACCTTGCCGTCCTTGACGATCGCCGCGCCGACCACGCGGATCAGTCTCGGCTCATTCGGTTCGTCAGCCGTCATATATCCCCTTTCATGAGCAATGGTCGGATCCAGGATACAACGCGAAGCGGCAACACCGCGGCCATGAGGAGTCCGTCGTCGCACAGCTCGGTTTTTTTGAATGAACAATCAAGCTGTGCATCCGAGTGAGTCGGCGCTCCCCGCACACATCGGACGGAATCGAATAATATGGCACAATCAATCCACGCATACGCACATGAATGCACGTCGCTGAACACAATCGCACGGTCTCGCCGATGTCGACAGCCATATGCGGCAGGCGTCGGCGCATAAATCAAGAGTTCGGACGAAGAAACGATTTATGCGCGCACTGAGATGTGTGTACAATTCCGAGACGCATCCGCGCGCCGGAGATACATACATACGCCGATCAGATGGAGCCGGGGCGCAACATGCGCGCGGCAGAACACGATGCGCCGCCAAACAAATGCACACCGGTGCGGCGCCGCATGCACCCGGATGCCGACGCCGTCACGGCATCATATGAACGGCGATCGCGGCGCATGCATACGCCGGCGCAGCCCCCACCAAGCAAAACAGTGGGCGGAACGCTTTTGACGTTCCGCCCACTGGTCATCACTTGTCCGGCGTGGCTCACTCGTCCATGTCGCGGATGTGGCGCACCACCAGAACGATGACCGTCGCGAGAATCGCGCAGATCACAGCGACGAGGCCGATCACGGACACCGACGAGCCGGTGTTGCCCACGACGGCGGACTGATCCGGCGTGTCGGAGGACCGCGTTTCAGCAGGCTTGTCACCGGCGTCGCCCGGCGCAGGCTGCGCCGCGGCGGCGGCGTCATCCTTGCCGCTCTTGTCGTCGGTCGTCGGTTTGGCGGCTTCGACCTCGACAAGGGCCTGACGGGCGGCGACAAGCTTCGCGAGGACCGCGTCGACGGTCTTCTGGTCGGCCTTGGCGTCATCCAATACGCCGCGTGCATCGGACAGCGCGGCGGCGAACGGGGTCCAGGTCTTCGCCGTGTACCCGACCGCCTCGAGGCCGCCGGCACTGTCGACCTCGGCGCGCAACGCGTCCTTGTCCACGGTGCCCGGCTGTGGCGTAACCTGCTCGACCGGGTTGTCGGTCGGCTGGTCCGGTGCGGTCAGATCCTGCGCCGCTTCAGTCACGTTCGCATGCAGCTCGGCGATCGACGTGTACGCGTCGAGGCCCAGCGAATCCGGATAGTTGCTGAGCACCTTGAGCTTGACGTAGACCTTGCCTTCGGGAATCGAATCGGGCAAAGCGACGGTCTGACGGCTCTCGCTGCGTTCGAAGGCGCCCTTCGCGACCGGCGCGCCCCACTGGGCGTCCGTCATCGCGCCCACGCTGACCGCGGTATCGGCCGATACGACGTAGATCTCGTAGTCCTTCGCGATGCCCTGCATCTTGTCCTGCCGCGCCGTCATGTCAATCGATGCGATGCGCCTGCCGTCCTCACCGGTCTTGAAGGCGATCCAATGTGGAACCGGATCGTTGGCCGGATTCCACTTCGTATGCCAGAACGTCGCGAGATCCCCGTCGAAGGCGTTGCCGATCGGCGCATGCTCGGCGGCATCGTCCTGCACCGAATCCGCCGCGTATTCGGAGGCGTCGACGGGCGCCGGCAGCGGCTGCGCCGTCGAGCCGTCGAGCGTCACCTTCGCGACGCCGGTCGCGCCGGTCTTCGACTTCGCGGTGAACGAGAGCTCGGCGATGCCGTCCTTCGTGTTGGCAACGCGGAAGATGGCGCGCGCGGTCTTGCCGGCGGGAATCGACTTGAGGTCGACATGGTCGGGCATCACCTTCCAGCCTTCGGGCAGTTCCGGCGTCACCGTCACGTCGCCGGAGGCGGCGTCGCCGGCGGCCGTGACCTCGACGGTCACATCGACCGGCGCGGACGGACGCACTTCGCGCGACGAGGCCGTCGCCTGCACGTCGAAGCGGCCGACGATGTCGAAGAGCGCGTTGTCGGAGACCAGATCGGCCGGGAACTGCGCGACGACGCCCGCCTTCGGGGCGACGTCGCCGCCGAGCGCACGCATCTGGTCGAGATCGATGTGCGATTCCTTGCCGGTGGCGACGGCGAGACGCTGCTGCGTCAGCGCCGGCGCGAGGGAGAAGCGACCCTTGCCATCGGCGCGGATCTGCCATTTCTGCACGTTGCGCGTGCCGTGACGGGCGTTACGCTCGGAGGCCCAGCTGACGCCCATGTCCTGGCACGCGGCGAGTCCGGGTCGCGCGCCGACTTGCGTGACGACGTTGAGGTGCTTTTGGATAAGGCCGTCGCCGATGCCGGAGTCCATGACGAGGCATTGGCCGCTCGCATCGTCGCGCATCTGGTAGTAACCGTCGGAGGTAGCCGTCAACGTCCACGGGCCCGCCGCGACCGATGAGAGCTTCGGGATGTCGTAGGTGCCTGCGCGCAGCGGCTGGTACACGTACTGACGGTTGGCAAGCGGCTTGCCGATCGCGTCGATCGTCGACTTCATGCCGTTCCAGTCCGCCCAGGGGCGCGACGCCGACCATGTCATCTGCGCGATGAAGCGCAGGCTGTCCGAGATCTGCTGCTCGACCTCGTTCTCGGTCATCCAATCCGAGGTATCCGGCCAGATTGAGACCTTCGCGCCAAGCAGATGCGGATTGTTCGGGTCGACCTGACGACCGCCGTCGAAACTGCCGACGTTCCAGTTCGCGTCGTTGTACAGCGCCGCCGAATTCACCGAGTAGCCGGTCGCCGAGCGCGACCAATACAACCGCTGGCTCGCGTTGACGACGTCGCTGCCGCTGTCGAGCAGGTCCTGGGGGCTGCGTGCGCCGGCCGCCGAATACCAGTATTCGACGATGATGTCCTTGTCGAGCGTGACGTTCTTCGTCGTGACGATGCCATCGTTCCAGATGCGCAGATGCTTGCCCTTCGCCTTCACATAGTCGTTGATGTGGTTGATGAAACCGGTGAACGCGTCGTTCGGCGTCGCGCCCGCCCCGTAGGTGTCAACCGCGTACTGCTGCAGCTTCGGGTAGTTCGCGTAGCTCGACGCGATCATGTACTCGTCGGCGCCCATGTGCCAGTAGTCCGTGTCGAAGACGCCGTCGTATTCGTCGATGAGCGTCTCATAGAAACGCACTGCGTCCGGATTCGTGATGTCGAGACGGTCGGCGCTCTTGTTGCCGTTGCGGTCGGCGAGCTGGTACTCCGGATAGTTCTCAAGCCAGATGTTCATATGCCCCGGGGAATTGATCTCCGGGATGACGTCGATGCCGTAGGAACGCGCCTTCTGCACGAAGGCCTTGACGTCGTCGCGCGTGTAGTATGACCATGTCGCTGCCTTGCTTGTGTTCGCCTCCTCGGGTTTGAGTTTCATCTCCATGAGCACCGTGTTGAGGCGCAGGTCGGCCATGTCCTCGAGGAAACGGTTGATCCAGTCGGTCGACATGTTGATCTGGCAGGCGCACAGCGTCGCGCCGCGTTCCGCGTACTTCGGCTTTGATGTGACCTCACCGGCCGGGATCGTCAGCACACCTTGCCGCAGCATCTGCGAGACGGCACGCGTGCCGTAGAACACGCCGATATCGCTTGCGCCGATGACTTTGAAGCCGTCCTTGCCGATGCGCAGCGTGAAGCCTTCGGCGCCGAGCTTCGACTGCTGCGCGGCGTCGGCGACGAGTTCGATGTCCTTGTCGGTCGCGGCGCCGCCGGCCGCGGCGACGTCGACATCGGTGAAGGCGGACAGTTCCTGGGCAAGCGCCTGCGCACGGTGGGCGAGCGCGTCCGCGGCGACGACATGCGCGCCTTCGCCGAGCGTCCAGGTGCCGTCGCCCTGTGTCCAGCCATCGAGGCTCGGCACCGTCTGGGGACGTTCGACGGTTGATGCGGCTGCGTTCCAGCCGGCGGCGCCGTCCTCGGCCATCGCCGGGGCGGTCGCAAGGCCGGCGAAGGCCATCGTGGCGGCGGCTATCAGCGCACACAATCCTCGCGCCTTGAATCGAAGTTGTTTCATTACAGCCTTTCGTCTGTCGCCCGTCGTGAACCGTCATGGGCGGAGCATGGCGGGCAGTATGAATAAGTTGGTTGGTCGCTTCTCGTCAATGCGTGCGTCTTGGCTTCCGTTCACGCTTCGTTGCGTGCAAAAGGATCGACAATCGGTTTACGTCCGATGTACTGCATATCGAAGAGAAGCCGCGACCTTCTGTGTTTCGGCGCATCAGTCGCCGCGGCGCAGACCGCGGATACGGCCGCGTGCAGACGCTCGCCGTCCTGAATCATGCGGACGGCGACGTCGTCGACGTCCTTGAGCAGCCTCGCACCTGTCGTATGCGACATATAGCGCCGAGATTTCATACGCACGATCCTGATCTCCTCTCCACGGTCGCGAGGATCACGTCCACGCATCCGGTTCGGAGATGATGGCACCCATTTCATGATCCGGATGCGCTGCAAGGACGCGACCCTTTCTCATTTAAGGAGATGAGCGACGCCTGCGGTCGAGACTATGCAAGTTCGGAGGATTCACGCCCTTGATCGGTATCCCCCGTACAAGCCGATGCAGGCCGTCCGCAAGTCCGCGTCGTAGACGCATGACCTGTGCGGACGGCCTGCATTGGGTTGGTTGTCCACGCCTCCTTGGCGGCATGTCAGTGGTTGTGCTTCGGTTCCGCCTTCCTGCGGTGCGCATAGGAGGCAACCACGACGCCGATGAGCATGAGCGCGCCGGCGAGCAGGCATACGCCGAAGATCGTCGCGCCGGTATGCGCAAGATCGATCGCCGACTGCTCCTCCTTGTCCGCCTGGGCCGCAGCGCCGTCGCGCTCGTCCTTCGCGGCGGACCCGTCACCGGTCGTCGGCTTCACGACGGGATTCGCACCATCGTCCTTGCCGGCTGGTTCCGTCGGAGCGGTCGGAGCGGTCGGCTTCGGCTCGGTCGGCTTCGGCTTGGACGGCTGGTTCGGCGAGGCGTCGCCGATTGCGGGCGCCGTGCCGTTCCAGGCCGAGACAAGCGTCATGTCGTCGCACAGACCGTTGCCGCTGCACCGGACCTCGATCTGGTTCTGCGTCGAGTTGACGGGCACCGTCACGCGTGTATACTCGGTGGACTTCGTCGATGCCGCGCCGAGCGGCGTGATGTTGGTGAGAGGGTATCCCTGAGAGAATCCGGGGTACAGACGCCATGCGAGCGTGACCTCCTTGCCCGCGTCGGCCTTCGCCCAGACACCGAGCTCGTAGTTCTGGCCAGGGGTGACGTAGACGAAGCGGTTGAACGCATCGGCGGTGAAGGTCTCGGTGCCGGTGGCCGTCTGACGCTTGCCTGTGACCGGCACCGGCGTCGCCAGCGCACCGGTCACGGCGTCGGTCGAACGCTCGAGCGGGCCGCTCTCGCCCGCGTTGCCCGGCGTGCCGATGATGTCGACCGGCGGCTGCCAGACGGTGTTCGCGGGCGCCTCGAAGGAACCGTCGATGATGTGGTCGTAGACGCCTTCGGCGACGATGTCGTCGGCCCAGCCGCCGTCCTTCGCATCGACGGCGAGGTCGAAGGTCGACGCGTCGTATGAGGTGCGGAAGACGACGCTCACCGGCGTCCATCCGTCGGCGGAGACGATCGGCTTGCCGTCCTTGTCCGTCATCGGCTCGGCATGGGCCACCGCCTTCGACGGCAGCGTGACGCTGATGCTCGGCAGTTCGCCGTTCCCGTCGGCATGCACGGCGGCGGTCAGACGATAGGTGCGGTCGATCGCCGCCTTCACCGTCTGCGTCGCGCTGCCGCCCTTGTCGAGGTACAGGCCCGAGGCGCCGGAACGACGGCCCTCGGCGTTGATCTGCGCATGGTCGAGCTTCCATGCCGTCGCATCCGCCGCCTCGAAGCCTCCGTCGGCGACGGTGGTCTGCGCCGGGAACGCCGAATACTGGAAGGCGCCGATATCCGGGTTCGTCACGGTCGGGGTCGGCTTGCCGAGGAAGTCGGTGACGCCCTGCTCGCCGTTCGCGTCCGCGATCGGATATCCCGCAGCCGTCAGCGCATCATGCTGGATGTGCAGCCTCGCAAGGCCCTCGCCCGCCGCGAGCGTCAGGCCGGGAACGACCTGGTTGTCGGCCGTATGCGCGCCGCTCGGCCATGCGCCTGCGGCGGGACCCGCGAAGACGTTGTTGCGCCAGTTGAGCGTGTTCGCCCACGAGCCTTTTTGCTCGTTCGTCGTCGTATCGGTGACGACGGTGCCCTGCTGCGCGATGTACAGGTTGTTCGCCATCACCGAGTTGTTCGCCATGTAGTGCCCGAAGCCGGCCACGTCGATCTCGGTGGGCGGCAGCAGGATCGTGTTGTTGTAGAAGTGGGAGTCGGTCGTGCCGGCCGTGAAGATCGTGCGCGCGGTCTCGCCGGAGGCCTCGCACTTCGGCTCCATGTCCACGTAGCGGCCGTCGTTGAGGGAGATGTTGTAGCGCACGAGCGTACGCGTGCTCAGTCCCCAGCATCCGCAGTACATGAAGAATCCACCCATGTTGTCATGGGAGAGGTTGTGCTCGAAGATCAGCCCCGAACCGCCCGAGTCGGCGTCGAAGGCGGCGCCGTCGTTGTTGTGCGACGAACGGTGCATCGCGAAGACGTGGTTGTTGCGGAACACGGTACGGTCGGAGACCCAGGACCAGATGCCGGCGTTGTGCGAGTTGTCCGTCTTGCCGCCGTGCTCGTTGGCCGCGTTCTCAAGCGTGTTGTATTCGATGACCGCGTCCGGGGAATTCCACACGACGATGCCGTCGCCGCCGATGTCGGTCAGGAAGTTGTCATGCACCCATACGCTGCCCATCGGGTAGAATCCACCCGGCCACGACGATTCCTCCTCACGGTGGTACCAGCTCGTCGTCACCGCCAGACCGGTGCGGTTGACGTGACGGACGATGTTGTCGTGGACGTTGACGCCGTCGAACTTCGTCGGGGTCTTATCTCCGTTGACTTCGAGGCGGATGCCGGTCGAGCTCTTCTGGTTGTCGCCCAGCACATCGTGCACGTAGAGGTTCGCGACCTCGTAGCCGGAGCCGTCGCCGTAGTCCTCGAGCTCGATGCGCAGGCCATGGCGCAACGACGCATAGTCCTTGGCGTCGCCGGAGGTGTTCGTCAGTTCGAGGTTGCGCACGACGTAATGCTGCACGTTGTACAGATGCACGGCGTCGGCGGCGCCGTCGGCGTCGATGCGCGCACGCTTGTCCGCCGTCGCGTCATAGGCGTCGATGGTGATGGGGGCGGCCTCGGTGCCCGAGCCCTGCGGCGTGAACGTGCCGGTGCATGCGGCGCCGCCCTTGAACAGCATCGCGTCGCCGGCGTTGAGCTTGACGGCGTTCGCCGCGTCAAGCGAGTTGAACGGCGACTTCTGGCTGCCGTCGCCGTTCGCGGCCGCCGAGCAGTCCACGAAGTACGACTTGCCGGCGATCTGCTGGAGATCGGCTGAATACGGGACCTGCGAGGCACGCGCGCCGTAGACCTGATCGCCGTCGGCGACGGCGATCGGCGTCTTGCCGTCATCGCCGAGGCGTGCGTCGAGCGCGGACTGACGCAGCAGCTGCGCGCTTGCGTCGGAAATGTCGTCGGCCACGGCCGTCGACGTCCAGATCGGCAGCATGGTGAGAGTCACCGCGACGCCCGCCACAGCGCTGAGCCATTTACTGCATTTCATGAGTCTCCTCTTTATATATGACCTGATGGTGGTTCTTCCAATGAATATTGAGCGGCTGGTGGGTGCCCGCGTCATGGCAGGCACCCACCAAATCAGGCGCGATGTGCATCACCGCTGCGCACGGCGTCGTGAGGCGTCGCCGATGAAGGCGAGCGCGGCGGCACCCGACATGGCGAGCATCAGCGAGGCAATCGTCATCCACGCCGATGCGGCGCCGGTGGAGGCAAGACCCGTGTAGCCGCCCTTCGGCGTGCGCGCGGAGCTCTGGGTCGAGTCCTTCGCACTGGCGACGGGCTTGCCGGAGGCCGCACTGCCGGCATCGCCGGGCTTGGTCGCACCGGATTTGTCGTCCTCAGCGGGTTGCGACGGCTGTCCCGGCTGCTTCGGCGCCGGCTTGAGCGTCAGCACGAAGGACGCCGTCGCCTCACGTGGCATCCCGGTGCCGTCATCGGCCTCGGTGATCGTCACAGTGACGTTGTGCTCGGTTTCGGCGTCGATGTCGCCGGTCGGAACGCCGACGATCGATTGCGTGTCCTCGTCATAGCTCAGGCCGGCCGGCAGCCCTTCGAACTTCGCGGTGTCGGCAAGCGCCGGATCGTCATGCTCGATGCCGAGCGGGATGCTGACACGTTCGCCGACGGTGGCCTCGGCGCGCTTCTGCGGCGCCATCTTCAGCTCGGTGACGAGGTCGTCCTGCAGCCAGCGCATCGTGAACGAGGTGTAGCCGATGTTCATCCATCCGCCGCCATCGGGCTCCATGAGCAGGCCGATGCGACCGTCGGGCTGCACGGCCATCGTCGTGTAGCCGGTGCCTTCGGCGCGGAACTCCTTGCTGTACGGCCAGGTCGCGCCGTCGTCGACGGACATGCTGATTGTGCCATGGATGCGGTCGCCCTGATCGTTCGTGTTCGAGAAGAGCAGGACCTTTGAGCGCAGAGTGCCGGGACGCGCGTTCGGATAGGCGCGGATGATCTGGGCGTTGTTGCCCGGGTCGCGCAGGTACGGCGCTGTCGAACGGTAATCGGACCAATGCTCGCCGCCATCCTCGGAGATGGCCTGGATGCGGTAGCCGCCGGCGCTCTTCTCCCATGTGCGCGAGTTCATCAGCAGACGGCCGTCGGACAGTTCAACGACCTTGTTCTCATCGAAACGCCATTCGCCGTCGGCCGTGGTGGTCGTCGTCAACTCACCGAGATGCCAGGTGGCGCCGTCGTCGTCGGAGTAGACGGAGCCGGCGATGACCTTCGTCAGGTCGCCGTTGACGCCGCATGTAATCTGGTTGAGCAGACGGCCCTTGTTCGGCTCCTGCATCTTCTGCGTACCGGCGCCGGAGGTCATGAAGCAGGCGCGCAGGTCGTAGCGCTTCGCCGCGTCACGCAGCAGCTGGTCCGTGATGACCGTGCTCTTCCAGGTGTGGCCGTTGTCGGTCGAGGTGGACACCGCGACGTTCATCGTATGCTCGTTCGCCTCGTCGATCGCGCCATCGGCTGTGTACGTGTACGCGGGATCGTTCACCGCGAAGCCGGCGGTCTGGCTGTACGCATGGAAGTTGAAGATCGCACCCGTATTGTGGTCGACCACATAGGACGGATCGGAGTATCCCTTGCGCTGCGGCGAGGTCGCGCCCTGCGCGATGACGGTCTCATCGCCCCATGTCTTGCCGCCGTCCGTCGAACGGCGCTGCATGATCGAATTGGCGTTCGGCGCGTCGCCGCCGTTCGCGCCGCCGTTGATCGGACGCTTGTCGTAGGAGGCGAGCAGATCGCCGTTGGACGCGATCGCAAGGGCCGGGATACGGATGTTGTACTGCTTGGACACGCTCAGCGCGATCTTCGACAGGTCGCCCAGATCCGCCTTGAGCGACGGATCGGCGTCGAACGGCTTGAAGCCCTTCGCCGCCGGATACGCGATCGTGCGCACCTTCTGGGCGGTCATCGTGGCCGCGGGCAATTCCGTGGCCGTTCCTTTGTAATCGTTCTGTGAATAACGCGTATAGGTGATCGACGGTTCGAAGCTGCCGCGCTCCACGTCCTCCTGCGTCACCGTGTGCGTGATCAGCCCCGGGCATTCGAACAGCTGGTTCGCCGGCGCCTGACGCCATTTGCAGTTCTCATATCCGCTCAGGTTTGATGCGGTCGGCGCGAAGCCGTACGTGCGGTCGCCCGTGTTGGTCAGACGGACCACATAGTGCATCTGCTCGCCAAGCGACCAACCGGACGCGTCGGCGGGAGCGTTCTCCAAGGACAGCACGATCGTGGCGTCCGACGATCCCGGCACGTCGACGGCCATCGCCGGAGCGGCCACACCGCCGCAGATCAGGGCAAACGCCCCCAGACAACCCAGACCCTTCGTGCCGAAGCGCAGCAGTCGCCGCTTTCTCAGCTCAGTCATATAACCTCAATTCGATACGCAATCTGACTACAGTGTCATATCGATTTAATATGAAAACGGTTCGTACGACCTAAACGGCATGCACGTTCAACACAAATGTCCGCCCGTTTCGCAAAGATCGCGACATTCACCCGAATGCCCTCAATCCCATTGGCCGGCATGCCTCGGACGGCAACGTCGCCTTTCGCGCGTACGACGCACCGAGGGGATGCACGCATGCGCCGCCGACGCAGCCAATGCGAGGGCCGCCGCGAGCACGACCGCCCATTGCAGCGCGCGCGTCATGTCCTTCGCGGAGTTCTGCGGCTCGGGAGCGGGTTCGGGGATTGATACACGCGTACCCGATACGAGCAGCCGTTGCGTGTTGACACCGAACGGCGTGCATGTCATCAACGTGAGCCGGTCCTCCCCCGACCGGATGCGCAACTGCGACGTATCGGACGGGTCGATGACGCTGATGCGGTCGACACGATAGGCAAGCGTGCGTCCGAAGACCTTCTCGTACATGAAATCGCCTACCTTCATCTCATCGAGACGCGTGAACATCAGCGCCTCCACGAGACCGCGATGGCCCGTCAGGACCGTATGCGCGGAACCGCCGGCGGCGCCTTCCGCCCCTGTCGGCAGCGAGGTCCCATACAGGTGCCCCACGCCCCGGTCGAGCGTCAGTTTCGATGTCCCGTGCCGGATCGGCAGATTCACCGATATCTTCGGAATGATGACGGATCCGATCACCGAGTCGCCTGCGTTCAGCAGGCTGGTGTATTCGGCGTCATCATCGGAACGCACCGTTTGGCCGTCCGCAGCCCCGGAGAAGGGGTCATAGGTCTCGCCGAGCGTCGGCTGTCCGGATTTCGCCAGTACTGCGTTGTACTGTTCAGCGGCCTTCAGCGCAAGTTCTGCCTGCGGATACGGCCATTCGGCCACATCGCGCTCAGCGGCCTCGATCTGCGCGGCCGCCGCAAGATCGGACCTCCATTGCATATACCATGGCACGCCGATCGCCAGAGCGGCGAGGATGAAGAACATGAGCGCGCAGCACATGATGATGCGCGACTGTCGCAGCGCCTTGCGCCGGTATGCCTGATGCTCGACGGTCGCTTCGTCACGGCCGAGGACCCAAAGCCAATCGTCCGTCTCCGATACGGCGCCCCCTAGCGCGCCGTTGCCGCCTCTGGATCGCCTCATCAGTCACTCCATATCTTGTCGAGGGTGTCGGAATGCGCAAAAACAAAGTGAGGGCCCTCGAGGATGGGCCCTCACCGGTTCCGCGAATACGTCTCGTCGCGGAGGGAAAGGAAACCAGCTTCATGGCTGGGACAACGACGAGACGAACCGCGGCTTACTCATGGTAAGAATCACTGAACCGCATGCAGGCGGCGCGCACGCACCATCAGCAGCAGACCGACACCGATCGCAACGATGGCGACGATCGTCAGCGCACGCATACCGGTGGCGCCGGTAAGCGGCAGCTGGGTGAGGTTCTTGGCGTTGGCGACGTCGAACTGGTAGAGGATCTTACCGTCCTTGGCGACCATGTTGCCGGTATCGCCGGTGCCTTCCTCGACGACCTCCGTGGTGGCCGTCTGATCGCCCCAGGTCGTCGACGCGGCGGGCTTCGTGGACTCGTCGGCCTTATAGGTCGGCGCGACCGTCACCGTGAACTTGATGGCCTGCAGGTCAGCGCGCAGGAAGCCCTCCGGTGCCTTGGTCTCGTGAATCTCATAGGTGCCGGCGTCGATGCCGTCGATACCCGCGATCACACCCTTGTCATCCGAGGTGAAACGCAGGGCGTTGTCCTCGCTGTCGGTGTAGGTCCACTTGCCGTCCTTGTCCTTCGCGGCCAGATACTTGTTGACGTTCTGGTTATTGTCCGCCGCGGTCGTCTTGATCGTGAACTCGGCGCCCTTGAGCGGCGTCTGGCCGGACTTGTCGGTCTTCAGCATCTGCAGCTTGAAGGTGTACACGTTGACTTCACCGCCGGGCGTCGTCGTCTTCTGGCTCGTGTCGGACGGGTTGTGGGAGAACTCCAGATCGACCTTGTTCGGATTGGCCTGAATGGCATCAGGCGTGGAGATGAGCGCGTCCTTGTTCAGCGTGGCCTTGACGATGACGCTGACCGGCATGCCCGCCGGGATCTCCGCGAGCTTCTCTCCGGTCGAGCCCGGCGCCTTGTTGACGTACTTTGCCAGATCGATCGAAACCACGGTGCCGCCTTGATAGGCTCCGTCCTTATCGGCCGCCGCAGCGGAGACCACGGTGTAGTCAGTGTCCTTCAGGGTGATGCCGTTGACCTTGACCGACTCGATCGAGTTATAGGTCAACCCCTTGCTCATCGTGTCGACGATCTTGAAGACACGGGTCTTCTTGGCGTCCTGAAGCGTCGGATCGATGTTGTAACCGTCGAAATTCGGCGTCTTCGAGGTCAGCTCGTAGGTCACTTCGTCACCGACCGCGTAATCCGGCTGCTCGTTAGAGACATAGCCGGCAGCACCCGCCTTGACGACCTGCTTGTGGATCTCAGTCGATGAATTCTTCAGATTGACCGAACCGAGCGTGTTGCCCGCGGCGTCGACCGTCGCGTCACCGACCGTCGTCGACAGCAGCATCGGATTAGAGACCGTCTCCGGCTTGCCGTCCAGAGCGGCGGCCTCGGTCTGGTCTGTGACCAGATAATAGCCGGTGGGCACCGCGTTCTCACCGATCTTGAAACTCACGCCGCCCGTCAGACCAGCGTTCTGCTGCAGGTTCATGGCGAACTGGCGAAGCTGTGCCGCGCTCATGTTCTCCACGACCCAGGCCATCGGATTGTCCTTATAGACGCTTGCCTGCAGGGCCGTGTTCTGGTCGGCGGTCAGCGCCGCAACGACCTTGTCCTTATTGGCTGCATCCGTCGTCACCGTGAACGAATTGAGTGTGGTGCCGTCCACATCGGCGCTCGCATATGAGGCGAGCCTGTAGCCCACAAGGTTGTGCTGAACGCTCGTGGCGCCCGCAATCGTGATCTTTCCGTTGTCCGGGACTGTGATTTCTGCCGCATTGGCGCTCGCCCCGAACCCCATGCCAGCGATGGCCGCCAAAGCTCCCAGCGCTGCGATAATTTCTTTCTTTTTCATCGTTCCTTCCAAATCTCTTGGCGAAAACTGTCAATATTTGACGTTAGGGCCCTTCTCGCGGAAAAAATATTTCAGACGCACGTTCCGCCTCTGACGGCACACGTTCCGCAGCACAAGCAGCGGGGACCTCCCCCAACGTCGGGCAGGCACAGGCAAAAACCCAGAAATGTATCACATGATTCTTCCCGAATCATTGCAACAACATGTCCGGTTGTTTTTTATGCATGTTACGAGCATCTTGACGGGGTATTTGCATCCATGGCGGCGAATGTGCTAGATATTACGTCGCACGGCGAATCATATAGGCCATCGCCCGAGGCACCACGGCTCGCGTCGACCGGGTTACGTCTCGAGCTTAGCGCCGCAGATCGCCGCGCCCAGCACCCCATAATCATAAATGGAATCAACAACGACGTAGTTGGAGGGCGACCTATGCGCATCCGTGTGGCAATCATCGAAGACGACCCCCTGTTCCTGCGGCAGGAAGCCCTTTTTGTCGAGCGGTTCGGAGAACAGACCCATCGCGACCTCACCGTGACCGCCTTCAATTCACCGGTGACCTTCCTTAAGGGGGCGAGCGCCAACTTCGACATCCTGCTGCTCGATATCTTGATGCCACTATATGATGGGCTGACCGTCGCGCAGGAGATCCGCCGTTTCAATCCGAAACTCGTCATCCTCCTGGTCACATCGGCACCCCAATACGCGATCCGAGGTTACTCGATCGGCGCTTTGTCGTATATCCTGAAACCTTTGTCCTGGTCGGTGTTCAAATCCGAGTTCGCACGCGCCGTCGATCAGGTGCTCGCCGAGGACCGACCGACGATCATGCTGCAGTCCGGCGCCAAGTATCTGCAGGTGCCCCACCGTGAAATCACCTACATCGAGTCGAAGCGGCACAAGATCTCGGTGCATACCATCAAGCGCGACATCATCGTGCCGTACACGCTCTCCTCGCTTGGGGAACGCCTCGCGCCTTTCGGATTCTACCGCATCAACTCGTATTATCTGGTCAACATGGCCCATGTCGAATCGATTGAGGGGCACACCTGCACACTCGACGACTCCAGGGAGCTTCGCATCAGCCGCGCCCGGAAGAAAGGCTTCATCGAGGCGCTGACGCAATACCTCTCCAAAGACGGGGCCGTCCAGTGACGCCCCTTCGCCCGACCCCGACGATCCACGACAGCGACTGACCGAAAAACGACATATGCTCCTTGATTGGCTTGACTTCATGACCGTCCCACTCCTCGAGTGGATGGCACTTGCCGTCTATTTCCGCTGTATGCGCCATCCCGAGGGGTCCATACGCGCAATGGTCGCCTGGTCCTTGTCATTGCCCGCCTTCCTCATGCAGGAAGCATTGATGGACATGCTGCCCTACACGAGCAGACTGAGCCTTGGCGCCATGACCCTCTTTGCGATCGAGTTTCTGTTCCTGCTCGCCGGCATGGGCCGCGGATTCAAAGGCACGCTGCACCTCACCACGCATGCCTACATGCACACGCAGACGCTCGTCTCCTTCGACTACGTGATCATCCTGTCCACTGTGATGCGCGACGTCAAGGAGTCCCCTTCACGCCCTTTCATCATGCTCGCAATCGGCTTCATATGCAGTATCCTGATATGGAGCTTCGAACGACATACCTTCACCGACACGATGCTGCGGAACGCCTCATGGTGGATCCCGCTCATCGCGTTCGCGATCCTGGCGATCAGCACCTGCATCGTGACCTACACGCTGACGAATGCGCTCGACAAGTTCTTCGCCGTCGCCGCCTACGATTCCGAAGGACTCGGAGATCTGCGCGGCGCGCTCTACCAGCGCGTGCTGACGTTGCTATTCGCCGATTCGCTGATTTACATGGCGCATGTGCAATACGCACGACGGCTCCTGCGACGCGAGAACATGAATCTGCTGTCGACGGTGCGAGACCAGCAAGCGCAATACACCCGCTCACAGCAGAATCTCGACGAGATACACCGTCTGACCCATGATCTCAAGCATTGGCTGATCCTCTTCGATCCGGACGGGACGGGAACCGGGACGGTCGGCGGCCCCGCCGGCGACTCCGACCGCGCACAGCCGCCCATCGTCAGCGATGCGCAGCGCTCTGCCCTGTTCGAACAGTTGCACAGATCGATCGACGATTCATCGTCGATCCAGAATTGCGGAAACGTCGTGCTCAACGCGATCCTCTTCGAGAAGAACATGATATGCGCACGCCACTCGATCCGCTTCACCGCGATGGCCGACGGCACGCTGCTCGCCGGCATCCAGCCGCTCGATCTGACGTCCCTGATCGGCAACCTGCTCGACAACGCCATCGAGGCGACGATGAAACTCGAGGACGAGCATGCGCGCACGATCCATTTCAGCGTCACCCGTCGCAAATCCTTCGTGCTCATCCATGGGGACAACACCTGCATGACAGGCCGCCTACGCAAGGACGGCAAAGGCAACCTCCTGACGACGAAGATGCGCGATGGACGCCCCCATGGTCAAGGCATCCGTTCGATCCGGCATGTGGCGAGGAAATACCAAGGCGTCGTCACCAGCTCCACCGATGAACACAGGCAGATCTTCAGCCTCGACATCATGTTCCCGGCGAACGCCGTGGCCTCGTCCGCATCGGCGACATCCCCGGCGCAGACGGAGGCGCGCCACTGGCATCACGCCTCCGCAAAACCCCTGTCCATATCGCACGCCAGAGCGGAACAGGCGTGAGTATCAACAGTTCATGTGACTGTCTTCCATCAGCGTGCGCTCTGCCTCTTAAATTGTGTTGAGACTCTCAGGAACGCTTTTACAGGAAAACAAAGAGGCTTCAATGAAACACGTCATATCAGATGCGATTCTACGTTCACGCGGATCGTCGCGGAGGCCACCCGCATGGATGAGACCGCTGGCGGCTTTTACCGTAGTGTGCGCCACCCTTGCGCTGATGCTGCTGCCGGTCAACCTCAGGCAGGCGCAGGCCGCCACCGTCGCACTCGACGAGCGCAACGTGCAGCTGTCCTTGTTCACCGACGCGGATGGCGCCATCAACGGCGAGTTCACCACGGCGCAGCATGATACGATCGCCGCACAACTGTCGCAAAAGGTCCTCGACGGCGCATCCGTGACACGGGTCATCGCCGTGCGCGCGCAGTTCGTGCAGGATAGCGGCGCAAACTACCCCTACAGTGCGACGAACCAGTATCAGGGGCAATTCCTGTTCAAACCGACGCCCGCATTGACTTCATTGGCCGTCACCGGCACATCGCAGTGGCATCTGATCAAGGTCAACGGTCCGGAGAACGCCGCCGGTTGGGTCTGGAACACGCTGTCCGACACGCAGATCCGCAACCGCATCGGCAATGCGACGAACTGGAATCTGCCTGATACGAACGCATTGTCGATCCATGCCACGCAGATCACCGACGGAACGACGACCGCCGATGACGACGCGCTTGCCTCGGCCCAGGATCCCGACATGACCTGGCCCGGCGTCTACCTGATCGTCGAAACCGGCCAGCCCGACGAATCCCGCCCGGACGATCCCGGCACCGTCGGCGCGGACGGCCTTGAATTTCAGGAGAGTGCGCTCAGCAGCCTCGATCAGACGCTGACCGCACGGGCCAAAGCCTACAATCAGCAGACGCTGCAATACCGCGCGACGCGTGTACGCTTCGTCGACCCCGACACAAAGCAGCCAATCACGGCCGCGCCGGATGCGACCTTCAAGGACGGCAGCTTCAGCGTCGACTATTCAGGCAATCCGATCGCACGCCAAGCCACCAAGACCACCTCGGCATGGGAGATCGTCAGCCTGTCCGCGACGAGCGCACAGAACAAACAGCGATGGTATTGGAACACCGACGACGACGATGTGCTCCTCGCGCGCATCGCGCAGGACGGAACGACGGCCAAGAAGGTCCCCGCCGCGAATGTGGACATACAGCTCAACGCCAACGGCGATCTGCTGTCCTACAAGGTCACCGGCGTCGAACAACCCGGCATCTACATGGCGATCGAGCACGGCACGAAGGACGACACGACGAAGCCGCCCACCGGAGGAGATTCTTCCACCGGAAAAGTCTACTACGGATTCGCATACGGCCCCTCGCGCTACGACATCACGCTCGGCCTGGCCGACCGCGAGATCACCGACGACATCGCCACCGACCCGACGCAGTATCTGCCGGGCTTCTGCTACAACGCGAGCTATTCCACCCCGGTTTATCAGCTCGGCGACTACACGGCGTCAAAGGCCCAGTTCAAATTCACGAAGACCAGCGGCGAGGCGCCTTTCTACGACCTCGTGGCCCACCCCGAATGGCTCGCCTCCCCATACAAGGAGCGCGTCGAGGCCGCGCCGACGAACGAGGCAAAGGGCGCTCTCATGCATGCGTGGATGAAAACCATCATCCACACCGCATACGGCACTGACTTCCAATCGCAGAACCAGCTTGACGACGCCCTACTCCGCCGCACCGTCGGACTTGCGATCCATCTGATCACCGACGGCAACATGCCGGGGGGCGACGACATCGCCACCGGCTGGAACTCGGAATTGAACGCCCCGGTGCTGCCCTACGCCCGTCAGCTGCTCGCCACGGCACAGAACGTCACTTCGCCGGATCAGGCACCGGGCGATGACCAGGTCCGGGTCACGATGTACGCGGCCGAAGACAATGACGACAAGACCAACGATAACAGCAAGGTGCAGAACATACTCACCTACCTGCTGCCGGTGCAGTTCAGGAAGGTCGACGTCAACGGGAAAGATCTCGCCGGTGCGCACCTGTCCGTCACCGACGCCCAGGGCAACCCCGTCAAGGACGTCGACGGCAATGAGGTCGCCGCATGGGACTCGGACGGCACCACGAAGAGCATCTACCTGCCTGCAGGCACCTACCGCTTCCGGGAGGAGACCGCACCGAACGGATACCAGAAGGTCGAGGACTTCACGTTCAGCGTGACGAACACCGGCAAAACAACGCTTGAACAGACGGTCGACGGCGTCGCCGCGCACAACAACGGCTATGTCGTCACCGATGAGGGAAGCCCGCAGCCGCAGTCCGGTTCGTTCACATTGCACAAACGCGATGCCGCCGATCATACCCGCGCCATCGATGGCGCACGATTCCAATTGTGGCGCACCGCAACTGATGCGACCGACACGATTCCGGGGACCAACGGGGTGCATGGCACGATGGTTACGGAAACAACGGCGGCCCAAGGCAATGCGCAGTTCACCGACGTCGCCGCCGGCGAATACTATCTGATCGAATCGCAGGCTCCGGACGGATACACGCAACTGAGTGCGCCGATCCAGCTCACGATGGCCGATCAGGGCAACGGGCAGCCGCCCGTCATGCACATCGACGCAACCGGCGGCTACGATGGACCCCAGACCTCGAACGCCTCGGACATCGCGCAGATCGTCACTGATGACGGCACCCCCATCACCGAGGGCTCCATCATCGAGGTGTACAACAAGCAGCAGCTCGCCTCGCTCCCGCTCACCGGCCTGAGCTCCGGTCTGGTCGCGTGGATCCTCGTCGGGGTCTTCCTCGTCTTCGCGCTCTCCGCCGTCGGCCTCGCGCTGCTCATCCGCCGACGAGCGGAGTGATTCGCCACGTGCCTCAAACGGGTTGCCCACGGGTTTCTTGCCCTAGGGCAACCCGTTTTTGTTCAGGCGCGACCGCAGTCCGAGTTGCCGCAGTTGCCCGAGCCGTTGCCGACGAAGATCCACTGGAACATCGAAAAGCCGTGGTTGTCGATCATGATCACCTTCGCGTTGTTGCCGCCGGCCTGCGACGGCTGGTTCGCCACGTTCATCACGGTCTTGCGGTTGCCGAGCATAAGCAGCAGCACCAGACCGAACACGCCGAGGCACACGAGCAGCATGGTGCGGTGGCTCTGAATCCACGGCTTGACCGGGCAGGCGCGGCCGGCGTCGGCACGGCGTCCGCAGTCGCAGATTCGGTCGTCGTGTGCGGCATCGTCACACGCGACGTCGCTTACGGTCGGCATCGTCATATCGGCATCAGAGGTGTGCTGGGTCATCGTCGCTCCTCGTCATATCGGTCGGCATCGGTCGGCGGAACGGCAACGGTTCCGTCCTCCACACCGTAGCAGCGGATGCCGTGGCGGCGACGCGCTCATCTTGGTTCTCGGAAACCAATCGGCGGAACGCGCATCGAACGCAACAGCATCTTGTGCTCGGCGGATACGCGGTAGGATTCGCAGGCCTTCCGGACCGTCTTGTTGTGGGTCCACGGATCCAGACGCCGCTGTTCGAGCAACGGGACCGCACTCCCCCACTGCTTGGCGAGCGCGGTCGCGAAGTACCATGCGCGCGCCATGTTCACGTAGTAGTCGTCGGAACGAATGACCTCGACGAGCTGCAGCTGTTCCGCGTCGAAACGGTCGTCGAGGAAATCGGTCATCAGCGCCACGACGGCGTAACGGACCGCGTAGGCATGGTCGTCGCGCATCCATCGCGCGAGCTGATTGAGCCATGTCCGCGCGTCGGCGTCGGAGAGGCGCGGCACGCGGATCGTGTCGGTGACGGCCCAATTGTCGGCGTACGGCAGGAACCGCGACAGCGCGGCGATCGTCTGCCCGATCGACGGGTACATGTCGCCGATCAGGATCGCATGCAGCATGTTCTCCTCGAAATAGCGATGCGGAAGGTCGGCGAGAAACCCCTCGAGGACATGCGCGTCTCCGCGGCGCAGCCGTTTCGCGAACGCGCGCAGCCGCGGCACGCGGATGCCGATCATCGTGGCGGGATCGACGGTCGGGACGAGCTTCGCGTTGAAGGTCTTGTAGTCGGGGTCGGCGAGGGATTCCAGACATGCGCGGATGGATGCCGCGCCGTCAGGAAACACCTGAGGAATCGTCGGGGACATCGATGGCTCCTTATCGGGAACGGGTGGGCGGTTCGCGGAAGCGTGCGGCTATGCGCGGATCATCTTGAACATGCCGGGGCCGTCCCAGTCGTTGGGACGCCGCTCGAAGCCGTGGCGCTCGTAGAACTCGACGGCGCCCTGCGAGGAGATGAGTTCGAGGCTCACCGCCCAGCCGGGTTCGATCAGGTCGCGCACGTGGCGCTCGAGCGCGCCGATCAGCGCGGCGCCGACGCCTTGGGACCGCATGGACGGGATGACGGCGAAATCCTTGATGTAGAAGGACATGCCGCCGTCGCCGATCAGCCGGACCATGCCAACCGGTTCGAGTCTGGCGTCGGCGTCAGTGCCGGTCTCGGCGTAGGCGGTGAAGGTGGCGGTCGAGTTGGCGAGCGCGACGCGCATCTGGTCGATGCCCGGCGCGTCCCAGCCGACGGACCGGTACAGCGTCAGGAACAGTTCGGGGGTCAACGTGTCTTGCTGGATCGTCAGTCGCATTTCGCTCCGTTCGTCGACGGGGCGCGGATATGCGCCCCATACCATCAGCTCGGGTGTTTTGCCTCGAATCTCAGGATAACGGAATCAAGCGCGATGCACGGACGGATGCGCGGCATACGGGCGGATCACGAACGGCGAGGCGGCAGTTACGCGCAGAACACCCACGGCAGATATCGTTCATGTGCGATAAGCAAGAACCTCGTCGCGCTCTTATTCCTACAAGTAGATTCCGCCTTCCATAAGCGCGCACATCACCGCGTCGTCATTCATGCTCCGCCCCTCCGGATTCCGTCGACCAAAGCAGGCTCAGGACACCGAGCCATAGTCACAAAGAGACGCAAAGCAACCATGCAGGAGCCGAAGCGCGGATCTCAAACGGCAAAGGTCGTATGAATCAGGACGATCCCGAACTTCCATACGACCTTGTACCACGACGAAACCCTAGCGTCAGCGGCGCTACTGCAGTTCACATGACACTACGATTTATTCAGAAAATATAGTTATTTAAACAACTCATCTATCGCATACTGAGCTTCTTCAGGTGTATATTGCTCACCATATTCAGAAACAAGCTGATCATATAATCCATCAGGACTGAATCCCATAATATCAAGATAATTACGACCGGACTTAAGAGCGTTCTCTTTCCAGTCAGTTTTGACATTATCTACCGCATATCGAGCTGCCTCAGCTGAGTATTTTTCTCCATATTCTGAATTCAACTGCCTATACAGCCCTTCCTTGGAGAAAGGCATCATACTGACATAGCTCTCGGCGGAACGGAGAGCATTCCTGTACTCAAGCGGTACCACCGCCACCCCCGTGACATCCACACTGCCCTTGACCCCATCACAGTCGACAACGAAAGTGGACTTCTTACCCGCCTCAAGTTTCGCCGGATTTTCCACTTTGCACCCAGTAAGGGCATCGGACGTCGTTCCGTCAGAATAGGAGCCGGCGACCCGCATGCCGGACGCATCCGCACGAATTTCCGTATCAGCATCCACCGATCCCGTATAACTGACTTCTATGCTCTTCAACGTAACCGGCTCCGGCTCCGGCTCCGGCTCCTCGACAGCCTCGACAGCATTAGCACCCGACCCGCCAGAACCAGCGTCAGGGACCCTCTCCATGACCTGCGACGAACCTGAATCAGTCGCCGAAGCGGCAGACGTCTTCACCGACCCACCTCCACCGGCGTTGACGATTATGACGAAGAACAGGACGATGGCAACAATCACGACACCGGCGACAAGAGTGTTCTTCTTCACGGAGAACCCACGCGGTCCGAGTTTGAACCTCAGCTCATCCGGATCGGCCACCGCCGCCTTCGCATCACACCTTTCCGGCTCCCGGTCCCGCTCCCTCGCCGACTCGAGCGCACGCGCCCTCGCGGCGACCACGGCAGGGGATTCCGAGACAACAACCGGCCTTTGCCGCATACCGCCCTCATTGACCCGAATGGGCGTGACATGCTCAAGAAAGTGCGCGGTATCCCGAGCCGCCGCAGCCTGCGCCGAAACGCCATCGAAGAATTTAGTCGCCACTTTGACGTTATGCATACCCTGGAAGGCGAACGCCGTCGTACCGAGCCGCGATGCGATACCCAACCTGACGATGCTTCCTTCACCTTGCGGCAACACGGAAGCAGTGAGAGTCTCACCCCATGTAGTCATGCTGACCCCCGAGCCGAACGTGCACCCCAGCGAAAGAGGATCGCAGGACTTCAATTTGAAACCGTCGCGCGGCCCTTCATCGCGCAGATACCGCTCCATCGCGTCATATAGATCCTTTGGCGGCACATTATAGTAGCGCTCTTGAACCGATTCACCAAAACCCATGATATCCTCCTCTTCTAAAAATGAAAGGATATGATTTCTACATCGAAACCTTCCTTCGCATCAACAACAAGCATAGCATGAATTTGAAGACCCATCTCATTTGCATGTTATTCAACAGTAAGATATACTTTACCCGCATACAACGGCGCAACAGCATCTCACATCAATAATACATTATCATCAATAATATATAATCTATATCAACTAACCAAAAGCTCCGCACTCATTAATGCATCCATCCGAGCACCCAACGATAACCAGAACCCGCCCCACCCCCTCCGCCCCCCATACGGACGAGATGGATTCCCAACGACAAAGGAGCATATAAGCGGCTCTTCCCTTTTTAGTGTGTAAGGGCCGTGCTCCATCATTTGTTGTGTGAATGATAAAAAGAATGGGGCACGGCCTGTCCCTGATTTTAGCGTGTTCGATGGTCAGCGCCTGTTGGGGCTGGA
>NZ_QXGI01000022.1 GCF_003952025.1 Bifidobacterium castoris | reverse complement strand
GCGGCTCTTCCCTTTTTAGTGTGTAAGGGCCGTGCTCCATCATTTGTTGTGTGAATGATAAAAAGAATGGGGCACGGCCTGTCCCTGATTTTAGCGTGTTCGATGGTCAGCGCCTGTTGGGGCTGGATCGGTTGGGTCTTCGCGCCCGGTCCATGCGTTTTCTTGGTCGCGGGGACGGTTCGGGCGTGTGGCAGATCCGCTGTGACACGGGGGACGAATCGGCGCGGGCGTGTGTCTCGTGCGGCTGCATGTGCAGGGTGCGCACCTCGCGTGAACGCACCGTCGTGCACGTGCCCCTGGGATCGGACGCGATCCATCTGAAGGTGCGGGTGCGCACCTATGAGTGCGTCGCGTGCGCGCGTATGTGGCACGACGACCTGGGGGCGCTGGCGTCGGGACGCACGCTGCTGTCGCGGGCCGCGGTGGACTGGGCGCTTCGCCGCGTCGCGTTGGAGTCGGCGTCGGTGGCGGCATGCGCGCGCACGCTGGGCTGCTCGTGGAACGCGCTGGACCGGGCGGTGCGCGCGGCCGGCATGCGGGTCCTGTCCGAATCCGACCCGTACGGGGCGGTGACGCGCATCGGCGTGGACGAGCACGTGTGGCGCCACGGCGCATCCGGCGACCGGTACGTGACCGTGATCGTCGACCTGACCCCGCGCGCCGACGGCAGACCGGCCAGACTGCTGGACATGGTGCCGGGCCGTTCGGCGCAAGCGTTCGCGAACTGGCTCGAAGCGCGGGGCGCACGCTTCCGCGACCGCGTCGAGGTCGTGGCCATGGACGCGTTCTCCGGATGGAAGCAGGCCGCCGCCCGCATGCTGCGCACGGCGGTCGAGGTCATCGACCCGTTCCATGTCGTGCATCTGGCCGCCGGCAGGCTCACCATGGTGCGCTGCCGCCTGCAACGCGAGGCCACGGGCCGGCGCGGCGTCAAGGGCGAACGCCTCTACGACTGCCGGCGCGCCCTGCTCAAGACCGCCTCGCTGCGCACCCCACGCCAGAGGGAACGCATCGACGCACTGCTCGCCGACCCCGTCAACGACGCGCTGAGACTGGCGCACGGCGCCTACCAGCGCATCATCGCCTGCTACCGGCACAAGGACCCGCGCCGGGGCCGACGCATGATGGGCGCGCTCATCGACGCGCTGGCCGAACCGACAGCCACACGCCGCTGCCCCGAGCTGCGATCCCTGGGGCGCACGTTGAAACGACGCCGCGCCGACATCCCGGCCTACTTCACGCACCGACACTCGTCCAACGGACCCACCGAAGCCATCAACGGCCGCCTCGAGACCCTGCGCGGCATCGCCATGGGATTCGACAACTTCGAACACTACCGCCAACGAAGCCTCATCCACTCCGGAAGAATCAAAGACATCCTTACACACTAAAAAGGGAAGAGCC
>NZ_QXGI01000021.1 GCF_003952025.1 Bifidobacterium castoris | reverse complement strand
GATCCTGTGGTGCGCGAAGGTGGGTATTACGCTGGGCAATGCGGATGGCACGTTCGGTTATGGTGACAAGCTGACGCGTTCGGCGATGGCCGCGTTCCTGTACCGCCTCAACAAACTCGTCTGACCCAAGACATCGATTAGTCATTCCTGCTGTTGTTGGCGTAGCCTGCACGGGAGGGACACACGGATGCGGATGGATGGCATAGACCTCCATCCGCATCCGTCGTTGCATAGGCAATAGATGTCAGAGTGCCTAGACTGGCATGGTTCTACCAAGATGAGGCACATGCTGAGGTGACAACGTACGTATCATTGGACACTGTGTTGCAGTTTGTGTGAAGAAAGCCGTATACTGATTAACGTGAATACGTTCTCAAGGAACGTAGGTCGTCTAAGAGCGAACGGCAATACGCCGGGAGATTACTTGGCGTGTATGCGTCAAGCTGATGCCGCCTGCAGACCACACGATGAGGAACACGCCGAGAACGGAGTGGCGATTCGATGAGTCGGTCGTTACAGCGACTTGTCCCTTGCTCGGATATTAGGAGGAACGATGTCGATCTTTGATCGCTTACACGGAATGAGGAAGAAGGTCGCTGCCGGCGCCATCGCCGCGGCGACGCTTTTCGCGGGCGTAGGTTTCGCAGCGCCCGCATACGCGGACGATTTCCGACTCGTCGGCCCGGATACGGTGCCGATCTCGGATAAGTTCCAGATCACGGCGCTTGGCCTGCCGGCCGACGTCGCCACCGATGAAATCACCTGGAAGACCTCGAACTTCATGAACGCGATGGAGTCCCTCTGGCCGGCGGACCAAGGCAACACGTCCACCTGGGACGCGGGTATGTCGGCGGATGGCGACGGTACCGTGACGATCTCCGCCACTTATCAGGGTCAGACCGCAGAGAAGACCGTGACCGTCGAGCAGAAGTCCTACCAGTATCTCGCCGGCTTCGATTTGAGCGCCGACGGTCTTGAGGGATCCGACGACGAGTACACGCTGCACATCCCGTCGGGCGGCACGGTGGACACTTCCGCGACCTTCACGCCGGAGGATGCGACCTATCAGCATCTCGTGTGGCAGTCGATGGATACGAGCATCGTGCGCGCGGGCGCTGACGGCGTCATTCGCGCCGTGAATGACGGTTCAACTGATCTGGTCGCCTACTCGTACGGTCGAGTCCACACGAAGACGATCCACGTGACCGTCGGCGGTTCCGGACCGGTCATCGTCCCGGTCGACTCGGTCGTGATCAACGGCGGCGACGTGACGCTGCAGGAGGGCGGCACGACGACGCTTTCCGCAACCGTTTCGCCTTCGAACGCGACGAACAAGAAGGTCACGTGGAGCTCATCGAACGCCGCGGTCGCGAGCGTGGACAGCGCCGGCAAGGTCACAGCTCGCGCGACCGGTTCCGCGACGATCACGGCGACGGCCGGCGGCAAGTCGGCGTCCATCACCGTGACGGTCGAGGTTGCGCCGCCGACGCCGTATGCGTCGGTCAAGATCGACGGTGGCGATTTCTCCGTCAAGGCCGGCGAGACATATCAGCTGACCGCGCAGCTGCTGGCTGCGGACGGATCCGAAGTCACTTCCGGCGATCCGCTCACGTGGAAGTCCTCCGACGACGGAGTCGCCACCGTTGATGCGAACGGTCTCGTCACCGGCGTCGCCAAGGGCGCCGCCGACATCACCGTGACCGTCGGAACCAAGTCGGACACCGTCACCGCCACCGTCACCGAAGAGGACGTGCCGGTCGGCAATGACACGACCGTCTACTATCCGGCCGACAAGTTCGGCGCCGACTCCACCTACTTCCACTACCGCGTAGGCACCGGAGCATGGACGGACGTCCCTGGCGTCAAGATGACGCAGTCCGCCTGCAACGGCTACGTCTCCTATGTGGTCCCGGACGCCGCCGACTCCACGATCGAGTTCGTTTTCAACAACGGCAACAACACCTGGGACAACAACGGCAACAGGAACTACACCGGCCAAGGCACGGCGATTGTCGTCGAGAACGGCGTTGTGAGCACGAACGCTCCGTGCGTTGTGACCGTTCCGGTCGATGCCGTCGCAATCACCGGCGGTGATTTCTCGCTTCAGGAGGGCGCCTCGAAGAAGCTTACGGCGACCGTCGCTCCGGCCAATGCGACCGACAAGAAGGTCGCGTGGAGCTCCTCGAACACCTCCGTGGCAACTGTCGATGCGAACGGCACCGTGGCCGCCGTCAAGGCCGGTTCGGCGACGATCACGGCGACGGCCGACGGCAAGACCGATGCGGTGACCGTGACCGTGACCCCGGCGACAGTGCCGGTTGAATCGGTCGCCATCACCGGCGACGGTGTTCAGGACGGCAAGCTTAGCGTCGAGAACGGCAAGAGCGTCCAGCTGAATGCCGTCGTCACGCCTTCCACGGCCGTCGCGGGTGCTGCGGCCTGGTCCTCCTCGGATGATTCGGTCGTCACGGTTGATGGCAATGGCAAGGTCACGGCGAAGGCCGAAGGCATGGCCGCGATCACGGTGACCGTGTCCGGCAAGACGGCGTCGCTTATCGTGACGGTGTCGAAGAACGGTTCGTCGTCTGATCGGTTCTCGGATGTGCCGGCTGGTGTGGCGTTCCATGATGAGATCGAGTGGCTGGCGGCTGTGGGTGTCACGAATGGGTATTCGGATGGTCGTTT
>NZ_QXGI01000020.1 GCF_003952025.1 Bifidobacterium castoris | reverse complement strand
GGCGTTCTTCAACCTCAAGGCGGTCGGGCAGCCCGGCCATCTCGAGTACTTCGCCGATACGTCGACGATGTTCAACAACCCGCAGAACGAGGAAGCGGAACGCTACGTCTCCGGCCGCTTCGGCTGATCGCCGCCGCATCCGCATACGCACCGGGGCCTTCTCCACCCATCGTGGAGGAGGCCCCGGTTCTTGTTGCCGCCGGTATCATCGCGTATGCCGAATGCGCGCTGCCGGGCGATGGCCCGAGCCGCCACGCAATGTTGGGCGACTGTTCACCCTCCGTTCACCGAAACGCGCCGACGGTCCCGCGGAGCCGTTCTAGGCTGGAGATGCAACGCGGAACCAACCGGGGCATCGACCCGGAACACGTTGGAACGGCACGATTCAATGTGCAGCCGAACGCATCATCCTGCATAAGGCACACCAGGGAACGAAGAGAACTAGGGAGCACCATCATGAGCAAGCACACCCCCATGCGCGCCACGGCCGTCGTCTGCGCCGCCGCACTGCTGGCATCGCTCGCCGCCTGCGGCGACAACACGGCGTCGGGCGCGGCGACGGCGCAGGCCGACGGCACCGCCGGCGCCGCCGCGCTGAGCGGCGAATTCGCCGGCGCCGGCGCATCCTCGCAGCAGAGCGCCGTCGAGGCGTGGATCGAAGGGTTCCGCGCCGCCGCGCCGAACGCGACCGTCGCCTACAACCCCTCCGGCTCCGGAGCGGGCGTCAGCGCGTTCCTGACCGGATCGACGGTCTGGGCCGGCTCCGACAAGGCGCTGAGCGACGACGAGGTGGAGGCCTCGAAGGACGTGTGCGCCTCGGGCACCGCTTTCGACGTGCCGGTGTACATCTCGCCGATCGCCGTCGCCTTCAACCTCGAGGGCGTCTCCGACGCCGGCAAGCACGTCAACATGGACGCGGCGACGATCGCCGACGTCTTCGCCGGCAGGATCACCCGCTGGAACGACGAGCGGATCGCCTCGCAGAACCCCGACCTCGACCTGCCGGACCTCGCGATCACCGTCGTGCACCGCTCCGACAAGTCCGGCACGACACTCAACTTCGTCAGCTACCTCAAGGCCGCCGCACCGAATGACTGGGACTACGAACTGTCCGAGAACTGGCCGAACGAGGTCGGGCAGGGCGCCAAGGGCACATCTGGCGTCGTCTCGACGATCAAGCAGGCGAACGGCACGATCGGCTACGCCGACTTCTCGCAGGTGGCCGACCTCGGCACGGTCGCCGTCAAGGTCGGCGACGCCTACACGCCGATCTCCGCCGAAGCCGGCTCGAAGGTCATCGCCGATTCGCAGGTCGACACGAGCGTCGAAGGCGACAACCGCATCGTCGTCACGATCAACCACACGACGGAGGCGGAGGGTGCGTACCCGATCGTCCTCGTCTCCTATGACATCGTCTGCCCGGCCTACAAGGATCCGCAGGACGCGAAGTTCGCGAAGGCATGGCTCGGCTACGTCACGAGCGCCGAAGGCCAGCAGGCCGCCCAGGCCGCCGCCGGCGTCGCGCCGCTGCCGGAGAGCCTGACCGGCACGATCGCGGCATCGATCAATCAGATCAAGGTCGACTGAGCATGACGCGCACGACCACGATGGCCGAGGCCGACGTCCGACGCCCGGCGCAGCGCGCGCCCAAGGCCGGCGCCGCCTTCGGCGCGTCGCGGCGCGGACGCACGACGGACCGCGTCTTCGCCGGCCTCGCCTACGGCAGCGGTCTGCTCATCCTCGCCGTGCTCGCGGCTGTCGCCGTCTTCCTGCTGGTGCGCGCATGGCCCGCGATCGGAGGCCCGCGCGATGCCGTCGACGCCGTCGTCTCCAGCTTCACCGGCGGCCGCTTCGCCTCGTTCCGGGAGTACGTGCCGCCGCTGCTGTTCGGCTCGGTGCTCGTGGCGGTGCTCGCGCTCGCGCTCGCGTTCTTCGTCTCGATCGGCATCGCCGTCTTCATCTCCCAATATGCGCCGCGGCGGTTGGTCGGCGCGCTCAACACGATCATCGACCTGCTCGCCGCGATCCCGTCGGTCGTCTACGGCCTGTGGGGCGGCCTCGTCCTCGTGCCGGCGATCTACCCGTTCTGGGATTGGGTCGCCGGGCATCTCGGCTGGATCCCGCTGTTCGCCGGCCCCGCCGCGAACCCATCGCGCACCGTGGGGACGGTCGCGCTCGTCCTGGCAGTGATGATCCTGCCGATCATCACGTCGATGACGCGCGACGTCTTCCTGCAGACGCCGAAACTCCACGAGGAGGCCGCCTTGGCGCTCGGTGCGACGAAATGGGAGACGATCAGGCTCGCCGTCCTGCCATTCGGCCGTTCGGGCATCATCTCGGCGTCGATGCTCGGCCTGGGCCGTGCTCTCGGCGAGACGATGGCCGTGCTGATGATCCTCTCGCCGGGACTCAAATACTCGTTCCATCTGCTGCAGGCCTCCCAGAACCAGACGATCGCCGCGAACATCGCCGCCCAATACCCGGAGGCGAACGGCCTGGGCGTGTCCGTGCTCATCGCGACGGGCCTCGTGCTGTTCGCGATCACCTTCGCCGTCAACTACGCCGCCCGCAGACTCACCGGAAAGGCCGCCTCATGACGACATTCGAATGCAATCCGCCGATAGACACGCAGCGGATGCTCGCCGACCTCGACCTCGACCGCTTCCGCCCGTCGCGTTCGACGGCCAAGGCGCGCCGACGCAAGGACCGGCTGATGCGCGTGCTGTTCACGGCGACCTTCGCCGTCGCGCTGATCCCGCTCGCCTCGCTGCTGTGGACGACGCTCGCGCACGGCATCGGACGGCTCGACCTGGGATTCCTGACCCATAACATGACCGGCGTCATCGGCGGCAACCCGACGGCCGCCGGCGGGTACGGCGGCATCCTGCACGCGATCATCGGCACGTTGGAGATCACGCTCGGTGCGATGGTCATCTCGATCCCGATCGGCGTCATGTGCGCCGTCTACCTGATTGAATACGCGCGGGACAACGCGTTGGCGAAGACGATCCGCCTGCTCGTCGACGTCATGAGCGGCATCCCGTCGATCGTCGCCGGCCTGTTCGCGCTGTCGCTGTTCTCGATGATCTTCGGCCCGGGCACCTTCAACGGTTTCGAGGGGTCGGTCGCCTTGGCGCTGCTGATGATCCCGACCGTGTGCAAATCCTCGGAGGAGATGCTCAAGGTCGTCCCCGACGCGCTGCGTGAGGCGTCGCTCGCGCTGGGCGTCACGAAGCAGCGCACGATCACGAAGGTCGTGCTGCGCACGGCGCTGCCGGGCATCGTCTCCGGCTCGATCCTCGCGATCGCGCGCGTCATCGGCGAGA